>NZ_JBALDM010000040.1:0-232432 GCF_036917435.1 Nostoc sp.
CTAAACGCCTGTGGAGAACTTGTAAGTCTTGGTGCAATCCAAGCGGAGATCGTTGAAGCAGGAATCACACGACTTCAAGTCGTGTGAGGTTCAAAAATCCAGATGGTACAACTCAGTGGCATTGGTAAAATCAGCAATTTTCTCGCTACTACATTCAAAATTGTATTAGAATGATTATCATTATGCTTATATCTGTACCAATCATTACTGTTGTCGCTGGTTCATCTGGGGCTGGAAAAACTACTTGGGTTTACCAACAAATGCGAGACATCGCCGCTGTTGACAAAATAATTTATTACAGCCCTGGGACTGGGACTGTTCCCATTGACCAAAACCGCATAGCTACTGAATTTCCTGGTATCCAAGTCTTTGGTGATGGTCAGGAAGTTGAATTTTTCAACCAAATACCTAAAGCAGAGGCAGTTTACATCGAATTGGGGTTTTACTTGCAATTAGAGGCCATAACACAAATATTAGATAATCTAACTTACCGTGCCATAGCAGTCCTACCACCCGACTGCAAAGACTCTGAATACCATTCTTGGGCGAACGAGATTGTGCGTGGCGCACCAGCCCAAACCAGTACTGCTAAAACTTTATGGCGGGCGGCAAGCAACGGTCAAGTCATTGACGAAAACAGTTTAGAAGAATTTTGGTACGAAATTACCCACGGTGCTTACGGTATCGTCACCCGCGCCAAAGGAATTTTTGACGTTAACGATGGTAGGTCAATTTATTGTGATTTTGTTGCTGGCCTTCCCCAAACGGATTTTCTGGAATTAGACTTACCGCGCTACTTGGAAGGTAGACCTCAGCGTTTCAGTGGATTAGAAGTGGTGGGGGAAAACTTGGATGAAGCAACTTTAAGGCAAACCTTATCAGATTGCTGTTTATCTGATGGGTTGATTTTGCAATACCAACAACAGATTAAAGAGATTCTATTAGAGAGGGAACCAGTATGAAAATAGCTGTTATGTCATGTATTCATGGCAATTACGAAGCCTTGGATGCTGTATTACTAGATATCGACCAACAAAAAGCTGAAAAAATCTTTTGTGTTGGAGATTTGGTAGGATATGGGCCGCATCCCAATGCAGTAGTTGCCCAAATTCGTGCTTTAGATATTCCCACCTGCGTCGGCTGTTGGGATGAAGATATTGTGGAAGGATTGAACGCTTGCGATTGCAGTTATCCGTCGTTGTTGGCAGAAAAAAGAGGAATACAGGCGCATGAGTGGACTAATAAAGAAATTAACCCAGAAAACCGCGAATTTTTAGCCAAGTTACCCCACAGTTTCAAAGAGGGAAATTTGGCTTTTGTTCATGGTAGTCCTCATAGCAACCATGAATATTTACTACCTCAACTCGATGCTTTTGTAGCATTAGAGCGGGTAATTTCCACAGATTCAGATGTGCTATTTTGTGGACACACTCATGTACCTTATGCCCGGACTCTTGATGGTGGGCAGTTAAAAATACACGTTGACAGAGGAGAAAAATCAGAGGAAATGAGCTTTACATCTCCTCTCAAAAGGATTGTGAATGTAGGTTCAGTGGGAGAACCCCGACATGGACGACCGAATGCTACTTATGTAATTTACGACACAGATACTCAAGAAGTCAAACTACGCGAAGTACCTTACGACTACCAAAAAACCTGTGCAGCGATTATTGAAAAAGGTTTACCTGCAATTTTTGCTTGGCGTTTAGCGCATGGGTTGGAATATGCAGAACGAGCCGATGACCCGACTCATGTTTGCACAAGGTAATTTCTCTCTCCTCCTCTTCTTCCTTTGCGTTTCCCTCCGCGTTCCTTTGCGTTAAAAAAAATAACTATGAATAAATGGGCGATTTTAAGCGGAATAGAAGCTAATCTAGCAGCTTATGAGGCTGTAATGGCTGATATTAAGCGTCATGGTAATACCGTAGAAGCTTTGTATATTTTAGGTGACTTGGTAGGGCCAAGACCAGAAGCCGAGAACTTGGTAGAACGAGTACTTAACCCATGTCGTGGAGAATTAAAACCCCTGATTTGTAAAGGTTGGTGGGAAGAACAGTGTTTGATTTTGCATGGTTTAGGCCCGACTGGGGACGCACCGGAATTAATTGCAAAATATGGGGGCGACACTGTGAAGATGCTATGGGATTGTGTTTCCCGGAAGACAGTACAATGGTTGCGATCGCTAGATTTTGGTTTTTTTGAATTAGATTGTTTGTTAATTCACGGTTCAACGGTAGGTGTGGGCGAAGAATTAACCCCAGAAACTCCCCCAATTCAAATGCTTGATAGACTGTCGCGGATGCAAGCAAATAACCTATTTTGCGGACGTTCTGGTTTAACTTTTCAGTATCATCTGCAAGGTGGTTCTATTACAACTGGACTAACTACTCTTGATAACCAAGTGTCTTCTCAAACAGTTACCGTTAATCCGCGTCAAGTAATTGGGGTGGGCAATGTGGGACGCACACCAGGTCAAGCTACTTATACTCTCTACAATCCTGGCACAAATCAAGTGGAATTTAAGACCGTATATTACGGCGATAGTAAGGGATTTCAAAGTCAGCGCCAGATTACAAAATCCAAATCTGGGGTTTAAGAAAGCCCAGCAATGGGGAGAAATGCTGCAACATTTTAAGGCACGAACTAAGAATCTCAGTGTCTTCTCCCAAAGGGAGACGCAAGCGCGAACAGAACTGAGAGTGTCAATCTTGCTAAACTTGTAACTCTCGACGACGGGGCATTTTATGACGGGTTCGTGCCTAAGAATTTGGTTATGTTTTGGGCAATTCAAAATCCTACAGGGCTAGTCGGCGCAGAGCCGTCTTGCTGGAGCATTTGACGTGCCAAGTTCATACAACTGGCACAGGTGCAACCAAACTTTGTCTGAGCATACTGTTTAACCATGCTCTCTGACATTCTTGATTCTTGTGGAAAATCTGACTGTGAAGAAGTATCAGTCACATTCACACTTGGAACAGATACATTTGCTTCTGGTATTTTATTTGGCATTAGAGCCTGGACAGAGTGAGGAGCTAGAATTGTTGTAGCTAGAGAACCAGAGTAGCCAAGGAGCATTAACACTTTCTTATTCATAAGTGCGTATTTATTAATTGGTTATACCTAGTGTAACTAAACAGTTGAGTTTAGCCATAGCAGATGTTTATCCTAATGCTAAATTTTAACTTTATAAACTACAACATGAGATTTTTGCCATGAATCAAACAATACTCACACTGCTTAGTAGCTCTTGTGTTTTTTACTTGTTTGTCTTGATGAGCCATGCTGCTGTCGCAGAAGGTAAACCTTCGGTAGCTACAATCCCCATTACTGGTACTGTTGCTTCCCCAACAAAGAGTTCTGCTACACAAACCACTAAAACTTAGGCTGTTCAAGTGAATCCACGAGTTTTTTCCCTAGATGCAAATGGTGATACAGTTGGGAGTGTAGCGATACCTTCGGTAAGCTGTCGCTAACGCCAAGTTTGGCTGTGATTGCTCTAGTTGTCGGACTTTAGCGCTTCAAATGTTGCGAACTGGTCAGTTGACTCTTTAATTAAATGGCTCAGGAAGGCATGGCTCACTTGGGATTTTGAGATTTGAACTGGTTAAGAAGCCTAGCTCTTTGATGAGCCATTTCTGGCCTGGTCAAAATTCCCTGACTAGGACTCAAAAATAATGCTAACAAAAATAATACAGACACAACTAAAACGATCGCAGCACCAGATGGGACATTTAAATAATAACTAATATACATCCCAGTTACACTGCTAATTACACCAATAATTGCGCCTAATTGCATCATTTGATGTAATTCTTTGACTAATAAATAAGCTGTAATTCCTGGCCCAATCAGCAGTGAAACAACTAATACTACACCCACGGTTTGCATACTAGCAACAATCGTCATTGTGATAGCACCATTTAAGGCAAAGTGAATCAAATTAATCGGTAAACCACTTGCTTGAGCGCCGAGTGGATCAAAAGTGTAAAATAACAATTCTTTGTAAAATAATTTAATTAAAAGCAAGACAACAACTGTGATAATCACAGTTCTTTTCACATCATCTGCGGTTACGCTCAAAATATCGCCAAATAAAAATTCATGCAGGTCTAATTTGCTTTTTAGTAGGGTGATGAGCATGATACCCAAAGCTAAAAAACCAGAAAAAACTAACGCCATTGCTACATCAACTTTAATGCGGGATTGAGATTGAATCCAAGAAATAACAAAGGTGCTGAGAGTTCCGCAGATAAATGCACCTAAGAAAATATCGATACCTAAGAAGAAGGCTATAGCTAGTCCTGGTAAAACTGCATGAGCAATTACATCTCCTAGTATTCCCATGCGTTGCACAATCAGATAATTACCCACAACAGCACAAAGAATTCCTAGCAGAATTGCTGTAGCAATTGCCCCACGCATGAACTCAAAACTTAGAGGTTCAATTAGCCAATTTAACATTAAGCTACTTCCCTATTCAATATAAATATGCTATCTCCATAAGCACGTTGAATATTATCTGCTGTCATCACTTCTTTCATCGAACCATTAGCAATCATCTGTTTATTTAATAAGAGTAACTGGTCGCATTTTGTCAAGGCTGTTCCCAAATCATGAGTGATTACTAGCAAAATCTTACCTTGAGATTTTAGTTCTTCAAACACATCAAACATGATGGCTTCTGTCTTTTTATCAACTCCGACAAACGGCTCATCAAAAAATAATAATTCAGCTTGTTGTGCTAAAGCTCTTGCTAAAAATACTCGCTGCTGTTGTCCGCCTGATAATTCTCCAATTTGACGCGATCGCAATTCTAAAATTCCCACCCTCGCCAGAGCATCTTTAACTATTTCTTGAGATGATCGTGAAGGTGCGCGAAACCACCCTGTATGCACCGTCCGCGCCATTAGCGCTACATTCCACACTGTTATGGGATAATCCCAGTCAATCTGTGATCGCTGTGGTACATACGCAACAGAACTCAATTGTTGTTTCAAAGCGCGATCGCGAAACTTGACAACTCCGCTTGTAGTCGGTACTAAACCTAAAATCGCCTTCACCATTGTGCTTTTACCAGCACCATTTGGGCCAATCACACCTACAAGTTGTCCCGGTAACGAGCGGAAACTCACATCTTCAACCGCCGTCACTCCTCGATAATTTACAGCTAAATGTTTAACTTCTAACATAAATTTACTGTTTATATGATAATGATAATCAATATAACTGAAGCAATCAGATTTATGATATCTCACAAACTACGATTGAAATCTTTAGCGGCTCTTGCCTTAACATGCGGGGTACTTGGATGTAGTCCAACATCAGAAACCAGCCAATCGACTCCTACACCTCCTAATAATGTGGTGGCTCCCCAAACAGGTACTTCACCTGTTGCAGAAGTTAGCGGTAAAAGCCCCTTAGTAGTGGCAACCAACACCGTTGCTTGTGGCTTAACTAAAGAAATCGCAGGCGATACCATTGACCTTAAGTGCTTAATCGATCCCGGTTCCGATCCGCACGTATACCAACCTAAGCCGGAGGATAGCAAAGCAATTGAGCAAGCTAAGTTAATTTTCTACGGCGGTTACAATTTTGAACCTGGTTTAATTAAGTTAATCAAAGCTACTTCAAATTCTGCTCCCAAGGTAGCTGTAGATGAAGTTGCAGTCCCTAAACCTCAACAATTTGAGGATGATGGTAAAACTGTTACCGACCCCCATGTATGGCACAATGCTCAAAATGGGATAGCGATCGCACAAACGATTTCTCAAGAATTGGCAAAGCTAGCCCCAAATAATGCTGCCACTTATACCAGCAATACTCAAAAGCTAACCAGTGAAATCAGTCAGATAGACACTTGGATTAAATCAGAAATAGCCACAATTCCACCTAAGCAACGCAAATTAGTTACCACTCATGATGCTTTTGGTTACTATTCCAAAGCTTATGGAATTCCTATTGAAGGGGCGCTAGGGGGTATTAGTACAGAAGAAGCGCCGACACCTGCGCGAGTAGGTGCATTGTCGAAGGATATTAAAAAAGAGGGTGTACCAACGATTTTTGCAGAGACGACGATTAACCCTAAACTCATACAAGCGGTAGCAAAAGAAGCAAAAGTTAAGGTTTCAGACCGAGAATTATTTGCTGATGGTTTGGGAGAAAAGGGAACAGAGGGCGACACTTACCAGAGAATGTTGATTGCCAATACACGCACGATTGTGGAAGGTTTGGGAGGGAAGTATACGGAGTTTAAGCTTAAGTAATTAGGGTTTGTGTAGGCGATCGCTGTCTTGGTGAATACAAGAGCCTAATAGTAGAAGCGATCGCTTTTATAAAACCCTTCTGTGGTTTCAATCCTTAATAGGGATTTAGATAAATTGCAATAAACGACTAAACGAAGTACGAGTAAGACCTAAGCTGTTTCAATCCCTAATAGGGATTTAGATAAATTGCAATATCTCTTACATCTCACACTTTGGAATATTTGAGTTTCAATCCCTAATAGGGATTTAGATAAATTGCAATGATGTTACTCAGAGGGAAATGGCTAGTTTATTGGAGTTTCAATCCCTAATAGGGATTTAGATAAATTGCAATCAAGGAAATCAAAGATGCTGAAGCCTGGAATCCCGTTTCAATCCCTAATAGGGATTTAGATAAATTGCAATTATCATTGTCTACCATCGTGCAAGCTTGTCGTAGTTTCAATCCCTAATAGGGATTTAGATAAATTGCAATCTGCGGAGGCAGTAGCGATCGCCCCAGGCAACAAGTTTCAATCCCTAATAGGGATTTAGATAAATTGCAATCCATAATTCCAGTTTTATCGGGATGAATTAATGCACGTTTCAATCCCTAATAGGGATTTAGATAAATTGCAATAATTCGCCGTAACCCTTCCATTCCACGGTGAAAGGCAGTTTCAATCCCTAATAGGGATTTAGATAAATTGCAATAATAAACTGATTGTAGAGTGAAAGCGATGTCTACGTTTCAATCCCTAATAGGGATTTAGATAAATTGCAATCGCCGTGGTTAGCGATCGCCTCTCCAATCTCCCGGTTTCAATCCCTAATAGGGATTTAGATAAATTGCAATTCCATTCCTCTGTCCCTCCTCCAATATTTGCTGCGTTTCAATCCCTAATAGGGATTTAGATAAATTGCAATGCTGCCTACACTGCCCAGGTAGATACGGTTTTTCTTCCTGCCGTTTCAATCCCTAATAGGGATTTAGATAAATTGCAATTTCGCTACGAGAGTAATTCTGGTGTGTATGGCGAAGTTTCAATCCCTAATAGGGATTTAGATAAATTGCAATTCTTCCAGCGACCGCGCCATAATCTTTTTCCTTGTTTTTGTTTCAATCCCTAATAGGGATTTAGATAAATTGCAATAATCCCCTGAATTCCTTCGTCAACAAGATTGTTAAGGTTTCAATCCCTAATAGGGATTTAGATAAATTGCAATTTAATAGTACAAAAGTATTATTAAAAATATTATGGTTTCAATCCCTAATAGGGATTTAGATAAATTGCAATTTCGGATGATATCGCGCAGATGTGCCTTCTCTATGTTTCAATCCCTAATAGGGATTTAGATAAATTGCAATCTAATTGTTTGGATGTGTCAATAATATCTAGTTTCAGTTTCAATCCCTAATAGGGATTTAGATAAATTGCAATTGGACGGTATGGGAGGCGATCGCTCTCCAGGGCCGCATGTTTCAATCCCTAATAGGGATTTAGATAAATTGCAATCTATTTTAAATTCTTGATTGCCATCATTAGATAGGTTTCAATCCCTAATAGGGATTTAGATAAATTGCAATCTTTTTTCTTCTGTTATTTCATCAATTATATTATAAGTTTCAATCCCTAATAGGGATTTAGATAAATTGCAATTGATATTCATCTTGTTCGGGCTGGGAAGTCAAAGGTTTCAATCCCTAATAGGGATTTAGATAAATTGCAATCCTACGCTAAAGAGCAAAATAGCAATGTTTATTTGTTTCAATCCCTAATAGGGATTTAGATAAATTGCAATTGTATCTGGAAAGATCCAGTGGTTGCAATGCAAAGGTTTCAATCCCTAATAGGGATTTAGATAAATTGCAATGACTGGGCGTAGTAGTGGTACTCATCTTCACGTTGGTTTCAATCCCTAATAGGGATTTAGATAAATTGCAATTCTTACTGGAAAAGGCGATTGGAAGCAGAAGGCTGTTTCAATCCCTAATAGGGATTTAGATAAATTGCAATTTAAAAGGGTGAGTGTAGAATACAATCCTAGTAAAGTTTCAATCCCTAATAGGGATTTAGATAAATTGCAATAGCGGGAGGCTGAAACCTAAGCTGTATTTGGTTTTCAAGGTGCAGTTGCGCGACTTAAAAGCAATCATAGCATTACAGAATTTGTTTGGAAAGAGTGTCAAGAAAATTTAAAGGCTGAAACCCAATTTTTGTAAGCATTTCAGGGATTGCGCGGATAATAATTGGGTGATTAGTGGGGTGAAAGCTTGCTGGTGTTGGGATAGAAGCACTTTTTTGGGGGTGTGGAATTTGTACACCTACCCTTTCGCGCATTTGACGTACAGAAACTTAAGCAAAAGGCAACTCAGCAAAGAAGAAATGGCATCAAACCCGTAATAATCTAAATCCATCTGTTGAGCTACTGTATTAACCAGGACTTACGCAAAGAATAGCCTAAACCCTGAGTTTCCGGTAGGGGCAATTCATGAATTGCCCCTACCACGTGTAGTTTTGCGTAAGTCCTATTAACATAACAAGCCACCGCATTAACATAACAAGTCACTGCATTAACATAACAAGCCACCGCATTAACATAACAAGTCACTGCATTAACAATGTAAGGTATTGTCAAATCAAATCCGCTATATGTTAATTAAATACTTAACTAAGTAAAGCTTTGCGTGAAATCATGGCGATTTTAAACGCAAAGTAAAAAGTAATGGGATTAAAATCGCTGACCTGTGGTAACTTCAAATCTAACTTCACCTTGATCGCTAATTCCTAAGTCGCCTCGAATCAAACCAAAAGATGACTTCAGCCGCAATCCTAACCCGTAACCAAAGCCGCTTCCAGGTTTGTCTCGTAAGACTCCTGGTTCTCCTAACACGGTGTCGCTAGACCCGAAATCTGAGGCGAAGTCAGTAAAGACAACTCCCCCTATTGACTGAAAAATTGGGAACCGATATTCCACAGAAGCTAAACCATAACTCCGACCACTGGCAACTTTACCATAACCGTAACCTCTGACAGAATCTAGTCCACCAATATTAAAAGCATCGGCTGGTGGGAAGTCTCCAATAGTTGTACCAATTTGTAAATTAATAGCCAACATTTCTGGGTTGTCGGTTGGTCTACCATTACCTATCCAACTGACTGGTAAATACTGAATATAGTCTCCCCGTAAGCGGTTGCTGGAAATATTCCCTAGTCCAATGGGAATGGCTTGTTCTGTGCTAAAGGTGAGAATTGAGCCTTGAGTCGGATTGTCTCGGCGATCGCGTCGATCTCTAGATACAGCAAATGATACTGTATATAAGTCATCAATTCCAGTGCCGCTCACAGATAGAGGACTCCCCAATCTATCAACCTGGACAACGTTATAGTCTCCATCGCGTAGACTAATTCTGGTATAGTTGAGCGCTACAGATGTATCCCACTCATCAAAAGATCGTAAAAGTGCCACAGAACCACCAAATCTTCCTTCTCGCACTTTGCTGCCGTCAGCTAATTTGATATCGTCGTTAAAGGTTCCCGATGTGTTGCGACTACGAAAAGCTCTAATGCTATAACCTAAGCGGTTTGGTTCTTCAGAACGATAACGACTAGTGAATTGACCATTAAATTGGACATCTTTAGTGCTAAACTGCAAAATTGTATTTAGTTTATCGTTCAGTCCGCTAACGTTTTCATCTTTATAACCAACTCGACCATATAGCCCAACGTCATCGTTATTACCGCCTCCTAAAATAAGAGAAGGAAAGCTACGCTCTTTGATTGCATAAAGGATATTAACACTGTCAGCATCTTCTTTATGGTAGACATTGACTTGATTAAATGACTCTAATCTCCTCAATCGTTGCAAGTCTGCTTGAAGTAAATCTTCACTAAATACCTGACCTGGTTTGAGTTTCAGCAAACCAATGATAAAATCTTTCTGAGTTCGCCCTTTGATTGGCAAACCTCTGTTATTAATAAAACGAATCTGGATATCTTTGACAATTTTTTGGGAAACTTCCAGTGTCTGGCTATCTCCTAAACTAACTCCTATATAATCACCATATTGGGCGTACCCTCCCTCTATATGGATCGTAGCTTTTGGTGTTACAATCTCACCAGCCCCATCTTGAATAGATGGTTGCGAGTCTGCAAGAGCTTCTAGATTTTTACCACTCACTAACATTGCTGCGATGCCTACGGCGGCAAGGAACGCAACTACAGTTATTTGAACTCGCATATTGAAAATCCGTTAGTGTTGTTAAGTTTACAGAATAGAGCGGTTGTCTTGTGCGTAAGTTCAATATTAACCTTTAGAGTTTTACGATAATAAAAATCACATAAATATAGGAAGAAAAATTATATGATTGGAATTGCGATCGCAGGTACTGGATTTGGTCAAAAAGTTCACATCCCTGGATTCCAAGCACATCCTCAGACTGAGGTTGTTGCCGTCTATCATCGAGATATAAATAAAGCCAAAGCCATAGCAGCATCCCATAATATCCCCCACGCCTCTGATTCTCTGGCTGATATTGTGGCATTACCAGAAGTGCAAGCAGTCAGTATTTCTACACCGCCATTTTTGCACTATGAAATGGCAAAAACTGTACTGGAAGCTGGAAAACATTTATTACTAGAAAAACCGATAACCTTAAATGCAGTTGAGGCTAAAGAACTTTATCAATTAGCAAAGGCAAAAGGCGTAATTGCAACTGTAGATTTTGAATTTCGCTTTGTCCCTGCATGGCAGTTGTTTGCTGAACTATTGTCACAAGATTATGTGGGTGAGTTACGATTAATTAAAATTGATTGGTTAGGTTCTTCTCGTGCTGATACTTCACGCCCTTGGAATTGGTATTCTGACAAAGAAAAAGGAGGCGGTGCATTAGGATCTTTAGGTTCTCACGCCTTCGATTACATTCACTGGTTATTCGGGCCAGTTCGGAGATTAAACGCCCATTTAACTACTGCGATTCCTACACGAGTTGACCCTGTTAGCGGGGAATCTAAGCCAGTGAATACAGATGACAACTGTATATTAACTCTGGAATTAGCTAATGGTACACCTTGCCAACTTTCTATCAGTGCGGTTGTTCATGCAGCAAGAACCCATTGGGTAGAAGTATATGGCGATCGCGGTACATTAATTGTGGGCAGTGAAAATCAAAAAGATTATATCCACGGTTTTCGGGTTTGGGGTTCCCAGCCAGGTAAACCCTTGACGGAAATAGAAATACCAAATAGGTTAATTTTTCCTAAAAATTATGCTGATGGACGCATTTGTGCATTTATCCGTGTAGTAGACGAATGGGTACAAGGAATTGAACACAACCAGCAAATTACACCATCGCTACGAGAAGGAATTTATTCTCAATTGTTGATGGATTTATCCCATGAATCGCATACAAAAGCCAGTTGGGTAGATGTACCTAGCTTAGAAGAGTTTCTTAACCACTAGAGAGAAAATGAACAAAACTCCCCGTATTCGTATCCCACCGGAAGTCAAGAAATACGTTTTTGAACGTGACAAATATCAATGTCAAAGTTGCGGTAAAACTACTACAGAAACTCACCTTAGTATTGACCATATCATTCCCCTTGCCCGTGGTGGTCAAAATGATATCAGCAATTTACAAACTCTCTGTCTTACCTGCAATCAGCAAAAAACAGATAACATCGATCCCCGCTTCCGACGATATTTTGAGCTTTAGGTTACGATAGTATGGGCTATTCGTTTCTTATTTCTATGCCTCAAAATCACAATAGCAATTCCCTAAGATTCCCCAACATTAAAACTACAATTCTCTACTTATTCACTTTCATCGCTGTTTTAGTAGTAGCCTTTCCGTGGCTATATGAGGTTAAAACCAAAGCTGGGATCGATATATCACCTGGCCGCCATGCAGGAACCTTTTTTGAAAAACATACGCACGGACTCTTTAAGTGTGAATGGCTTTATCCCTACCATTGCGATCGCTCTCACATCAAGTAAATAAAGTTACAGCAAAATTCAAGAGTTAGAATTCTGAAGTAAAACAGGGTGCATTACCTGGATTTGAGACGAATCAAAGATAGTAATGGATGGACAAAGGGTTGTAATTCCTATATATTCGGGAAAAGACCTAAAACAAGGTACTCTAATGGGTATGATTCAATATATTGGTATTGATAAAGAAACGTTCTTTGAGTTACTCGGAAAAGAATAGATTATAACCACAAATGAAGCGATCGCACTAACCTTCAACACTCAATAGAATAATAGGAATATGTGCTTGGAAACTCTGAAAATCGTTATCTGTTGTGAGGATGCTGTAGCTTCGATGATGGGCAACTGCACAAATCAGAAAATCAGTATTTGAACCTTGGATACCATTGCTACGGCAGGTATTAAAAAACTCTGCGGCAAGTTCGTAGTCTTCAGATAAGAGTTCCATATCTGGGAATATCCGCAGGTAATCTCGTAGACGGGTAAACTGTTCCGAACTGCGAATGCCAGAAAGGATTTCTTGCCTAATCGCACCCAGCAAAGCAACTTGGTCATTGATAATTAAATCGCGTAATCGGGTAACTACAGGGGAAGAATCGGGTGGGGTTCTCCGACGCAAAGCCAGCGACCAAACAGAGGTATCAACTATGACCCTCATGCCTACTGACGTTGCTGTTTGTAGTCGTAGTCTGGGTCATAATCAATAGTGCCAAAGAGGTCTAACACTTTGAGTCGCTTGCGACGTTGGATATATTCGCGCAGTGCAGTTTCGACCAGGGCATCAACGGTTATCTGGTCATCCAGGGCAAGTGCCTCTTGCAGCAATGTATCGTTGATGTTGAACTGTGTAATCACGATCGCTCCCGATCCAACAACTGACTAAATCAATATTATCGCACTTGGACGAAAAGACATTACACGCTCATCAACCATTAGAAGCGATCGCACTCCACAACCCATACCAAAAAACGATCGCATTACTTTTAAAACAGTCTCTACAAAAATAGCGATGGGCGAAGCCCCGTCTTCGGTGATCGCACTCTTGAGAACAGACATCCCACGCTCATCAACCTTCATACATAGGCGATCGCATTACTTTTAAGACTGTCTCTATCACATTAGCGATCGCATTTAGACGAACAGATATCGCTCTAGTGTAAAAATTTATATATGGTGCGATCGCCCTCCTTTTAATATAGTCGCTATAAAATAGGCCATCGTATTTGATAGAATTACGGTAAATGAAATACCCTCGAATTTGCAAGGCAAAAGCAGTTCAATAATTCAAGCAATCTCATACTCCTGCAAATCTAATCACCACACGAGCCAAGCTAATAAAGAAATTCAACACTTTCTCTGTTTGAATTGCAGCGTCAATATCTTGTTTGATGTTTCGCAGATCGGCAATAATTTGGTCGTGATCTGGACGGATCAGAACTTGTGTTAATCGAGCCGATGTCACCGCATTGAATGCATCCTCACATTCTTTAATAGATTCATAAAGGAGATCCTCAAGTTCCCAATTCTCTTCATCTTGTGCTTCTGAGAGTGCAAATTGTAATCTAGAGAGGATGTTTTCTAGACTTTTTCTTGCTTGCTCGAAAACTTGCAAGTTGATAGGCTTACCAGTAGACAGATTTGCTATGGAATCAATGCTATTAATAATCTGTTTGATATCTTCTTTAATCTTGTCGAGGCTAGTTAATGTAATCATTTTTAATTTTGACCTATGTTGTTATGATGAACATTCGAGAGATTGAGAATCAGAAGTTGCAATAGATAGATTCTGTCTTTGTTTATTTAACATATCGTTCAAAATTGGATCTTCTTGAATTGCTGTTTGAATCTCTTTGACTCTTACATTTATAGTAGTAATATCTGACCCAAAACTAGAGGCTACTCCTAAAATTGTGGTGATTTTTGCCACAACTTCATCAAAGCTTATATCATTGTATTTTCCGATTAGTTGGGAAAGCTTTGCTCCTGTATCGGCTGTCAGCAAAAGTTTAGCTCTAGCTTGACAAATCATTGTTTTATCTTCTGTATTGACGCTAAGTAACTCATCTAAAAGTTGCTCTGCCTGATTGGATATTTGTGTTTTCTCTTCCTCAGAAGTAGCATTCTGAAATTGCGTTCCGAGTTTGCTAAACCGAAAAAGAATCACAACTCGATCTGGATTTTTCGGTGAGGGTGGATCTTGAGCAATAAGTTCAGCTAGAAGTAGCATTTTGACAGTTAACCGCCTAGAAGGTTCAGCTGCTCTAGCAACCGCACCCGCCTCAGTGCCTAAGAATCCTGCTTGTTCAATATTATTAAAAGTCTCGCCTGCTACGATATATTCTTGCTTGAGATCGTTGAGAACGTTATTAACAGGACTTGGTCGGGGATTTGTCCGAAGTTGGTTTTCAATCATATTCGATACTTTGTCTATATCAGCAAAGTCTATCTTGCGATCGCTTAAGAGTCTTTTAAGCAGTATTCTCCGCCGTTCAACAGTTGAGCGTGGTAGAGGATTGAGTTGATAGATAGTTTTGACAGATTCAATCGCATCACTTGCCTGAGTTTTGAAGTTCAGTGCCGTCAGTCGCAGTACTGCTCTCCTCTCTGAACTGCAACCGCTTAGAGCGATACTCATTATCAAAAAAAGCAGGATACTTTTTAATTGAACTGGATTTTTCATCAAGTAGTCTCAGAGAGTGTTAGAAAAGTGAACCAGAGAGTTGAAGAAGAATTCAGAAGTCAGAATGGGCTGAACGCCCCGCTATTCGCGTACAGGAGTCAGAATAAATCAGTCGGGGATTCAGCGCAAAGTGCGGTCTTGGGGTCTCCCCAAGAGGAGCAACTTTGTAAGAGAGACCGGCGCAGGATTTTGAGCTACTGAACGGTAGTTCAGTAGGGGTTTTAAACCCAATTATTCATCCACCAGTCGTACAGAATTCATGTCTGTTTTCTGACTCCTGACTCCTGAATTCTGTTCGATAAAAAATGGCTGAACCAGAAGTCACATTTACAAAGCCAGTGCTGATTTCATTCTTAGAAAAAAGTTTGTCGTCAGTTTGAAATTGGGGGCGTTAGTAACCCCTTACAAAAATTCAATCGGATAGAAAACCCTGAAACTCCTTCACAGTATCGGGGTTTAACCAATAATTGATTTGCTTTCTTTTCACAGGCCCATGATGGTTGAGGGTAAACCTAAGAAGTCTGGCGCAATACTCGATAGCAAATTTTTTGTTGCTTTTCGAGACTTTGATAAATGTATCGCAATCTGTCTTACCCGAAACATCTTCAAGCAACTTTTTCAAACTAGAGTCACTTTCCCACAAAATCCGAGAAAGCCATTTAAGTTAAGCCTAAAGCTTTGCGAGTATCATTTCCAACAATACCATCATCAAGTAGTCCAACAGAACGTTGAAAAGCGATAACAGCTTGTCTTGTATTTTCGCCAAAATCACCATCTATTGCCCCAGGAGAAAAGCCTTTATCTGTTAGTTTTTGTTGAAGTTCAATAACATCTTGACCGATTGCATCCAGTTGAAGTAATGGTTCATCTTCTTTAAGAGTAGTGCCTAATTTATCAGCAACCTCCTGTCGTAACCGAGGTAATTCACCATATAACCAATCACCTGGACAGTCAGTATTACTAAAATCTCGATGCCCTCGAATATTCTTAGGATTAATGTTGCAAGAGTCACACAAGGAAACGCATAACTCGACCAAACTATCCCACTGTTTTTGCTGCATTTTAAAAGTCTTGAAGTTGCCTTCATTCTCAATTCCAGGGGAATTATTACCACCACCAAGTCGGTTTCCGTCTTGTTTAGCATGAGCAGAGACAACGCACATTCCTTGTTTGACTGCATTAAGGGTTCCATGTCTTCCTTCTAAAATAATTCCTCCCGTCGTATTCAGAAAATTGTGTCCAGAATCATTCCAGCGGTTTCTCTTTATATGATCTTCTTGAATCTGACGGGCTAATTTTTTGCCACCGTCTACTGTTCCTTGTGAGACATCATCAGGAGGATTTTTATTATCGGTATTGTGAATCACGATAAATTTAGGAACTGTTTTCTTAAATGAACCAGCAGATTCTGCTCCCCATTCATCAGTTGTAATAACTTTGGCAGTAAAAGGCATTTTTTGTTCTCCTTGTTAGAGTAAGTTGAAACTAAAATATTGCGGGTGATTGTGATTTTAATATTTTTATCTTGAGGAATTTATACCGCCAACACCAGCAAAGTTTACAACTTTAAGAAAAAAGTTAAGGATTTAGCACCAGCGAATACCCAAAGCCATTCCCCGTATTGGTTTCAGTTACCGAAAATTTAAGTGCTTAACAACCATTAGTTAACGTCGTTCTTAACTTTGGAAAAAACCCCAAGTTAAGAACTATGTTTACGTTTATCTTTCCCATAGAAAACTTCAATTCAAAAATTATATATTTATGTATTTAAAAATATTGAAAATATAGGTTTTTTATGAATTTGTCAAGGATAGGCGCGTTCAAAATAAACTTTCTGGAATTGCATCATTAAGATTTGTAACTATGCTGCGTAAACTTGTAAAGTGCATAAGTAATAACAATATCCACCTATTACTAATAAGCAGATTTTTACACTTGGATTTACAGTTGAAAATGCAATTACAATCAAAAAATCAACTACGACGGCGGGGTGCGACTCTAACTGCTCAAGGCTTCAAGAAACTCAATCAAGCAAAAGCTGAGGTAGAAATTGAGCAAAACTTTAAGCGATACACTCTCGAAGACCTCAGTGAAAAAACAGGTTTAACCCCCAATACCCTCAGCAAGGTCTTTAATGCCTCAACTGGAGTCGATAAGCGAACCTTGGAGTGCTGCTTCAATGCCTTTAATCTAACTTTGTTAAAGGACGATTATCTCTACCTGGAGTCAGATAAAGACAATATTGCCGAGATTAGCTCAATGTCCATGAATGAAACCATCTGTCCTATCGAATCAGTTTGCAACTCTCGCAGTAATTCCCCTCAAACCCACAAAATGGAACGATTTCCGAAGGGACGGCAGAGCCGAACGCTAGACAATCTGCAACCTCGTCGCACAACCGTACCAGGAGGGCAGATGCCCCTGGATTCAGTCTTTTACATTGACCGTCCCATCCTCGAATCCCTCTGTTACGAAGCGATCCAGGAACCTGGTGCGCTGGTCAATATCCGTGCCCCCAAGCAAATGGGCAAAACCTCCCTAATGACCCGCATCCTGGCTTACGCTAACTCCCTGGGCGATCGCACTGTTTCTGTGAACTTGCAACTTGCCGACGACGAGATTTTACAGAACCTAGAACGCTTCCTACAATGGTTCTGTGTCAGAGTCAGCAAGCAGTTAGACTTGCCAGATGCGGCTAATTTTTGGGATAACTCCTTGGGTAGCAAATCAAATGCCACTGATTATTTCGAGAATGTGATCTTATCTTTAAGGGAGAATCGCTCCCTGGTGATTGCCATCGATGAACTCAACGAGCTTTTTGCTTACCCGGATATTGCTCGTGAATTTCTCCTACTTCTGCGAACCTGGTCTGAGCGAGCCAAAGAAAGCGATGCAGACATTAATCCTTGGCACAAGCTGCGACTGGTGACGGTTCATTCTACTGAAATCCTGATGCCTCCCTCGATCAATCCCTCACTGTTGAATACTGGGCTGGTTATTGAGTTACCTGAGTTTACCCCGGCTCAGGTGCAGGAATTGGCAAATCGGTGGGGAGAGGAAATGACGGTGCAACAAATTGAGCAATTGATTACCCTTTTGGGAGGACATCCCTATCGCTTACAGTTGGCTTTTTATTACCTTCAGCAACAGACAGTAACCCTAGAAGAACTATTACAAAATTCTGCATTCGTCACCACCATCTATGCAGAGCATCTAGAACAACAATGGTGGAACCTGCAAGGCTATCCTGATTTATTGCCATCGTTTACAGAAATCGTCAAGCAATCAAATTTTGTAGATTGTGAGGGGGTGCAAGCCTCTCAGTTGTACAAGATGGGGTTGATGCATCTGCATGGTGAAATGTCAAGTCTCGCCTGTGAGTTATTTCGGCCATTTTTTGGCGATCGCCTGTTGCAAATCAACAGTTAGGGGTAATTTAACTATTCTGACTTCTGTTAGCGGATAGCTAAGGTTTAGCTCATTCTGGCTCCTTAATTCTTATATATTATCGTCCATTCTGATTGAAGTATCACTTATAGCGGTTCTCAGTTAAATGAGGTACAAGAACTTCAGGATAATGAAGGATATTTCCGACTTCAACAGGAAGAGAGAGGACTGGAAACAGGCAAACATAGCGCTACATTTACCTGTTTAACATTCATTACCAAGATGTGTGTACACTAAGTTGATACTAATGTACCTCTGTGAGTCCCTACATCTATCCCAACTGATTTGAGATCGCGCTAACATCAACGGCTAACTTTTTACCCAACTTAAGCAACTGAAGACACTGATTCTCTGCTTCATTGCCAAAGCTAGTAATACACACCGGCGCAATTTGACTTTGCAGACAACTAAAATAGAGTTCTTGCGATCGCTGTAGGGAAATGTCAATATTTAGTTGATCCCCGACATCAATCAATCGCTCCAGTAATTGGATATCTGCATTAAAGCTACCATTGGCATCGTGCAACAATTGCCAAAGCGATCGCGCAATTAACTGTTCTAACATCTGCCTACCATCGGGAATATTTAGCTTACAACGCAGATGTTTTGCTTCAGTAGCGATCGCTTCCAATTCTAATATATGACTCCAACTCTTTTGGGGATCGGCGATATCTTGCTCAAGCGATCGCAATGTCATCAGACAGCGATGCCCTAAAGCAATATCGGCTGCTACCTGCAACTCTTGCGGTACTGCTATTTCATCTCGATGAAACGCCATCAGCACGCCATAATTATCACGGTAGGCTTGGGTATACAACTGTCCTAAGCGTGTCAGCGTTTCCTGACTAAGCAGCCCCATAATTCGGTGGCGTTCTTCAGCAAATAGATTCTGTAAGCTGAAAGCCTCTTCGCCAAATAGCTGTGTCATTGCCAAGATGGTATGAGCCGCACTAGCTTGTTGTAGTGCCCCAAACAGCTTTTCTTTGATTTGGCTGTAATCACGCCGCCCGGTAAATTGTTGAATACAGCAGTGGAAATCCCAGCCTCCCAAATGCAGAACTGCAAATACCAAATGCTCGCTTTCCCAAGTAATCTCTGATACCAGTTTTAAACTTCCGATAGCCAGAGTTAGCGATCCCATGCGTTGTAGTTGGTAATCTAGCTCATTAGCAGCGTAGCAATAAACCTTTTTGTGGTAACGCTGAGACTGTTTGTCAGCGACATCTTTTCTAGGCAAAGAATTGTGTGTCTGTGCTGGCTTCTGATTATTAAACAGGGAAGTAATGGCGTAATGGGCTGCTACTTGCTTAAAGCCAAGCTGGGCAGTTAATACGAGTTGCCGATAAATTTCCGCACCATTTTTGAACTGTTCGACATTACTGGGGGCTAAAGCTAGGCGTTTGACGAAGCCTTTTTCTAACTGTACACCAGCCACTTCCCCCGCCAATTCCAAAGCACGGGAGGCGTAGCGGAGAATTTGCGTCCCCTCTGGACGGGAAATTTCTTCAAAAAACCAGCCGCAACTTGTGAACATCAACAAAGCGTGACGCTGCATTTCCAATAGGCGCAAAGCGTCTACTTGTTCGGCTGCTGTTAGTTTGTGGGTTTGATGACGGGCGAGAAAACGGTTGACATTGGCAGCAGAGCGATCGCGCAGTATTTGGATATATTCATCTCGTGCTAGCCAGGGATCGCGAAATAACTGTCTGCCATGTTCCTCATACACCTCAGTTAGCTGATCCCGCAGCCAATTTAGGGCATCCCGCAAAGGACGACGCCATTTCAGATGCCAAACACCGCCTTCTCCACCGCAACCACAGTCATCCTGCCATCTGTCTACACCGTGGGCGCAACTCCAGGCTGTGACTGACTTCAATTCCACTTCCCAGCCGGGAGAATTGAGGCTGAGGTAGTGAGCGAAGTTCGTTACTGTCCAACCCTGTTGAGGAAACTCTTTAGTAAAGGCATAAGCTAAAGTTTTCTCAGTTCCCTTTTTGTGATGTCCGAAGGTTTCCCCATCTGTCGCCACAGAAATTAACTGTGCTGGACGATGATCCCCACGGACTGCTGAACCAATCCGTCCGGCAAAGCGACTGGAATTATAAACGACATCACTAAAACCCATATCCCGCGATATCGGCCCATCGTAGAAGAAGATATCAATGTAGGGTTTGTTATTTGTTTCGTTGGACTCTTGAGTATCTTTCAAATAACAACGATAGGGACGGGTGGAATCAATCTGACTACCGCCGACTTCGAGCCATTCAGGATGGGGATGATCTTGAGTGGGGAGGGGACGGCAACGCAGTGCTTGAGATGGTGCAAGGATAATGAAGCGAATACCCTCAGCAACGAGGGCTTCTAGGGTGGCGTAATCTACAGCAGTTTCCGCTAACCACATCCCTTCGGGATCGCGGCCAAAGCGGGAGCGGAAGTCCTCTTTACCCCAGCGAATTTGGGTATATTTGTCGCGCTCATTCGCTAGAGGCATGATGATGTGATTGTATACTTGCGCGATCGCATTTCCGTGACCATCCAAGCGATCGCTACTCTTAGCATCAGCCTCTAAAATACGCTGATAAACCTCCACATCGTAGCGTTCTAGCCACGACATCAGCGTTGCCCCGATATTAAAACTAAAATACTCGTAATTATTGACAATTTTCACTACTTCGCCTTGGTCATTTAAGACTCTGGCAAAGGCATTTGGGCGATAGCATTCCCAATGAATCCGCTCATTCCAATCATGGAAAGGTGCAGCGCTCGGTTGGCGTTCAATTGCGTCCAGATAAGGGTTTTCCCTTGGTGGCTGGTAAAAATGACCATGCACCGTCACATAAACACCATTAGCCTTTCTCAGGGGATCGCTTTCTTTAGTGTTATTGGGATCTGAATGGAATGTTAACGTTGAGCCAGAGTTAGCCGGCATTTCAGCAGCAGAAGTCATGTATATTTATCCAAAACAAAAAATTTACAGTTGCACCGAAAACGTTGTGCGTAAACCTTTCTCCAATGGTTTGAGCGCAAAATCCGGTATAAACAACAACTATGGAATACTAACCAAATTTTTGACAAATCTTCCTCATTGTAGTGGGAAATCTGCGTTATCGCACAGCGCAAAGTCCGTTGGGCGGCTCTGCCGACTTGAAGGAACTTTGCAAGACAACTCTATCTTTGAAGGCTCAAATGTAATTAGCCATTGAACAAAAACTCAGTTAGGGGTTTTCTGGTTAGCAATCCTAATCAAAATTTTAATTGTCTTTTAATATATTAAACCCTATTCTTGGTGTAGTATTTTTGCTCACATTCATACTTTTGCAACAAAAGATTACAAAAACTCCTTAAATCGCAATCTTATTTTACATACACTATAGTGAACTGAAAACAGTACAATTTCTGAATTGGTCTACAGGATGTTGAGAGTACCATATCGGAGTGATGAGTGAAAGTAATTTTTAATTCAACACTCCAATTTAAAATTTAGGATTGCTCGCTGTGAATGATACCCTCAACCCAAAAGACCAAATGTCAACCAAAAACATTATTCTTTTCGTTTTATTACTGTTTATCCCAGTTTCCCTAGTAGCCCACTTTCTGGAGTGGGGAGAATTGACAGTTTTCATTACAGCCGGATTAGCGATTCTACCCTTAGCAGCTTGGATGGGTACAGCTACAGAAGAAATTGCTGTGGTAGTGGGGCCGTCATTGGGGGGCTTGTTAAACGCCACCTTTGGCAATGCAACAGAATTAATCATCGCCCTCGTAGCGCTAAATGCTGGGTTAATAGATGTAGTCAAAGCCAGTATCACGGGATCGATTATTAGCAACTTACTACTGGTAATGGGTTTTTCCATGCTTTTGGGAGGACTGCGCTACAAAGAACAGACATTTCAGCCAATTGTGGCGCGGGTAAATGCTGCTTCGATGAATTTGGCAGTAATTGCCATTTTGATGCCAACGGCGATGAATTATACCTCTGAAGGAATTAACGAAGAAACACTGCAAAATCTTTCTATTGCCGTTGCTGTGGTGTTAATTCTGGTTTACTGCTTAACCCTGCTATTTTCGATGAAAACCCACTCCTATTTATATGATGTGGGTGTAGCGGAGACAGAAGAAGAAGAAATCCCTCATGCTAAACCAAATATGATGTTGTGGATTAGCGTACTGCTAGTATGTACCTTGCTAGTGGCAATTGAGTCAGAAATGTTGGTCGATTCTCTGGAAGTGGCCACATCTCAGCTAGGTTTGACGGCGCTGTTTACAGGGGTGATTTTGGTTCCCATCGTCGGTAACGCGGCTGAACACGCCACAGCAGTCACCGTGGCGATGAAAAATAAGATGGATCTTTCCCTTTCGGTAGCTGTGGGATCGAGTATGCAGATTGCCTTATTTGTCGCGCCTGTGTTGGTGATAGCTGGGCGGATATTGGGTAAACCAATGGATTTGGATTTCAAACCCTTTGAATTAGTTGCTGTGGTTGTGTCAGTGTTAATTGCAAACAGTATTAGTTCTGATGGTAAGTCCAATTGGCTGGAAGGTACTTTGTTATTAGCTGCCTATACAGTATTGGGGTTTGCGTTCTACTTCCATCCAGTTATGGAAGGTATGGGATAGTTTAGCAGTGCGATCGCTCATAGTTTAACGGATTCATGGAAGTCCCCACCCTCAACGCCAGTAAAATAAAGACATATAAGAGCGATCGCCTGTATGAGCTACTGCCTTAATCCCCATTGTCCCAAGCCTGAAAATCCTGCTGATGTTAAGTTTTGCCGGACTTGTGGTACCAAGTTACTCCTCAAAGAACGTTACCGTGCTATTAAACCAATTGGACAAGGTGGTTTTGGCAAAACTTTCTTAGCTGTGGATGAGGATAAACCGTCAAAACCACGCTGCGTAATTAAGCAATTTTATCCCCAATCCCAAGGCACTAGCACTCTTGCCAAAGCTGTGGAGTTATTTAATCAAGAAGCGGTGCAGTTAGATGAATTGGGCAAACATCCCCAAATTCCCGAATTACTGGCGTATTTTACCCAAGAAGACCGGCAGTATCTTGTACAAGAATTTATCGACGGGCACAACTTAGCCCAGGAATTAGCGCATAGAGGGGCTTTTAATGAAACGCAAATCCGGCAGCTATTAAATGATTTATTATCAGTATTAAAATTTTGTCATGCCAGACACGTAATTCACCGCGATATAAAGCCAGAAAATATTATTCGTGAGAGCGATGCCTACGGCAAGGGCGAAGCCCAACGCAAACTAGTGTTAGTAGATTTTGGTGCGGCTAAATCTGCCACTGGCGCTGCCTTAAATCAAACTGGTACAAGTATTGGTAGTCCAGAATATGTAGCCCCTGAGCAAATGAGAGGTAGGGCTGTTTTCGCCAGCGATATTTACAGTTTGGGTGCGACTTGTATTAATTTATTAACAGCGCGATCGCCTTTCGATTCTTATGATACCCACAACGATACTTGGATTTGGCAGCAATATCTGAAAACTCCTGTTAGTAATGAGTTGAATCGCATTCTCAACAAGATGCTAGAAGGCATTCCCATTCGGCGTTATCAAACAGTGGATGCAGTTCTCAACGACTTAAATCACCAAGCACAAGTAGCAGCCACACCGGCGTTCGCACCAAAACCTATCTCTCAGTCACCACCCAATCCTCCAGCCAAATTTGTATCGCCATCTCCTAGTCAACTTGATCTAGAATTAGAGGAAATGAAGACTCAATTTTCGGGTAGCAAACAACCTCAACCAAATAAAATACAACCAACAAACCCCACATCTCAGCCTACTAGTAAAAGTAAAATAGATGAAGAATTAGAAGAATTAAAAGCTAAATATCTTGGTAATAATAACCCCTAAAATCAATAAAAAATAAAGAATCGCTACAGCTTTTCCTAATCAAATGAAGTACATCATAGCCTACTCTCGAAGAGCGGGGAGGTGTCATTATTCCTCACTCAACAGAAAATCACTATTATCTTCCTCTCTTCCTCTCTTCCTCTGTGTTCTCTGCGCCTCTGCGGTTCGTTAAAAAAGTGGCTCTGAAACTCAGAGCCACTTCTAAATCTGTATTCTGAAACTTTTAAACTTTCACAATCTTCTGATGTAGATGTGTGAAAATTTACTTCCCAGCTTCAGCAATAGGTACCCATTCAGTGTGGAAACTTCCGGGCTTGTCAAGACGCAGGTAGGTATGTGCGCCAAAGTAGTCGCGTTGTGCTTGAGTTAGATTTTGAGGTAAGCGATCGCGGCGATAGCTGTCAAAATAATCCAAGGATGCGCTAAATGCGGGTACTGGAATTCCTACTGTTGCAGCTGTTGCAATTACTTCCCGCCAAGCAGTCTGTCTATCAAGAATTGTCTGCTTAAATTCGGGAGCTAACAGCAAGTTAGGCAAAGCTGGATTTTCGCTAAAAGCCTTCTTAATTTTATTCAAAAAGCGAGCGCGAATAATACAACCACCTTTCCAAATCCGCGCCATTTCGCCCAGATCCAAATTCCAGTTATATGTTTTTGAAGCTGTGGATAGCAACGCCATCCCTTGAGCATAAGAACAGATTTTTGAGCAATAGAGAGCATCACGGACTTTATTGATAAAGTCCTTGGTTTGCCCGTCATACTTGCCACTGGGGCCTGTGAGGACTTTCGATGCTGCAACCCGCTCATCTTTAATCGAAGAGATAATCCGGGCATTAACTGCTGCTGTAATTGTAGGAATAGCAACTCCCAATTCCAATGCAGTTTGCACAGTCCAGCGTCCAGTTCCCTTTTGACCGGCTGCATCAACAATCAAATCCACTAGGGGTTTTTTTGTTTCTGGGTCAATATATGGGAAGATATTCTTCGTAATCTCGATCAAAAATGAATCGAGTTCATCGGTGGTGTTCCATTCAGCAAACACATCATGTAGCTGACTAGGGTTTAATCCAGCGACATTTTTCAGCAAGTCGTAGGCTTCAGCAATTAGCTGCATATCGCCATACTCAATACCGTTGTGTACCATTTTGACATAGTGGCCAGAACCACCAGGGCCAATATAGGTTACACAAGGGCCATCATCGACTTGGGCAGCAATTTTGTTGAAAATTGGTGATAGAAACTCGTAAGAGCTTGTTGTACCTCCAGGCATCAGAGATGGGCCATTCAGCGCCCCTTCTTCACCGCCACTGACACCCATACCAAGATACCGAAGCCCAGCCGGTTCTAATTCCTGAGTGCGTCGTTCTGTATCTTCAAACCAAGAGTTGCCACCGTCGATAATGATATCGCCTTCGTCTAACAAAGGTTTTAGTTGAGCAATCACCGCATCCACTGGCTTACCAGCTTGCACCATTACTAGAATTTTGCGGGGACGTTCCAATAAGGCGACGAATTCTTCCAGAGTAAAGGCGGCTTTGACGTTCCTTCCTGGCGCACGCTGCGCCATAAACGCATCCGTTTTTTCTCGGGAGCGGTTGTAAACTGCAATTGGGAAGCCATTGCGCTCTACGTTGAGAGCGATGTTCTCACCCATAACGGCTAATCCAATCACACCAAAGCTTTGTAGTGTCATAAAAAATTTCTGGCTAACTCTTGCAGATCCTTTACCTATAAGGGTAGTCCGATATTTTCCGTTCTCCCCTAAAGAAGACCTTAAGACTTGATCTAAACGACAAAAATCCACAACTAGCATGGATAATTAATTTTAAATTGTATCTAAATCAACAATTGACTGGCAAAATTTGCAAAATTGTTAGTTGAGGGACTAGGGACTGGGGATTGGCGACTGGGGACTAGGAAAGAATTTAATTTACTAAATTAGTTTTTCTTCCTAATACCCAATACCCAATACCCAGTCCCCAATCCCCAGTCCCCAATCCCTAGTCAAAGGAGTAACCAAATAATGCTGGCGTATGTCCTAGCTTTAGTGGTCGGTCTTGGTAGTTTAGCCATCTATATAGCAGCTTTCTTTTTTCCAGAAATCCACCGGAAGAATGATTTTATCTGGAGTGGTGTCGGACTATTCTATGCCTTAGTTTTATGGGTGTTTGCACCACGCATTACTGGAGGTTTATTGCTTGGTCATGTGGCTAGTGTGGCTCTTTTGGTCTGGTTTGGCTGGCAAACTCTATCATTACGTCGCCAACTTACCCCCCTGGCACAACAAACCCAAGTACCTAGTGCTGAAACGGTGAAAACTGGTATTCAGGAACAGGTAAATAAGTTGTCCCTTCAAGAACGATTAGGCCAATTGCAAAAAGGTATTGGTAGTACCTTCAGTGGCGCGAAAGACAAGGTGCAACAGACTGGGAATAAAAAGCCACCCACAACCCCCAAACCTGAAGACATCACTTCTGTTCTGGTAGAGCAACCTGCTGTTGAGATTATTGACAAAACTATTGTCATACCAGAACAACCAGCACCGCAGACGATTACTACCGACACAGAAGTAAAAACCGAGAGTATACCGGAAGCAATTCCACCACATCCCCCATCTCCTGAACTGGTGGAAGCAGCGCAACCAGATTTTGAAATTGAGGATAAGCAACCGATTATCGGAGAAGAAATTGCGCCGGATGCGGTACTCGCTCCCCCGGCGGAAACACCACCGGAAGCAACACCGCCAAATCAAGCTGGATGAATTTAGTAAAATCCAACGTTAACCTAATATAATGTTGGGTTTTACTATTTACATCAAGCTATTTGAGGGCTAATTTCAAAAAAATTATGAACATCAAACTTAAAGCGGAATACGAGCAATTTATACAAACCCGAATTGCTACAGGTAGATATGAAAATGCTGAAGATGTGATTGCTAAAGCCTTGAAACTGCTAGAAGAATGGGAGAAGGGTTATCAGGAATGGGAAGAAGAAACCCAGAAAAAAATAGCTGTTGGGCTTGCTTCTATTGAACGTGGAGACGTAATAAATGGTGAATTGGTGATGGCGCGACTATCAGATAAATTACGCAAAGCGCGTGAGATTCAAGAATAATGGAATATTTTATTGCCAAAGAAGCAAGCCAAGATTTAGATGAAATTTTGGATTGTTTTCTAGTTCGCAATATCAACGCAGGGGAAAGATTTATTCAAGGATTTAATCAGAAGTGCCAAAACATAGCCCAATTTCCAAATATAGGGCGAAGTTATGCCAAGTTTGATCTAAGCCTTAGAGGAATAACCTTAAATAGCTACATTATTTTTTATCGAGTTTTTGAAGATAGTGTTGTGATTGTGCGAGTAGTTAGTGGTTATCGTGATTTAAAATCCATATTTGCAGATGTGGATGATGAGTAGATTTTTGAGTTGTCTAATTTAGGCTGAAGTCTTTGCTGTAAGTATCGCTCCCCGAATATTTACTAAATTAGCCAGAATTAACGATACAATCATTAAAAAATACCCAAAAAATACTTAAGCGATTCATCATGGTAGCAATATCTAACGTTCAGGTGACAATTTCTCTAGCTGAACTGGGTTTAGACGATGAGGAATTGCAAACAGAAGTACAAAATTTATTACCTCAGTTAAGAGAAGTGGATGGGGTAGAAGATGCAGATTTAGTTGCAGTAGAAAACGCACCCAAGGGGACAAAGAGTATCAGTGGCTTTGTATGGGGATTGTTAAAAGCACAAGTTAAAGCTTCTAATATCAAGAGTTTGTTTAAATTTCTGAGCGATCGCTTCGGCAACAAACCAATTAAAATTGGCGTGAAAGCCCCCGATGGCAGAGAACTCAACATCGAAGCTAGTAGTAGAGAAGAGTTTGAATTTGCCCTCCAGAAAGCCCAGGATTTTTTGAACAATAAGTCAAACAGCTAAATGGCAAAAGTTGCACTGCTTATAGGGATTAGTGGATATCAGCCAGGATTACCACTGCTACCAAATGCTGTTAAAGATGTCGAGGCGATGCGGCGAGTTTTGGTAAACCCAGAAATGGGTGATTTTGCCGAAGCAGATATCACGATGCTGAAAAATCCCCAACGGCAAGAGATGGAAACTGCTATTTATGAGTTGTATGCCAATTGTCAGAAAGATGATTTAGTACTTTTCTATTTTTCTGGTCATGGCGTGATAGTCGAAAGTGGTGATTTTTACTTCTCAACTTCCATCACCCAGAAAAATCAGGGAAAATTAATCCCCACTTCAGCCGTAGCAGCCACAAATGTCCATAGTTGGATGAACCAGAGCAAATCTAAGCGACTGGTAGTAATTTTAGATTGCTGCTTTAGTGGGGCTTTTGCCAAGGGCTGGACTCCCAAAGATATTGGTACTATTGACCTACAACAGCATTTAGGCGGCGAGGGGCGGGCAATTCTCACAGCTTCAACTTCCACACAATATGCTTTTGAGTCTGATGGTTTAGAGCTTTCGGTTTACACTCACTACTTGGTAGAAGGAATTGAGAAAGGTGCAGCCGATATAGACGGCGATGGCTTGATTGCGGTAGATGAGTTGCATCGGTATGCGAAAATCAAAGTCCAAGAAGCATCTCCCGCGATGACACCAGAATTTTATCCTTTTAAGGATGGTTATCGGATTTTTCTGGCAAAGTCGCCCAAAGATGACCCCAGCCTCAAATATCGCAAGGAATTTGATATTATTGCCCTTGAGGATGAAGGAGATATTTCTGGAATCAACCGTGTTTATCTGGATGAGTTGCGGAATAATTTGAGGTTATCTGCTGATGAGGCTGATGCAATTGAGCTTGAGGTTTTGGAACCTTATCGCCAGCGTCAGCAAAAATTGCAACGTTATGAGCAAGCTTTATCTCAGATAAAACAATATCCCCTCAGTAACAAAGACTGTAATGGCTTAAAACGCTTACAAAATATCTTGAATCTTCGGGATGAAGATATAGAAACAATTGAACAACGAGTGCTGGCATCAAAACAAGTAGAATATGAGCGCCAGCAAAAGCAAGCGGAAAGATTACGCCAAGAACAAGAAACAGCCGAAAATCAAAGACGGGAAGCAGAAAGATTACGGCAAGAAGAAGAAAGAGCCGAAAATCAAAGACAGCAAGCAGAATTAAAAAAAGAACGAGAAAAAGAATCATCTCGCTCAGGTATTCAAACTCAAGCTTTTGAGTTTGACACCGCCACCCTAACCCCTAAATCAGCAGGATTTTTGGGTATGGGGAAAAAAACCTATGAAATTAACCGTAGTCGTGGACGCGCCGAGTTTTTTACAGAAAACTTAGGTAATGGTGTATTTCTGGATATGGTTGCAATTCCAGGCGGTACATTTCTTATGGGTTCGCCAGAGAGTGAGCCAGAACTACGTAACTCTGAAAGTCCACAGCACTCCGTCACTATTCAACCCTTTTTCATGGGGAAATTTGCAGTAACTCAGAGTCAATGGAAAGCGATTGCCGCCTTACCCAAGGTTAATATTGATTTAAATCCAGACCCATCCTATTTTAAAGGTGCTAATCGACCTATTGAAGTGGTTTCTTGGGATGATGCAATTGAGTTTTGCGCTCGGCTATCTAAAAAGACTGAGAAAACCTATAGCTTGCCCAGTGAAGCAGAATGGGAATATGCTTGTCGAGCGGGAACTACTACGCCTTTTTATTTTGGCGAAATGATTACAACGGATTTGGCTAATTACGACGGGAATTATGTCTATAATTCTGGTTCAAAGGGTGAATATCGTAAGCAAACAACATATCTAGGGAAATTTCCTGCTAACCCCTTTGGTTTATTTGATATGCATGGTAATATATGGGAATGGTGTCTGGATGAGTGGCACGAAAATTATAACGGAGCGCCTAAAGATGGGAGCGCCTGGTTAAGTGATAATGATAACCAAAATCGGCTGCTGCGTGGTGGTTCGTGGCGCAGCGATCCCAGGGATTGCCGCTCGGCGTTTCGCCGCTATTACGCGCGTGACAGCAGGCGCAACAGCGTGGGTTTTCGGGTTGTGGTGGTTCGTGGCAGGACTTAGTAGCCCTTTGCACTCTTGCCCTTTAGCACTTTGCTCTTTATTTCTTTACCCTACTTAATGTCTCGCGCTCTGCGCGATAATTTTTTTTAACCTTTTATGCAGGATTTACCAATAATACAAAAAACTTATGATTTAATCAAGTGGTATATACCAATTTTAAACCGCCTTCCTAGAGATCATAAATTTTTGCTAGGAAATCGGATTATTACAGAACTATACGATCTATTAGATGGTTTAATTGTAGCACGGTATGTAAGGCAAAAATTAGCTCAACTAGAAGACTTAAATAGCAAGCTAGATATTTTACGTTATCAAACTCGGTTGCTTTTAGAATTTAACTTAATTAAAACAGAGCGTTATGAATATGCCCAAAGGGACTTCCAATAAATAAATTACCCAATCTTGTGGGGTGGGCATCTTGCCCGCCCATATACAGAGGCGGGCAAGATGCCCACCCCACAAGAACTAGTTGAGTATTTTTTTATTTGGAAGTCCCTAATATAAAACCTCACCCTGCCTCCGGCTTCCGTCTCCAAAGTATCGGAGAGGGATTGAGGGTGAGGTTTGATCTTATATTTAATTACGCTTACCGACTTTAAAAATAAGTTGGTAGTTTTGTTTATAGAAACCATATCAAACAGAAAAGTTATTCAACTCTGGCGCGGAGTGCAGGAGATGGAAAGAGACTTCCAAATCCAACTTGTCGCTCGTTTAAGGATTCTAGAGCATCGTTCCAAAGACTTTCATAATAAAAGAAAGTTACGCCTAAGCCGCGTTCTTGAGCAGCCCGCACTTGAGACTTAATTTGCTGCATAGGAACTGGATTATTTCGTAACCCAGTCATAATACCAATTCCAGTTGGAATTATTTTTTGTGCTTCTTGAATTTCTGGGCGAGAAATATTAGCCACAAAACTTTGCATATCGGGACGATAAACTTGCACAATTAACTCGTCTACAATATTTTGCCGCATCCAAGTCAGCCAGTCTTGCAGGTGAAACTTGTAAGCAAAATCATGGTAATTAGGAGAAACAGAGAAAATTGCTTGTGGTTTTCTTTGCTTCACAGCTTGGTTAAGTTGTACCATAAATGCTGTAATTTTATCTGCCCGCCACTGTACCCATGCCGCATCTTGGGCATCCTTTGGGGGAGGATTTTTAGTTTCTTTTGTGTATAAGGCAACTGTATATTGGTCGTAGCCAAATTCGTAGGGCAAACTCATGTGATCGTCAAACTGAATGCCATCGGCATCATATTGACTGACAGTTTCTAGCACGAGGTTGGTGATGAACTGTTGCACTTTTGGATGAAACGGATTGAGCCACATCACCTCACCAGCCGCACTATTTGAAGTTTGGCTACCATCCCGCTTTTGTGTGAACCAATCAGGATAATTCAGTGCTAATTCTGACGTTGGGGGAGCCATGAAACCAAATTCAAACCAGGGAATTACTAGCAATCCTTTGCGATGGGCTTGGGTAATTAGGTCTGCAAGAATATCATGTCCATCTAAACCTTTGTAAACAAAAGGTTGAATACCTGCACGTTGTGCGATCGCACTCGGATACATTACATAACCAGAATTCCACACCACAGGATAGATTGTGTTAAAGTTCAGCCGTCGTAATTGACTCACGGCATCCTGCACTTTGGCGCGATCCTTGAGGGTGTCAAAATCATTGGTAGTCATCCAAACCCCGCGAATTTCTTGACGGGGTAGCTGTGCGATCGCGCCAAAACCCCAACCTTCTGCGATCGCAGGGGCGAAACTGTCTACCAGCAATACTGTAATAAAGGATATTAAAATGAGAATCGGAAAAAGAGACTTGAATAGTCGCCGCCAACTTTGAGCAATAAAAAGTGATTTCATAAATTTGAATGATGCATTAGCTACTCACACACGCCATTGTTCGCTTTTAGGATTTAATCTACTAAGCATATAGTCTACAAGTATTTATGCTTAGTACAAAACTGATGAGTTGGTAGTTGTTCGTTCCCTGCTTATGGAACTTTTGCACCAAAAAAACTAAAGCAGACCTATAAGATGCTTGACGTAGCAAATAGTCATTAGTTGCCCAATAGAGATTGAAATGGGGAATTGGGCATTGGGCATTGGTTATATTCCATCTCCCTTTGGGACTTCCAAAAAATAAAATCACAAATGTATAGAAACGATAATCACTGATGCATAATTTTCCACTAATAACTTGATGTAAACATTTAAAAATATAAGTTAAACTAATGACTAAAATAAAAAGAACTTGAGAGGTTTCATCTCCCATTTTATTGTTCATTTTAAATTAATTACGAAAGACAATTTTCTACTGTAAATCTTATAGAATTATTTAAACTATCTTTGATATATTCAAGGATAGTTTTAGCAACATACTCTGCAAGCTTGACTGGGACAGCATTTCCTATCATTTGTTCTAGGTCTGTTTTTGTACCTTCAAAAATAAACGTTTCCGGGAAAGTCTGCAAGTAGCTTCTTTCAATTGTAGTCAATGGGCGCAAGTTTTCTGTAACAGTTACTGGATCTTTAGGGTGTTTTTTATAGGTTTTAGGAATAGGACGATTAACTCCTCTTACTGTTGGACTAGGTTCATCAATACTAAAAATTCCTCTTCTCTGGTAACTTCTTGGATGTCTGTAGTAATATTGAATTTCTAATTTATTTCCCAGATAATCCCTAATGGTCATTGGTTTGTCTGCTAACCTCTTTTTCAGGTAAGGTTCTAGACTTTCATCTTTTCCTTGTAGCTCTCCAAAACAAAAAAATCTTTTTCGCTTTTGAGGAACACCGCACAAACTCGCATCCAAAATTATTTCACTTAAACCATATCCAGCGTCTTTCAATATTTGTTTAACCTCTGTATATTTATTGCTTTTACGAAATAAGTCTACGTTCTCTATCAAAAACCACTGAGGAAGAACACTTGTAACTATCTCAGAAAATACAATACTTAAATCTCCTCTTCCTAAATTTTCATTGCGTTTCCCGGCACTAGAAAAGTCTTGGCATGGTGGGCCACCAATAATAATTTGAGGACATATTTCTCTAAAAATTTCATAATTTCTACTCAAATTATTAAGATCGTAATCAAAAATTTCATGGCTAAAGTTTTTTTGATAAACATCTATAGCTGGCTTCCAATTATCAAATGCTGCTACAATATTAAAACCAGCATTTTGAAAGCCTAAAGATAACCCCCCACAACCAGCAAAAAGGTCTAAAACTCTAAGTGAAGAGTTTTTGGTATCATCTATATATTTTTCTTTCATACATTTATATTTTTTTTAATACTTCATCAAATATCTCTGGATTACTTAGAATAATACCATCAAATCTTCTTTCAGGACTTAAGTAATTTTGTCCTCCACCTAAAATAATATTCCCAATCTCTTCTTTAGTAATTCTAGGTTTAATCAATTCATCACAAATCATATAAGGATGAGTATTTAATCCACTTGATGCAAAAGCTTTATCGTTCTTAGTATGATACGTCAATATATCAATTATTGATGCGTGTGGTATTTTACCATTTATAGCAAATTCATATAACATTCTTGCCAGCCATATTACAGTTCGTGCATGACGTTGAATACTTTCTGTCCCAATTGGTAATCTTTTTGTAATATCAAAAAACAACCTAGTAAAACCAAAATCACTCCAAATAAATATATCTAAACAGTTTTGATATAACTTTGATGTTTTACCTACAGTTTTCCATACTGGCTGCATTACTAATGGAGATTGCATTTCTATATGATCATAAAGTAAATTATCTAAACTCTCTGTCAATCTTGAAATATAAGGAAGCATATTACTAATACTAATCCAATCAGTAATTTCACTACAAACCGGATCAAGATATTTAAGTATTTGTTCTCTAGAATCTTTAAATTTATCAGCGATACTTAATGTTAGATAGACTATGGTATCTGGACGAGTAACAATCTCACAACCATATTTATGATCGGGTAAGCGACAAGTTGAATTATCTGGTAAGGCTGTTAATTTAATTTCTATGCTACGCAAGCAAGCATCACTATTAGAAGTATTCAATGTAACTAAATCTACCCTTGGCAATTTTCCTATGACTAGTTTTCTATAAGGAAGATAGTCGCTTTCAAATGCGAAAAATAAGTTGGGGGATAGTGGTGTAATACCAAAAATATCAGTAACATCAATTTTCCCATGTTTAATTTTTAGGCTTTTATCAAGAGTTAAATAGACTAGCTGTAGCCCTTGACTGTGCATATAACAAGCCAAAGAAGCAGGGAAAGAATTATTAAATTGATTTTTCCCCCAACTATTAGCTTGAGAGAAATCCCTATTAGATTTAGCTAATCCAAAAAGACCAGGTTGTACTGTATTTTGATTCATTAGTTTGTCGGTTATATATTCATTTAAATAGCATCTTCTGCAACAACTTATCTGACAGCGACACTATTAAATGATTATTATTTTAGTGTATATACTTAAGGCAATGTATTGAATAATACTTTCAGAATTGCTAACCTATTCCACACCCCAACTGTGTCACAATAGAAAACTGTAATAAGAAAAATATTGTTAAGGTAATTTAGTGAGTCCAACTGCTCAATCCACGGCAAGTACGCGTCGCGTGGTATTTCCTTTTACGGCAATTGTGGGCCAGGAAGAAATGAAACTGGCGCTCCTATTGAACGTGATTGACCCCAAAATTGGTGGTGTAATGATCATGGGCGATCGCGGTACCGGTAAGTCCACAACTATCCGGGCGCTGGCGGATCTGCTGCCAGAAATCTCTGTGGTTGCCAATGACCCCTTCAGTAGCGATCCTAGCGACCCCGACTTAATGAGCGATGAAGTCCGCCAACTCTTAGAACAAGGGGCGGAAATTCCTGTAACTCACAAAAAAGTCCAAATGGTAGACCTACCTCTAGGAGCCACAGAAGACCGGGTTTGTGGCACAATCGACATCGAGAAAGCTTTATCTGAAGGTGTCAAAGCTTTTGAACCAGGACTGCTGGCAAAGGCTAACCGGGGCATTCTCTATGTGGATGAAGTCAACTTACTAGATGACCACCTTGTAGATGTACTACTCGACTCCGCCGCCAGTGGATGGAACACTGTAGAACGGGAAGGTATTTCTATCCGTCACCCAGCGCGTTTTGTGCTTGTGGGTTCTGGAAACCCTGAAGAAGGCGAACTACGCCCCCAACTGCTCGATCGCTTTGGGATGCACGCAGAAATTCGCACAGTCAAAGAACCAGTCTTGCGGGTGCAAATCGTCGAACAACGGGCGGATTTTGACCAAAATCCTCCAGTGTTTCTCGAAAGCTGCAAAGCCCAGCAAGAAGCATTGCAAGAGCAAATTGTCAATGCTCAAAAGCTTTTGCCAGAAGTGAAAATTGACTACGATCTACGGGTAAAAATTTCTGAAGTCTGTTCTGAACTGGATGTAGATGGTTTGCGGGGTGACATTGTTAGTAACCGCGCCGCTAAAGCCTTAACAGCTTATGAAGGACGCACTGAAGTTACGGTTGATGATATCTGCCGTGTGATTACCCTATGTTTGCGTCACAGGCTGCGGAAAGACCCCTTAGAATCGATTGATTCTGGCTACAAAGTTGCCAAAGTTTTTAGCCGCGTCTTTGGTGTAGAACTACCAGAAAGTGATACTGCACAAAAAAATGGCACAGGTCAAAAGTTAGGGGCTAGGGGTTAAAAGTTAGGAGTTAGGAGTTAAGAGTTTTGAATCAAACGCGGCTTCCTAACTTCTCACTCATAACTCAGCACTAATAACGGGCTAAACGCCCCGCTAACAGCTACTCAGCACTGGAATATGAGATTTTGGTCTTTTTGGTTCAACAGCTTTGTTTTATCTAGCCAATACAATCCGCCCAGGTTTGTAGAATTATTGATGCTCTTATTAGCGATCGCTATGCTGGCAATAGCGACTATTTTACCTGATAGACCCTATTTAATTTTAGGCTTGAGCCTAGTAGTAGGGGCATCTATTTCTATTTTAGTGCGGGAAGCGATCGCGCCTTCACACCAGACGCGAATTACCCAACTAACAGCATCACTATTACTTATCATCAGCCTCTATGGTTTTGCTGACTTAATGTACAGTCTTTAACGGTCTAAATAAAGATAAATCCGGTGTTAGCCTCTGTAAAACTTGCTTTAACACCATTACCGTCCAATCCGCATCCGCTTGCGTCGAATTCCGCCCAAAGCAGCTTTTTCGGAATAACCCGATGGTAAAAGCCTCGTTTAAGGCTTCAGCGACAATCGAATAGAGCGCCGATTCAGATAAAACCTAGATATTTTGATACGCGATACGCAAGCAAAATCCCTGCAATACCACCAATAACGCTAAAGAAAATCGAGGTGAACGATAGCAAACTTCCACCCCACAATACTGGGATGTAGCTGCCAATCGTAGAACCCATAAACATCCCAATTCCAATGATGAATTTATTCATTCCAGATGAGCCTCAAAAGTAATCAAAATAAGTCGTGCTTGAACTCCTTTATGACTCAAAATATTACCTTTTGGGAAAAACTCGTTTAACAATACCGAACACCTCGCCTATTCACAACTACTCAACCCAGTTTTCTAATAGGAGCGTAGAAATACGAGAAAACTCTCGCACATTATTAGTGACAAGGGTAACTCCTAAACTCACCGCATGAGAAGCAATGAGCATATCCATTGCACCAATAATAAGTCCTTGACTTTCGAGATCGCTTCTGATGCTGCCGTAAATTGTTGCAGATGCTTGATTAAATTCGACAATTTCTAGAGGTAGCAGAAATTGCATCAGGGCGATGCGGTTTTTGTCTTGCTGTTGACTTTTGGCAACTCCATATTCTAGTTCAGCAATGGTGATAGACGAGATACCTACATCAGAAATACTAAGAGTTTGAAATTTATCCAGTACTTTTTGGGGTTTTTGCTTTATCAGGTAAATGCAGATGTTCGTATCAAGCAGGTATCGCATTTAAAAACTTTCTCTAGTGTCAATAACTGGCTGATCTCTGGTAGTCATGAAGTCATCGGAGAAATTGTCTAGACTATCTATCAGGGATTCCCAAGGGTTATCTTTGGCAATGAGGACAATGGCGTTACCAATTTTTTTGATATAAACTTCAGTCCCAGTGAGTTGAAAGTCTTCGGGTAAAATAACGATTTGGTGAGTGCCATCAGTAGTGAGTTTAGCAGTGTTCATGATGTTGTTGTCCTTAAATAAGCCAGTATTTCATAACCTAGTCGTAGATTAAGTCTTGCTTATTTTCTATTTTAATTTCTTCCCGTAAGCCCTGAATAAGTTTCATTATTTTTTACATCTACACTGACAATGAAGAATTCCTTGACTTTACACGGTTTAAATTTTAGTAGGGTTGCCAATACGCTTAACTAAAGATAAATCCGGTGTCAGCCTTTGCAAAACTTGCTTCAATACCATCAATGTCCGTGGTGAAATAATCAACGTGGTAAAATGTCTGTCAACAATAAGAGGATCTGAGTATGGTTAAGGCAGCCAGAGAGTCGATAAAGAATAAAAACGATAGGGGATTTACCTTTGAACAGCACAAATATTTTGGGCAATATATTAAGCACCGGAGAGATGAAGCTCTAAATCTTAGTACTGTTTCTAGCTGGTGTTATGGCAAAACTGCAAAAGTTTGCAAGCTAGCTTGTAAACTTGAGAGTACTGTTTCGGAGCTTAAGGGGGAACTCGATAATGCGGTATGTGCTGAAACTTTACCCAATCACATCCTTTTTAAGGATGGTTACGCTCCTGAACTTGATCCAGTGAATTGTTATTACGGAAAAAGCGAGTTACGCGAACAGTTGAATGGTGAGTTTATTAATGGGTTTAGGCCAGAATTTCAAAAACAATCCTCACAAGGGCTTCACCCACCATCTAATCTCCCTAGACGACGTGATGGGTTTACCTTAAATGAACATCGCCACGTAGCTCGAATCTTACGCTGTCAGGTTCGACAGGCATCAATTACAACAATTCTAATCTGGAATGCTTATGGAACGAAGTCCCAAATCACCAAGCTTGCTTACCGTTGGTGGAAAGCAGCAAAAGCTTTGTTTTGGGAACTAAATGAAGCGTCAGGTGATATTCCCGATCTATATTGCATAAGTGATTCTTTTAATGGAGTTAAAGCCGAAATTGTTGCCGATCAGAGTTTTGCTGAACCACTTATAGTTCCATTACCAAAATCTAGATTAGAGAAATCTCTAATTAGTATTGGAGAGGTTGTGCAAGACCAATATAATCTAGATATCAAATCAGATAAGCTATATACAGGTATTATTTACCCATAGCTTCACATGAGTGAGAGTTATTAGATTTATCACTCTAGCTGTATCTAAATTTTAGTTAGTATGAGCGATCAACGCTTAACTAAAGACAAATCCGGTGTTAGCCTTTGCAAAACTTGCTTCAACACCATCACTGTCCAATCTATATCAGCTTGCGTCGTATCACGCCCCAATGTAATGCGAATTCCGCCCAAAGCGGCTTTTTCGGAATAACCCATTGCTAACAATATCGGACTAGGGCTAAGTTTACCACTGTGACAGGCAGCACCAGCACTGATGCCAATGCCAGCAAGGTTTAGCTGTCGTACCAAGGTTTTACCGCTCAATTTTTTACCATCGGCGTTTTCTAGGCACATACTGATATGGTGAGGTAAGCGGTGATGCGGATGCCCTGTAGGAATTAAACCAGGAATCTCAACTAATTGGGCAAAAGCGCGATCGCGTAATTCAATTAACCGTGGTGTTTCTGTAGCCAATTCTTGCGCTGCTAACTCTGCTGCTACACCAAATCCAGCAATTACGGGTACTGCTTGCGTACCAGAACGCAGCCCCATTTCTTGTCCACCACCAACCAGTAAGGGCATTAATTCCACACCAGGACGCACATATAGCGCCCCTGCACCTTGGGGGCCATATATTTTATGACTGGAAAGGCTAAGTAAGTCTACTGGGAGTTCTTGCACATCTATGGGTAAGCGTCCCGCAGCTTGCACCGCATCTGTATGGAACAAAGCCCCATGCGATCGCACAATTTTACCCAGTTCTGCGATCGGTTGCACGGTTCCAACTTCACTTTGACCGTAAATTATCGAAACCAAAACTGTATTATGTCGCAACGCCGCCTTTAAATCTAGGGGATTAACTCTACCTTTAACATCTACAGACAAGCGTGTAACTTCCCAACCCCACATTTCTAGCAACCTTACTGTTTCCGAAATTGCAGAATGTTCGACGCTGGAAATAATTAGATGTTGAGGAACAGCATACAACCGAGCCACACCCATTATTGCCAAATTATCTGCTTCAGTGCCACCAGAGGTAAAAACGATCGATTCAGGACTGGCGGCGTTAATTAAACCAGCAACTTGGACTCTGGCTTGTTCTACAACCGTTGCCGCCCGTTGTCCCCACTCATGTAAGCTGGAAGGATTGCCCCACTGTTGAGTGAGGACTGTTTGCATAACTGCGATCGCTTCTTTTCGAGTCGGAGTAGTGGCGCTGTAATCTAGATAAATTTGCATATAACCGATAATGGTGAGAACACACGTTAGTAGTAGGCTGCTGATCTTGTCAGCATATACAGTTTGAGTAGACAAATCCTGAAAAAATCTCTGTAATTCTGCCTTTAGCAGTGGATTTTTCCCTTTAGTTGGAAAGTTATTTTTCTACTTAATTCAGAATACAAAATTTTGGGAATGATAAATCTATCCATTCCTAATCCACTTTTAACAGATTACAGTGCAACTTATCTCTAGACAAAGATATTTTTTATATATCTTTTTACTGATATTCTCCCTCGCTGGTTGTCAACGAGTCCAGTCTTATAATCAGCGTTTAGCACCTTTACCACAAGATCCGTTAGTTCAAGTTTACTTTAACCATTCTGAGTCTTCAGAATACAAGGAACCTTACCGTCAGCAAACTCGCCTTGGGGATGATTTAGAAAAACAGATTGTCAATGCTATTACGCACGCTAAATCTACAGTAGATGTGGCTGTGCAAGAATTACGTTTACCCAAAGTTGCTCAAGCACTGGCTGATAGACAAAAAGCTGGGGTAAAAGTCAGGATAATTTTAGAAAATACTTATAGCCGACCTTGGAGTAATTTAACATCTGCTGAGGTAGGTAAGTTAGATAAAAGGGAGCAGGAACGCTATAAAGAATTTCGCCAATTTATCGATATTAATCAAGATAATCAACTCAGTCCAGCAGAAATTAATCAAAGAGATGCTTTGATAATTTTGCAGAATGCTAAAATTCCCTGGATAGACGATCGAGCCGATGGTTCAGCAGGTAGCAGCTTAATGCATCACAAATTTGTGATTGTGGATAATCGTATTGTAATTATCACTTCGGCCAATTTTACTTTAAGTGATACTTATGGTGATTTTACAAATCCCAACACTTTAGGCAATGCTAATAACTTATTGCAGATTGACAGCCCAGAACTAGCATCTTTATTTACAGAAGAGTTTAATATTATGTGGGGAGATGGGCCAGGAGGTAAGCCTGATAGTAGATTTGGTTTGGAAAAACCGATGCGATCGCCTAAACAAATTACATTAAATCAAAGCACAATTACTGTGCAATTTTCGCCTACTTCTCCAACTCAATCTTGGAGTAACAGTAGTAATGGTTTAATTGGTAAAACTTTAGATTCAGCAACTAAATCTGTTGATATGGCATTATTTGTCCTTTCCGATCAACGTCTTGCCGATATTCTAGAAAAACGCCATCAACAAAGTGTGCAAATTCGCGCTTTAATTGAACCACAATTTGCCTACCGTCCATACAGTGAAGCCTTAGATATGATGGGAGTTGCTCTTAGTAATAAATGTAAATATGAAGTTGACAATCATCCTTGGCAAAATCCAATTACTACCGTAGGCGTACCTCTGTTACCCAAGGGTGATTTATTACATCACAAATTTGGTGTGATTGATAGCCAAACAGTAATTACAGGTTCTCATAATTGGTCAGATGCTGCGAATAATGGTAATGATGAGACACTTGTAGTAATTCAAAATCCTATAGTTGCTGCCCATTACGTGCGAGAATTTACTCGTCTTTATGCCAAAGTAAAACCAGGCTTACCACCAGCAATTCAAGAAAAAGTTAAATTAGAAAAAACACGCTGTCCACAGATAAAAAGTTCTTCATCAAGTGAACTAAAAGTAATTAAACAAATAAATATTAACACTGCAAGTTTGGAAGAATTAGAAACTCTCCCTGGCGTGGGTAAGAAGTTAGCACAACGGATAATTATTAGCCGTCAACAGCAGAAATTTACATCTTTACAAGATTTAGAAAGAATTCCAGGAGTTAAAGCGAAGACATTGGAAAAATGGCGCGATCGCCTAATTTGGTAGCACACTTTGCTAAAAAACAAGATCCCCGACTTCTTTGAGAAGTCGGGGATCTGAGAGGCATACAAATTAAATGCGATCGCTACTTAAACCAATCAAACTGCGTGAATGCCCATTTTGAGAAAATCGTTCTGCTATTATTTTTTGATAAACTGCCTGATAACCATCAGTCATTTGGTTAACACTGAAATTATTTTCGACATATTGGCGGCAAGTATAGCGGTCTAACTCTACTACCCGAGCGATCGCACTAATGCACTCTTGAATATTATTGCAGAGGAAACCCGTCTTACCGTGGGAAATTATCTCCTGAGTAGATCCCAAGTTCATCGCAATCACTGGCGTACCCGCAGCCATTGACTCAATCATCACTAATCCAAAGGGTTCCCGCCAAGTAATGGGGAACAGAGTTGCTACTGCACCTCCCATAAGAGCATTTTTTTGAGCATGGTTAGCTTCGCCCAGATACTGAATTTGCTCTCCGTCAATGTGTGGTTTGATTTCCTTCTCAAAGTATTCCACATCAACAACATCTACCTTACCTGCCATTTTTAAACACCAACCAGCTTGTTTTGCAATTTTTATTGCTAAATGCGCTCCCTTTTCAGGAGACATTCGACCCAAAAACGCTAGATAGGGCGGATTTTCTGGTTGCGCGTGAAAATTGTAACTGCTAACATCAATTCCGTTATAGACTGTTGCCAGATAGTTCAACCCTAACCTTGGTTCTCGTTGTGAATCGGAAATACTGACGTAGGGTTGTTTTTTACCAAAACTAAACATCTTTTCGTTGTCAGGGGTGAAAATACCGTGCAACGTGTGAACCGTAGGGGTTTTGACGAGATTCGCGTAAGCCATTGCCCCATGCCCTATGTGAGAGTGAATAATATCAAACTCTTCTGCGCGTTCATACACCGAAGCTAGATTTAGCATTTCATAAATGCCGTAATCTTTGATAGTGCGATCGAGTCTGAGGGCACGGGGATGAACTGACACTAGTTTTGCCAGACTTATAGAATCTCCCGATGCAAATAAAGTAACTTCGTGTCCGCGTCGGACTAACTCATCGGTCAGTAACCCCACTACTAGTTCTATGCCACCATAAGCTGGAGGCGGAACTCTTTCCCATAATGGAGCTATTTGAGCAATTCGCATCACAAACCTCCTAAAAAATAAAACTAGAATTTAGAAGTTTTTTATTTCTGTTGTTTTAGTGCTTGTAACTGATTGACTTGGCATCAGAAAGTAACTTCTAGATACTAAACTTATTAACAACTTTCACCAAATCTTATACTCTTTCTTCTATATTCTTTGTCTATCCTAGTACGGAAATTACCCACTCCTAAAGAGGTAAATGTATTCTAACTTCTTAAATCTTCGTGCTTTAGTACAATTTTAAATATAATATTTTTGACAAATATAATTTTGAAAAAACTGCCTAAATACAAGCTATATAGTGATATTTGGCTAAAAAACTCTGTTATTATCTGTAAATTATCGAATTTCAAAATGTTAATTAAAGTATAGAGTGTGTAGACCACTCCTGACGGCTTTCCGTACTATCAAAGATAACTCGTTGTCACTAAAAAATAAACTTTTGTGAAGTAGTTCGTTTGAAATCAAAAGCGGCAAAATTTTATTAGAAGCTCTTAGCAATAACAATTAACTGTATCCTTGTTCACTTTAAAAGGTAATAAAAAGATTCCCAAAATTAAACTCTCCCGACTCATTCCACGAACTAGACTCCCTAGCACTTATGGAAAGGGAGAGAAGAGAATAAGCCTTTCAAGGCAGGTAAAAATTTTGGTCAATAAATTCCTTTATTCTCTCTCTGTGTTCTTTGCACCTCTGTGGTTCAATAAATTGCTCAAAACATAGAGAGGAGAGTTAAGTAATTGACTTATTGCATGAAATATGATATTTTATATTGCTATCAATAAGAATTAAATATAAACGTGAATATCTCTCCATCTCTCAAAAAACCGCGTGTCTCATGGCAGGCGGTTTTCTCACTAATGATATTTGTGTTCATGTACCTGCCCATATTGGTACTTGGCTTTTATAGCTTCAATCAATCGCCGTATAGCGCAACTTGGCAAGGATTCACCCTCGATTGGTATCGCAAGTTGTTCAGCGACGATCGCATTTTATCAGCTTTGCAAAACAGTATGATAGTTGCTGGCTGTGCAGTTGGGGTTTCAGCAGTGTTGGGGACTTTGATGGCGGTTGGTTTGGCGGGTTACGAATTTCCTGGCAAGAAATTGTATCGGGGTGTTGCTTACCTACCATTGATTATTCCAGATATTGCGATCGCAGTAGCTACCCTAGTTTGTCTAGCCGCCTTTGCCATACCCCTGAGTTTATGGACGATAGTTGCAGCCCATATCGTGTTTTGTCTGGCTTACGTTGGACTTGTGGTTGCTTCCCGACTCACTAATTTAGACCCCCATTTAGAAGAAGCAGCCCTAGATTTAGGCGCTACACCAACCCAAGCTTTCATCCAAGTATTGCTACCTCAATTGATGCCCGGTATTTTGGCTGGTTGTCTTTTAGCCTTTGTCCTCAGCCTAGACGACTTTCTCATTTCCAGCTTTACTGCTGGTAGCGGTTCTAACACCCTACCAATGGAGATTTTTAGCCGCATTAGAACAGGAGTCAAGCCTGATATTAACGCTTTAAGCGTCATGTTAATTTCAGTATCTGCGATCGTTGCTTTGATAGCTGAATTAATTCGCGCTTCTGGAGAAAATAAAAGCTGAAAATAAGACTTGTAATTAATAATCAAAATTATGGATAACTTGGTTCTCCGTGAACTTTTTCGGATTTCAAAAAAAGCTATCTTAAAAAAGACGTTGCAATGTAATAAGCTGAAAATACTTTAATTTGCATCCTCAAAAAAATAAATCTCTTGTGGAGTGGGCATCTTGCCCGCCCTAGCTGTCCAAATTAAATGCACGACAGCTTACCATTTCTTCGTGAAGTTGCGCCAAATCTCTTGGCTTCCTTCCTTTCTTCTTTGTGTCCTTTGCGCCCTTTGCGGTTCGTTCCTTATATAGTTTGGCGCATGTTCATACAGAATTGGTATAACATCTCTACATTCATTCTCCTCATGTATTCATATTTACCAATATTTATAAACGTCCCAATCTAAATAAGTAAGTGGATCAAATTAAATATAAAACCTCACCCTGCCACCGGCTTCCCTCTCCGATACTTTGGAGAGTAATTGAAGGTGAGGTTTGATCTTATATTTAATTATGTCTACCTACTTATATAAAATTTATTCATCTTCTTGTTTTCCTGTTAAAAGAAGTTTAAACACATGAATAAACTTCAGTGTTCGCTTCTGTACATAACTGTTTTCAATTAGATAATATTGGGGCTAACTTTGGAGAAGATGCTATTTCCCCCTCATTATGCAAATTTGCCAAAATCCCAATTGCTCAAATCCATTCAACTCTGATAGCAATAGATTTTGTGTGAGTTGCGGACAAAGCAACTTTGGCAAACTTCTAAGAAGCCGTTACCGTGTATTAAGACTATTAGGTGAAGGTGGATTTAGTAGAACCTATGCTACAGAAGATGTAGACAGACTAAACGCCCCTTGCGTCATCAAACAATTTTTCCCACAATTTCAGGGAACCGGACAACGCACCAAAGCCGCAGAATTTTTTAAAGAAGAGGCTTTTCGGTTGTATGAACTGGGAGAGAATCATACCCAAATTCCCAGATTACTAGCTTATTTTGAACAAGGTACTAGTTTGTATCTTGTTCAAGAATTTATTCAAGGAAAAACTCTCTTACAAGAAGTTCAGCAACAAATCTATAGTGAAAGACACATTTGGGAACTTTTAGCTGATTTATTACCAGTTCTAGAATTCATTCATGCCCATAACGTCATTCATCGGGACATCAAACCAGAAAATATTATTCGCCGTGCAAGTGATGAAAAGCCTGTATTAATTGACTTTGGTGGTGCTAAACAGGTAACACAAACCAGTTTAGGAAGACAAGCTACAGTAATTTATACTCTTGGTTATGCCCCGACTGAACAAATGGCTGGATTTGCTTGTCATGGTAGCGATTTGTATGCTTTGGGTGTAACTTGCGTGCGTCTTTTAACTAGATGTTTGCCTTTGCAAGATGCTTCTGGACAGGTTAATGACCCTATTTATGATGCCATGAATGCTAAATGGTTGTGGCGCGAACGATTACAAGAAAAAGCTATTACTATCAGCGAAGACTTAGGGAGAATTTTAGAGAAATTACTAAAACATCTACCTAGCGAAAGATATCAAACAGCAGTAGAAGTTATCAATGATTTGAAGTTTACAACATCGAATATTGAACCTGTTGCCCTTAAAATTACTTCAATATCTCAATCTATACTACCACCGCCACCACAAAAAGTAATAGTACCATTACCCGCGTTAGAAACCTTTAAATTTGACGTAGTGACAGTAGACACAGGTGGTAGAGAAGTAACCCGTGTAATTGGTAATGCAAACTTCTTTGCCGAAGAATTGGGTAAATCTATCACATTAGAAATGGTATCAATTTCTGGCGGTACTTACATGATGGGTTCACCAGAGTGTGAAGGAGATGCTGACGAACGTCCTCGACATAAAGTTACCGTCGAACCATTTTTTATCGGGAAATTTCCCGTAACTCAAGCACAATGGAGAGTAGTAGCAGCTTTACCCAAAGTCAAACAAGCTTTAAATCCCCATCCATCAAAATTCAAAGGTTTAGATAGACCAGTAGAAAATGTATCTTGGTATGAGGCTGTAGAATTCTGTCTCAGACTATCAGAAAAAACCGGACGCGACTATCGTTTACCAAGTGAGGCAGAATGGGAATACGCTTGTCGGGCTGGAACTACAACATCCTTCCACTTTGGCGAAACTATTACCTCTGAGTTAGTTAGTTGCACTATCGAACCAAAAAGCAAATTCCGTAAAGAAACAACAAACGTCGGTAGTTTTGAAGTTGCCAACGCCTTTGGATTGTACGATATGCACGGGCTAGTTTGGGAATGGTGCGCTGATTCGTGGCACAACAATTATAGCGATGCACCCTCAGATGGAACAGCCTGGGAAACTGGCGGTGATATTAATCGCCGAGTGCTACGTGGTGGTTCTTGGAGTTTCAACGCCGAACTGTGTCGCAGCGCCAGCCGTAGCTGGAATGAGTCAGACGGTGGGCTGAGGGTTTGTGGCTTTAGAGTGGTATTTTCTGTAGAGGAGATTATCTAGCAATTTGATTTAGAGGTTGTAGAAATTATGAAAGACAAAATTGAGAAGGGTGACATAGTAATTATTAATAAAAGTGGAAAATATCATAATCAGGTGGGCGAAGTTAGTGGGGTTGACTACAATATTTTCTTCGTCAAAATAGTAATAGTGAAGTTAGGCAATCAAGAAGAAACTTTTGAAGAGAAAGATTTACAATTACAAACTAAAAAACCGAGTCTTGAAGAAGTCGTCGCATCCATAGACAAAATTTTAGAAGAAGTTGAGCAGATTTCCAACTTGCCGACAAAAGAGAAAGTAGAGTTACCCAACCGTCTGAAATATCTTAAATTAGATATTTCTAAACTAGATAAGCAGTTGATTCAGAAAAACTTCGACAGTATAGAGAAAATATTCGCAGCAACAAGAGAAGCAGACTCATCAGCAAGCTTTTGGCAGGAAATAGATTCTAATTTGGAGAAAATAAGCTGGTGGATTAGAACAAGTTTGTGAACAAGTAAGTAGGCAAGAGGAAATTAAACTATGTGTTTTGCAAGCGCCAGTGCGTTGATTGCTCTCAACTTAGTGTAAAAAACATCTGACGTAGCGACGAAATTTGTGCCTGAGATTTATGAGTTTTTGGCGCTAAATTCCTATTCTCAGCCTTTAACTATTACACTATTTTAGCCTTGCCACGCCACTTACTTTATAAATTCTTTAAGACGGTGCTTTGCCTCTTAACCTAATCTTATCAAGAATTTCAGGAAAAACTTATCTTTGACCACATTATGATTAATAGATTTAAAGCTAAATAATTGATATTGGGCATGATTAAAAGTAGCTATATTTTTATAAAATTTTATCCTTAATGCCTTATTCCTTAATTTTTGTGCTTCTTCATGAAGAGTTAAGTTTATTTGTGCCTACTTATTTTACTTTGTATTCATAACTGTATGACTGAAATTTTGTTATTAGCTTGACACTTTTCTCATATAGATTTTAAAAAAGTGTTTTTTCTCTTTTGAGAGTAAACATTTAGCGATAATGCATAAGTTTGCAAATTAATAAAGAGGATTTTTATGAGGTTTTTTTTAGATAAAATAAATTACGAATATCGTCAAGGATATATATGCGTTTTTCTCAGTTTGCAGGGATTGTTGGTTGCACTACCGCAGCTTTTATATCAATTGCGCCTATGCAGGTAGAAGCTGCAACTTTTAAAGTGATATCAGGAGTTACTAGCATCGATCGCGATCACGAAGATATTCTTAAAGGTATCGGGCTAGACTTGACAGGCAGCAATAATACAGTCGCACCAATTCCGAGTAATTATTTAGTTGGCTTCAACATCGACTCCGCTACTAACTTTACATTTAGCGACGAGGGCGGTTTTACTCCGCTCTCAGGGACAATCGAGCATACTGGTACTGTTACTTTCAATAATCAAATTACTGTTGGTGACTTTTCAATTGGTTTTGCTCCGGGGCGTACTACCGAAGGTGCTAGCGGATTTGTTTTAAGAGACACATTTTCTTTAGATACAATTTTGTTTGATTTGAGTCTTCCAGAACCTGCGGTATTTGATGGTCAAAATTTAACCATCCCTGATGTTAAATTGCTGGTTTCTCCAGAGTTTGCAAAGATACTAAACAAACCTAACTTGACAGGTTTATTTGCTGGAACTGCACGAATTGATGCTCAAGTTGCTGCCGTACCCGAACCTGATAGTGTACTAGCAGTTTTGGCAGTAGGTGCGGCTCTCTTGGCAACTAGATTTTATACTCAAAAAATTAAATACACTTGATATCTTGAAGCATTGCTAAATGCTTATTAATCGGTGCAAGGGTGTTGGCAGCAATCAGTCCACTGGCGGCAACTGCTGGTAAACCAATACCAGGAAATGTTGAGTCGCCACAGCACATCAGTCCTGGTAGGGGTGTGCTGGGGCCAGGAAACATAGCACTTCCAGCCTGAATTGCTGGCCCGTAGGAACCTTGATGACGGCGGAGATAACGCTCGTGAGTTAGAGGTGTACCAACAAGTGTGACTTCGCAACGAGAGCGAATATCTGGAATTACCCGTTCTAAAGCTTTCCACATTATTTCAGCACGCGATCGCTTTTGTTCGGCATATTCTTCACTCCTTCTATCCATTCCTTGCCAAATGGCATACGGCTCATTACCAGGTGTATACACATGAATCACGTGTTTACCTGCTGGCGCTAAAGATGGATCGAGAACTGAAGGGATGGAGATCACCACCACATTTTGAGGTGCTGTTACGCCCAATTCCCAGTTATTAACTACGATGTAATGACACCGCAAATTTGACTGTAATCCTTGAGCGTCAATACCAAGATGTAGATGCATAAAGCTATCACATTCTGGTGTTGCTTGTCGTTTACTGCGGTACTTTTTGGGTATTGCCTTTTCTGGTAGTAACTTCAGTGTGTCCCAAACCGAGGCATTAGAAATCACTGCTCGTTTAGCGCGAATTTCGGAGCGATCGCGCAGACGCACACCCACCGCCCGATTACCTTCTACAAGCACTTCCTCCACATGAGCTAACAACATCAGCTTTCCGCCGTGACGCTCCAATCCTTGTACAAGGGTGTCAACTAAAGCACCACTTCCACCAATGGGATATTCCAGAATTGCATTTGGCCGATACCAATCTGCAAACATAAATCCTACCTCTGCGGCGCTAGTGCCATCTGCGGGTAATCCAGAAAGGAGAAAGCAAAGTAAATTCAGCCAGTTTCGGGTAAAGGAATCTTTAACAACCCCATCCATAATCCGGCTGAAGGGGCCTGTCAGCTTGATTATATTCGCCACATTTTTTGTCAGAGATGGGAGAAACGGGCCCACAGTTCTAACTGCACCAAAATCAAAGCGTAATGCGGCTGGTGGTATGGAAGTTGCAGCACTAGCAAATGGTTCCATAACGCGCTGGAGTTCTTGCCATTCGGCAACAGCATCATCACCAGAAAACTTCATCAGCACTTCAGAAAATTGCTCTGCACCAACCGCCGTGTCAAAATCACCTTCTGGTAGACAACAACCCCAAGTATCGTAGGTGACGCATGGTAATTCAGCACCAATTGCATCTAAAACTTGTCGCAAAGGGTTAGCTGAGGGGCTGTAAGATAGTCCAGAGTAGAGAGACGGGCCTGAGTCAAACTTGAAGCCATTGCGCTCAAAACCATGAGCAGCGCCTCCAGCAATGGAGTGGCTTTCGCAAACTATCACATCAAAACCATAGCGTGCCAAAACAGCAGCACAACTCAAACCGCCAATACCGCTACCAATAACAACTATATCTGTGTTTTGCATATCCCTGATGTTTGCAACAATAAGTTAAAACAGTTGTGGAAACTTGGATGATATCATTAGCTCCCCCATCCAGAAACCGCTCTAATTGCTTGATATCATCACTAAGGATGGACATAAAACCGTCAGTGCTAAGTTCTTGAGATGAAATATTTCATTTAGACAAACCAATGAAAAGCTTAAACTAGGGAATGGGGAATGGGGAACAAGGCGAGAAGAAAAGGTGAATAACTATGCCCAATGCCCAATGCCCAATGCCCAATGCCCAATGCCCAATGCCCAATGCCCAATGACAAATGACAAATGACAAATGACTAATTGATATTGGAGAAAGGAATTTGAAAAATCAGCAATTTGGAAATTGGCAAAGCACAGTTTTAGGAATTGTGCTAGCAACACTAGTGGTTCTCGGACTAAATTCCTTTATCATTATCAACCCAGGACAAGCAGGAGTGATCAGCATCTTGGGTAAAGCGAGAGATGGCGCTTTATTGGAAGGGATTCACATAAAACCGCCTTTTATCTCAGTGATAGATGTGTATGATTTAACTGTCCAAAAATTTGAAGTACCAGCAGAGAGTTCTACTAAAGATTTGCAAAATTTATCTGCGAGATTTGCAATCAACTTTCGCCTCGATCCGATAAAGGTAGTTGAAGTTAGAAGGAAACAAGGAACTTTAGAGAATATTGTATCGAAAATCATTGCACCACAGACTCAAGAAGCATTTAAAATTGCAGCCGCCAGAAGAACAGTAGAAGAGGCAATTACTAAAAGAAGTGAATTAAAAGAAGACTTCGATCAAGCGTTAGGCGATCGCTTAGACAAATATGGGATAATTGTGTTAGATACTAGCGTAGTTGATTTAGCATTCTCACCAGAATTTGCCAAAGCAGTGGAAGAAAAACAAATTGCTGAACAACGGGCACAAAGAGCCGTTTATGTAGCACGGGAAGCAGAACAAGAAGCACAGGCAGATGTGAATCGCGCGAAAGGTAGGGCAGAAGCTCAAAGACTTTTAGCAGAGACACTCAAAGCCCAAGGAGGACAGTTAGTTTTGCAAAAAGAAGCAATTGAAGCTTGGAAAAGTGGCGGCGCTCAGATGCCCAAAGTCCTCGTTATGGGTAGTGACTCAAAAAGCGGTGTTCCTTTCTTATTCAACCTTGGAAATGTCCAAAATCAACCTTAAAGCTGTGTTCACTGAGCGGAGTCGAAGTGAGCTTTGTTGAGGCTTTAATTTGAGTAAATAATACTTAGTAAGTTGGGCCAGTCCCAACTCAAACACAACAGAAAAACCAACAAAAACATCATCAAAGTTTATGTCAAGCCTCAATCCTGAAAATCTCACCGCCGAAGAAGCGAAAAAATTACTGAATAAATTTAACTGTTTAGATATTGCGCCGATTCTCAAGCCATCAGAGAAAGTAGTAACTCGTGATGCTCTAATTTTGCTCACCAAGCTTGCTGATTATCAAATTTTAGGAATTTGTGCTGATACAGCAGAAGAAGGAATACTGGCGATGAAAACCTATTCTCTGGCTTTGGGTTATGAACCACCAAACAACTTATTGACACCTGAAGGGCCAGTTTATATCAAATTAAATGGTAAAAATGGCTTATGCTATCTTGATTCATACTCTGGACATCATCGTGGTGTATTAGTATCTTGTCAGTCTTACCACGAAGATGGAATCAACGAAATGTATGGACATTTACCCTTGGATTTATTTGTATAGAATTCGGCAATGTAGGTAGAGTATGTACTTTACCTACTAACTAACTATCAATGAAAAATTACTAGATTTTATGAGTATTATTACACTCCAGTCGGTTAAAAAAGACTTTGGCATCAAAGAACTTTTAAAAGATGCCAGCTTTAGCCTCGATGCTACCGATAAAGTTGGTTTAATTGGTACTAATGGTTCTGGAAAATCAACCCTGTTAAAAATGATTGCCGGGTTAGAATCCATTGATAGCGGTCAAATTATCATCAACTCTGGTTCTAAAATTATCTATTTACCCCAGCAGCCAGATTTAGATGAGAATCACACAGTTTTAGAGCAAGTTTTTGCTGACAGTGGTGAACATACGGCTTTGGTGCGTGAGTATGAAGAACTATCAGGTAAATTAGCTAACTATCCAGATGATAGTCAACTGATGTCTCGCCTTTCTGTGGTGATGCAAAAGATGGATACGAATGATGCTTGGGAATTAGAAACCAACGCTAAAATCATTCTCACAAAGTTAGGAATTTCTGACTTTGATGCCAAGATAGGCACTTTATCTGGAGGCTATCGCAAGCGGATTGCTTTAGCATCAGCATTGTTAGCAAAACCAGATGCTTTGCTGATGGATGAGCCGACAAACCATTTAGATGCTCTTTCTGTTGAATGGTTACAAAGTTATTTAAATCGCTATCGCGGCGCACTTTTTCTGATTACCCACGATCGCTATTTTCTAGATCGCGTCACCAATCGGATCGTTGAAATCGACCGAGGCGACATTTACACCTATACAGGTAACTACTCATATTACCTCGAAAAGAAAGCTTTAGCTGAAGATTCTGCCGTAAGTAGCCAACGGAAACATCAAGGCTTATTGCGGCGGGAGTTGGAATGGCTGAAAAAAGGGCCGAAAGCTAGGAGTACTAAGCAAAAAGCTAGAATTGACCGCGCTCATGCTCTGCGGGATACTGAATTTAAAGAAGTTCAGGGTAAAGTTGATATTTCTACAGTTGGTCGTCGTATTGGCAAAAAAGTTATTGAATTAAATAACGTTTCTAAAGCATACAATGGACGCACCCTGATTAATAATTTCAGCTACGAATTTAGTCCAGAAGACCGCATCGGCATCATCGGCGCTAATGGTGCTGGTAAATCCACTTTAATGGATATTATTACTGGACAAATTAAGCCAGATTCAGGTGTTGCAGATATTGGGACTACAATTCACATTGGTTATTTTGACCAGCATTCTGAAGAATTGCTCACAGCTTTAAACGAAAGTCAGCGCGTGATTGACTACATCAAAGAAGAAGGAGAATTTATCAAAATTACCGATGGAACTCAAATTACTGCTTCGCAAATGTTAGAGCGGTTTTTGTTTCCTGGTAATCAACAATATTCCCCAATTAGTAAACTTTCGGGTGGTGAAAAACGCCGTTTATTTCTATTGCGGGTGTTGATGAGTGCGCCCAACGTCTTGATTTTAGATGAACCGACAAATGATTTAGATGTTCAGACATTGGCAGTACTTGAGGATTATTTAGAAGATTTTGTCGGGTGTGTAATTGTAGTTTCTCACGATCGCTACTTTCTCGATCGCACCATCGACACAGTATTTTCCTTTGAGGAAGGCGGTAATCTGCGGCTATATCCAGGTAATTACTCAATTTATCTGGACTATAAGAAGGCTGAAGAGGCACAACAACAGGCTGCGAACACTAAGGAGAAGCCCAAAAATGTCGAAGTCCAAAATGGTGCGGCTTCACCCAAGAATGTAGAAAATACAAAGCGACGGAGATTATCCAATTGGGAAAAGAAGGAATTTGAGCAGTTAGAAGGTAAAATTGCCCAGTTAGAGGCTGAGAAGACAGAAACTGAGAGAAAGCTAGGGAATGTATCACCGGAGAATTACAGCGAAGTACAGAAACTCTACGATCGCGTGGAAAAGCTCAAGCACGCGATCGATGTGGCGACTGAACGCTGGTTAGAATTGGCTGAGATGGAAGCTACATAATGAGGCTATTACATCCCCCGATAATCTTATTCTCACAGGACTTAAGGGACTTCCAAATAAAAAAATATCCCAAATTCTCTTGTGGGATGGGCATCTTGCCCGTCCTAATATTGGGGACGGGCAAGATGCCCATCCCACAAAATGGATAATTTATTTGTTGGAAAGCCCTAAGCAAAAAAATTCTGAAGTAGCGGTAATTCATTAATTACCGTTACGACACATCAGATTTTTGAGACAATTTTGGGTAAGTCCTATCTCAGGAAACATTAGGATCGTTATCGGTTTTGATCTCTTTTAACAATCGTTCAACTTGGTTAACTTTTTCACCTCTATTCTGTGCTTTGAAAATATTTAAAGCTTTTTCTAAAGAAGATAGTGCTTCATCTTTTTTATTTGTTTGCCACAATACCAGTCCAAAATTAGTTAGAGCTTCGCCATAATTAGGATTGATTTCTAGAGCCTTTTTATATTCAGTCATGGCTTCTTCCCAGCGACTTTGGCTAGCATAAACCATGCCGATCGCATTGTAAGCTAGAGCGTATTTTGACTTGAGACGAATGGCTTGTTGATAGGCGCTAATTGCTTCTTCTGGTTTCTTTTGCCGAAAAAGCACATTTCCTAGTTGAAAGTGTGCAAATGCATCATCTGGGAATTTTTTAACTAACTTGCGTAAATTTTCTTCTGCACCCGTTAAATCTCCCTGATTAAATAAAGCATTGGCTTGTTGCAACATCTGCGATCGCTCTGGCGATCCGGTGTCTGAAAACTGTGCTAGTTTTTGTGGTTGTATCTCTGCATCCTGTTCTGGCGAATGCAAAGAAACTTTTGCAGAAACGGCTAACGCTAATGGTGATAGACCAATTACAGTTAAAATACCCAGCATCATACAGCTAAAAGGTTGAACAAATGCTGATTTGGGTTTGCTCTTCAGCTTCATCGCCCTCAATGCCTCAATAATGTTCTTATGTCCATCATAAAATGTGAGTGCGTTAGGTGTGATGTACCACAAGTAGGAATGCACATCTGTGCATCCCTACAAGATGATTCGGAATTATTTACCGAAAAATTGGGTTTAAAGCCCCGTCGTTCTACGACGGCTTTCAATTAATTAGTGTACCAATACACTATAGTAATGATAGTGGAAAGGTAATCAACCACTTAAAAAACCTTGTCGTCGAAAGACACCTGAACCTTGACAATTGAACGGCAGTTGCTCTACTTGGGGAGACCCCAAGACTGCACTGCCTCATCTATGCGGTTCTACTGCATTGTTCTAGTTTCCTCCTAGCAGTAGGTAAAAGATTTATAGGAGCTAGACGAATCAGATTTTTGAACTATTTGTTTCAAACTAAACAGGACTTGCACGGCAGTTGCTTCTCCCAAGGGGAGACGCTGCGCGAACAAGTCGGCATAGCCGCCCAATGCACTGCCTCAGCAATGCAACTAGGGTAGGGCATACCCAAAGTTAACGCTTGGGGAGAGTCCCACCTCTGGGTTAGGTAACGCAAGGAACCTAGTTTAAGTGGTCTCGTTGAACCAAGAATCCCCGTCGATTTATCGCGGGGAGTGTCAAGTACCTTGCCGTAATTTATCCAACACGCTTCTATCTTCTAATGTTGAAGTATCACCAGATACCTCTTGTCCAGCAGCTAGATTCCGCAATAAGCGCCGCATAATCTTACCCGATCGCGTTTTGGGCAAAGCGTCGGTAAAGCGAATTTCTCCCGGACGTGCGATCGCACCAATTTCTTTGACGACGTGCTGCTTAAGTTCTTTAATCAGTTCCTCGCTTCCCTGATAAGTGCCTTCTAATGTCACAAAAGCAACTACTTCTTCACCTTTGAGTTCATCTGGTTTACCCACTACCGCCGCTTCTGCAACGGCTGGATGAGAAACTAAGGCTGATTCTACTTCCATTGTACCAAGGCGGTGTCCTGATACATTCAGTACGTCATCTACACGACCCATGACCCAGAAATAGCCGTCTTCATCCCGTCTAGCGCCATCACCAGCAAAGTAAGTATAGTTCCCATTTTGGGGCGGAATGTGTTCCCAATAGGTGCGGCGGAAGCGTTCTGGATCGCCGTAGACTGTCCGCATCATTCCTGGCCAAGGATGACGCACTGCCAGATAACCGCCTTCGTTATTAGGTACGGTGTTTCCATCTAAATCGACGATATCTGCGATAATTCCAGGGAAGGGAAGAGTTGCGGAACCTGGTTTTGTGGCGATCGCTCCTGGTAGCGGTGTAATCATGATACCGCCAGTTTCGGTTTGCCACCAAGTATCAACAATTGGACAGCGATCGCCACCAATTACTCTCTGATACCACATCCAAGCTTCGGGGTTAATGGGTTCGCCGACGGTTCCCAGCAATCGCAATGAAGACAGATTTCGCGCATTGGGATGTTGTTCGCCCATCTTAATAAATGCCCGAATTGCCGTAGGTGCAGTATAAAAAATATTAACGCCATATTTTTCAATTACATCCCAGAAACAACCAGGATTAGAAGCACGAGGCGCACCTTCATACATCACGGTTGTTGCACCGTTGGAAAGAGGGCCATATACTATATAGCTGTGTCCCGTAATCCAACCTACATCTGCGGTACACCAATATACATCTGTGTCTTGGAGGTCGAATATCCATTTGGTGGTGATATGGGTATACAAATTATAACCAGCAGTTGTATGCACTACGCCCTTCGGTTTACCTGTACTACCAGAAGTATAGAGGACAAACAGCATATCTTCGCTGTCCATTGGTTCGGCGGGACAATCGGCTGATACTCCTTTTTGTAAATCATGCCACCAATGATCGCGTCCGCCCAACTGCATATCAGTTTCTTGTCCGGTGCGCTTGACAACGAGGACGTTTTCGACACTGGGAACAGCACCATCAGCCAAGGCTTTATCTACCTGTTCCTTGAGAGGAACGATCGCATCTTTGCGCCAACCACCATCAGCTGTGACTACTAATTTAGCTTGAACATCAATTAAGCGATCGCGCAAAGCTTCGGCACTAAAACCACCAAATACTACGCTGTGGGGTGCGCCAATTCTCGCACAGGCTAACATGGCGATCGCAGCTTCGGGAATCATTGGCATATATATACCAACGCGATCGCCTTTTTGGACACCCAGTTGCTTCAACACATTGGCAAACTGACAAACTTCTCGGTGCAGTTGGGCATAAGTTAGGGTACGAGAATCACCTGGTTCTCCTTCCCAAATCAAGGCTGCTTTATTTTTGCGCCAAGTAGTAAGATGTCTGTCAAGGCAGTTGTAAGAAATATTCATCTTACCGCCAACGAACCACTTAGCAAAAGGTGGTTGCCAGTCTAATACCGTATCCCATTTTTGGAACCATTCTAATTCTGTTCCCGCCAAATCTGCCCAAAATTGCTGCGGATCGGCTTTAGCTTTGTCATACAGACGTTGATAGTCTTCTAGACTTTTGATGTGGGCATTCTGCGAGAACTCACTAGGGGGATGGAAGAGGCGATTCTCTTGGAGAATTGATTCGATATTTGGTTCAGGCATGGTTAGTTATGAGTGCGATCGCTATTATTACTAAAAACTATTCTTAGCTTACTTGTGCTACACGGTGTTTAGATTTTCGTTAAGTTAGGTGGAAATTGCCGAGTTATTTAGTTTACATTGATTTTCAGCTACTAAAAGCAAGCATCGAAAAATGTAAAGATATGAGATTGCAGCCTATCTACCGGGAATGTTGCAAAATATAAGTAGTCTTGACAAACAACGCCTGAAACTATGACGCTTACCGTCGAAGCTAGCAGCCTATCTCTCAACGATGTACATCGCTTTCTTAAATTAGATAAGCTTGCGACTGGTTCATTTACAGACTTCTTGAGTCTAGAACCACTCTCTGAGTTTGAACAGCAGGATTTATTACGAATCAGAAACGATTTTGATCGTTACTTAAGCTATCGTAAAATTTCTGAAGGTTTAGTCAAATTTTTAACAATTGCGCCACTAATGCGGTTAGCAGGATTTTACGACATACCAATTCGGTTGACAATGGAAGATAGCATTGCGATCGCAGTTGAAGATGAAGACAGAAGAATTACCGGACGGATGGATATTTTAGCAATCAACAGTCCTCAAAGTAATATTGCGCCGCCATTTTGGGTTGTAGTGATTGAAACAAAAAATAGTGCTGTTGAAGTTGGTGAAGGTTTACCTCAATTACTCACTTATGCTTTTAAGAGTTTAGAGCAACAAACATCAGTTTGGGGACTGGCAACTAACGGACTACGTTATCAATTTGTTCATTTAAGACGTGACGAGCAGCCAAATTATCAGTTAATGCCATTATTAAGTTTAAACGAATCTCCAGATGCGATTGAGTTATTGCAAGTTTTCAAAGCTATCTGTAAGTTACCAAATTTTCAGTAAATAAATTGCGGAGCGATCGCGGATGTCGGAACCTGCTACTTTAGAGTTAATCTCTGATAATATTTCAGAAGAAGAAGTAATTTTTCCTCATGGCGATATACTGAGTGACGAACCACCCCTGGAAAGCGATTTACACCGTGACCAAATCGATCTGCTGATTCGCATCCTAAAATTATGGTGGCGAGAAAGGCAAGATTTTTATGCTTCTGGTAATTTGACAGTTTATTATAGTCCTAATCAGAAAAAATCAGAATATTTCCGAGGCCCAGACTTTTTTGTAGTTTTGGGAACCGAGAAAAAAGACCGTAAGAGTTGGGTAGTTTGGCAAGAAGACGGCAAGTATCCTAACGTGATTGTAGAAATTTTGTCAAGTTCAACCACAGTAGTTGATAAAGGTTTAAAAAAACAAGTTTATCAAGATACCTTCCGTACACCAGATTATTTCTGGTTTCACCCTGTAACAATGGAACTTCAGGGATTTCATTTAGTTGATGGGAAGTATCAAGAAATTCAAGTAACCACTGATGGACGTTTGTGGAGCCAGCAGTTAGAACTTTATTTGGGAGTATATGAAGGTAAATTAAGATTCTTCACTACTGAAAATCAATTGATATTATCATCAGAGGAACTAGCTGAACGAGAACGTTTACGTGCTGAACAGGCAGAAGAACGTGCCCAACAAGCAGAGCAAGAACTTGCTCGATTGCGGGAAGTATTACGTACACAGGGCATCGACTTAGAAAATATTTAACGACATTAGGAAATTAATTGAGTACACTTTCAAGTTAGAATTTAGTTATAAATGTGTAAAAAAAGCGTTATCTTCTGAAAGTAGGGCATAGTTTGCAAGCAACAGAGATTAAGGATAAGTTAAAATCCCTTATCGAGCAAGCTTCCTCGGTAGATCATAATTTGGCGAGAAGATTAGATGAAATCAATCGTTGGGTAAAGAATATCAAGCCAGGTTCCCTGACTGCAAAACCATTTGTGATTGCATTTCTCTTAGAGGTAATTACGGATTCTACTATTTGGCTGATAATCAAATCCTTACCTTCGGAAGAAGAACAGAAAGCAAAGTTTGAGTTGATGACACCGATTGAGAGATATTGGTATGGTTATCTATTTCCCAGATGGATTAATGCAAGTGACTCCAAATTTTATATTTGGAAACAAAAATTGATGTCAGGTGAATTTAATCAGGTTGATGATGATATCATTAAATCAATAGCTCAAGATGTTGTTAGTCGAGAAGGTAGTTTTTGGCAGCGCTATATCGCCGACCTATCGATGGCAACAGACCTAATTGTTAGTAGTCGTAACAATCAACCACTTTGTATTCAAGTTACTAGTGTCTCTGAAGAACTTAATTACCAAAAGTACCAAGCTTGGCAAAATACACTGCGATCGTGGGAAATAGAGAGAGGATTGTTCTTAAGTTACAATCCCAAGGATGCCAACTTTGTCAACCAGTTAGTCAACGTGGCCCTGTATAACAGTGATTACCTTTCTGGTGGCAAATATTTAAAATTTTCGTGAACTTTAAGGAATTTGATATTCCAGATTTGTGTTCAGCCTACATACTTACGTGCTAATTAGAGCTTTTATGGCTAACAAAAGAGAAACTCACTGCAACAATCAAGTAGATACATTTGCTGAAGCTTTAGCAACAGCGCGACAAATGCAGCAGAACTGGTTAACTTACGGGGTTGATTTTGTAAATTTTTACGTTGATGATGTTGATGGAGACTGGCTAGAAACGTGGGGACATGACGAGATATTAGGTAATTCTCAATTAGATGCTATCAAAGAATTTTTGGTAAGTCATGATAGTGTCGCTGTGAAAGTAAGAGAGCATTTAGGAGAGCGATCGCTATTTGATTTTGCAGTAAACTTAGAAGAATGTTGGAGAATTTCTGAACCTAATGACAGGTTATCTGCCGTAAGACACTTGTTAGGTGGTGAAGGAAATAGTATTAGTACAAATGATATCAGGTTATTTGATTTAGTAAACAGTCTGCTAGTAAAGTTGGCAGAGATTTTGTGAGATTTTGAGTTGCGTAGTGGTAGAGTGAACTATGAACTTAATGACACACCTTGAATAATTCGATTGCTAGTTTTACGTAAAATTGTGGCGAATTGAGGGCGGAAATTGAAACGCAGAGGGGCGCAAAGGTAAGCGCAGAGGTGCGCGGAGAATTTGCTACTTATGAGAAAGAGCGATCGCTGTTTGATTGCTGTTTGATATTGCATCTGTAGGGTGTGTTACGGCTTCCGTAACGCACCATTTCAGATTTTCGGTGCTTTAAACGCGGTAACACACTCTACATTTTTTAACGCGCAAAGAGTAATTTGGCATCAGAAACAACTTTTATAAAAATAGCTTTACAAAGTTAAATAAATTTCCATTCTGGGAACTATAGACCTATTGAAGCTCAGGCAAGTAGGTCAAAAGCATTGATTAGTGAAACTACAACACTATTAGACATCTCTGAAAAAGAAGATCAAAGCCTTGTGCAGTCAGGGTCAATACCTCAATCCTGGAGATGTCTATTGTATCCCTCGATGGAAAAATTGGTTAACGAAATTGTGGCAGTTAACCACGCTTGGAAAGTAGCTCGTGAATTATTTGGAGAAGATTCACCCCTATCTATTTCTTCACGGGATTTAAAAACCTGTTTGCAGGTGCGTTTGTTGCGAAGCTATGCACCAGAACAGGTTTATCTAATTGAGGACAAAAAGGCAGAAGGTGAGCCAGTTTATAGCTTACGTCTGCGGGAACCTATAGGAAATCGGCTGTATGCAGAACATCTCCCAATGCGGGTAGCTCAAGAAGTTCTTGCAGATAAAGAATTAGAGCAATTCAAAAAGATATAACCAAAATAAACAAGAGGGGTGCAGCGTCGAAATGGCAAAAGTTTGGGACATTATTTGGCATAACGAACCTTTTCATTGGGCAATTGCTTTTGTGTTAATAGTCGCAACTATTATCGAGCTTTACACATTATGGCAATATTGGCTCTCAGAGTGTGGCACAACTGAAGCCGCAATTAAATTTTTGAGTAATTTGAAAAAGGATAAAAATGTAAAGCTTTTAGATAAAGTTCGCTCCTGGTTAACAGACCACTTAGGAACCAACGATCTAAGCAGAATTAGAAGTAGTCAACAAGCGCAAAAGGATAGCAAGTTCGTACTTATAAAGTATCCATCTGTCTTAACCCACCCAATACCTCGTAGTTCCCTGCGTTTCGTGACAACCTTGTGTACTGCTATTGGGCTTTTAGGAACTTTTTATGGTATACAACAGGGACTCCAAGGAATCAATTTATCTACAGAAAATCCTAAAGAACTAATGACTGCGAGTAAAGAGCTACTAGTGGGAATGAAAACAGCTTTCTCCACTTCCATGATGGGGCTTGGTTCTGGTAGTGTATTCACCTTAGTTTTGTTTGTATGTGATTCGGGACGGCAGAGAAGGCGTGATAGTTTACGCCATAAACTCAATGCGATCACAACTTTAAAAACAACAGATAATAGCAATGGCGATCTAGTTGAAGCATTTATCCGTGTAGGAAATAAATTGTCAGGGTTAAACCAACCGAGTGCTGAAGCCATTGGTCAAGCTGTAGGTAAGAGTATTGCAGAACAAAATGCCAACCGTGAAGTCACTGAAGCACTTAGCCTTGTAGCAAAAAATTTAACTGGACTAAAGCAGCTAAATGCAGAAGGCATTGGTCAAGCTGTAGGTAAGAGTATTGCAGAACAGTTCGCCGGGTTAAATCAATTATCAGCCCAAGCTATTGCCCTAGCGGTGCGTCAGCAGATATTTCCAGCTTTAGAAGCAATTTTCAAAGAGCAGAAACAACTCCGAGAACTCCAGGAAAATCAGGGACAAAAAGTTTTAGAAGAACTCATCAAGGATCTGCGAGTTCAGGTACTCGAACCCATTGCAGATAGATTAGATAGAAGTGCAGAGTTAACACAGCAAGCTTCTACCGCAGTACTAACACTGCATAGAGAATTAGGTGGTATCTCTAAAAATTTGGCAAGTTCCATCTTGACAATTGAGAAATTTCAAAAAGAAACTTTGGTAGAACTTAAAGGATTTGCTAATAATTTGGGAGACACTCTCAATCAATTCCAGACAGATACAAGAGGTGTTTTACAAGAAACAGGACAGGAAATTAATCGAGCCGTAGTTCACAGTATCGAAGGAATGACAGCCCAGCGAAGTGCTTTTGAAGCCAGCGCAGTGCAAGCTGCTGCTACCTTCCGAGGAATTCGAGAGGAACTGCAAACAGCGCTACAAGAACGCGCCGCAGTAGAAAAACAGATGCTTCAAGCTACTCGGACTGGAATTATCCAAATTCTCACTCAAGCAAACACAACCTTTCATGAGCAAACTAATACTCTACAAACAGTGGGTAATCAAGCTTCTGGATTGATGAATGATGCAAAGGATAATCTTTTGGCTACTTTAGGAAATATCGACGCAACACTTACAGCAACTCGCCAAACAGTAGAAGATGATTTGACGAGATTCCGGCAAGAATATCAAGCAAATTTACAGACATTCTTTCAAGAACAAAACTACTTACTTGAGGGGACGCTAGGCAAACAACAGGATGGATTATCTAGAGTTGTGAACAATCTTGATCAAGTCTTCAGAGAGGAATTTGAAAGACGTAGTAAATTGACTCAAGAAGTGGACAAAAGTATGACTAAAATTCAGGAGTCTGTGGAACAAATTAATCAATTAGTTTGTGCGGCTGGATTAAACGATTCACAACGACTAATACAACTAGCAAATCTTACTACTGATATTGCCAAGCAAGTGAACATAGTTGACAATTCATACAAAAATTTGAATAAAAAGTTTGAGAATAGCCTTCAGTCTTGGCAGGGTCATCTTGAAGTTTCTATGCAAAGGACTGTTAACTTACAGGAAAGCTTTTTCAAACAAGCAGATACTTCTATGGCTAGAGTTTGTGGAGATTTACTCAAAACAGCAGAAGTGCTGGTAGCAGCAAATAAGAAATACTAAATTACCAATGGAGTAATTACAATGTCTGATTTTGTCAGCGACGAATTTGTGGATACAGAAATTCCCGATGATGATTCTAGTATCTATTTGTCTATTGCCGATATGATGTCTAGTTTACTAATGTTTTTTGCTTTGCTATTTATCACTGTACTACTCCAGCTAGCAGAAAAGGATGCACCAAAACGGGTAGTAATTGGTAATGTCGTCGGACAAATGAAAAGCAACAATATTAATGTCAAAGTTAACCCAGAAACTGGGGATATAAGTATCCAAGAATCAATTCTTTTTGCCAAAGGGAGTACCGAGCTTAAACCAGATGGTAAAGCCTTTTTACGTCGCTTTATTCCCGTTTACAGTGGGGTGATTTTCTCAAAACCAGAATTTGAGCAGGAAATTAGCCGTGTAGTTATAGAAGGTCACACTAGCTCAGATGGAGACGATAAAACCAATCTACAACTAAGCTTGTTGCGCTCGGCATCAGTTTACAAATATATTTTTTATGATATGAATTTCCCTACAAAAGCACCTTTAAGCCAGAAAATATTAGCTGCTGGTCGTGGAGAAATTGAATCTGATAAAACACGTGATAACCCAAGCGATCGCAAGGTAGTTTTCCGTTTTCAGTTTCGCAGTGATGAGTTAAAGAAAGATATCGCAAAAACCTCTCTTTAAAGGATAAATAATTTTGAATTCTCAATTTTCCATTCCTTCCCTACCTGAAACTCCCCAATGTAGTCCTAATCAACTTATTCAGCTTGCAAGTAAGTTACCAAATGCAACGATATCAATACCAAGTGTTGATAAAGTATTAGAAGCTATTGAACAGGGTAAAGCCGATCGAGTAAGTAAATTGGACTGGGTTTACTGCATCCATGCTAAAGCAGAGTGGGATCAGCAAAATATTGACCGATCCGTAAAAACATCAGCAGCTATTTGGAACGTAGGAATTTCTAATTTATGGTTGCAGCATCAGTTATTGTGGCATTTAGCTCTTTATTATGGCGATCGGCAAGAACAGGTGTTAGCAGAGTCTTTAGCTGAATCTTTTGATATCTTTGCTAATTCTGGCTTAGTTAGTCACCTGCTATCAGTTCAAATTATTCGGGCGTTTTGCAGTAAAAAACCAGGTAGAGAATTAGCGAAACTTGCTTGTGAAAAAAGTGTTAATAGAACTGGATTGCTAAATAATATCCGAGACATTTTACCTGCTTATATTCCATTATTTAGCCAATTCATAGAAGATATAACTCCGTATTTTACTACAATTACTTCTCCAAATCATCAGCAGGTAAAATGGCTGTTAATATGTTTGGATGAAATGTCAGATACTCAGCAAATAAAAGCTGTTAATTATTTACTCATGAATGTTTCCAATAATATAGCAAGCAATCATTCTTTACTCGTTGATTGGTTGCGAAATAACTATAGAAATGGTGAAAATTGGTATAAGCTTTCAGATCCGGCAAGGCAAAAACTTCGAGAGTGGATTGGAGGTATCAATTATGGTGACTTCCAAAAGTTAGTAAATCTCATATTGAATAGGCTAGATTTACAAGACTTCGAGTTAAATCAGCTATGTAGACGCAGAGACTTTTGGGCTAATTACAGTAACCGCTTTGAACGGCTTCGCATCTTGTTACCCAAAACATCACAAATTGCTATCGGGTATCAAATCCAAGGTGATGTTGATCTGTTAGAGGATGATGGTAGCGATCCAACAGAGGTTTGTATATTTGATTTTGGTGAGTGGTTTGTAGTCGAATTCTTTCGTGGAAGAGGTAGTGAGACGCGCCTATTTCCGAAAAATTCCAGAAATGAGCAAATCCTCTTTGGTGAATCTACTCTTTCAGTCAAGCGGATTCGTTGTCTAGGTGGCGATAAGCACGATCATCTATTTCTTTGGCAGGAATTTTCCCCCATTTGGCTTAAAAATCATGGAATTCTGCCTAATCAAAATACCCAGCCTTCCAGGAAGCCGACAGCAGATAAATTGCAACAGCGAGAAAACAGGCTTGAGTCGTGGAAAAGAGAAATTGAACGTCTAGAACGGGAAGCTAAAGCCTACTGTATGTAACAAAATTTGTTTTTTAATATGGTCTGGTAAATCTCTAGTGTGGATTGTATCGTAACCGCAAAAATTTTCAACAACCGAACCAATCATTCCTCCGTTGCCAGTAATTAATACTTTCATAACACCCATGATTGTGTATCGTATTTAATGAAGTTTTTCTCGTGCTGCTGCTAGAATTAGACGTTGTTCAGCACGAGCGATCGCTTGATATGTTCGCTCAACTGCTTCCGGTTCCACGGAAATGGAAGTTATACCCCATTCTACTAATTTATCGATGATTTCTGGATAGAGGGCTGGTGCTTGACCGCAGATTGAACAAGGTATACCGGCACTTCTAGCCATTTGGATCAATTGAGCGATCGCACTCATAACTGCCGGATGACGTTCGTTAAATACTTTTGCTAGTTGTCCTTGTTCTCGATCCACTCCGAGCAACAATTGAGTTAGGTCGTTTGTACCAATAGAAATTCCGGCTGCACCTGCTTTCACATATTCCGGCAGCAAAAACAGGACGCTTGGAACTTCTGCCATCATCCACAATTGAAACTGCGACACTTCGGTTAAAAGAGCTTGCTCAACTTTGCGACGGCAAAAAACAAATTCTTCCACAGTCCGCACAAAGGGCAATAGTAAGTTGACGTTACTGTAACCAGCTTGCTGTACATTCGCTAAAGCTTGTAGTTCTAACTCAAATACTGCGGGATTTCGTAAATAGCTAAAAGTGCCGCGTTCACCCAACATCGACTGCGGCGAAGATTCTAAATTATCGCTCAATGATGGTAAATCCTGCGATCGCCAATCTAAAGAACGATAAAAAATTGGTCTGGGTGCAAAACCACGAGCAAACTGCATAATCTGCTCAGACCATAGCTCTAATAATTCTGCCTTACGACCACCTAAAATCCAGTTGTTAGGATGTTGCCCGTCTAATATATTTAATATCATCAATTCTGAGCGCAACAATCCCACCCCATCCACAGGGAAGTTTTGCACTTCTTCTATTAAACTGGACTGACTCAAGTTAACCAGTAGTTGGGTAGCAATCATGGGTAGATGAGTAGTAACAGCAGAAGAATGGAGCGCTTTGGAGTAATTTGGGGAAACAAAATTTTCTCCTCCCAGTTTTCCACCTTCTTGTTCTCTGCCTTTTTCCATCTCCTTCTTTGAGTCTCCTTTGATTCGATAAATTTCTCCTCTGTCGCCATCAAGGAGCAGTCGTTCGCCTGTTTGAATTAAAGTTGTGGCAGATTTTGCGTTTACTACGGCTGCGATCCTTAATTCTCTGGCAAGAATGGCAGCATGGCTAGTTAATCCGCCTTGCTCTGTGATAATACCAGCAACTTGGTGTAGTAATGGTAGCCAATCAGGAGTGATTGTTGGTACTACTAAAATGACTCCCTTGGGTAGTTCTTCAGGTTTCTGTTGCGAATTAGTAATTACTAAGGCAGTGGCCACAACACGTCCCCCTGCTGCTCCTAGTCCTATGATGAACTGTCCGGGGGGAATTACGGATTGGGAAGAACTAACTTGTGTGATGTAGAGCTTGTTAGATGTGGTTTGTTGAGCAATAGTCCATTTAATGGTAAAAGTTTTACCTAGTTCACTTACTAGTTGAGTTCCCAGAGCAATTATTTGTTGTAAATATTCTTCTTGTAAAGCGTACTGTTTTTGCTGGGCTTCTTGAAGTACGTAGGTAATCAGACAAGTATGATCTGGGGTTAGCGCTGAGTTAGGCGCGGGTTGTGAAAAAGCTTCAGGTGCTGCATCAACACCATAAGCCAGCATTTTATTGCCCAATTGTTGCTCAAGGACAACCCCAGTTTCCTGTTGGATGTAGTAGACATCTGGCTGGATTTCACCTTGAGATATCGCAATTCCTAATCCCCAAGTAGCCTCAATTTCCCAGCCAGAAGAATTGGCTTTGAGTAAACCACTAGCGATCGCATTCTCAACAGGTTGCACCAACACTGCTAAATTTATTTGTTGCAGATTAATTCCTGCTCGTTGCCAGTATAGGAGACTTCTGGCACGAAATATCTGGCTCCAGGTGCGCTTTAATGCCCAAGCGATCGCTTCCGGCTCGCACTGGCAAAACACCGACTCTAGTAAACCTGATATATTCTTCATCCCTGGGTTAGCAATTGATACTGCTAAAGTAGGTCGAAGAATCAAACAGCCAGTTTGCCACTCTCTAGCTGCTTGGAAAATTGTACTCACCCAGTGCTGTGGCATTGTCGCAGTCAAAATTTCTTGACGTAAGCCACTCGCCACCTGCTGAAGTTGCCGCCAATTAGTGACATCCAGGTGTAATGAAGAATGGGGTAAGTCAGCCACTAATGACTCTGAACTGTTGAGATTTTCGAGAAATTGTTGTAAGATTTCCCCTGAAACGACAAAACCAGACACCACCGGATAGCCACGCTGGATAATTTTGCTCAAGTGAAACGCTTTCTCACCTACTTTGGCGCGGTCTTGTAGTTTAATTTGGTCTAGCCAGTAGAGTTTATCCACTCAATTTGTTAGTAGTTGTCAGTTGATTGAGTGTATGGGTTAAATCTAGCAATTCAAAGTAAAATTTTATATCATCAGTCATTTTAAATAGTCCAAAAAGTATTTAATAAATTTAAAAGTCATGTAGTTTGCCCAAATTATGACCGTTGCCATAATTTGACAATGCAAACCTTAATTTATTTTCCAAAAAAAAATATTATTGAAAAATAATCCTAATAATAAAATATATTAACTTAGTAGGTTAAAAAGCATTCCTGAATTAATAGAATCACAATATGAGAGCAGGTATTGCACTGCCTCATTGGATTAAACTCTATTAATACAAATATTACCAGTTAATCTATTATATAGAATACTCTATACGAGACTAAGCATTGTCAAACACTTACTACCTTGCAACTAATGATTGGCTAAATATCAGCCTCAGACTATGCATTGCATTGGCTATTGGAGCAATTATCGGCTTAGAACGGCAAATTAGTCGCAAACCGGCCGGTTTAACTATTACACCTTATATCCCGCCACTGAACCTGTACCCAGCTCAGTGGCGGGATATAAGGTGGGCAATAAGGAATTGACCGACAGGCGATAATGACCACAGGTCATTGAGGAAGGTCGGTCGATGACGAATTGCCAATCTTAGCATTTGGTAGCGAGTCAATATACTCTTCTATTAACTGCGTCAAAGTTTTATCCTGATTCACCGCATAGTTCCGAAACTTATTCATCCTTCGCACTGATACCCTCAAGCTTATTCTACATTCTTTCATTTTTCCACCCAATAGCCATACGTTTATATTATCATAGTTGTCAGGAGGAAAATAAATGAAAACTTCATACCAATACAGATTACGCCCAACAAAACAACAGGCTGTTCAATTTGATAGGTGGCTAGATATGCTACGCTGCCAGTACAACTATCTGTTTGGGGATCGGTTTTGTTGGTATGAAGAAAATCGATGTTCAATTACTTCTTGCTCAATATTAGTTTGTCATATACCAGAGTTACGAAATAATCCCAATTACAACAGTCAGCAAGACTCTTTACCACAACTAAAAAAAAGATAGACCTTGGTACAAAGAAATTCACTCTCAGGTGTTGCAAAATGTAGCTAAACGAGTAGAGCTAGCCTTTGATAGATTTCTTGGCGGTGACTGTAATGGCAAACGAAGTGGAAGACCAAGATTCAAAGGAGCCAATCAATACAAAACTTTTACCTATCCAACAGTCAAAAGTGATTGTATTGAGAATGGTTTTATAACCCTGCCTAAGTTTGGGAAAGTAACGTTAGTGCAACACCGTCCTATCCCTAATGGCTTCAAAATCAAAACTTGTTCCATTACCAAAAAAGCCGATGGTTATTATGTAACTCTAAGTCTCGAAGATAAGACTGTGCCTACAATTAAACCAGATTTCAATCCTGATTCAATAACAGGTATTGACGTTGGGCTAAAAGAATTCTTGACGACTTCCGAGAATGAAGTTGTCGCCATTCCCCAGTATTATCGCAAGTCTCAAAAACGGTTGAGGGTTATTCAAAAACGAGTGTCAACGCCGCAAAAAAGGTAGTAAGCGCAGACAAAAAGCTGTCAAAGAATTAGGAAGGCAACACAAAAAAGTTGCAGATAAAAGAAAAGACTTTCACTTCAAAACCGCGAATGACTTATTGAAAAAATATGATATTATTGCGGTTGAAGACTTGAATGTAAGAGGACTTGTACGTACCCGATTAGCTAAATCGATACTAGATGCCGGATGGTCAAGCTTTCTGTCAATACTAAAAAACAAAGCCGCAAACGCTGGTTTATTAGTTGTCCCAGTCAAGGCATCAGGCACTAGTCAAGACTGTTCTAATTGTAGTGTGAAAGTTCCCAAGAAACTGCATATCCGATGGCACTATTGCCCTAGTTGCGGGTGCAGTTTAGATCGCGATCATAATGCCGCAATAAATATAAAGAATAGAGCCGAGGGTCATCCGGTTCTTAAAGCGCAACGCCTCCTAAGCGATAGCTGGATTGGTTGCGAAGCCTACACTCTATCGGTACTCCGATGAGTGTAGGAGATGTCACGAACTCATACGCTGGTGAGTTTAGGTTCAGCCATATTTACCTTAATAATTATTCAAGCAGGAGGAGTGCAAAATAGTCCTGATGCACTTAGCCGCGTTATTCAAGGGATTGCAGCCGGTATAGGATTTCTCGGTGCTGGAGAAGTTGTCCGCCAATCTTCTCAATAATCACAGCGACTTGAAATTCACGGACTTACCTCAGCAGCAGCTATTTGGATCTCGGCTGCATTAGGAATTGCTGCCGGGTGTGGTTTTTGGCAGTTAGGATTGATTGCTACTCTGCTTACCTTTCTGATTCTCAACGTTTTTAAAAGGCTAGAAAAACGTCATCAATAGTGAAACAATTTTGGATTTTAGATTTACTGCACCCACAAGGGGCGGGGCCTGAACCGAAAAAATAATTCCATTTACGCCCGTGAAAACTTTTTGCGTAGCTGTCCCAATGGCAACTCTATAAACTGGTAAATCATATATGCTAATCCAAAAGAAATTAATAGAGAAATTCCTGCTTGAATAAATTTATTAAATTGGGGTAAATATGTGCTAACAACAAAAATCACAGTGCAATGGACAAGGTACAGAGAGTAGGATAGCATACCCAAAAAGCGCATCCAATTTAAATTGAGTAGAGGGAATAATCCCCAATTGGGAAAGCGAATAGCGGTAATAAAGATGGGATATAATCCAATTCCTTGTATAGTATAACGAAAGGTTTGTTGAAACTCAGGTGTGCGATATAAAAATGAAAAAATAATCAAGATTATTCCTATAGGCAGCAAAAAATAGTTCCATATTTTTTTAGAATAATATTGTTCATCCAGCATGGGGTTATTATTAACTGCCAATGCACAACCGAATAAAATACTATCTACCCGAGTATCTGTGGCATAAAATATACGTTCTGGAGATGTTCCAAAACCATAAACCAGAAAACACCGCCAGAGTAAGGCCGCTAAACATAATCCCCAAAGAATTAGCATTTGTCTGTGTGGAGTTACATGCAGCTTACGTAGAGCCAGATACAGCAGTGGGAAAAGTAAGTAAAAGTGTTCTTCGACAGCTAGAGACCAATATACCGCACTGCCGGGAGTAGCTCCATTGCCAGTAACAATTGTGCCAGTAAAAATTGCATAGTAATTGTTATAGTGTAGACACTGAGACAAAAACGCTGATAAATGAATTTCTCCATGAATAAATCCTACGATAGTTAAGGCAACCCCTAACAACAAGACTAGGTAAAACGAGGGCCAAATACGCAGGATTCGTCTAGTATAAAACAACTTAAAGTCAATAGTTTGATAGCGATCGTATTCTCGTCTAAGAATAGTTGTTATTAAGTAGCCACTGAGAAAGAAAAATATTGTTACGCCAAAGCCTCCGGGAAAAAGCTCGGCAACTTTTGCATGGGATAAAAAGACAATTAAAAAAGCAACAACTCTTATCCCATCGAGAGATGGTATGTAGAATTTTGAGTGTGCATTTGCACCGGACGAAGTCTTTGGATTACTTCCAGGGGAAGATTTTAACGATTTTTCCAAGAATCTTTACTCCTTGATGGTGCGACAAAACAATTTGAATAGTTTGTAAGATAAATAATTCAGTAAGTTATCTTATATACCGCACTTGTACGGATACATTCCATTTTTTATTGTACAACAACGCGGACAAAATTTTGATATGGCAGAAACTAAAATTGAGTAAAAATACTTAAGCTACTAACACATGTAGGTCGTTTTGTCAAAATATTAATTTTGATCAAATGCTAATAACTCAATAATCATGATAAATTTGGGATTATTTCTCCTGCTTTCACAAAAAGAATTTGGGAGGACTTCAACCATTGGGAATCAAAAGAACCCAAGTGAGTGGTAGTAATTAAGGTTTGAAAGCGGTCTTGAATGGCATCAAGCAATTGATTTTGACGGGATAAATCAAGTTCAGCAAGAACATCATCAAGTAATAGCAATGGTGGTTCTTTGACGACTTCTTCAATTAATTGTAATTCGGCTAATTTTAAGGCTAAAACCAGCGTTCGTTGTTGACCTTGAGAACCGTATTGACGAGCGGGTGTTTGGTTAATAATTAATTCGATTTCGTCTCTATGGGGGCCGACAAGAGTATTACCTTGGTGCATTTCAGCAACGGCTCGCTGTTGAATCTTTGCTAAAAAAGCTTGTTGCACTTCTTCTGGATGGTTATCTCCTGAAGGAATATTAGGTACGTAATTAATTTGCAGAATTTCTGTACTGCCGCTAATACTGGCGTGCCAAGCACTAGCAATAGGGGCTAATCTTTGTATGGCGCGATCGCGTCTTCTAATTACCCTAGTTCCTGTGGTAGCTAACTGTGCATCCCACACCGCTAGTTCTGAGTGCTGAGTGCTGAGTGCTGTTAGCGGTAGCGGGGCGTTTAGCCCGTGCTGAGTGCTGAGTTCTGAGTCTTGAGTTTTTTTTAAAAAGGCATTGCGCTGACGTAACACATGGTTATACTGCTGCAAAATGTGAGCATAAACAGGTTCCAGTTGAATTAAGAGTGTATCTAACCAGTTACGGCGACCTTCGGGGCCACCGCGTACTAGGTCTAAATCCAAGCTAGAAAACTGGACTGCATTGAGAACGCCAAGAAAATCCATTTGACGGCGGATAGATTCACCATTGATCGCAACACTCCGGCGACCATTACGGCGCAAAGTTAAAGTCAGGTCACTAACACCTGCTTGTCGCTCAAGGGTGGCATTAATTTGGGCTATGGCTTCCCCTTCTTGAACCAAATCGCGATCGCGGGTCATCCGGTGCGATCGCAATGTCGCTAGCAACTCTACCGCCTCCAACAAATTCGATTTTCCCTGAGCGTTATTACCTACCAAAATTGTTTTGGCAGCATTAAACTCAACCTTTTGGTCTTGGTAATTGCGAAATTGTCGGAGATTTAGAGTTTTCAGGTACATAGATGAGGATTGGGCATGGGGCATTGGGAATTGGGCATTGGGGGGACTTGTACTGAGGGTTCGCCTAGCGTCTCGTAGAGAAGTATTGGACATTGGAAAGGAGAAAGACAAACAAGAAGCACGAGAGCAGAGGTACAGAGGAGAATAATTAATGCCCCATGCCCCATGCCCCATGCCCCATGCCCAATTCCCAATTTAGACAGCCTTCTTGCCCATAATCCGCAAAAATATCTTCTCCGCTTCAATCCAGACAAACATTAAGGCACTGAAGCCAATACAAACTCCCAATTCTTGCATATTGAGGTAGTGAGTACCAAAGAAATCTCGCAGGGGTGGGACGTAAACTAGCATCAACTGCAAAATCGTGGTGACGACAACAGCCGCTAGTACAAAGATATTGGAGAAGGGATTCATTTCGATGGTCAGTTGGTTGTTGGAACGAATAGCGATCGCATGTCCCATTTGGGCGATACACAAGGTAGTAAATACCATCGTCTTCCAAGTCTCTGGATCTCCCTTATACCCAGCTGCATGGGTATGTTGATAAGCCCACCACATCAAAGTAATGCTGATAATGGCAAATATTATCCCAATGCGAATCATATAAGAACCCAATCCCCTAGCGAAAATACTTTCACGGGGACTAAAAGGCGGACGTTGCATTACATCCGGTTCTGGAGGTTCCACGGCTAATGCCAAAGCTGGTAAACCGTCTGTCACCAAATTCATCCACAAAATTTGTAAGGGGGTAAGGGGAACGCCTCCTAAACCAATTAAGGGTGCGGCGGCAATTGTCAGAACTTCACCAATGTTACTGCCCAGAATGTATTTAATAAAGCGGCGGATATTTGTGTAAACAACTCTACCTTCCTTGGTGGCGCTAACAATGGTGGCGAAGTTGTCATCAAGTAAGACCATATCGCTGGCTTCTTTACTGACATCAGTGCCAGTAATGCCCATTGCAATCCCAATATCAGCTTGTTTGAGGGCTGGGGCATCGTTGACACCATCGCCTGTCATGGCGACGAATCGGCCCCGGCGTTGCAGTGCTTGGACAATTCGCAGTTTGTGTTCTGGGGAAACCCTAGCGTAGATGCTTACTAGATCAACGTTTTGCTCTAATTCCTGGTCACTCATCCGTTGCAATTCTTGACCTGTGAGGACACGTGCGCCTTCCTCAGCAATTCCCAAATCGGTAGCGATCGCTCGTGCGGTTAATTGGTGGTCGCCAGTAATCATCACTGGGCGAATTCCGGCTGCTCGGCACTCTTGCACAGCTGCCCTTACTTCTGGGCGTGGCGCATCCAGCATTCCCACCAATCCCAGCCACACCAAGCCTTGCTCAGATTCTTCACCTGAACCTTCCGGTGGAACTTCTGTGAGGGGTTTGTAGGCAAAACCTAGTACTCGCAAACCTTTACTTGCCATTTTGTCATTTTCTGCCAAAATGTTCTGACGTTGTGCTTCAGTCACGGGGGCTGTGTCATCGCCCAAATGAATCTGAGTACAACGTGCCAAGATTAACTCTGGGGAACCTTTGGTAAACATTAAGTAAGGTTCAGATTGGAGAAAACCAGAAATTGCTGGATCAACGCCTCTGGAAGATGCTTCACCTGTGGCGACTCCCTCTACCTGAGAAATCACGCTCATCCGCTTCCGTTCCGAAGAAAATGGAAATTCGGCAACGCGAGGTAACTTACTGTTCCACTGGTCTTTTTCAATTCCAGCTTTTCCCGCCAGTGTTAATAATGCCCCCTCTGTCGGATCTCCCAAAATTGCCCATTCGCCTTGTTCTTTTTGCAACACTGAATCATTACAAACAGCACAGGCGACTGACAACGCGGAGATTTCTGGAGATTCTTCTAAGGAAATTTTTTGACCATCTAACTGAAAATCCCCAGTGGGAGCATAACCTTCGCCAGTGACACGAAAAGTTTTGTTATTGGTGAAAACCGATTGCACGACCATTTTATTTTGAGTCAGCGTGCCGGTTTTATCCGAACAGATGGTGGTTACAGAACCCAAAGTTTCCACTGCTGGTAATTTGCGAATCAAGGCATTTTGGCGCACCATTCGCTGGGTTCCCAGTGCCAGAGTTACGGTAATTACTGCAGGTAAACCTTCTGGCACTACAGCAACCGCCATACTCAAGGAAACTTCCAAAAGTTCTTGGATGTTTTTAAAACCTCCATCCTTGATGACACCACCGACGACAACGATCGCCACCAGAATTAAAGAACCCGTAACCAGGACGTTACCCAGTTGAGTCATTCGTTGCTGTAAAGGCGTAGGTTCACTTTCCACCGCCTGCAACATCGTGGCAATTTTGCCTAATTCTGTTGTCATGCCGGTGTTAGTCACCAGAACCTTGCCGCGTCCTTGGACTACTTCGGTTCCTTGAAACACGACATTTAGGCGATCGCCTAATGATGTGTCCTCCGGCAATTTTAGTGATGCCTGTTTATTCACCGCTTCGGCTTCACCAGTCAGCGCCGACTCACGTATTTGTAAATTAGACTGTTCGATCAAGCGTCCATCTGCGGCTATCTGCATCCCCGCTTCTAGCAGCATTACATCCCCTGGCACTAGTTCCTTGGCTGCTATCTCCACGAATCTAGTATCGCGGATGACTCGCACTAAGGGAGAGGTCATTTTTTTCAAAGCTGCCAAGGCTTTTTCAGCACGGCTTTCTTGGACGTAGCCGAGTATGCCATTGAGAATGACAATTGCTAAAATAGCGATCGTATCTTTAAATGGCACTTCACCAGGCTTTAATCCGCCCGACTGCAAACGCATCAGGTCTAAAAACCCAGAAATCAGGGCTACGCCAATCAGCATCAACAACATAATGTTCTTGAACTGATCCAGCAAAATTTCCCAAGTACTACGCCCAGCAGTTTCTTCAAGTTCGTTGGGGCCGTACTTTTGCAACCTCTCTTCAATTTCTTGGGGTGTTAAGCCACTGTCTGCATTACTATCAAGCAGGTCTAGCGCTTTATCAACTTCTAAACTATGCCAAACGGCGGCACCTTCAGGCAGAGAATTAGCAGACATCGTGTAGGTCACAGCAAATGGTTACAAAATTCGATCATAATTTAGTGATGGCAGGAATTCCATCTCCTAAAGTTACATTAAGGCGATCGCCCAGCTATATTAATGTATATGTAATTCTTAACATTTGTAAATTCCTCCTAGTTTGACATAGTATTATTTCTCACGAAAGAGTTGATCGGAACACATTGTACCGATAATTGTGAGTAATAGAGTTTATAAGCTCTGTTAAAGAGGATATGCCACTATTAATTTTAGGCTGCCATTCCTTTTATCTCATCCCGTAGTAAATAGCCAGGATGCATGGCACGATTGCATTTCTTCATTTTTAATTTTGCGGAAAGTTGAGCCAGTCCCTTGTGTATTTCGCCACTCAAGCAAACTGGAGTGCCATTAGGGTTTCCTGATCTAGCAAACTTTTCTAGCCGAATTTGGAATTTGGAATTACCCAGGCGTGCTAAACCATTCAATAAATATGCTTAATATGAGTTTTGCACTCCCCACGACCGTTAGCCAGATGTTTGGGCAAAAAACAATTCGACCGCTTACTGCTGCTACCCTGTGTGGCATTACTTTCATTAAAGATAGACTTATTGCCATTGATAGTATTAAAGGGCATTTACTGGAGATCGATCCCACCTCTGACAACAGCAAAATTATCAACCCCCATCAAGTTAAAGAATTTACCGATGTCACTGGTATAGCTGTGTGGGATGATACCCTCTGGGTGAGCCGCGAAAATAGTGTTTACTTGTGCAAGCTCAATGCTTTGGGTTTAGAACATTTTGTAACATTGCCTTATCCGGCTGATGGTGTTGCTGTTTGGGAAACAACAGTTTATGTCAGTTCCCAAAGGCTCGGCTACATTTTGATTTTTGACCGCGAAACCCGAAAAGAGATTACCAGATTTTATGCCCCTGGAGTTGGGATAGAGAATTTGGCAGTGACTCAGGAAATGCTCTGGATTTGCGATCGCACTGAACAATCAATTTACGCGATGGACAGGGCCACAGGTGAACTGCAATTTAGTGTTCTAACACCTTTTGAATCTCCTACAGGCATTGCAATCCATAAAAATGGCGAAACAGGCGAAGAAACAATCTACGTCGCTTATGCCTCAGAAGAAGCTTATATTCGGGATAATCCCAATGCCGATCCGAGTCATGAGTTAACATTCCGCGATCGCACTTTCATTCATCCCCTGCATTATCATTACCAGCCAGATAAGCGTTACGCCCTCTCTAACGGCTATCTGATTGAAATGTCTTATGCCGAAGAAATTGCCCCCTTAGACGAGGTTTATATCCCTGATGTAGAATGGCGCATCGCTCTACCATCAGAAACTGAGCGTCAAAAGGTCAAACACGTTGAACCAATTGGTATGCCATTTACCGAAGAAGTAATAGAAGGGCAACGTGTAGCAGTCTTTAAATTTGATTCTCTGGCACCAGGAGAACGGCATATATTTGGCTGGAAAGCACTTTTAGAAGTTCGAGGAATTAAGTATCGCATCACACCCAGAGATGTAGAAGATATACCTGAACTTTCCCCAGAATTACAAACACGCTACCTAGTGGATGACGACGATTTAGCAATGGATACTCCCATTGTTCGCCGTGCCGCTAGAGAAGCCATTGGTTCTGAAACTAATGTGCTGCGGAAAATGCACAGCATCCGCAACTACGTCTACGATCAGTTGTCCTATGGTATTAAACCTTACATTGACACACCAGATATAGTTTTAGAACGGGGCGTTGGTTCCTGTGGCGAATATGTCGGTGTATTACTTGCCTTATCTCGTTTAAATGGCATCCCCTGCCGGACTGTCGGTAGGTACAAATGCCCCGCCCATAGTGACTTACTAGGAGTGCCGCTACAACCCGACTTTAATCATGTTTGGCTGGAGTTCTACGTTCCGAATATTGGTTGGTTGCCAATGGAATCAAATCCTGACGATATCGGTGAAGGTGGCCCTTATCCGACGCGCTTTTTTATGGGCTTATGCTGGTATCACATTGAAATTGGCAAAGGTATCACCTTTGAAACCGTCACAAGCAAAGGTGCGCGGCTAACCAAAGAAGATATCCCCATTGGTGATTTAGCGATAAATCATATCAGGTTTACAATTCTTAAAGAATTACCACCCTTTTAAATTAGGGCATTGGGAAAAGAACCCTGAAAACGTAGGGTGTGTTACGCCGTAGGCTAACGCACCTTAATATTCTCTGCTTAACCACAATTTTCGTCTACTTCTGAACTCTTGTTCTGATGCAAGTATTCTTCAAACAATTCAAAAAATTTCTGTAGTGCCTCATGCTCATCTACGGAATAGAAAGGAATTATCTTAGCCCATGTTATTTTGACATAGGACTAATATTTGTATTTGATTTCTGAAAAGATACGCAGGGGAGCCAGTCGCATGGGCGGGTTTCCCGACTTGAGCGGACGTTCGCGTAGCGTCTCCGTCAGGAGAAGGAGCGTTACTGGCGTTGTGTTAGCGACAGCGTAACGCACCAAATCCTTACAAATGGTGCGTTACGGAAGCCGTAAGACACCCTACATATACTTATATCTTTTCAAAAATCAAATCGTATTGCTATAGATGATTTAAATTAACATTAACTCTTAAACTTGGCAGTGGATATGATTGAGTTTGCTTAAAATCGGCAAATTCACAGATTGAATTAAATGGGCAAAAGCGGCAATGAGAACCAGGATTAGGAGGAAAAATTTTACTAAAGTTACTCGTTTTTTCCTGATATTTTTGTAAATCGTGCTGATGCTTATGGGCAATATTAGCTAACTCAAATTTTAAGGATTCTAATTCACTATTATTGATGCTAATTAACTCAGACTTTTTACATATTTCTAAATTATAAAATGATGCAACAGCTTCTCGTTCCGGGTAAAGATAACGGGCAGCTAATAAATAAACTAATGCCTGTCGTTTGTCAAAAGCTGACTTACCTGTTTTGAAATCTAAAATATGTAAAGTGCGATCGCTCTCAATGAAAACGCAGTCCATAGCGGCATACAACCGAAAGCAATAATCCTCTTGTTCAACTACTATCGGTTTAGGAAAACCTTCATCACCCGGAGTTAATTGAATAATATCTTTATCTAACAGCAACGGCGCATTATGATATTTTTGCAAAATTTGTAGCACTCGTTGCTGAACTTGAACGCTTGAGTTGCCTAATTTAAGTAGCTGTGCAACTCTTGCTACACCATCTGCTTCCTTCAACAGATAGCTGTGATGATGAAACTCATAAATGCCTTTTTGGGCCAGTATACCAATCCTCTGGGGTGCGGTGGCTTGCCCTAAAAGCGCTTTGACTTGTGGTTCGTGTTGCCGTGCTTTGATAAACCCCCGTCTCATCTGGCAATGCCAGCGTTCTTGCCCAGTCGCTGGGGCAACTAGAGACCAAAGGTGATAACTGGCAAAAGGTCGATCGGGGGTTGACATTGCTCAGAAACAGTGAGAGAAAATACGGTGGGGATAACTTTAAACTAAGGCTTCCTTAGAAAATCACTTCGGAGGATACTTGCTGCTACACAAGCTTTACGGGAAGCTTTTATAGTACTGATAATGTACAGAAGCAAGTGGCAAAAATGTCCAGCAAGATAAAATTTGGCACTGATGGATGGCGAGGGATTATTGCCGATGACTTTACTTTTCCCAATGTGCGGAAAGTAACAAGAGCGATCGCCACTTATTTAGAAACAGCCTACAAAAAAGACAGACCAGTACTTATTGCCTACGATACTCGCTTTTTAGCTGACCAGTTTGCCCAAACATCAGCCCAAGTCCTGGCAGATTTGGGTTGGAGAGTGAAAATTACCGATCGGGATTGCCCCACACCAGTAATTGCCTACAACGCCCGTCACCTAAAATCGGCAGGGGCATTGATGTTTACTGCTAGCCATAATCCAGCACGCTACTGTGGAATTAAATATATACCCGATTATGCTGGGCCTGCCACTCCAGAGATTACTGATACTATTGTGGCAAATATAGAAAGCGCATCGGATGAATTGCCTGGGAGTAACCCATCAGGTTCAATTTCTATTTTCGATCCCAAACCAGATTACCTGCAATTTATCTATACCCTACTTGATATAGAAAGAATCAAAAGCGCTAATTTAAAGATAAAATACGATGCTTTGTATTCTACCTCTCGCGGCTATTTAGATGAAGTTTTGCAACATAGTGGCGTTGAGTTAGAAAGTTTTCACGATTGGAGAGATGTTTTATTTGGCGGTGGAATGCCAGAACCCAAAGGAGAACAATTAGTTGAGTTAGGGGAAGCAGTAGTCCGCGATCGCGCTGATTTGGGCTTGGCAACGGATGGAGATAGCGATCGCTTTGGCATTGTTGATGAACAAGGAACTGTCCTTAGTCCCAATACTGTGCTGCTAGTTCTAGCACGTCATTTGCTGAAAAACAAAGGTAAAACAGGCGCGATCGTCCGCACTGTGGCTACAACTCACCTGCTGGATAATTTCGCTGCTAAAAATGGGCTGCAAATTTATGAAACAGCAGTTGGTTTTAAATATATTGGCGAAAAAATGCGCGAAACTGCCGTATTAATTGGTGGAGAAGAATCAGGCGGTTTGAGTATTCTTGGGCATATTCCCGAAAAAGACGGGATTTTAGCCGATATGCTGGTGGCAGAAGCGATCGCTTATGAAGGCAAACCGCTAAGTCAAATGGTGGCAGAAGCGATCGCTGAAGCTAATGGCCCACTTTACAACAATCGCCTAGATTTACACCTCACAGAGGCACACAAAACCGCCCTCATCGACTCCTTTACGAAAAATCCACCTACAGAGGTAGCAGGAATTAAAGTTAAGGAAGTAGGGCGTAAAGATGGTATTAAGCTCTATTTAGAAGAAGGTAGCTGGATTTTACTACGTCCTTCTGGTACAGAACCACTAGTGCGCGTCTACCTAGAAACCAACACTCCCGAAAAACTCACCAAAATCGCGCAAGAGTTACAGAGTGTCATTGGTAAAGTCCCATATTAGAAGCATAATAATTTAGGAGTTAAGAGTTGTAAAGTAACAATTCTTAACTTCTAACTCTTATTAAAAGTTAGTTATAAATTACAAGTTCTAAATTAATAACTCCTCACTCCTAACTTTGCTCAAAGCATGAAAACTCTCGCTCCTTTTTTGACATCTCTAGTTTTAGCAGTTTCGGTAATAGCGATCGCAATTATTTCAGTCCAAAATGCCACACCCGTATCGTTAAAATTCTTAACATTCCAATCAATTCAAATACCAATGGGTTTAGTTCTCGCTTTTAGTGCAGGTTTAGGGTTAATTGGCATGGCACTGCTGCAACCTCTCTGGGGAATTGCTGCTTCTGGGCGGGGTAATTCTCGATTAGAAGACGATGCCGAATTTTTTGTTGATGATGAAGATTTTTGAAGACTGAATAGCTATGCAGTACCAAAATATTATTACGATCGAACCAGGAAAATGAGGTGGTAAGCCATGTATTCGAGGAATGCGAATTACTGTATAGGATGTTTTATCATATATTACCTCTGGTATGACCTACGAGGAAGTACTTGATGATTTTCCTTATTTAATACAAGAGGATATTTTGGACTGCCTAAGCTATGCAGCTGATCATTAAGTGACAAAGTGGATTTACTGTTGTAACCAGAGATGCTGATTTTAATGAGGTGAGGGGCGATCGCTAATCTGGATACCGCTTTGACGTGTGGAAAACTCGAAGAATTTCTACTGACTCTTCTTTGACTCGATAAATAACAATGTATGGTGTGCTAGAAATTACTAGCTCCCTTGTACCTTCTATACGTCCAGTTCGCCCCATAAAAGGATAATTCTCAAGTTGACTGGTAGCAAGTTGAATCCTCAATATCACTTCCGGCGCTGCTTGTGGGTTTTCTTTCAGGATGTAGCTATGGGCTTGTTCCAAATTACGAAGCGCACGACGTAGCCACTTAATCTGCATTGGTGAGTCTTGCAAAAGTCGCCTTTACTTCCTCATTACTGGCAAAGTCTCCAGCATCCGCCTCTGTAATCCCCTTTTGAATTTCTTCAATTTGCCAGTGATACATTTCTAGATAAGCGGCTACCGCCTCATTAAGCACGTAACTGCGATCGCGATTCATTCCGGCTGCGATTGCATCAAGTGCAGCTTTCTGATCGGTATCTATCCGAAACGTAATATTTTCTTTGCTCATCGTCTTGTAATAATTGCAATGCAATATATTATATTGCATTGCAAGATAATTGTGGCGATCGCTATTATCTCAAAGTGCCTGTAGGCGTCATAGACACTACATAAAAAAAGCTTGCCAATACAAGCCTTTTTAAAAGATTTTAAGAGAGCGATCGCGCTGTTCTAAAAGCAAAATATCCATTCGTGTTCTGGATCATCTAGGGCGGTGCGGACAGAACCTAAGTTAGGCAGATATTTGAAAGGGCTAGATTTAGCAATTTATGTGAGGCTAAAAGTATTGCTATTATATAACTTTAATCATACATAAAAAGTGATATTAAGCAATAGATAGCGCTTTTGACACTCCGTAAAGGACTAACGGGCATGATTAAATCTTGGATGGTGATTGGGGGCGTAGCTTTCTTGGTTGCTTTAGCCGCTAACGTGATTACGCCTAGCGATCGCCAATGGTTCAAGCGCTTACAAAGACCGAGATGGTTAACTTTTGAGGGTGCGATTCCAATTATCTGGACTGTAATATTTATTTGCGGTGCTTGGTCGGCTTATATTGTCTGGGAGAAAGACCCAGGAAGCACCTCAACCTGGTTAATCATGGGTTTATACTTGCTTTTAGAAATTGTGACTATTGCCTATACGCCCGTAATGTTTAGGCTTCGCAGTCTAAAAATAGGCACAATTCTTGGTGGCGCAGGTTTTATCATTTGTGCTTTATTAATACTTGCAGTTTTAGGTTTTTCTGGTTGGGCAGCATTGCTACTAGTTCCTTATTTACTCTGGAGTCCTATCGGTACTTACACCACTTGGCAGATGATAAGTCTCAATCCTCAAGATGCCTAATGGCCGCGCTGTTACTTCTTCCCTATCTAGTTTGGACTCCCATTGGTACTTACACTACCGACGAGTTAAAGGAACTGAATTCTTCAGATGCTTCAATACGTCCATAACGTGCTGTGACAGGATTGGCTGGATTCGATTGATTATTCAGCCAAGCCCACATTTGATCGCCAACAGAAAAATGCCACCACTCTCTAGGATTGCGTTGAAAGCCGGCTTTTAACATTACATCTTGCAATAGCTGACGGTGAGCATGATACTGTTGTGCTTCTGGATGGTCATTATTGGCATAATAATCGGGAAGCGATCGCTCTGACATTTCATCAATGGGCGAACCCATGTTTACTATTTGCCCACTATCATCTACCAGCGTCACATCCACCGCCGCACCCGTACTGTGAGGAGGGGGAGTTTTTTCATCCAAACTTGGTGCAGCCCAAATTGCATAAACTGCTTCCCAAATCTCTTGGCGAAGATTCGGTGATAACTCCACGTCAGTTAATCCCCTGTCTTGCACTGCTTGAGCGAAGCTGTAATCTACCATAAACTGCTGGACTGCGATCGGGCGATAAGCATCAAAAATTTGGATATGCCAGTTGGGATGCAGCAAATTAAGGTAATTTTGGGCTTGGATCAAACTTTCAATAATGCTTTGACGGAGATAATAAGGTGAGTGTTCGCCATAAGTAGCACCTAATTTTTCATAAGGGTGGGGAGATTCCACCGCAAACAATTCTAAAGGAATCGCCATTAGCGGTTCACTACACTCGAAAATTGGGATTTGATGATACGGCCTCATGTGAATAATTCGTAATTCGATACAAATTTAGGCAATTGCCAAATCATAATGTAAAACTAAGATTTCATCTGCTCTCAAAGTCGCCATTGCATAAGCACAGCCTTCGGTATCAGCAAACTCAACTAAATAATGATATTCTTCTTCTTGCTCATACACTTCTACAATTGTTCCAACTTGTCCACTAGGTAAACTTTTGATAGAAGTATAATCTTCTTCCACTAGTTGTAATCTCTCAATAGGAATAGGCTTGAGTGTAGCAATAGTATCTAAAAGTTTAACTTTTTTCATTTAACAAACAGATTTTAAATTTTATCATTAACGGTTCGTTTCTCCAAAAATGCTCAATCAAAATGAAACACCTCTATTAGAGGCCTTAAAAGCAAATTCAACAAGACCTCATGCACCTTTTTACACCCCAGGACATAAACAAGGTGAGGGAATTTCTCAACCTTTAGCTGATTTATTTGGCAAAACTGTCTTTCGCGCTGATTTAACCGAATTAGCAGATTTAGATAATTTGTTTGCACCCCAAGGTGTTATTCAAGAAGCGCAACAACTAGCAGCAGCAGCTTTTGGTGCTTTGCAAACATGGTTTCTTGTCAACGGTTCTACCTGTGGAATTGAAGCAGCGATTCTCGCTACCTGTGGCACAGGTGATAAAATCATTTTGCCTCGCAATGTGCATTCTTCTGCGATCGCAGGTTTAATTCTCTCTGGTGCAATCCCAATTTTTCTCAATCCTGAATACGATCCAGTTTTAGATATCGCCCACAGTATCACGCCCAATGCCGTACAATCTGCACTACAAGAACATCCCGATGCGAAAGCAGTTTTAACAGTTTACCCAACATATTACGGTGTTTGCGGAGATTTGAGTGCGATCGCCAATATTACCCATCAATACAATATCCCTTTACTTGTAGATGAGGCACACGGGGCACACTTTGCCTTTCATCCAGAATTACCCACTCCAGCTTTAGCCGCAGGTGCTGATTTAACTGTACAATCCATCCACAAAGTACTTGGTGCAATGACACAGGCATCGATGCTGCATATCCAAGGTGACAGGATAGATTGCGATCGCATCAGTAAAGCTTTGCAACTAGTACAATCCACTAGTCCTAGCTATCTACTTTTAGCTTCTTTAGATGCAGCCCGTCAGCAAATGGCACTCCAAGGAAAAATGCTGATGTCTCGTACATTGCAACTTGCTAATGAAGCAAGAACAAAAATAAGCCAAATTCCTGGATTATCTTTACTCTCTATAGAGTTGGGGAAATCTCCCGGCTTTCTCGCTTTAGACGAAACGCGATTAACAGTAACTGTTTCGGGTTTAGGCTTAACCGGATTTGAAGCAGAGGAAATTCTAGATGAAAAATTTGCTGTCACTGCTGAATTCGCATCACTGCAACACCTCACCTTTATCATTAGTTTGGGCAACACCGCAGCCGATATTGAGCAATTAGTGCAAGGTTTTACCACTCTTGCCAAAGAATATCACCGCACCAACTTTAATCTGACAAATCTTAATGGGCAAAATCTTTTAAGTACACAGGGTTATGCTTTACATTTTTCTCCCCGTGAAGCCTTTTTTGCCGTCAGTGAAACATTGCCTTTAGCACAAACAAGCGATACTCGTTCCGAGTCGCTACACGATCGCATCTGTGCTGAAATCATCTGTCCCTATCCCCCAGGAATTCCTGTCTTAATGCCAGGAGAAATCATCACACAACCCGTACTTGAATATCTGCAACAAATTCAGATGATGGGAGGATTTATCAGTGGTTCTACTGACATTAATTTACGCAAAATCAAGGTAGTCAAACAATAACTTATATGATAACTTTAAGACATTTCTCACAATGTTTACCCCTTTGTAAAATTTACCTGAATTATCCTCTATTAAGAATAAATTTAAATCAATGAAGATAAATCTTTGGTTCCTATCAGTTGTACTTTCCCTGACAACAACCTATAATATAGCGGCTTTTGCTCAAACTCCAACGAATACTATTGCACCAAATAGTAACACTCAAGAAATCGAAAAAAACAATAATATCAAGAAATTGTTTGAGTTAACTGGTGTGAAAAATCTTTCTCAACAGATAATCACTAACTTAATAAATGAACTCAAGTCCAATTACTCAGAAGTACCTCTGAAAGTTTGGGAAAGTTTTGCTGCTGAAATCAAATCAGATGAACTTGTAGATCAGATTCTTCCTATTTATAAAAAATACTTTACTAATGAAGAAATTAAACAACTTATTGCATTTTATCAAACACCTGTAGGAAAAAAAACAATTACCGTTATTCCTCAAATCTCTCAGGAATCTTATGATGTTGGGAAAAGATATGGAATAGCAGCAGCCCAAAGAGCCTTAAAAAAATTGGAAGCAGAAGGATATATCCGCCCTAGTAAATAAAGCAGTGGATGATTTTAACTGGAATTTAGGAATGCTAATCTTTTAGTTCTGCTCAATTACCAATCTTGTCAATAAGAAGCAAAGGGGCAAGATTCTTTTCGCTCTCTTGCTCCCGGCGTGCCTATTGTGACTTGCTTGATAAAGTAACTTTAAACCCAGATCAACTTGCTCTCTACCTTCTACAATAAAGATAGAATTTGTTGAGATTTGTATAGTTGGGGATAAGCTGTCATGGCTCCCGCCGTTTTCATTCAAAATTTGCAAAAACGTTACGGCACCGTGGTTGCCGTTCAGGATGTTTCTTTTCAGGTAGAACCGGGAGAAATCTTTGGTTTACTTGGCCCCAACGGTGCTGGGAAAACTACAACCTTGCGTGCCTTATGTACGCTAACCACACCGGATGCTGGCACAATCGAAGTATCTGGCATCTCTGTGTTAGATAATCCCAGGGTTGCAAGACGACGACTAGGCTATGTTGCTCAGGAAGTAGCTATAGATAAGGTGCTAACTGGAAAAGAACTGCTGCAATTGCAAGCAGCACTTTATCACCTTCCACGTACAGTAGCCAAACAGCGCATTGAGACGGTATTAGATTTACTTGGTTTGCAAGAATACGCCAATAAAAAGACAGGAACCTATTCCGGTGGTTTACGCAAGCGCCTAGACTTAGCTGCTGGATTGCTCCATGCACCAGATGTTCTGGTATTGGATGAGCCAACAGTCGGACTTGACATAGAAACCCGTTTTGTGGTATGGGATTTCTTGCGAAAATTACGCGCCTCTGGGACGACAGTAGTAATTACCAGCCATTATTTAGAAGAGATTGACGCTTTAGCCGATCGCGTGGCAATTATAGATCGCGGCGTGGTAATTGCTTCTGGGACACCTTCCCAATTAAAAGATCAAGTAGGGGGCGATCGCATAACCTTACGAATCCGCGAGTTTTCCCCCAGTGAAGAAGCAGAAATTGCCAAAAACCTCTTGCAAACGTTGCCTTTTGTCCAAGAAGTGATCATCAACAGCGCTCAAGGTAATTCCCTAAACTTAGTGGTAACACCTCAAAACGATGTTCTCATTAATATACAGCAAGCGCTCAATACTGCTGGCTTGCCCATATTTGGTATTGCCCAATCTCGCCCCAGCCTCGATGACGTTTACCTCGCCGCTACAGGACGCACCCTAATGGATGCAGAACTTGCAGCCGTTGCCACTCGCGATCCCAAAGCTGAGAAGAAGCAGCTTATGAGATAGGGAATGGGGCATGGGGCATGGGGCATGGGGCATGGTGAAGATGAGGGAGATGAATTAATAACCAATACCCAATTCCCAATACCCAATCCCCAATTCCTAATTCCTAATTCCCAATTCCCAATTCCCAATTCCCAATTCCCAATTCCCAATTCCCAATTCCCAATTCCCAAATTATGAGCGTTACTCCTAAAACTGATATCAATTGGCAGCCGATAACATCGCCACAAGCAGATGTTAATCCTGCACCTAACTTTTTCGGTGAATTAGTACAAGAGACTTTGGCTTTAACTCGTCGCTTGTTTATTCAGCTGCAACGCCGTCCCTCAACTTTGGTTGCCGGAATTATTCAGCCAGTCATGTGGTTGATACTGTTTGGTGCTTTGTTCCAAAATGCCCCCAAAGGTATATTTGGCAATACAACAACAAATTACGGACAATTTTTAGCTGCTGGCATTATTGTGTTTACAGCCTTTGCTGGGGCGCTGAATGCTGGTTTACCCGTAATGTTTGATCGTGAGTTCGGCTTTTTGAATCGTTTGCTGGTAGCACCATTAGCATCGCGGTTTTCTATTGTCTTTGCTTCAGCAATCTTTATCATCAGCCAAAGTTTGCTGCAAGCAGCCGTGATTGTAGCGGCGGCGGCATTCTTGGGCGCTGGGCTACCCGATGTAACTGGTTTAAGTGCGATCGCTCTCATTGTATTCCTCTTAGCTTTGGGTGTAACAGCTATCTCCCTTGGTTTAGCTTTTGCCCTACCGGGACACATTGAATTGATTGCAGTAATTTTTGTCACCAACCTGCCATTATTGTTTGCTAGTACTGCTTTGGCTCCTTTATCCTTTATGCCTCAGTGGTTACAGGTTATAGCTACCCTAAATCCTCTCAGCTATGCCATCGAACCTATTCGCTATTTGTATCTCCATAAAAGTTGGGAATTAGGTAGCGTAGTAATGCAGGCTCCTTGGGGCAATGTTACCTTTGGGGGAGCGTTGTTGGTGTTGTTTGGCTTTTCCCTTGTAGCCTTACTGAGCATTCAACCCCAACTGCGGCGAACTCTTGCTTAAAGAGATAAAATAGAGCAATTTTATTTAGGGTCAAAATCCCATGAAAAAACCATTTTTACAAATTCCTAGACTCTTTGTAGTTACCGTTGCAGGTATGAGCTTTGCTTCCTTGCTCATATCTCAACCAAGTTCGGCTCAAGTAAGCAGCCCAGCAGATGCTTTTCCTAGTAATAGTGCAACAGACCAAAATACCGATCCCTTCGCCCGCTCAAACTCAGACAATTTCAATATGCTTGATCTGATTCATCGGGCGAATTTCGGGACTCTTAACTGGGATTCTAACCAAAAAAATGAACAATTAGACTCAGCCGCAGCAGTCTTTAGAGCAAGTCAACAAAAACGAATTCAACAAGGTCAACCACAACAAGTAACCCCCGTTTTACCATCGGTTACGCAGCCATCGGTTACGCTACCATTACCGTCAGGTAACTGAAATCAAACAAAGAACCCCAAGCCTCTAATACTTTGTCAGCTAGTTTTGTGGGTTTGTAGTAAGTACTTTAGTGCTTAGAAAATAAGGACTAAAGTCCTTACCCAACGGGAAAGTTAGTCGCTCATGGGGGAAACCCCCAAGATCGCGCTAACTCACTACGAGATTGTTTACCCATCAATTTAAACTTGACAGATTATTAGAGCTTGGGGTTGAGATTATTTCAAAATCCTTAGTTATTGTGGTAAAAAACTACAGCCCAAGTGCCGCTAAAATATCGCTAGCATGGGTGGTAGTATTTACAGCACTGTCAACATGAGTAATTTTACCCTTGGGGTCAATTACATAAGTGACGCGCTTGGCATAACCGCCGCCATCCACATCGAAAGCTTTGATGAGGGATTTATCGGAGTCAGCCAGTAGGGGAAAATTCAAATTATATTTTTGGGTAAATGCCTGATGAGAGACTTCATCATCAGCACTGACTCCCAATATTACAACATCTTTACCTTGATATTGAGATTGGGCATCCCGAAAACTACAGGCTTGTTTGGTGCAGCCTGGCGTATCATCTTTGGGGTAAAAATACAAAACGACGGTCTTACCGGCAAAATCAGATAACGAGACTGTGTTGCCGTTTGTATCTTTGGTGGTAAATGCAGGTGCATCCGTACCAACTGCTAGAGGCATAATTAACTTTTCCTGTTTCAGATTGTTGATGCACTTGAAATTTTACATTAATTTATAATGATTAAATATAATTGCTAAAAAATAACATAACTATACTTTAGGTAACTAATTTTGGTTAAATGGGGTATGTAGTAGAAAAAAATATATTTTTGAATTAATCTTTTTTAGAAGAAAAATTTCTCCCCGTACACAATGGCTGCTGATTCCCAAAACCCAAATATTTTTGTCTATCCTCAAAATACAGTAGAAAGAGCCGAGCGATCGCTAGTGTGTTCGCCCTTCAATCTATCTTTATTTGAAGTCATGGGACACCAGAGTGTGACATTAACAGCGATCGCCTCAGAAAATGGACTTAAGCAGGGCTATACAAAGCGCCCTTTATCAGAATTAGCCTGTGATAACGCCTTGGGCTGGCTGATTCAAGTAGGTGTATTGCGCCGAGAAGTCGATGGACAGGGGATTACAGATGGTTTTCGACTCACTCCTTTGGGTCGTCAGTTGGTAGAACAGTACCAAGGAAAAAATTGGCGGATACCTTCATGGCGCGATCGTTTATTCGATGTTGCGATCCGTTGGTTGCGGATACCCTTTTAGAAGAAAAAACCCAAGAGTTAGGATTACGCAATCAAAGGGAATAATATATACGGAAACACCACATCTATTCATGAAGTCTTTACAATGTGGTGGGAATTGGGAATTTGGAATTGGGCATGGGGCATGGGGCATGGGGCATGGGGCATGGGGCAAAAAAGGAGAAAGAAGTAATTCATTTTCCTCTTACAGCACTTACGGCAGCTATGAGGTACATCCTCAAAGCTGAAAGCTATGATAGCAGAGGGGCAAGAGGAAAACTGTATTGCATAATAGCCGCAAGCGCTGTAACTCTTACGCTGTGTGTTTTGGGTAAAATTCGCTTACTTTCTCAGAGAAAGAGGTAATTCATTCTCCCCTTCTCTCTTACCCCAATGCCCAATGCCCAATGCCCAATGCCCAATGCCCAATTCCCCTAGTATCTTGAAAAACTAACTAATAACAAATATGAAATCAATTATGGTCGTGGGGACAACATCCCATGCAGGGAAATCACTCTTAACTACAGCTATTTGTCGTATTCTATCGCGGCGTGGCTGGCGGGTGGCTCCCTTTAAAGGTCAAAATATGGCTTTAAATGCTTATGTAACTGCCAATGGTGGAGAAATTGGGTATGCCCAAGCAGTGCAAGCTTGGGCTGCGGGAGTCGTGCCTTGGGTAGAAATGAACCCAATTTTACTCAAACCCCAAGGAGATATGACTTCTCAACTAATTATCAAAGGTAGGTCTGTAGGTAAGGTGAGTGCCTCAGATTACTACGAGCAATATTTTGACCTGGGGTGGAAGACAATTGAAGAATCGCTACAGCATTTAGGAACAGAATTTGACATGGTGGTTTGTGAAGGTGCCGGTAGTCCCGCAGAGATTAACCTCAAGCACCGCGATTTAACTAATATGCGGGTGGCAAAATATTTGAATGCGCCAACGATGTTAGTAGTTGATATTGACAGGGGTGGTGCTTTTGCCCATGTCATCGGAACCTTAGAGTTATTGGAACCCGATGAACGCGCCCTAATTAAGGGTGTGGTAATTAACAAATTTCGAGGACAGCGATCGCTGCTAGATTCGGGAATAAAATGGTTAGAAGAACGGACAGGTATTCCTGTTGTCGGTGTTATACCTTACATGCAAGAAGTGTTTCCGGCGGAAGACTCCCTTGATCTGCTAGAACGTCAATCGTCATCAAGTAAAGCCCAAACTGACCTGAATATTGCCGTTATCCGCTTACCAAGAATTGCCAATTTCACCGACTTTGATCCACTGGAATCAGAAAGCACGGTTTCAGTAAAATATCTCAGTCCTAAGCAAGATTTAGGACATCCTGATGCCGTAATTATCCCAGGTACAAAGACCACAATTGCTGATTTACTACTGCTGCAAAAAAGCGGTATGGCAGAGGCTATTCAACACTATGCAGCTTCTGGTGGAACAGTTTTAGGTATCTGCGGTGGCTATCAAATGCTCGGTCAAATCATTGCCGATCCAGAAGGGATAGAAGGACAAGCTGGTAGATTTCAAGGGTTAAATCTGTTACCAATCAGAACTGTAATTACCGGACAAAAAATTGCCCGCCAGCGCCAAGTTAGCTCAAATTATCCACAACAGGGTTTGCCAGTAAATGGCTTTGAAATCCACCAAGGGCGATCGCGCATCGAACAGCAAGGTGTAGACCCTCAATCGTACCATGCCCTATTTGACGATATTAATTTAGGATTAGTGGATAGTTGTCAATCAGTCTGGGGAAGTTACCTCCACGGGCTTTTTGATAATGGCCCTTGGCGACGCGCTTGGTTAAATCGCCTCCGTCAACAGCGCGGTTTAAAATCTTTGCCCACCGGCGTTGCTAACTATCGGGAACAGCGAGAGCAGATTTTAGATTCTTTAGCCACTGAAGTAGAAAGTCATTTAGACTTAACTCCATTTTTGTCTTAAGCTAGGCTCTGATGGGAAATTTAAATACGAATTATTAATGGTTGTTCGTGTCCGTTTTTTACCAGATGATGTCACAGTAGATGCCGAAGTGGGAGAAGCCCTTTTAGATGTAGCAGACCGGGCTGGGGTATTTATTCCTACCGGTTGTCTAATGGGGTCTTGTCACGCTTGCACTGTCGAATTAGAGGATGGAGAGATCATCCGCGCTTGTATTACCGCAGTACCACCACGCGAGGAATTGACGATTAATTTGTTTAGCGATCCTACTTGGTAGTTTTTTAACCCTCTAAGTTCAGAAGGTCAGATAAGGAAGTAGAGGAAAAGAAACAAGATGAGTAAGCTTAAATACAAAATGGTAATAAAGCTATTGGAAAATAAAGGCTTTGAAGACATTAAGCTAGAATTATTAGAAAGTTATATCGGTTTTGAAAAAGTAACCGATTAAGCAAGTGATAATATGTATGGAGATTACAATATAGTATTATGTTTATCTGTCTAATTGAGGTTACTTCACTGCTCACTGTCAATCAGCAGCCTATATTTTGGACTGTGGCAACATATAACTTTGACCCTGGACTAACACAAGATGAATTCTTTTGGCTTAATTGGAATATAAATGATAAAAAAAGGAAGTTGCGTATAAAAGTGCTGAAGATAGAAAAAAATGTTTTCCCAAAAGGAAGCTATCCACCGGATTATAAAAATGAATCTGTTTTCTTGTTAAGAATTTTTGGGGAAGCAGAAGACAGAGATGAATTCGTTGAAGTTGTAGATTTTATAAAAAAGATGAATCCAGGAAAATTCGATCCTACTTCTAGTAATTGACAAAAACCAATTTTTAAGCTTTAAAAAGCTCCAATCAACCAATAATAATGCTTGGTTGCACCTCCTCCAACCCTTAAAAAATCCATATTTTTCAATTCAGCAGTAAGAAACTTTTATACCTTGTTTCCTACTGCCTATCTTTATATCAATTACCTTTAACATTCAGCGCGTATTCTTTAAACCTTTCCAAATCAGCTTGAATCGTCGATTCAACTACCCGCCCCAAAAATAAGTTATCCATAATTTTGCCAATAATGCCGGGAATAGCGTAAGAAATAGTCATTTTGACAATGCTACTACCATTGCGATCGTAAAAGCGAATCGCTCCCTGATTCGGCAAACCATCAATCGATTCCCATTGGATAATTTGGTTTGGGATAACTTTGAGAATTCGGGATTTCCAGGTAAATTCCAGACCGCCACCAGCACGAAGTTTCCAAAGAGATATATCTGGATTATCTGGGGGAATTTTTACAGAATCAATCCATTTCATCCACCGGGGCATTTGCTCCAAATCAGACCAGAGACTCCATACTAAATCTATTGGAGCCTCTACTTCTACCTGCACAGTATGCTCTAACCAATCTGACATTCTCTTTTTCCTTTGCGTCCTTCGCGGTTAGTTATTTCTTGAAACTTTCCAAAATCACTTTTGCCGCCCGCCGTCCAGAAATAGTAGCACCTTCCATGCTGTCGATGTAGTCTTGCTGGGTATAACTACCTGCAAGGAAGAAATTATCTACAGGTGTTTTTTGGTTGGGACGGTACGCATCCATCCCTGGTGCTTCTCGATAGAGAGACTGAGCAAGTTTTACCACGCTGTACCAAGTCATATTTAACTCTCGTGACGAGGGAAACAGTTCATGGACTTGCTTGAGGACATGATTTGCGATCGCTTCATTGCTTTGAGCAATAAACGGATCTCCTGGTGTCAGCACTAGTTGTAATAAAGATCCCTGTCCTGGGCGATAATAATCAGCAGGGCTAGTCAACGCCAAATCAGCAAAACAAGAAAAGTCAGCATCGGCTGTATACAGCAAATTATCGATTCCAGCCGCATGATTTAGCTGTTTACGTTCCTCTCCATCGTTCAGTTCAGTTACCCAACCATCGAAGCGTAATTGCACTGTGGCTACTGGCACTGCATCCAGTTTATAAATATTGTCAAATTCTGACCACTTACGCCACTCTTGGGGTAGGATGCGTTGAATTCCTGGAACATCACAGGCAAAAACGTAAGCATCAGCAGTGATAGTTTCTGCTGTATCACCTTGGGCAACTACTATACCAGTGACGCGGGTTTGTTCGTCTAACTCTGTAAACTGAATTTCCCGAACTTGCCGACGGGTGTAAACTTTAGTGCCTCTAGCTTCTAAATATTCGAGAATGGGCTTGTGTAAATATTCAGATGGAGAACCTTCCAGCATTCGCAAAACTGAAGCTTCAGTTCTAACTGCAAATAACTGGAATATCGTCAACATACAACGGGCAGACATATTTTCGCAATCAATAAATCCCAATGCGTAGGCGATGGGGTTCCATAAGCGCTTAATGCTGCCATTACTGCCACCGTGACTGCGAAACCAATCAGCAAAGCTAACTTTATCTAAGTTGCGAATAGTTTTCATCGCCCCATTAAAGTCTACCAATCCGCGAACTATCGGACTAGTACCCAAAGCGATCGCATTTTGCAGTTTATCCTGCAACGATAGTTGAGAAGTCGTGAAAAATGCCTTTAAGCCATTGAAAGGCGCACCTGTAAAGAAGCGAAAATCCAAACCACCAATGCCCCCACCTTTATTAATAAAAGTGTGGTTATGTTCTTTGAGGCGTAAGTTTTCTAGCACGCCCACTTTCTTCATTAAGTCAAATAGTTGGTAGTAGCACCCGAAAAATACATGCAAACCCATTTCTAGATGGTTGCCATCTCCATCAACCCAACTGCCAACTTTGCCACCCACAAAGGGACGAGACTCAAAAATCTCTATTTCACAACCAGCATCAGCTAAGTCTACTGCGGTTGCTAGTCCAGCCAGTCCCGCACCTACGATTGCAACACGCATTCCGTCGTTCCTTTTCAGTTTCTTTACAGATTGTAACTGGGTTGGTGTCGGAATTTGCTACTTAATATCAACTCGACCAGCATGTTAAAGCATGGCAATGTCGATACTAAAACTTATTTGATTACTTCTTTTAGTCCCGGCAATTGATCAGACGCGTTGTTCTCGCGTCTGTATCAGCTAGACAAATTTTTGTCCATTGCGGCACACTCAAAAAAGTATCAAAGCTATTTTTTTGGTGGCAAAGCAGTTATCTAGTAAGTAGTGAAAGTATGTTCTTACTTATTTATATCTTTGCCATCCTCGGAGACAGGTAAACTTCTAATCAGTTCGCGAATCACATCGGTTGCAGGTCTACCTGTTTGTTGGCAATATTTTTCTAGCTTTTCCGCTTCCTGTGTTGCGAGATTAACTGTTATGCGTTTTACGGCCCATTTTTTATTTGTCATTATCATGCTATCTGCTGTATATATTAGATTCTCGAAAGAGTGTAAGTTAAAGAGGGAAGATAAGATTATCAGAATTTGTCTCAGGAAACAAGTAATAGCATTAGTATCAAAAATTCTCGTTTTGTCAAAGCATTCATAATTTTCCAAAAAAATCAAAAAATTACACTTTATTTGTTACTATTTTGACAGCAAAAACAGCACATAGTTGCTTTTGAAAATAATAACCCTACTAATAGCATCAGTAAAGCCTGACAATAAAATTTTATAAATTAATTTGAGACACCTATTATTGACTCAATCAAGATTTCCAAAGCTATTCTCTATGGAAAGCATTTAACCTTCCCTCTTAACCAAATTTATCCAACTCACTTGTTGAGAACATCTGGTATAGCTGATGAGAATCAAGCTTTAGAATCATTATCAGGCTGAAATGATTGCTTGCAGGCGGTTTAGGATGGTATATACAGGTAGCGATCAATCACTTAAAAGTAGGCTAATAAGCGATCGCTCCAGAGCAAATATCCATTTACACCCATTGTTGTAATCAACAAGCTAATATCTGCTTGAACGCTTAAGGCTTTTGGCTTACCGCGATTAAGCTGATTGCTTCTCCATGTTAATCTTGTGGTCAGAAAAAACGGGAAAGGACTCATTTTTCTGAGTATCAAGAGCTATTTTAGTTGCTAAAGTTTAATAGCATTATCTGTAATTTTACACAGATAAATTATTTCAAACTGGGTATAGTTTTACTTGAATTCTGTCCATAATGATATTTGCATTTTGCTTCATTTTTTTACACTAAATAACCATAAAGATACGATGAATTTTTAGATATTTTGTTCCTCTTCTTGACGATATAGATTATTTAAAAATCAGCGTTTTTGTGAAGTTAACCGTATTTATCTATCTAGATATAATACGAATCGTTTTTAGCCTATTTTTACGCTAATATTCTCACTATTAACCGCTTTCTGATATCGAAAATTTAAGGGGTAAATTACTACAAAAAAGATTTAGACTACAACCATTATTAATTGGTAAATGAACCGCTCCAAATGATTGTCTGTTTAATTTTTTTGAGTGTATTCATTATAGCTATGATTTATGCCCTTTCCAGAAACTTTACTTAGACACTAAATAAGCTAATTTCAAAGTTTATAAAAAAATTACAAAGAAAAATAGAGAAAATGAGTTTTTGCTTAATGATATTGATACATAATAAGCTCAGAAACTCAAAGAATTATTAAAAAAAGATTCGATATTGAAGTAGATTGCCTACTTTCAATTAAAACAAACTTCGTAAATAAGTCTCTAGTTATTTGTACTGATTTATACTGGTAAAGATCCAAATGAAATTATTAAAAGCTTTGGAAATATAGATACTTCATGAAATTTAGTTAAAGTTAGCTATCATCAGGGGTGTGTAATAGTACAGCTTGGCGACATATAGCCAACATACCTTTGACAACATTTGAGACAAAATACTCTTGTCAAAGGTATGCAAACTTCTACCGTGCTGTACTAAGCACATCAACGCTAAGTATTCTTGACTTCACTTAAGATTCAATAGTTCCACTCGCTCCTTAGCGCTAAATTTGGTCAATATGTGAATCAAATACAGATCAACTTAATTTCTCATAGCCGTAATCTGATATTAAGGACTATGGTGATTAGTGCAACTATTCCAATTCAAGTTTGGGCATAAGTTGGAGAGTGCCAATACCTAAATCTTTAGGTGAAAGCGATCGCGTTTCAAACAAAGCCATCATGTCTCGTAACTGAGGATTGCCACGGGAGGCTCCCGTGAGTCCTTTGGCAATGATTAAGCCACAGTAGCCCTTAGTATTTTTACAGCGTTGATTCCACTTTTTCCGGGCTTCTACATGAGTCGGATCTTCATCTAAAAATTCACCAAATAGGAATAATTCTTCATTTTGAGTTTGCAATAAACCGAGATCGTAGCGATCGCCATCAAAAGGATCGGCACCTGGATTAAAGCAAATTGCTCTCAGTCCGCCTGCTGCTTCAATTCTTTCAATTACAGTCTTAGCCTTGGGCCGAGAAGTTTGAATTAAAATTACCGGCAAACCGTCACCCACTTGTTTGATTTCACCAGCCTCATAGTAAGTTACCCCCTTACGGAGGCTATCCAGCATTTCCCAGGACACTACACCTAAGCTGAGGAAAGAGTCTTCTGGTATCAAGTCATCTTGCAATGATTGGAAATTCGCAGAGTCAAGATGATCGCTTTCTTCCTCGTCGTCATCAAAGCCTGCCATTTCCTCTAACTCTGCTGCTAACTGCGGCATTGTAGAGACTGTCACAGCCACAGACTTAGTTGATTCTTCCGATTGCGGCAGAGAAATACGATAGCGACGGCTGAGGGTAGGGAAGATATCTTCATGCAAATGGCGACGGTGATCGCGAATAAAGCGAATCAGACTTTCGATCGCAACGAAGATTACTAGTGCTTCTTCGTCATACAAAACAGACCGTAGTCCTTCTAAGGGATGGATATTACCGAAAGTTGGGTCAATTTCTGATAACGGCAGATCCGCCAAATCACTTTCTTCGTCTTCGTCGTCATCTTCGTCCTGATCAGCACTCTCGAAGGTGAGAAACAGGCAATCTTGCTTGAGAAAGGCTTCTTCTAGATGCTCCGTTGATTCTACATCTTGTAAAACTGCGGTACGAAACTGTTTTAAAGATTCTTCTGAGCGATAAAACAAAATTCCATACTCCATCCCCAGCATTCCCATGACTGAGGCGTAGATTGTGCCAACATCCCACTTATTAATTTCGATTGACAAAATTTGCTGTTCTTCCAAAAATTCCCAAGGTGCTGCTTGCCAAATTGCAAATGCTTTCTCTCGCAAGATTTGGGCATACTGTGGGGGTAAGTCAGGGGTTTGACTATCGAGGATGTCGGCGAACCCGCGAAAAAGTTCGTCAATTAAAGGCAGTTCTGGTGCGTAGTCAATGGAAATATCCAAATCTTGTAGCACTCCCCGCAGGTAAAATTGAATCTCGCGGTCTTTGACTACAATTCTTTGGGGTCTGGCAGGTCTTGCCGGACTGTGAGGATGCTCCATTGCTCGCATTAAGGTACGAACTATTGCTTCTGGGCCAATATCTGAAGCTACCACGTCCATTCCTCGAACCACACCTTGGGAGTAATCTACCCAAAGAATGCATTCTCCCTTTTCCTCGGAGTCTGAATGCTGGTTTGGTGATGACAACGGACGGCGATCGCCCTCCCATACAGAAGGAATTTGCGTTAATTTCTTCAAGCGACGACTGGTAGAGCGATTAAAACTTGTCATAGAATAAGTTAATCAAAAGAAGCAATTTGGAAGTAAACTTTGGGGGATAGCACGCCTTGGATTAGGTTTTTATGGCTGCACCTGAAAGATGGTTGCTTCTCAGACTGCTGCCACGCTTGAACTCCAAAAATACCGAATCTCTAAACACACTGAGTCTATCAATTCTAGAATAAAAATCTTTGGCTGCTTTTAACGGAGTGTTTACAATTTGGCATCTAACGACATTTAAGTCGCTAGAATGAATACAAAAACACCAAGGTTAACCCAGAGGCATTAACAAGCCAATATTGGGTAAAGCTTAGATTAATTAAGGAGTTAAAAAGCAGATGACACAAGCAATTCAGTCGCAACAACGCGGAATTCTGTTGAGCGAAGCCGCATTGCACCAAGTAAAATCCCTCCGGGACAAGCAAGGTACAGATTTCTGCTTACGGGTAGGAGTCCGTCAGGGCGGCTGTTCTGGGATGTCTTACATGATGGACTTTGAAGACACTAGCAAGATCACCCCACAGGATGAAGTTTTTGACTATGATGGCTTCAAAATTGTTAGCGATCCCAAGAGTCTGTTATATCTCTACGGTTTAATGCTCGATTATAGCGATGCCATGATTGGTGGTGGTTTTCAATTCACCAACCCCAATGCTAACCAAACTTGCGGTTGCGGCAAGTCATTTGGGGTGTAATATTGTCATTTGTCATTTGTCCCTTGTTATTTCTCGTTTCTCATTTGCAAATGACTAATGACCAATAACTAATGACCAATGACTAATGACCAATGACCAATGACTAATGACCAATGACTAATACAGTAGAATCCCTGTTTGATACAGGTTTGGAACGTTATAAAGCTGGAGAGGCGGTAGATTCTTTAATCCCTGTATTTAAAGAAGTATGCGATCGCGCTCCTAAAACTAGTGCTGCTTGGATTTGTTTGGCGTGGTTGTATCTACTCGATAACAAACCTAACTTGGCTTACAAAGCTGCACAGAAGGCAGTTAAGTTAAATCCACAAGACCCACAGGCTAGAGTCAATATCGCCTTAGCAATGCTGGAAACCGGTCAAAAAGGTTTACGGGAACATATTGACATTGCACAGCAGTTGATTTTTGTCAATGAAGAGTGGCAGGATGAAATAAAAAACAGTATTGAAGACGGTTTAAGTAGAAAACCAGATTGGCAGGGTTTGAAAAAAGTCAAAAACTGGCTGTTTGAAGAGTAGAGGATGGGGAGTAGGGAGTAGGGAGTGGAGGGAAAAGGAGAAATTATTGAATAAGTCTTCTTTCTTATGTCTTGCTAATACCAACTCTCCATTCCCCATTCCCCGTTCCCTGTTCCCCGTTCCCCATTGCAATTATGAAAGATAAATTGTTAAATTGGCTAAACACGATTTTAGTCGCAGACGTTTTTTTAGTTTTGTTTGGTTTCGTCTGGTTAGCGATCGCTGCGATCGGAGATTCTGTAGGAGTAAACCTGGGTTTGGATTTGTGGCATCAACTCTGGCAACCCGTATTTAACCCAGCGATCGGTATCCTCATGGGCGGTGCAATTCTCAGTGGTATTATCAGTTGGGTTTCCAAAAAATTTCTCTCCAGTCAATAGCGCAGCAGAAGAGACACTTACCCCAGGAAATCTGCCCCTTTCCTGCTTATTCATAGAAGCATTGCCAAAAATCCAGTCATGCAAATGGCGAGTATCCGTAATTTGACAACAGTCGTCAACCCCAAATCTTGTGTTGACATTGTATACACAATGTTCTATATTAGATATTAAGCATTGCTGAATAAAGCTTGAAACTTAATTCAGCAACGCTAAATGAGATACACAAATGGAAGATACCCAATGCTTGGCCGTTCTAAAATGGATAACCTTGGCCGTAACCAAGTAATTAATATTAGAGTTCAAGAACAACAACGGGATTTAATTGATAATGCCGCTTCGATTCTTGGTAAGAACCGTTCTGACTTTGTGTTAGAGGTAGCCTGCCGAGAAGCTGAAAAAGTCATCTGTGACAAAACTTTCTTCGCGTTAAACGAGGAAAAATATCAAAATTTCCTTGCTATGTTGAACTCACCACCTAAAGCGAACGAAGAAATTCGTAAATTATTAACGACTAAATCGCCTTGGGATTAATGATAGAACAAACAAAAACTATTAATGCTCCTCAGCCACTTACTCATGAGCATGATGTATTAGAGTTTAAATCTAAATCAGAAGCTTTGAATAACTGGCTGAAGGAGAAAGCTTTGAAAAATGAGGGGGATACGGCTAGAACTTTTGTGGTAACTGTTGAAAATCAAGTAATAGGCTATTACTGTTTAGCAACCGGATCTGTAACTCATTTAGTAGCTGTTAGCAAAGCTAAACGGAACGCACCAGACCCTATACCGTGTATGCTTATTGGTAGACTAGCAGTCGATACCAAATGGGAAGGACAGGGTATAGGGTCTGGCTTATTAAAAGATGCTATTATTCGTATTTTATCAGTATCCCAAATAGCAGGTGTTAGATGTATTTTGGTTCACGCTAAAGATGAAGAAGCCAAAAGATTTTATTTAAAACGTGGGTTTCAACCATCACCAATAGAACCATTAACACTGATGATGACTTTAAAAGATATTCGAGCAAGCATTATAGATTAAAAAGAAAATTCACTCCCACCCATTCCCCCACAACCCCAATTCTCACCCCGTAGCGCTTCATACAGCACGGGGTTTTGTTTTGGTGGTTGAGTGCAATCGCTGAAGGTGGTTGAGAAAGATGATTTTACCCCATTTCCCGACATCTACCCACAACCATTAACTTACTTATCCTATAAGAAATATAAAATTTTGCTCTTAAGGATAGCTTTACTGATATTTAGGGAACTCTATGACTAAGTACTGAAGAACCTTTTTACACAAACTAAAGTCATGTCAAATACTAACGACCTAACGTCTCCTAGCCCAAAGGAATTAGCAGATAGCCTTATTCAAGAACTTAGATATTTAGGAATTACACTTGATTTGCAAGCGTGTAATTTTATTTACGATAAGATAATTTCATCAGAAAATCCTGAAATTGCTTATGCAGAACTCCGTTTAGAAATGCTTACAGAATTTAAAAGGCTTAGTGCCCAAGGATCAGCTATAGGTGCATGGTTAGGTTGTTTTGGTTTACTTATAGTTACTAGTATATTACTTTCAATTTTTGGACAAATATCAAACTTCTTTCGTCCTGCTCAAAATACCCCATTGACAAGTGAGTGTATTGAAAATAATAGTTTAAACGGTAAAAACTTATGTGGGCATTAAATCAAAGTTGTAATTATATTTTGCACTAAATAGGCATACACCGAACAAGGCGCAATCGCGGTCATTATCTAAGCCGTCACTGAAAATTAGCTGTATTTCTGACTGAGTAAGAACCTTGGCACGACCATGACGATTTGTTTTCACTGGGAGACTGTAGACCCTGCGATTCACAGCCTACAACGATTTTGACACCGAATGAGTCAAAATTACTTGACTGAAATTAGCGATCGCTACAGTTAAGCAAGTGGCTGACTGGTAATAGAATCTTTAATTAAGGGACTTCCAAAGAATAAATTATTCCAAGATGAGATTTTCTTATAAAAATGGGAATATTAAAACTAACAGGTTCTAAAGATGTGTCTTTACTATAGCGCTTATCAATTGGATGAAAACACCAAAATCCTTGCTGTGAAATCATTTCAGTAAAGTTTTTGTATCTCACTCAACTGCACACCGCTATAAGGCTGGAAAATAAACCAAATAATCTGTCAAAACACTAAGGTCAGTAAAATGGCATTAATTGCAAATATCGCTAGTACATATATTGAAGAAAACAAAGATATGTTTCTTAAAAAGTATTACAGCCAACATGATTCAGGATCTGTAATACTTTTTTTCAACAAAGATGGTTCTTTATATAGAGATGAATTCATGACCTCAGTTAAAATTATGACATCTCGTACATTACCAACAAATGCTTACTATGAAGCTAGAGGATACTGGTGTAAGTATCCTAATCAATTAATTTTTTTGTCTTGGTTCTATCCAATTGAAGAAGGTACTCCGTTCAGTATTTATGCGTTAGGTACAATTCGTGTAGAACATACTATTAAAGTGATAAATGAAGATCAGAAGAACGAATTGCTTAGAAAAATTAATGAAATTACAAAAAGATAAAATTAATATTATTAATTTTCGGATTGTAGTCTGGTGCGATGGCACAGCGTAAAAGGAAGGTGAGAGTTACCCTCTCACTCCTACCCACGACAATAAAAAGGCTGAAAAAACACGATGCCAACGGGAATATGAGTCAGTGTACAGATGAAACAAAACTTCTCTATTATTTCAGTAATTTTACTATTAGATTAAAGCCAAAAAGACAATATGCTTAAAAACAATTTATAAAATCAACATGGCTACACCAATAAAAGTAGATATAACTTCGATTGACGGAACAGTTTCTTCCAGAACAAATGTAAGTACAGAAAAACTACTACAAGAAATATCAGATTTATTAAATCAAGAAAATGACAGGGATCGTAAAACTTTAGAACTAAAGGTAACTTTTTTATCTAAAAACGCCTAAACCGCCTCACAAGGGCGGTTTTGTACCTTTCACTGTTACTAATTACAGCGATCGTAGGAATTGCGATCGCCCCATTCTCCATTCCCCAATACCCAATCACCCTGGATACAGAAAACCATTACGACTATCAGGTTTGTATTTGACCCAATCCCGCACAGCTTACCGTCAAACCTGAGAACATACGCCGCCTACGCGAATCGCCTACGCAAGTTGATGAACAATTGCGAGGATAACGACTAACCCTGCCCTCGCCACAAACCAGATAACCCGATGATTCCCTACAGCGATCGCACCTGCAAAATGTGGGATTTATGGCGTTTTATCCGTACAAAATCGTTAGGTTGTATCAGGTTTAGAGTTTTTAGCTGAGGAAAAGTTTCCGTCACCCACAACATACACAGAGTAAACGTTTCAGCCGATTGAATCTGAAAAACTAATAGAATTGCTATATAGTTACATCTTAACTTGGTAAAATCTTCATATTAATCAGTAAATACGCGCAATTGTTTTTTATTTTTAGGCGTAGACATAACATGAATATTGCTTTTGAAGCAATAGAGTAGTGGTTTTAACAATGTGCTGTGGAGTTTTTCGATTTGTGGGGAGGCGGTGTGATCGCACTTGCAGATAAAATTTAAAGAGAGTAACAAACTACTCTTGTTATTTTGTCCTGGAATCATTTCCCCCACTCCCCACTCCCTTTTAATTAAGAATTTGCGTTAACGCCGATTGCAAATTAGGATATTTGTACTCAAAGCCTGTTTCTATGGTGCGTTTTGGGATAACCTCCTGACCTTCTAAAACTACTATAGCCCCGTCTCCTAAAAGAGCTTCAATCGCAAAACCTGGAACAGGCAACCAAGAAGGGCGATTCATTACTTGTCCCAAAGTTTGGCTTAAATCTGCCATTCGCACTGGGTTAGGGGCAGTGGCATTGTATACGCCTTCTATTTCCGGTTTCGTTAAAGCTTGCATAATCAAGTTAACTACATCGTCTACGTGAATCCATGAGAACCACTGGCGACCACTACCAATGGGGCCACCAGCAAAGAGTTTGAAAGGTGGAATCATTTTACCTAAAGCACCACCATTGCCTAGAATAACCCCAAAACGCAGAATGACTAGCCGTACACCAGCATCTTTTACCTTTCTCGCTTCTGCTTCCCAGGCTTGGCAGACTTCAGCAAGAAAATCCTTACCAGATAGACTTGTTTCATCAAAGGTTGCCGTTTCACTAGTGCCGTAGTAGCCAATAGCCGAAGCGTTAATTAAAACGGTTGGTTTGGGGTTAGCGTTGGCAATTGCTTCAACTATTTTTTGTGTCCCTAACTTGCGGCTATTGAGGATTTCTTGTTTTCGTTCTGGTGTCCAGCGTCCTTCACCAATCGGTTCTCCTGCTAGATTAACTACGCCATCACAGCTAGCAATGACACTTTGCCAAGAACCAGATGCATTGAGTGTATAGGCAACAATTTCTAGATTTGGAAAAGCCTCAGATGGAAAAACCTTTTTAGCAAAAGCGGTGTTCCGAGTTAATACTACTATTTGATGATCTTCTGCGTGGAGTCGTTTTACCAAAAGACTACCGACAAATCCTGTTGCTCCAGTAATTGCTACTTTCATTCATTTTCTACCTCAGCCAAACCCTTATTGTAAAGTTTTTGATCGAACTTTGAACCTACAGCACTTTCTTTGTGGATAGAACAGATGCAAGTGGATCGGGCGTAAATATTTGAATGACTTTCTGTTTAGATGCTTCGATATTATAGGATGGACAGAGTGTTGCAAGGCGTGGGGCTATTATGGCTCGCTATACCTGTTCGTTTGTTCTTTCTGTTCCTAGTGACCATCTGTTGCCGTTACTTGTAGAACTTCTACAGGACTGTCAGTTGGATATTCAATACCACACGGGCGATTACATTATCGCTCGTCAAATTCCTGGTGGTAATGTTCCTTTTCCTAAATTGATCACAGTAGAAGTACTGATTGATAAATCAAAATCTACTGAAACGGAAACCCGGATGAGTATTGTGATTAAAAATGAAGAACTACCACTTCAACTAGATAATTACTGCCGACAAATGTTTGAATTTATCAAGCAGGCTATTGAAAATAGCCGCCATTGGCATTTGATTGAAAGTCTTGCAGGATAACTTTGGTAATTAAATTGACAATCCCACGGCTTTAAGCCGTGAGAGTGTCAGACTGTGATTGGTACTTAGAATTCAATCTTCCAGATCCTCGGTCATTCCGGGGTTTATTAGTGTAATATCGTACTCGCTCGAATCCGTTTGTCCCAAACGCTGAGTGTTTTTTAAAAGGTAATAAATGGCACGAACTTGAGGGCCAAAAACGATCTCGTCCTCATTTCTGAGATCGTGGTTTGGTATCTTACGTCCATTAATCATCAAACCGTTGGAACTTGCCTTACCTTTGGCATCGCCATCTACAATCCGGTAATAGTAGCTGTGACTATTATGCTCTCGTGGCAATCTCACTAATGTGGCATGACGGCGGGAGACAAACTGCGACATCAAACGGATATTACACTCGCGATCTCTACCAATAGAGTAGACGGGTTGCTCTAGAGAAAATTCTTTGCGACCTTGATCGTCTTCAATAATCAGTAGATGGTTTTCATTATTTTCTGCTGCCATTGACAAATCGGTGAAACTATGATTTAACAGGATTTGTTTAGTATCGTATTTTGCCATTTTCGCGCACCGTAAGTCTGTGGTGCTGATATAAATAAGCTTTAAAATTGCATAATACCTTGAAAAAGTAGAACTTGGGCTTCTACTCCAGTAGCTATGATAGCTTTTGTAGGTGTCTCAACAAGCTTTGTAATCTGCATAAAACCTGAATAGCGACTCAGTTTAACGAATAATTCGTAATTAAAAAAGGGTGAGAGTCTCTAACCTTATGGTTGGGGATTTAGCGAATCCGCGTAGCACTGTTATTAAGCAAGCTACGCGCAGCGTCTCGTAGAGAGCATAATTTTAGTAATTACGAATTGTCAAATTGAGATGGAAATAATTAAGATTTGTGCTGGGAAATTTTAGTTTTACGAGTTATGAGCTAATCGCCGTAATAATATTGAGTTTGTGACGACGCTAACAGAGCTAAAAGCCATTAATGCAGCCGCACTAGATGGGTTAAGCACAAAACCCAGACTAGGGAACAAAACACCAGCTGCTAAAGGAATGCCAACAGTATTATAGGCAAAAGCCCAGAATAAATTTTGGCGGATTTTGTTGAAGGTGGCACGACTAAGCTGAATAGATTCGACGACATCGTTTAAGCGATCGCGCATTAACACAATTTCAGCAGTTTCCATCGCCACATCTGTCCCTGAGTGTAAAGCAATTCCTACATCTGCTTGGGATAAAGCTGGAGCATCGTTGATTCCATCTCCTACCATTGCGACAACGGAGTGCTGAGTGCTGAGTGAGGAGTCAGGAGTTGCTTTTTTTCCTGCTTGCTGGAGGGATTGGATTGCAGCCGCTTTTTTAGCTGGGGGTACACCCGCGATGACATCGGCGCTGTCTAATCCTAACTGTTTGGCTATGGCGTTAGCTGCTTCTTGGCGATCGCCACTGAGCAACATTACCCGTAAGCCCATCTGACGCAATTTGTCTACAGTGGATTGGGCATCTGGTCTAAGGGTATCAGAAACAGCAATTAGCCCAGCTAAAGTTCCCCCAACTGCTATGCAAACGACTGTTTTACCATCTGTTGCTAAATTCTGTGCTGTCTGTTGTGCAGTTTCACTGATGGCAATACCGTGCCAACTCAACCAGTCCCAATTACCCAACAGCACAACAGTACCCTCTACCACAGCAGATACTCCTAATCCTGGTTCCGTATGAAAGTCCACAGCCTCTAGAATAGATAACTCTTGCCTGAGTGCTTCTTGCTGAATCGCTTTTGCTAGCGGGTGGTGAGTACCGCTTTCTACAGCTGCTGCTAGTTGTAATAGAGATTGGGAATTCCCAGTCCTCGATCCCTCAATTAACAGACAATCTGTGACGATGGGATTACCTGTGGTCAGAGTACCAGTTTTATCAAAAACTACGGTGTCTAAATGGTGTATTTTTTCTAAAACATCGCCGCCTTTGATTAACAAACCCCGTTCTGCGCCCATAGCAGTCCCAACAAGAATGGCTGTTGGGGTGGCAAGTCCTAAAGCACAGGGGCAGGCGACTACCATCACTGCGATCGCTAGTTTTAAACTAATTAATAAAGGGGAGTGGGGAGTGGGGAGTGGGGAGTGGGAAGCGTGGCTCATCATTTCCATGTCACTAGACATGGTGATATCAGTCCAGATGTGAGTGCCGAAAAAGTACCAAAAGACAAATGTTAATACAGATGCTGTCAGCACGCCGTAAGTAAAGTAACCAGCTACTGTATCAGCTAATTTTTGGACTGGGGCTTTCCGAGTTTGGGCGGCTTCTACTAAAGCGACAATTTGAGCTAAAGTTGTATCACTTCCAATCCGGGTTGTCTGAATAGCGATCGCTCCTGACTGGTTGAGTGTGCCTCCTGTCACCGGATCTCCCGGCTGCTTAATAACTGGCACGGCTTCCCCAGTCAACATCGATTCATCGACTGTTGTTTGACCAAGCACCACTTCACCATCGACAGGAATTTTATCACCTGGCAGCACTTGTAACCATTCACCAACCCGCACCTGTTCAGCAGGAATCTCTACACTAGGAGATCCCACTCCGCCTTTTTCTGGGTTGGCAATCAATCGCGCTATCTGTGGCTGGAGTGCTAATAATTTCCTAAATGCGGCAGCCGCGCGACCTCTAGCTTGTTGTTCTAATGTTCTTCCTAAGAGAATAAAGCCCAGCATCATTACTGGTTCATCAAAGAAACACTCCCAACCCATTTGGGGAAAGAGTAACGCTACTAAACTAGCAATGTAGGCTGTTAGGGTTCCCAATCCGATCAAGGTGTTCATGTTAGGCGCATTTCGCCGCCAACCCAACCAGCCATCTACTAAAATCGGGCGACCGGGAATCAATAGTGCCACTGTCGCCAATCCACAGTGAAACCAGATGTTATTTAGTATTGGCAGCACTGAGCTACCAAGATTACCAAAATGTCCACTTCCAGACAATAATAGTAACGTCGTAGCGATCGCTAACTGTCTTAAAGAAGACTGCATTTCTCGGCGTTGTCGTTCTGCTGGGTCTACTAAAGTAGATATCTCACCTGCTACTGTGCCCCTAGCTTTGCGGGGTTGAGTGGGAAATCCAACGGCTGTTAGTCTTTGTGCTAGTGCATCTGCATCTACTGAACCAGTTTCTGACTCTACAACTGCTACCTCTGTGGCCAGGTTTACACAGGCACTCTTAACTCCTGGATGTTGGGTTAGCTGTCGTTCTACTGCATTCACACACCCAGCACACTTCATACCGCCAACATCGAGAATAATTTTCTCTAGGATTGGGTCAAGTTCTGGGACTAGCTTAGTTTTTGGGACAAGTTGCATGGCAAGTATTTAGATTCGCTACAGAAATTCAACGCTTGACTAAAAGCATCTCTAATTTGAGCGTAGGCTAAATATGGAACTACGACTGTATGTCAACCCTATTAAATTTCTTAATTTATCGTACATCGCTGAGGGTCACTGACGGCTCCAGCGTAAATAAGTCACATAAATGATCGCTCCAGCCTGTATTGGCATCACGACAACCAGACTTTTCCAAAAATTGTGAATTTCCAAATTAGACATGACACTGAAATAGCTAAAGCCCAACAATAAGAAGAGTATCCAGATTAGCTGTTTACGTTTGATGGTTAGCATAGCAATACGATTCAGAATTTTTTAGCAAATAAGCTGTTGCGTATTTAATTTGTATATGCGACGCGGGCAATTCGTGCCGCACTACAATAATTTTACGTTTTCATGTTATGCAATTTAGCTGCACATCAGCTTAAATATTAAGTTTTTAGAACCAACTCTGCTTATTGACAAAGTAGGTATTTACAAATTCTTCAGGGGATTTATTCAAATAGATCATGCCTTCAATTAAACCTACAAGTACCATAATTAACAAGGCAATGCCGTAGGTGAAAGAACCCGCAACTACAGAAATTACCAACATGATAAAGCCTTCTGGAGCATATCCTAGAATAAATTTATGAACCCCAAATCCTCCAAGGATAATGCCACAGTAACCAGCTAGAAGTTGTTTGGTAGGGTGACTGGGGTTGAAATTTGACATATTAAGTGCTACTCCTTGATAAGTGAGATTTGAAGAAGAATTCAGAAGTCAGAAGTCAGAATTCAGAAACAAAATACCTTTACTTGCTTAATAAATAGATTTTTAATTTTTTCAGTACAAGTAAGCCCCAAGACGGACGACTAAAATCAGTGTTCTTCTTTCCAGAGGAGACGCTAAAATGTCTGCCGGTATAGTTTGAAAATCTGGCACTCCTTAATAAATTTTGGTAAATTGGATGTTTGCAAAGCCTGGTACGGCAGTTTTGCAGATTTTCAGGTAATACATTGATTTTGAGAATCATGAACCTCAATAATCAGCAAAAACTGCTACACCACTTTTTACAAGTCCATCAGTATTATTTCCGGGTTTTTTTTACTATCGCTTCCAATGGGTATAAAACGCCATCGCACCAATGACAAGATCAGTTCTTGGCTAAAATCACCCAGATCAGAATAAATGCTTAAGTAGATAGTTTGTTGTCTATGCTAACAGCATTCTTTGATTTGCTTCTGCAATTATCTTAATTGGGTTTTCAGCTAGTATTTATGCTTAAGAAGCAATTATAACTAGTAAATTATCCTTACTTATGCAGATAAAAGCAGATAATTTTATTTTCAGCAACAGTACATTTATAGTATTAATTACTACCTAATACAAATAGACTTAATAATGTACCACTATTCCAGAGACTGTGGAGGAGCATAGGAGCAAGAAGGTTGCGCGATCGCGTGTAAACTACCCCTAAAACGATTCCTAATGCTGTCAGGGGAAGAATTTCCGACAAACTGAGGTGAGCGATCGCAAACAACAAACTACTAATCAGAATCGATCCCCATACGGGTAAGTAGCGAGTTAGAGAGGGTAACAAAAAGCCACGAAATAAAATTTCTTCAAAAAATGGAGCTGCGATCGCGGCTGTGGAGAAAAATATGCCTAGTGCTATACCATCTTGGCTTTCTAGGGCTAGTTGCAACAGAGGGTTACTACCACCCTGTCCTTGCCATAGCTGTTGATTAATCAAAGATACCACCACAACTATAGGTAAAGCCACGCAATAGCCTCCCAATCCCCACCAAAACCACTTATCTTGAAAACGGAAGCGAAACCAAAATTCTGGTAACGGAAAAAAGGGCTTGAGAGAAAAATATAATACTAACAGCGCACCGGATGCTACCAGCAAGTAACTAACTAGAACATAAAACGCTTGAAATCGCACATCTGCGACAGGACGAGGGATAGGGATCAGCGATAGCGCTAAAGGCACAAAGATTTGCCCCATGAAGAAAAAGCCGACGACAAAAACCTGCAAAATCGTTTCACCATCCCAAGGCGTTGACCAAGGGATATCAGCATTTTGAGCTAGTAACGAGGCTTTTCCTTTCAACAAGCGTTGAGCAAATAATAAAATCAGCAATATTAGACCAATTAAAGCTGCAAAAGTTGGAATAGTGCCAATAAGCGCTAATTTCAACACTGCTTGAGCAGCAGTTTCTTGTTGTGTAGCTTTAACTGCTGATAAAGCATCTTGTCGTTGCTGGAGTTGGTATAGCTTAACCAAAGTAGTAGAGCGAAACCAACCTTCTAAATTCTTTTGAATCCGTTCTTGAGCATTTTGGAGTAGACGAGGAGGATTGTTCCACATTCCACTCAATACAGCTGCGGTTTCTCCAAATTCTGGATTGATATCTGAGCGTTGTTGTAATTCGCTCCAAGTTTTGAGGGCTGTATCCGTTTGTCCTTGCTGTGCTTGTAATATTCCCAGGCGTAAGTCTAACTCAGCCAGTAATTTTTGTAATTGCTTGAGGGACTTTTGTAACTGTTGCTTTCCCTGTTTAGAAGTTTTAGTAGTCGGAGGAACATCAGGTAAAGGTTTAGAAGGAGTGGGAGTTATTTCTGATTGAGAGCGTAATTGGGCAAGTTTGCTGTTAACTTTGTCCAAATTAGCTTTAACTGATTGATGCGCCTCTTGATATTGCTTTGTGGCGCTTTCTAGGGGTTGTTCACCCAGTATTGCTTCTCGAATCGTCTGGAGATTGCGATCGCTGCTATCTTCAGATTGCCAAGCTTGGGCTTGGAGAGCAATATTAGTCTGGTATAGTTCTAGGCGACTTTGGAACTGAGGTTCTTGCCAACTACTGAATAAAGCCGAAACTGCCAACAGAACTGCGATCGGTGTCAGTATAAAAATTAAAATTAACCGCTTGAGTGTCATCTATTCCTCTTTTAGTAGCCAATGGAGAGCGCGTCCCCCTTGGGAATTATCGCAATAAAAAGTCAGAGGTGGATTAGATATCATCAATATTATAAGTTTGCAATCGCACCCACCATGTTAAATTACAACCCATTGCACTGCTTACCCTCCGCCGAGGATCTGCCCGATTCTGACGATGAACCTGTGGATAATCAACTACAACATTTGATTCCTGGCTTGCTAGAAGCCATCTTAGCTTGGCTGTGGACAAACCGGATGGATTGGTTTTTTGGGGTTGATATGGGTATTTATTACGATCCCGAATTACCGCCGATTGTACCTGATGGATTTTTAAGTTTAGGAGTCGAGCGAGTTTTTGATGAGAACTTGCGCTTGAGTTATGTGTTGTGGGAAGAAAAGGTGATGCCAATTATGGCGCTTGAGGTGGTTTCTCACAGACGGCGTGGGGAATACACCAACAAAAAGAAACTTTATGCGGATATGGAGATTTTGTATTATGTTCTCTACAATCCCCAACGCCGGAGAAAACCACCTTTAGAAGTTTATCGCTTTGTAAATGGTGAATATGTATTACAGCCAGGAAATCTAGTTTGGTTATCAGAGATAGGTTTAGCAATTGGTTATGAACGGGCAAGCTATCAGGGAATTACGCGGGATTGGTTGTATTGGTATGACGAACAAGGAGTGAGATATCTAACACCCGAAGAACGCGCGATCGCTGCCGAACAACGCGCCGACAGGCTGGCGCAAGAATTGCGAAAGTTGGGGATAGATCCAGATTCTTTGACTTGATTTGGTTCATTCAGATAAACCTAGTCTTTGTTTGACAGATTGCCATGTTGAACCTTGCCTTGGGTTTTGGTGATGCATCTCCAAGCGTCTATCTAATTCTTGTTTTTGGCCGTCGTTGAGAGGAACTTCATCGGGTGTAGTAAGAATGCTATCCCATAATTCCTGGGCAAGCTGTATACGTTCAGATACACTTAGTTCGGAAATATCGATTTTTAATATGTGGTGCATGGTTGTTATTAATGTAGTTACTCTTATTGATGTGGTTTGGTTGAGTGGTGATAACCAGATTACAGCAGCTTTTGAGATTGAATGTACTACGTCTATTTACTCAGGTTTACTAAGGATGGCAGATTTAGTTGCTCTTGTTCCAAACTTAAATTTTCCACTTTACGTAGTCGTTCCTCAGTCGCGTGTCGCAAAAGTGAAAAAGGAATTATCTAGACCCAGTTTTCAGGCTCTTAAGATGAATAAAAAATGTAATTGGATAGTGCTTGAAGATTTAGTTCAAGAATGGGAAGCTATTATAAAATATGGTACAGAATTAGATGCTATAAATAGATTATCTGGTAGCCTGAATAAGATTAAAAACTAAATCTAAGCATATATATTTTTTAGAAAAAACTAGCTAATAATTAGATTAGTGAATAAGCTATACTTTACCCTAACTTTCCCCTCACCCAAGCGCGAAATGATTTCAGTAAAGCAATTTCCCCAGATGTTTTACTCTGCTCAATAAATCTGCTTATCTCACTGACTGAAACTATAGGAAAGGCAATACTAAACTTACACTCAACATATTGCCCCTCTACCAACTGATAAAATTTTAAATTTTGTCCGTCATATCTCCAAAGTTCAGTTACACCCAACGCTGAATAAATCTCCAGTTTGTTAACTGAACTGCTGGTAATGTCAATCTCAATTGCTAAGTCAGGTGGCGGATCTATTTCTAAATTGAGCGTTATCCTACCTCTGACTCTCGATTCAGTTTGTATATAGTAGCAAGTATCTGGTTCTATTCCCCGCTTTGATATTTTCCGCTTCAGTGTTGTAGAACCAGCACTTTTAATTTCTACTCCGACTTCTTCAGCTAAAGCGAATATAAAACGGTCAAATTGAATTTTGGGATTTTCATGTTCAAAAAGTGGAGTCATGATTTCTAAAACACCGCAGTCATAAGCAAACCGAGAACCTCTATCTTCACCTGTATCTCTCAGCAAGGCTTCAAAGGTTTCCCAGCTAACATTTTGTAAGACTGTTCTTTGTTCTGCAAGGGTTGACTTGACAAGCATATTACAATACTTTTCCGTCACAATAGTAGATAAAATTTCTAATTTATCAATGAGGTATACTTTACCCTATTTTACCCTGCACCCAAGCGCGGAAGGATAGCACCAAATCAATTTCATCCATAATTTTACTCTGCTGGATAAATCTATTCATATCACTAACAGAAATTAAAGGAAAAGCTATACTCGATTTAATCTCAACATACTGGCTTTCTACTAGTTGATAAAATTTCAAAACTTCCCCGTCATATCTCCATAATTCTCCTACACCTAAAGCCGCATAAATATTAAACTTATTCAGTGAAGTGCTAGTAATATCAATTTCAACTGCTAAATCTGGTGCTGGATCTCTTCTTAAATCTAATTCTTGTTTACCTCTAATTGCTGGCTCATTTTGAATATAATAGCAACTATCGGGTTCTATTCCCTTTGTTATTGGTTTACGTTTTAATGTTGTAGAACCAGCACTTCTAATTTTAATTTTTAATTCCACTGCTAAAGCGAATATCAATCGGTCAAACTGAATTTTAGGATTTTCATGTTCAAAAAGTGGGGTCATAATTTCTAAAACACCGCAGTCATAAGCAAACCGAGAACCTCTATCTTCACCTGTATCTCTCAGCAAGGCTTCAAAGGTTTCCCAGCTAACATTTTGTAAGACTGTTCTTTGTTCTGCAAGGGTTGACTTGACAAGCATATTACAATACTTTTTCCGTCACAATAGTAGATAAAATCCCGATAATTTTACCTATGTCATTAATATAATACTCGCTCAAGTCAATTTCAACTACTTGCTCAATAAGTTTCAAAAACTTCCAGTTAGTTCCTGTGGTGACAGTACCATAAATTGTCTGAATGTTATTGTTTTCACGTTCATTAAACAATTTAGCTGCTAGCATCTCTGCGACACACTGACCTAATCCTGCATTGATATTTTCTTTTTTAGCTTCTACAATTGTGACAACGGGTGCGTTAAGAATTAATAATTCTGGTGAACGGCTAATAATAAAATCGCAATTTCCATTTAAACCTTGTGCTGAATCAACAGTAAAATCGATACCAGAAAATAAACTTATTTGATTATTTAAATATTTTCTTACAGCAATTAAGATTGGTGCAATAATCATTTCTGAACGGGATTTTTCTGTATTACTAGCCAGAGCTAAAGGTACATTTTCCCGCAATAGTTCTTCAAGTAATGGTGGACACTCTACTTCATGTACAGATGCAAATATATCAACTTTATCAGAAATAGTTAGACCGAAAGTTTTTCTAACTCTGTCTAAAGTAAAGTCACTGTATGACACTTTAGTTGCTCCCGTAAATAATCCAGATAATTAAATTGTGCCAATTATTAGCAAGATATGTTGCTGATATTTGGCACAATTAGTATCTGAATATTTTGTAACTTTAAGCAAGGAAACCTGCAAAAAAGTCCAGAGTTTCTTTCAGGGCTTTGATGAAAATATCAATTTCTTCGCGGGTGTTATAGAAAGATAGACTTGCTCGTGCGGTTGCAGCAAGACCTAAGTAACGGTGTAATGGTTGAGTACAGTGGTGTCCAGAACGGATGGCAACGCCTTCTTGATCTAATAATGTAGATAAGTCGTTAGCGTGGACTTCTCCGGCTGTGAATGACGCAAGAGCGGCTCTACCTTCGCCTTTAGCATTTGGTTTGGGGCCGTAAATCCTAATTTGGGGAATTTGCTCTAATTGTTGGAACAAATAAGCTGTTAATTCTGCTTCGTAGGCGTGGATTTTATCCATGCCGATATTGCTAAGATAATCGATCGCAGCCCCAAGTGCGATCGCTTCCCCAATTGCAGGTGTACCGGCTTCAAATTTATGCGGTAACTCTGCATAAGTAGAATAATCTAAGTATACCTCTGCAATCATCTCACCGCCGCCAAAAAATGGTGGCATTGATTCTAGCAATTCCAACTTGCCATAGAGAAATCCTATCCCAGTTGGGGCGCACATTTTATGACCGGAAGCTACCAACCAATCACAATCTATCTGTTGTACATCGACATGCACATGAGGGACACTTTGGCAAGCATCGACTAAGAATTTAGCACCATATTTGTGTGCGATCGCACCAATTTCTGCCACTGGGTTAATGCAACCCAAAGTATTAGAAATATGCACCACTGACACCAACTTAGTTTTGTCGGAAATCAGCTTTTGAAACTGCTCCAAATCAAAAGTTTCTTCTGGTGTTAATTCTACAAATTTCAGGACTGCACCCGTTTTTTGCGCCACCAATTGCCAAGGCACAATATTACTGTGGTGTTCCATCACCGAGAGAATAATTTCATCCCCCGGCTGTAAATTATTCATTCCCCAACTATAGGCTACTAGGTTAATCGCCTCAGTTGCGTTGCGGGTGTAGACGATTTCCTGACGCGATGCAGCATTGATGAATTTGGCAATTTTATCTCTAGTACCTTCATAAGCATCCGTAGCTTTAGCACTTAGGGTATGGGCACCGCGATGTACGTTAGCATTATATTGCTCGTAATAATCCCGTAGAGTATTTAATACTAACAAAGGCTTTTGCGATGTTGCAGCATTATCGAGATAAACCAAGGGTTTACCGTTGACTTCCTGATGCAATATCGGGAAGTCAGCGCGAACTTTATCAGCAAGGGTTTTGGTAGAGGTAAAAGTCATTGGTAGATTAGTTATTAGTCATTAGTCAGTACAGACGCGATTAATTGTGTCTGTACAATGGTTATTAGTCATTAGTCAGGGACTTAAGATTATTGACTGTGTTTAAAAGGATTTCTCGCAGAGAAGGAACTGGTATTTTGTTGATGACTTCAGCAGCGAAGGCGTTAATTAACAACTTCCGAGCATCATTTTCATCAATTCCCCGACTTTGTAGATAGAAGATTTCGTCATCTTCCAATTGGCTAACGGTAGCACCGTGAGCGCATTTAACATTATCGGCAGTAATTTCTAATTGGGGTTTGGTATCAACTCTGGCTTTTGATGATAGCAGTAAATTACGATTCAACTGGGCTGCATTAGTCAACTGCGCTAGTTTGGGTACAAAAACTTTACCATTGAACACCGCATGAGCGCGATCGCCTACAATACATTTATGCAATTGGTCAGTTGTACCATGAGGATAGTTAAGTGCGATCGCACTGTGAGTATCAGACAACTGCTTACCAGAAATTACCGTCAATCCATTGAGAGTAGTTTGTGTCTGCTCACCAGTTTGCAAAACCTCTAAATTGTGCCGTGACAGCTTTGCACCTAAACTTATGGCATGACAAGTATACCGACTATCACGAGATTGTGCGATCGCAGTTTTCCCAATATGAAAAGCCTCCGCACCTTCCCGCTCAACCCTAGTGTGACTAACCTCAGCATTGTCACCCACCCAAACTTCCGTAACCGCATTAGTAAAATATACTTCCTCTTGTGGGGTAGGCATCTTGCCTGCCACATACTCCTCAACCAACGACACCTGCGAACCACCTTCAGCCACCACCAAACAACGCGGCTGCGAAATCGTGGCAGTCTCCCCCGCAACCGAAATAAACACCAAATGAATTAGCGTTTCCACCACCACATTCTTCTTCACCCACACCACAGCAGCATCAGTTATCCCAGCCGTATTGAGAGCAGTAAAAACTTCCTGCGCTCCCTCAGCTTGAGCTAAATACTGCCGTACACCTTCCTGCTCAACCGCAGACAAACCAGCCAAATTACTCACCACAACTCCAGATGGCAAATCTGTAACTGCGGATAACTCCGGTGCAAAAACGCCATTAACAAAAACCAAACGACTATTAGCCGTTTCTGGCAAAATATCAAATTGCAAAGACGCATAATTTACCGTCTCTACATTAAATTGCACCTTACGCAGAGACGACAAATCAGTAAACCGCCATTCTTCCTCGCGGGTAGTGGGAATAGTCGAGTGACGTACCCAATTAGCAGCACCTTGGCGTAAATCCTGCAACCACCCCTCTGTTTTTGATGCAGTTACCTGATTTAACAATTCAGTTAAATAGGCATCTTTATCAAGAAAAGTAGATGTTAAACTAACCACATTCGAGTTAGGAATTGGACTAGGAGAAATTTGAATACTCATTAGATACTCGTAAACTGGTTTACAATGTTAAGTAGTGCTGGAATTAAAAATCCCTATCAGGGATTGAAACATTACACACCCACCTCAGCAGCTGCAAATTCTGCCAGTACCCAGTCATAGCCGCGAGACTCTAATTCCAGCGCCAGTTCCTTACCACCACTCGTAATAATCTGCCCTTGTGCCATCACATGCACAAAATCAGGCACAATATAATCAAGTAACCGTTGATAGTGAGTAATCAAAATTGTCGAATTTTCTGGACTTGCCAGTTGATTCACACCATTAGCTACAATTCTGAGTGCGTCAATATCTAAACCCGAATCAGTTTCATCCAAAATTCCTAACTTTGGTTCCAGCAACGCCATTTGCAGAATTTCATTCCGCTTTTTCTCGCCACCAGAAAACCCTTCATTCAAACTGCGACTGAGAAAACTGGGATTCATCTTCACCACATCCAGCTTTTCTTCAATCAAATCGTCAAAATCAAAAGCGTCAATTTCCTCTAAACCTTGCGCCTTGCGACGAGAATTGTACGCCACCCGCAAAAAATCCAAATTGCTCACACCCGGAATTTCTAACGGATACTGAAACGCCAAAAACACACCACTTCTGGCGCGTTCCTCCGGTTCCAACTCCAGTAAATTCTGCCCCTGGAAAATCACCTCACCGCCAGTCACCTCATACGCCGGATGCCCAGCCAACACCTTAGAAAAAGTACTCTTACCAGAACCATTCGGCCCCATAATCGCATGAATTTCACCCGATCGCACCTCCAGATTCACACCCTTCAAAATCGGTGTCCCATCAACATTAGCCGTCAGATTCCTAACCGACAGCACAACTTCACTATTTTCAATAATCATCTTCTCTCCCTTCTCTGCGCTCTTGGCGTCTTGGCGGTTCGTCATTCTTCCAAAAGATAAACACAGAACGCCGATGCCCCTGTGTTTATCCTTGCTTCCATTTATCCAACACTGCCTTCCAACTTCAAACTCAACAACTTATCAGCTTCCACAGCAAACTCCATCGGTAGCTGATTAAAAACATCCTTACAGAAACCGCTAATCATCATCGAAATAGCATCTTCCGAAGAAATACCCCGTTGAGCAAAGTAAAATAACTGATCTTCCCCAATTTTAGAAGTAGAAGCTTCATGCTCCACCTTCGCACCGTTATTTTGCACCTGAATATAAGGGAAAGTGTTCGCATGAGCATTATCCCCAATCAACATCGAGTCGCACTGAGAATAATTTCTCGCCCCTTTAGCAGTCGGATTGACTTTCACCAAACCCCGGTAGCTATTACTAGAATTACCTGCGGAGATTCCCTTAGAAATAATTGTACTGCGAGTATTCTTACCCACGTGAATCATCTTACTACCCGTATCAGCTTGCTGCTTATGATTTGTCAGCGCCACCGAGTAGAACTCACCCACAGAGTTATCACCCACCAACACACAGCTAGGATATTTCCAAGTAATTGCTGAACCTGTTTCTACCTGAGTCCAAGAAATCTTGGAATTTACACCCTGACACAAACCGCGCTTGGTGACAAAGTTGTAAATACCGCCTTTACCGTTGGCATCTCCAGCGTACCAATTTTGGACAGTGGAGTATTTAATTTCGGCGTTATCCAGGGCGACAAGTTCAACAACGGCGGCGTGCAACTGGTTGCTGTCATACATCGGTGCAGTGCAACCTTCGAGGTAAGAAACATAACTACCTTCTTCAGCGACAATCAAAGTCCGCTCAAATTGTCCCGTATCACCAGAGTTGATGCGGAAGTAGGTAGACAGTTCCATTGGGCATTTTACGCCTTTAGGAATATAGACAAAAGAACCATCGCTAAATACTGCGGCGTTCAAGGCGGCAAAATAATTGTCAGCGATGGGAACAACGCTACCCAAATATTTTTTGATTAATTCTGGGTGTTCTTGCAACGCTTCCGAAAAGGAGCAGAAAATAACACCATCTTCCGCTAGCTTTTCTTTAAATGTAGTAGCGACAGAGACGCTATCGAAAATTGCATCAACAGCGACATTTGCCAGTCGCTTCTGTTCAGATAGGGAAATGCCTAACTTTTCAAAGGTTTCTAACAGGGTTGGATCGACTTCATCCAAGCTGTTCAGCTTTTTTTTCTTTTGTTTTGGCGCTGAGTAATAAATGATATCCTGATAATTTATTGGCGGATACTTGACATTCGGCCAAGTTGGTTCCGTCATTTTTTGCCACTGGCGATAAGCCCGGAGGCGAAAGTCCAGCATGAACTGTGGCTCATTCTTCTTAGAGGAGATCAAGCGAACAACGTCCTCGTCTAGTCCACGCGGAATAGTGTCGGCTTCAATATCAGTAATAAAGCCGTACTTGTAGGGTTGGTTGACTAAGGTTTTGACAGTGGCACTCATCAGTAATAATCTCTCGTGTTCTGAACTCTTTTAGGATTGGAGACGGACTTTATCTTTAGTCGATTCCCCATATCAGGTTACGCAATGGTTACACGGCTGCTAGAATAGTGGTGGAGACTAAAACAACAGCTTTGTTGTTTAACCTATCTTCATTTTACGCTAGATTAACAACAACAATGTTGTCAAAGTCAAATTTTCAAAGAAATTTTTGGGACGTTCGCTGAACGCCTCGCACCAAATGAAGATGGCGACTACTCACCAGTCCTCAAGCAAGCAAGATATCCTTGAGTATCTGCACAAACACGAAAAAGCAACGGCTTTGGAGCTAGCTGAAGTTTTAGACGTTACCCCCCAAGCGATTCGTCGCCACCTCAAGGATTTGGAGACGGAGGAGCTAGTTTTGTATTCGACATCAATGCAGACGGCGGGTATGGGGCGGCCACAGCACCTTTATGAACTGAGTCGTCAAGGACGCGATCGCTTGCATCGAACAATGAGCGATCGCTTTGGTGATGGCCATGGTCATTTTGCGGTTTCGCTGCTAGACACCTTAGCCGAAACGGTAGGACACGATCAATTTAAATCGATATTAGAGAAACAGTGGCAGCGTAAAGCTCTAGAATACCGCGATCGCGTTGGTAATGGTTCACTGCGAGAACGTGTAGCCAACTTAGTAGAGTTGAGAAAAGCTGAAGGCTTCATGGCAGAGTATCACCCTGTTGATGTGAGTGATTCTTTTGAGTGCGATCGCTTTATCTTAATGGAGCATAACTGTGCCATTTCTAACGTTGCCGAATCTTTCCCCAGCATCTGTGGTCACGAATTAGAAATGTTTGCAGCCGTATTACCCGATTGTACCGTAGAACGCACCCACTGGATTATTGATGGCGAACATCGTTGTGGTTATTTGGTACAAATTCGTCATTAGTCATTAGTCATTAGTCATTAGTGAAAACTACTACCCAATTCCCAATAATCAACTAAATTTGAGATAGCGTTATGGACGTACCACCACAGCAACCATCAGCACAATTTTTAACTCTGGAAGAGTCAGCAAAAGTAGACGCAGCTTTACTGTCTTCCCCAGAAAAGTTTTTAACAAGATTGACAATTTCATCACTGAAACTTTTGAAGCATATTGCCCAAGAATATAGTGTTGCTATTGAAGATTTGACAGCGCCGCAAGTAATTGCGTGGTTTGAAAAAGATGGTAGAATTCGCCGTGAGCAGGGAATTGAAGCTTCATATCTGAAATGGTAATTTGTTTAACAAATTTTCCAGTTTCCCTGCGATTGTAATGCCTTTTTCCTAGCTTGGTGGTTGAGTTTCCAAAACCTGATTTTTATTTAACAACGTACTAGTAGCATTGACTATAATCTGTGCTGCTCCTGTGAAAAACGATCGCTCGATAGTCGCTGGAATATCGCTAGGTTGATGATAGTGCGGAGTCCGTAAATTTGCGGTATCTGTCACCAATACAGCACCCACGCCTTGATACCAAAAGGGTGCATGATCGCTGCGTAGAGTATCAGGTGTGAGCAAACCTTTAAAAGGAATTGGTATTGTCAAAACTGCTGGCAGATTTGATTCTTGTTTATTCAGGGCGTTTGAGGGGAGCATCTGTGAGCTTTGAAAAGCATTCAGTAAAGGCAAATGTTCTGTATCACCAACTACTGCCAAAAAGTCACCCTTATCGCTAGGTGGCGTAACAGGCAATCCAGCAGGGTATTTCTGACACCCGGCAGTGTAACAAGCATAACCAACCATATCCATAACGATCGCTCCCCCCAAGTTTTGTAAGCGTCTTGTCTTGCTCACAAAAGCTTGACTACCTAAAAGCCCTGCTTCTTCTTTGTCAAAAAAAGCTAGCTGTAACGTCCGTGGTGTGGGACGAGAACCGAGTAACCGTGCTACTTCCAGCACTACAGCTACACCACTAGCGTTATCATCAGCACCGGGGGATAAAGCAACGGTATCGTAATGCGCTGCAACCAGAATTGCTTTAGCGGCTTTGTCAGTTCCTGGGCGTTCAGCAAAAATATTCACACCCTCAGAAAACTTTTCTAATTTGGGTTTCCAGCCGAATTTTGTGAGTTCAGTTGTGATATAAGTGCGAGTAAGCGATCGCTCTTTTGTTGTGTAGCGCTGAAAATTCAACTTTTGGATATGGGTTAACAGCTTGTCAGTAGACACTTGTGGCGCACTGTCAACTTCCTTTGACTCTGCCTGTGGTTCGCGTGTTTCCACTGGAATGCGCTCAACAATTGTCGGTGAGGGACGCGGTTCAAAAAACGTGCTACCTCTACTACCCACCGCAGCAACTGTCATCAGCACCAACAGCATCAGCCAAATCCATTTTTTCATGTGATTTATCCTTGGCTTCCAGACTTAGAGTAGCGCAAATCCACAGGCATAACTTTCCAAGATTGCTAGGAAGGGTTTAATCTTTTGGTTCCTTAAATTCTTAAATCAACCTGCAAAGTCACTTTGCAATAAGTTTAATTGTCTATTTTAATACAATTTTCTTTAATCCAATCTGCTATCGACTCTTGAGTCTCTTGATCGATTGAAAGTCTTTTTATGATTAATACAACTTCTTTTTGTGGCACTCCTAAAGAATACCCCTTCAATATCAAAAAGGTAGCCATCGAAACGAAAGCTACCCTTTTGTTACCATCTATAACAGAGAACACAACTTGATTTACAGTCCCCCACTAGAGGAGTGCTGAGTACTGAGTACTGAGCAAAAAAGAGAAAAAAATTTCTTCTTAGATTCTTCAAAATCTTTATTCTGACACTCAGAACTCATGACTCAGAACTCAGGACTTTTTTTATGGTAGATTTGTTGCTGATCGCGATCCTGGGGTTCCTTGGCAGTTTTGGGCATTGCTTTGGGATGTGTGGCCCTTTAACAGTGGCATTTTCTCTGTCTCATCAGCCGAAAGGGACATCACCCTCAGAAAAGTCCGACACTTGGCGACAGCAATTAAAATTTCATATCCTGCTAAACCTGGGGCGGATGTTAAGCTACGCTCTAGTCGGTGCTGGCATTGGAGCGCTGGGTTCGGTATTCCTGCAAAGTGGACAGCTAGCAGGCATTGGCAGCGACTTCCGGCGCTGGATGGCAATTATAACTGGTGTAATGCTGATTTGGTTTGGTTTAGGACAAATAAAACCCGATTTGCTGCCACGCATTCCCGTGTTACACCCCTTATTACAAGGTAGCTTACACGATCGCCTCAGCACAGGAATGGTTAAGCTTTCCTTTAAAACCAAATGGTGGACACCAATGCTTTTGGGGATGACTTGGGGTTTAATGCCCTGTGGTTTTCTCTATGCTGCCCAAATAAAAGCTGCTGAAACTGGCAATTTATGGATGGGTGGGGCAACCATGCTGGCTTTTGGACTAGGAACCCTGCCCACGATGCTAGGTGTAGGCGTTTCCACATCATTGGTAAGTAAAGACAGGCGCAGTCAGTTATTTCGATTAGGCGGTTGGGTAACACTCACCATTGGCATCATCACCTTGTTGCGGACTGGTGACACAATGGTAGATTACACCGGACACGCGGCGTTAATCTGCTTAATTTTGGCGTTAATTGCGCGTCCTATTAGTGGGTTGTGGGCTTCACCACTGCGTTACCGCCGCGCCTTGGGAGTGGGTTCTTTTGTGCTTTCTGTGGTTCACACCGCCCACATGATAGAACACTCATTGCAATGGAATTTTGCCGCCTTTGCTTTTATGCCGCCAGAATTTCAATGGGGTATGGCTGCGGGTGCTGTAGCATTGATATTAATGTCCCCCGCCGCTTTAACGAGTTGGGAATCGTTGCAGAAATCTTTGGGCAAGCGTTGGCGACAGATTCATCTATTGGGTGTACCAGCCTTGCTCTTGAGTGCCATTCATGCTGTGTTGATTGGTTCCCATTATTTGGGTTCTTGGCAATCAACTTGGGGAAATAAATTAGCGGTAGTACTGATGGGAATTATTACTCTCGGTGTATTGATGGTGCGATCGCGCTTTTTTTGGTCAAAGTTAGCCGTAGAAAAGTTTTATGTTCCCCCAACCAAATCGCGGTAAATCATCCTTATTTTCTGACTCAATCCCAACGAGTCAAAAACAGAGGCATTACTTACACAAAGGCAAATCCTGGCATCAAGGAAAAATAAAGTATTTATTATTCCTGAGTTGCTTAGTTATATCGATAGCTAATCTTTCCCCCGCATCTGCTCATAAGGTGGAAGTCGCTGGAGATGTTGGTGGTACTCTCCACATTGAACCAAATGATAATCCCCGCGCTGGAGAACCCTCCCAAGCCTGGTTTGCACTTACCCGTAGAGGTGGAAAGGTGATTCCTCTGTCACAGTGTAATTGTCGGTTAGCTGTTTATGCCGAGCCTTACGTAGCCGGAGAGCCACCACTCCTAGAACCACAGTTACAACCTGTGGCAGCAGAACGTTATCAAGGTATTCCAGGTGCTGAAATTACCTTTCCCAAGCCAGGTATTTATGAGTTGCAACTAAATGGTAAACCAGTCTCTGGGGCAAGATTCAAACCGTTTCAATTCAAATTTGAAGTTACTGTGGCAGGTGGATCTACACAAAATACACAAAATCAGCGAGATGTCAACAGCAATAGTAATTTAGGAGAGGGTGAATCTCAGAAATTACCAATTTGGGCGATCGCACTTCCCATCTTTGGATTTATCGGCATCTTAGTTGTCGTACTGCGAAGTATGAGAGGTGGTGGGGAATAGGAGAGTAGAAGAGTAGGGAGACATTTTTTTGTGCCTCCCTTTCTGTAAGTCATTTCACCAGATAGTTTGTACATGACGGTAATTGAGAATCTTTGCATCGCAAGTTACCAGAGGAATTCCATATCGCCTAGCGATCGCAATCTAACACAATCATTCAACCACCAGCTTTTATAGTGGTGGTTTTTTGCTAATTTTAATTACTATCAAATAGATTGGCTAATACGCCTTTGTAACTCGGTTTCAAATTCCTCATCGGTGCGAGTGATGATTTTTGGTCGTTGGTCTAACCTGTCCATTAAAATATGGAATGCCTGGGTGTCCTGTGGGTGATATCTAACCCAATCTCTTAATTCATCATCTGACATGGCTTGATAATCAGGTTTAGTCATGGAAATGTCACCTCACCATTTGGATATATCTCTATTTGTATTGTGTCCCCAATTAAAACGTATATGCGCTTTGTTCTTTCATCCAGTCGCACCACGTTGATCGGCTGAAACATATTACTTGCTCTTACACATCTACTGTAAAACGCTCTTAACTGTTCTGTTTTTGGTTCAATCTAGATCCCACCTATTAATAAAGCTTTCAAGTAAGTCGCTAAGGCATTAAGCCGAGATGCGCGAGGTGAAATTTGCATCTCGGCTCCATGCCATCAAGTCTACTGATGTCGCTTTTTATGCCACTGCCACGCATGAGCGACAATATCCTCAATCGATAAATACTGAGGTTGCCAGCCTAAGATTGTTCTAGCTTTCTCACTAGTGCCAATGAGAATTGGCGGATCACCCGGACGGCGATCGCGTTCTTCTACTGCTATCGAAGTTCCTGTCACCTGTTCGGCGGCTGCAATTACTTCTCTGACGGAGAAGCCGCTACCATTACCCAAATTAAAAACTTCGCTATTGCCACCTTTTAATAAATATTCCAATCCCAAAATATGGGCATCTGCTAAGTCATTAACATGAATATAATCACGAATACAAGTACCATCGGGCGTGGGGTAATCAGTGCCGAAAATTGAAATAGATTTTCGTTTGCCTAAAGCTGCCATCAGCACCAAGGGAATTAAATGGGTTTCTGGGTTGTGATCCTCGCCGAGTAAGCCATTGGGATTAGCACCAGCAGCATTAAAATAGCGGAAACGCACTGATTGAAAACCATAAGCAACATCAAAATCAGCAAGAATCCGCTCTACCATCAACTTTGTAGCGCCATAAGGATTAATCGGATTTTGGGGATGGTTTTCTGGAATCGGTACAAATTCTGGTACGCCGTAGGTGGCACAGGTAGAAGAAAAGACAAATTTCTTTACAGATGCCGTCAGCATCGCTTCTAACAGCGTGAAAGTACCAAGGACATTATTGCGGTAATATTTAGCTGGGTCAGTCACTGATTCTCCTACGTAGGCGTAGGCAGAAAAGTGCATCACAGCAGTAATATCGCGGGTTTTAAATAAATGATCTAGCAAAGCGCGATCGCCAGTATCCCCTACTATCAGTTCTACCTGTAAAACCTTCTCTACTAGGTCACGATGCCCATAGACCAGATTATCAAGGATCACAACGTTATAACCCGCTTGCTTCAAAGCAAGCACCGTATGGGAACCAATGTATCCAGCTCCCCCTGTTACCAAAATGGTAGGTTTTCCAAGCGACATAGTTTTATCCTTTTGAGTCGATTACTCAATTAATTTAGTTTACCGGTACCAGATTACTCTTCTGGAAAATTATAAATAATAGACGCAGTGTTAAAAATTTGAACTAAAATCACTACGACGGTAGTCTTTGGGTGTGAGGTTTGAGGTATTTTGAGTCAAACAGTACGATTACAATTTGACAATAAAATAAATCCATTTCCCGAAACCTCTAGTTTGACTCTTACGGGTGACGCTTCTAGCGTTGCAACGAAGAAGTCACTAGTTGTTTTATACAGGGAAACCATGCAGGACAGTTCCTTCTGGGGAGCCACTTCTTCTTCTGTTCAAAGAAGCAATGGCGTGGAAACCCCTAGTAAGGTGGACTGTCTTAACACCACACTGGCTTACTGCACCAGAAAATTTGAGAGTTAATCTATGTTTCTATTGTTAAGCCGAGTACTGCTGTGGCTACTGATTGGCACTATCGTATATTCGCTGTTCCAGCGATTTTATCCCTCTGGAACTTTTGTAGGGCGATTAATCCTAGTCGTGATCTTGGTAATCGTAGCCCTATCATTTCTTAACCCCAGTGAACCAGCTGTAGCGTCGTTGTGGAGAATGCTGTCTTTTCCACTCAAGCCTCTAGGAGCTTCTGTTTTACTGATGATTTTGGCAGCTCAAAAAATAAAAGGAGGCGGAATAGAAAAACCGGGAGGATATTTGATAGGTTGGGCACTAACGATTTTGCTGTTGGCAAGTACACCAGCAGTAGCCTATTTCCTCTATAGGGCACCTCTAGCAATGACAGGTGGAACTTATGTAGCAACTGCTGCACCAACATCCGGGACACTGGTAGCATTAGGAGAACCAACTACCACGGCAAACATTTCAGATGTAAGGGGGGATAGCATTCTTTCTTATAATCTGACAGTGCCTCCCTACCTGTTGCAAGGAAATCCTCAAGATATTCGCAGTCGAGGTTTACGACTTGAAGACTTTGTACCAAATTCGGAAACGTTACAATTGACAACAAGAACTTGGGAAAGTTATCTGGTTGAAATTTACAGGTTCATGCGTGTTCAACGGTAATTAGGACTTACGCAAAACTTGAGCCGAAAAGAAAGATTTTCAGTTAAGGGCAATTCATCAATTGCCCCTACCACTTGTAGTTTTGCGTAAATCCTAAAAGTAAAAGAGAGTTCAGAATTAAGTTCTGGCTCCTGACTTGTAAATTTTTCCTTGTTAATTTACCGAAAAATTGGGTTTAGAGCAAGGTCGTTCTACGACGGCTTTGAGAATTGACCTATACATTTTCTAAGAACATCGGACATCCCACTCCTTGTTTTTGTGCTTCTTCCTTTAGCTGATGAAGTTCATACTCGGAGTACATAATTGCTGAGTATTTTTTTTACTCACTTAGCACTCAGCACTCAGCACTTAGCACTCAGAACTCAGCACTCAGGACTGAGTGTTGTTAATCTAGGATGATAAAGTTGCAAAATTGCTTTAATGGCAAAATCTCGACGAATCGCTAAACTCATTGCTTACCTACGACCCCATTGGCGAGAAGCATCATTAGGCATTCTGGCTTTGTTGTCTGTGAATGCACTGGGCGTTTATATCCCTTGGTTGATTCGTGCTGGTATTGATAAACTCTCGACAACCTTCAACTGGAACGAAATAATACATTATGTAGTAGTGATTGCACTGCTCAGTTCGGCGATGTGGCTAATGCGGATGGCATCACGCATTTGGCTATTTGGGGTGGGTCGTCAGGTAGAATTTGATCTCAAACAACGGATTTTTGAACATTTACTCAAGCTGGAACCGGCTTATTTTGCCAGTAATACTGCTGGCGATTTAATTAATCGGGCTACCAGTGATGTGGACAATATCAAACGGTTATTGGGTTTTGCGGTTTTGAGTTTGGCAAATACGGTTTTTGCCTACGCCCTGACACTGCCAGTAATGCTGGCGATTAGTGTGGATATGACACTAGCGTCTCTGGCAGTTTACCCTTTTATGCTCTTGTTGGTGAGTTTATTTAGCGATCGCTTACGCAAACAACAAGCAGAAGTCCAAGAGCAACTTTCCGACATTAGCGAACTCATCCAGGAAGATATTAGTGGCATTGCCTTAATTAAAATCTATGCTCAAGAAGCTAACGAGCGTCGAGCCTTCTCTAAGAAAAATCAACAATTATTGACTGCTAACCTGGAACTAGCAAAACTCCGAAATACACTTTTTCCGCTAATTGGTGGGCTAGCTAATGTCAGTTCGCTAGTAATTATCTGGCTAGGGGCGGCGCGGATGTCTTCTGGGACGCTTCAGGTTGGCGACTTTTTAGCACTGTTAATTTATGTAGAGCGTCTAGTTTTCCCCACAGCCCTTTTAGGATTCACAATTACTGCCTACCAACGGGGTGAAGTTAGTATAGATCGCCTAGAATCTATTCTCTCTGTCACACCAAAAATTCAAGATGCAGATGATGTCATACACATACCAGTGGCTGAACTTCAAGGGGAAGTGACAGCTAAAAATCTCACCTACATTTACCCTGGTTCCAATACGCCAGCTTTAGAAAACGTTAACTTTACCATTGCTGCGGGAGAAACCGTAGCCATTGTTGGGGCAATTGGTTCGGGGAAATCCAGTTTAGCTAATGCTTTACCGCGCTTGTTGGATATTGAATCAGGACAATTGTTTTTAGATGGACTGGATATTACTAAAATAGGTTTGGCTTCTTTACGAGGTGCGATCGCCTACGTTCCTCAAGATAGTTTTCTATTTAGCACTACAATCAAAAATAATATCCGCTACGGCGATCCAGTTATCGAACAAGAACAGATAGAATCTGTTGCTAAACTTGCCCAAATTGAATCAGAAATTCATAATTTTCCCCAGCAATATGAGACTCTTGTTGGTGAACGCGGTATTACTCTTTCTGGCGGTCAACGACAACGGACTGCTTTGGCAAGGGCCATGCTGGTTAATGCTCCAGTGTTAATTTTGGATGATGCTCTCTCTAGTGTAGATAATCAAACAGCCACACAAATCCTCAAAAATCTTTCCGGTGGTACCGAACGCAAAACAGTAATTTTTATTACCCATCAATTATCGGCGGCGGCAGCTGCTAACCGAATTTTTGTGATGGAAAAGGGAAAAATTGTTCAGATTGGAAATCACTTAGAACTTTTGCAACAACAGGGTTTATACAGAACTTTGTGGAGTCAGCATCAAGTTGAAGAATTACTGCATTAAAGTTTTGACCGAAAAGCATATTTTATTGTTTGTTGGGTAGCACAGTTGTGCTACCCAAATCTTTAGGAATTACAGTATGCCCGTTCTGCTAATGTGACATCTAGCACGAATGGATTGTCATTACCTTGAAATTTAGCGATCGCACGACTGCGTTCTATTTCAGTAATATCAGGTAGGTCTTGCTGATTCCATTTACACAAAGTCTGACGCTGATTTTGAAAGTAACTTTGGTCTACTTTCTCAGCCTGATTCCGGTAAATAGTGTAAAAATAGAAAATTGCCCTAGCTATATCCCCTTTTACTCTCTCTCTAGGCTCAAATTTAGCAGATGCCGATTCGCTAAACTCGTCAATTGCTCTACTAGGAATTGTAGATTGAACAGTATCATCTCGATACCATTTTTTAGTACTTGTGTCAGCTATATCGTCGAAGGGTTTATTTCCTCGTTCACTATTAATATCTTTGCGTGCCGGAAATAGATGGTGAAGGTCACTTTTGGCATTACCGTTGTCAGCCCCTTTACTTTGTGGCCAAACGTGTTCGGTATTCAGTCCTAACTTTTCAGCTTCCTGACTAGGATCGCCATTACCATTTAGACGAATTTGGTAACTAGCATAGATATCTGTCACAGTGCCTGCTTGGTTGTCAATAATGCCAAACATTTCGTCTTTTGCGCGATCGTAGTTCAAACTTTTGCTAGGTTTATACTCCTTAGCAAGTTCTTGAACTAGAGCGACTTTGGATAATTGAGGCAATATAATTGCCGAATCACTTACGGGAGTGGATTGACTAACGGGAGGAGTTGTGTTAAGGGTGGACTGGTTCGCAGGTAATGTAAACGCTGCAATCACAGGATCGTGGTCGCTGACAGGCTTACTAAAGCCAACGTTGACATGGACAATATCAATTTTTGGTTCAGCAGCACGAGAAAGATTTTTACTGACCAACAAATGGTCAATAAGTTCAGTCTTTCCCTTGAATTTGAAAGTAAAGCGATCGCTAGCAGGTAAACTATCTGTCAGATTTTCCAGAATGTTACCCTTCAAGGTATTCAGAGGTAGAGAATCTGGTACATCGTTTAAATCACCGAGTACAATTACTTTGGCTTGCGGGTCAACTTTTAGTATTTGTCCTACGAATTCATTAACGATTTCGGCTTGTTTTACTCGTTTCACATCGGTAGGCGAACCTCCCTTTTTAGAAACAAAGTGATTAGCAATGATAAACAGTTTTTGACCGTTAAAAATAAATTCTGTCGCCAGTGGCTTACGGCTTGCCTCAAAAGCACTATTCGTAGGGTCAATTCGACCTGGATTGAGTGAAAGGTCAAGACCATTTGCACCTTGAGTAATAGCCACAGCATCTAATGAACCGCCTTTTCTAGGCAGTTTTGCTAGAGTTATCCGGCTGGGTTGAAACAATAAACCAACACGGATATTACCTCCAGGTTCTCCACCATCTTGGTCATCGCTGGGCGCAATTTCAACAAAGTCGTATGCTGGACTACCGATATTGTTAAGCGCAGCAATCAGTTTTTGGTAAGTCTCGTTTGCATCCACAACGTCATCATCAACTGTCCCGTTGTTATCTTGAACTTCAACCAAACTGATGACATCTGGTGCGTTCAAATTATTGGCAATAATTTTGGCAATATTATCAAAGCGTCGATCTTTCGGGTCTAAATTCTCGACATTAAAAGTGGCAACAGTCAATACATCCTGTGAATTTTTCAGAGATGTTGTTTCCTGTTGTGAAACTGGAAGTAAAGAAGTTGGCAATTGAGCTATTGGACTAGCGTGTAGTGGGCTAATCCATATAAAGAAGATGAGAGCAACACTAAGTAGTTGAAATTTAATGAATTTCATTCTCTCTTCCAATGAAGGTACTTTATAGATTAGTCTTATTTTTAATAGAGTTCAATTAAGATAAGTTTTAGGTTAGGTAAAGGAGAGCATTATATCTGAGAGAAAATACTAAAATAAAACGAAATTATAGCTAGATTTTTAAACTACATTTGCAGTCGATTAGATACAGTCTTGAATATCAAATGTTGATAATTTTAGTAGCGATATCGTGACATGCTCCCTCTACAAGAGGCTACGCCGCCCGTTATACTTTTCAGTAACCGTGGCTTTGTATAACTTCATAAAGCTAGTACGAAGCGGTGTAATTACCACGTTAGTTTTTTGGGGAAGCTGGGTAGTATAAATTACCGAAAAAACTAATTTGGCATAGAGTGATGTTCAAAACTAAATTATCGCAATTCCGTGCTTCACCAGAATTTTATACCTCGAAGTTAATGGATCGCCATATTGGAGCGATCGCAGCCTTAATTATAATTAGCTTACTGAGTTCATTGAGTGGAACACCAGCCAATCATGCCATCACTAACCCCTGGGAAGGCTTTGTCTGGGGATTGGCAGATCCAGTAATTGGCTTGGATTGTTTAGTGGGTATTATTGCTATTGGCTTACTGTCATCTATGTTTGTTCGTGGCGTTGCGATCGCTGGATGTTTTGTCTTAGCAGCAATATTGGGCATTGTAATCCATCTATTCCAGCTAAATTTACCAGGTGCAGAAATAGCGATGCCTTCGGCGGGCGCAGCGATCGCCATTTCTACCATCGTTTTTGGTACTATGCTGATAATTCCAAATCAACCAAGCTTTGTGGTACTTGCTCTGATGGGCATCAGTGCTGGTTCATTTCAGGGTTACACTGTAGCTGAATCTATTATTGACGCAGGAACGATACCGCTAATTGCCTATATAGTAGGTATGAGCTTAACTCTGTTTACAGTTGCCATGAGTGCCAGAGAAATTGGTAGTGCAATGGGTATGGGAGAAATCAACCAAACTTTACCCTGGAAAATTACCATTGCTGGCTTCGCTTTCTGTGCGATCGGTATCGTGTTTTTGAGCAATTCAACGATCTAAATAAAAGATTTCAATTTAGTGGAATACATTATTTGTGGGGGCGTACACTTAGCTGTATGCCCTCACTGCGTGTTCAAGGGAAATGAAACTTTTTTACAATAGGAAGTTTTGCAACAGCACCACAGAGTTTTAGTGAATAAGCTGATGCATCTCTGCGCTAATCTAGAAGCTATATGTTCTAAACAAAGGCTTATGACACTTGAAGAAATTGCGGATACACTAACAGAATTATTTGGCACATCGGCTGTTGCTGCGTTGGCGCAGCCCGTCGTAGACATCGCTCCAGGCTCGTTTACATCTTAAAATAATTTACAAATATATCTATAGGACTCATATTTGATTTTTGAACAAAATTCCGTACAAGTCAAAAAGGCTGATTTCCCACTCCCCACTCCCCACTCCCCACTCCCCACTCCCCACCTACGCAAATAAGTTCAGAAATCAAATCGGATTCCTATATTTATTATGGATATCATTGAAATCCTCAAAGAAGACTATCAAAGATTCCCAGTAAATCAAACTTACACTATTTACGCTCCAGATGTTTATTTTCAAGATCCACTGAATAAATTTAGTGGCGTTAAACGTTACAAAGAAATGATTAATTTTATCCAAACTTGGTTTTTAGATATCAAGATGGACTTACATAATATTCAACGTTCAGGAGACACAATAAAAACTGAGTGGACACTCAGTTGGAATACTCCTCTTCCCTGGAAGCCACGAATTTCTATTCCTGGTTGGAGTGAATTAGGTCTTAATTCTGATGGTTTGATTGTCTCCCATATCGATTATTGGAATTGTTCACGTTTAGATGTGCTAAAGCAGCATTTATTTGCTAAAAAAATCTAATTAAGAGAAGTTTTTCAAAACACTCATATTTAGTATTTTATATCAATGCATAAGTCTTATTTTTAAAGCTTGTCATTAAAATACTATCTTGTTCTGTATAAATACTGCCTTTAACTCTGGTTTTCTTTCATATTGAAGTTCCACCTCATAGATGATGATGACAAACCGATATGCGTCTATAGGCTTACATTAGAAGCCATTATGATGAATCACTAACGTTAAGGTAATCATCCCAAAAACCAGATGCAGCATCTGAATCAAGATAAATTACTTAGATGTATGTATTAGTTTCACAAAAATAAAATTATTCACGAATTTTACTGAACCAAAAAACAGCTTTACTAAGCCAAACTAACTCTAGAACCATCTCTAAGAAATATATCAAGGTTTATAGCGTTTCTCGACTTAGTAAGGTACACCCGTAGGGGCACAGCAATGCTGTGCCCTTACACCAAGCGATATCATTTTGTACCGCATCTGAATGAGAACCGCTATATATACAGTTAATACCATGTAATGCCATGCATATTAGCCTATCTATTTTGTAGCCTAATATCCTTTTTCGTGATATTAAAAATGTTGCAATCTGCGACTTTTAACAATTTTGCTTGTATGAACTCTCATTAGAGTTTATAGTAATACGGTGTTTTTCCCTTACAGTTTATCGGCAAGTTTATACCATGATTTATTCTCCCAAATTGCAGAAATATTTGGCAATTTTCTCCTTATCTGCATTACTAGCGACTGATTTAATCATCACACAAAAAACCCCTCCAGCTTTTGCCCAAACGGTAAATTCATCTATTGGTAGTGGTGTGACATTCAGTTGCAATGATAGCGAAGCGACAATCAAAGCTAAAAATGGCCCCAGAGTAGTTAATGGGAATACAGCATTTTATATTGGTTATCAGCAAGTTTCATCTAATAACAAAAACCCTGTAACTATCCGTTTCAATACTGGTATCAAATCCTGGTGTCGAACTGATTACGAAACAACGAATGATGACGGTACAGGTTACGGATTGTATTGGAATGGTGGGGATGTTTTATATGGCGTTTACTCTTCCACCGGCAGTCAAACTGGTAGTGATTTTCGCCGCTTTGCAACTGGGCGTTGGTTGTCTAGCTATGGTAGCGGAGGCGGGCCAAAAGTCGCAGTTATAGCCCGGATTAATCCAGCCAATGGTGAGGTTAACTATGCCACATTCTTATCTGCTAAAAAGCCGGATAATGGAAATACAAACTCTTTAGTTGTCCAAGCTTTATCATGGAATGGCACAAATCTGACTGTGCAAGCAAAGTCATGGTGGACTCCTCGTGGTACTAATACAAATTCCATGACTTGCACTGGTTCATCACCTTATCTATACACAGCCGTATTCAGTGGCGATTTAAGAAAAGTGAACTCGGCTTCAGCCCCTACCTGTAAGTAAAAGGTAATGATTCAGTTATCAAACCGAAACGTGAAAGTCATTAGTCCTTGAGATACCCACCCCGTCAGAGAACATGGTTTGAATTATAACGGTTCTCGACAAGCGTGAAGTACAATTTTGCCCTCACTTCCATTCCTCTCTCCTTTTAGGAGAGAGGCTTTGAATTTTTCCCCCACTTTCTTTTGCCAATGACCAATGACCAATGACTAATAACTAATTTTTCCCATCTGGACGCTGAATAATCGTCTCCACCACCCGCCGCTTGGCTTTCGGATCGATACCTACCAAGCGCACATACTCACCGCTATATTCTGCCAGAGTTGCTTCCAAATTTGATATTGCATCAGACTCTGCATCAATATGGCTATGAACACAAGTTTGCCATGAACCCATGCGGAAGCGGCGCTCATCTACGTGTTCAATGCTGATTTTGTAACCTTGAGACAATAATTGCCTAATTTGAGCTTGTGTATCTAGAGTCAAATGGCTACTGGATGCTTCCTTTTTCTGAAATCCATTAGTTTTTGCTTCTTGAGTTGCACCATTGCTTGACGGCTGATTAATTGGTGTCGCAGCAGGTGCAGATTGAGAATTTCTACCCCGATTGAGTCGGTTGTAATCATCAACTAAATGGGAATTTTCTACCCGTTTTTGTTCACCAACGAGAAAGTTACCAGACTCAATTAAGTGAGACAGTCTGAAATCTGGCTTTTTAAATTCTGGTGGCCCTTCAGTGCTGTTAACCACACTCAAGGATACCTGCTCAAAACCGACTTTATGGATGTAGTTGCGGATTTGTTCGTCATAAATGCGCGATCGCAAAGCACTAAAAAAGTCAATAGACTGATTGACAAAAGTATCAACTAGCTGTTCAACTTCTTTCTGTGACAGTCCATCCTGTTCAAAAATCCCCTTGACAATTCCCACTTTGTCGTCTTTGTCTGGTTCCCAGTAGAATTTCTCCATCCGTCCATCCCGAATTAACGGTGCATAGAGGGTAGAAAAATCATTACCTGTGACGATAATCGGCACACGATGCAAAGGTGTGGAATCATAGCTTCCAGGCAACTGCACATCTGTGGGATTATCAGCAATATTCATCAGTGTGGCATTCACCAACTGCGTATTTACAGTATATTGAGTGCCTTCATCAAAGCGTCCAGCGCCCGCATCTAAATCATTAATCATCAGTACACACATTTTGCCGCGTACTTTGATCAGTTCTGCTGTTTCCCGATAACGCAGCCGAATCAACCGCGCCGGATCTCCTGCATCTGGACTTTCCAATTCGCCGCCAGATATGTTAGTCACCTCGATACCCATTTTCTCGAAGACTAATTGACATTGAAAAGTTTTGCCTTCACCTTTGCGTCCGTGAATACCTAAAATCACGGGGACTCGCACGCCAGGAAGCTTTAGAAAGTTTTTGGTGATGTGGACAGCCAGTTTGTCCAAAAAGCGGGGAGCGATGTAATAACCCATAATAATTATCTTTGCCTAGCACTGCCTAAAGTAATGTTAAGTTTTTTTGGCGATCGCTGTTTATTTATCTTTTGGTAGAAAAGGAGCGTTATTTACCACAAACGCTCAATTGGATAGGCATCAAAAATTTTATCAGCACTCAGTATAGGTATATTTTCTGCGAGTGATTGTGCAATTAGAATTCGGTCGAATGGATCGCGATGATGTAAAGGTAGTGCCGCAACAACAGTAACGTGGCTAATTTTGATATCGAGTAACCTAAAATCGTTGAGGTTGAGTTGTTGTGTGAGAAATATCTCAAATGGCTGATTGAAACTAAGCTTTCCTAAATTCTGCTTAATAGCGATTTCCCATAGACTAGCTATACTTAGCAAAATTTCATTATTCTGATCGTTGATTAACTCTAGTACTCGATTACTAAGTCTTGAATTATTAGTCACATACCAAATAAAAGTATGTGTATCCAGCAGCAATATCATTCCATATATTCCTTAAAATCTTCGAGTGGTTCATCAAAGTCATCAGATATTGTAATTAAACCCTTTGCGCTTCCAGGTTGACGGCGGTGTTTAAGTGGCGACACAGGGGTTAACTTCACCAAAGGTTGATTATCTTTGATAATAATAATTTCCTCACCTCCGAGTGCTGCTTCAATTAAGTCAGGTAAGTTTTGAGATGCTTCAGCTAGAGTAATTTGTTGCATAATTACCACCTTGGAACGGAAAAATAAGCTGCCACCACTATCCTAACTTTGAATGCTCGATTAAGTCACAGGGAACCAATTTAACCAAGCGTCCCAATTTTCTACTATTTTGGCAAATTCTGCATAACCGCCGGCTTTAGGATGAACACCATCATTAGCTCTTGCTTCATTAATCCAGATATTTGATTTTTCTAATATGGGAAAAACGTCTAAATAAGGTATGTTCAATTCATTGCAAATTAAAGCAAACTGTTTAGATAAATCAGTATTTCTGTTCGTTCTTTGACTATCTTTTTGTTCTGCGTATGGTGCGGATCCAATCATTAAAACAGGATATAACTTTTGAGCTTTACTTAAAATTTCACGGGAATTTTTGATAGAATCTGCCAAATCCACACGAGTTTTACCATTTTCTAATGTTGTGTCATTCAATCCAAAAGAAAATACAACTCTGCCATCATATTCTTTGGGCGATCGCAGTGATACTTCCTGTAACCAACGCTTTGCTATATCACTACTCGTATCACGCCTAATCCCTAAATTATAGTAAGTAATGTCATAACCTTTTTTATTAGCATTAGCACATACCCTCCCTGTCCAACCAAGACATTCTGAGTCGCCAGTACCATTAACAAAAGAATCACCAACAAAACAAATTCTTACTTCCGGCAGATGCTGTAATTCCATTTATTATATTTAAAAAAAAAGCAGAGGTTTACACAAAGGGGCGCTGAGTTATTCTCTGCGTTTCTCTGCGTTTCCCTTTGCGTCCCTTTGCGTTTAAAAACAAACCTAGTAAATAGGAGAGGCAGATAATTCTACCTCTCCTATGGCAATAAACTAATTACTTAGAGCAACGCTTGCTTTAGTATCTGTTAGCTTTGTTGGGTTTGTGAACAAGAAAGCTGAGAATTTGGCACTGCTTGATGTTGTCAAAACCTACAACACGGATATAGCTGGTGTTGAATTGAGAACGACACGCTTGAACTTCGCTCAGTACTTCTTGAGTAGATTTAGCACCGAACAAAGGCAACTTCCACATTGTCCAATATAATTCTGTTGGCTCAGAAGTTTCGTTGAACTCGATGGCTGGAATGTAACCTTGATTCAAAATGTACTGGATCTGCTTGGCAATTTGAGCATCAGTCAGGGGGGGCAGATAAGAAAGGGTTTCGTAACGACGCTCTTTTGGTAAAGTTTGCATAGCTTTTGATAATGGGTTGCGATTTTTACTACTAGATTGACCAAACTAAGTGGATAAGTTATCCAAATTCTGATCTGAAGTTGCTTGCTGTTCTGGTTGCAGACTGGGGTTAGATGTGTCTATCCGTGTGATGCGTTCTAAATGCTGGCGACGCTGTTCCATATTGGCTTGCTGAATGCCAGTGCGAACCATTTCCGGTAAAAATTCCATAACTTCTTCCGCAATGTGTTCTCTGACAGTCATGATTCGCAATGCCAAATCTGGTTTTTCTCGCAACAGTTGATCAATATACGATTCACCATTCTGAATTTTGCCAGCAGAAAAGTTATGCAACCAAAGTTCTAATGGAGGATTCGTTTCGCCTAGCTGTGCCAATACTGTCCTTAGAGCCTGATAAGTCAGATAGCTTTGGAGAGTTTTGGCTGTGTCCTTCGCAATTTGCTTAAGATTCATGCTTGACCCCAGCCTCAAATAAGTAAAAAGTAAAAAGTAAAAAGAAGGAAATACTATTTTCTTTTACCTTTTAACTTTTAACTTTTAACTTCAAGATCAGACGGTATCCATTGCTTCAAACTCGAACTTGATTTCTTTCCACAGTTCGCAAGCAACAGCTAGTTCAGGAGACCACTTAGCAGCTTCGCGGATGATATCGTTACCTTCACGAGCCAAGTTACGGCCTTCGTTACGAGCTTGAACAACGGCTTCCAAGGCGACGCGGTTAGCGGTTGCACCAGGAGCGTTACCCCAAGGGTGTCCCAGAGTACCACCACCGAATTGTAGTACGGAGTCATCACCAAAGATTTCTACTAGCGCGGGCATGTGCCATACGTGGATACCACCAGAAGCAACTGCCATTACACCAGGTAGAGAAGCCCAGTCTTGGGTAAAGTAAATACCACGAGACTTGTCTTGCTCAATGTAGTTTTCACGCAATAGGTCAACGAAGCCCATTGTGATGCCGCGCTCACCTTCCAATTTACCAACTACGGTGCCGGTGTGGATGTGATCGCCACCAGACAACCGGAGGGCTTTAGCCAATACACGGAAGTGGATACCGTGGTTCTTTTGACGGTCAATTACAGCGTGCATAGCACGGTGAATGTGGAGCAAGATACCGTTGTCGCGGCACCAACGAGACAATGTGGTGTTTGCGGTGAAGCCTGCGGTGAGGTAATCGTGCATGATGATGGGCTGTTTGAGTTCTTTAGCGAACTCAGCCCGTTGCAACATTTGTTCACAGGTGGGGGCAGTGACGTTGAGGTAGTGACCTTTGATTTCACCGGTTTCAGCTTGGGCTTTGCTGATAGCTTCAGAAACGAACAAGAAGCGATCGCGCCATCTTTGGAATGGTGCGGAGTTGATGTTTTCGTCGTCTTTGGTGAAGTCCAAACCACCGCGTAAGCACTCGTATACAGCGCGTCCGTAGTTCTTGGCGGAAAGACCTAATTTAGGCTTAATGGTACAACCCAGCAAAGGACGACCGTATTTGTTTAACTTGTCGCGCTCAACTTGGATACCGTGAGGAGGCCCTTGGAAGGTCTTGATGTAAGCTACTGGAAAGCGGATATCTTCTAAACGTAGTGCCCGCAAAGCTTTGAAACCAAATACGTTACCTACAATTGAGGTCAATACGTTGGTTACAGAACCTTCTTCAAACAAGTCCAAAGGATAGGCAACGTAGCAGATGTACTGGTTGTCTTCACCTGGAACTGGTTCGATGTCATAACAACGACCTTTGTAGCGATCGAGGTCGGTGAGCAAGTCTGTCCACACAGTTGTCCAAGTACCTGTAGAAGACTCAGCCGCTACAGCCGCACCTGCTTCTTCGGGAGGAACACCAGGCTGGGGTGTCATGCGGAACGCAGCTAGAAGATCGGTATCTTTTGGTGTGTAATCGGGTGTGTAATAAGTTAGTCTGTAATCTTTAACCCCGGCTTGATACCCAGACTTGCTCTGAGTCTTCGTTTGAGCGTAAGACATATTTTATCCTTCCCTGAAATCACTCTTAATTAATTATCAAATCACGTTTTGTGCAACTTCCCCCGACCCAGATATTTCCCCCCTTGAGCGAGAGGAAGATTCAGGAAAAATTTTTGTTAGGGGTTGTCTTTGGCAAAAGGTTGCAGTTTTTTTGCGGCGGACACTTTGGTAGCGGTGGTAGCCCTCCTCACCAGTGTTATCCCGTTGTAGGGGTACACGACCTAGCGCTTCTACTGTTTCCTGTTGCTACGAATCAAAATTATTTTTTACCTCTTCTTTGCACCCAACTAAACCTTCTCAATTTCACCAAAACTTCCGCTTTCGCGGTTAGCATTTAGATAATTTCCCTACAAATCGGGGTATTCAGGGGATTGGCCTGGCTGGCACACATTCTCGCCTCTACACTCCTTTTATCTTCTCCGTAGATGGAAAAGACACCAGAAAAGAATTTATTTGACACAGATTTAGCAGAGTGATGAGCGAAAGATAAAAAATTGCACACCACGTAATTTGTAACTTGTTTCACAATATATCAAGAATTCGATAAGTTATTCTTTCAAAGTTTTGAACTTATATATTTAGTTTTGTTATTACATAAAGATTTAAACATTTTGTTACAAATGCTTTACAAAGTGTCATCAATAGCTGTAAAGAAGGTTCGGGGGAGTTAGGAGTGAAGAAGGGAATAGGTTACAGGTTAGAGGGTACAGATTATTTCCTATCAACCTATCACCTCTCCCCTAATGCCCAATTCCCAATTCCCAATTCCCAATTCCCAATTCCCAATTCCCAATGTTTAAAAAATCTCAGCTAGGGGAACACTGAAATTAACCCAAAGCCACATTAGGTAACGGCTATGGGTGCTGTCTCCAAAGGAAATATCACCGTGGTATTGTTTTGCAAGCGTACTAGTTTATTGATTAGTTCTATCTTACTGGGGTTGATAGCTGTGCCAAATATGGTGTGGGCACAAAAAACCCCTGACATTAAATCATCTGATTTAACCCCCGCTTACCCAGCTTCGGCACCACCGAAGCGAGTAGAACAATTACCCGATGAGCGGAGTGTGCAAGAAAATTCACCAGAAACTGATTATCGTGTCGGTAATTTACTGGCAGATGTTACAGGCAATCTTTGGGTAGGTTCTTGGCGGGGATTATCGCGGATTGATCCTAAAACTGGCAAGATTATTTCTCGCGTTAGCTTACCGAATGTTGCTATTGGTGCTTTAGCCCAAGACAAAGTAGGACGTTTGTGGGTGGGAAGTTATGAGGGATTGTTTCGAGTTGACCCCCGCACTAGCGAAATTACGGCGCAGAATTTATTTTTGCCTTCTAAACGGGTTTTGTCACTGTTACTTGACAAGCGGGGTTATTTGTGGACTGGAACCGATAGCGGTTTAGCTTTAATTAGTCCCGACCAAGGTTTGATTATGACAACAGTAAAAAATCTGCCTGGTGTCAGTGCCAACACTCTAACTTTAGATGCTGAAGGTCAACTGTGGGTTGGAACTCTTGATGGATTGGTGCGGGTAAATACTGCTAGTGCTGGGATTATGAAGCGGATTGCCGATTTGCCAGGAACGACTGTCCAAGCTTTAGCTATCAGTCCAGAAGGGTTAATTTGGGCGGGAATGCCGAATAATTTGCTAGTTATTAACCCAAAAACTGGTGCAGTGTTAAGGTCTGTGACTCGTTTACGTGGGCGTGATGTGAAGGTGGTGCGTTTTGCTAAAGATGGTAGTGTCTGGGTTGGAACTAGCAATGGTTTGTTACGATTAAATCCAAATACGGGCGCTGTGTTAGATGCAGAAGTTGCTGGACTTCCTTCTAGTCGGGTTCTTACCCTTGCACCTGATATCGCCAATAAATTATGGATCGGCACCAGTGAAGGTCTAGCTTGGTTAATGCCCAAAACGGACAGTGCAAAAACCCATATTGCTTTCAGTCGCGCCGTTAAATGAGGGAATGGGGAGTGGGGAGTGGGGAGTGGTGAAATTCCCTACTCTTTACTCCTACCCCCCTACTCCCTACTCCCTACTCCCCACTTAGAAAAATGGCAATTACTACCCAGCAATTAATTCAATGGAAACAACAGGGACGTTCAATTGTGGCATTGACCGCCTGGGATTATGCGATCGCTCAACTCATCGATGCAGCTGGTGTAGACTTAATCCTTGTGGGTGACTCTATGGCAGTAGTTCTAGGGTATGAAACAACACTGCCGATAACTTTGGATGAGATGATCTACCACGCCAAATCTGTGCGTCGTGGGGTTAAACGGGCATTGGTAGTTGTAGATTTACCATTTTTGACGTATCAAGAAAGTCTCCAACAAGCAATGCACTCAGCTGGGCGAGTACTCAAAGAAACGGGCGCTCAAGCGGTAAAATTGGAGGGTGGTTATCCAGCGATCGCAGAAACGATTGCCCGTTTGGTAGAAGCTGGAATCCCGGTAATGGGTCATGTAGGTTTGACACCGCAATCTGTACATCAACTCGGTTTGCGACAACAAGGCAAAACCCAAGAAGCGGGTGAGAGAATTTTACAAGAAGCGATCGCTCTCGAACAAGCAGGTGTATTTTCTTTAGTTTTAGAGCATATCCCCGCAGATTTGGCAATGCAGATTACACAAAAACTTACAATTCCGACAATTGGTATCGGTGCGGGAACTCACTGTGATGGACAAGTTTTAGTAACCTCTGATGTCCTCGGACTGGCAGAAAAGCATCCACCATTCGCCAAAGTTTACACAAATTTGCGGGAGACTATTACCAAAGCCGTGCAAGATTATGCCGTGGAAGTGCGAGAAAGGAAGTTTCCATAACTGAATTTATCTAATCTTTTGCAATTTATCCAAGGAATAACTTATAGCTAAGGGATAATAATTACATTTGCTTATAGATGCACAGTTATGATCTGCTGCCTAAATCCAGCTTGCCACAATCCGCCCGATCCAGATCGCACAATGTTTTGCTCTAACTGCGGCACAGGATTAGTGGTGTTGAGAAACCGCTATCGCCCGATTAAATCATTAGGTGGTGGGGGATTTGGTAAAACCTATTTAGCAGAAGATTTAGACAAGCTGAATGAATATTGTGTTATCAAGCAATTTGCGCCGCGAGTACAGGGAACTGCGGCTATAAACAAAGCCACAGAACTATTTGAGCAAGAAGCAAGGCGACTGCAACAACTAGGAGAACATCCGCAGATTCCCACGCTGTTGGCGTACTTTGAAGAAGAAAATAATCTGTATTTAGTGCAGCAGTTTATCGACGGGCAGAATTTATTAGCTGAATTAAAACAACAGGGAACTTTCAACGAAGAAAAAATCTGGGAAGTTTTGCTTGATTTATTAAATATCCTGAAAACGGTTCATCAGCACAAAGTTATTCACCGCGATATCAAACCAGAAAATATCATTCGTCGCAGCACTGACGGCAAGTTAGTCTTGATAGATTTTGGGATTTCCAAGCAACTCACCATGACAGTTATCACTAACCCAGGAACAACAATTGGTTCCCAAGGTTATGCGCCATTAGAACAAATGCAGGATGGTAAAGCTTATCCAGCGAGTGATTTATATAGTGTTGGTGCAACTTGCTTTCACTTACTGAGTGGAATTCACCCTTGGATAATGTCGGAACAACAAGGTTATGGGTGGGTTTCTTCTTGGCGAGAGCATTTGCAACAACCACAAAGCCAGGAATTAGCGCAGCTTCTTGATAAGTTACTGCAAAAAGATTATCAGCAACGTTACCAATCTGCTGAGGAAGTTTTACAGGATTTTAGTTCACCGTCACCATCACTTTCACGAGTACACCCAACTCAGGCAGTAGTTATAACTCAATCATCATCATCATTCCCTGCTACATTGCTTCATCAGCCTCAAACTGGAACATCGCCAGCACCAGTAAAGCCAAAAGTAGCGCTACAAAAGGCATTTAGACAAAATACTAATTGGAGAAAAAGATTCTTGGTGGGTGCTGCTATTACAATAGTTGCAACTCAAATATATGGTCATGTTCGCTATGGCTTATTTCCAACTAATCCGATATCTGTAATTGCGAGCATACCAAGCGGAGTTTTATTGCAAAGAACTATCACCCGACGTAATGTTTTTTCCACTGCTATCAGTCCAGATGGGAAAACCTTGGCTGCTAGCACTCTTGATGGCACCATAGAATTATGGAATTTAGCAACAGCAGAGAAAATACGCACCATCGCTGGGGATACTGAACAGGTTTATTCTATTGCCTTTAGTAAAGATGGTAAGGTTCTTGCCAGTAGTCATAATGATGACATCATAAAATTATGGAATCCCACAACAGGAGAGCAAATTCGTACTTTCACGCAATCTGGACGTTTGGGGTTGATCGCTATCAGCCCAGATAGAACAATTCTTGCTAGTGATATTAGTAATGGTCGTATTAATAATATCAAGTTGTGGAATTTGGTAACAGGAGAACAAATTAATACTCTTATAGGGCCTTCCCGCTCATTTACTCTTTCTATCGCTATTAGCCCGGATGGTAAAATTATTGCTAGTGGTGTTACTGATGGCTCCATCAAGTTGTGGAATCTAGCAACAGGAGAGCTAATTCGCACTATTGCAGGGCATTCTGACCAAGTTAAGTCCATTGCCATCAGCCCAGATAGCAAAATCCTAGCTAGTGGTAGTTTTGATAACACCATCAAATTGTGGAACCTTGAAACAGGAGGACAAATTCGTAATCTGATAGGACACTCTAACAAGGTTATGTCTGTCGTCTTTAGTCCCGATGGCGAAACTATTGCCAGTGGTGCTTTAGATGGCACAATCAAACTGTGGAGTCGGGCAACAGGAGAACAAATGTTTACTCTTGCTGGGGATCATCTTGTGGTTTTGGGGGTTGCTTTTAGCCCAGATGGTAAAACCCTTGTTAGTCATGGTGATGAAACCAATATCAAAATTTGGCGGCTAAAGTAGTGAGTGCTGCGATCGCAGTTTTGATTATTTAGCTAGACACAGATACAACTACAGCGAAATAATAGCCTCATTAGCACGTTTACCGGAGATGCAAGGGGAGCGATCGCACTACAGCGAAATTATAGTTTCATTGGTGCGATACTCTGGGGTAGTGTTATGCGATATTCCTACGGAACGCTGCGCGATCGCAATAATTACCAAACAAGAATCAAGATTCGGAATCACTAAATAATGCAGTTAAATCTCGATAACCGCTAATAACTCGAAAAATTTCAACATCTTGCCCTATGGGCATATAAAGTATTAAATAACTATTTACAGACAGACTACGGATACCAGGTAATATTTCATCCCGTTGTCGTCCAAGGTTAGGAAACTGCGCGATTTTGACAAATTTTGCATCGAGTTTGCTCAAAAAAAGCTCCGATTCCCGTAAACCAGATTGTTTGGCAATGTAATCTGCAATCTCTTCAATGTCTTTAATAGCAGGTTCGGTAAGGCGAAATTCTCGATTCATACTTCGTCAGATGCACCGTATCGCTGACGCAAATTAGCACGAATTTGGTTCATTGCAGTCAATCCATCAACAACCTTACCCTGCTGCGATGCTTCCAATCCAATCAGCGCTTCCTGTTGCAGTTCCGACAATCTTCCTTGGTAAATGTCTTCTTGCTGCTCCAAAAGTCTTATTCCCGCAACAATAACTTCGATCGCGTTTTGATATTTACCACTATTCAGTTGTCGTTGTAGCAGTGCTTCAACTTCTGGTGGCAAAGAGACTTGCATACAATTTCCTCAAAGTAGGAGCTATTTTAATTGTAAGCGATGAGCCTAATGTAACCAGCAGCACGTTCTGGGTTTTTCAAAGATTCAATTAAATATTCTCGATAATGCCTACTTCTTTGGGTTTTGACTTCGCTCATAATCTCTCCAATATTCCTTTGCTTTCTCAATATCTTCGTCTTGAGTGTTTTTTATACCACCACACAAAAGGAGTATAATTAAGTTTCCATCTTGTCCAAAATATACGCGATAACCTTGTCCGTATTGAATTCTTAGCTCAAAAACACCCTCACCAACTGATTTATAATCTCCTAAATTCTCGGACTGTACTCTTGTAAGTCTTTTCTCTATTTTATCTATTGCCCTATTATCTCGTAAAGAATCAAGCCAGTTAGCAAAAGGTTCTTTTCCTTGTTCGAACCTCAATTAATCTTCAAGCAGGACAAATTAGTTGCTGCGATCGTAGAACCTAAACTTTTTCAAGCCTTCCTTGCTTGGCATCAGCAACAAAAAGTCTCTTCCTTCGCAGACGCTTTTGCAGAATTACGTCAAATCTGTGCTGAAGAAAATTATATTTTAGAAACTCCTGCACGATGTAGCGATCGCCCAAACTGTGGCTCGTTTAGTAGAAGCCGGAATTCCAGTTATGGATCATGTGGGTTTGACACCACAATCAATACATCAACTGGGTTTGCGACAACAAGGTAAGACGCAAGAAGCGAGTGGGAGGATTTTACTTGAAGCGATCGCTCTTGAACAAGCTGGTGTATTTTCTCTAGTTTTAGAGCATATCCCCGCAGATTTGGCAATGCAGATTACACAAAAATTGAGTATTCCGACAATTGGTATCGGTGCAGGAACTCACTGCGATGGACAGGTTTTAGTTACCTCAGATGTAATCGGACTTGCCGAGAAGCATCCACCATTTGCCAAGGTTTATACCAACTTGCGAGAGACGATTACCAAGGCTGTGCAAGATTATGCTGTAGAAGTCAGAGAAAGGAAGTTTCCATAACTGAATTTATAGATGCACAGTTATGATCTGCTGCCTCAATCCAGCTTGCCACAATCCGCCCAATCCCCATCGCACAATATTTTGCTCCAACTGCGGTGTAGGATTGGTGGTGCTGAGAAACCACTATCGCCCAATTAAATCATTAGGTAGTGGGGGATTTGGCAAAACCTATTTGGCAGAAGATGTAGACAAACTAAATGAGCATTGTGTAATCAAGCAATTTGCACCGCAAGTACAGGGAACTGGCGCACTTAATAAACCTTATTAGTGGTAGTCGAGACAAGACTATCAAAATTTGGCGGCTAAAGTAGTGAGTGCTGAGTTAGCAGTTTTGAATATTTAGCTAGATACAGAAAAATTAACCTAAACTAAAATCAAAATGGCTTACTACTAAATCTGAAAACAAATGAACTGGAAACTTGACGAAGCACAACAAAAACTGCCAGAGGTGATTGATGCTATTGCATCAGAACCTCAATTAATCTTCAAGCAGGACAAATTAGTTGCTGCGATTGTAGAACCTAAACTTTTTCAAGATTTCCTTGCTTGGCATCAGCAACAAAAAGTCTCTTCTCTCGCAGATACTTTTGCAGAACTACGTCAACTCTGTGCTGAAGAAAATTATATTTTAGAAACTCCTGCACGATATAGCGATGATCGCCATATCCCATTTGCTGAAGAATAGTATGAGCTTTCTTTGCGATACTAACATTATCAGTGAGTTAGCTCGTCCACTACCCAATCCTGGAGTCATTGCCTGGAGTAAAAGCATCTCATCAATTTTTCTCAGTGCTATTACATTGGAAGAAATTTACTATGGTTTATCAGCAAAACCCAACCACAGGATTAAAACTTGGCTTGATAATTTTTTGGTAACTTATTGTCAGGTAATCTCTGTCAGCCCAGAAATTGCTAAACGTGCGGGTGAATTAAGAGGATACTTACAAACCCAAGGAAAACCTCGCACTCAGGCGGACATAATTATTGCCGCAACCGCCGAAATTCACCAAATTACATTAGTAACAAGAAATACAAAGGACTTCGAGGGATGTGCTATTGCCATACTTAATCCATTCACTTGAGTTTTGAACATTTTTCCACCTGGGATAATTTATGCAATCAGAGAGCAGCGCATTATAAAATTGCTAAAGTTAAAAACTGTGCTACAACATCCAGAGTGAAAACTGACAGTATATTTTATCGCCTATTTCAAGAATTTCCCAGTATCTTCTTTGAACTAATTGGCAATCCTCCTGAAACTGCAAATACCTATCAATTCTCTTCAGTTGAAATCAAACAAACTGCCTTTAGAATAGATGGTGTATTTCTTCCCACTCAAAACGAAGCAAATCCGATTTATTTCGTTGAAGTCCAATTTCAACCAGACTCAGATATTTATTTGCGCCTAGTTTCAGAAACATTTCTCTATTTGCGCCAAAATAAATCTAAAAATTCTTGGCGAGGAGTGGTGATTTATCCCAGAAGGAATATAGATACTGGTGAACGACAAGATTGCCACGAATTCTTCAATAGCGATCGCATTAGTATAATTTACTTAGATGAACTAGGCGAAGCTGCATCACTACCAATAGGTATTGCTACCTTAAAATTAGTAATTGAAAATGAAGATACAACTATTACCACTGCCAGAGAACTAATTAACCGTACAAAACAAGCGGTAAATTTGCAACTGCCACAAAAACAATTACTAGAATTAATAGAGACGATTCTGGTTTATAAATTGCCTAACATAAGTCGAGAGGAGATAGAGGCGATGTTTGGATTAAGTGAGTTAAAGCAAACACGGGTTTATCAAGAAGCTAAACAAGAAGGCAAAGAAGAAGGTAAACAAGAAGGCAAAGAAGAAGGTAAACAAGAAGGTAAACAAGAAGGTCGTTTTGAGGCAAAGTTAGAAGCTGTACCTAAACTGCTAGCACTAGGTTTAAGTGTGGAACAGATCGCACAGGCGTTAGATTTGGATATTGCACAAGTTCAGCAAGCAGTACAGCAAACGCCTTTAAATTAATAGTGTCGAGAGGAGATAGAGGCGATGTTTGGATTAAGTGAGTTAAAGCAAACACGGGTTTATCAAGAAGCTAAACAAGAAGGTAAACAAGAAGGTAAACAAGAAGGTCGTTTTGAGGCAAAGTTAGAAGCTGTACCTAAACTGCTAGCACTGGGTTTAAGTGTAGAACAGATAGCACAGGTGTTAGATTTGGATATCGCGCAAGTCCAACAAGCATTACAGCAAACGCCTCTAAATGAATAAGTTCAGAAGCAATGTTTGGGAACAAGCCGCTTCTCTAGTAGACGCTGCGCTAATGCGTCTACGCATCTTATGATTAACGCGATCGCTATCTAAATTATAAATATCAGCTAAAAACCCCATACTTGGAGGTGCAGCAATGGTACAACAAGTCACACCAGAAACCACAATCGAAGTCATCTACCCAGAAAGCGACGGGCAACCAATGGCGGATAATACAGAACAATTTGCATGGATTGTCAAAATTAAAGAAAATTTAGAAATCTTATTTGTATCGTCGGCTGATGTATTTATCGCCGGAGATTTGTTTTGGTATCCAGTTCAAGGAAGCCCTAATATTAAACAAGCACCTGATACGCTGGTAGTTTTTGGCAGATCAAAAGGAAAACGGGGTTCCTATTTACAGTGGAATGAAGAGAATATACCGCCACAGGTAGTATTTGAAATTCTCTCACCAGGTAACACCCTCAAAGAAATGACTAAAAAATTGCAGTTTTATCAGCGTTATGGTGTGGAAGAATATTATATTTACGATCCTGATAAGAACGATTTAAATGGCTTGCTTCGTTCTGGGGATAGTTTTGAAGTCATTGAAGAGATGAATGGCTGGGTAAGTCCGCGTTTGGGAATCCGTTTTCAACCAACATCAGATACCCTGGAAATTTTTTCTCCTTCTGGGCAAAAGTTTTTGAGTCCTGTAGAAATTGACCAGTTACGGGAACAAGAACGTCAAGCAAAGGAAGCAGCTTTACAAGAATTAGAAAAAGAGCGCGATCGCTATCAAGAATTGCTAGCTAAACTCCAAGAAAAAGGAATTGACACAGATAATTTGTAATTCCTGCTGTTGTATTTACAGAAGTAGTCATGAGTTAGCCTTTTTTTATTTAATTTTACTTCTGTGATACTTATTGATATAGAAACTAAAAATTTAACTATGGAACAACAACCGATACAAGTAATTGGAGGTGGACTAGCTGGAACTGAGGCAGCTTGGCAAATAGCCCAAGCTGGAGTACCGGTAATTCTCCATGAAATGCGTCCAAAACGCTTTAGCCCTGCTCATCATACAGAACATTTAGCAGAATTAGTGTGTAGTAATTCCTTTGGGGCAATGGCAAGCGATCGCGCCGCAGGATTATTACACGAAGAATTACGTCAACTTGGTTCTATCGTCATTTCCAAAGCTGATGAACACGCCGTACCTGCTGGTGGGGCGCTAGCCGTCGATAGAGGGCAATTTGGCCAAGACTTGACTGAAACTTTAGCCAGCCATCCTTTAATTGAATTTCGCCGGGGTGAAGTATCTGCGATTCCTGAAGGAATTGTGGTTTTGGCAACTGGCCCTTTAACCAGTCCCGATTTAGCCGAGGATTTGCAACGCTTTACTGGGATGGAATACCTCAGCTTTTTTGATGCTGCTAGTCCGATAATTGTGGGAGAATCGATTAACCGTGACGTTGCTTTTATGGCATCACGTTATGACAAAGGTGAAGCCGCTTATCTAAACTGCCCAATGAATAAAGAGCAGTATTTGCACTTTAGAGAAGAACTTTGTAAGGCTGAACAAACAGAACTCAAAGGTTTTGAACGGGAAACAGCGAAATTTTTTGAAGCCTGTTTACCCATTGAAGAATTAGCACAACGTGGCGAAGATACCATGCGCTACGGCCCCCTAAAACCAGTGGGATTATCAGATACTCGCACAGGGGAACGTCCTTATGCTGTGGTGCAGTTGCGACAAGAAGACAAAGCCGGTCAACTGTGGAATATGGTAGGATTCCAAACTAATCTGCGTTGGGGTGAGCAAAAACGCATATTTCAGCTAATTCCCAGTTTGGAAAAGGCAGAGTTTGTCCGGTTGGGAGTGATGCACCGCAACACTTTTCTTAATGCACCTCAGTTAATGCATCCAACTCTGCAATTTAAAGAACGTCCAACTTTGTTAGCTGCGGGACAGTTGATTGGTACTGAAGGCTACACTGCTGCGGCTGCGGGTGGCTGCTTGGCGGGAATTAATGCAGCGCGGCTAGCTTTGGGTAAAGAAACTTTGGTTTTACCAGCAACAACAATGATGGGTGCGTTATTGGAATTTATTAGTTCCGCTTCGCCGAAGCATTTCCAACCAATGCCGCCCAATTTTGGGATTTTTCCCGAATTGGGTACAAAAATCAAAAGTAAACAAGAGCGTTACGGACATTACCGCGATCGCTCTTTAACCGATTTAACAAACTGGAAAGCTAATCATAATTAATCGGCATTGGGCAAAATAGTTGGAGTCCTGAGTTCTGAATAAAGAAGTGAAATTCCCCACTCCCTATACTTTCAGAACCCAGGCTTCACGATTTTCAATGCTAAGAAAAGGCGCTGGTACAATTTCGAGATTTACTCCCAGAGATTTGAAAGTGGCACGAATAGCCGCAGCATGGGCAGTTTCAGTAGAACCGATACTCGCCCCGATAGTAATCAATTTTGGAGTTTTCAACTTAGCAATTTCTTGGCTATAGGCGATCGCGGCATCAGTCTCCAAAGCTAAAGCTAGCTTGGCAATATTCACATCGCTATCCAAGTTCCCCTCACCCTTTTTGATGTATGATGAAACATCATAGCTAGATTCTGTTTTTACTGGAGTTCCACCCAAACTGGTGATAGTAGCTGTTAAAGCATCCCGATGGTTTTTATGATCGGCTTGGTTGCGAAGCGCTAAAGCCAAAACAGCTTTACCAACTTCAGTATTAGTTAGTTTGCCAGCAGCAGCGCTATAAGCCCAAATCGCCTGGTGTTCGTAATAAAGAGCATTGTTCAGTATTTTCGCATCGTTTTTCTGATTATAAGTTGCCGGTCGAGCATCAGCTTCTTGGGCAATCATCGGCAAACCCAATGCAGTCGCTATACCACCGACTGCCCCACTCACTACTAGTGCACGGCGAGAGGATTTTTTGCTTAAAGGGCTTTGATAGTCCATGAGTTAGTGTCTCCTCAAAATATTACTGGTTGATGCGGATATGAAAATCAGAGAGTAGCCAGGGCTTAAATAACCCCGGCTGCAAGTACTGCCTTTGGATGAAAAGAATTTTTCCCAACAAATAGTTCTAGTAGTCTGTCAAGAAATAATTGACGAATAAATTTTCTCTAGAGACGGCGATTTATCGCGTCTCTCAAACCGTCAAAATGGATTTGACAAACCACTAACTAGATGTTCTACCTTCCAAGTCAATAACTGCTCATTTGTAACTTATTTTGGCAATGGTGTCATCAGTTACACTATGATAGGATAAATACTACTTTTTTGTTTTCTACGAAACGTACTGTAGTCAAGGATTTAGCAATATTATTCGCTTCACCTTGAAGAACAAGGAAAGGCAAATTTTTATTATTTATACTACCAAAATTTACTTAGTACTGCTGGTGAAGAGATAGAAAACAAGAAGCTCAGTTTCCTCGATAGAGGGCTAGCCAAGGCGTGTTTGTCAAACATCCTTACTTGACTTGCGAAGTGATGAATTTTATCGTAGACTACTTCGTGTAGTCAATTTTTATGCTGGGCGATAAGGCTTCATCTCGATAAAATAATCGAGCGTTGTTTGAATGAAGCGATCGCTAATAATCCCCTGCCACCACTTCATACATCAGGTGTTTAACCAAATAGGAATTTTTCTATAAACATCATAAGGTAATGCCTGACGGTGAAGTATGCGTCCACGTCAAGTTTATTAAACGGCTGATTTTAAATTTATTTTGTTTAATAAAACTTCAAATAGGTTTATCATCCTTTAAAATCTTTTGCATCAATGTAGGTAAAGTATATGGCTGATATTGTTGATATTGCAGTTACGGCTGAGTCTTTTAAAACACTAGTAGCGGCTGTACAAGCTGCTGGTTTAGTAGAAACATTAAAAAGTCCTGGCCCCTTCACTGTATTTGCACCAAATGACGATGCTTTTGCCAAGTTACCAGCCGGAACTATCCAAACTCTGTTACAGAATATTCCCCAGCTAACGCGGATTTTAAAGTATCATGTCGTTCCCGGAAAGCTTCTAAAGGCTGATTTAGCAGAACTCGGTACGGTTAATTCTGTGGAAGGTTCACCGATTAAAATTCATTCTTCAGATGGTTTTGAAGTTAAAAATGCCACAGTTTTAGCAGCAGATATCGAAGCCGATAATGGTGTGATACACGTTATCGATACGGTGATTTTACCAGGTTAATTCAGCTAGGGTGGGTGTTTTCCACCCTACTTATCCAAAATCTTTACAATTAACTAAGTATTGAGTAGTAAGTAAATGAGTCAAATTAAATATCAAACCTCACCCTGCCTCCGGCTTCCCTCTCCGATACTTTGGAGAGGGATTGAGGGTGAGGTTTGATCTTATATTTTAATTACGCCTACCTACTTATCAAAACGCAACTCAATATTTTAATTTATGTTATGTTTGCAATGTGAGTACTCACTCATCTGTTAATGTAAATTTAGTTATTTTAAAATAAATTAAGTTCCTAAAAAGCTAACATCTATCCCAAGAAAATTAATGCCCGATTTTAACACCTTAGTAGATTTCTCTCGTTGCAACTGCATAGGTATTTGTGCATTTCTCGTACCAGCGAACTTGATTGTCACAATTTTAACGATGAGCCTAGTAGCCTTACGTCGCCCATCGTATCAAGTGTGGCAATCTGCTGGAATTGCCAGCTTTTTCGCTTCTGTAATGATATTGCACGTATATACTTGGTTTATGATTGGTGTGGTGATGGCTCCTACTTACATCTTGCTGTGGCTAGCAATCACTTGTTTGGTGACTAACTTGGCAGCAATTCTTTATCAAATACGCTACAATAATAGCCCTAGTGGTCTTTCAAACCCATTTTAACGGTTTGAAAGACGCGATAAATCGCCATCTCTACAGAAGATTTATTCGTCAATTACTTTTTTACAGACTACTAGTCTTTCCAACAACGCCTGAAATCTAGACTTATCTAGGAAATTCTGCACGTAACTCATTGACAACTCGATCTAGTCCCACAGAATGGGCGGCTTTGAATAATAAACGATCGCCTGTTTGCACAAATATCTTCAACCTAGCCACTAACTCGGCATGAGTTGCAAAGCACTCCGATGGGATGCCTTCGGCACTAATAGCCATCGCTTCGGCATCCTCTCCATCTACCAAAACCAACAAACCGTCTAAATTTAACTTTCGCACTGTTTCTCCCACTCGCTGGTGCAACTGCTGCGATCGCTCTCCTAATTCTTTCATCGCACCCAAAACGGCAATCTTTCGCTTTCCGGGCGTATCTGCTAATAATTGCAACGCCGCCATCATAGCTTCTGGTGCAGCATTATAAGTCTCATCTAAAATTACCACATCGTTGGCCAAGTTAAATCGCTGCGATCGTCCTGTGGGCATATCCACCGCCACACCTGCTTTCAGGGTTGCCCAATCGATCCCCAACACCTTTGCCACCGCTAAAGCTGCTAAGAAATTAGTCGCATTGTGACGACCGGCTAGAGGTAGAGGTAGTTGGATTCCTGCGACTTCCACAGTTTCGTTATCAACTAACTGCCCTTGAATATCCCCACCAGAAAAGCCATAAGTTAAAACTTCTCCGTGCCAAACTTTCGCCGCCGTGGAAATTAATAAAGGATTGTCGTGATTGAGAATTGCCACACTATCAGCAGACATTTCGGCTAATAACTCACATTTTGCCTCAGCGATCGCTTCTTCGGAACCCAGTAATTCAATATGTGCTGTCCCCACATTGGTAATTACTCCAATTGTTGGACGCGCTATTTGGGTTAGTTCGGCAATTTGTCCCCTACCCCGCATCGCCATTTCAATCACGGCATAGTCATTTTCTGCACCAAGTTCTAAGAGAGTTTTTGGGACACCAATTTCGTTGTTGTAGTTTCCATAAGTTTTGTGAACTCGTCCCTTTGTTCCTAAAACTGCGGCGATCAATTCTTTGGTTGTAGTTTTACCAACGGAACCTGTTACACCAATTACAGGAATATTAAAGCGATCGCGCCACCATCTAGCAATTTGCTGATATGCCTTGAGGGTATCTTTTACCTGTAAAACCGGTAAACCAGGATTTTCGTATTCAAAATCTACAATTGCAGCGATTGCACCCTTTGCGATCGCAATTGGCACAAATTCATGTCCATCAAATTTATCGCCTCGCAAAGCTAAAAATACTTCACCCGGCTTTAGGCTACGGCTATCTGTTTGTATACCACTACTTACTTGTATTAAAGCAGTTTCAGATAAGTTTATCGGACTAGCCAAAAGAACTTCAACCAGTTGGGTTAGGGTAGCAGAACAATGCATAAGTAATTTACAATTTAAATTTCTGACATAAATACTATAAGTCTTAAATTTGCGACTTCTCGAAAAAGTTACCAACCAAAGCCTAGTTATAACAACACCAAAAATTGTGCCAAAGAAGCTTAACTCCTTTGGTATGATTTCTTTATAAGTTATTTGTATAGTTTAATTAAGCATATATTTGATCAGCCTATGCCTGATTTTTAATTAAGATTACTTGCACAATTTGCATTGCCTTCTCACTAGAAATGCCTAAAGCTTGATATAGATCGTTTAAGAAGTTTTTTTCTTCTTCAGTTGTGATACCTTCAGCTAAGACGAAATCAGTGGCTACTGCAAAGGCAGCTTCCCGCAAGTCTTGAGATAGAGAATCTTTTGCTGCATTAAATAAAGAATTAAAACCATCTCCCTGGAGAATGTCTAAGATTTTGTCAAACAGTCTATGAATCATCTCATAGGGATAACCTTGAAAAAGTTTCATCCCAGACAGCACAAGAGTGATAGAATTTTCTTGCTCAACAGAAAGATAACCGTCTGAGGCTGTTGCCATCAAAACAATGACAGCAAACGCTTCTGCTGGATTGAGTGCCGCTTGGGGTTGGTTTTCTGTGCCCAAAACAGTGTCGAGTAGACCCATTATAGTGACTCCTTGGTAGAGTCTCAATAGCGTTACTACTACCTGTGTGTTTGGTAAATTTACAGGTAAGACTGTAACGTTATGAGACTTTCATGCTTTAGTATTCCCAGGATTTCTCAACAGCGAACACCTGCACCCAATGGTTTTTGGCAAAAACTATAATGCCATTTGTAAACTCAGCGTTCTCCTGTCTTTTCTATTGTTTCAATTACCACCAAACCTATACCAGAAGCTGCTATTAGCAATACTACTGATATCAAATAGGCGTTGGTTAGCATCCGTAGGGCTTCATCGAAAAAAATGTAGGTGGTCATTGCTTCACCTTTTGAATTTTGTGCTGCTAGTGCTTTTTATTTCTCCACACCCAGATAGGCGAATTTCGCTGAGAAAGTACTAGCAATTGCATCTTAACAAAACTTTAGGTCTTTCAGAACCTCATTCAAAATTTTTATTTCTGAAGATTCGATAAACTTGACAAAAAATGTCATTGGGCATTTAGTAGAGTGGAAAGATTTATGCAACTTTCTCTCTACTCACGTGTTTAATAAATCTTTGCCTCTTCTATTTCTATTAACTTTTATCCAGTAATGATAAATATAGTCAAATATCTAAGATTAGCCCTTTCAAGGTAGGTAAAAATTTTAGTCGATAAATTCCTCTTTAAGCTCTTTACTCTGTGTCCTCTGTGCCTCTGCGGTTTAAAAGTAATTTATTGAACCACAGAGGCGCAGAGACCGCAGAGTTTTATGAGCCACCTTGAAAGGGCTAGTCCTAGTATCGATACAAGTCTAAAGAAAAAACAAGGGCATAAACAATGATTAAACCTGTTTTTGAGTTTCAATTGTTAAAGTAAACAGCGCTCAATGGTTGCTACAACTGATTGAGAAAGAGTGTCAAAATCGTAACCACCTTCTAAGCCAAAAAGAATTTTACGAGTTAGTCCTAAACAATAATCAGTAAATAAAGCGTAGTCTTCTGGCTGTAAATTGATACTTGCTAAAGGATCTGCGGCATTGCCATCATAACCAGCACTCACAATCAGTAAATCCGCCTGAAAGTTGGCTAAAAACGGTACTACCTGTTTTTCAAAAAGTGGCTGATATTCGGCAATATCGCTCCCAGGGCGTACTGGTAAATTTAAGACATTATTATGAAAGCCGCGTTCTGTTGCTTTCCCAGTACCGGGGTAGCATGGATATTGATGTAGGGAACAGTAGGCGATGCGTGCTTCACTTTCAACGATCGCTTGCGTACCATTACCGTGATGTACATCCCAATCGAGGATGGCGACACGATTAATTCCGGGTTGTTCGAGGGCAAAGAAAGCCGCGATCGCAGCATTAGAAAATAGGCAAAAGCCCATCCCCGCATCACTTTCTGCATGATGTCCTGGAGGACGTGCTAGTACAAAAGCTGGATTAGCCGACTCTAATACAGCCTCAACACCGTCCAACCATGCACTGACTGCTAGCAAAGCCACATCATAACTACGCGGGGAAACTGGCGTATCTCCATCCAAAGGGCCGCCGCCACTAGAAGCGATTTGCCAAATTTTTTTGATGTAAGCTGGGCTGTGGGCTTTAACCAACATAGACATCAGCGCTGGCTGTTCTGATGTTGGTGTGGGCGATCGCCAGTCAATTTTATCTGCAAATGTAGCTGCTTTTAGGGCAGTAGCGATCGCACTTAAACGTTCTGGTTTTTCGGGATGGTATTTTCCAGTCTTGTGATCTAAAAATTCGTCGGAATAGATGACTGGTAGCATAAAACGAAAAAGTTCGGCAGCAGGACAATAAATGTTATGGCGGTTCTCGGTTGAGTGAGATACACCTGTAAGGGCACAGCACTGCTGTGCCCTTACACTTCACGGTTAATGTTGTACTTATCCATCGTAGCTTGCGGCGGTTTCTGCTTTGAGTGTTATTAATGAAATTGCACTCTGATAGATAAGGGCTGTCCTTTATCATGTAAGACCAATGACTAATGACCAACTAAGGTAATTACAGTCACTTCTGGCGGGCAAAATAAACGTCCTGGTTTATAAGTTCCTAAACCCCGATTGACATATAGTTGATTTTCTTGTACTTTGTGAAACCCTTGTGCCCACTCCCAATATCGTACTACTTTAGAACAGTCTCCTAGTAAAAATGTTACCCAAGACCGTAATTTTTTGGGAATTTGTTTGAGTAACTTTTTATAATAGAAAACTACAGGGCCAATGCCAGGAATTACAATGTGGCCGCCGTGGGTATGACCAGATAATTGCAAATCTACGCGCCATTGTTGTAGTATCTTCGCTGTATCTGGGTTATGGGATAAAACAATCCGGGGTGTAACAGAATCTAATTGATTCATGACTGGTGCAGGGTAAAATTCCCGTGACCAATAATCAGCTAGTCCTACCAATGGTAATTCTTTTCCGAATGGATAGGCGATTTCATTCCAAAGTACATGCACCCCAATGCTAGTTAACGCCTGTGTAACTTCTGCTTTTGAATGGCTGTAATAGATATCGTGATTACCCAGTACAGCGTAGATACCACAGCGACTTTGCAGATGTTTGAGTCGATGCACCAATTGGTGAATCGGTGTCGGATCGTCAGTTACGTAGTCACCAGTTAATACAATTAAATCCGGTTCAGCTTCGTTAGTAAGTGCGATCGCTCTTTCTAACATTTCTTCCGACAGCCGCAAACCATCGTAGTGAAAATCTGACAACTGCACTAGCGTTGTACCTTGTAAAGATGCTGGAAGTTCCGCAATCTTAACCGTGATTTTATCTACTCTTAAATGTCCCGTAAACAACCAATGCATAAGGCAAGTAATACTCCTCATACCAGCGCTTACAGCTTACCAAAAATAAAAATGTAACTTGATAAAGTGCAATAATTTATGTCATAAGCTCCAAAAAAATTAATTAGCCTAAATCCTAAAGATAAACAAAGAAGACCTTGATTTAGTTTGCAGGTACTCGTTAGCCAGAATACCTGCTGTGATTCCGTTTTTTATTTTGAAATTTGAATCGCTTACTCACTTTGTAGCGTAATTATAGTAACTTCTGGACGGCAAAATAACCGTCCGGGGAGATAAGTTCCCAAACCACGATTGACATACATCTGATTTTTTCCGATCCGATGTAAACCCTGTGCCCATTCCCAATGCTTGACTACAGAAACATTTACTTCAAAAAATGGCACTCGACGGCGCACTGCTAAGGGTATGTTTTTTGCAATCTTGCTGTAAATCAACGCCGCCGGCCCAAGTCCGGGAATTACGATTTGACCACCGTGAGTATGACCAGATAATTGTAAATCAACTCGCCATGCTTGCAGTGTCTCCGCAGTATCTGGGTTGTGGGATAATACAATACAGGGTGTGTCGGGGTTTAGTTGATTCATCACTGGTACAGGATTGAATTCCCGTGACCAACTATCCGCCAGTCCAACGAGTGGCAATTCTTTTCCTAGTGGGTAGGCAATTTCATTCCAAAGGACGTGGATACCAATGCTAGTAAGGGCATCTGTAATTTCTGATTTTGCATTTTTGTAATGTATATCATGATTGCCAAGAGCCGCATAGATACCACTACGACTTTGCAAATGTTTGAGTCGAAGTATCAGTTGATGAATCGGTGTCGGATCGTCAGTTACGTAGTCGCCAGTTAATAAAATTAAATCTGGTTTAGCTTCGTTAGTAACTGCGATCGCTTTTTCTAACATTTCTTCCGACAGCCGCAAACCATCGTAGTGAAAATCTGATAACTGCACCAGCTTCTTACCTTGTAACGATGCAGGCAACCCTGCAATCTTAACCGTCAATTTTTCAGTACTCAACGGCCCGGATAATAACCAGTGCATAAGACGTTCAATAAACTCTAATCATAGCGTTTACAGCTTAACCAAACATCGTTGCTTTGTATGTAGCGACTAGGGCAACTTTTTTAAAATTTCATGAAAGCTCTATCTCGTAGCGTATTTATACTCACTTAAATTAGACGCAGCTTTGTTGTTATTTTCTTTCAGAGTATGTTGCATTTATCTTATAAGCGAGCAGATAGTGGCAGATAGTGATTGAAGTTACGTATATAAATCAACTATACGGTCACGGTTTATTTTGGTAGATTATACTGTATTAGATACTACCGGATCGAACAAAAACACTTAAAGCTGTTTATGTCATCACTATTAGAACCACAATTCATCCAGGATTTTACCCACTTTGAGCAGCACGTAGCAAAACTGATCCATAAAGCGGGTTGGACAGTTGAAACTGCAAAGACCAATCAACCTGGCTACGATCTAGTGGTCAAAAAAGGAAACCTAGTTGGTGTTATTCAGGTTAAATGGCTAAAAGGTAATGTAACAGCGCCCCAGCTTTTAAAATTTGCTGACTTTTTAGATTCTAACGAAGGCAAAAAATTTAATTTTGGTTGGTTCATAACCACAAAAGGATTTGGCGGCCCAGCATTGGCATTAATCAGAAGCTGGGGTAAAGATACTAAAGTTCGCTGTGGGATTGCCCATGAAAATAAACTGGTTGCGATTGATTGCGATGGCGATTCTGTAATTGGTAACGGAGATAATAAGGATACTACCGAAGACACGCCAAAAAAAGTTTACTTTGGAATTTTTACCTGTAAAGGTGGAGTAGGAAAAACAACAGTAGCAGGACATTTGGCAGGGGCATTAGCACTGCAAGGATTTAATGTGGCACTTGTTGACTTAGATCCAGAACAAAATCTGCACAAATTAGTAGGTGATGGTGTTTTTGTTCCTAATCCTAAAGGTGTAGGTACAACTATTCAAGTATTTGATGGAGATGATTGGAATGAAGATGCTGCCCGTGACTGTCAAATAGTAATTTGTGATTGCTCGCCAGCACTAGAACGTAATCCTAAAAATCTAGTTCAGCGATTAGATTATTGTATTATCCCAACAACCTTTAATCCATTAGGGATAAGCAAGCATGGTAAAGTTATTAAAGAAACTGTTACACAAATACGTGAAATTAATAATTTAGCTCATTTATTTGTGTTAGTTAACAATTTCAAAGACCCTGGAATTAAACGTTTAAGGCTTTTGAAAGAAGTTTATAATAATGCTTATAAAGAAATTAGTAAAATAGATAATAAGTTTCATTGTATAGATCCAGAAGAAGTTTGTATTCGCGCTAGCGACCTCCTTTATTACTGGGGTATACATATCCTTGAAAACCCAGAAAATCCTGCGAGTAGATTAGCTTTTGATTTGGTTGGCGGAAGATGTTACCCGCGTGAAGATTTTATCAATTTAGCCGATTACATTGAAAGAGAAGCTGGTATAGCAATTCTTAGAGCTAATTAAGACTTGTAATAAAAAAATAGCTCCACCTTGATAACAGGCTGGCGCTATTTTTTTAATTTAATTCACGATAGTTAAAACAATTTACTAAATATCCTTCAGTCATTATCCGCAACTTTGCTTTTATACAGCACTGCGGTTGGTTATTAAATTCCACAAGAAAACTGCAACAATTGCACCAAGGACTGCTACTGCAATACCTGGAATGCTGAGACTCGGTGCTGCTAAACTTAATGTTCCTGTACTGAAAAATACTCCTAAACTACCGCCAACGAAAGCACCGATGATTCCTAACAAGATTGTTCCCAGAATTCCGCCACCTTGATGACCGGGGTAGATAGCCTTTGCGATCGCACCAGCAATTAGACCTAAAACAATCCAAGCAAGAATATTCATTGTTATTTATTGGGTAAACGTCTTTCACTCACGAATACATATTATCAATCTTAATCTTTTGATTTCATCTACCATCAGAATTAATCGTTAATATCCATGAGGAATAGTTTAATTGCAACTAGGTTTATTGATATTTACACGATAATTAGTTAAAAAAAGCTCCTAGTAGGTCTTTAACTAGAAGCCGTATCAAATTATTGCTTGGTAATTGTAGTATATGTCTTTTTAATTAGCTCTCTCCTCTACTAGAAGAATTAAGCTGAGTTTTCAGAGACTGTCTCTAAAGTAATGTAAAAGAAGTAAAATCAGCCGATGTCTACTATGGGCGTAGTTGCAGCAACTTGATTTTCACTATTCTCTAGTTCCCATTCCCTAGTCCTCAATCCCTAATTCCCAGTTAAAATGCCCAATCAAATTTGGTTATCACAGTTGCAAAGACATAGAGCGATCGCAGTTATCCGCGCCCCTAAAATTGAAGTGGGGCATCAAATGGCAATGGCTGTAGCATCTGGGGGAATGCAGATCGTTGAGATTACCTGGAATAGCGATCGCGCTGGAGAACTAATCAGTCAACTACGCTCAGAATTACCAGCCTGCACCATTGGTACTGGTACGCTATTCAATGTCGAACAGCTACAAGAAGCGATCGCATCTGGGGCGCAATTCCTCTTTACACCCCATGTTGACTCAGCAATGATTCAAGCAGCACAAGAAGAAAATGTACCCATTATCCCAGGGGCGCTGACTCCTACAGAAATTGTTACCGCTTGGAATCAGGGCGCTAGTTGTGTAAAAGTGTTTCCCGTGCAAGCAGTGGGAGGGGCTGATTATATCAAAAGTTTGCAAGGGCCACTAAGTCAGATTCCCTTAATTCCTACTGGCGGCGTGACTCTAGAAAATGCCAAAGAATTTTTGCAAGCCGGAGCGATCGCTATCGGTTTGAGCGGTGAATTATTTCCCAAAAAGCTTGTCACAGAGGGAAATTGGCAAGCGATCGCATCTAGGGCAAAAAAACTCATGCAACAGTTAGGTTAAATTAGAATCAAATCATCAAAAATTAACGTCTATTAAAGTAATAGATAAGGAAATAAAAGTGAAGCCTGATAAGTTTCTCAATACCTGATGATTTGAGTGTGAGTGTATCTAAAATGAAAAGACTTATTTATTCTGACTGGGTGCGTCGCTTAAAAATACTTCTTACTGGTACAGCACTTTCTTTAAGTGTTTTTACTACTACTGGAACAAGTGAAGTTTGGGCGAATTCCAAAGAGCAAGTGATTGCACAAACAATCCAGACATTACAACAATCAGATAAGCGCTGGATTCAAATCGATCTTTCAAGGCAACGCTTAATAGCTTGGGAAGGTGACAGAGTGGTTTATGGAAGTGCAATTTCCTCTGGCAAAAAAGCTACTCCCACTCTTGTTGGTACTTTTAAAATTCAATCCAAGTTCAAAACTACGCGGATGCGCGGAGAAGACTACAACGTTGACAACGTTCCTTATGTGATGTTTTACCAAGGTAATTACGGTATTCACGGTGCTTACTGGCATAAAAGATTTGGCACTCCAGTCAGCCACGGCTGTGTGAATCTCTCACCTAAACATGCAAAATGGCTATTCGAGTGGGCATCCATAGGGACACCAATAGTCATTCAGAAATAGTAGTTGAAGCAATCATAAGGCAATTTAGATAAAATCATTAATAACAACAAATCAAGACAATTGAGTGATTCCCAGCAATATTTTATGCTGGGAATCTTCGGAGTCGGAATTAATGGATTTGAAATAAAATATATAAGAGGGTATTCATCCCAAGTTTGGATTTTAGATTTGGGATTGAGGATTAAAAGTCTTTTCCTAATTTGATATTATCCGCTTTCCCCCAAATAAATAAGCGTAAATCCTGACAATTCCTGTGTGAAACTACAAATGCAAATATTAATTAGGGAAAAGTTTGCATTGACGCATTTAAATTACATATTTTTTGTAAAGGTTGTTCTTGGTCATTACAGCGTATTGCGGGTAAATGAAGTACACGGGTAGGGGCACAACATGTTGTGCCCCTACGAGGATCTGTACCTCACGCCTGTTGCAATCTGCTGTAAAGAATGATAAACAACCAATGACTAATTAGATGCGGATTAGTTTAGGACTTGTTTTGAAAAGTATTAGCGGATGAATTGCGTAAATCCTTCACTTCATGATTTTTGCGTACTTTAGAAGGTCAGGCATAATGCAATTCTGGATTCGTAGTGGTGGGATTCGTTCTTCAAAAACTTTTTGTACAAGCGTGGCGTTGGTGGTAGTGACTTTATTTTCGTGGTCGGCACCGTTAGCAGGCGATCGCCACTCTACCACAGCGATCGCTGCGTCACTCGATGAAAATGGCATCACTCAATCTAATCTCAGGCAAACATCCCAACCTCGCTGGATTGAAATTGACCTGTCAGAGCAACGCTTGCGTGCATGGGAAGGCAAAAAACTTGTTTATTCATACCGCATTTCTGGAGGAAAGCGATCTACCCCCACACCCATAGGTAGATTTCGGATTAATTCTAAGTATCGCACTCACCGGATGCGAGGCAAGGGCTACAATATTCCTGATGTTCCTTACACAATGTATTTTTACGAAGGCTATGCCATCCACGGTGCTTACTGGCATAATCGTTTTGGCACTCCAGTTAGCCACGGTTGCGTGAATTTACCTGTTAAGCAAGCACGCAATGTTTACAACTGGGCTAGCTATGGAACTTTAGTAGTGGTACATAAATAAAAAATAGTCTTGTTCAAGCGCTATCTCTGACGACAAGTCGCTGCGCGTCTAAGCACCTAAGCTATAGTTTCTAGACCATCGATTCAGTAATCAAAAATCTAACCCTCCAGCCCCTAACCCTACAAGGGTTGGGCGAGCTAAACTCCCCTCTCCGAAGCCGAGAGAGGGGTAGGGTTATCAACAGTAGTCCAAATATCTATAGGAATCCTACTTGAATCTTGCTCAGTATACTGAGAAGTCAAGCTTTGTATGTCAAGCTTCTAGGCAGCTTGATTGTTCAAAAATCAAATAGGAGTCCTATAGAATTACCTAGATTTAGTGAGTATTTTCTAGAATTAGCAATCTCTTCAAAACCTGATGCAGTAACTAAGTCTGCATGGCTTGCAACATCAGTAGTTTCCGAAATCTCATTTTCGTGACGAGCAATTAAAACGCCGTCTTTGGTAGAAACTAAATCAGGTTCAATATAATCAGCACCCAAGGCAATGGCTAATTCATAAGCAGCTAAAGTATCTTCTGGACGATAGCCGCTAGCGCCTCGGTGTGCAATGATAATTGGAGATGTTGTACTAATAGCCACTGACATCAACTAATCGATATCCTTCACCAACCAATTTGTCAAAAGTCGCTTGATACTGGGCTGAAGTCAATCCATGTCGCGCTTGCCAAGCTGGGCTATCAGACTTTTCCCAAATAGCGGCGTATCGGTTTTGTCCGTTCACATCATAACCACTGACATCAACTAATCGATATCCTTCACCAACTAGTTTGTCAAAAGTCGCTTGATACTGGGCTGAAGTCAATCCATGTCGTGCTTGCCAAGCTGGGCCGCCAGACTTCACCCAAATAGCCGCGTATCGGTCTTGTCCGTTGACATCATAACCACTAACATGAACTAATCGATATCCTTCGCCAACCAGTTTGTCAAAAGTCGCTTGATACTGAGATGAAGTCAATCCATGTCGTGCTTGCCAAGCTGGGCTATCAGACTTTTCCCAAATAGCGGCATATCGGTCTTGTCCATTCACGCTGTAACCACTAACGTGAACTAATCGATATCCTTGGCCAACTAGTTTGTCAAAAGTCGCTTGATACTGAGATGAAGTCAATCCATGTCGCGCTTGCCAAGCTGGGCCGCCAGACTTCACCCAAATAGCGGCGTATCGGTCTTGTCCGTTGATATCATAACCACTGACATCAACTAATCGATATCCTTCACCAACCAGTTTGTCAAAAGTCGCTTGATACTGGGCTGAGGTCAATCCATGTCGTGCTTCCCAAGCTGAACCACCAGACTTGACCCAAATAGCAGCATATCGTTCTTTTCCGTTAGCTATTGCTTGTCTTGTGTCATGAGGAATTTTCTGTAACTGGACAACATTTTGAGCAATTACTTTTGTGTTTGTTTTGGTATTGCTGACACTATTAGCAAAGTTAATAGGAGCGGCAAAAGCGGAACTGATTAAAGTTGCAAGTAACGCTGCACTAGAGGCAGTAAATGTTAAAGAGCGGATAAACATATTAGGAAAATAAAACTCTAAATTTGGACTGTGCTTACTAAATAGGTTTGGATTTATTTTTTTATGCAATACCCAGTTAGCAATGCTGGCAATTGTGTATACCCCTGATTTGTAGGCGATTCCTGAATTCAGGATACTGATATTATGTTTGTATACTTTAGGTGTATATCTACTATGTAATCTGGGATAAATCAAGATTGCTTTACTAGTAATGAAAGCTGCTGAAAGATATCCTGTACTTCCTTGCCCTTGTTGTGGCGATCGCCAACCAAGACATGCAATTTGGGTAGAATATAATAAAGATTAATTCCTAAAAGCCTTGATTTCACGGGTTAGTTGCAACAATCCAAACAATAGGCTTCATTATCTTTAAATTCTATTCGCTAGATATTTTGTAATTATTCTAATGACACAGATTAAGCCGGAAGTAAAGCGCACAGAAGAATTGCGCCAGTTATTGCAACAAGCTAGCTATGCTTATTACGTCTTAGATGCTCCAATGATGGAGGATGCAGTCTATGACCAGCTATATCGAGAATTGCAACAACTAGAAATTGAATATCCAGAGTTGACAGCACGCGATAGTCCGACTCAGCGCGTGGGTGAAAAACCGGCAACGCAGTTTACCTCGGTGCGGCATAATATCCCCCTGTACAGTCTAGAGAATGCATTCAATATTGATGAGTTGCAAGGGTGGGATCAGCGTTGGCGGCGACAAGTACCGAAAATAGATTCGGTGGAATATGTCACTGAACTGAAAATTGATGGTTCTGCTTTGGCTCTTACCTACCAAGATGGGATTCTAGTTAGAGGGACAACTAGGGGTGATGGCGTTATGGGTGAAGATATCACCCAAAATGTACGGACAATTCGCTCAATTCCCTTGCGTTTGAATTTTGAAGGGTTAGAAATTCTCGAAAGGGTGGAAGTACGCGGCGAGGCGTTTTTGCCGTTGGAAGTATTTAAACAAATTAATGAGGAAAGGCAAAAAGCGAGCGAGCAATTATTCGCCAATCCCCGTAATGCCGCAGCAGGTACACTTAGACAACTAGACTCGCGCATTGTCGCTAAACGGCGATTAGATTTCTTTGGCTATACCCTACACATTCCTGGTAGAGATGACACCAGTATTGCTAATACCCAATGGGAAGCGTTGGAGTTGTTAGAAAAGATGGGTTTTCGAGTCAACCCCAACCACAAACTTTGTCCCGCGATCGCAGAAGTGGCAAAATATTATGAATATTGGGATACGGAACGCCTGAATTTACCCTACATGACTGATGGAGTGGTAGTAAAGTTGAACTCTTTTAAACTCCAAGAACAGCTAGGGTTTACCCAGAAATTTCCTCGCTGGGCAGTTGCGTTAAAGTACCCCGCCGAAGAAGCACCCACCCGTGTGGAAAATATTGCTGTAAATGTCGGACGAACGGGGGCGTTAACACCATTAGCAGAAATGCGCCCTGTGCAACTGGCGGGGACAACAGTTTCTCGCGCCACTTTACATAATAGCGATCGCATTGCTCAATTAGATATCCGCATTGGCGATACTGTCATTATCCGCAAAGCTGGAGAAATCATTCCAGAAGTGGTGAGGGTATTAAAAGAACTCCGTCCTGCTGATACCGAACCCTTCGTTATGCCCACCCATTGCCCAGTGTGTAATCAACCAGTGGTAAGAGAATCAGGTGAGGCGGTAACTCGGTGTATCAACGCTTGCTGTGCGGCGATTCTCAAAGGTTCTATTGAACATTGGGTAAGTCGTGATGCTTTGGATATTAAAGGTTTGGGCGAAAAATGTGTGCATCAACTCGTTGATAAAGATTTCGTGCGTTGCGTTGCTGATTTATATGAGTTGACACCAGACAAATTGTATGAATTGGAAAGAATGGGACAAAAGTCAGCAGAGAAATTAGTGGATGCGATCGCTCAATCAAAAAATCAACCTTGGTCAAGGGTATTGTATGGTTTAGGTATCCGTCACGTTGGCAGTGTGAATGCTCAACTTTTGACTCAGAAATATTTCACCGTAGACCAGTTAGCCACAGCAAAACAATCAGATATTGAAGGAATTTACGGTATCGGTGCTGAAATTGCCCAATCTGTGTACCAGTGGTTTCGGATTGATGCCAACCAAACTTTGATAGAACGCCTGCAAGCAGAAGGATTGCAATTAACTGCCCCAGAAGAGACAAAAGCAGTTGGTGATGGTAATCAAAAGTTTGCAGGTAAGACTTTTGTCGTTACAGGGACATTGCCAACCTTAAAGCGAGATGAAGCAAAGGCTTTGATTCAAAAAGCCGGTGGAAAAGTGACTGATTCCGTGAGTAAAAAAACAGATTATCTGGTGGTAGGAGAAGATGCCGGTTCTAAATTAGAAAAAGCGCTCTCTTTAGGAATTACGCAGTTAACCGAGGCGCAGTTGTTGGAAATGCTTAACGAATAATTCTTAAGGAAGCAGGGGTTGAGTCGATGGCGAGTATTATCTCCCCACCTCTGAGTTAAATCAGTACAAGTAATGTTAATTACATGAATTAGTCCTTGCCAGGGTGCGATCGAGGTGCTTTAATAGCGATCGCATTCCGCAAAATAGTTTTACTTACAAAATATGTACAAGACGCGCAGTGACTCGACATCGCTGCTGGTGTTGATAAAATTACAGACTTAAAACATTAAACTCTAAAGATATGACAATCTAGTAGCATATCTTTGACACTAAATTCTCCCGAAAGCTGAATAGGAGCATACATGGAGCCAATTATTGCTATAGTTTTAGCCCTTATAGGTTATGCATTAGGTTCTGCAAAACTGATTAATCAAGGTAATGAAGCCCTAGTCGAACGCTTGGGGCGGTATCATCGGAAACTTAAGCCAGGGCTAAACTTTATTGTTCCCTTGGTAGATCAGGTTGTGATGGAAGATACTACACGAGAGCAAATTCTAGACATTAAGCCTCAAGAGGTGATCACCCAAGATAATATTTCTGTGGAAGTGGACGGTGTTGTGTACTGGCGCATCAAAGATATTGAGAAAAGCTTTTATGCTATTGAGGATCTGCAAGGGGCGCTGACACAGGTGGCTACAACAACGCTCCGGGAAGTCATTGCCCAGAACACCTTGGAGCAAACCAATGTCTCTAGACTAGAGATGCACTCAGCCCTCTTATTCGAGTTAAATAGTATAACGGCAGATTGGGGAGTTGAGATTATGCGGTTAGACCTTCAGAGAATTACCCTACCTGAAAGTGTACGAAAATCTAGGGAAGAGGAGCAAGCCGCCGTAATCAAAAAACGGGCGCTGATTACTGAAGCAGAAGGGGAAAAAGAAGCTTCTATTAAGAAAGCAGAAGGAACTATGGCTTCAGTGCAAATCATCTCTCAAGCTCTCCGTTCCAATCCCGATAGTAGAGATATTTTGCGGTATCTTGTGGCTCAAGATTATGTAGATGCTAGCCAAAAACTTGGTGAGAGTGCTAATGCCAAAATTGTCTTTGTAGATCCAGCTAACTCAAGCGAGATGTTTCAGGAGTTGATAGCCCGCACAGCAGAAAATCCAGAAGGTAACGGCAAAAAACACGAAAGCGGTAATACCTAACAATCATGCTGTGTAGCTTGTCTCAATAGGGCATCGGCTACTAGTGAAACATCGCGCATTTCTTGAACATCGTGAACTCGGAGGATATCAGCACCATTAAAAATAGCAGCACAACAAGCTGCTGCCGTTCCCCAAACTCGTGCTTTGGGATCTGGTTGATTTAAAATGCGGCCAATGAAACTTTTACGAGATGCTCCTACCAAGATAGGGCAGTTGAGTGTTGTTAGCGATCGCAAGCCGCGAAAAATTTCTAAATTTTGCTCATAGTTCTTAGCAAAACCAACACCAGGATCAATAATAATTTTATCCCGGTCAATGCCCGCAGCAGTTGCTAAGTCAATTTGTCGAGCCAAAAAATTAGAAATCTCTCTGAGCAAATCTTGATAATCAGTTTGTTGTTGCATCGTCTGTGGTGTCCCACGGATATGCATTAAAATAATCGGCACACTTAACTCTGCAACTGTTAGCAACATTTCTGAGTCAAAAGTGCCGCCAGAAATATCATTAATAATATCCGCTCCAACTTCTACAGATGCCCTGGCTACAGCCGCACGGGTTGTATCTACAGAAATCGGGACTGAAATTTCTGGTCTTAGCACCTGTAGCACCGATAACACCCGCTCAAGTTCCTCAGCCAGAGTTATTTGTTTTGCCCCTGGCCGCGTTGATTGACCGCCCACATCGATAATGTCAGCACCAGCAGCTACGAGTGTTTGCGCCTGTACTAAAGCGGCAGAGGTAGTGTTAAACTCACTTCCATCACTAAAGCTATCAGGCGTTACATTCAAAATACCCATCAAATAAGTTCGCTGTCCCCACTCGAAACAGCGTTCTCGAATTATTAAGTTGTTTGGCATAAATCTACATTAGGCATTCCCATGCAGAGCATGGGAACGAAAAGAAAACATATTACACTAAATGAAAATTCACAATCCGAGCGAAACTTTCAGCTTCTAAACTTGCTCCTCCCACTAAAACGCCATCGATTTCTGGTTGAGCCATGATTTCATCAATATTATTTGGCTTAACTGAGCCACCATATTGAATTGATACATTTGGATTACTCAACTGGCTCCGAATTAAGCCAATTATTCGATTAGCTTCCACCGCTTCACAAGTTTCACCAGTGCCAATTGCCCAAATTGGCTCATAAGCAATCACCAAATTATTTTGATCTATATCTATCAAACCTTTGTCAAGTTGGAGAGCAATCAGTGATTCGGTTTCTCCTGCATCTCGTTGTTGTTTAGTTTCACCAACACAGAGAATAGGAGTCAAACCAAACCTTTGAGCAGTTCGGAGGCGTAGATTAACAGTTGCGTCCGTTTCACCAAAGTATTGCCGTCGTTCGCTATGACCGACAATCACAAAGCGCACACCACTTTCTGTCAGCATTGGGCCAGAAATTTCACCCGTATAGGCTCCAAATTCTTCCCAATGGATATTTTGTGCCCCCAGTTGGATGAGGCTACCGTGCAAAGTTTTGGACAAAACACTTAAATCAGTGAAAGGAGGGCACAATATCACTTCTCGCCCTTGGGGGGTTTCCTCTAAGTGGGGCAGAAATCCTTGTAAAAACTCCTGGGTTTCTGCCTGGGTTTTATACATTTTCCAGTTGCCGGCAATAACGATTTTCCGCACAGGTAATTTAGTCAAGATTCTAACGTGCTATTTAGATGCATTTTTCAGTTTATGACGTTTTGTTAGTCATTGGTCTATAAATTGGGCATTGAGCATTGGGCATGGGGCATGGGGCATGGGGCATGGGGCATGGGGCATGGGGCATTGGGCATTGGGCATTGGGCATATTTAATTCCCCTTGTCTTCTTTGTCTGCATCATCTCGCTAAACCCCTCATAAAAATAACTAGGATGGTAAATGAACTGTATCTAAAATTTAAAAATCTAAAATCTAAAATCTAAAATCTAAAATTAATATGACTTCGACATTGCCTGTGCCTGAACCTCATCAAAGCGATTCTGCTAACACTGAAGCAAATTCTCCTAGTTGGGAGGAAGAACTAGATAATGCTATTTTCAGTTTTGAAGACATTCAGACGGAACTGAACTATAAACAAGCACAAACGGCGCTGCGAAACTTGGTAGCTAATCTCGACCTCACCCCACAAGAAAAAACTGGATTGGAAACGGAAATTGCTGATTTGGAAACCATGTTGGGGAAGTTAGACCGGATGGTGGTGCAAATTGCGGCTTTTGGCATGGTAGGACGTGGTAAGTCTTCGCTACTCAATGCTTTGGTTGGACAAACAGTATTTGAAACTGGGCCACTGCACGGTGTCACCCGGACTGCACAAACAGTTAATTGGAGTATTAGTGAGGAAGCGATTGGAGAAACTGAACTTGCTCTACGGGTTACTCTCCCTGGTGTAGGTCAATCGCAGGTGGAATTAATTGATACTCCTGGGTTAGACGAAGTTGATGGTGCAACCCGTGCCGCGTTAGCTGAACAAATTGCCAAACAAGCGGATTTGATTCTGTTTGTGATTTCTGGGGACATGACAAAGTTAGAATACGCCGCCCTTTCTCAGTTGCGGGAAGCTGGTAAACCGATCATTCTGGTGTTTAACAAAGTAGACCAGTATCCAGAAGCAGATCGGATGGCCATTTATCACAAAATTCGGGATGAAAGGGTGCGGGAATTACTCACGCCTTTAGAAATTGTCATGGCTGCGGCATCGCCATTGGTGAAAACGGCAATTCGTCGCGCTGATGGGACTAGGGGCATACAGTTGCGTACAGGAAATGCCCAAGTCGAAGAACTGAAGCTGAAAATCTTGGAGATTCTGCATCGTGAGGGTAAAGCCTTGGTTGCTCTTAATACCATGCTTTATGCGGACGTTGTAAATGAGCAGTTAATCGAACGAAAACTGATGATTCGGGAACAGAATGCCAATCAGTTGATTTGGAAGGCTGTGATGACTAAGGCATTAGCGATCGCACTTAATCCTGTAACTGTGGTAGATATTCTGAGTAGTGTAGTTATTGATATTGCTCTGATTTTGGGTTTATCTAAGCTCTATGGCTTCTCTATGACCGAAGCCGGAGCCGTACAACTGCTACAAAAAATCGCCCTGAGTATGGGCGGAATTGGTGCTAGTGAATTGTTAGCAAACTTGGGCTTGAGTGGATTGAAAACCTTACTTGGTATCTCTGCAACAGCTACCGCAGGTATTGCCCTTGGCCCTTATATATCAGTGGCACTCACGCAAGGGGGAGTAGCTGGTGTTTCTTCTTACGGTATTGGACAAGTTACCAAAGTTTATTTAGCCAACGGCGCGACTTGGGGGCCTGATGGGCCGAAAGCAGTGATTAATCGGATTTTAGCAAACCTGGATGAAACCTCAATTCTCAACCGGATTAAAGATGAATTGCTGCATAAGGTAAAACTGAGGAAATGAGGGGAATTGGGAATTGGGAATTGGGAATTGGGAGAAGAGATTAACCAATGCCCAATGCCCAATGCCTTGAAGAAGGTTAAACACGCAGTTTATTTTGAGCGATCGCTACCTAATTGCTCTTTAATCACAGTGTAGTTCTTCTTAACGCTTGCTATGAAGCCCTAAGTTAGTAAAAATAACTGCTGTTTCAGCCGTATTTTAGTATTAGTTTAGCGATCAAAGCCAAGTTTTCGAGCAGACAACTCGGCAGTCTGACCTTTTAACTCGGCAGTTCGACCTTTTAACTCGGTAGTTCGACCTTTTAACTTGGAAGTTCGACCTTTTAACTCGGCAGTCCGACCTTTTAGCTTGGCAGTTTGACCTTTTAACTTGGAAGTCCGACCTTTTAACTCGAAACTTGAGCTTCTGAACTCAAAATGTCAAGTTCTACACTCAAATTTCGAGCTTCTAAGTTGTAACTTTCAACCTTTTAGGTAAAATTGCCGATAGATTTTTCCCACTATTAATGCTTAGGGCTGCACTTTTTGAGATTTACAGAATAAATTGCGTCTTCATCAACTTTTAGTTTCTACCTTTGAAAGAGTTGAGCCATTCTTGAACTTGCTCGCGGGCAATATCGCGTCCTCCAAGACCAAAGGCTAGGGCAATAGCAACTGCGATCGCACCGAGTAAAAGTCCAAAGGCTAACTTGACAATATCACTGCCAATTCCAATCTGTTGCAGTGCCATTGCCGAGACTAAGGCAATAATTGCAATCCGCGCCACTTGTCCCAAAATCTCTGCCTGACGTTCGCCGGAACTGGTAATGATATTAAAAGCCAGATTTGCCAAGAATAAGCCAATAGCAAAGATCGCCAATGCCGTCAAAATCCGCCCGAATACGATCACAATGCCATACACTAACGTTGTCAGGGCTGGAATATTCAAGATATTCACTGCCGCCACCGTTGCAAACAACATGATACCCACTAAGGCAACAATACCCCCAATTTCCGATGGAGTACGGTTTGGAGTATGAGGAGGTGTTGGTTCAGTTGAAATTTCGATGCGTCTAGTGGGTGTTGTCAAACCCAAAACGGTGAAAATGTTATTAAATCCTAAATTGGTGAGGATACTTGTAACCAGATCCGCGACAAATTTCCCCACGAAATAGGCAACAATTAAAATTGCGACAGCTGTAAAGATTGCAGGTAGGGCATTAAGAACCTGTTGCAGCATGGCGATCGCTGGGATAGATATCGCATCAATTCGCAAGGCATTAAGCGCTGCGATCGCCACAGGAATCAAAATCAAAACATAGACAATTGTGCCAATAATATTGGATAGAGGTTGCACCCCCTGAGCCGCAGATAATCCTAAGCGACTACCTAAATGGTCGATACCAGTTGTAGCCAGCAAGTTAGTCACAATCCGCCGCACCACATTAGCTATAAACCAACCAATTACAGCAATTAGCGCCGCCGCTAAAATGTTTGGCAGAACTAGCAGAACTTGTGTAATTAGGGCTTGTACTGGTTGTAGAGCCTGCCTTAGTCCTAGAGTATCTAAAACTGGGGCGAGAAACAGTAAAAAGATAAACCAATACAGAGCATTGCCAATCGTGTCACTTAGAGACAACTGATTCAGGCTGGGTGCGTTGTTTTCTGGTTCTGGATTCAAACGCTCATCTAGATTAAATGCTTGTAACGATCGCACAGTGATAATCTTCACAATGGTCGCCAAAAACCAGGCTGTTGCCAAAAGGATTCCTCCACCAACCAACTTTGGCAAAAAGCCAATAAGTTGATCGAGAAAATTATTGAGGGGTCGAGAGGCAATTTCCAGATCCAACGTCTGTAAAACAGCTACCGCCGTCAATAGGATAATGCTCCAAAAGACCAAGCCGGAGATTAATTTCTCCACTTGGGGAACATCTTGACGACCCGTTATCCCTGCGGCAATGCGATTATCTATGTTTGTGCGCTTGAGGATTCCTTGGGTTACTGCTGTTGCGATCGCTGCAATTAGCCAACCTACTAACAAAATTGCTACTGCCCCTAGTAGACGGGGCGTAAACAGAATTATCTGCTGAACAATACCTTGCACATCAGCAATTCCTTGATTCACTGCTGGTTGTATCGGTTGCAGGCTAGGCGATTGTGCCAAAAATTGCTGCACCTCCATGTGCAAACCAACTCCTATGACCTGAGTTATTCCTTGCCAAGTTGTGTTCATGGTTTTCGGAAATTAAGCTTAAGTATTCGCCGCAAACACTGAGTAAGTGTTTTGCCTATCAATTTACCAGTAAACACATACATATTTTGATTTAATCTATTGGAATTGGGAATTGGGAATTGGGAATTGGGAATTGGGAATTGGGAATTGGGCATTGGGAATTGGGCATTGGGAATTGGGCATTGATCAATAGTTCTTCTTCCCCTGCTTCCCCTGCCTCCCCTGCCTCCCCTGCCTCCCCTGCTCCCCTGCCTCCCCTGCTCCCCTGCTCCCCTGCCTCCCCACTCCCTATTTCGCTTAATTTTGCGTTACTCTAATTGCAGCAACAGCATCAAAGATGTGGAATGCCTCAAGTTTTAGAACAATCGATTCAAATTAATGCTACGGCTACAGTGGTAGAGCGCTGTATTAGCGATTTAGCTATCATGCAACGCTGGCTCAACCCCGTCCTCCGTTGCGAACCTGTGGGTGAAGCTTGGAGTACTGATGTAGGCAGTGAAAGTCGTTTTATCATTCAAATTCCTCTACTGAAACCGACATTGAATAGCGTAGTTGTGGAAAGACAACCGGGTTTGGTAGTTTGGGAATTCCAGGGATTTTTTCAAGGGCGCGATCGCTGGGAATGTCAACCAAAAGAATTGGGAACGCTTCTACTGAACCGTTTTGAGTTTGATATTCCTAATCCCTTAGTAAGTTGGGGTTTCAACACCTTCGCCGCATCTTGGACAAAACAAGATATGCAAGCCCAACTCCGCCGTCTCAAACGAGTCGCAGAAAATTCTTAATTGGGCATTGGGCATTGGGCATTGGGCATTGGGCATTGGGCATTGGGAAAGAAACTTGTTAAATAATTTCCCGTCATCTCACCATTCCCCATTCCCTATTCCCCATTCCCCAATTCAGTAAGTAGCCGCCGAACCATTGATGCATCCTGGGCATCAGGAACTTTTGCTAAATAATTTTGTAAATCGCCTACTGCTTGGGGGTAGTTACCAAGTTGATAGGAGATCAGACCGCGATCGCGCAACTCTAAAGTTAAATTAGGAAAAAGCAATAAAATTCGTTCAATCACGGCGAGGGTTTTTTCTAACTCTTGTTGTTTAATATAAATAAATTTTAAATTTGTCAGCATCCGTGCCAAAAATTGCCGATTAGTGACTACGGCTAAAAATTCTGGTTGTAACGTCACGGGTTGCTGATAAATCTGAGACAGCCGTTCCTCGCAATCTTGGGCGAATATGATTTCACCGCCATTGAAGGCATCGACGAAAATTTCTATATCTGGAATATCTGGGCGGATTAGAAAATGTCCTGGCATCCCCACACCCACCATCGGAAAATCAATTCGTCGGGCAACCTCTAGGTAAACCAACGCCAAGCTAATCGGAATCCCCACTCGGCGGTCAATTACATCATTTAAAAAGCTGTTGCGTGGGTCATAATAGTCAATTTTATTACCAGAAAACTTTAAATCTTCGTATAGATACTGATTAATATTTTGAACGATCCGCAAAGGATATCGTGAGTCTGGTAGGCGTTCTTGAAGCTCCCATGCCATTGTATCAAGGGCGTTGAGATATTCCTCTGGATCTAGCTTGGGATATTCTTCTTGTGCAATATACAAAGCTGCCTTTGCTAGGTTAATATGCTCGTCAGCCTGCTGAATTTCCTGGTAAAAATATTGTCTTGCTGACGATAAATTCATAAGCTGTTGCCTGCCATACCCCTACTGTTTCAGAAAACATCGCCTGATTTTTTCTTAGTTAACTATCGGTTTTATCGGGATTTCTATCCAGAACTCACAGCCGTTACCCGGTTCAGAAACACACTTGATATTACCACCGTGTTTTTCAACAATAATTTGGTAGCTGATAGATAATCCTAAACCAGTACCTTGTCCGGGTTGTTTGGTGGTAAAGAAAGGTTCAAAAATGCGCGATCGCATCGTCTCTGAAATCCCGCAACCATTATCAGCGATGCAAATTAGAATGTTCTTTTCTTCAATGACTTGTGTCCGAATCCAAATTTTAGGATTGTCAATTATTTTTCCATTAGTTACTGAGTTTTCTAGTGCATCGATCCCATTGTTGAGAATATTCATAAATACCTGATTCATCTGGGCTGCATAGCATACTACTAAAGGCAATTCACCATATTGTCTAACTATCTCAATAGCCAAAGAATTAGTCTGTGGTTGCAGTCGATGTTGTAAAATCAATAAGGTACTATCGATGCCTTCATGAAGGTCAACGGACTTCATTCCTGTTTCGTCAAGTCGAGAAAAACTACGTAACGACAAGATTAATTGAGAGATCCGTTCTGCCCCCATCTGCATTGAAGTAAGAATTTTGGGTAAGTCATCACTAATGAAATCTAAATCCAGTGCTGCTACTTGCTTTTTAATTTCCTCTGTTGTCTTAGGATACTGTTTCTGATAGAGGCGTAGTAATTTAAATAAATTTTCGGTATGTTCATTAACATAAGTGATGTTGCCATAAATAAAACTAATGGGGTTGTTAATTTCATGTGCTATACCAGCAACTAATTGCCCTAAACCTGCCATTTTTTCACTCTGAATTAACTGGCTCTGAGTATGTTGTAATTCTTTAAGAGTCTGGGTAATTTCTTCTTTTTGACGTTGAGTTTGTGCAAGTAATTCCGCTTGCTGTAGTCCTACCCCTAACTGAGTACCAATCTGCATCAGCAAATCTACCTCATCTTCTTGCCAATCACGGGGTTTGATATTTTGATAAGCTGCTAGTAATCCCCAAAGTTTATCACCCTGAAAAATCGGCACAATCATATATGCCCTAGCCTCCATTAGCTCAAGCATGACAATATAAGGAATAGAATCATCGGTGCTGTAAATATCCTTAATGACAATACTTTTACCATTAGCAAAATCTCCGTTTTCGGGTTCTTGCAAGTAGTTACTTGCGTAGGCGTAGCCTGTTGTAGACATCGCAGGTAAAATGTCCCTTACTGGTATCCAATCTTGGGCTAAAGACTCAGCAACAAATTCGCCACTCCCATCAGCCCGGAATCGATAGATTGTGACTCTATCGACTTCCAATAACCGCCGGACTTCTTCTGTACTAGTAGCAAAAATAGTGTCAATATCAAGAGACTGGCGAATTTTCTCCACCGTTGCGGCTAATGCCTTTTCCCTTTGGGCTGCTTTCCGTTCTCGTTCGGCGGCTTTAGCCAATTTTTGGGACTGTACCTGCACCTGTTTCAATGACTCAGCTTGCTGTAATGCTACCCCCAATTGAACGCCAACTTGGGCCAATAAGTTGATTTCCTCATCTTGCCAATAACGGGGTTGGGAGTTTTGATAAGCTACTAGCAATCCCCACAACTTTTCGCCCTGAGAAATTGGTACAAAAGCTTCATTCCGTGGATACTTACCCGCTTGCTTTCCTTGGACAAAAACGCCTTCTGTCACTGGCTGGGGCTTAACCATTGGTGTCCAACCATCAACAATAGAATCAGCAACAAATTCGCCACTCCAGTCAGGATAGAAGCGGTAAATTGCGACTCGTTCCACTTCTAACAGCCGCCGGACTTCTTGAGTTGTGGTTTTAAAGATGGCTTCAATATCAAGAGACTGACGAATTTTTTCTACGGTGTTTGCTAACGCCCTTTGCCTTTCCGCAGCTTTACTAATTTCTGCTGCTTGGATTTGCATTTGTTGGATAAATTCTGCTTGCTGCAAAGCCACACCTAATTGCGTTCCCACTTGGGTAAGCAAGTAAACCTCGTCTTTTTGCCAATCACGGGTTCCACTGTTCTGGTAGACTGCTAGCAATCCCCAGAGTTTTTGACCGTGGTAAATGGCAATGATTACATAGGCTCTTGCTTGATAAATTTCTAAAATTTTAATGTAGCAGTCGCTAAAGCCGGAATTGTAAATATCATTGCAAATGCGGTATACTTCACAATCACTAAAGCTACCCCCTTCGGTATCTTGTAAGTAGGTGTCAGCTACTGGGGGTTTAGCTAAATCTTTGGCACTACATTCACTGATGTTTTCACTCAATTCCGGCCGTTGGAATTGTTCATCAATGAGGGAAATCCAACCCTCTGCCACTGATTCAAACACGAATTCACCACTCCAATCGGGATTGAAGCGATAAATGGCCACGCGATCGGCATTTAGCAGCTGCCTAAGTTCTCGGGTGGTTGTGTGGAAAATACTTTCTAAGTCTAGAGACTGACGAATTTTCTCAATGGTGATGGCGATAATTTTCTGCCATTGGGCTGCCTTTTCTCTAGCTTTTGCTTGTGCTAGTTGTGCTGATTGTAGTTTTACCTGTTCTAGGTAATCTGCTTGCTGTAAAGCAACTCCTAGATGTTCGGCGATTAATTGCACAAACTCAATTTCTGATGCTTTCCATTGGCGAGGACTACTACACTGATGAATACACAACAATCCCCATAAATCTTTACCTTTTATTAAGGGGACAGTTATATTGGCACGTACCTGAAACCTTTCCAGAATCTGGATGTAGCAATCACTGGCGTTAACTTGATGAATATCAGCTATTGCTCTAATTCGACCTTGCTGATATAGTCCCGCAAATTCTTCACTAAAGCAATGGTCGCGCAATTTAGCTGCTAGTGCCGAATTCCATTCTGTTGCCACATCTTCATAGATAAATTCCCCTTCCCATTCCAAATCAGGATACAAGCGAAACACGCCAACCCGATCGGTTTTCAGAAGTTGACGGACTTCAGTGACTGTAATTTTGAAGATGGTTTCTATGTCTAGAGACTCGCGGATGCGGGCAATAACTCCAGATAAGGCTTTCTGTTGCTCATTCTGACGTGAAGGAGATTCTTGTTGTTCTGAATTTGGTTCTATGGGTTGATTAGTAAAGGAGTTTTCCATTCCCAGTGGGATTTTAAATATTGAAATTCTTCTATCTCATGATTCCCGTTGCGATCGCAAAGGTAACAATTATTTTCTTATAATGCTAAAAAACAATGTAGGGACGCGATATTATCATGTCCCTACAAGAAGATTTTTCAACCACCAGAAAATTATCGCCGCTTGGGAGTGGCGCTGCGGCTGGTGCGTTTGTCTTCATCTCGGCGACGGCGATCGCGCCAATCTGCCACAGTCAAATAACCAATACCACCGGTGACTACTACGAGCAGCACTATGGCAACTATTGTTAAAATACTCAAAAATGGACTTTCCACAATACCTCTACAGTCCGTTACGTCCCCAAACTACCATTGCAATTGACCAAGTGAACACAACTAACAGCGCTACCCAACCTAGTGTCAAAATCTCCATAGTCCCGCTTTTCAAATAATTACAAAAGGTTTCTAGTATTTATCATACAGGGATTGGGCAAGCTGAGATTTTTTTTATAAATTACATTGTAACTTTGGTATGCGATCCCAAAGGAGTCACCATCTTCTCTTGGTAAGCTGGTACTTCAAGCATTAATAGGACTTACGCAAACAATATCTAAAACCCTAATTCTATGGTAGGGGCAATTCATAAATTGCCCCTACAGCGTGTCCTTTTGCGTAAGTCCTAATTAATAAAGACTAAATGTAAAATAACAGCGATCGCGCTTTCCCTCTTGATGGTTTGGGAATACTAGGGTTACGGGTATATATTTCAAATCCAACAACCCCTAGTATCATGCCGACATTTTTCAACGATCCTTTCCAATCCAACGGTTTTATTCCCCACGGACATTGTTATCTCTGGCAAACTGGATTAGTTTGGCTCCATATTATTTCTGATGCCACGATCGCTCTGGCCTATTATTCTATTCCCTTCCTACTGATTTACTTTATTTCCAAGCGCAAAGACGTTCCTTTCAATGGAGTCTTTTTGTTATTTGGTGCTTTTATTATTGCCTGCGGTACTGGACACTTAATAGATATTTGGACGCTTTGGCATCCAGACTACTGGATTGCAGGTGGTTTAAAAGCTATAACTGCCATTATTTCCATATACACGGCATTTGCGTTACTTTACCTCATGCCTCAAGCTTTGACACTACCCAGTCCAGCGCAGTTAGAAGCTATTAATCAAGTCCTTTCAACTGAAATTGTTGAGCGCAAGCGTATTGAGAAAGAACTACGCCTTGCGGAGGAAGTAGCTCAAAATTCCAACCAGGCCAAGAGTGAATTTCTCGCTAATATGAGTCATGAACTACGCACACCTCTTAACGGCATCCTGGGCTATACACAAATTATCCAACGCACAGAATCTTTGAGCGAAAAAGGACGCAAAGGACTCGGTGTTATTTATCAATGTGGTTCTCATCTTTTAACCTTAATTAATGATGTTCTGGATCTCTCCAAGATAGAAGCCCGAAAGTTGGAATTGTATCCTGTTGATTTCTACTTACCTGCCTTTATAGATAGCGTGACTGAAATTTGCCGCATCCGAGCAGAACAAAAAGTCATCGAATTTAACGTCGAACTCGATCCTAATTTACCAAGTGGTATTCATGCTGATGAAAAACGCTTGCGGCAAGTATTAATTAACTTGCTTAGTAATGCCATGAAATTTACTAATCAAGGCAGTGTCACCTTCAAAGCTCAGGTAGTTGAGCAAGAATCAAATACTAATGGAAAAACTAACTACAAGATTCGCTTTGAGGTAATAGATACTGGCACAGGTATAAGCCCCGAACAAGCTGAGAAAATCTTCCAACCCTTTGAGCAAGTAGGGAGTCAGAAACGACAATCTGAAGGTACAGGTTTAGGATTAGCAATCAGCCAAAAAATTGTTTTGTTGATGGGCGGTCAAATTCAGGTACAAAGTGAATTTGGCAAAGGTAGCACTTTCTGGTTTGAAGCAAAATTGTCAGAATCTAAAGACTGGGCAAAAGTTTCTAGAGTAGTTGAGCAGGGAACTATTATTGCTTATCAAGGAAAAAGGCGCACCATTTTGATTGCGGATGATAAATGGGAAAACCGATCGGTAATTGTAAATTTACTAGAGCCGGTTGGATTTACTGTTGTAGAAGCTAATAATGGTCAAGAAGCATGGGCACAGTCTCTAGCCCACGAACCAGACATGATTATCACTGATTTGGTGATGCCTATATTGGATGGATTTGAATTCATTCATCGTTTGCGTCAGTCTGGGGCATTTAAAGAAATTCCAATCATCGCTTCGTCAGCAAGTGTATTTGCAGTCGATCAACACAAAAGTATTGATGTCGGTGCAGATGCATTTTTACCAAAGCCTGTAGAAGCTGAAAATCTGCTAGAAATGCTACGACAGTTTTTGCAACTGGAGTGGATTTTTGATGCTAATGTAGACGCTATGAAAAAAACCTCTCCAGATGGTTTTAATCAACAAAATCAGCTGATTTATCCTGGCAAAGAGGTTTTGCAAGAGTTACTCGAACTAGCACAAGATGGCGATATTCAGAATATTTTAGAACTGGCTGAAAAACTTTCTGCATCTAATGATAAACTAAACATTTTTTCCCACCAAGTCATCCAACTTGCTAGTAATTTCCAACTCAAACGTTTGGAAACGTTTATTGAAGAATCCATCAATTAATTTAAGTTAAATTTCAATTTCCAATTCATCATGATCAAACCCAAAAATAACGAATTTATTTTAATTGTGGATGATAATCCGACAAATTTATCTGTCTTGTGTGCGGCGCTTAATAGCGAGGGTTTTCGTTTCCGTGTTGCAGTCGATGGAGAAACTGCGATCGCTCAGGCTGAACGCAATCAACCAGAGTTGATTTTGCTGGATGTCCAAATGCCAGGTATTGACGGCTTTGAAACTTGTCGTCGCCTCAAAGCCAATCCTGTCACCCAAAACATTCCGATTATTTTCACCACTGCCTTAGCGGATACGGAAAGCAAAACCAAGGGATTTTCCCTTGGTGCAGTAGACTATATCCCGAAACCCTTTGCCCAAGAGGAAGTCATTGCTAGAGTGCGCGTTCATTTGCAACTCAAAAAATTGACTGAATCTTTAGAACAACAAGTTAGCGATCGCACCAAAGCTTTGCAACAAGCACAAGTCCAACTGGTACAGCAAGAAAAACTATCAACGCTGGGAGAATTAATTGCTGGTATTGGCCATGAAATCAACAATCCCATCAATTTTATTTCTAGCAATATTCCACCATTGAAAGAATACATTGCAGGAGTAACCGAGTTGCTTTTACTGTATGAACAAGAGTATCCAAACCCAACAGCCAAAATTACCACTGCTATTGAGAAGTTGGATTTAAACTTCGTTCTCGAAGATATGGTAAAAATTTTGAACTCACTCCAGCTAGGAAGCGAACGAATTCAAAATCTTTCTAATTCACTCCGCAATTTCTCTCGCTCGGATAGTGATGCCAAAATACCTGCCGATTTGCACCAAGGATTAGATAGTACACTAATGATTTTGCAACACCGTCTTAAGGCTAATGGCGATCGTCCCGGTATTGAAGTTATTAAAAATTATGGAGTATTACCAGAGGTAAATTGCTATCTCGGCCAGATGAATCAAGTATTTATGAACATTCTGGCAAATGCAATTGATGCCCTTGATGAAGCCCTAATGGAAGGCAAAATGAGTAATCTAAATCCTCAGATTAAAATTGCAACAGAAATAGATTCGGAAAAATTGGTTGTAATTCGGATTGCTGACAATGGAATTGGTATTCCTGAACGGTTGAAAAAACGCTTATTTGAGCCGTTATTTACTACAAAAATAGTTGGTAAAGGCACTGGACTTGGCTTGTCGATTGCTTATGAAATAGTTGTAGAAAAACACAAAGGTGTATTAGATGTAAATTCTCAACCAGGTCTAGGAACTGAGTTTATCATCAAAATTCCCATCCAATAGCAACATTGAATTAATTACAAAGCTGCTTTAGCATTTATGATACTAGATATCAGGAGAAATTTCCCTAATATCTAATTTCTATAAAGAGTGAATCCAACTTTAGATCCTCAATTAATGGCAGAACGTATAGAATCCCTCAAGGCTGGAATAGTTGGAGGTTTATCTGTGTGTTTTGCTTTTCTGCTTGTCAGTCTCTTGAATACTCTTGTACTAGCAAAGTATTTTCAGATCCTCGCAAGTCTGCACAGTGATATTAACTGGCGCTTGTGGGTGAGTGGTGTTGTTGCAACTTTTATTGGCTTACTATTTGGTGTCACTTACCGCTATATTATCCGCTCAGATAAAAATCCCCAACTTAAAGCCGGTGGTGTTCTAGCCTTTGGCTTGGTGCGAGGATTAACTCAGATAGAGCTTGGGTGGAATTTTCACAGCATAATTTGGCCTTTTTTGGTATTAGCGGCAGAAAGTTTATTATGGTTTGCGTTTGCAGCGATCGCTCTTGATCTTGCTATTAAACTCCGTTGGGTTAAACCTTTTTCATCATAGATTTGCCGCGCCTGTATTCAAGCATTACCTTGGATTTGCGGTAAACTCAAGGTTCAAAATCAAAACCACTTTGTCACCAGAAGCATAATATTTCCGTCAACAAGGTAGCGATCGCTGATTTTCACGTTAGGCGATCGCTGTCACAGAATATAATTATATTACAGTATGTGCTTCAAGGAAAAATTCTGTAGATGTCTTTGCGGTGAGCGACTCGTTGGCAGATTAATGTTTTTGTTGCTTGATCAAGAGTAATGCCAATACGATAATCACCAACTCGAATTTTATATTTATCGCTATACCCTTTCAGCTTTTCAAGATATCCTAATTCAAACGGATTCTCTGATTCAATTTCTTGAAACACGATAGGTTCTATGCGGCTTTGAATCTCAACTGGTAAAGCAGCAAGTTCTTTCAAGAATCTTTTGGTATATTCAACTTGCCACATTTTCTTCTTTTAGTGATTGATAATATTGTAGTGCTTCATCTTTTGATAATGGTTTTTCTTCTTCTACTTCCTCTATGAGTTTTGCTAAACCATAATCCTCAAGAATTTCTTCAATCTTTTCAAATTCAGCGATAGGAATTTGTACGGCAATAGGTCGTTGATTGTCATCGATAACATAGCTTTTGTGAAGTTCAAGCATTTTAATAACTCCTATTTTTTTTATTCTAATATAAAAAAATCGTGAAGTTCTTCCGTAGAAATAGGAGACTTATATTTAACAGTCTATAGCGATCGCATAGATTGACTTCTCCCCCAGCCCCTCTCCGAAGCGGGGAGCCGGATTTCTCCACCTTCCCTCGTAGGGAAGGGGGTTGGGGGGTTAGGTCTGTGTGCGACGGTGCGAGGGTGCGATATGTCGTAAATATAACCTATATTTTTAAATTACTAGAGTATAATTTGTTATTAAAGTTACTTAAAATAATAATTTATGAGTACAGCACCTCGCCCAATGACCGTTAATGAGGCCTACCGGCTCTATCGCTCAGGTAATTTGTTAGTAAATCGTAAGTATCAACGAAAGCTTGTTTGGACAGTATCAGAAAAAGAAAAATTAATTGGAAGCATTTTACTGAAATATCCAATACCTCTTATTTTGCTAGCAGAACGACCCCAAATACACGGCAGTGGCAAGTATGAAATTATAGATGGAATGCAAAGACTAAATGCAATTTTTAGTTTTATTGAAAATACATTTACCTTTGAAAATGAATATTTTGATATTAATGAGTTTTCCTATGCTAGGCAATTAGCAGAAGATGGTACTTTTTCAAAAATACAAGACAAGAGTGCTAAAATTCTTGCCAAAAACAAATGTGCTGATATTGTGGATTATCTATTAGCAGTAACAGTTTATACTGCAATGGAAGAGGAAGATATTACAGAAATTTTTGGTCGAATTAATTCCAGTGGTAAACATTTAAGTCGTCAAGAAAGAAGGCAAGCAGGGGTAACTACTTTGTTTGCAGAAGTGGTAAGAACAATTGCAATGAAGCTACGCGGAGACGATTCTGATAAAATATTACGTCTTCCTGAAATGCCAGAAATTAGTATTGATTCAAAACAATCTAATCAAGGCTATAAAATTCAAGCTGATGACACAATATGGTGTAAACAAGGTGCTTTAACTGTAATACAGTTACGAGAAAGTGAAGATGAGCAGATGATTGCTGATATTGTTGCATCTATTTTGTTAAATGAGCCACTATCACGCAGTACTGAACGTTTTGATGATCTTTATGATCCAAATAGTTCCTATGCTCAAAAACTTGAAAATGCTTTGATAGCTTATCTGCCTAAAAGACTTGAAGAAGAAATAATAAAAACATTTTCTATACTTAGGGAAACTATAGAATCTTATAGTTCAGAATCAAAATGTTTGCTGAAAATAGTTAACCCTAAGAGTACTAATCCTATACCAACTGCCTTTTATACTATTTTTATGGCTTTTTTTGATTTAATAATTCATCAAGGGTTTTCTCCAACAGAGCCTTCATCTGTCATTAATGCTTTAAAAAATCTTCAACAAAGGCTAGATTTAAGTCATCGCTACACAAAAACAGAAGACAGAAAAAATAATATTAACCAAACAAAGGGACTGATTCAAGATTTTTTTGCTAAAAGAGAACCACCAGTACTTGGACACGGAGTTGAGTTAGCACTAGATTTTGAAAACTCTTTACGTCGTTCTCGTATAGAAACAACCAGGTATGAATTTAAGCAAGGCTTTCTTGATTTGTCCCCTAGCAGAGAGTTCAATAAAGATTTACTAGACAAAATTATTGAGACAATTTGTGGAATTGCAAATTTATGTTCAGCCACAGATGGATATATTCATATTGGGGTAACTGACTCGAAAGAAGATGCAGATAAAATCGAAAAATTAGACAAAATACAACCTCTTGAAATTAATGGCAGATATGTCGTCGGAATTGACAGAGAAGTAAATTTATACAACAAAGCTAAAGATACAGAGCAGTATGTAAGAATATTAAGCAATGCTATTCAAAACTCTGCTCTTACTGAACCACTGAAAGCACAGGTACTAGCAAAGTTTGACACAATATTATATAAAGGGTTGTCAGTGATTAGAATTACGGTTCCTCCCCAAAGAGCAGTATCATTCGTTGGTAACACAGCTTTTACAAGACAACACTCGTCTACTAAATCTGTACAAGGCCCTGAGTTACTAGCTATCAATCAGCTTTTTCAAAAATGATTATTTTTTTAGGGTGGGCATTGCCCACCCTACTTTACTGATTAACGCAAACTACTAGCTGGCATACCCAAAATATCCTCAAGCCTCGGCATATCTTCCAACGCAATCACGCGCCCTTCATCCTCAAAATCGACAATTTGATCAAAGTTCAAATACCGATACAAATCATCTGCAAAAGGCTCAATTCTACTCGCCACAATATCCAAATATTCCTGCACTGTCGGCAGCCGTCCCAGCAGCGCACAAACTGCGGCTAATTCTGCTGAACCAAGATATACTCGCGCATCTTTACCCATGCGATTATTGAAGTTGCGGGTAGAGGTAGAAAACACTGTTGTGCCATCAGCAACTCGCGCCTGATTACCCATACACAAACTGCATCCTGGCATTTCTGTACGCGCACCCGCAGCCCCAAAAACGCTGTATACACCTTCTTCTTTTAATTGGTGTTCATCCATGCGCGTTGGTGGTGCAATCCACAAGCGAGTTTTCACTTCACCTGCACCTTCCAAAACTTTCGCTGTTGCCCGATAATGACCGATATTCGTCATACAAGAACCGACAAATACTTCTTGCACTGGATCGTTAGCAACCTCCGATAATAACTTAACATTATCGGGGTCATTGGGAGCAGCAACAATTGGTTCTTTGATTTCGTTCAAATCAATTTCAATTATTTCGGCATACTCGGCATCAGCATCGCCTTCTAATAACACGGGATTTGCTAACCATTCTTCCATTTTTGCCACACGCCGCAACATGGTACGCGGATCGTGATAGCCCCGCGCTATCATATTTTTCAGTAAGGCGACGTTAGAACGCAGATATTCCGAAATTGTCTCTACACTGAGCTTAATTGTACATCCGGCACAAGAACGTTCTGCACTAGCATCAGTGAGTTCAAAGGCTTGTTCAACTTTTAAATCTGGCAAACCTTCTATTTCCAGAATTCGCCCGGAGAAAACATTTTTCTTATTCTGCTTCTCTGCTGTCAGCAAACCTTTTTGAATTGCAACGTAGGGAATGGCATTTACAACATCCCGCAGAGTTACACCTGGTTGCAATTCTCCTTTAAATCTTACTAATACTGACTCTGGCATATCTAAAGGTATGACACCCAAAGCGGCTGCAAAGGCCACTAATCCCGAACCGGCGGGGAAGGAAATACCCAAGGGGAAGCGGGTGTGAGAGTCGCCGCCAGTTCCCACGGTGTCGGGTAGTAGCATGCGGTTTAACCAAGAGTGGATTATACCATCACCGGGACGCAGAGCAACACCGCCACGAGAGGCAAAGAAATCGGGGAGTTCGTGATGGGTTTTGATGTCTACTGGTTTGGGATAAGCGGCTGTATGGCAAAAACTTTGGATAACTAAGTCTGCACTGAAACCAAGACAGGCGAGTTCTGTTAATTCATCGCGGGTCATGGGGCCTGTGGTATCCTGGGAACCTACGGTAGTAATGATGGGTTCGCAAGATGTGCCAGGGCGCACACCAGGTAATCCGCAAGCTTTACCGACCATTTTCTGTGCCAAGGTGTAGCCTTTACCTGTATCCAAGGCTTGCTGGGGACGGGTGAAAACGGTGCTGGGTTCTAAACCGAGTGCAAGACGGGTTTTATCGGTGAGGGTACGTCCGATAAGTAGGGGGATACGTCCACCTGCGCGGACTTCATCGAGGATGGTGTCGGGTTTAAGGGCAAAGGTGGAAATGACTTCCCCTGCTTCGTTGGTGATTTCGCCTTTGTAGGGATGGATGGTAATTACCATGCCGGTTTCTAGTTTGGTGACATCGCACTGAATAGGCAAAGCACCGGCATCTTCTGCTGTGTTAAAGAAAATTGGTGCGATCGCACCACCTAAAACATAACCCCCAGCGCGTTTGTTTGGCACAAAAGGTATATTATTTCCTGTATGCCACAATACGGAGTTAATGGCAGATTTCCGCGAGGAACCAGTACCAACTACATCCCCGACGTAAGCTACAGGATGTCCTTTTTCCTTCAACTCGGCAATGGTTGCCAAACTTCCCGGTTGCCGTGACTCTAACATTACTAAGGCGTGTAAGGGAATATCTGGGCGAGTTGTGGCACTTTGGGCAGGGGATAAGTCGTCGGTGTTGGTTTCGCCAGGAACTTTAAAAACAGTGACAGTAATCGCTTCTGGGACTGTGGGGCGAAGGGTAAACCATTCAGCTTCCGCCCAAGAGTCAATCACCCGTTTGGCGAAAGGATTGGTTTTAGATAACTCTAAAACATCGTGGAAGGCATCATACACCAAAAGGATTTTGCTTAAGGCATTGGCGGCATAGGCAGCGATGGGTTCCTTTCCTTGTCCACCCATTACCAGAGGTGTTTCGGATGAGTCGGAGAGAGATACGGTAGGCAATTGCAGTAAATCAATTAAAGATTGCACGTTGTAACCACCTATCATTGTCCCTAGCAATTGCACCGCTTCGATGGGCGCAATCAAGGGACTGGTGATTTCCTCCTTAGCGATCGCAGTGAGAAATCCAGCTTTGACATAAGCTGCTGGATCGACACCAGGAGAAACGCGATCGCTCAATAAATGCAATAATATATCCTCTTGACCCTTGGGCGGATTTTTCAGTAATTCACATAATTCTGAAGTTTGCTTTGCATCCAATGGTAAAGGAGGAATACCGAGTGCTGCTCTTTGGGCAACGTGTTTACGATATTGTTCTAGCATTTTTATCTTCTCCATTGGGATTTTCTCCCTTCAATTATGAAATATTTTTAGGCAATACTCGGCTATAAAAGTTTAGCTTACTTTTATTAGTGAAAGCCTTACTGGTAATCGGTTATTAGCAAGGTTTTTTTATACTGAAGGTATAGTTTTAAAAGTATTAGGCGAATTGAATTTGCTACTACACTAAACTTAGTCTACCTCCGTGGACTAAGAAAAAATCAAGGATTTTTAACCCAGGTTGGTGGGTTTTGTTTGTATAGCCAAGCCAGTGCTTCAAGTCGCCAGATATAGTAATAATGAATTAGATTGATTGTTGGTTTAACCAAGTTTCTAAATCAGCAACGCTAGAGAAGTCTAATAATGCTTCTCCTAAATTCTCTAATTTTTCGAGCGATAAGCCTTGAATTCCCTCGATTAATGAGGTATCAATGTCACCAACACGGCGATTTAGTAAGCGTAGAACTAAACGTTGTTCTCCTTGTTTATTTCCTTCCTGTATAGCTTGTTCTCTGTCTCTTTGATAAAGTGGTTCTAATCGCATAATTAACTCCCTATCATCTGCTTCTAATTCTTAATTTACTCTCAAGTTTTCGCGCAAGTTGTAAACTAATTCGAGAGTTGCTTTTTGGTATGGATGATCTAATGGTAACGCTTGCAACTCGATAATTGCTTGTGACTGCACGCTTCCCCTACCTAAAAGCCTCAACCATAATGTCTCTGGTGTTTGGGGTAGTTGGTGTATTGCTACAATTGCTGTCCGCAAGGCACCTGGCAGAAAATGCACTCCTGATAACTAACCTGCTTTTTGCATAGTTCCGAAGCTAGACAATCTAGTTTCAGATATGGTTGGTGTAAGAACCCACAATTTGGGAATTTCTAAATCCTAAAGTTTGGTTTTGTTGGCTTTAGCTTCTCGTCGCAGGAGAGCCTTTATTTCTAATAACTTTAGAATACAGTCGCAGATTTCATCGGTAGAAGCTGGATTGCGGTATGGTTCTATAATCGCAGGCTGTTCAGCAAATCTTCCAAGCATTCCCAGTATTTGTATATTAGAGTTTTGCTCTTTGGCAGGAGTGAATAAAACATCTATTTCTTTAATCTCTCCTGATACTTTTTCGGATGCCTTGACTTCTCCGTAATCTTTCAGTAATTCTTCTAGATAGTCTTTGGCGAATTTATCATGTATAAACCTGGTCATTCAATTTTAAGATTTCGGAAGTTCTGCGTTAATGCAAAGTCTTATTATATAGCAGTCCTAAATCATTCGTGATGAAATAGAACCCCGACTTCTTTGAGAAGTCGGGGTTCTGGACACCTTGAATTTTCACAAATACCATTCTAAAAAAGTTAAAAGCAGATTATATAAGCTTTTTGACTTTTGACTTCCGTGTAGCGGTACTAGGCGGTTATTGCATTTTCATTTGATGTTTTATCTGTATTAGATTTTAAGCGTGTCAATCTGCTTTTACGGATACGTTCGCTGTCTCGAACGCCACCGGCAAGTTCATATTCATTACTGTTTTTGCCGTACTTAAAACCAACCCCCATCAGCATTTTGTCTGAAACCTGACTTAAGTTTTTTTCCATCTCATCCAGCTTTTTTCTAGAAGAGTCAATCATCGCTATAGCAGCGTTATAATTATCAAGGGTATTGTGAAAATTTTCTATTAATTGACTCAGGTTTTGCAAGTTGTAAGTATCATTAAAATTGATATTTGGATCGATAGCTTTCAACCCGGCAACTCTGAACTCAGCTTTTTCTAAAATCCGGGAACTACGTTTTGTTCGAGGCATCAATTTACACTTTTAAAAGCTTTACAGAGCTATTGTGTCTCAGTTAGCCTGGTTTATGGTTCAGCAAAAAGCGCATTTTTTTTAGTAAAAGTTTTTATTTATGTCCGTGATTTCTCGGAATTTAATCATCAAAGGTTGATTTTTGGCAAAATAATATTATCTTTGGTCAACAGCGATTGCTTTAACCTTAAGCCTTAATGTTGTAACCTTAAGGCTTAAAGTTACAACATTAAGGCTTTATGTTGTAACCTCAAGGCTTAATGTTATAACCTGAAGTCTTAATGTTATCATCTTAAGGCTTTACGTTCTAGCTCTAAGGCTTTATGCTGTAACCTTAACAGTCAACCTCATAACATTGATGACTAAAGTTTGTTGGTGAGTGCAACCATCGCTATATAGTGTATATTGTTGATTTACAGCGATCGCAGAGTTGAAAAAAATTTCACGATGGAAGTTTCACCAAAGGAGATCAGGAGTTACTTAAGCGTTAATGGTATAAATTCTTTCTCTGAGTGGTTTGACTCTTTGCGCGATATAAGAGCAAAAGCTAAAATTAGAGCAAGACTTGACCGAGTATAAGCAGGTAATTTAGGTGATTTTAAATCAGTTGGTAATGGAATTTTTGAACTGAGAATAGACTACAGTTCTGGCTATCCCATATACTTTGGACAGCAAGGCTCAACAGTTGTTATTCTTTTCTGTGGTGGTGATAAAAGCACTCAAGATAAAGATATTGCCAAAGCAAAGGAATATTGGGAAGACTACAGGAGTAGAGATGATGCCTAAAAGTACAAGTTATCATGAAAAACTGATTCAAGATTTAAAAAATCCACTAGAAGCAGCAGCTTATATCGAAGTTGTTTTAGAAGAAGGCGATCCGAAAATGTTGAGTAAGGCGTTGAAAAATGTCATAGAAGCGTATGGTGGAGTTGATCAGCTTTCTGCACAAGTCAAGGAACTCTACAATAAACTTGACCAGATGCTATCAGAGAAACGCGAAATTGAATTTTATAGTCCGAATTCTTTGTTGGATGCTTGAGGTTTACAGTTAGCAGTAAAAGCAAAGTCTTAATACAGGGCGATCGCACATAAATATAAATCAGCAACCCCTATGATAGTAATTACATCTGTGCATCCATCCGCAGCCGTTCATCTGAACATCTCACCCTTAGCCCTAAGAAAATCATGTCAGTTGCCCAAGAATTAGAACCAAAAGAAGATATAATATTTCCGCCAGGAGATATCTACAGTGACGAACCACCATTGGAAAGCGATTTACATCTACGCCAAATTATTCTGTTATTACAATGCCTAGAATTGTGGTGGGAAAACCGCAATGACTTTTATGCTGCGGGGAATTTGACAATTTATTATAGCCAACGTCAACTTAAATCAGAAGAATTTCGCGGCCCAGACTTTTTTGTGGTGCTAGGATGCGAAAAGAAACCCCGTAAAAGTTGGGTGATTTGGCAAGAAGATGGTAAATATCCGAATATTATTGTCGAGTTACTTTCACCTTCTACAAAAGCCACAGACAAAGGCTTAAAAAAACAAATCTACCAAGATATCTTTCGCACACCAGAGTATTTTTGGTTTGACCCTAATAATTTAGAATTTGTGGGGTTTCATTTAGTAGACGCTCATTACCAATCAATAGAACCGAACCCCCAAGGTTGGTTATGGAGTCAGCAGTTAGATTTATATTTGGGTGTGCAGAATAATCAATTACGCTATTTTACAGCACAAGGGCAGTTAGTGCCAACACCGCAAGAATTAGCAGAGCAGGAAAAACAGCGTGCGGACGAGGAAAAACAGCGTGCGGACGAGGAAAAACAGCGTGCGGACGAGGAAAAACAGCGTGCTGAACAGGAAAAGCAACGCGCGGAACGCCTAGCGGCTAAATTACGAGAATTAAATATTGACCCCGATCTTCTATGAAAATTGATTTATTCTAGATGATCCTGATGACGTTTTCTCGCTAATACCAAAAAGCAGACTTACAGATACACTCTCTAAGGAAACGCGATCGCGCATATTTGTTTGTATTAAATTTAACTAATTTATTTATGTTTATTATAGTAATTAATGTTACTAATATACTAATTATTTGCTACAGTTCCACGATTCAACCTGAATGTATATGGTAAAATCTGGATACTTTTCACTAATTCAGATAAAATAATAACTTTGTCTGTTGCGTCACACTTCCTTTGTATATGTCTAAAACTTACACCGTAGAAATTAATCACCAAGGCAAAATTCATACTTTGCAAGTTCCCGAAGATGAAACGATCTTATCAGTTGCCGATGCTGCTGGTTTGGAACTGCCAAGTTCTTGCAATGCAGGTGTTTGTACAACTTGCGCCGGTCAAATATCTGAGGGAACTGTGGATCAAGCTGATGGCATGGGCGTTAGTCCAGATTTACAAAAGCAGGGTTACGTATTGCTTTGTGTTGCCAAACCCCTTTCTGATTTGAAACTTGAGACAGAAAAGGAAGACATTGTTTATCAGTTACAATTTGGCAAAAGCAAATAATCTGTGAACAGTTATCAGTATATCGGATGATTATTCATAACTGAATAACTGTTCACTGAAGATTACTAAATCTGATAAATAACAGAAGTATTTTATTGCATCTGATATCAGCTATTCTAGAAACTACAAATCAACAGGATTTACTAAGATGACAACTCATTTTATTACCGCAGAAATTGATTTACAAGAAACTCCCGCAGAATTACTAGAAGCAATTGAAACAGAGTTGAAGAAACAAGGTGAACCTCTGCGTTGGGCTGTTACCTCTGTGGATGTTGAGGAACAAAAAGCAACAGTTGAAGCCGTTGTTACAGTTAAGAGTTAGGAGTGGGAAGTGGGGAGATGAGGGAGATGAGGGAGATGAGTTAATAACCAATGCCCAATGCCCCATGCCCCATGCCCAATGCCCCATGCCCAATGCCCTTAATATGCGTCCATACACTGCTATCTTAATTGTACCAACTGGTGTTGGCGCTGCCATTGGGGGTTATGCAGGAGATGCTTTGCCTGTTGCTAGAGTGATAGCACAGGTTTGCGATCGCCTGATTACTCACCCCAATGTCCTCAATGGCGCAAGTTTGTACTGGAATCTCCCTAACGCTTTCTATGTTGAAGGTTACGGACTTGACAAATTTGCCTCTGGATGCTGGGGTTTACGTCCAGTCCGCAACAATAAGGTAGGTTTGCTTTTAGACCAAGGCATTGAGCCAGAATTACGGCTACGACATATACAAGCAGCAGATGCAGTCAGAGCAACCCTGGGATTGACCTTAACAGATTATGTAATTACTGATGCATCATTAAATATAGAATTACGGACTACAGCATCGGGAGCTAGTTGGGGAACAATTGGCAACCCAGATAGTTTGTTACGGGCGGCTGAGATATTAATTAAGAAAGCGGGGGCTGAAGCGATCGCAGTTGTTGCCCGTTTCCCTGATGATATGGACTCAGAAGCAGTACAGAAATATCGCCACGGTGAAGGCGTTGATTCCTTAGCGGGTGCAGAAGCCGTAATTAGCCATTTGCTAGTGCGAACCTTTCAAATTCCTTGCGCTCATTCTCCCGCCCTTTTGAGCGAACCTCCACAACCTGATTTATCTCCCCGTTCCGCCGCCGAAGAATTGGGCTATACCTTTTTACCCTGTGTCCTTGTAGGATTAAGTCGTGCCCCACAATTTATAATAGATAAAGAAGCAATCGGATCGCAGCAAGAAGATATTTGGGCTGATGAAGTGGATGCTGCGATCGCACCTGCAACTGCTTGTGGTAGCAGTGCCTTAATGAGTTTAAGTCAAAAACGATGCCAAATAATTACAGTAGAAGAAAATAAAACTCTGATCAAAGTTCCCCCCCAACCGTTGGGAATCAAAGTTATACAGGTAAACTCATATTTAGAAGCTGTAGGTGTATTAGTAGCTCACAAAGCAGGCATCAACCCCTCTGCTCTCCGTCCCAAATTATCACCTTTGGAGTCATTAGTCATTAGTCATTAGTTATTTTCCCACAATGCCCAATGCCCAATGCCCAATGCCCAATGCCCAATGCCCAATGCCCAACTCTTAAAAAACCCGTGATTGAAAAACACAAGCAAGAGCCAGAAATTCCAAACATGACGCGCATCCAAGTACTTGGAGCGATGGGAGTGACTGCAATCATTTTGTTGATAGTCGCCAAAGTGTCGTTGCACCTTGGTAACTTTTCTCTATTTTCTTGGAAGTGGGATGAAAAGGATTTGCTGTTGGGTGTAGGATTGGGGTTTGCGATCACCGCGTTAAGTGGTCTAGCTTATCGTGTTTGGACTCCCTACCGTAAAAGTGCAGATTATTATCTAGAAGTGGTACTAAAACCCTTAGCTTTACCAGATTTAATTTGGCTGGGCTTGCTACCAGGTTTAAGTGAAGAATTGTTATTTCGGGGTGTAATGCTGCCAGCTTTAGGCTTCGATAGTCTAGCTGTAATTGTATCTAGTGTTTGTTTTGGCGTTTTGCATTTTAGTGGTTCCCAACAATGGACTTATGTGATTTGGGCAACCATTGTCGGGATGATATTTGCATATAGTGCCTTGCTCACGGGAAACTTATTAGTGCCGATTGTCGCGCACATTATTACCAATTGGACTTCTAGTTATTTTTGGAAAATGTGGCAATTGCGGCAATTAAGTTAGACTGAGTGTAGCTTTTGATGAAGAAGCTGCCAGAGCGATCGCTAATGGTAAAATTCGATGTTCCTGAATTTGAATCCTGGCGTGGAGTGTTTCTGCTGTATCATCCGGCAATACTGGGACTGCGGCTTGCATCAATATTGGGCCACTATCCATTTCTAAACAAGCTATGTGTGCCGTACAACCAGTGATTTTTACCCCAGAAGCCAAAGCTTGTTCTACAGCATGGATTCCCTTAAAACTAGGTAACAAACTAGGATGAATATTAATAATTTTGTCAGGAAAGGCATCAATAAAAACTGATGTTAATAATCGCATCCAACCCGCCAAAATCACCCACTCTACATTATAGTGACGCAATGTCTGCACAATTTTCTCATCTAACTCTTCTCTACTTTTATAGTTGCGGTGATTCAATAAAACAGCTTCTACACCTCTATTCGCTGCTCTGACGGCTGCTTTTGCCGAGGGGTTATTGTAAATTAGAACTTGAATTTGAGCATTTAGCTGTCCATCTTGGATAGCTTGGGCAACTATATCAAAATTGGTGCCATTCCCAGAAGCCATAATTCCCAGTTTTAAAGGGGCGACTTGTTCGCAAATATTGCTAATGCTGGGAGAAACTAAGCTAAGGGTAGAATCAGGGCGGAGAGTCATAAACAGCTAAGAGGGAAAGTTATAGATGCAAAAAAATATGTACTACTAAGTCGTGGTTGGATAATGATACTCTAGCAACCTAGATTTTTATTACATAAATAGCTAAAATTTTATGCTTTGATTAAATTTTGCTGTAAACATTTAGCTCATAACTAGCCCAATTGATATAGGTGATATTCTAAAACTCAGAGATTAAAGCCGCACAGGATTCGATCGCAGCATAGGTGAGTTAAATGGCGAAGGTCGCGTTACTAATTGGGGTCAGTGAGTATGAACCAGGGCTAAACCCTTTGCCCAGTGCAGTTAAAGATGTGGATGCAGTGTATGAAGTGCTGCTGCATCCAGAGATGGGCGGATTTGCTGCATCAGATATTAAGCTGCTAAAAAACCCTGAGCGACAAATTGTAGAAATTGCGATCGAAACGCTGTTCTCCGGTCGGCACAAAGATGATTTGCTGTTGCTGTACTTTTCGGGACACGGCATAAAAGACGATCGCGGTAGGCTGTATTTGGCGACTCGCAACACCAGTAAGACGCAGCAGGGCGAATTGATTCGCTCAACGTCGGTATCTGCTAATTTTATTCACGATCGCATGAGCGAAAGCCGTTCCCGTCGGCAGGTGGTAATCCTGGATAGCTGCTTTAGTGGCGCGTTTGCTGAGGGAATGTCTGCCAAAGATGTCGGCACAATTGACATCCAGGAGCAGTTAGGTGGTGAAGGACGAGCCGTGTTGACTTCTTCTACTTCAACTCAATATTCGTTTGAAGAAAAGGGGCAAGATTTATCAATTTACACTCGTTTTTTGGTTGAAGGTATTAAGTCAGGAGAAGCCGATCGCGATCGCGATGAATTTATCTCCATCGATGAACTTCATGAATACGCAAGTCAAAAGGTGCGAGAAGTTCAACCGGCGATGAAGCCAGAAATCTATGCAATTCGAGAAGGCTTTAAAATTCGACTGACAAAGGTAGCTCCGGGCGATCCTAGACAGCGATACCGTAAAGAGGTGGCGCGATTTATTCATCGAGGCGACATTTCTTTTGTTGGTCGTCGCACATTAGATGTACTGAGGACTCGCTTGGAATTGGAGACAACTGAAGCGAAGGCGATCGAAGATGAGGTATTAGAACCGTATCGCAACGATTTCCGCGAAAAGCTTCAGCAGTATCAGCAAGTGTTCACTGAAGTACTGGAGCGAGACGAGACAATTACAGATAGCGATCGCCACGATTTGCAAAATCTCCAGCAAATTTTGGGGCTGCGGAATGAGGACACGATGCCGATTGAGGCACTAGTGACTGCACGGTTTAAAACACATCGGCAAAACCTACAAATTTATGAGCAGGCGTTTACAACGGCACTGCGGCAGGAGTTTCCCCTGAGTACGGCAAGCCGCGATCGCTTACGGCAAACCCAGCAGCAATTAGAACTTGCGGATAGAGATATTGCGGCGATCGAATCTCAGATTACGGCTGAGGTAGAGGCATATCACCAGAAACTCCAGAACTACCAACGGCTGTTTTTTACTGCCACGCAGCAGGAATATCCTCTTAGTGAGGCAACCCGGAATGATTTACGTCAACAGCAGCAGCGCTTGGGACTGACGGATGTAGATATTGCACCAATTGAAGCGCAAATCACCACGCAGATTGAAAGCTATCATCAAAAACTCCAGCAGTATGAGCAGGCCTTTGTGAAGGCGACGCAGCGTAAGCATTATCCAGATGAGGTGACGCGGAAGCAGTTGCAGCAAACCTGGCAGACGTTGGGGTTGAGTGAAGGGGATGTGGGAGCGATCGAGAAGCGGATTAATGCGGAGATTGAAACGCATCAAGCAAACCTGCGGCAATATGAGCAGGAGTTTACAGAAGTTGTTGAGCAAGAATATCCGCTCAGTGCTTTCAACCGCTCTCAACTAACACAACGTCATCAAGCCTTGAATCTGGCTGCTGAGGATGTGACTGCAATTGAAAATCCAATTGTTGCTGCGATCGAAGAACATCAGCAAAAGCTTCAGCAGTATGAAGAGGTGTTTAGAGAGTCGATGCAGTTTGAATATCCTCTCAGTGACGTTACTCGTGAAGAGTTGCAACGGTTTCAGCGAATTTTAGAACTAAATGATGCCCAAACAGCTGCGATCGAAGCAATTATTATTCAATCATCTTCAGAAGCAGAATATCGGAAAGAGCAAGAGATAATTAGACAGCAGCAGGAGGCAGAGAAACAACAAGAAGCTGTACGCCTAAAGCAACAAGAGCTAGAAAAACAACAACAAGAAACTGTACGCCTAAAGCAGCAGGAGGCAGAAAAACAACAGCAGCAAGAGGAAGCAGAATCTCGCCAAAAATTACAGCAGTATATTCAGCAGCCAAGCCGTACTCAATCCACTCAATCGATTCAAGAGCGAACCACTCAACCAACTCAAGAGCGAATAACCCGACAAAAGTTTTTGAAGTGGGCTGGTTTGGGAGGTGTAGGTTTGGTGACAGCAGTAGTAGGTAGTGAAATTTTTAAGGGTCAATCACCGACACCTGAACCTGCTAATCAACCTACTAATCAACCTACTAATAAATCAACAACTATCTCTGTACCTGAACCTAAATATATTCTCTTTAAGTTTGAAACGGTAACGGTAGATGAAAAGGGACAGGTAATTAAACGAGAGCCTAACAAGCAAGCTAAGTTCTTTAAGGAGGACTTAGGCAATGGCATAACTTTAGATATGGTTGAGATTCTTGCTGGCTCTTTTAATATGGGTTCACCACCCGGTGAAAATGGTCGAGCCAAAAATGAAGAACCACAGCACGTTGTGAATGTACCTGCTTTTTTTATCGGCAAGTTTGAAGTGACTCAGGAACAGTACCAGAAAATAATGGGTAGCACTCCGTCCAAATTCAAGGGAGCAAAACGTCCTATAGAGCAAGTGTCCTGGAATGATGCAGTAGAATTTTGTAAAAAGCTGAGTCAAAAAGCTGGGCGCGAATATCGCCTACCTAGTGAAGCAGAGTGGGAATATGCCTGTCGTGCAGGAACAACGACACCATTTCACTTCGGCGAGACGATTACAACTGAGTTAGCTAACTATGATGGAGATTCCACTTATGCTTCTGCACCAAAAGGAAAAAATCGTCAAGAAACAACACAAGTAGAAAGTTTTCTACCCAACGCCTTTGGATTATACGATATGCACGGGAATGTCTGGGAGTGGTGTCAAGATACTTGGCATGACAGCTATAAAGGAGCGCCCAGTGATGGAAGTGCATGGATAGATAATGATAATCAAATTCGGATACTGCGGGGCGGTTCCTGGCACGACCTTCCTAGAAACTGCCGTTCCGCGTCCCGTAACCTCAACCTTCGGGTGGGGCGCGACCTCATCCACAGCAATCTTGGTTTTCGTGTTGTCTGCGCGGTTGGGAGGACTCTTTAGCCCTTTATACTCTAGCTCTTTTGCCCTCTACCCTTCTTTCCTTTACCCTTTTTGAGTGTAGCGAAGCGGAACAATCTAATTTAAAAAAAAAAACAGAATGGATAAAATTAGGATTAGGTTTAAGCTAAGGTAATTTCCAGAATAAAAATTACCACACAACATCATTCCAACGTAGAGGGAAAGAGGTATTCACTCTCCTAATCGGTAAAATTATTTTGAGAAATCACCTAAAAACTCCAACTAGAGATAATTATGAACCAAGAGTTTACCCAAGCGATGCCTCAGAAGTTCAGCTATTCCACAGCATCAATTTACTGATTATCGATGAGCTTCCATATATGCTCGCAGTAAGGTATTGATGTGCGTTTGATAGCCCTGTCCTTGCGATTTAAACCACTCTAATACATCACTGTCAATGCGTAACGTCACCTGTGCTTTATTTTTTGCCGCAGGTAAACCCCGTCTAACTGTTGCCTTAGCAAATAGTTCTGGTGTAATTTCTGGGCAATCTGATAAATCAATGTCTTCATCGCTCATTGCATCAAGCCGTTGCCAATCAGTCTTAGAGTTGCTCGAAATAGATTCGTTGCTCATATTTGGTTGCCTTTCTTGCAGAAATAATCCGCCTTAAATCATCACGCTCTGTATGGACAACAGCAACTACTCGCTCTTGTAACAAGCCAAACGTGACGAAACGCTGCTCTCCGTAGCTGTAGCGGTCATCTTCAACCGTCACCGTGTCTCCATCAAATACTGCTGGGATATCGATAAAATCGATTCCGTGCTTGCGAAGATTAGTAAAACGTTTTGCTTCATCCCATTCAAACTCCATCACATAAATACAGCTACGCTTACCTGATTGTAACGACAAATTGTAGTTACAGCCACTTAGCCAAACGGATCTGCTGCGCTTTGAAATTAAGCTACTATAGGAATAATATTTAATTTTTGAACAAAATTAGGTATTGTAACGTGTGTTAGAACGGAGTTCGTAACGCACTATTATCAAGGGTTTGATGCGTTACGCTGTCGCTAACACATCCTACGTATATTTTCAGAAATCAAATACTAGTCCTATATATTAGTACGAATGATTGCGTTAAAATTGCATCTGGGATTGGTTTGAGTTTGCAGAAAAATAGCGATGTTTAAGTAAAGATCCAACTAGAGATAGTTATAAATCAAGAGCAAACCCCAAGCGATCGCCTACGGCTGTAAACTACGCAAATGCTGGTAAAAACCAAGCTAAGGGTAAAATCAGGGCGGAGGATGATAAACAGCTAAAAGGAAAAATTATAAATGCAAAAAAAAATATATAGTACTAAGTCGTGGTTGGATAATGATACAGCAGCCGCCTGGACTTTTCTGACACCAGCACTAATTTTACTAAGCGTTTTTATCATTTGGCCGATCGCTTATTTGTTTTACCTCAGCTTTACTGCTGGTAGTTTCACCTTAAAAGGTACTTATTGGATAGGCTTAAAAAACTATTGGCGTTTGCTACTCGATCCCGACTTCTGGCAAGTTTTGGGTAACACCTTTTATTTTACTGTTGCTACCATTATTCCCAGTTTAGTTATTTCCTTGGCATTGGCAGTCCTATTAAACCGCTCTATTCCCTTGCGGGGCATCCTGCGGAGTGCTTATTTTCTGCCTTCGATTATTTCACTTGTAGCAGCCGGTTTAGGATTTCGCTGGCTGTTTCAAACACCAGGGCCAGTTAACGGACTTTTAAATTTTTTTGGCATTCCAGATATACCCTGGCTAGGAGACACATTTTGGGCAATGCCAGTAATTATTTTAATGAGTATTTGGAAACAACTGGGTTTCAATATGGTAGTTTTTTTAGCAGGCTTGCAAGCAATTCCTCCGAGTCGTTATGAAGCAGCAGATTTAGATGGAGCAAATGCTTGGCAACAATTTTGGTATATTACTCTGCCTGGATTGCGCCCTACGATGATATTTGCAATCATCACTACCGCGATTTTTACGTTGCGGAGTTTTGAGCAAGTTTTTGTGATGACTGGCGGTGGCCCAATGAATTCTACTAATTTACTGGTTTACTACATTTATCAAGAGGCTTTTGGTCAATTTGATTTTGGTTATGCAGCAGCAGCAGCGACGTTATTACTAGCAGCGACAATGATATTAGTTTATTTGCAACTAAAAACTTGGAAAGATGAGTAAAGGAGGCAGAGAGAATTTTGGGAGTTGTTAAATTATCCCGCAAATATGCAATGCCAAAGAATGTAATGTATTCAATTAGAAAAAGCTAGAGTTTTTATTTCTTTGATAGGGTGCGATATTCCCAAGGATTAACAAATTTAGTGTCACTCCAAATACCAAGGCGTTGTTCCTTGGCTTGGGCTTCAGCTTGTTGAACTAAGTCTTTGCTAGGACACTTGTTTAAATAAGGACGATACACTTTTGCCAATCCTTCTTGTAACAATACCTGCTGCACAAAAGTGCCATTTTGTAAACGAACTTCGGCAATTTTGCGTCCATAGCGATCGCTATCTGTGATATTCAAAGTCACGCGATCGCCTCCTTGTTGCACCAGTTGCTGTACCCGTTCTTGGGCTTTTGCACCCCAAGTAAATTGATTGCGATCGCTAGTGCGTTTACTCTGCTTTTCTTTGTTGGTATGAGCAATTTCTGGCGCATCTACACAAGCGAATCGCACACTAAAGTTTTTGCCATTGGTATCTTTAACTACTATAGTATCGCCATCACTGACTCGCTCAACTGGTTCTCCAGAATTACCAGTAAAGCGATCGCAGCCCATTAAACCCAAAATTATGACGGTTGCACAAAGCCAAAATCGCACTGGTTTCGTTAATTTATCCATCCCAACTTACCTGCATTACCTCTGTGGGATGATACTAGCAAAATGAAAAGATATATTTGTTAACTGTTGACATAATAAGAATTGTAACCTTCCAATTAGCAGTGGCAATTTCTGATGAATTTCTTAACTCACATTCTGCATCTAGCTGGTTCAGGTGCTTTTGCCTATTACTCTGCTGCTCAAATTCGTGATTTAAAAACCCGTCCCAACATCCTTGCGGGGTTTTATTTCGCTGAATCTGGTTCTGTGCCGTTTTTATCTACACTTAGCGATCGCGCCGCAGCCGAAGGCGATACATGGCTAGCCGAAAAACTAGCAAAACACGCATCCGATGAAACTAGGCATGGTAAAATTTTTGCCCACGCCCTACAACAGTTGAATAAACAAGTTATCGATTTTAAGCGTCAACCCCAAACTACAACCACAAACAAATCACAACAGCAGCGTAGTCCCTTTTTCGCAGCATTCTTTGAAGGCTATAGCCAAGAACAGCTAAAACCAGCTGTAATTGATTGGGATGTGTTTATGGCTAGCACATACATTCTTGAGTTAGATGCTAGTAAAGACTTTGCACGAATGGCGAAAGTATTACCTGATAACGATGCAACCAGTCGGAATTTGAAGTTAGGAATGCTAAATATTGCTCAAGATGAAACTGGACATGCAGCTTATCTCTACGAAGCAATGATGCGACGGATGCCTACTGCCAAAGTGGAAAAACTTGTAGATATGTGGCGAACCCGCAAAGTAAACGCGGTGTTAGCAATGGTTGGTGGTATCCTCCAGCGTAACGGTGAAACGCGATCGCTAGTCCAAGATAGTGCGCCGTCAGAAATCGATTCTGAGTTGATAGCTACGTAATTATCAGCATCGTTTGTTATGAAAAGTAAAAGGTAATTAGCGCTACTATCCAGCAAACCTAACTAAGATACTTCTTAAAAACTGACTATGAAAGCTGAAGCAGAAAACAATCTCAGGCTGACTTGTGAAGTAGAAACTACCCTAAAGGTAATTGGCGGACGCTGGAAAGTTTTGATTATTAGAGAATTAATGACTGGCGTAAAACGTTTTGGTGAGTTGCAACGGGCTTTACCTGGAGTTACGCAAAAGATGCTAACCCAACAACTTAGAGAAATGGAGCAAGATGCTATTATTCATCGAGAAGTTTATCCTCAAATTCCACCAAAAGTAGAATATTCGCTGACACCATTAGGAGAAACTTTGCAACCAATTCTCTATGCTATGCATGAATGGGCTGTTGAACATTTAGCTTTAACAAATCATCATCAATACTGATTACAGGTGAATTGCATTAAAATGTGTCTTTATTTTGAATTTAGGGATTTCCAAGGAATAAATTATCCCAAAAAACGAACCACAGAGACACAGAGAACACAGAGAGAGGGGAGATTAAGAGGATTTTTACGTCAGTTTTGGAATATTTTTTTATTTGGAAGTCCCTTATTCGTTGTTTCTTAAATATTCAATCGCTGCCTCTAATTTAGAAGAGTAACTTTCAGCAAACCTTTCAAACCAAAGTCCTTCAGAAGAAAGCGGATCTACTTTAACTAACCATTCTTTTGCCTGTACTTTCAAAACCTCTAATTGTTTGGCTTTGAGTTTTTCTTGGCAAATTCGTTCTTGTTCTAATCCTTGCTGTTTTTTTAACTCAATAGCAGCATCCTCTTCTGCAAAATCAGCCTTAATTTCTGCCAAAAGGTTATCCATGAAAGATGCCGACTTTGGCGATGATGGAATGAACGATTTAGCTGTGGTTGATTTTGACTGCTGCTGTTTTGGTTGCACTTCTTTATATTCACCTTGGAGTTCAGCTAACAGCTTATCAATGGAATCCATTTTTGCAATTCCTCTAAATGGTATAGCTAGTCATTAATGGCATTGAGCAGTACTTCTGATAAACTCATATCTTCCATATCTTCCATAGTAATAGTGTCACAGATATCAAACTTAGCACCAGCACTTTGAAGTTCATCATCTAAGACTTTTAGAAAGCGAGTAGCTTGTGCATCTGTGCCGACTTGAATGAAGGAAATAGCTAATTCTTCATCTCTATCGATGCGGCGAGAAGCTTCAATAATTACCTTCATGACTGCTTTGCGATCGTCCGGTTCACCATCAGTAATCACTAAAATTGTTTCACCATTTGGTTTTGTTTGACCGGCGGCTTTGCGTTGCAAGTAATCATCAGTTGCATGTTTCAACACACTTGCCAAATCGGTTGTCCCAGAGGGATCATTTTCTCGGAAAATTTGCGGTACTATGCTGGATGTAACATTTTCGTATCGCTTAAATTTACCAGAAAATACATAGATAGTAATGCCATCTGGATCAAATTGCTCACATTTGCTAGCTAAAGCTAAAGTAGATTCCTGTGCCGCAATCCATCTGCTTCTACCACCCTTTTGATCTTGGGTTGCCATGCTGCCGCTTTTGTCGATAATTAAGGTATAGTCACGATTTTCTAGCATTATTCAATTCTCCAGTTAATAGTCAAGATTTAGGGAACTATGGGCAATTAACCCATTAGTCAGTTATTGCGTTTGTCAATACATCTAGAAGACTCATTTCTTCTAAGTCGTCTAAAGTAACCGTGTCGCAAATGTCAAATTTAGCGCCGACACTTAGCAACTGATCGTCCAAAGCTTTGAGGAACTTAGTCGCTTGGGCATCTGAACCTACTTGAATGATCGAAATTCCTAATTCTTCATCACGCTCCATTTGGCGAGTAGCATGAATGATAACTTCAAATACAGCTTTGCGATCGTCTGGTTCACCATCGGTAATAACTAAAATCGTCTCTCCGTTTGGCTTACTTTTACCGGCTGCTTTGCGTTGAAAGTAGTTATTGAGTGCATCCTGAAGTACACCTGCTAAGTTTGTCGTTCCAGCCGGGTCATTTTCAAGAAATATCTGTGCAACCTTGGCTGAGGTGACATCATCGTAGCGTTTAAATCTACCCGAAAACACATAAACAGTGATGCCATCGGGGTCAAACTGTTCAGCCTTTCTAGCCAAGGCGAGTGTAGACTCTTGGGCAATCTCCCATCTACTTCTACCACCCACTTGGTCGGGTGTGGACATACTACCACTTTTGTCAATGATTAATGTATAGTCGCGATCGCTCATCATAATTTTCCTCTAATTGTTACCTTGCAATTCTAGTCTAACTCCGTTTTTTTACCAGTAAGTAAGGCTTTTAAGCTTTTGTATAAATTCTGCAACTTCCAAAAACCACACCACAGATGATGAGTGCGTTGGCGTAGCCCGCCTCCGGCATCGCCTAGTACAGCACGGCGTAAATAAGCCACCCATTTAAAATCGCTTGAAAACGCTCAAAATTAAAGATTGATTTGGTTGTTGCATCATTACTCATTATTTAGCCTGGGAATAATAAATAGAATGATCCTGACACTCACAGAGCTAAATAAACCTGCCCTCGACAAATCTCACCTTGGCTTGAGCTTCTATTCAAGTCTATCCCTCTCCGACTTGGATAAAGACGATTTTTCGTAGTAAAACCAGGGAGAGGTTTCTTTATTGCTTAATTTTAGAGATAAATTCCAGTATGAACAATCCTAGATTTCTAAATAACTCGGCACAAAAACACAACACGCAGCAGCAAAACTTCTCCCTGACATTTCTGCATCAGATAGTCAATGCCATCTCTGACCCCATTTTTGTTAAAGACCGTCAACATTGCTGGGTATTATTTAACGATACCTACTGTGATTTTGTCGGTCATAGCCGAGAAGAATTAATTGGCAAGTCAGACTATGATTTTTTTGAGGAAGCAGAAGCTGATGTGTTTTGGAAAAAAGATGAGCTAGTTTTCACCACAAATATTACTAATGAGAACCAGGAACTTTTGACCGATGCTCAGGGTATAACTCATATCATCTCTACCAAAAAGTCTTGCTTTGAAGATGAGACTGGTAATAAATTTCTAGTGGGTAGCATTCGAGACATCATTTTACAACGTGAAGCCGATAAATTTCTCGGTGCGACTGACAGAGTTACTGAGATTATGCAAACCTGTGAGGCACTTGAGAAAACCTTACAAGAACTACGCCAACAAAACGAAGAATTAGCGATCGCTCGTGAAACAGCAGAATTAGAACGTCAGCGTTACCAGGATTTGTTCGATCTCGCTCCAGATGCTTACTTGGTGACTGATATTACTGGCATCATTCAAGAGGCTAACTATGTAACCGCAGCTTTATTATCTGTAAGACAAAACCATCTGATAGGTAAACCATTGATCCTTTTTGTCGCCCAAGCAGACCGCAAAACCTTCGTCAAGAAACTAGCAAGTTTACAACAAGTGCAGGATTGGGAAGTCTATCTAGAGGCACGAGGAGGTACAACCTTTCCTGCTAGTGCGAAGATGGTTGCAATGTATGATTCGCAAGGTCAGCAGGTTGGCTGGCGTTGGTTAATTTGGGATATCAGCGAACAGCAAGCCATACTGCGCGATCGCCAGCAAGCAGAGTCAAATTTACACCGCATTAATGCTGTACTTCAAGCTCAACAAGAAGCTTCCATCGATGGAATTTTAATTGTTGATGAAAATCGTACAATCGTATCATTCAATCAGAAATTCTCCCAGCTATGGCTAATTCCTGCGGCACTGATGCAAACATCGGATGCTCGCCAACTCGTAGAATACTTACTAGAGCAACTAATAAATCCAGACGAATTTCTGGCTAAGGTGGAATATCTTTACCAGCATCCAGAAAAAAGCAGTCGTGATGAAATTTCCCTCAAGTCTGGAAAGATTTTTGACCGTTATTCTGCACCTGTGTGTAAACACCAAGGAGTTTCCAGTGACACATCAGATATCGGAGACTATTACGGTAGAATTTGGTACTTTCGAGACATTACCGAATCCAAGCAAGCAGAGGCAGAACTTAGGGCTTCACAGCAAAGACTGGCATTGCTGATTGAACAAACACCTTTAGCCATTATTGAATGGAATACCAAGTTTGAAGTTCAGACATGGAATCGGGCAGCAGAAAAAATCTTTGGATACACTACAGAGGAAATACTGGGGAATCCTTTTGAGATAATAGTACCTGAAAACGCCAGAAAGCACGTAAATGAGGTTATCACAGCCCTCTTAAACCAACGTGGAGGAAGTTTTAGTGTCAACGAGAACATCACTAAAGATGGCAGGATAATGGTCTGTGAGTGGTATAACAACCCGTTGGTAGCCCCTGATGGTGAGGTGATTGGCATTGCTTCAATGGTGTTAGACATCACTGAACGCAAACGCGCCGAAGAAGAACAGCAAAAATTTGTAGCGTTGATTGAAAACAGTAGTGACTTTATTGGCATTTCTTCAATGGAAGGGCAAGTCGTCTATGTGAACCCTAATGGACTCAAGATGATGGGACTTAGTAGTTTGGAAGCAGCCAAAACCAAGTCAGTGGCTGATTTCCATTCACCAGAAGCTTTTGCAGAGTTTCACCAACAAATTCTTCCTTTGATGCTTCAACATGGTTTCTGGCAAGGCGAATTTCGCCATAGACATTTTCAAACTGGCATAGAAATTCCGACTGATTGTAGCCTGTTTATGGTCAAACATCCTGAAACAGGAGAGCCTTTTTGTCAGGTAGCTGTTGCTAGAGATATCACAGAACGCAAACAAGCCAAAGAAGCCCTGCTAAAGTCGGAAGCGCAACTAAGACAACAAGCCGAAGAACTTAAAGTTGCACTCCACGAACTTCAACACACTCAGACTCACTTAATTCAAAGTGAAAAGATGTCTAGCTTGGGTCAACTAGTCGCAGGAGTGGCACACGAAATCAACAACCCAGTCAATTTTATTTATGGCAATCTCAGCCCTGCCCAGGAATACACTCAAGATTTACTTTCACTTTTGCAACTCTACCAAACTCATTATCCTGAACCCATGCCAGAAATTGAGGATTTTGTAGAAGAAATCGAACTAGACTTTTTGAAATCAGATTTGCCACAAATAATCAACTCGATGAAAGTTGGGGCAGTCCGTATTCGAGAGATTGTGCTTTCCTTGCGAACTTTTTCGCGCTTGGATGAAGCAGAAATGAAAGCTGTTGATATCCATGAGGGAATCGATAGTACTTTGATGATTTTGCAAAGCCGCTTCAAGGGTAATGACCAACGTCCAACAATTGAAATAATCAAAGAATACGACAAACTACCTCTGATTGAATGTTATGCTGGGCAGCTAAACCAAGTATTCATGAATGTTTTGTCAAATGCGATCGATGCTTTAGAAGAGAGAGTGGAGAGTGGGAGGGAGGGAGACAAGGAGAATAACCAATGCCCAATTCCGACAATTAGCATTTGCACTCAACTACAAGAGCCAAATCAGTTAACAATTAGGATTGCCGATAATGGATTGGGAATACCTGAAGATTTGAAAAAACAACTATTTAACCCCTTCTTTACCACCAAACCCATCGGCAAAGGAACGGGGATGGGACTTGCCATTAGCTACCAGATAATTACAGAAAGACATGGTGGTTCCTTAGAATGTATTTCGCAGCCAGGAAAAGGTGCTGAGTTTGTGATTAAGATTCCGATGATTCAAGATAGTCAATGTAATTCGTAATAGAGCCTCCGGCACGCTCCGCGAACGTAATTCGTAATTCGTAATTCGTAATTTTAAGAGTTTTACTCGATTAATGTTAGATTGTCTGAGTATGAACTTCAGCAGTTGAAACAAGAAGCTGAAAAACAAGGAATAGGGATGTCTGATTTTCTTAGAAAATATATCTCAAAGCTGCCCAAACCAGAAATACTGAAAGCAGGATAAATCCTGCTGTTAGCTTTCATCCCGCATCTATTGCACAGATGTGTCCGACTCAGGAGGACACATCCTCAAGGGCTTTCAGCATTTTCCTTGTAATTACGGAATTACGAATTATATCAATGCCTCCACTTCTTGGGGAACCTTCATTTGATCGAGAATTCCCCAAATTTCTTGTAACATTGGATCTAACCCGGTGCGAGTAACTGCTGAAATTATAAAAACCGGAGCGTAGGAGAGATGATTAAGTTGAGTAGCTAAAGCCTCCAAATCGACAGTTTCCCGGTCTACTGCATCAATTTTATTCAGTGCTAAAATTTGCGGACGTTCTGCTAAACCCCGCCCATAGGCTTGTAATTCTTCCTTAATTGTGTTGTAATCTCTAATCACATCATCACTAGTGGCATCAATCAAGTGAAGTAGCACTCGCGTGCGCTCAATATGGCGCAAGAAATCATGCCCCAATCCAGCCCCCTGAGATGCTCCCTCAATTAGTCCGGGAATGTCGGCGAAAACAGTACCATCGCCAGTAGGTTTTCGCACTACACCCAAATTTGGGATCAAGGTAGTAAAGGGGTAGTCGGCAATTTTTGGACGTGCAGCTGATAAAGATGAAATTAAAGTAGATTTACCAGCATTTGGTAAGCCAATAATCCCTACTTCTGCTAAAAGTTTTAATTCTAGGCGTAGCTGCTTGATTTCCCCTGGTAATCCTGGGAGGGCGTATTCTGGGGCGCGGTTACGGTTACTCAAGAAATGCTGATTTCCTAGTCCACCTTTACCACCTTGAGCAATCCGCAAAGTCTGCTGAGGCTCAATTAAATCACCCAATAATTCGCCAGTTTCGGCATCATAAATGGTTGTACCACAAGGAACTTCGATGATTAAATCCTTTCCTCCTGCTCCAGTGCAGTTACTTGGCCCACCACGAGTTCCTTTTTCTGCCTGAAAGCGATGGTTATATCTAAAGTCCAGCAAGGTTTGTAGGTTTTCATCGGCAAGAAAAAGTACCGAACCGCCTCGTCCTCCATTACCACCAGAGGGGCCACCAGTCGGCACGTATTTCTCTCGCCGGAAGGCGACAATACCATCGCCGCCCTTACCAGCTTCAACTTCAATTTTTGCTTGATCGATAAATTGCATACTTAAATAATAGTGAGAAATGAGGAGTGAGGAGTTAAAGATTATAACTCCTTAGTCCCCACTCTTAACTCTAACTAAATATATGGTGAAACATCTTCACCGCATTTATCTGCTAGATAAGAGAGGGCGCGGAAACGTAAGCCCACCAGTTGCTCATACAAGGGGTTAATTTTACACATCGGCGGGATGTGGACAATTTTGCGTCCAAATAAGGTGACATCCTGCTCAAAGGGACACTGAGAGGGAATCATTTTACACAAAAAGCGGGCTACTCTTGGGTCTTGGATATCTAGACCATCCAGCCAGTCGCGCAGGGGGTGTAGTGCATCAATTTGAGGCTTTGTAAGTCCAGGGCTGGCGATCGCAGGGGTAAGTTGCTGTGGATGTTCTAGGGTGTGGCGAAGGGCTTCTAGTAACTTCTCTGGCTGTTCTAAGGTTTGGCAGAACTGATGTAGCACTTCATCTTCGCTGGGGGAATAAGTGCCATCTGCGATCGCTACCATCACTGCTGTCCTTAAGAAATTTTCTGCGGCGGGTGTAGCTTTCCCCAACACTGCGGCTAATTCCTCTGGCGTAATTACCTCTAATGAGTCCCATTTAATCTTAGGAGCTAATTCATTTTTGGTGATATTGGCTATTAATTCCTGTTCTTGGGCATCAAAATTACCATCTGCCCAAGCAATGGTGAGCAGTCCACGCAACCAAGCGGCAATCTGTTCGCTGCTGTAGGGGGATTGAACGGTACTTGTCATAAACTCACGTCTGGTAGCTTTCCTCAGTCACTACTAAGCTACCCTAACCAGTGACTAGGAAGATAGTAGGGACAGCAGAGAAAAATAAATTAGAGAAATTTTCAAATCGCAAAAGTCGATCTTAGGGTAAAATCCATTTATGTCATTATTGACAATTTTTATATTTAAAGTGAATTTGATTGGAGTATCTCAAATATTCGTAAGTAAGTGGGTCAAATTAAATATCAAACCTAACCTTGCCTCCGGCTTCCCTCTCCGATACTTTGGAGAGGGATTGAGGGTGAGGTTTGATCTTATATTTAATTATGCCTACCTACTTACTACGTTTCTTTGAGAGTTCTGGATAAAGCATATTTAATTTTTGGAAATATCTATTAGGTGGATTAGGTTAACTCTCAGCAATAAAGGTATTAATAATGTTTTTCTTTGGCATTGAGCATGAAGTTGCTTTCCTAAATAAAGAAGGAAAGTTTGCTGATTTTTCCCACACAAAATTTGCTGATTTTAATCAAATTATTGAAAAGCTACCCACATATCCCAGCGACTATCCTCAACTGCGCGTAGGTGATGCGGGTATTAAAATTAAAAGATGGTACATTGAGGGATTTGAAAGATTTGCAGATTCTGATGAAGTTATAGACTGTCATGTTAAAGGTATTGAAATTAGAACAACTATACATTCTGATATTCAAGGCGCTATTACAGAATTATCAGCAAGTTTTCAGTTGCTACGTGAGGTTGCTGCTAACTTTGGTTTGTCACCAGTTTTGGTAAGTTTTAATCCCTACAATCCAGCTTTTGAGCCTCAACCCCCATTAAACGATTATGAAATTAAACAGCTAGAGGCTTATCCTGACGAACAAACTGCTAATATTCACATGGTCTCTTATGGGCCAGATTTAAATATTTCAGTGGCAGATTTTTCTACTGAAAATGTGATTGATATTGGCAGAAAGTTAACTTATTACAGTCCCTATATAGTTCCTTTTAGTTATAGTTCCCCTTTTTATAAAGGAGGTTTATGGGATGGGTTATCAGTAAGAACATTTATCAGAACCGGAAAAAGGCCAGCAGCCTTAGTTTTTATTCAGAAAGAGGAAGAACTAATTGATAGCATACCTTCCTTAACAAAAATTGCCCGCATTCCGGCTGAAGTGGGACGCATTGAATTTAAGGCTTGTGATAGTTGCGATAATTTTTTAATCTACGCAGCTTTGCTGGCTTTATTAAAAGGTTTGGTATTAGATGAAACTTTACTGGGTAGAGTAACCGTACCCGATGCAGTATTACATCAAATTTCTGCAAAAAAAGGTTTTGACAACGAGGATATTTTTGAGAATGCGACAAAAGTCTTGCAAGCAGCTGAAGTTGCTTTGGGAGATGATCCAGATGTTCAGTATTTAACGCCGTTAAAAGTGCTGTTGGCGAACCGAAAAACTAGATCCCATGAATTAATAGAAATGTTTCATTATGGAAGTTCAATAGAAGAGGTAATAAGGCAGACTTATCAGTTTTAAAGAAAAAATTTGCTTTCCATATTAAAAAGGAATAATTTAGGACTTACGCATTGACAGAAAAGACCAAGTATAGATGATTTGAAAAACCAGATCCGTCGTAAGGGCAATTCATGAATTGCCCCTACGAAGCGGATCTATACTAAAGTCATTTAAGATGTCACAACTATATTAAGTAAGTCGATATATCTAGAGACTGATTTTTATTACAACTATAGATAGAGGAAAGTTCATTCTAGAGATTGATGCAGGCTTTAGCATTTTCCAAGTACAAGTATAAACAGCGAACCTTGAGAGAAGAATATCAATATTGAATGTAATAATTTTGCTACAGAATTAAGGTGGTATAAGCCTATTATCCCTTGCTAATTCGATGCAGAAATACAAATACATACTCTTCGTCAGGTTCGTTTTACAAGAACTTCCAGATTGAAGCGTAGCTTGCTAGTTTTATTCTTGCTCAAATTTGCCAAATTTAAAGTTATAAGCTTCTGCTCTATCACTGAAAGTTCTGCGTTGTTCAAGCTGTTATTGAGGATTTCAAATGAAGATTGTTGCTTCTGTTTTATCTATCTTAAGCCCAGTACGTTTTTTGGTGGTGGCTTTTACTTGCGCGATACTATTGTTATCCAGTGCTTTTCCTGCTTTTGCGATGGATAGCTATCAAAGCGATCCTACCGAAGGTACTACACAACTGCTTGAAATTCAACGCAAAACCGATAAAGCTGCTAAAGAACCACCAGCAGGATTGAAAAAGGTTCAAAAGGAATCTAACAAAGGACTGAATGAAGTTCAGGGAGATGCTGATATTGAGAAGCAGAAGCGTCCAGAAAATTCCCAGAGTGCAACCACTGTAGAAGAAAATATAAAGAACGTACTGGAAAAAGTTACGGGTAAGTAACTAAATTAATAGTTCTGTTAATTTTTTGTTAGTAATGGGTGATTGCGTAAAAGCATTCATCCATTACTAATTAGTTTGGATATTAAAAAGGAATAAAGTTCGCTAAATATAGGAATCCGTTTTGATTTCTGAAAAGATTCGTAGGGGAGCCAGTCGCGTGAGCGGGTTTCGCTCCGCAACGCACTTGCTCCCCTAAAATACCTAATTTGTGAAAATTTGCGGTGTCCAGATCCCCAACTTTGTAAAAGTTGTCGCGTCCGCTTGATGGCTTATTAAACCCGAAGAACCCCACCCCGCCAAAGCTATGCTTTGTCTCCCCTCCCCGCAAGCGGGGAGGGGTTCTTTTATTATGGGTAATCTGGCGGACATGATATGATTTAGGATTTATATAGATCATTGTCATAATACTACCTATTAAGACATAGGCAGAATTAGGAATTAGGTAATTATTTTAAACTCACAATGTTTCCTTTGGTTGATGTGGAATGTATATTAAATTTGAGAAATTGGTAAATAAGTTTGCTTAGGGATGGAAAACAATGCGTGCGATAAACATTGGTTTGACTGAAGAACAGCGTGAAGGTGTAATTAATCTGTTAAATCAAGATTTGGCAGATGCCTATTTACTGTTGGTGAAAACCAAAAAGTATCACTGGGATGTCGTTGGCCCTCAGTTCCGCTCTTTGCACCAGCTTTGGGAAGAACACTACCAAAAGCTGACTCTAAATATTGATGCCTTGGCAGAGCGGATTCGGGCTTTGGGTGGTTATCCAGTTGGCACAATGGAAGGTTTTCTCAAGATTGCTACGCTCAAGGAACATGCTGGTAATGTTCCTACAGCAACGGGGATGGTAGCTAATCTAGTGCAAGACCACGAGCAGGTTATTCGTAACTTAAGAGACCATGTAGATCAGTCTGGTGATAAGTTTCACGATCAAGGAACTGCTGACTTTTTAACTGGACTCATGGAAGAACATGAGCAGATAGCTTGGATGCTGCGTTCATTTATTGAAGGAGAGGCATTAGATCCAGATGGTAAAAAGCCAGCAGCAGGGGCTAAGACTCCTGTAGGTGTATAGCTTATAACTTCTTAGTTGAGGATAGCTGTCTGTGAAACCAGATTAAAAGGAGGATTAATTCCTCCTTTTAATTTGCGTGAAAGAATTAATTTCTTTGCATCTACCTCGATCGCAGGTAGTGTTGGTGCAGACTAGCTATTCTTTGCATAACTCCTAATATAGCGGTTCTCAGTTGAGTGAAGTATAAGAAAAGAACCCCACCCCCAACCCCCTCCCTGCTCTTCGAGAGGGGGCTATGATGTACCTCATTTGATTAGGAAAAGCTATACTAATTCTCGATGAAAATGCATAGAGTAGTCCTAAATATTTCATCCAAAGTTAAATCCCCAACTTATCGAACAAGTCAGGGATTGGGATAACATAAATTTTCCCAGATTGGTATTTACAATTGCACTTTTAACAAAAACTAAATCTAGCTTACAGATGCACAATTGCTACAAATATTTTTGAAATTTAATGCTACCTTAATTTTCATTTACCAAATCAACTAAGGCGTTCGATTGGAAGCGCACTATAGATGAAACTGAGCAACCGCGATAATTCTCAGAGGTGAATACTGATAGTGTGATATTAGCTTGACCAGGATCTAAGATGCGTTTTACCTTGCAGGTTTGCATTTTGTTGTTGCAGTAAGCAATGATGCGATCGCCAGCCTTGACATCCAACGCTTGAATTTTCACTTAATATCAACCTCGCCCAAGATTTTGTTTAGCTAAAGAAAAATACATGACTATATTTCACTCGCTAGACAATTTAAATATTTATTTCAGTATAGCACAAAAACTAAGGCTTTTAAATGGTATCAATTTCATCTTAATAATGTCAAGTTGATTTATACTCAAAACTCTATTACATGCTGGACTTGGAGAAAATAAGGATGCTTGTAGCCCCTCTGTTACAGCGCGGCATAAATCCAGCTAGCATCTCAATTAACAAGATTTGGGGCTTAACTCTTTTTCTAAATGGTAGGCAAATTTTCGCCATCCTTTACTACGACATAAGCCTTTTGCCCTAATTTTTTTGGGTAGAGATTTTTGTTTCTATGTTTTTGTTACAATTATTGAAATTTTTACCTAAAAGTAACACTATGGCTTTATATGCTGAATTACATAGACATCTGGGCGGTTCCGTTGTACCGCGAGTTCTATGGCGATATTTTGAGCGACATTCTTCGGAGTTGATTTCCCGTTTTGCTGACTATTCAGAATTTGAAGATTTTTATACTCGTCCACGCAACAGTTTAGATGAGTATCTAGAATTACACACCCTGGTAGAAAGTGTGCAAACTGTGGAGACTTTGCCTTACTTTATCTATCGCTTGGTGCGGGGTGCTTACATTTTTGAAAATTTGGCTTATTTGGAACTACGCTACACTCCCTATTTACGAACACCTGAGCATCTGAGTCAATCCGAAAGAATTGACAAGATGGCTGAAATTGTGAAAGTAGTAGGACTTGCTAGCCACCAGCCAGAACATCCGATTGTTACTAGCCAAATTCTTTGTATGCACACGCGCTTACCTTATGAGGTGAACAAGGCGATTATTGATTTGGCGGCACAAAATAAGCAGTATGTCTGTGCAGTGGATGTAGCTGGCGGTGATAGCTATTATGCCGATCGCTTAGAAGAATGGATTAGCTTATATGATTATGCGCGATCGCTAGGCGTTAACACCACGGGACATCTATATGAAACCACCGCCGGTTGTTATCCCGAACTGTTACCCTATCTCATGCGAATCGGTCACGGTATCCAAATCCCTCTACTGTATCCAGAGTTACTTAATGATGTCGCAAGACGCGGGCAATGTTTAGAGATTTGTCCCACAACTTACATAAAAACTGGTACTTTGCAAGATATCCGTCAACTCAAAGTAGTTTTTGACCGTTGTTTTGATGCTGGGGTAGATATTGCTATCTGTACTGATAATGCTGGATTACATAATGTACGTCTACCGTTTGAGTATGAAAATCTCTTGACTTACGACATTATCAGTTTTGAACAACTACAAGCTTGTCAGGATGCAGCTTTCCGTCATGCTTTCGCTTGGCCTTACAGTGAACGTCCTGCATCTTTGTTGAACGATTTGCTCAAACCCGAACCACCGAAAGTTTTGGCAATCAGGGATAGTAATTAACGTTAATTAATGTTGAGTGTTGCGATCGCTGATTTGTCTGATGCTTTAGACAAAGCTGTAATGCACAATTATCTGGCAAAAACAATGCTTTACAGATTAAACCACAGATGGACGCAGATTGTTTATCGGTGTTTATTTGTGGTTTATTTTTCGCTGATTAGATTTTTTCTAGAAGTTTATTTTGAATTTTGAATTGTTTTCTCTCCCCACTTCCCTTAGCCACAGAAGCTATAAACTATAATTTATGGCATCTACTATTCAAGCTCTACCAACAGAAGTCGTATATCTTATTACAGCTGGTGAAGTTATCGACTCTTTAGCTTCTGTGGTGCGGGAATTGGTAGAAAATTCCCTAGACGCAGGTGCAACGAGAATTGTGGTTTCTCTATGGCCGCAGCAATGGCGAATTCGCGTTGCAGATAATGGCTATGGAATGAACCTAGATGACTTGCAACAAGCAGCCACAGCCCACAGCACCAGTAAAATTCACTCTAGTGCCGATTTATGGAAAATTAACAGTTTGGGGTTTCGTGGTGAGGCGTTACATAGCTTAACAACTCTGGCAGATTTGGAAATTTTGAGTCGTCCTGTGGATGGAAAATTAGGATGGCGGATTAGCTACGGCGATGGTGGGGAAGTTGTGCAAGTTGAAGTAACTGCGATCGCACCTGGTACAGTGGTGACAGTTTCTAATCTTTTCGGTAACTGCTCATCACGCCGTCAGGGATTACCCACAGTTGCACAGCAAATGAAAGCCGTGCAAGCCACAATTCAACAAATCGCCTTATGTCATCCTCACGTCACCTGGCAGATTTCGCAAAATGACCGTCAATGGTTCACCATCTCTCCGGCTGCGACAACTGGGCAACTCCTACCGCAGATTTTACCCCAGGTGCGACAAGGTGATTTGCAAGAAGTGAAACTCCAAATACCCAATCCTCCTAACTCCCCACTCCCCACTCCCCACTCCCCACTCCCCACTCCCCACTCTTCACTAAATTTAGTGGTAGGATTACCCGATCGCTGTCATCGTCATCGTCCAGATTGGGTACGTGTAGCCATTAACGGACGGATGGTTAAGACACCGGAACTAGAGCAAACGATATTATCAGCATTTCACAGAACATTACCACGCGATCGCTATCCAATTTGTTTCTTACACCTAGCCATCTCTCCCGACCAAATTAACTGGAATCGCAATCCAGCAAAAACAGAAATTTACCTCAACGAAATCATTTATTGGCAAGAGCAAATTACCCAAGCAATTAACCAAGCCCTCAGCATTTCTTCTAACAATCTTAAAGAAGCTGTCCACACAACAAGAGTTAGTAAATTACTCAAAGCCGCAGAAGCTAAAGGCGGCTATAATTTCAATCCTAAAACTCCTAACTCTTCACTCCCAACTCCTAACTCATTAAAAGCTGTTGCTCAAGTTAGCAACACCTATATTGTGGCGGAACATTCTGGGGGAATGTGGTTAGTAGAACAGCACATTGCCCATGAGCGAGTTTTGTATGAGCAATTGTGTGATGATTGGCAACTTATACCCGTCGAACCGCCAATTATTCTTTATCAATTGTCGCCAGCGCAATTATCGCAACTGCAACGCATCGGTTTAGACATAGAACCCTTTGGCGAGCAACTTTGGGCTGTCCGAAACATACCTGCACCTTTGCAACAGCGAGACGACTGTGCAGAAGCAATTTTAGAGCTTAGTTGGGGAGGCGATTTACAAACCGCTCAAGTAGCTGTTGCTTGTCGCAGTGCCATTCGTAATGGTACACCCATGAACCAAGAAGAAATGCAGACGCTTTTAGATAATTGGCAACGTACTCGCAACCCTCGCACCTGTCCCCACGGAAGACCAATTTATTTATCTTTAGAAGAATCAGCTTTAGCCCGATTTTTCCGACGTAATTGGGTAGTTGGTAAAAGTCATGGAATTTGATATTTTCAGTGAGATATATTTACTCAATATGATTTTTTTATTCCTATTTAGACAGGATAAAACATTAACCCAACCGGATGATATTTCAATTAACTTAACTATTAATAATCTGTTCCACCGCAACAGAAATATCTGGAAATCCTAGCGGTTGAATTGTTCCTGTAGTCAATGTTAGTTTTGTCGCGTAGTCTCCATCTAAGATTTCTCGAAACACCACTAAATGAAGCTTTTTGAGATTCACAACCCAATACTCTAAAATACCTGCTTCTGCGTAGATTTTGCTTTTTCTCTCTAAATCTTTTTCTAAACTGGAGTTAGCATACTCAATCAACCAAAAAATATTTTCTGGATAGGGATGATGCTCTCGATACTCGCGTCCTAAACGTTGGACAATGGCAATATCTGGCTCTGGTTCCGAGTCATTCGGTAAGGTGATAGGCTTGGCTTCACGAATTTTGGCGTGTTCAGCCAATAACTTTGCGAGATACTCACCAGCTTCATCACTACAATAAGCATGGGGTTCCCCTTCCGGCGACATTTCGACAATTTCCCCCTTAAGTAGTTCAACTTTGCGATCGCTCAAAATGCCAGCATCAATCATGCGGTGATATTCTTCAATCGTCCATTTCGCAACAATAAAAGTCATGACGATTGATTCCTCCCAATAATTCTTGATATTTTACCATTTTATAGTTTTGCACAAATATAAAAACTCCACTAACTCAAAGCTAGTGGAGTAATTAATGTTCAACGATTAGGAGAAAATCATAGCTAATATTGCTATTTGTACTGTATAAGCGAAATTAGTCTACAACTTTCTTCACTTCATCTTTGATGTTTTCTACAGTGTGAGAAACTTGAGCTTCAGCTTGCTTTGCTTGTCCTTCAGCTTTCTCTTGTGGATTACCAGTGATTTCACCGACAACCTCTTGGATTTTTCCTTCAATATTTTTTGCAGTAGCTTCTATTCTTTTCTCGATACTCATAGTTTTATTTCCCGCTTGTAGTTGACTCAGCTATTACATAAACTAACAATAGTGTATTCTTTTTGACTTCTATCAACCGATAGAGTAATTGGGGAAATTATGTATCTTAAGATAGATGTAGGTTGTTACAGATGTAAAAATCTCTGAATAGATCGTAAATGAACAAGCCTTCAAAATTAAGGAATGAGTTCCGAATAATTTGATTTATCAAAGGCGATCGCTGAATTTGACTTGCTTCAGAATATAGCTAATTTGCTATTATAATTCCATCGAACTTTATAGGCAGAAAGAAAATTAATATTGACTGACTATTAAAAACACTGTCTGCAATAACCCGATGACAAAACCCAAAACACCACCTAAAGTTACAATGGCCTGCAATTCATTTTTAACAATTCCCTCAATAGCAGCTTCTAATTCAGCCGGCGAAGTTGATTTCACGCGGTCAACTATCACTTGATCTATCGATAAAATCGGAATAGCCTGTGCTACAATTACCTCCAAATCTTTTTCCAAATACTTATCTAAAATTAGAGCCAACTCTTGACTCATAACTTCTAAAGAAGTACTGACAACAGGTGAAGTACTAAGACGATTCAGCAGGACTACAGCAATATTTTCCCAATCAACAGAATCAGTTAATCCTTGTAAAAAATCGCTGCCACTGTTTTGTAGGTAATGACGGACACTTTCGCGGGTAGTCTTTCGCAGTTGGCGCACCGTACCCATCGGCAAGTTTTGTAATGATAAATTTTGCAATAATTTCTTGATGCGATCGCGCATCTGCAAACCTTGAGTTAATTCCTCCAAGCGAGTATTTGCAGCCTCTTTTTCATCTAAGCAAAAAGTCCGTAACCTTGTCAGAGTATTACGTAAGCCAAACAAATTTGCTACTACCCAATAAGTTCCACTAGTTTTTTCGCGGAAGCCTTCATCAATAATTTGAATGGTGCGATCGGTCAAAAAATCAACTATTGCTTGGCGCAACAGATCCGGCGGTAAAACTACTTCTAATAACCAATCAACGAGCCTTGTGGCTTGTTCTTCACTGAGTTGAAATTCCAGCAGTATCTGGTCAAAAATTTGATTTATCTGCGCTTCCAAAAAGTCTTCACGTCGCGCTAAAACCTTGAGTAATCTTGGTAGAGATTCCCCTAGCAAATCCCGTAAAATTCCGGCTACAATTTTGACACTTTTTTGGTTATTATCTGTTTTGATTTGTTCAATCGCCAGCTGCAACAACCAGAGAATTGCCGATTGGACTCGTTCTGTTTGCAACAAACGACGTGCGAGATTTTGCAATTCTTGGGGTGTCAATAATGACCCCATGATTGTCTTAGAAATGTTCAGAGCCAGACGTTCCTGGTTGCGGGGAATCAAACCAGGGGTAAAGGGTACTCTTCGTCCAGCAATATAAATTGCTCGGTAAGGACGGAACAACATTTTGATGGCTATATCATTTGTGAAATAGCCAATAATTCCACCCAGTACCGGGGGAGACACATAAAGCCAAAGATGAGACCAGTCCAAGGGAAGAATTAAAAAATTTAGGAGTTTAGAGCTTAGAGTTAGTAGTTAGGAATGATAAATTTTCAATGAGAATTTATCACTACTCATAATCATAACTTTTAACTAATAATTCCTAACTTACTAAGCACTAGCACTCCCATCATACCGTTCACAATGGGGTAGTGTGTGGCAATAGCAAAACCAACTTGACGCGCTAACTCTACTTGCTCTTTGCCAATGGGGAAGCGCTCTAGGCTGGGACTAATATAAGCATATTCTTCTTTTAAGCCTAAATAATTGGCAACTGGCACTACAAAACCGTCCAGATACAACTGCTGAAAAGCACGTAGCTGAGGATTGCTCGGTCGATGAAAGTCTAAGATTGCGGCTTTAGCGCCTGGCTTCAAAACCCGGTGTAACTCTTGGAGACTGCGGGAAATATCTTTAACATTTCTTAAACCATAGCCCATTGTTGCGGCATTAAATTGGTTATCCTCAAAGGGTAAATTTAGCACATCGGCTTCTACCCAGGCGATTGCAGGTTGAGGGTACTGTCTTTGGGAACGTAATGAAGCAGTTTCTAGCAGGTTGCAGGAAAAATCAACTCCATAGACCTTTCCTGTTGCTCCCACACGCCTTGCCAAACGTAAGGCTAAATCACCACTACCGCAGCACAAATCTAGTACAGTATCACCCGATTTAGCTGCACTCCATTTAACTGCCATTTCCTTCCAGATTCGATGCTGTCCCAAGCTTAACCAATCGTTTAATTGGTCATAAACTGGGGCAATACGGTTAAAAATGGACTGAATTTCGTTAGTCATTGGTCAATTAGTCATTAGTCATTGGTCATTTGTCAAGGATAAAGGACAAGGGACAAATGACAAAGGACTAATGACAACTACACAATGGTTTGATGGCAGCAACTACTAGTAAGAGCGATCGCTATTAATTCGGCTGATAAATTAATTAGCATTAATTCATCGTCCCGCAAAGTGCAGGGTTGTTTCCACTGTAGCGACAATACGCCCAAAAGTTTATGACGGTAGCTAATTGGGATAACTAAATGTGCTTGCACACCCGTATTTTTGTAATGAATTGCGTCAACTAACTTAGTATCTTTAAGTACATTTAAGGAGACTTGCATTTGCCCAGTGGCGATCGCTTCTGTTGTTAGCGAGTCTTCAGATAGCCAGTTTTCTATTGTACCTGTTTCGCTGTAAGTTCCTTGAGTCGTAACCAGATTATTTCCATCTGTAAGCTGGAGGATACAGCCTTCTGCCCCAAAAGTCTCACTCACAGCCTTAGCGATCGGGGTGAGAGTTTCCTCTAAGCTAGAAGCTGCTTGAGTTACCTGTACCAAAACACTCAACAGCGCCATTTGAGCATGAGCGCGGCGTAATTCTTCTGTACGTTGCTTAAGCAAGTCGTAGGTTTCTGCGGCTCTTTGCACCACTGCCTTCAGTTCCCCTGGATCCCAAGGCTTGGTGATATATTTGTAGACTTGCCCCGCATTAATTGCTTCTACCAAGTCTTCAATATCAGTAAATCCGGTGAGAATTATCCTCACCGTATCGGGAAACTGAGGTACAGTCTTACTCAGAAATTCAGTTCCTTTCATTTCTGGCATTCGTTGATCGGAAATAATCACCGCTACTTCCCCTTCTGCTGCCAAAACTTGTAGGGCATTCACCCCACTATCAGCTTTCAGAACATTAAAGTCGCGTCGAAATGTGCGATAAAGCAAATCGAGGTTATCTGGCTCATCGTCAACTACCAAGATTTTGAGCTTTTTTGGCCGTTCTAGAGTCATCACTTGATATTGGAGTTTATCAATTTCGCCACTGGGCTTATCCATAAGATATTTCCTTTAAATATTCACTATCTTGTTATATTACATACCAAGCTTAGTTGAGAATAGCTCAGATTTATCGAGAGTTTTTACGGACTTAAATAGCATGTTTGAATACGTCGTGCATGGGTAGTACAGAGGATGTTTGGTTGTTCAAATATTTGAATTAGAAAAAATTGCTCTGGAAAAACCAACTAAATCAGCCTTGTAGCCTCTGAGAAACCTCACCCTGGTTTTACTATGCAAAACCTGTCCCTCTCCTTCGTAAGGAGAGGGATTAAAGATAGGGCAGGGTGAGGTTTTTCTTTTATTTTGGGTAATTCGATGACTTACAGTAGATTGCAACAGGCGTGAGGTACAGATCATCGTAGGGGCACAACATGTTGTGCCCCTACCCGTGTACTTCATTTACTCGCAATACACTGTATGTATACACTATAGCCTTAATAAGGGTAGGGAAAAAGCCTGTGGGATAAGCGTTTGAGCTTATAGAAAGCTCCAGTAGTAGTCTTTCAAGAACTAATTGACGAATAAATCTTCTGTAGAGACGGCGATTTATCGCGTCTCTCCAAGCGTCAAAATCGGTTTGACAGACTACTAAGAATCATAAACAGCTAACGGCAAAAGCAAGCGGCTAACTACCCGATTGTCTGGTAATTGATAGAAATTTAACTCTCCTCCCAATTCCAGCATGAGGTTTTGGCAGATTAGTAGATGTAAAGCTGGTGGTTGGTCGAGCTTGGAGGGAGCAAGCACATCTTTGGGTGTATTATCATGTAGTTCAGTGAGTAGCTGTGATTCCATCGCACCGTTATATGTAATCGACAGTTCTAGGGATTTCTGATGTTCAGTGCCGCCACTTGTAGAAGAATACTTTGCCTCTGAGGGTTTTGACGGATCTAAACGGCGACACCAAATGTCAATTCTGCCGCCCATTGGAGAACGGTTACAGGCAGTAATTAATAATTCATGGATAACTAATTCAATTTTGACAATATCACCAGCGATCGCCATTGCGGATTGAGGGGTGGAAGTAGGAACGCTTCTAGCTAATGCAGAGTTCTTGGGCGGTTCTGGCTCATCAATTGATTGTCCCAAGCCATGTACACCAATCCACAGCTTTTGTCTATGAAGTAAATTTTCGATGCGTTCGAGCGATCGCTTTAGTAAACTGGCTATGGGCATAGTTTCCCAACTAAGATGTAGCTGCCAGTTCTCAAGTTTGAGCATTCCACTCATGGAAGTGGCTGTGTGGTCTAATTGTCTTAGCAATAGCTGGTAGCGCATCTGAGTCAGTTCATTAGCAGGAATGCCCAAATCATGTATTTGTTTCAGAGATAACGCTGTTATTCTTTGAATTTCCTCTAGGCGACGATGTTTGTACCAGTTGAGTTGTCGTAATTCCTCTGTTGTAGACTCTAGAAGTCGGTTAATTTGCTTTTGACGACGCCACCAAGCTAATTGATTAACCAGAGTTGCGATCGCATTCAGGTTTTGTTCTGACCAGCGACGCTCGTGATAGTCTGCTAACAACACTACTCCTGTGATTTCATAATCAGCATTAGTACGTAATGCCATCACCAAAATTTGACCTTTATCTGGAGTATTTAACCATTTTCGAGTTTCTGGGGGTAAATTATCCACCTTCAAAGTCAGGTAATTTTCTGTAACCAGTGCCCACTGAATTAGGGCTTCAGACTGGATAGAAATAGGTGCATCGGAAAAAATCCCAAATTGGCTATTGTCAATGACTCCAGGGATAATTTCTGCCAAATTTTCACCAGGCGACCAAGATAGTAGTAATGCTAGGGGACAACCCAGAATTGATGCTATTTGTTCGAGTGCTGTTCGTTCTAAACGATTTTTTTCAACCTCAATTTTGCTGTTCTGGGTTTGTGTCAAGATGTTGAGGCATTGCTCAAAAGCCTGGGAAGTTTTTTGCTGCTGGGTAGTACGGTTGTGCAATTGCCACTGACGAACAATCACACCAATTTGTTGACTAACAGCCCACAGTAACTCTTTTTCGAGAGTTGTCCAAGAACGATGGGTTTCGTGAGTGATGACCAAAAGTGCTGCTGGGACATGACCGTGAGTGCATTTACAAATAAGTAGCGATCGCACCCCACTTTCTAATAACAAGGGTCGCCAGTTAAAAAAGCGTAAATCTTCATCTAAATTCTCAATTTCTACCGCTTCAGTTGCACGTTGCAAAAGCTGCTCATCTAATTCTTTGAGAATATTCAGGTTAAATGTCAACGCGCGACGATTATGGGGCTGACTTTGGTAAATAAATTGATAATTATTCTGTTCGGGATCGTATTGCAACAGCAAAAAACGAGTAGCTGTTAGTCGAGCTAAAACTTTTTTAGCACAGTTTTGTAAAGTTTCCTGAAGTTCATGTTCGCTATAGATACCTTGGGCAACTTGACTAGTTAGTTGGGCATCTTCTTGAATCTGTTTGATAGTACTTTCCATGCTTTCGTTAGGTGCAACCAGGGAAATTAAACCAGCCACACCCTGAACAAAATTTTTGTCTGCCTCTGTCCAGATTCGAGGTTCATTGCTTTCCACCGCCAGAAAACCCAGCAAGTTCTTTTGCCAGATGATTGGAGCAGCCAAGAGCGATCGCACTTTCAGGCGTTGCAGTAATTTTGCCGTAAAATGGCTTTTCAAAGAACTGCGTGCATCGCCAATTGAGACAATTTGGTTCACTGCCAAAGCATAATAAAAGTCGCTCAAGTCCTGTACAGTCATTCCCGCCGCTTGCTGAGTGCTAGAATTGCGATCGCTTTTGACAAGCTGATTGCTCATCCGACACCAAAAATAGCGCCCTTCCCGATCAAACCAGTAAACGTTTGTCCGACTAGGGGAGACAAATTTATGAGTTGCTTGTACGCCTGCTTCCAGTCTTTGATTAAGGTTACTGAGGGTGCGTAAATTTCCAAGCAGTTCTAATAATGGCTCATCAGTTCGCTTGGTTTGCTTTTGCTGTTTATCCATCTCCTGCTGATAAAGCGCTGCCCCTAGTTCGCCTAAAACCATCATCAATCGTGCTTTTGCTTCTCCTGTCAGTAGATAGCCCCAGCGTTCTGAACCCAGTAACAGCAAACCTAAGCAACGATCTTTATAGCGAATTGGTAAAATAATCGTTCCTTGAATCTGCAATTTTTCAGCAATTTTGCGCCATTCAGCAGCGCGGATTTCAGTTTGTAAATCAGCTATGCCCAAAGGATGCTGTTCAATCACTACTTGCTCTAATAGATCCCCAGGACTAAGAACAACTCTTTGGTATAAAAAACTGGTGTCACGCTCTGGTGTAATACCGCCTTTGCCGAATAATATGTGATTTAGGCGATCGTAAAGAGCAATCCAAATCAGTCTGTAATCAAACTGTTCTTTAAGATAAGAAATGGTAGTTTCAATCAGAACGTCAACATCATCTTCTTCTCTAAGGCTCTGGAGGACGCGCCCCAAAGAGAGGATCTGCTGTTCGGCGGCTATAGGTTTTTGTGGCTGCCCCATCTGATTTATTGGTTAACATAACTTGTAATATATAAGATGCCCAGAAAACTACCCTGAGTAATATTGCCACAAGTGTTTAATCTTGAACCTGAACAGCTTAATAGGCGGTTATGTACCCATAACTACTTAACAGTAACAATACCTTCACCAAAAAAGAGCCTACAAAACAAAAATTTTAGCCAAACTAGCAAAATGACCCATACATGAGCATTTAGCTGACAGCGAATGCCATAAGCATAAGTTTTGCGTGCATGAAGCGGTTTTGAGTACGTCAAATTTTTCACAAAAACATCGCGGGTCGAGAGGATACGCCACTTGACTGTCATGCTGTGGAGGAAACACGCCACGAGTGGTTTTAACCACCGTGAAAAATGATAAAATTAAATTGTGAGTAGGAATAACCATCTGCGCTAAGAAGTGTTTTGTAAGGAGTGACCCCTGATTTATCTCGTACCTGTACGAGTTACAGCCCTGGGTAAACAAGTAATGGGAAAACATGGAGCGTATACCACCCAAACATTGATGGACTCGGAAAGCAGAGGCAATTAAAAAGTAAGCGCAATTGCAATACCTCTCGTACTGGTAAGCTGAAAATACTTTAATTTGCATCCTCAAAAAAATAAATCTCTTGTGGGGTGGGCATCTTGCCCGCCCTAGCTGTGCAAATTAAATGCACGACAGCTTAGTTGTTTTAAGCGTGTAGGGGGATATTTGACTATCCCTTTTAAGTCAAGTCTTAGAGAATCTTCGTGTCTTTAGACCGCAGAGTGTCAACTCTATTCATTTCTGGCAGTGCTTTGGCTTCCTGCATTTCATATACGATCGCTAAATCGGCGTAAACAAGCAATAAATGATTACTCAAGTTTTTGCAGCCAATATGAATGCTAAGGATTTTAAAAAATTGATTAAAGAGAAGAAAAACGAAATCATAAAAAAACACCTGTAGCTTAATGTTAGGTGTAAAAGTTTTTGATCTATCTAGGTTTACTGTAAGTGTGTTCAAGTAGTGGTGATAGGCGATCGCTCTTGAATATGGTGGACTTAGGCGATCGCTTTTCAACGAATTATCAGATATGCTAAAAACATAAACGTAGCCTATAAAATCTACTAAACCTTATGGATACCCATCAAGAAACCGAATATGTCTTAGGTAACTCGCGTCTAATGCAACAGATCGAGCAATTCAAGCATAATTCCCAAAAATCACACCCTAACCAACTAATCCATTCGATTGATTTCGACTATATTTTAAACAATCCAGAACTGATTCCACAAATTCAATTACTAATCGAAACCCACAAACAGAAGCATCATGCGATCAATCGTATTTCATGAGGACACTCTGCAAACTTATGAATATTTAAGAGAAACCAATAAAATTATTCACAAAAAATTGTTTAATATTATCAAAGAAATGCAAAGAGGAGATCCCACACAAGGAACAGGAAAACCTGAAGCTTTGAAGTATGAATTAGCTGGATATTATTCACGAAGACTATCTGATAAAGATCGATTAATCTATAGTTTTGATGAAGAAAATATATACATCATCGCAATTGGTGGGCATTATGAAGAATAAACTGAATCATAGTTGCGTAGTTTACCGCCGTAGGCATCGCTGTTGGATATTGTGGACTTAGGCGATGCCTGCGGCGGGCTGCGCCAACGCGCATTGAGATGATGCGAAAAGGCGATCGCAAAACATAATAGCCATCATTATAATCAAAATCTGAATCATCGGTCACAAGCACCCAGCCATGTTCCAGACAATGCGCTGCAATCCAAACATCATTCATAGGAATTGGTCGTCCTTTGCGCTTCAAAGCCGAACGAGTCTGAGCATAGATAACTGCCGTTCTCTTTTCCACAGGCACAACCGTACAAACTTCCATAAACTCGAAATATCGAGGAAGATTTTTCAACGGCCGAGTCGAGTTCTCAGCCCCAAACAGTAACTCTCCCGCTACTACCACCGACAAAAATATTTCTGGTAACGCCAACACCCTTGAAACAACATCAGGATCACCATTCAAAAAACGTATTGCAACAGAAGTATCTAATGCAATCTCACCACTCATTTAAATTAACCTGACGACAATCAGCTTGAATTGTTTCCTGTAAATCAGCCGCCTCATCATCACTCAAAATACCAGCAAATTTCGCTAGAGGATGATGACTACGCGTTGTCTGAACCCGATGCAAAAAATCTAACATTACTTTAACTAACTCATCTGGAACATCTGCAAGTTCTTGGATAAGCTGCTCGCGGCTAGTCATAGTATTTGCGCTCTTTAGCAAAGTTTATCGTCTAATATTATAACGAATCAGTGAATCAGTCTCAAAATCAATTACACAGGTTTAGCTTAGGCATAGCCCGTCGCAGACATCGCTAAATCAAAAAATATCCTCATAGATATCTGTCATCGTTAGCGATAAATTGACCGAATTTAAAACAAACTTATCCTCACTTCCCAAAATCTTCTTTGTCCAATTATGTTGCAAATCTTACCGATAAACTTCCATCTTCATCTCATGTTGCGAAACTAAAACATACTCCTGTAAACTACCAATAGTCTGATAATTAACCAACTTTTCGCGGCGATCGCTTATCTCAGTACATTTAATTATTACCCATTTGTACAAAATTCTGGAGTTAATTCTGACTGCTGAATTTTGAGTTATTCTTCAAAAAAGCTAATGGATATTTATAAATTTGCAATTAGTCCGCTTTTGTTCAATGTAGTAAAAACAGACCCAGAGTGGTTACACCAGCAGACGATTCGCAGTTTTAGCTGGCTATCACAAACCCCTGCTAGTTGGGCAAACCAACGCTTACAAAAATCTTTATGTCTGTACGATTCGCGCCTAGAACAAAATTTGTTTGGGCTAAACTTTCCAAATCCTGTAGGGTTAGCGGCTGGCTTCGATAAGGATGGAGTAGCTGCTGGTATTTGGTCTAATCTGGGTTTTGGCTTTGCGGAACTAGGAACTGTAACTTTTCACGCACAACCAGGAAATCCGCGTCCCCGTTTGTTTCGCTTGCCGTTGGATAAAGCTGCTCTTAATCGGATGGGCTTTAATAATCTTGGTGCAGCAGCAATGGCAGCACGTTTGATAAAGGAAAAACAGGAGTCAACCCACTTAATACCCATAGGGATAAATTTGGGTAAATCTAAGGTAACTCCTCTAGAAGAAGCCGCACAAGATTATCTTGATAGTTTTCGCTTACTCAAGGATTTGGGAGACTATTTTGTTGTTAATGTCTCTTCCCCTAATACGCCGGGGTTGCGATCGCTCCAAGATGCCTCTATGCTCAGTGCCATCTTGAATTTATTACAGCAAGAAAATACTGCACATAAACCAATTTTTGTCAAGATAGCGCCAGATTTAGAATACGTTGCGATCGCTGACATTATTTCTTTAGCTAAAACCTACCAACTGGCAGGAATTATTGCCACTAACACCACCATCAGGCGTGATGGACTGAAAACCCAGGTGATTGACCAAACTGGCAAATCACCCCAAGGAGAAGCTGGCGGAATTAGTGGTGAACCATTGCGCGATCGCTCCACTGAGGTAATTCGTTTTATTTGGCAGCAAACCCAAGGAGAAATCCCAATTATTGGCGTTGGTGGCATTTTTTCCCCAGAGGATGCTTGGGAAAAAATTACTGCTGGTGCTAGCCTGATCCAAATTTATACAGGCTGGATTTATGAAGGCCCACAGATGGTAAGCCGTATTCTAGCCGGATTGGTTTCCAAACTAGAACAAAACGGATTAAATTCCATCAACGAAGCTGTGGGCGTGAAGTACCCCTTTTTGCTTCGCTGAAAAAGGGGCTTCCAATTTCAACTACAGCAATGACGGTCTTATTCGTCTCTTGGGTTTCCCGTATCTT
>NZ_JBALDM010000041.1:0-9423 GCF_036917435.1 Nostoc sp.
CAATCGCATAAACGTATCCTCTACCGTGCTTTACTTCCATACCTTATCTTACCATGCACATGACCATAGCAAGAAAAAATATGGAAATATGGAGCGCCTAACTCATGACTAAAAGTCACGAGTGTGCGGCTTGCAGAAATCAATAAATTCAAAATAAATTCAAAAACTAAAATTTAGAGTCGTAAAAAAGCTCTTTGACCTTTTGAATATGTCCAGATGTTGCGCCTTTATGCCATAATTCAGAACGCGAACGACTCCAATAATGAGCTTCACCTGTAGATAATGTTTTTTTTATTGATTCATAATTCATCCAAGCCATCATCAACACAGTACCATCGCGGTAATCTTGTGCTATTGCAGGAATCAAATCTTGCTCATTAAACTTCAAAGATTCCATTATTTTGCAAAAATTTTGATTTTAGACTCTTTCTTTGCGTAAGGCAATTATTAACTCTTATAAATTTAAGAAAGTAGAGACAATAAATTTATTATCTCTACATAGCAGATGCTAAATAAACATCTACTCTAGCCGACACTTGTTAGTGAAAATTAGCATTGTGTCGTATCAAATTCATAAACTCCTCACGAGTGCGTGCATCTTCTGAAAACACGCCGCGCATTGCACTAGTAACAGTCCAAGAACCGGGTTTTTGCACGCCGCGCATCACCATACACATGTGAGTTGCTTCTATTACCACTGCAACCCCTTGAGGTTTGAGTAAACCTTGCAGCGCATCAGCAATTTGTAGGGTGAGACGTTCTTGCACTTGCAAACGTCGGGCATACATTTCACAAATACGGGCAATTTTAGATAATCCTATCACCTTCCCATTGGGAATATAGGCAACATGAGCGCGACCAATTACTGGCAGAATATGATGTTCGCAAGAACTAAAAATATCGATGTCCCGGATTAATACCATTTCATCAGCATCTTCTGTAAATACTGCCCCATTTAGCAGTTCATCCAAAGATTCATGATATCCCTTGGTGAGAAACTGCAAAGCTTTCACAACTCGCTTGGGAGTATCTTTCAATCCTTCTCTGTCAGGATTTTCTCCTAATCCAATGAGCAAGGTACGTACAGCTTGCGCCATTTCTGCTTCGGTAACAGTTGGTAACTGTTGAGTAGATAAAGATGAAACCAATTGAGCAGCAGAATTTATATCGGGACGAATCGATAGAGTCATTATTCTTTGTTTGAGTGGTATAGATTAATAAATTAGTTAATAGTTCAACATTCATGAATAACTATTAACTAAACCAGATAATAACTTAACACTTACTAATCATACCAGACATTCATTAAGCCGTGAGTAAAATTGGCTAATATCTAACTTTCTACCAATAAAAACTGCTTGATTTTTCGGTGGAGTCTGCCATTCATCAGCATGTAAGCTATAGCGAAGTCCACTCATCTGAAAAATATGGCGCAATTCACTATCACTAAACCACAAAATCCCCTTAGCACGAAATACATCCTGTGGCATTTCTTCGGTGAGAAAGTTCTCAAATTTATGCACATCAAATGGTCTATCAGTTTGAAAAGAAATCGAAACAAATCCATCATTGTCTAAATGATGTGAGTGATGTTCGTGATGATGATGTTCATGATTATGGTCATGATCATGATGATGGTGTTCATGCCCGTAAGTATCTTCCGCATCATTGGCAGTATACTCATCTATTGGAGTTAAACCCACATCTAAAATTAATGGTAAAGCCACTTCTCCATATTTTGTATGCAGAATTTTTGCACCAATTTTCATATCATGGATGCAATTTTCTACATATTCTAATTTTTCTGGAGTCACGAGGTCTGTTTTATTCAGAAGAATAATATCTCCATAAGTAATTTGTTTTAAAGCAGCTTCACTATCAAAATGTTCTTCATTAAACGTTTCAGAATCTACTACAGTTATAATCGAGTCGAGGTTTGTTAAATCTCTTAATTCTGTACCTAAAAAAGTCAATATAATTGGCAGTGGGTCAGCAACACCAGTAGTTTCAATAACTAGATAATCAATGCGGTCTTCTCTTTCTAAAACTCGATAAACCGCATCCACTAAACTATCGTTGATAGTACAACAAATACAGCCATTAGTCAGTTCGACCATATCTTGGTCTACAGAAATTAGCAATTGGCTATCTATATTGATGTCACCAAATTCATTTACAAGTACAGCAACCTTTAAATCTTGTTTATTTTTGAGAATTTGATTTAGCAGCGTAGTTTTACCACTGCCTAAAAATCCGGTGATAATAGTAACAGGCATTCCTTGTTTAGGAATATCAAGACTTGGGTTTAAAGTTGGTGCAATTAGTTGAGTCATAATCAATTCAACCTTCTATTAATTTCAAAATTGTTAGTAGTAATTAGTAATTGCTAGTAGTCAGTTTTCAAAAGTCCCAGTAACCACTTTTTATCTCCTCATCTCTATCGAACCGACCTTAAAAATACTTTGCGTCCCTCTGCGCTTACCTTTGCGTTACTCTGCGTTTAAAAAATTCAAACTTCTGCAAATCTGTAGTAACAAATTTTTACTTTTGTCTCTGTGACTGTTAAATTACTGTCTTAGAGTTTATAACCTCTCGTAGACGATGTAGAAACTCATCTATATTTAGTACACCCAAATCTCCAGATTGTCTAGTTCTGACACTCAAGTTTTGATTCTCCACCTCTTTTTTACCTACAACAGCAACAACTGGAATTTTTTCTAACTCTCCTGTGCGAATTTGCTTACCTAAACGCTCACCACTGCTATCTATTTCTACCCTAATCCCAGCTTTTTTAAATGAAATTGCTACTGATTCTGCATACTCTCTAACTTCATCACTGACAGGTAATAATCGCAGTTGCACTGGTGCTAACCATAAGGGAAAATCACCAGAATAATTCTCAATTAAAATCCCAAAAAAGCGTTCCAATGAGCCAAAAATAGCTCGATGAATCATAATTGGTCGTTGGCGACTTCCATCAGCAGCAATATATTCCATATCAAAACGTTCAGGTAGGTTAAAATCTACCTGAATGGTTGAACATTGCCAAAGACGACCAATAGCATCTTGAATTTTGATATCAATTTTGGGGCCATAAAAAGCACCTCCGCCTTCATCAACAATATAATTCCAGCCTTTAGCATTCAAAGCTTGTTCAAGTGCTGAAGTTGCTAACTCCCAGACTTCATCATTCCCCACTGATTTATCAGGACGGGTAGAAAGATTCACTTCATAATTTTTAAAGCCAAAGTCTGACAAAATATGCTCTGTGAGATTTAAGACTCCGAGAATTTCAGCAGCAATTTGGTTAGGTAAACAGAAAATATGAGCGTCATCTTGGGTAAATCCCCTAACTCTCATCAAACCATGTAGCGCCCCAGAACGTTCATAGCGATAAACTGTTCCTAATTCTGCCCATCTCAAGGGTAGTTCTCGATAAGAATGGAGTTGATGCTTGTAAGTTAATACATGAAATGGACAATTCATTGGCTTAATTTGATAAGCCTGATTTTCCACATCCATCGAGTCGAACATACTCTCTTGATAAAAATCAAAATGACCCGATGTTTTCCATAAATCGAGATTTGCTATATGCGGTGTGTAGAGTAATTGATAACCATATTCTAGATGAGCTTTTCGCCAATAATCTTCAATTATGTAGCGAATAGTCGCTCCTTTGGGATGCCAGAATACTAAACCCCCACCAGCATCTTCTTGAATGCTAAATAAGTTAAGTTCTTGACCTAACTTTCTATGGTCGCGGCGTAAGGCTTCTTCTCTTTGTTTGAGGTAAGCTTGTAGTTGTTCTTTTGTTTCCCATGCTGTACCGTAAATTCGTTGCAGTTGGGGTTTGGTTTCATCTCCTTGCCAATAAGCACCAGCAATATTTAACAATTGAAAGGCATCAGGATGGATTTCACCAGTAAAGTTAGTGTGTGGCCCTGCACATAAGTCCCACCAATAGTTACTTGCTGGTTGAATATCTGTGATGAACAATGAAGACTCTGGTTTACCAGTATCAGGACTACCAATAAAATAGCGGGTGATTGTCTCTTTTTCTGGAATGCGTTCTAAGATTTCTAGCTTGTAAGGTTCTTTTAATTCCGTAATTTCGGCGCGAATTTCGTCTCGTTGTACCTCTTCGCGGATGATAGGTAAGTTTGCTTTGATTATCCGCCGCATCTGTTGCTCAATTTTGCCCAAGTCATCAGGTGTGATGCTGACTGGACAATCGAAGTCGTAGTAAAACCCGATTTCTGTGACTGGGCCAGTTGCTACTTTAGTCCCTGGAAATAGCTTCTGCACTGCCATCGCCATTATATGGGCGCAGGTGTGACGAATCCGCACCAGTTTCTCACTGTCGTGTTGACTTAAGTTTTCCTGGGAGTGGATTAATGAACTGACCATATTTAAAAAGAATGAGAATCGTTATCATAATAGCGCAAAAAAAGTTTGATGGTGCAACCTGGATGGAGAAAAGATAGAAGTGTTTAATTTTGGGTACGTTATTGGATGGTTGCAATGGAAAATGGTTGGGCGATGGAAGTCACGTTCCTCAAGAAGTGGCGTTGCTGATTGAGGAAAATTCTTACACTTTGCGTTTCCGGTGTGGGTTATTATAGGGGAGCGTTTTTGGTTAGCCTGCTTGTACTCTGCTGAACGTGTGGGAAAGAGCTACACTTGGCTTTACAATAGCTGGGACTATTTTCTCGCAAGCCATTCTTGCACCTGATAAATTCCGTGCTGTTGGCCCTACTTGCAGGGCGGCTAAACCACCCATGATAAATAATTCACAACCAGGCCAACGCAGACAAGTATCTAAAACTGGCAAACCTTTGACTATGGGAATGGGGTAAGCTGCTAAAATGTCCTTTAATAAGGGTTCAGTGGTGACATCGAATTTAGTGCCAGTGGAAAGCCAAATATAATCACACTCGTGCTTACTACCATCACTACATTCCACTCGCCAATTTTCACCTAACCATTCGGCTTTTACTACTTGACAGTTTTCATCAAGTTTGATTTTACCACGACGTACTTGTTGTCGTATTTTGGTAGCGATGTCTACGACGGGCTACGCCTACGCCGGATCTGATTTTACCAATCATGTATACTTGGTCTTTTATGTCAATTCGTAAGTCCTAAATTATTTTGACTTTTAAATTTAAAAAATGTCCCGTTCAGGATACACTCTTCCCGTCTTTGCCTGTGCTGCTGCTGTTGCAGCTTTACACTGGTTACACGATCGCAAATCCCTAACTTTAGCATCTGTAGATTTGATTGAACCGTCTCAAATCGCTGAAATCCCCATTGAACAGGTAGCAGGATTATCTGAGAATACAGCTTTAGCAATTACCCGTAGCGATCCTGGTGATAATCTGGATCTGACTAAAGATACACCCATTTGGGCATTGGTGGAGTTGAGAAGAGGGGATGAGGGGGATGAGGAAGCAGTAATTATTAAAGGCGGGGAAGGAATTGGTAGACAGATGAATGCTGATGACAAGCCCGCTATTTATGCTTATGCTCAAAGGCTTTTAAAGGAAAATTTGCAACGGATGCTAGCACCGGGAGAAAAAATCACGGTGACGATTATTCTACCTGAAGGGCGATCGCTAGCTGTTCGGACTTCAAATTCTGCTTTTGGTGTGGTTGAAGGACTTTCCCTTTTAGGTACAAGCGGTATATCTCAACCTTTAAGTACACCAGATCAGCTTGCAGTTTTTCGGGCAGAATTACAAAATAAAGCTAGTCGTTTTGAGAGTTTAGTATTCTGTATCGGGGAGAATGGCCTAGATTTAGCGCGTAAACTAGGGATTAATCCCGAACAATTGGTCAAAACTGCTAACTGGCTTGGGCCAATGTTGGTAGAAGCTGATGTGCTAGGCGTGAAAGAAATCTTATTATTTGGCTATCACGGGAAGCTGATGAAACTGGCTGGAGGGATTTTTCACACTCATCACTACTTAGCTGATGGACGGCGAGAAATTTTGGCAGCGCACTGTGCGATCGCAGGTTTAAAATCACCAGATATCCAAGTTGTGTTTAACAGTGCTACCGCCGAAGCAGCACTAACATATCTAAAATCTCTAGATACTACAACTGGCAGTGATTGGGTAAATCAAGTCTACAGTGCGATCGCCGAAACCATCGATGTCCGTTCTCAAGAATACATCCAAAGCCATAGCGAAAGGGGCACAGCAATTACAGTTTGTGGCTCGATTCTGTTTGATCGCGATCGCAAAATTATCGTGAAGAGTAAAACTGCTGCTCTGTTGATGGGAAAATTATGTTAATTTATTATGAATAATCGTAAACAATCCAAATAAATAATTTTTTAAATAACCACTCTAGGGTAAGTTTATCGTTCTAATACCATCTCCGGCTCCGAGACTAGACAAACGCACATAACCTCGCGTTTGTCTAGGGCTTTTATACCATTATCAGGCTAACCAGGCTCGGTAATAGCATCACTATAGACCACAAAGCATCTACCCTTAACAGACATAACACTTCCGTCATGAATACAGTGGTGACTCTACCAACAGAACAAGCGCCCCAAATATTGGAAAATGTTGGGCGGCTTGATCGACAATTGATTGTAATTCTAGACTTCGGCTCTCAATATTCTGAGTTGATTGCCCGTCGCATCCGCGAGACTCAAGTATACTCTGAAGTTTTATCCTATCGCACTACTTCTGAACAATTGCGCGAACTCAATCCCAAGGGAATCATCCTCTCCGGTGGGCCGAGTTCGGTTTATGGTGATAACGCTCCCCATTGTGACTCAGAAATCTGGAATTTGGGAATACCCGTCTTGGGCGTTTGCTATGGGATGCAACTAATGGTAAGCCAACTCGGTGGGGAAGTAGCAAAGGCTGACCGAGGTGAGTACGGCAAAGCATCATTATATATTGATGATCCCACAGATTTGCTCACTAACGTTGAAGATGGCACCACCATGTGGATGAGTCATGGAGACTCTGTTACCCAAATGCCATCAGGGTTTGAATTGCTGGCACATACAGAAAATACCCCATGTGCAGCGATCGCCGACCACGAAAGGAAACTTTACGGGGTTCAATTCCATCCAGAGGTAGTACATTCTCTTGGTGGCATAGCATTAATCCGTAATTTTGTCTACCATATCTGCGATTGCGAACCAACTTGGACAACAGCAGCTTTTGTCGAAGAGGCAATTCGGGAAATTCGCACCAGAGTTGGCGAGAAGCGGGTGCTGTTGGCGCTGTCTGGGGGAGTGGATTCTTCTACCCTGGCTTTCTTGCTGTATAAAGCGATTGGAGATCAACTGACTTGCGTGTTTATCGATCAAGGCTTTATGCGAAAGTATGAGCCAGAGCGATTGGTAAAACTGTTTCAAGAGCAGTTTCACATTCCTGTAGAGTATGTGAGTGCCCGCGATCGCTTTCTAGCTAAAGTTGCTGGTGTTACAGATCCTGAAGAAAAACGCCGCCGCATCGGACACGAATTTATCAATGTATTTGAGGAAACCTCCAAGCGCCTCGGACACTTTGACTATTTGGCTCAAGGGACTCTTTATCCAGACGTGATCGAATCTGCTGACACCAACGTTGATCCCCAAACTGGTGAGCGGGTAGCGGTGAAAATTAAGAGTCATCACAATGTTGGTGGTTTGCCCAAAGACCTAAGATTTAAATTGGTGGAACCACTGCGGAAATTATTTAAAGATGAAGTCCGAAAAGTTGGGCGTTCTATTGGTTTACCAGAAGAAATTGTCCAACGACAACCTTTTCCTGGGCCTGGTTTGGCAATCCGCATTCTGGGGGAAGTTACATCTGAGCGGTTAAATATTTTGCGTGATGCCGATTTGATTGTGCGGCAAGAAATTAACCAACGCGGTATGTATCATGATTTCTGGCAAGCATTTGCTGTATTGCTGCCAATTCGTAGTGTTGGCGTTATGGGCGATCAACGTACTTACGCTTACCCTATTGTTTTGCGAATTGTTACCAGTGAAGATGGTATGACTGCTGATTGGGCCAGAGTCCCTTACGATGTCCTGGAAGTAATTTCCACGCGGATTGTGAATGAGGTAAAAGGGGTGAATCGAGTGGTTTATGACATCACTTCTAAGCCACCTGGAACCATTGAATGGGAATAATCAAGTTTTGAGTTTCTTCTGTGGTTCTGGAACACTTGCAGTGGTTTAAATATCTCAAAATGGCAATGCCGATCTGAATGAATCATTTTCAAAGTCGGCATTCTCTACTTTTTGCAGACAACGAAAAATAAGTAGTGTTATGGCAACGCACAGAAAGCTTATAACTACGACTTACGCATTGACAGGAAAGACCAAGTATAGATAATTGGAAAAACCAGATCAGTCGTAGGGGCAATTCATGAATTCCCCCTACGACACAGGTCTATTTAGCATCAATAAAAAACCTGAAACGGGGTGTTTAGGTTAATGCACATCATAATCACTTTGTAAAGTGCGTAAGTCCTAATAACTTATCCTGTTGAAGGCATCTACCGCCGACTTATCCTAACGCTCTTCTATGACTCTCACGAGATAAAAATCAGAAACCTTTGTTGTCACTAGTTTCTATAAATCTATGAGTAGGTTGGGTTGAGGAACGAAACCCAACGCCAATAATCCCTGCTTTTGTTGGGTTTCACGTTGTTCAACCCAACCTACAAATATTTTATTTTTTCAACGTAATAAAAGAGCGCTAACTACCTTGGCGACTGCTTTGATACTAATTTTCTGAGGATAAGTACAAATAATTATGATCCTGGTACAGATTTAGTCTAACTTAAGGATTAGTAAGATTCTAAGAGATAGGTTCAGTATGGCTAGATCCAGAGGATTTTTGACGGTACTTTTCGACTTCTCGTTTTCGGAATTTATTACACCAAGCATCGTTGGTATTCTTTACGGTATTGGTATGTTTTTTGCTGGCTTGGGAGCATTGGGCATTATTTTAGGCGGTATTCATCAAGGATTTTTTCCTGGTATTGTGAGCTTATTGCTCGCGCCGCTAGCTTTCTTGTTGTACATAATATTTATTAGAGTTGGGTTAGAAGGTTTGCTGGTGGCATTTCGCACCGCAGCTAATACAGGTCGGACTGCGGATAATACAGAAGGTCTGAGAAATCCCTAAATTAGTGAAGCGTGGCGGAAGTAAAGATACCATTCAAGCATTGGAAATTGATAACCTGAAAAACATCTAACTTGCACAACCGAATTAAACATAACTCTTGTGGAGTGAGTATCTTCCCTATGTCTGGTTGTAGACAAAAAACAAGCAGCTTATTAGAAATAACTTTCATTCGATCAACGTTAGTAAGGAATCCCCGTTCTAAAGAACGGAGCTTTTAGGACTTTCCGGCTCTAACGAGCGGATTAAGAGCAAAGGCTAACCCTACCAGACTAAGTAT
>NZ_JBALDM010000042.1:0-262291 GCF_036917435.1 Nostoc sp.
AATGCACGAGCGCAATGCTCACAACTTCCCTCTAGATTTGGCTGCTGGTGATTTTGCTCCTGTAGCTCTAACCGCTCCTGCTATCAACGGTTAATTCTGAAGTTTAGCTAAATAAAAAGCGCTCTCCCACATTGGGAGGGCGCTTTTTTGTTATTTGAGTGTGCGGTAGTGTAAAAACAACTCACTTCCAACCTGACGAGTTTCGATGAGTTGCAGATGGGGAGCAACATTGGGAAGAAAACCCTCTCCCTCAACTGGGCTAGGGGCATTCTTTCCTCCATAAATGACAGGCCAAATTGTCAACCACCAATCGTCAATTTTCCCAGCCTTTGCTAGAGCAGCTGTTAAAGAACCGCCTCCCAAAGCTACGATCTTGTGAATACCCCGCTCTGCCATCAAGCTGTAAGCCCGATCCCAGTCTAGGTTTGTATCTCCCAAATCAATTAATTCAGCCAGTTTTTGCAAGGTTGTTGCATCAGAATTGCGCTCTAAACCAGTTTGTGTTGTAAATATCCACCGCTCAATATCTTGACTTAAAAAAGGTAAGTCCGGCGAGAGGTCAAGGGAACCAGAGACAATGCAGGTAATCGGCTGGGGAGACTGACCGCGAACCTTACGTGCTGCTAACAGTTCGGGATTGCGAATTGTAAAGCTTACTCCTTCAGCCCGAATCGTCCCTGCTCCTACCAGAATTAGATCGGCAAGTGAGACTTGATACTCCACGTGTTCTTGATCGGCTGCATCTGAATCACGGGGTGCTTTAGGATCTACGGCGCTGATCTTTCCATCGGCCGTCATTGCAAGAACCACAGTTGTTTGGATAGCTGACATGATTACGTTCTGACGGTTCTTTATAATTTTACCTTTTTGAATCCTTTTCCATGAACAGTTATTGCATTGTGCTTTAAGTCACTTTTCAAGCTATTGCTTAAGGTGGTAAAAGAATTGTTGTTGGATGATTGCCTCTACACAAGAGTCTAGCAAGAGTCATTTTCACCTTTAAGAGACTGTCATGCCCAAACACATATCTGCAATTGTAGTTATCTTAATTTTAATTTTGGGGTTTATATCTCAAGTTAAAGCTGCAACTCCCCGTTCAAGTTGGGTGGAGAATGAAATTTACCAATACAACCATCCCTTTGCTTCTCAATTGCCTCAAGAACTGGCAACAAAAATGCAAAAGATGACAGTTAGCGCCTTCGCCTTTTATCGGGGAACAGATCACATTTTTTATCGTGATATGCAGACCTTGCCAAGCTCAGGTTTTGTAAATTCTTCAACCTCAGCCATTTGGTTAGAAGGAGATATGCATCTGCAAAATCTTGGGGGGATGAGAGATAGCAATGACAACAACATTTTTGACACCACTGATTTTGATGAAGGCTATCTTGGCCCTTACGTTTGGGACTTGCGACGGATGGCAGTCTCCATTCTCTTGGCTGCTAAAGAGAATGGTCTTAGCTCAAGTGATGCTCAAGATATTGTGCGGAATTTCTTGGATGCTTATCTGAATAAGATGAGCGACTTTAAGGGAACCAATGATGAACTATCATATCGTTTGGAATCCAGCAATACCAACGGTGTAGTCAAAGATTTGATTCAAAGTGCATCAGGTAAGAGCCGTTCTAGCTTACTAACTAAATACACTCAGCTAAATAACAGTAACAATCGAGTCTTTCAGACAACCTCGGAACTCCAGCCTGTATCCAGCAGCACCTATTCAGATATTGCTGGAGCTATGAGCAGTTATATCGCCTCAATTCCTAGCAGTAAGCGCTACAACAATAGTTACTACACCCTCAAAGATATTCGCCTCAAATTAGGTTCAGGTACTGGTAGTCTTGGTAAGTATCGATATTACTTGCTGATTGAAGGCCCAAGTTCAGCAACCGACGACGATCGCATTTTGGAGATGAAGCAGGAAGGTAGTAGCGCAGTTGCGATCGCAGTTCCAGGTCTGCTGCCAACTTCAGTTTACGGAAACCAAGAAGGGGCGAGGGTGACAATCGCTATGAAAGCAATGCTCTCCAATACCGATCCCTTAGTTGGCTACACTACGGTCAATAGCATCCCCTTTATGCTGCACGAAAAATCACCCTACCAAGTGGATTTTGACTATACATTGCTAACCACTAAGTCAAAGTTCATGGATGCAATGGGATATGCAGGGAAGGTAGTTGCCAAAAATCATGCCATCTCTGATAAAGACTACGATGCTGCGATCGTTTCTGTAAGTGCGGACAAAGAAGTGACTGATGTTGTGGGCAGTAACAAGTCTGTATTCAAAGACGAAATTGTTAACTTTGCGGTAGACTATGCAACTCAAGTCGAGTATGACTATACAAGTTTTGTCAATGCTTATAACCAAGGAGTGACACTTTACTAGTAGCCTGTCAAACCCATTTTGACGGTTGTAGAGACGGCGATTTATCGCCGTCTCTACAGAAGATTTACTCGCCAATTACAGCGTATTGCAAGTAAATGAATTACACGGGTAGGGGCACAACATGTTGTGCCCCTACGATGATCTGTACCTCACGCCTGTTGCAATCTGCTGTATTTCTTGACAGACTACTAGAACATCGATTCAGTATTGAAAAATTATTTTCATGGGTAAGACAAGGGAAAAATTTGTTCAATAATTCTCCTTTGTCCTATCCCCAGTCAGACGTTGAAATTTTAGAAAGTATCGATCCAATGAATTCACCTGCCGCACATCCGCTAATTGATGAGGTGACATTAACAAACGTTGTCCGTCGTATACTCGACAGTAAAACTGCCATTTTGGGGCAATGGCACGCTGAAGCGATCGCTCACCACATTATTAATAACGTCACAGCCGGTTTGCAGCGTATCACTGGTATTGCTAGCGATCGCAGCAAACAATTCTCTTGGTCAGTTATTCTGAAGATTTTGCACCTGCAACCAGAGAATGCTGGCTCTATTTTCAATTCCTCGCAAGACCCCACACACTGGAATTACTGGCAGCGCGAGGCATTGATATATACATCAGGAATCCTAGATAATTTGACTGGCAACTTAGTAGCCCCCCGTTGTTTCGCTATTACAGAACCATCTGCTAATATTCTCTGGCTGTGGCTGGAGGATATTCAGGGCAGCCCCGGCAGCACTTGGTCTCTGGAACGTTTCGGGGTAGCAGCCCATCACCTTGGCTATTTGCAAGGAAGCTATGTAATGGCACGATCGTTGCCTTCTCAGGCTTGGCTAAGTCGTGACTGGCATCGAGCATGGGTATCCAATATCGATAGTACGGCTTTAGAAGCGTGGCGAGAACCGACTGTATGGCAGCACCCACTACTAAAAGAGATATTTTCCCCAGATGTAGGCGATCGCGTGATGGACTTGTGGAGCGATCGCCACATCCTCCTCGACGCTGTAGACAAAGCACCCTCTACACTCTGCCACTTTGATATTACGCCTAACAACTTGTTTTCTCGGCCTAACGCTTATGGCGATGACCAAACTGTTCTGATCGATTGGTCTTTTGTTGGCTATGGTGTTCTGGGAGAAGACATCATAAATTTGGTGCTGGATAGCATTTTTTTACTGTTCGTCGATGGTTCATCACTGATCCCCTTAGAAAAACTTGTGCTTGAGGGTTATTTAGCAGGGTTGCGTTCTGCTGGCTGGAATGGCGATGAGCGTGTGGTGCGCTTTAATTATGCTGCTGTTGCGGCACTTCATTTTGGTCTAATAGCAGGGAGATTATTATATCTAGTACGCAACGAATCTCGTTACAACTGGCTAGAGCAGCGCTTTGGACGAACTTTTGACGAAATTATCAGATCGAGAGCGATCGCCATTAGTCATGCATTAGAACTAGCAGACGAAGCCCGATTATTGCTTCGCTATTTGTAATTATTTAATCTCCTTTCTCAATAATTCTGGAATCTGAGAAGGGCGTTCAGCTACTGGAACTTGCGCTTCTTTTAAAGCAGCTAATTTACTCTGGGCTGTGCCAAAATTAGGATCGCGTCCGATAACAGTTGCTAAAGTTCCAGTTTGCTGCCAACTCTTTCCAGGTGGCGCAAGTCTTCCTGCAATGTAGGCAATTACCGGTTTATCAATTGCCTCAGCAATGTATCGGGCTGCTGCTTCTTCACTACCACCACCAGGTTGACCGACTAAAACGATCGCCTCTGTAGTTTCATCCTCATCCAGAATTTGCAACCATTGGAGAAATGAGGAACCGACGATCGCATCACTACCAATACTGACACTAATTGACTGACCCAAATCGGCTTTTGTTAATTCAGAAGCAACTTCATAAGTGAGTGTGCTGCTACGACTAACGATCCCCACTGGCCCAGGAGTATAAAACTCGCTAGGTTGAGTACCCAAAAGAATTTTTCCCGGCACAATGATCCCCGGACTGTTGGGCCCGATTATCAAAGTTTCACAGGCTTCAGCTTTGCGGAGTAATTGCACCATATCTAAAGGTGGTACGCCAGCAGTGATAATAATAATCTGGCTAATATGAGATGCGATCGCTTCTAATGCCGCATCTAGCACGTCGTAAGGATCTACACAGATAATTGTTGTGTCAATTACCCCAAATTTTTCTATTACTTCCTCTACTAAGTCAAATACAGGCAATCCATGCAGTTCCTGTCCGCCACATCCCGGATTGACACCAGCTACCAAATTCGTGCCATAAGCTTGCATTTGAGCAACATGAGTGCCTGATATAAATTCACAAAAGCCTTGAATTAATACTTTACTTTCTGGCGTTAGCTTCATAAAAAATTACCGTAAGTTTGACAACCACTAGAGACGCGATTAATCACGTCTGTACAAGATAGACAAGAGAGACGCGATGAATCGCGTCTGTACAAGAGTTTGGAGTTATAAGAATTTTTCTGCCATGCCCCATGCCCCATGCCCCATGCCCCATGCCCAATTAACAATCACAACTTTTTATTAGCAGTTGGTTTAGCAAGACGAACTGCTGCCGCCACTGCCTCATCTAAATTTTCTACCACCAGTAACGCATCGCTATGAGTTTTGAGTGTTGCTAAATGTTTTCTAGGAGTATTAAATTCAGAACCAGCAAGACGGACAACTAAGGGTTTAAAATTCCGCACTTGCCGACTTTTGCTGCCATTAGAACGTACAACCGGTGATTCAATTTCACTATTTTCTTGCTGTACAACTTTGGCTATAACTTCAATTACTTCCTCAGTTTGAGGAATGCTACCCAGAAAGTTAATTAGGATTACTTGAATACTTTTGTCAGCCTCCAGGATTTTCAGACCTGTTTCTAGGCGATCGCGGAAGGTAGTTGGTGTAGTATCGGTGAGGAAAGCATGACGTAGATTTAAACAAACACCCGGATTGCCACCAGCATTGGCAACTAAATCCAAAGTTGCCATTACTGAACCAGTACCATTACCTAAAATACCAATTTTACCATGCATTTTTACACCATCCCAGTCACCTAAAATACCGTTGATTTCAGTACTGGTATGACGGCTAATAATTTTTGCTGCGATCTCCGCTAGATCGGGATGACGCTTGATTGCCCGTTCGTTGATCCTGACTTTACCATTAAGCGCCATAACTTGACCATTAGCACTGACTGCTAAGGGATTTATTTCGACTAAATCCAGGTCTTTTTGCAGAAATAAATGATACATCTTTTCCAAAACGCTGCTTACCGACTGCATCAGCGTCCCCTGTAAACCCATTTTTAAAGCCAATCTTCGCGCATAAAATGGCGAAAATTCCTGTTCCACCACAACATGGTGCATTTTTTCCCCAGCCGATTCCCAATCGATATCTGCTTCTTTGCAACCTAAAAGTACTGGTCGGCAAACAGCAGTATCTAAAACCACTGCGAGATAAAATTCCTGGTTCGCGTCGTATTGAGATTCTGCCAGCACAACTTCTGGCAATTCGCCCCATATTGGTAGACTAAAGATATTTTGCGCTGCTGCGATCGCATCAATTGTCGTTTCGGCAAACCTGACTCCACCAGCTTTTGCCCGTTCTGCTCCATGTACTTGAGATTTCAGTACAATTGGAAAGCGAATTTTTAAACGTTTCAAATCTGTAGGATGGTCAATCCGTTGGGAGGGCAATACCGGAATGCCTATCTTCCCAAACCATTCTTTAACTTGATACTCTAATAAATCCATTGATACACCTTATATTGACACTTTCCAAGCTTTTGGTGAGTGCTGTCTTAATATTTTGCAGCACTTTTATTTCAAAGTTAAGCTTTCGGCAGCTATAAAAATTTATTTTTCATTGATAGATTTTATCGAATTCAGCAAATAAGACACATTAATTTTGATAGCTAACCTGTTTAGGACAGAGCCACAACACTTAATTAATCTCCTCAGTAAGTTTCCTAGCATAGAAGATAACTACCGTTTCTGTCAAAACCCTCTAACCTAGTATCATTTCCTTAACCTTTGGATAATTTTTTCACAACTGTTTTGCAAAATCATAGTTGCAGAGCAGTCGTTACTGTGAATCTAATTGTTGCAAAATAATGCCGTGAAAATACCCAAAAGGTTTATTATTCCCATTTCTATTTGTAATTTATATCTGAAGACAGATTATTTAATTTTGTATCTAGCGCTGTGAAAATGTAGCAGTGCGAACAATAACTGCTTTTTAAATTTTTGGTGAAAAGTCAGAATTTGTGTTAGAAAGTTGGTCGTTCAGATTTTCAGGCTGTGGTTGGTTAAACTGTGCATTCGCATTCAACAAAACTAAAAAGTTCATTTCATCCTCTTAAAAATAATCAAAACAATATAGAAGTTGAGCGGGAAAGCTCTATGAAAGTAGTAGTCCAGCAGGAAGATTTACAGCTTTTAGCCAAAACTTTGCAGGAACAATTGCTTGTAGAAGTTTCATCAGCTGAAGTCTTCGAGGTTAAGTGCGCCGTCACTAAAGACGGATTAATGATTTTAACGCAACATGAATCAGATGTAAGAGTTGACACTCAAATAATCTTTACAGTAATTGAGGAAGCACTTCAGTCTCTAACACCCCACAGAGAGCAGCAAGTACAATGTTTCCTCAGAATTTTTGGTGAACAACTCCCTTATGCCAAATGTTTCTTGACTCTGAAGCAAACGGAGGTATTTGGGGGTGGGGAAGTAGAGGAACCAGAGGAGGAATACTTTTCTCCCATTTCATCCTCGCTTCTAACTTATTCTCCATCACTTGATGAGACTGGGGAAGAGGAACCGTTTGACCCGTTTGCAGATGCGCCGAATTTACCAACTGCAAAGCGAACATTTCAAATCAAACCCATATTTCTGGGTGCAGCTTTGATGGGGATTATGGTTTTAGGTGGTGGTGCTTACTTATTGACTCGCCCTTGTGTGATGTCTGAGTGTAAAGAAATACAAAATGCCCAGCAATTAAAAACAAAATCTCCGCAATTGATGCGTCGCGCCAAGTCTGAAAAAGAATTAGTTGATGTACAACAGCAACTTGCTACAGCTAGTGCAGCCCTGAATGTAATTCCTAGTTGGTCGCCCCGTCACCAGCAGTCGGAAGAACTAAAAACAAGTTTCTCTGGAAGGTCAGAAAAAATCAACCAGGTGGTCAAGGCTTTGCAGACGGCATCTTTGGCGACACAAAAAGTTCAAACTCCTGCATCTAGCCTAGAGGAATTACAAGCTAGGCAACACATCTGGCGACAGGCTATAGCGCCACTAGAAACTATAAGTCCCGATAGTGAACTTTATGGGCTAGTGCAAGGTAAATTGCTTAATTATCGTGTCCGTTTGCACGCCGTAAATCAGCAAATATTTATTGAGGAAAAATGGCTAAAAAAACTCACAGCAGCAAAAGCTGTGGCTAGTTCAGCCGTGAAGCGAGAAGCTACTGCTAAATCTTTGAATGACTGGCAAAAGGTTCAGTCTAATTGGTTGGTGGCGATTAATGCTTTGAATAGCATTCCCCTAACTAGTGCTGGATACCAAGAAGCCCAAAAGTTACTGGTAGATTATAAACCTAAGTTTGTAGTAGCACGCGATCGCGCTACTAAAGAACAATTAGCTCTTAAAACCTACCAACAAGCCAGTATCACCGCCAACCAAGCCAAACTATATCAGCAACAAAACCAATGGCAAGCAGCAGCAACATACTGGGATCAGGCTTTGCAAACTGCTAAAAAAGTTCCCCAAGATAGCTTGTACTACACTCAGGCTCAGTCTCTCATCGAACCCTATTCAGCAGCCCTAAAACAAGCACAAGAAAAAGTACAAGTTGTTAGTAGTTTCGAGCAAACCCGCTCTGACTTGGATAAAACCTGTATTAATGGAATTCGGATTTGCACGTTTAGCATAGACAATACAGGAATTATTGTCCGGCTAACCCCTGAGTATGACCAAGTACGGCAAAATAACTTAGCTAATCCTTATTCTGAAAATTCTAGTACTAGTATTGACGTTACCAATCACTTGCAAATCTTAAGGGAAGCCTTAGCTGTAATTGCTGAAAATGCCAACCTGTCCCTTTCCCTCTACGATTCTAAAAACCAGGTAATTTATACCCGGACTTTGGGCGGGTAAGTATACAAGTAGAACAATATAAAGTTTTGTTAAACAATGCGTAATTCTCACAAATCAACCTGAAACACTCATTGACAGTAACTTTTTTAACTGAAGGGAAAAGTCATGAATGGAAATATCGATATTGATCTTACTAAGGTAAAACAATCTTCTCTACAAGAAGAGATAACAGAACCTAATGATAGTGAAACAGATGAAACTACCCTGATTGAGTCAGAAAATGACCTCATGCAGAAAGACAGGACAGTACGACTTGCTGGCGCAACGATAAAACCACCCCCAATTAAACAAGAGATATTTACTGAACCTAAGATAATTGTCTAGTTTTAGATATTGCTTTTGCTAATCAGCAAGACGAGAGTATTAGGGTGTCCGCCAAGATATGTGCAAAAGTCTGATTCGTTGTAAATCATTGTAGTCTTAATGATTAAAACTTTTGCTATATCTTGGTTTAAGTCTTCAGTTTTAGTCTTTCGTCCAGATAAAGATATTACTAAAAAAGCTCATTTATTTATGGGCAACTGCAAAGGATTATTGGGGCGAAAGCTTGGTTTTTCAGTGCTAAATTTTGATTAGCTCTCTATCATTTTTGGGCAAGCTAGTAATCAAGAAAGTATTGCAATTTACAGGTATCTCGGCGGACACCCTATTACTTTCTTTGCACTTCCTCAATATTTCATATTCCAGCTAACTCGAAATTTTTTTGTAATTTGTTTATGAAACAGCGCTTTTATATGTTGTGGAGTGCTTGCGGTATCTCCCTGTATTTAGCAACTGCGACCACAACTATTGTCCAGGCTCAATCTATTCAAATAGATGGAACTACCCCAACCACACCAGACACATGTACTGGAACTTGCAATATTGGAGGTGGGCTTCAACGTGGGAGCAATCTTTTTCACAGTTTTTCTCAATTTAATGTGGATGCAGGAGCAACAGTTCTATTCCTCGATCCGGGAGTAAGGAACATTTTGACTAGAGTAACAGGGAATGCCCCCTCCAACATTCTCGGAACATTAGGTGTATCAGGGGGTAATGCCAACCTATTTTTGATAAATCCCAATGGGATTATCTTTGGAGAGAACGCCAAGCTGCAAGTTGGGGGGTCATTTGTCGGAACTACAGCTAATGCTATTCAATTTGGCAATCAGGGCTTTTTTAGAGCTTCTGCTTCCGAGGTTCCATTATTGACAGTCAATCCTTCAGCCTTGTTTTATCAGAGTGCTAACGGAGCAATCCAAAACAAATCAAGTGTATTAGTAGGAAAAGATTCAACAGGCTTAGATGTATATGGACTGAGGGTTCCTGATGGACGGAGTTTGTTACTAGTTGGTGGAGAGGTGAACTTAAACGGAGGAAGATTAAACGCTTTTGGCGGTCGAATAGAATTAGGAGGATTAGCTGAAGCAGGAGTAATAGGGTTAGATGTTGATAATAACAATTTGCGCTTAAGTTTTCCTGAAAATACTGCATTAGCAGATGTATCATTTAGCAATGGAGCTAAAGCTGATGTAACTGTTAATGATGGCGGTAGTATCACCGTCAATGCAGGAAATATAAATATTTCAGGAGATACAACTAGGCTTTTTAGCGGCATAAGGGTAGGAAGAGTTGGCGCTCAAGCTGGAGATATTACACTCAATGCCACGGGAGCAGTGACCGTTACAGACGGGAGTAGAATTCTTAACAGAGTGCTATCTGGAGCGCAAGGCAATAGTGGCAACATCAATATTAATGCTGGCTCGCTCTCTTTAAGCAACGGTGGTCAAGTGCAATCCGCAACTTTTGGTGAAGGAAACGCTGGAAATGTGAACATTGATGTCGGTAATGGTGCTGTTACAGTTGTTGGTAATGGGGCTGCTACCATTCCTGGTAATGAGTCTCGTATCGATAGCAGTGTGCAAGAAGCAGGAATAGGTAACAGTGGCAACATCAAAATCACGGCGAGGGATCTTTCTATAAGGGATGGGGGTTTTGTGAATACCGGAACCTATGGACAGGGAAATGCTGGAAACATATTAGTGCAGGTTTGGGATCTTGTCTCTCTTGAATCATTTATAGAGAGTGGAATTTTTAGTATTGTGTCGGACGGAGCAATAGGTAATGGTGGTGAAATTAACATCACGACTCGAACACTTTCTTTAAATGGCGGATCTCAAATAGGTGCTTCTGTTCTCAGTGAAAGGGAAGGAAGCCTTGGAGGGAAAGGCAATGGGGGAAATATCATAGTCAATGCATCAGATTCTGTGACTATTTCAGGCAGTAGTGCTGAAACAGATTTTTCTAGTGGCTTACTTACAGCTACCGAGACAGGTGCTGAAGGTTTAGCAGGCAATATTACCGTTAATACAAGGCATTTTCGGATAACAGATGGTGGCATTGTAAATAGTCAAACTTTCAATCAAAGTAATGCAGGTAACATTACTATTAATGCGACTACCTTTGAAGCCATTAATGGTGGACAAGTTATCACTGCTACTAGCAGTTCTGGGCAAGCAGGGAATATTACCGTTAATGCTACTGACAGCATTACACTTTCTGGAAGTGACCCCACCTTCGCTCAAAGAAAGACTAACGCCGACATTAATTTTCCGGGAGAGAATAGAGTTGGAAATGAAGGAGCTACCAGTGGGCTGTTTGCTAGTACCCGAACTAACTCTACAGGTTCAGGAGGCGACATAGCGATCGCAACTCAAAAATTGGTTGTCCAAGATGAAGCTCAAGTAAGCGTTAGTAGCAAGGGAACAGGAGATGCAGGCAATCTTGATATAAATGCACATAGCATCAGTTTGGACAACCAAGTAAAACTCACTTCTGAAACCTCATCAGGTAAAGGTGGAGATATTTCTCTACAAGTGCGGGACTTATTACTCATGCGTCGCAACAGCCAAATATCCACTGATGCCGCGAATGATGGAGATGGCGGAAATATCACCATCAATGCACCTAATGGCTTCATTGTCGCCCCTCCCTTCGGAAATAGCGATATTACCGCCAATGCCTACTTTGGCTCTGGTGGAAAAATTAAAATTACTACTAAAAACATCTTTGGATTTGTGCGGCGCACAGGTGCAGATATAGCAAAGCTCGATCCAACAGGCGAAAATAAACCGAGTAATCTACAAACAAATGATATTACGGCGTTTTCTCAACAGAACCCTTCATTAGATGGCACTGTCCAAATAAACTCACCAGATGCTAATCCCAGTAAAGGATTAGTGGAATTGCCCCTAAATCTGGTTGATACTTCCCAGCAAATTGTTGCTGATTGCAGTTCTGGTGGAAAAACAGGAAGGAGTTCCTTGATTGCTACTGGGCGTGGAGGACTCGTAGACGATCCTACGCAGCCATTGATAGCTGATGATGCGGTGCTGGTAGATTGGATTGCACTCTCTCCAGAAATCAAGAATCGTGCTAACGGTATTCAGAAAAGAGCGGTTGTTCACAAGCAGCAAAACACAGAAGAAAAATTACAGAAGGTTAATTCTGTCAACGAACCTACTCAAATTGTGGAAGCTCAAGGTTGGGTAATCGATGCCGATGGTAACGTGGTTTTGGTTGCTCAAGTACCCACTGCAATGCCTCATAACTTTTCACTCACCTCTAAATCTTGCCCTGCTAATTAGATGATACTAAAAATCACGTCTGTCGTAGGGGCACTAAAATGCGGATCTATTTACCATTAAAAAATAATTATTGAAGAAGAATTCAGAAATCAGAATTCAGGAGTTTAGTAATCTGTCAGGCTAGTAATGAAAAGTTTGTAGTATAGCAGTTCCCATTCAGATGCGGTACAAGATTAACCGCGAAGTGTAAGGGCACGGCACTGCCGTGCCCCTACGGGTGTACCTCACTCGACCGAGAACCGCTATAAGCACTTTAGTGCTTAGAAAATAAGGACTGAAGTCCTTACTACGAACTTTCTTACCCGACTATTAGCACAGATCAACGATAATTCGGTCAATTAGTGTACCTTATAACTTCGGGAAGTGCTATATTAACTGCGCGGCAGAATTAAAAAACTGACGACACAACCCCCTAGTAAGCAAAATTGTTGTCAGTAGGTTAGCGAAAGCAACCATGAAAATAATTAAAATTTCGTAAGATACAGCATCCAAGGGTTTTACACCAGCTAACAATTGTCCGGTGGTAATGCCTGGTATTGCCACCATCCCAATGAGGATCATTTGATTGAGAGTCGGAATCAATCCGGCTCTGATAGCGTCTTTGCGATATAGGCTAACTGCTTGTTGGGGCGTTGCACCTAAGCTCAAGTGGGTTTCTATTTCGAGATGGCTGGAATTAATTGTGCTGACAAGACGTTCGCCTGCGATCGCAGCTGCATTGGTAGCATTACCCAAAACTATCCCTACTAAGGGGATTATATACTGTGCTTGGTACCATCTTTCTGGTTGAATAATCAAGAAGTTGGTGTAAAACACTGTCAGGGCAGTACTAATAAAAATTGCACCCCACACCAAAGGCAACAAATGAGGAATTTTTTGGCTGATGCGATTTCGTGCGACAATCGCCGTAATTGTCAGCATTATTGCTAATAGCGCTAAAACTGCCCAAGCATTGTCTAAAGCCAAGATGAAATCTAAAATGTATCCCAATACAAGAAGTTGTAAGATGGTTCTCCCAGTCGCAAGGGCTAGGTTTAACTCTAATCCTAATTTTTCCCAGGCAGATAAACCAATGGCGATCGCCATCAATCCCACAGCAATAGCTAAATCGACGAAATCCAGCTTGATCATATCCTGCATGGGTTCTCTATCTCCTAGTATTTTCTTCTCAAAGCAGCCCACACACCTGGAACTTTGATCCGATGTGTTGGATCTTGGTTGATATATATCACCTTCATCAATTCAAAATTCCAATTCTTAAAAAAGCAATCTCTGAAGCTTTTGCCCAAGGGATAGAGGGGATTGTAGTTTCCCCAGTGAAGGTTAAACTTCCAAACTAGTAATCTGGACATTTGTCTATATTATTAGCAACTATGTGTACTATCTGTAAATTAAATGTGCGGTAATCTACCGCCCGACAATTTAAGTAAAAACCCTAACAGATGCGTATCTTGGGCGATAGTCTTTTAGTAGCTCCTTTTTGATTAACAATTCAATCAGCAAAAATTGACTCTCGAAGTGCATCCTTTGTATCTTCCGATAAAATTAGAACTCATGATCCAAAGTGTAAATCCCATCCCTGCTTTTGATATCAAGCAGCAATACACCACCATCGAAGCAGAAGTAAGTGCAGCCGTCTTAGAAGTTCTGGCTTCTGGGCGCTATATTGGCGGCCCCTTAGTCGAAGGCTTTGAGCAACAATTTGCTGCTTACAATACTGTTACTCAATGTGTAGCTTGTAATTCTGGTACTGATGCGCTCTACTTAGCGTTACGAGTCTTAGAAATTGGTGCAGGCGATGAAGTGATTACAACGCCTTTCACCTTTATTGCGACATCTGAAGTAATTAGCGCCGTGGGTGCAAAGCCTGTTTTCGTTGACATTGATGCTACTACGTTTAATTTGGATGTGGAGCAAGTAGCGGCAGCGATTACACCCAAAACTAAAGCGATTATCCCGGTTCACCTATTTGGACAACCTGTGGATATGACATCATTAATGGCGATCGCTCAGTCTCACAATTTGTCAATAATTGAAGATTGCGCTCAGTCTACAGGTGCAAAGTGGGCTGATGAAAGAGTCGGAAGTATTGGACATATTGGTTGCTTTAGTTTCTACCCTACCAAAAATCTTGGCGGTTGCGGCGATGGCGGAGCAATCACGACTAACGATCCTGCGATCGCTACTAAACTGCGAATACTACGGGATCATGGTAGTAAAGTTCGATATTTACACGAGGAAATCGGTGTAAATAGCCGCTTAGATGCTCTCCAAGCAGCCATCTTGCAGATTAAGCTGCGTTATTTAGATACTTGGAACAATCGCCGTCGAGATATCGCCAATTATTACTATCACTTCCTGAGCCAAATTCCGGGAATCGTCCCACCTCAAGAATTACCCGGAGGTATTGGAGTATGGAATCAATACACTATTCGCATTTCAGGCGAAGGGCGAAATGGTTCTAGCGCCAAATATCGAGATTGGGTACGTAGTCAATTACAAGAACAGGGCGTAAGTTCAATGATTTACTACCCATACCCTTTACATTTGCAGCCAGTTTATCAAAATCTGGGTTATCAAATTGGGGACTTACCAATAGCAGAGCAAGCTTGCCATGAAGTCATATCTTTGCCCATGTTCCCAGAATTGACACAACAGCAGCAAGATCAGGTTATTTATGGGTTGAAAGAAGTTATGAGTTAGATGTTAGAGGTTAGAAGTTTGGAATGAATAAGTTTCTTCAAATCATCACTCCTAACTCCTAACTCCTAACTCCTAACTCCTAACTTATTTCATTACTGCATTTGCAGTCGCCAAGGCTTCTACCAAGCCACGTACAGCCGCAATCATGGCTATTTCGCTATTGAGTTGGTTGATGGCGGAACCAACACCCACACCGGCTGCACCAGATGCGATCGCTAATGGTGCTGTAACGTTAGAAATACCAGAAGCACACAATACTGGTACTGACACCACACGGGATATTTCAAAAGCTGCTGCCAAGGTGGGAGCAGCTTTTTCAATTAATCCTAAAGTTCCAGGGTGAACTGGGTTACTGCTAGTACCGCCTTCGGTTTGGATAATATCTGCTCCAGCTTTCACCAGTTCTTCGGCTAACTGTACCTGTTGATCTAGTTCCAAAATGTGGGGAACTGTGACAGATAAGGTGATTTCTGGGAAGATAGCGCGGGTTTGCTTAGTCAACGCTAGCACTTCCAAAGCCTCAAAGCGGCGACCTTGAGCATAGAAGGAATCGAAATTCCCGATTTCAATTAAATCAGCGCCAGCTTCCACAGCTTGCACAAATTTTTCTGGTTCGACTGCCGATACACAAATTGGCAATTTTGTCAAACTTTTAGCTAATTGTACCAAAGCGCGATCGGCGGCAATATCGACAAAAGTAGCACCGCCAAATTCAGCGGCTTTGACAGTAGCAGCAACGTTAGCAGCGTCGAAGTTATTCAAGCCGCTAATCACTTTCAGAACGCGGCGGTTATTAAATGCACGTTGGAGTGTAGGATGCATCGTCATGGTTAGGCTTTTGAAGCTATGAGAATTATAAATTAGGTATATTCTACCGTTACTCAGTTGATGAGGAACTAAATAACTATGGCAGTCACCAAATTTTGATTTTGGTAAGCTGCACCCAGAGCGATCGCGTAAACTTAGTCTGAATACCTATTAAAAATTTACTCTCCCAATTCAGCTAAGTATTAAATGCAGCACAATAAGCTGAAAATACTTTAATTTGCATCCTCAAAAAAATAAATCTCTTGTGGGGTGGGCATCTTGCCCGCCTTAGCTGTGGAAATTAAATGCACGACAGCTTACTACCGTAAAGCGGTAGGGGCAATTCATGAATTGCCCCTACCTAAAAATCGGAGTTTTGGCTATGTTTTCGTAAATCCTGTTAAATTATTCTTTCCAAAAGGAAGATATGACTGAAGAAATCATGGCAAATTTTGACGATAAAGAAATACTTGAACTCTGGGATAATAGAGCTAGAGACTGGGATATTCAAGTTGGCGATGGTGGTGACAGCAATCGAATTCTGAACTCAGATCCAGTACTATGGAGTTTCGCTGGTAACGTTGCGGGATTGTCTGTCCTTGATGCTGGTTGTGGCACAGGATATCTGACACGTCAGCTTTGCCTTAAAGGGGCCAATGTAACTGGTATAGATTTTTCTCCTCAGATGATAGAAATTGCCCAATTCAGAGCTAGCCAAAATAATCTAGATATAGATTTTCATTTGGATTCATGTACTGAACTGAAGTCACTTCCAGATGAGAAATTTGATATGATCGTCTCAAATTACGTTCTCATGGATTTGCTCGATCTCGAAGGAGCAATAAAAGCATTCAATCGTGTTCTCAAGCCTAATGGTATTGCAATCCTTGTGTTTTCACATCCTTGCTTTTCCCAAGGCAACACGATTACTGTAAATGAGGATGGGACGGTTTTTTATGGTTGGACTTCTTCTTACTTTGAAAGGACACAACGCAACGAGCAACCTTGGAAGCATTTTACAACACCATTTATCTGGTTTCACCGTCCTCTTTCCGATTACTGGAAAGTTTTCAAAGCAGCAGGTTTTTCTGTAGACGAATTTGAAGAGCCAAGAATTACCCCAGAGCGATATCATCTTGCAGAAAACGACCGGAAGCTCTTCAATTACAAAACACGTCCCTATTCGGTAGTTTTTAAACTCCTGAAGGTTAAAGGATTATAATAGCAACCCATAAACTTCTAGTACAGCACGACTTAAATAAACCACCATTATGAAATATCTAAAATCCCACTTGCCATAATTACGAATTACGTTAGGAGTCATCGAGCATCATTACGAATTACTCTCTTTTACCAGTATCCTAGTCAAACTCTAGAGGCCACAAATCTGCAATTGGTACTTCCCATCCTGGGAGCAAATCGGGAACTGTTAAAATATCGCCATCACGAAGTATTATTGCTTCTTTTTCAAAGTTATAAACTTCAACAATCCGCTCATCTGGATTTAGCAAAATTCCTACTTTAGTTCCCAAACTCAGAAATTCTTGAATTTTGGCTCTCAGATCCTCTAAATTATCACTAGGAGACTTCACCTCTACAGTCAAATCGGGAGCCAATTGAGCAAAAGACTTGGGACTGCGACGCAAGCGTTCGGCTAAAACAAATGAAGCATCTGGTGTGCGTAAATCTGAATTGGGCAATCTGAAACCAGCGCTAGAAGCTGCTATTCGTCCCAGTTTGCGCGGTTTAACCCAGTTACGTAATTCGGCAATCATCGCTGCTGCAACTTCATCTGATTCGTATCCTGATGGACTCATAAAAATAATATTACCCTTAACTAGTTCCATGCGATAGTCAGGGTGCTGTTGCTGCATTTTTTCAAAGTCTTCAAGGGTTAGGGACATAAAAACCTCTGATCATCACACGCCCTGTATCTATATTAATTATGGAATTATGGAGACAACAGACCTCTCTAGGGTAGGTTCGCTCCATTAATTCGCCAGTCATCGCCAAACTATCACTCCAAATAAGTAAGTAAGTGGGCGTAAATAATTAAAGGTTTGTAGTAAGGGCTTTAGCCCTGAGAATAGGGCTAAAGCCCTTACTAAGAGCGAATTTAATTATTTTTACATTGCGTAACATAGTTTGATTTCTTCTTGCCCACCTACTTAGGTGAAAAAACAGGACTAAGCAGTAAAATCGAATGAATATTATTTGTTATTCATTTACCGTAATAAACCCTGGCATTCCGGTAGCCTATATTTCGCAGATATTTATTCCACTCTTCAGCTTGAAATCGATTAGAAAAAGGCCCTATTGCTACGTGTGGCCCTCGTGGTTGCGTCCTTTCGATAACTCCGCCAGATTGTCCTAAATCTTGACTAAATCGGGCTAGATTCTGCCTAATTTGCGATCCGGTTGCAGATAACTGTTCTTGAGTGGTGGGAATAGCGACATAATATCTAGAGGCTTGCTTGGGAGGATTTATGTTATTGCGATCGCTGCCTACAAAGCCTCTATTTCCTGCCTCTATTTCCTGTCCATTAGCAAAGCTGAGAATTCGGGCGTTATATATGCCCCGTGACTGTAACTCATTTACCCGTTGTTGGGCGTTAGATACTCTGTTAAAAACACCTGACTGAATTACATTCCTTCCTTGATATTGGCGAATGTAAGCACTGGGTTCAATCCGACGGATTGCTTGTAGCGTCTGGAAATCACTAGCATCTACGTAAACTAAGTAACGCTCAAAGTTCTGGTTATATTGACTAAACTGTGAAGGTTGAGAGGGTTGGAAATTCTGGTCAAACTGATTGTTTTGTACTGATTGAGAGGGCTGAAAATCCTGCCCAAACTGATTATTTGGCAATGGTTGGGAGGGCTGAAAATCCTGCTCAAACTGATTATCCTGTGCTGGTTGTAACTGCGGTGATGGCTGTTGACCAAAGGGAATTATTGGCGGTGACGGTAAAATTTCACCTGTTTGAGCCAATAGGAAGTTGTTGGGGATTTGTGTTTGTGCTGGGCTAGAGTCGGGAATCAGCACTAACCATCCCCCCACTAGCAGGGGAAGAAGTCTGATAGTGGGCTTCCAACCTTTAGAACTTCTGCGCAGCATCTGAAATGGGGTAAGTTTACTTGATATTCCTCTCAACATAGTAGTTAGATAGTCAAAATATTTTTAGGGAATCTCTGTCAGGAACTTTAGTTTACCGTTGTAGCAACTATATAGCATCACCTGTAAAATTAGCTCATCTGCGGGGCAAAAAATTCATCTTTCAGAGGGAACAGGGAATAGCGAACAGGGAACAAGAGAAACCCACGGCTGAAAAACCAAAGTGCTTTGGTAGCAAGGCTTTGAAGAGTATGTGCTACAATTGAACAGCCACGCAGCTATCGTGTCGTGTTTTGTATGAAAAAAGTCGTCGTTGGTCTTTCTGGTGGCGTTGACAGTTCCACCGCCGCAGCTATCCTGCACCATCAGGGCTATGAAGTGATTGGTTTGACTCTTTGGCTAATGAAAGGCAAAGGTCAGTGTTGCTCTGAAGGTATGATCGACGCGGCTGATCTTTGTGAACAATTGGGTGTTCCCCATCAAATTGTAGATATTCGCGATCTCTTTCAAACCCATATTATCGATTATTTGGTAACTGGATACAGTGCTGGAATCACGCCTTTACCTTGCTCTCAGTGCAATAAAACGGTGAAGTTTGGGCCAATGGTGCAGTATGCCCGTGAAGAATTGGGATGCGATCGCATCGCCACCGGTCATTATGCCCGAATTAGCCATGACGAAACAACTGGACGTTACCAATTATTAAGGGCTGTTGATCGCAACAAAGACCAGTCATACTTCCTCTATGATTTGTCTCAAGATTTACTTGCAGCAACTATATTTCCTCTCGGCGAACTAGAAAAAACTGAGACACGCCGCATTGCGGCTGAGTACGGACTGAAAACTGCTGATAAGCCAGAAAGTCAAGACTTATGCTTAGTGGAAAGTAACGGTTCCATGCGGGCATTTTTAGATAAATATTTAGCTCCCAAAACAGGCGATATTGTCGATGTCACAGGCAAAATTTTGGGACAGCATGATGGTGTCCATCACTACACCATTGGCCAGCGCAAGGGTTTGGGGATTGCGGCTGCCGAACCGTTGTATGTGATTGAATTAGATGCGGAAAATAATAAAGTAGTAGTAGGCGATCGCACTAAGGTAACTCAGCCAGAATGCACTGTAAATCGGGTAAATTGGGTTTCTATTGCTGAACCATCGACCCCAATTCATGCCGAAGTGCAGATTCGCTATCGTTCAACCGCTACACCAGTAACGGTGATTCCGTTGGAAAACTCTCGCGTGCGTTTGGTGTTTGATGAACCCCAAATCAGCATCACCCCCGGACAAGCGGCGGTGTGGTATGACGGCGAAAAAGTCTTAGGTGGCGGAATAATTGAACAATTTAGTTGAATCTTACCCCAATTTTGGTATAAGACAAAACTCCCCCTCCTTTTAACTTCAGATAAGCAAAAGCCGCCCTGAGTTTTGGAGGGGTATTTTTATGCTTCAATTATTCAATAAAAAATTATATTAGAACGCTAGATTACTTGTGGTTACTGCTGTTGGAATATTTACAGTTTCAGAGTGACTAAAATCATTACTAATTAACCTTGGTTTGACCCTTTATACTTGCCGATTCTTTCGCGCACAGCTTGGCGAATGTCTTCCCAATCGTCAGGAGTCATCTCAGTTGCATTTCCAGAATTTAGACCTTCTAAAAGCATCGCTTCCAAACGTTCAGCAGCTTGACGCTTTTGATCTTGGCGCACTAACTCGCGGAAATATTCACTGACACTGCTGTAGCCACCAGTCGCCACTTTCTCTTCTATATAAGTCCGCATCGCATCAGGGAGAGATATATTTATACTTTTCACTGGCACTACTTCCCTAATTTTTCCTTCATAATATTATTTTATGGCAATTTATGCCATTTATTGCCATACCAGGAGCAATTAGCAAAAGCAATACCTGCGGGGGCTACATATACTTACTCTTTTTGAACCTCGCATTGACGTAAAGTCACGCGATTCCTGCTTCATAGATCCCTGCCTAAATTACTCTAGGTCTTATGGGTTCTCCACAGGCGTTTTGATGAGTCTCCGACGCACCGGCGGCGACTTTTGAACAACTACCTTAAAAGTATGTTCAACCTCAGTACCTTAAAGATTTTACCTACTACAAGGATGCGGCACAATGTACCCATTTCTCAGTAAAACCCCATATCTTTAGTTCTCGTGGTTCTGTTAGCTTGGTTTTCGCTATGTATATAGTGTATCAGAATATGGATTGCTTAACTCATGACTGGAAGTCACGAGTGTGCAGCTTGCAGAAATCAAAAACTACTTCTATCTAATACCCCTTTCCCTAAACTCTTTTTTTTCTCAGTACCAGCATTTTGATAAGTTAGTACATACATAATCTGAAACAATAACAGCTAATACAAAGAGGGGATTACGTTGAGTCAAAATCCAGATGCCATAGCCCCGCACGGTGGACAGTTAGTTAACCGTATCGCCACACCACAACAAAGAGCAGAGTTTCTCTCAAAAGCTGACTTTTTGCCGCGAGTGCAACTTGACGATCGCGCCGTCTCGGATGTAGAAATGATTGCGATCGGTGCTTTTAGTCCACTCACGGGTTTTATGAACCAAGAAGACTACGATCGCACTGTTACCGAAATGCGACTAGCTAATGGTCTTGTGTGGTCAATCCCGATTACATTATCGGTAAGCGAAGAAGTAGCTTCTCCCTTGCAAGAAGGCGGCTTAATCCGTCTAGATAACTCTAGAGGCGAATTTATTGCAGTTTTGCAACTCACGCAAAAATATAACTACGACAAAACCCGCGAAGCAATAAAAGTCTACCGCACTGATGATGTCAAGCATCCCGGTGTGCAGGTACTCTATAACCAAGGTACTGTAAATCTGGCGGGTGATATTTGGCTGTTGCAACGCGAACCTCATCCCCAGTTTCCCACTTACCAAATCGATCCAGCCGCCTCACGGCAACTATTTAAAGACAAGGGTTGGAAAACCATCGTCGGCTTTCAAACTCGCAACCCCATCCACCGCGCCCATGAATATATTCAAAAGTGCGCTTTAGAAATCGTTGATGGTCTATTTTTACACCCATTAGTGGGGGCAACAAAAGAAGATGATATCGCCGCCGATGTGCGGATGCGTTGCTATGAAATTTTGCTGGAACACTACTACCCCTTAGACAGGGTGGCTTTGGCAATCAATCCCGCCGCAATGCGCTACGCTGGGCCTCGTGAGGCAATATTCCACGCTTTAGTCCGCAAAAACTACGGCTGTACTCACTTTATCGTCGGACGGGATCATGCTGGCGTTGGTGACTATTACGGTACTTACGATGCTCAATATATCTTTAATGAATTTGCCCCAGGTGAATTAGGCATTGTGCCGATGATGTTTGAACACGCTTTCTACTGTATGCGTACTAAGCAGATGGCAACATCTAAAACCAGTCCCAGCAAGCCAGAAGAACGCATTCATTTATCGGGAACAAAAGTCCGGGAAATGCTGCGACGGGGTGAGTTACCTCCACCAGAATTTTCTCGTCCAGAGGTGGCGGCTGAATTGGCGCGGGCGATGCAGATAGAAGTACCTGTTTAGGGCATTGGGCATTGGGCATTGGGCATGGGGCATTGGTTCTTCTCCCCCACTCCCCATACTTTGCAAACAGTATTGAGTGTAACTTTACAATAGAGAGTTCAGCCCTGTAAGCTGCTAGCTAATGGGCTTAGGGCTGATAGCTAATTATGAAACGCCGCACGTTTTTACATAGAATTGGCTCAATACTCGCGGTATTGGGGATAACTGAAGCTGAGTGGTTGACTTTGGGAAATCGCTATTATCAGGCTTTGGCACAGCCCAGTCCGCGTAAGTTGGCATTATTGATAGGTATTAACCAATACCCAAAAAAATCAGCCCTCAGTGGTTGCCTCACGGATGTAGAACTACAAAGGGAACTTTTGATTAACCGCTTTGGTTTTCAAGGGTCGGATATTTTAACCTTAACTGATGAACAAGCTAGCCGGGAATTCATTGAGGCGGCTTTTTTAGATCATCTGGGCAAACAAGCTAAACCTGGTGATGCGATCGTTTTTCACTTTAGCGGTTATGGCAGTCGTGTCAAATTAGAAACATCGGCAGATATAATTCAAAATGCTCTAGTACCAGCAAATGTAAGTTTTAATTCACAAGATACAAAAATAGTCAACTATATATTAGAAGAAACTCTACTGCTATTATTGCGATCGCTCCCCACAGACAGAGTAACGGCAGTATTGGATACTAGCTATGATGCTCCTAGCACAGTCATCGGATTAAAAATTCGCGCCCTTCAGGAATCGGTAGCAAAGCTAGCAACAGAAGAACTCGACTTTCTCAAACAACTTAAAACTCAAAATTTATCCAACACTCCGATTGTTTTAGCACCTACCTCAGAACCCAAGCAGCCAGCCAGGGAAGGACTATTTTCTGGTTTCAGTGCTGGGTTATTTACCTACGCCTTGACACAGTATTTGTGGGAATTCACCCCAGCTACCAAAATTCAAATCGCCCTTTCCGATGTGGAAAGTATTTTACACAAATTGGGCAGCAAACAACAGCCAGGATTATTAAGTAGTCAGGAAAACCTCTCTCCAAACCTCTCCCCTAAAAGGGGAGAGGCTTTGAATTCTCCCCCTTCCCTATTAGGGAAGGGGGCTGGGGGGTTAGGTTCTTTTACACATGACCTGAATTACCAGCTACTCCCAGACAGTACTATTGGTGCAGAAGGCGTGATAAGTGCTATTGAAGAAGACGGTAAAACAGTCCATCTGTGGTTAGCAGGATTACCTGCACAAGTGCTGCTATACTACGGAGTTAATTCTCGATTTAGTTTAGCAACAACAGAGCAATTAATATTGCGATCGCGCACTGGGTTAACAGCAAAAGCGCAAATTGCCAAAATTGAAGGTGCAAATCCCTTACAAGTTGGGCAACTCGTCCAAGAAGCAGTCCGAGTTTTACCCCGAAATATTAATTTAATAATAGCTTTGGATACTGGATTAGAAAGAATTGAGCGGGTAGACGCTACAAGTGCCTTTGCTGGATTTGCCCATGTATCCACCGTAGTTGCAGGAGAAAAACCAGCTGATTATATATTCGCCAAGCTACAAGAAACTCCCACTCGTTATGGTCTATTTTCTCTTGGTGGCGAGCTAATTCCCAATACCACCGGAGAAGTAGGAGAAGCAGTAAAATCAACAGTGCAAAGGTTAGCGCCAAAATTATCAACCTTGCTAGCAGCCAAGTTATGGCGACTCACAGAAAATGCAGGTTCTTCTCGCTTGGCTCTCAAGGCAACTTTAGAAATAATCAGTGGGATATCGCCTCGCGTCGTTATGCAGCGCGAAACGGTGCGAACTTTCAAAACTGAAACTTCGATTAAAAAATCAGTACAGACGCGATTTATAGCGCCTCCCGTTGTACCTATCGGTAGTCGAATGCAATATCGAGTGGAAAACCAGAGCGATCGCCCAGTATATTTAATCTTGCTGGGATTAAACAATAATCATACAGCAGTGACCTTCTATTCTTGGGAAACTCCCCAAGAACTAAACACTACCGACACCAAGCCTATCCTGAAAGAAGTCGTCATCGCCCCAGGTGAAAGCCTCACCCTACCCCAAACTAATGCTGCTTCCCAATGGGTGATTTCAGGGCCAGCTTCTGAGTGCGAACAACAACTTATTTTTAGTCCTTTCCCCTTTAGCGGAACTTTCGCCGCCTTAAGTACTGCTAAGTATTCCACAGCCGAACAACAGCCGACTGGCTCATTATTGAATCCCTTAGATGTTGCACAAGCCTTGCTACAAGACTTGCATAACGCCAGCGCCAGCGCCCTCAAAACGGAGATGAACGGCACAGCAGCCGACTCATATATCTGGGATGTGAATAATTGGGCAAGTCTTAGCTTTAGTTTTCAAGTAATATAATGAGCTTAATATAATTTGGTTAACTTTGCTCCTTTGAGTGAGTTATAACGCAATACGGTTCAGTTAGCGCCAAAAACCTTGACCTGCGTAGGTTGGATTGAGGAACGAAACCCAACATTTCCAGGGTTTTGTTGGGTTTCGCAAAGCCTCAACCCAACCTACTATTCTCCTTAACTGAACCGTATTGAGTTAGAACGAGGAATATTAAGCTCAAAATTACCGCATGAATGGTTAACCCTGTCTTGAAGGTGGTGAATTTAAGAAACCACTACTAATGAAATATGAGAAGTATTTATCCAGCATTTTAGCATCCATTGCTGGACAAACAATTGTAGAATCTGCCAATCCATTGAGGGTATTTTGGTAGTCATAATCAACTGTATTTTGATACAACTCCATCACTGTCAAAGAATTTTGATAGACTTTTTCAGACATCATCGGTAAAAGCGGATGTAAAACATTTTCCTGAGAGTTCCTGAAAGTTGCAATTAGCTCATCTTTCCACTGAGTATATGGTAACTTCCTGAGTTGATAACCATAAGAACAAATAAACTCAAAAAGCTCGATGATGCTAATGTTTTGATCCTGCGGTGGTACGATATGGAAAGTTTTCCCTAGAGATTCTTGCTTTTTGGATAAATGGACAATTGCTTTAGTGGCGTAATCTACAGGAAGCAATTCTTCTTTTTGATCTATGAGTTCGGGAAAACTACCAAGCTGTATGCATCCTTTAATAACTCTAGGCACAAAAGCATCTTTTGTATGAGCAATGCCTGTACTGCTATGTCCCATAAGAAATCCTGTTCTGAAGATACTAACAGGTATTCCCCTAGACCTGGCAATCAATACAAGATTTTCGGCTACCCATTTGGTTTGAGCATAGCCAATATCCATAGCAACATAGTCTTGAGAAAACTCAATGTTGTCATCTTCATAAACTACTTTTTGCCCTGTAAAATGCTTGATCGCACCAAAAACAGCAATGGTAGAAATGTAATTCATTGGTTTGATTTTGCCCAGACAAGCTAATCTAAGAACTTCTTGGGTTCCCAGAACATTGGGTGCTTTGATTGCAGAGTATGGTTTAGCAAAATTGACTTGGGCAGCACTATGATAAATAACATCAATTTGCAGAGCCAGTTTTTCAAACTGTTCGCTAGAAAGACCCAAATATGGCTGTTCTAAGTCTCCCGGAATTGGAATCATCCGAGAGCTAAAATTTGGGTGATGAAGGGAATATTTTTCTAGATTTTGTTGAATCTTTTTCAATCCTTCATGCTCGTTTTGGGAGCGCACCAGGCAGTATATTTTTGCTTGAGTTTGCTGTAGCAGTTCATCAAGTAAAAAAGCCCCCAAATAGCCTGTAGCTCCGGTGAGAAAAATATGACGCACTTCATTAACCTGAGCAACAGCCTTTCCTTGGGCATCAATTGCGGGATCGAGTAGTACCTCAGATTTTAAATCGATCGCACTGGTTAAAGAAGAAACGCCATCTCGACGCACTTTCTCTATTACCTGAGCCAGCGCTTCTATAGTGGATTTCTCAAACAGGCTTTTTAGCGGTAAATCTACTTGAAAGGTTTCTCTGACAAAAAAAATCAACTGAGATGCTAGCAGAGAATTACCACCAAGATCAAAGAAATTATCATGAATCCCAACTTCTGCGATCGCTAGAATTCGGTTCCAAATTTCAGCCATTTGTTTCTCAATCGGGGTACGAGGTGCGACAAATGCTGCTTCCAAATCGCTTCTATCCATTTCCGGTTCTGGTAGATCGCTAAGATTTACATTGCCGTTGGATATATGCTGAGTTTGGCGATCGCCAGGGACTGTTAACATGGATAATTTAGAAATTGTCTGGTCTGGGTTAGAGACAATATTCTGTAATAAAGTAGAAAAATGTTCCACCATCAGAGCGATCGTCTCAGCTTTAAATAGGTCAGTACTATATTCCAAGTTGCCCGATATCCCTACTGCTGTCTCGCGCAGTTCAAGGTATAGATCGAACTTAGATGTCCCGTTGTCAATTCCCAAACGGTTCATTGTCAATCCGGGAACGGTCAATTTAGGCATTGGGGTATTTTGAAGATGAAACATCGCTGAAATCAGGGGATTTTGTTTCAAGTCCCGTTTGATCTCTAGAGCATCAACTAGTTTCTCAAACGGTAAGTCTTGGTAGGTATAACCCGATAAAGCTACTTCCCTGACTCGCCCTAACAACTGACGGAAACTTGGGGAGCCAGACAAGTTGGTTCGCAATACCAAAGTATTGAGCAAAAACCCAATTAGTCCTTCTAACTCAGAACGGTGGCGGTTGGTAATAGGCGCACCTACTAAAATGTCTTCTTGCCCTGTGTAGTGATATAGGAGTGTTTGGAATGCTGCTAACAAGGTCATAAACAAAGTAGTTCCCTCTTGGCGCGAGAGAACATTGAGGGCATCTGTTAAGGATTTGGGGATAACGACCGATTGACGTGCGCCCTGATATCTTGGTTCTAATGGCCGTGGATAATCGGTGGGCAATTCTAACGTGGGTAGACTACCACTCAAATTTTGCTGCCAATAGGCAAGCTTATTATCTAAAATTTCACCTTGCAGCGACTGCCGTTGCCAAGCTGCAAAATCCGCATACTGAATAGCTAAGTCAGGAAGGGGAGAGGGCTTTCCAGTAGATAAAGCTTGATAGAGCGCTGACAGTTCCTCGAACAAAACACTTAAAGACCAATCATCACAAAGAATGTGGTGCTGGTTGAGGAGGAATATATGCTCCTCTGAACTCAATTGCAGCAATGTTGTTCGCAGCAATGGCCCTTTAACTAAATCGAAAGGACGTTGGGCTTCTTCAAGGATGATCTGGCGGACTTGAGATTCCCGATCATCTGGAGACAGCCCTTGGAGGTTCACCACTAAGAGTTTGATGGGAAAAGTTGAGTGAATCACCTGTATGGGTTGTCCATTCACACTCGCATAGGTAGTTCGCAGGACTTCGTGACGGTTGATAATTTCATTCAAGCTCTGCTCTAATATGGTGGCGTTGAGTACACCTCTGAGGCGAAAGGCTTCGGGAACATTGTAAAAAGCATGGTTGGGTACTAACTGGTCAATAAACCACAACCGTTCTTGCCCAAAGGAAAGTGGTAAATTGCGATCGCAACGCCCAATAGATTGTATTGGCAAAAGTATAGATCCTTTGTCTTCCTGTTGCGCTTTTCCAATGCTTTCAGCCATTTCAGCGATGGTGGCGGCTTCAAAGAAATGCCGCATTGGTAACTCAACTTGAAAGATATCGCGGATGCGGCAGAGGATCTGAAAGGCTAGTAAGGAGTGTCCTCCCAACGCTAAGAAATTGTCATGAACACCAATGTTTTTTATACCCAATACTGTAGACCAAATTTCTGCTACTCGTTTCTCAATAGGGGTGCGAGGAGCAACAAACTTATCACTTGCATTCAAGGTTTGAGCGGGTGCTGGGAGTGCCTGACGATCGACTTTTCCGTTAGCTGTTAAGGGTAAAGCACTCAATTGCACAAAGCGAGAAGGGATCGTGTGATCGGGCAATTTCTGTTTGAGAAAACGCCGTAAATTACCAACATTCGTGTCTGCTGATTCGGGCTTGGGAACTACGTAAGCTACTAAGCGTTGGTCGCCAGGGGCAAATTCTCTAGCAATCACCACAGCTTCTTGCACATCAGGATGTTGCCACAGCGCAGTTTCAATTTCTCCTAGCTCAATACGAAAGCCACGAATCTTGACTTGTTGGTCAATGCGCCCAATATACTCAATATTGCCATCTGGTAAGTAGCGAACTAAGTCGCCTGTTTTATATAATTTTGAATTTTTAACTTTTAATTTTGAATTGTTGAATGGGTTGGGGATGAATCGCTGATCTGTCAGTTCTGGGCGGTTCAAATAGCCTCTAGCTAGTCCCTCACCAGCAATGTAAAGTTCCCCCTCAACACCTATGGGTACTGGCTGCATCTGTTCGTCCAAGATAAAACAGATGGTGTTGGCGATCGCTCGTCCGATAGTTACGATACTGTCACCTTTCTTCACCAGGGTAAATGTCGAATAGGTCGTATCTTCTGTAGGGCCATATAGATTGAAGACTTTTTGAATATTGTCCAACTCATATATCTGCTGCACCAAACGATTCTGGAGGGGTTCACCGGCTAAGTTAACGGTGCGTACAGAAGTGGGTATACCATTAATTCTGAGTAACTCTGCGATCGCAGATGGCACTGTATTGATCAGGGTGACTTGTTGAGCAGCAAGTAAGCGAGGTAAATACAAGGCATTTTCTGCCAAAATTACCTTACCACCCCAACAGAGGGGAACAAATATCTCGAAAACTGAGAGATCGAAGCAAATAGATGTTGCGGCTAGAACTCCAGCTAGATCCTCGGTTGTAAAAACTTCTTTTGCCCAATGCAACAGAGCTACCGCGCTGTGATGTTCGATAGCTACCCCCTTGGGTTTACCAGTCGAACCGGAGGTGTAAATGACATAGGACAGGTTTTCATCTGTCACTAGGCTGGTTAAATTCTCTTGGCTTTGTTGAGTAATTGCGTCGCGATCGCTATCTAGACAAACTATATGGGCTTGATGCTTTGGAAGCTTTGAAAGGAGATTTTGTTGGGTTAATAGTATTGGTAACTGTGAGTCCTCTAACATCAAGGCTAGGCGCTCTGAGGGATAGGCTGGATCTAGGGGGACATAAGCTCCACCCACTTTAAGAATGGCTAATAGTCCCACGATCATTTCTAGCGATCGCTCCACGCAAATACCAACTAGAATCTCAGGTTTGGCATTCAGAGTCTGTAGATAGTGCGCTAGTTGATTAGCTCGCTGGTTAAGTTCTTGGTAAGAAATCTGCTTGTCTTCAAAAATGACCGCAATTCGCTCAGGTGTCTTTTCTACTTGGTATTCAAACAACTGATGGATACATATATTACTTACGTAATTGGCTGGATTTTCATTCCATTCCAGAAGCTGCTGCTCAACTTCTGTCTGGGATAGACTCAGGTCTTGTTGAGAACGTTCAGTAGGATTTTTCATTAGAAGTAAGTATTCTTTATGACTATAATCTTAGCTTCTAATACTTAAAGTGGCTAGTCAGAGTGGAAAGTGTACAGTGACCAATTATTCGTGGTTATGATAAATTTTTATTGCCAGAAAAGCCTGTACAGCAAGGATTTTAAAACTTAAGCTCCTCAATCCAGTATTTTTGATAATGACAAAATAAAGTCATTTACCGTATCAATGACTAAATAGCTGTCGCCACATAAAAATTTGATATCAATTAGGTACAACGACACTAATCCGTCATCAATAACAAATTGCTAGGTTTTTACGACTTTAGTTATACTCCTATTGATTACCTAAGTATTAAAATTGACCATTTCACTCATAAACTATGAGTTGTAAACCATAAAATATCTCAACTGAACCAACTGAATTCAGTCGCCAGCAGGATGAAACTCAACACAATATTTTTTACACTAATAAAAGTTACAAACAACCTGGAAACAGTGTATGCCTCTTCATAAACTTGAAAATTTTGATCCAAACTATCGAGAAACTTTTGGCGCAGACGATGTTAAAACACTGGAAGTTTATACTGAGGGAGGAGACAGAGTTGGCTCAGTAGCTGATGTTTTAGTTGATGATGACGGTCATTTTCGGTATTTAGTTATTGACACAAGCATAGATTTTTTTGGCAAGAAAATATTACTACCAATTGGCCTATCTAGGATTGATTATGCTGCAAAACGTGTCTATGTTGATGGGTTAAGTAGACAGCAAGTAGAAGGTTTAGTTGAGTACAAAGAAGACACAATCTTCGATCGCAATTACGAAGAAAAAGTACGTAGTGGATTTCGTTCTCCAACTAGCGGTGTAACTTACGATAGCGATACATATAATTACCAGACAGAACCAGCTTTATACGGATTGAATGAGCAATCTCATCAAACTTTCAGACTTTATGAAGAACGATTGATAGCAAACAAACACCGCATCAAAACCGGAGAAGTAACGGTTGGTAAGCACATTGAAACAGACACTGCAACTGTTACAGTACCTATTCAAAAAGAACGAGTTATAATTGAGCGAGTTGCGCCAACAGAAGCAGGAAACGTTGTAGATGCTACTGAACTTAAGTTTCAAGAAGGCGAAGTTGCACGCATAGAAGTATACGAAGAAACGCCTGATATACGAAAAGAAGCCTTTGTACGTGAAGAAATTCGAGTTAAGAAAGTAGTAGAACATGACATTGTAGAAACACAAGAAACCATTCGTCGAGAAGAGTTAGATGTTGATACTACGGGGAATTTAAACGTGTAGGAACATGGTACTACTACACATGAATCTATTTAATTAGCCAATCGGTAAATTTATTTGTTAAATTTATCTAAAATAATCAAGCAGGCAAAGCTAATTTTTATCTCTGCCTGTATTTTTTTATTCAACAACAAGATTCCAAATTCCTCTAAGAGGATGTTTGAAAAGTACTTTGCTATAATTTTAATCACATTATTACCCCCCTTAGTCCCCCCTTGTAAAGGGGGGAAATAAGAAAAATCCGGTTCCCTCCCCTTTATAAGGGGAGGGTTAGGGTGGGGTAAAAAAATATTTGATACATCAATCATGACTTTTCAAATATCCTCTAAAAACCCGACAATCTAAACTTTAGAAAAATTTATATCTTGAGAAAGGATTTAAAAAAGTAAAATCGCACTTCATATTGCAATGCTTTCGCGTCCTTACTCAATTCTTTGCTCTACTATTAAAAACTAACTATAACTTTTGATTATTGAACTTTTGAAAAAGTTCATTCGCCAGAAGGAGGCAAACAAGTAATTAAATCGATAACTTAGTTATTAAGAGATGGGAAGAAAATTTTTGAGGATAATATAATGGTTCTTTACAAATTACAAGATTTTGAGCCTAACTATCGTGATACATTGGAAGGTCAAGACATTAATGGGCTTGGAGTTTATACACAAGGAACTGACGAAAAGATTGGTACTGTCAGCGAGGTTTTAGTGGATGAGGAAGGTCATTTTCGCTATCTAGTTGTTGACTTAGGCTTCTGGATTTTTGGTAAAAAAGTATTACTACCAATTGGTCGCGCCCGTGTTGACTATAATGTTGATCGTGTCTACACAATTGGCTTGACTAGAGAGCAAGCAGAAGATTTACCTGAGTTCAATGAACGTCAAACCCTTGATTACGACTACGAAGAACGGGTACGTGGCGTATATCGTCAACCCACAGGCTCCACCCTTCCTTTAGAAGCATCAGCACCTGTAGATGCAACCTATCAACAACCGGTGGCTACCCCAATGCCAACTTATAATCGTGATAGCTACAATTACGAACATGAGCCTTCTTTATTTGGGTTAAATGAGCAAGATCATCAAACTCTGAGATTATATGAAGAACGGCTGATTGCCAATAAACGCCGCCAAAAAACTGGAGAAGTATCCATTGGCAAGCGTGTTGAGACTGAGACTGCACGGGTTGCAGTGCCAATAGAAAGAGAGCGAGTTGTGATTGAACGTGTAACTCCAGCAGATGCAGGTACTGCCGTTTCTGGGCGCGAAGCAGATTTCAAAGAAGGTGAAGTTGCTCGCTTAGAAATCCATGAAGAAACTGCTGATATTCGTAAAGAAGCATTTTTGCGTGAAGAAGTCAGAGTTAGAAAAGTGGTCGATCAAGAAACAGTTGAAACCCAAGAAACTGTGCGTCGTGAAGAATTAGATGTGAATTCTGGTAATCTTCCCATTGAAGAACGCTAACTAAGAGAGTGATTAGTTAGTAACTAATGACTAATAATCAATTCGACACAGTACAGGTGAGGCTGTAGAATTAGCTTTGCCTGTGCTTGTAATATCTAATGCCACTTTAGCTTTTGGATTGCGAATATCGATTTGAATATGAGTTGGATAAATACATTTCCCATAATGGTATTCAGACGATCGATCAATACATTTAATTTAGCTAAGTAAAAAGCAGTTCATAAACATTAACTTTGCATTATGAATAGCCAACCGATGACAAAAAACATTGGACAGGCAAACTCTGACTCTCCCACTAGCACCTCCATAGCAGATTTAAGAAAGAAGGTAAACAATTTTACGGTGTTCGATCGGCAAGGTCAGCTAGTAGGAGTAGTTCATGATTTAATTGTGGATGCTAATCGCCGATTAAACCTAGTTATATCTAATCATGTGAGTCAAGAGACTCTAGAATATGGTCAGCAGTTAGCCAATAAACATCCTTCTTTATTTAGATTGCAGAGCCAAAGAATAAAAAAAATCGACAAGCCGACTAAATCTGTTTTCATAGACTTAAACAAATCAGAAATCGAATATATGCCTGAATATTTAGAAACAGAAACACCAGGCGATTCCTATGGGCAACCTGCTCCCTATGTACCCCGATTATCAGAGAACTCAACTGAGCAACTAGTCAAGGATCAAACTACAAATAGCTCACTTGAGGGAATAAATTTAGAAGAAGTTAGCGAAGAACAGATTATTCGTCTACTAGAAGAACGTTTATTAGTTAAAAGCAGTAAGCGGAAAGTTGGTGAGGTGATTGTTCGCAAAGTAATAGAAACCCGGATGGTACAAGTTCCTGTCCGGCGTGAGAAGCTGATTGTGGAACAAATTAGCCCAGAACGCAAACAACTCGCAGAAATTGATTTAGGTCAAGAGGAAATTTCTGGCATTGACTTGACTGGAGTAGAAGGACTTGAAGTGACACATTTTGATAGTGGTTTAACGGTAAGCGGCGAATTTAGCTCACCGAAAACTGCTAGTTTATTATTGAATGCGATCGCACTAGAGCAAAATCACGGTTGCAATCGGGTGCGTATTACCATAGGTGTTGAAGATGAGTCACATCAGCAAAAATACCAGGAGTGGTTTGACCGTTGTTCTAAAGAGCGATCGCCAAAGCCTGAAAAATAAGGGACTTCCAAATAAAAAAATATCCCAAATTTTCTTGTGGGATGGGCATCTTGCCCGTCCCCAATATTAGGACGGGCAAGATGCCCATCCCACAAATGGATAATTTATTTCTTGGAAAGCCCTAAGTTTCTAGCAGATAAATTAGTAGGGTGGGCATTGCCTACCCTATTTTTTTTGCTGATTTAATAACTTCAGCCCGGAGAGTGTCAAAATACTAAGCAGTTGCCGTTCTTTTGGCTACTTGCAATGAAATTTCGACTGAAGAGACTTTCACGGAAGAAAGAACAGCGCCAGCGTCTGATCCCACCTATTCAGATTCAAGTTAAAGATGGAAAATTGGAGATTATCGGTATGGGTGTATGGCATTCCTACTGGCGCGATCCCTACCATTTACTGTTAACAATTCCCTGGACTGGCTTTCTGCTGCTGATTTGTACTTTCTATGTAACTATTAATGCTCTATTTGCCATAGCTTACTTAATAGGCGGAGATTGTATTGCCAATGCCCGGCCCGGCTCTTTTTTAGATGTCTTTTTCTTTAGCGTCCAAACCCTAGCATCCATCGGCTATGGGGCAATGTATCCTAAAACAACTTACGCCAACATTATTGTCACCATTGAAGCAATGATCGGTTTGATGGGAATTGCTGTGATGACAGGACTAGCGTTTGCTCGATTCTCTCGACCTACAGCCCGTGTGGTTTTTAGCCGTGTTGCAGTAATTACACCTCATAATGCAATGCCGACTCTCATATTTCGCAGCGCTAATAAGCGTCGCAATATAATTCTGGAGGCGCAGATGCGAGTCTACTTAATGCGTGACGAAATAACCCTAGAAGGGCAGTTCATCCGTCGATTCTACGATCTCAAACTGCTAACGAACCAAACACCTAGCTTCACCTTAAGCTGGTCAGTGATGCATGTCATTGATGAGTTTAGTCCTCTATATGGGATGACACCAGAATCTTTAACCCAGACAAATACTATTCTGATCGTCTCTTTGAGTGGCATTGATGAAACGGTTGCACAGGTCGTCCATGCCCGTCATACTTATGGTGCTAATGAGATTTTGTGGAACAATCAATTTGTCGATATCTTCCACCACACACCTGATGGACATCGCTACATTGATTACAACCGCTTCCACGATGTCTTACCTTTAGATGAACAGAGTTGAAATGCTCTGAAACTTACTCGGAAGTCTGATTTTGTCGGGGTTGTAAGGGTTTAACTACGACTCGACCATTTTCAACTACAGTGTGATTTTTAACCATACTCTTGCTATGGTTAATTTGTGCATCCTGGCACTGGTTTTGGTGTGAGATATTTTGCTCCTGTTGTTGGTTGAGGACAACAGCACAACAGGCGCAGGAGGAAAAGGACATATAAAGTATTTTGATCTCTATATCTATTATCGCGCTAGTGATGCTATTTGGCTGAAAAATTTGCTCCTGATATGTTTTGATTGTTTAGGACAATCAGCAGAAGTCCTAATCTAAACCAATTAAATAGGAAAGCATTTATAGATCCTGCCCCGCTTTCCTCTCTGTCCAAAATTGTTTGCCAGGGTTAGACAGTAGGTTTTTCTAATGAAAAAATTTTTGAGATACCTGGGTTTAGGTTTGCTATCTACCTTCTTGACTTCTACTCCCGGATTGGCAGCTGAACGCATTAGCTTTTTTTATCCTCCCTTTGGCGAATTCTCGTTATCGGTAGACTCGCTGGAAACTTTTGCCAAAGTTGGCAAAATCGATCGAGATTTTTCATTTTATGCTAGCCGTGCTACGCCCCAACAACTTGCTCAACTGCGGGATCTACTCCAGCAAAGGTTTAATGTCACTCCTACTTTGGTGTCTCAGGTGACTTACTCACCTATAGGCGAGCAAGTAATGGAACAATTGGGAAAATTACTCCTTACTGAATCTCGAAAGAATGGCTTATATGCCATACGTGCCTCTTTGATTTTGGCTGCTGCTGACAAGCAAGAGGGTTTAACGGTTGTGAATTTGCTGCGGAAATTTCCTAGCACTACTGTGCGGGTGAATTTCACGGAGGGGTTAAGGATAGTTGATGAGTTGTCACAATTGCTCAAGAAAAAGGATCAAGTTTTTGCTTCTCTTCAAAAAGAAGCGATCGCCCAAGCCGCCAATTCAACCGTTGACTTCTCGAAACAAGCAGATTTGCGATCGCCAGGAAAATTTCTCTGGCAGAAAAAAAGTCTAGAGCTAAATGACATTTCTCGCTCGCGCCGTCTACCGATAGATATCTATTTACCTACAACTCAAAACTCAGAACTGGCTAAAGACCCCGCTAACACAAATCAAAGTTCTCTGTCTTCTCCCTTTCCCCTGATTGTAATTTCTCATGGCATCGCCTCAGACCGCTCTACCTTTGTCTATCTGGCTGAACATCTAGCATCTTATGGTTTTGCTGTTGCTGTTCTAGAACACCCTGGGAGTAATGCTAAACGCTTTCAGGAATACTTTGCGGGTTTGGCAAGACCACCAGAACCAGCAGAATTTATCAACCGATCTTTGGATATCAAGTATCTACTCGACGAACTCCAGCGTCTAGACAAATCTGATCCCAGCCTCCAGGGAAAACTTAATTTTCAGCAAGTTGGGGCGATTGGTCAATCTTTTGGCGGTTATACTATTTTGACTCTAGCAGGAGCAGAGATTAACTTTGAGCAACTGCGCCAAGATTGTAATCCCAATTATTCATCCTTTAATTTGTCGCTCTTATTGCAGTGTGAAGCAATTAAGTTACCTCCAAAAAATTATGAACTCAAAGACGATCGCATCAAGGCAGTCATGGCGATTAATCCCATTGACAGTTCAGTTTTGGGTCAGAGCAGCCTGAGTCAAATTAAAATACCTGTAATGCTGGTAGCAGGTAGTCAGGATATTTTCGCTCCACCTGTATTTGAGCAAATTCGCCCCTTCACCTGGCTGCCTGAATCCAATAAGTACCTGGCTTTGATTGAAAACGCCACCCACTTTTCAGCGATGGCTAAACCTACTCCTGAAAATGATGTCTTACCTGTGCCACCTACCTTACTGGGCCCCGATCGGGATGCTGTCTATTCCTATCTCAAGACCCTCAGCGTCGCTTTTATGGAAACTCATCTCCTCAATCGCCCTGAATACCGTTCCTATTTGCAGCCATCTTATGGCACTTTTATTAGTAAAGAGCCGCTTAATCTCAGTATTTTACAGTCGTTATCGGTAGCTCAACTTAATCAAATATCCAGTGAGTCAACTCCCCAGTCAGTCAAAGTATCAAATCCTCAACCTACCCCTACCCCGCGTTAGTTATAAGCTGAAAAACATCTAAGTTGGATATTTTTTTATTTTGAAGTTCCTTAAATTCTTTCTCCCTCCTACCTTCTTAAGTAAATATACGTAGTACGGTAGAAGGCAGAATATTATAACTTACAGCAAGATTCTCGGTTTCTCTAAGGAGTTGGGGATCTTCCTATTCAGCAGTGATTTAAGTTTGTGATGCTACAAGTCTCAAAGATTACTCTGATAAACTCAAAGCTAAACCCAAACAAATTACTATTTACACTAAAGTTTCAGCAGATAAAACGCTGTTGTAATTTGCATTAATAATGATGCCATAGCCCTATCCTATTATTTAAAAACATCAAAGCTCAGAAACCTTTATTATCAAAAAATCAGTAAATATGCTGATATAAATCTGCCGATAAATCAGTAAGTCTAACTATTGCAAGCATCAACCAAAATCCTATACGCTTTTTTTGTTCGTAAAGGATGAATTATATGATGTCCGCCAAATCAACGAGCAGTTTGTAGTGGGGACTTCAGTCCCAAAAACCAGGACTAAAGTCCTGACTACGAGCAAATATTTTTTATTCAGTTGGATTAATCGGACATGATATTTAGATATAGAAATTACCTAAAACAAGGCTATTTGTCAGGAAAATGAGATATTCATACTTAGGGATTTATAAAAACTTATTTAATAAAATCTTTTGTATATATATGCTTGTCGTTAAGAAGTATTAAGAAATTCTTATTAAAGAATATTGCAACACCTTGATTTAATTGCTAACGTGTGTATGAAGACGATGCTGATGAACGCTCTGAACTAGGAGAAATAAAATCTATGAGCTATACCGATTCAGCCAAATATGTTGGGCTTTGACGGGTTAAAAACGAGAAATTTCTGCCTCGTATAGACAATTATGAGGGATTGCAGATTAACCAAGAAATATCTCGTTGCTATTAGTTTCAGTTTGATTTTAATTGCGATTAATTATTTGTCTTACCTTGTGCCGACAAGCAAGTAGCCCTTAATTGTATTTATCGGCAATAACGAAGAGGTTGGTAAGACTTAGATTTTGGAGGATAAAACCAATGGAGATTCAAGGTAAAGTTGCCCTAATTACAGGGGCTTCGCGTGGGATTGGACGAGCGATCGCTCTCGAACTAGCGCAACAAGGCATCAAACGACTGATATTGGTAGCACGCGATCGCCAAAAGTTAGTTGAGGTAGCTAACGAAATCGAAGCGATGGGAACAGAAACTGCGATCGTGGCATTAGATTTGACTCAGACAATTGAAGTAAATATCGCTGTTGCCCAACTGTGGCGTAATTTCGGACAGATTCACCTGCTAGTTAATTGTGCGGGAGTCGCGTACCAAAGCTCGTTTTTGCAATCTAAAATGCCCCAAGTTCAAGAAGAACTCTCTGTGAACTTGTTAGGAATGTACAACCTCACGAGTCTGATCGCTCGACGCATGGCCAGCCAAAGACAAGGGACAATTGTCAATGTATCGAGCCTCATGGGGAAAGTTGCTGCACCGACGATGGCGACTTACTCAGCCACCAAATTTGCCATTTTAGGATTTACCCAAGCTTTGCGCCAAGAACTAGCTGAACATAATATCCGCGTCATTGCATTACTACCTTCTCTCACAGACACAGACATGGTGCGCGACTTAAAATTATTTCGCTGGGTGATCCCCATGACTCCCCAGGAAGTGGCGAAAGCACTCGTCACCGGAATGCAAAATGATTCACCAGAAATTTTAGTCGGATGGCAAAGTCATTTAGCCGTATTGTGTCAACGCCTTGCACCTTGGTTGTTAGAGTTAATTTTACGAATCGCCACTCCGCCAAAATCAAGAAAACAACAGCCTGCTGAAAGACTCAAGAAGCTGATCCCGAAACTGAATTTTTTGACGAGAATCCATCGTTTCGGTGATTTGTTCTTGTCAAGAACATGATTTATCGCGTGTCTGCACATAAATCCTGATTGTGGCATCAACGCCAGCCAGGATTTGAGGTATTGCCTAGAAAGTGGGTGGTTGAGCAAACTTTTAAACGGGAGTAAGCTTATACCACTGCATGTATGCCAACAAATCTTAACTCCTACTTTAATGCTCAACCATTTTCATCATCTGGTCTTTAAGTTTTTTCCCTTTGTAACGATACCACCACATCACAAAGCTAGTGATAAACAAAATTAGCGGTGCAAGTCCCACAAATACGTAGAAAATACGGGTGGGTAAGCCACCAAAAGTACCGTAGTGTAGGGGAACAAAGGAGTTGAGGACGCGATCGCAGTTTGGTTAAATGGATCTAGTTGCAACTGAGAAATTGCTGCGGCGATCGCATAATTAGACATACCTTGTTTCGGAGCAACCAAAAATGCTTTCCTTCCCCACAACTCTCACCCCATTGCCCGAAATCATTGATGGCTTGCCGAATATTTCTGGTTGGGAAACAGAGGTTCTCTCTGTAGTTAACCACGATAAGCCAGTATTTTTACCAACAACGAATATCCGCTTAGAAGACGTAAAAGCTGTATTTGCGATCGCCTTACACATGCACCAGCCAACTATACCTGCTGGAAATGGCGGTACACTCATCAGCAATCTGCAATATATGTTTGAACATCCCAACGAGGGGGATAACCATAATGCAGATCCTTTTGCCCATTGTTACAGTCGCATGGGAGACTTGATCCCCGAACTTGTCAATCAAGGTTGCAATCCCCGTGTGATGTTGGATTACTCAGGTAATCTGTTGTGGGGACTGCGGCAGATGGGACGCGGTGATGTTCTCGATAGTCTGAAACGGATTACTTGCGATCGCACCTACCAACCTTATGTAGAATGGCTGGGTACAATGTGGGGCCATGCAGTTATTCCTTCTACACCGATAGCAGATATTAAATTGCATATCATTGCATGGCAACATCACTTTGCCGCAATTTTTGGTTGGGAAGCACTAGCGCGAGTCAAAGGATTTTCGCCTCCAGAAATGCACCTACCAAATCACCCCGACGCTCTCTTTGAATTTGTAAAAGCGCTAAAAGAATGTGGATATCAGTGGCTACTCGTTCAAGAACATTCTGTAGAAACAATTAGCGGACAATCTCTTACCCACAAACATTTACCACATCGTCTGATAGCCCGGAATTCTCAAGGTGAAACTATTAGCATTACAGCCTTAATTAAAACCCAAGGTTCGGATACTAAATTAGTGGCACAAATGCAGCCTTATTATGAAGCCAAAACATTATCTAAACAACAAATTGGCAGTGTATTTGTACCACCAATAGTTAGCCAAATTGGAGATGGTGAAAATGGCGGTGTGATGATGAATGAATTCCCAAGCGCTTTTAAACAAGCTTGGTGGGATATGGTCAATAACGGAGGAGGAAAATCAGGTGTTGTTGGAATATGCGGTACAGAATATTTAGAATTAATCCAAGCTGCTGGATGCAAACCTGAAGATTATCCAACTTGTCAACCAGTGGGACAACATCAGATTTGGGAGAGAGTTTCACCAGATAATACCCAACCGGAAGCTGTAGAAAATGCAATTCAAGAATTGAAGCAAATAAACTCTAATTTTCATCTGGATGGAGCCTCATGGACAAATCATATCAGTTGGGTAAAAGGATATGAAAATGTCTTATCCCCAATGTATCAATTAAGCAGTTTATTCCATCAGAAATTTGATTCGCTACAGCAAATTGATTCAGCAGAACCTATTACGAGACAATCTCACTACCGTAATGTTCTTCTACATAATCTTTTGCTACAAACCAGTTGTTTTCGTTATTGGGGACAAGGTTCTTGGACTGATTACGCACGGGAAATTTATCAACGTGGCGAAAATTTATAGCGGTTCTCAATTGCACGAAATACAGACCTAACCCCCAGCCCCTTCCCTACAAGGGAAGGGGAGTAAGATTCAAAGCCTCTCCCCTTGTAGGGGAGAGGTTTGGAGAGAGGTCAAAGTGTATTGCTTCCATTCGAGAAGCGCTATATTGCAGATGAATTGAACTGACGATTGGGGACTGGGGAGTTAATTATTGTAGAAAATGCTCCCCAAGTTTTTTATGGAGTTTTTAGGAATCGTTAGATGAGACGGACAATAAAAAGTCAGGTGAATTGAGATTTAATTCAAATAAGTGGGAAATCTAATTGTAGGTTTATAGGTGCTGCCATCGGAATGTTGTTAGCACACTGGTGTTAAAACTTACAATGAGGTAGTTGTGTTTCGAGTTGTTGTTGGTCATAGTGACGATCCTGATTCTCAAAATGCGATCGCAGAAGTTCTTCAAGAATGTAGCCGTTCCCTTGCTGGCTTACTTCCTCAAGCTGGAATTCTATTCACTGCTATAGATTTTGACCATGCGTTAATTTTGCAACGCATCCAGGATGCTTTTCCCGGAATTGAATTAATTGGTGGAACTACAAATGGAGAAATCTCTTCAATTCTGGAGTTTCAGCAAGATTCTCTAACCTTAATGCTGTTTGCTAGCGATGAAGTGGAAATTCACTCAGGTATTGGCCGAGGAGCATCTAAAAATCCAGCCCTTGCAACTCAAGAAGCGATCGCTCAAGCAAAGTCCAAGAGTGCATCACTACCACAATTATGCCTCACCTTTCCCGATAGCCTCACAAGCAACGGGGTCTTAATTTTAGAGGGTTTAAAACAAAGCCTCGGTCAGCATATTCCCATCATTGGGGGCATGACTGCTGATGACTATACCTTTGACAAAACCTACCAATTCTTCCAAGGTGAAGTGTTAAGTGATTCAGTGCCAGTGCTGCTGTTCTCTGGACAACTATTATTTTCTCACGGAGTTGCAAGTGGTTGGACTCCCATCAGTCAACGTAGGCGTGTAACTAAAGTGGATGGCAACGTAGTCTATGAAATTGATGGACAGCGTGCCTTAGATTTCTATCAGTACTATCTTGGTGAAGAAAGATTTGCGTCCAACTATGCCATCCACGCCCTAGCAGTTTTTGAGGATCAAGATCATTTCTATTTGCGGGCACCTAATGGCTACGATCAACAGTCTGGTAGCGTTACATTCTTTTCTGATATTGCTGAACAGGCTCTTGTACAAATCACTGATACAACTCGTGACAATATTCTGTTAGCTTCGGAGACATCCTTGAAGAATGCTCTAGCTGATTATCCTGGTGTGGAGCCAACAGCAGCGTTACTTATTTCCTGTGCAGCTCGTCGGCGAATTCTCGGAACTATGACTGCAAAGGAGTATCAGTTTGTCAAAACTCATTTACCTGAAGGATTGCCTTGCTGTGGTTTCTACGGTTACGGTGAGATTACTCCTTTGGTAAAGGGAGGGCAAACGCAATTTCATAACAAAACTTTTGTCACATTACTAATGGGGACAAAATAAATGAGTAATGAGTAATGAGTAAATACCCATTACTTATTACTTCAAAATTAAAGACAGTTCGAGTCGGGGATTTAAACCCCAACTCAACTGATACTACGTATAGACGTAGGGGTCTTAAACCCTTGATTTGGTGATAAATAGTGCATGGATAACCAAGACAATTCCATACAAATCCAAGAATTGGAAAAGACAAACCGTATCTTGCGGAAAAAGCTGGAACGCTGCGAATCTGAACGCCGCCAGCTAGAAACTGACATTGCAACAAAAGAGTTTTTACTGAAGAAAGTCATTTGTGAGTTAGAAGACTCTCAGACAGATTTGCAGCACAGAGGCCAGGAGTTAGAAAATACTTTAGATAGTTTGCATAAAATGCAAGCTCAAATGATTCAAAGCGAAAAGATGTCTGCCCTGGGTCAAATGGTGGCAGGTATTGCTCATGAAATCAACAATCCTGTTAGCTTTATTTACGGAAATCTCAGCTATATTAGTCAATATACTAATGACTTACTAAGACTGGTAAAGCTTTATCACCATCATTTCCCTCACCCACCTGCTGAAATTCAAACCGAACGCAAAACCATCGATTTAGAGTTTCTAGAAAAAGACGCAATTATGGTATTGAACTCAATAAATATCGGGACAGAGCGTATCCGAGATATTGTGCTATCGCTACGTAACTTCTCGCGCCTAGATGAAGGTGAGTTTAAAGTGGTGGATATTCATGAAGGCATCGACAATACTTTGATGATTTTGCAGCACCGCCTTAAAGCTAGTGACAAAAGCCCAGCAATTCAGATTATCAAAGACTACGGCAATTTATCTCATGTAGAATGCTGCGCCGGACAGATTAACCAGGTGTTTATGAATATTCTCGTAAATGCGCTAGATGCTCTAGAAGAATTCAATACCAAACGAACTTATCAAGAAATCCGCAATAATCCCAGTTCGATCGCGATTCGCACCTCTGTCATTGATTCGCAGTGGGTAAAAATTGCGATCGCTGACAATGGCTCTGGAATTCCTGAATCGATTCAAAAACAGATTTTCAATCCCTTCTTTACAACAAAACCTCTCGGTAAGGGCACGGGCATGGGAATGGCTATCAGTTATCAAATTATCACTGAAAAACATGGCGGTAAGTTAGAATTCTTTTCGACAGAGGGAAAAGGAACGGAGTTTGTAGTTCAATTTCCTATCCACCACCGAGGTTCGGAAGTAATTTAACAATTTGGGAATTGGGCATTGGGCATAATTCTGCATCAATTAAACTAAAGGTAATAAAATTTCAAATTTTGTACCTATACCAATCTGTGAATGAAAATTTAATTTTCCGCCATGTCTGACGGTGATAATTCGATAACTTACTGCTAGACTAGTATTTTTACTATTCTTTGTTTCCAAAGAAAAAGAGTCCATAATTTGCTGTTGCAATTCTTGAGACATTCCAGGGCCATTGTCAGCAATGCGAACTAAGATCCAACGAGAATCTGGTGCATTTGGGTTGCTTGCTTCTTGCGAAATAACTTCTGTGGTAATCTCAATTCGAGGTTTTTGAACAGTCTTTGTCTCTTCTGAATGCAACTGCTGTCGCACTCCTTCATTAAGTAAAGTATCTACAACTTCGCTGAAAATATTCATCAAAACCTGGTTTACCTGCCCCATAAAGCAATAAACTGGAGGCAATTGACCATAGTATTTGACTATTTCAATTTCTCCTTGAAGACGACTATTAATTAATAATATAATACTATCTATGCAAGCGTGTAAATCTACTGGTTTGGGATAAAGCTCATCAATATGGCAGAAATTTTGTAAACTAGTAACGAGTTTTTTTAATCTTTCTGCTCCGGTGCGGATACTAGCAAGCGATCGCGACAAATCTTGTTCTAAAAAATCAAATTCAATCTCTTCTTTAATCTGATTAATTGCCTGAGAATCTGATTGTAATTCTTGCTCGTAAACAGCTATCAGCTTAAGTAAATCTTGGCTGTAATTTGAAACATAAGTGATATTACCCCAAATAAAACCCACTGGGTCTAAAATTTCGTGTGCTACGCCGTCTACCAAACGTCCCAGATTTGCCATTTTATCATTTTGGATCATTTGGGCTTGGCTGCGTTCATACCGTACCAGATTGTCCATTCCTCGAATTTGCCAAGAAATAACATTCAATTCTTGGACATCTAACAATCTATAATTACCAGATTCTGTCTCTACTACAATTGGTTCGGCTAATAATTCTGGCGATCGCTTTAAGTTAAGTTGCATCGCAGTTAAAATCGATGTCGTATCAGCAAGCACCAACATCGTTATCCGCGCATAGCTGTAGAGAACAGCTAATGGTTCCTGAACTAACAACTCTTGTCCGAATGGGCGAATAAAAAATTCTAGCAATCGCCGCCGCGAAATCATCCCAATGAACTTTCCTTGTTCTACCAAAATTACTCCTGGTAGCAGGGGGTATCTTTCCAAAAAACTAGCTACTTCCATACCAGTGTGATTTGTTTCCACTGGAAAGTTATACATTGGTAGTTCTTGGAGGGTTGACTCTAAACTGAGTTCGCGATCGCTACCAAGAGACAAAAATGGCGGTGAGATTTGGCTACTGAATTCTTCTGACACTAGACACCCTGATTTTTACAACGAATTGGGTAAACAATAAGTTAATATTTTACATTCCGCCACCCTCGAAATACGGTTTTGGTTTCGGTATCTAGCAAGACTAGTGGTATGCCAGGGTAAAAATCTTTTTCAAGTGACTAGAAGTAATTGGCGGGCAATTTATAATCTGTGTGGAGAATATTTAGAGCGCGATGTCTACGACGGGCTACGCCTACGCAAGCTAAACTTAAAAATAACCTTTACAAAGAGTGCAAAGGTAGCGTTATGACCTCTCTAACCAATCCACCCACCGCTCTCATTCCTTTCCCCGATCATACCCAGCTTCCTGACTCTGACGGCAAATTTGTGAAAAATTGGCAAGAGCATCCCCAAAGCCTGCTACTAACTGACTCCATTACACCTGTCATCAAGAAATTAAATCCTGGAGATCAATATTGTATTGGGCAGGACTTAGGCATTTACTGGCGCTTGACTGATCCCCCTGAAAAAGGCGCAGAAGCACCAGATTGGTTTTATGCACCAAATGTACCGTTTTTGCTAAATGGGCAAACGCGACGTTCTTATGTATTGTGGCAAGAGTCTATTGCCCCGTTGATTGTCCTGGAATTTGTCTCTGGGGACGGTAGTGAAGAACGAGACAAAACTCCTTGGAAGGGTAAATTTTGGGTTTATGAGCAGGTAATTCGTCCTCCCTTCTACGGCATTTATGAAGTGAGCAAAGCCAGTATAGAAGTTTATCATCTGATTGAAGGACAGTATCAGATGTTACCAGCAAAGGAACGAGGACATTATCCTATCGTTCCTTTGGGTGTTGAATTAGGCTTATGGCAGGGAGTTTATCAGAATGTGGAATTACCCTGGTTGCGTTGGTGGGATTTACAAGGTAATTTGTTGTTGAGTGGCGATGAAAGAGCCGAACAGGAATCCCAAAGGGCTGAACAGGAATGCCAAAGGGCTGAACAGGAACGCCAAAGGGCCGATCGCCTAACTGCCCAATTGCGATCGCTCGGTATTGAACCAGAAGCCTGAAATTCTACTACGAATTACGTTAGCGTAGCCCATTACGAATTTTGTTTAGACACATATTTTATTGCTATCAGGGTAATCACGATGACAAATAGACCTCCTTCCGAACCGGAGTCATCCCAAAAAACTGCCCTTGGCTTTGATGAATTTATAGCCATTCTGGTTGCCTTCACCACCATTGGAGCGATTCTTTTTTGGTCATTGTCTCGCAGGGATTCTAGCTGGAACTTCAACGGGCTACTGTCGGCTTCTTCCACTCCGTCGGCTAGTGTTCAATCAAATCAAGTATTGCCCTCTACTTCCAAGGTAGAACCGAATGTAGTCCCCAACAAAATTTTGCCCTATTCTCCACCAGAGGCTGTTGTTGAACCCAAGACACCTTCATTGCCAACTAACAGCACCACTTCTTTGGGCCCAGTACCATCTGCTCAGGTAATCCCGACTCAACCCCCACAGACACCTGTACCCTCTTCAGCAGTACTTGACTCATCAATTAAAGCATCAGCATTGCCTTTAGTAACTCCGGCAAAACAAAAATCTATTATTCCACCGCCAATTGCATTTAACGATGTGCCAACTAGCTTTTGGGGTCGGCGTTTTATAGATGTTCTTTCTTCCCGTAGTATTCTCAAGGGGTTTCCTGATTATTCTTTTAGACCAAATCAGCCCGTAAACCGTGCTGAATTTGCTGCTATAGTGCAAAAAGCTTTTGATCAAGAACCGTCTAAGACTGCGATCGCATTTCAAGATGTACCAACAAAATTCTGGGCAACTCCAGCAATTGACCAAGCCATTAGTGATGGATTTCTCACAGGCTACCCGAAAAAAACCTTCAAACCACAAGAAAATATTTCACGAGTGCAAGTTTTAGTTGCTCTTGTCAGTGGGTTGAATCTGAAAGCACCCACTTCTCCAAACAAGATTTTAAGTGTCTATAAAGATGCTAAAGATATTCCACCTTATGCTATTGGCAAAATAGCTACTGCTACAACCAATGGTCTGGTAGTTAATTATCCAAATCCACAAATCCTTGCTCCCAACAAAGTAGCTAGTCGGGCTGAAGTGGCAGCAATGATTCATCAAGCTTTAGTAAAGCGGGGCAAGTTGCAGGCAATTTCATCTCCAAATATAGTGCGTAGACGTAGCCCAGCACAAGCATCGCCCAGCACCTCTCCAGAAATTTCGCGCACTCCAAAGGTTAAAGTATCCCCAAGGTCATCGTCTCAATAATAATTCGTAATAGAGCCTCCGACACGCTCCGCGTTAAGCGAAGCTATGCCGCAGGCTTTACGTAATTCGCAATTCGTAATTACAGCAGTTCGCAATTTTGAAAGAAGTCTGAACGCTGACTTCCGGCGTTCAGACTTCGGCTATTTAGAATTAGATCGTACTACTATCTAGGAGTACGTTTGGTAGAGAAGCGATAATTAGATATTAAGCTTCTGGAATTTGTTTCCCAACCACTTGTGATTTCAGAGTGGTGATTTCACTAGTTAACTCTTTCCTGGTTGAGGCTTTGAGTAAATAGCGGTAAACAAACCAGGCAGAGTAACCAATACCAATCAACTCAAAAGTAGGCGCTACCAAGGGAATGTCATTCAAAGCATCTAATATTGCCAAGAGTACTTTAACCCCAACAATTGATCCCACAATTAAACCAACTGTTACCAGAGGTTGCTTATATTGATTAAAGAAGCTTCCCAGATATTCTGGCAATGTTGCTAAAAACGTAGAAACTTGCTCCCCGTACTTTAGCCATTCGTCTTGAGACTGTGCGGGAGGCTGAAGTTTAGTGATGGTTCCCGTTTGGGCGTTGATCTCTGCCACTATAGTCTCTTTGGATGCGGTTTCAGTAAATTCTTGTTCTGGCATTTTCACTCCCATTAATTTGACAGTTGAGTTTTTCTAATCTGGATAATTACAACCAAAAAGTTGTTGATTAGGTAATGCACAAGTGCATCAGTACAATTTGGTTAAAGGTCACAAAAAGGGTTTAGCGTCCTATAACTATAATTGCCGCCTAATATCTACTGCATCAACTACAAGGTAGACAGTCAGTAGGAGGATAGAATTAAGAAGGCAGCAGGATGTATTATAATCGGCCTTCTAAGTTCTTTTCTGAATCAACTGGAATCCTCTGGTTGTGATTATCCCATTCCGTGTCATTTGCTCATAATCGTACTAAATCTAAGTACAAATCAGGCAAAAATCAGCCCACCTCTCATTTATATAAGCGTAAAAGCCGATTTTAGCTGATATTAAAACTATCTTAAGCCGCGTTCGTCAATTAACGCATTCGTCTTGATATTAATACGTAACAAAAGTTTTTGTCTGTTCATAAAGACTTGACTTTTATGTTGTCTTACGATAAGGATGTTTTGGCGTTGGAGATGAGGAAGAAATAACCAATGCCCAATGCTCAATGCCCCACAATCAAACCTTTTGTTTTTTCCTGATTGTATTAATTTTAGAAGGAAGCAGTAAGGTAGACTAGTGGCGTACCTGATGCCAAAAACTCGTTGCTATCAACTGTGTATCGAGGAAGGTGATGTGGGAAATAGAAGACAGTCTGAGGCTGGTTTTTAGTGCAGGAAATTATTCATTGCTGCTGCTGAAAACAGTGAATTCTATTTTTATCAGTAATTATACTTAGTAGAATTGCTATCAAAATAACTCATCCTATATGAGGTTGTGCTAATTGTTTAGTAAGCAATGATTTGGTATTGCTATAAAAAAAGATAATGTAAATGTTAATCAGCAATTAAACTGTTTATACAAGCTAAAGTGATTTGGTAATTTTTGCGGGAAGGCAAGGAGGTTTGAGAAATGCCAACTCAAAAGCCAACCCCTATCGACAGCAGTTCAGAAAGCAAAAAAGTGTCAGCCGAAGAGCCATCGACAGATGAACTACCGACCATAGAATTTCCCTCACGAGGGAAGCTCAAAGCCAGTTCTTGGCGTATCCATCAAAAAATTGGCTATGGGTACTTTGTAGCTATAGGAATTGGGTTTTTTGGCTCACTAACTGGGTTAGTGATTGCCAACTACTACCGGGGAAGGGAAGTAAGACAATTTAATCAAGCTTATGCACAAGGACAGCTACTGAGTAATTATAAAGATGCAGTAGTAGGGGCACAATTACATAGTTCTAATCTGGTTGCTGTATTAGAAAATTCACAACAGTTGCAAAGGAAAAAAGCTGATTTTCTAAAGAATGTTGAAAAAGCCAAACAATTAGAGTCAGAAATTTCTGGATTTATCGACAGTAAACCTAAAAGACTAGCAGCAACAAGTTCAACCTTACAAACCTTATTGCTGGATTACAAGAATAATTTAAAAGCTTACGTTGACCAAATCGAGGCCATCTTAGAGAAAATTAACTCCCAAAAAGTGCAGCCTCAGCAGATTTCTGCTGCCCGATCGCAGTTATTGACAATTATGCGTGGTGAAACAGCCATGCGGCTAGACCAACTTTCGCAAAACTTGGCTAACATCTTGCAAACTGCTGAAATTCAAGAGCAAGAAAGGCAAAAAGCAGTTGAGGAGGCAAAAGTAGTTGAGCGCTTCATCGTGATTTTGAGTATGCTCGTTTCGGTTGCGATCGCAGCCATTGTAGCTTGGCGTACCAGTCGCGCGATCGCAGAACCAGTCATCATTGTCACCCAAGTAGCTGAACAAGTGGCGCGGAAACATAATTTTGATTTACGAGCGCCTGTCACCACTGAAGATGAAATTGGCCTACTCGCCAAATCTCTAAATCGTCTGATTGAGCGTGTATCTGAGCGAACCAAAGAACTGCAACAAGCTAAAGAATTAGCTGAAGCTGCTAGCAAGGCAAAAAGCGTATTTTTAGCCAATGTCAGCCACGAATTACGCACACCACTAAATGCTGTCATTGGCTTAAGCCAACTTCTAGAAGATGATGCCACCGATCTTGGTTTATCGGCAGACTTTATTACAGACTTAGAAACAATTAACGCTGCGGGGAAGCATTTACTGCACTTGATTAACGAAATTCTCGACTTGTCAAAAATTGAAGCGGGGAAAATGACCCTCTATCCAGAGACATTCGAGATTGCAAATCTGATTCATAACGTCGTCCTCACAGTCAAACCAGCGATAGAAAAAAATGCCAATGTTTTAGAAGTGGATTTTGATCAGCAACTTGGCACCATGTACGCCGATCAAACTAGGATGCGCCAGGTATTATTAAACTTGTTGAGCAACGCCAGTAAGTTCACTACAAACGGCAAGGTAACGCTGACAATCAACAGAGAAAAGGATGAAGTACGACTTGATGCTCCTCTGGGGATGATTACTTTTACCGTTACCGACACAGGTATAGGTATGTCTGACCATCAACAACAGCAGTTATTTCAACCTTTTACACAAGGAGATACTTCGACTACGAAAAAATATGGAGGTACGGGACTGGGGTTAGCAATTAGCCGCCATTTCTGTCAAATGATGGGTGGCGAGATTATTGTTAAAAGTCAGCCGGGGATTGGCTCTACTTTTACTATCCGTCTACCAATGACTGTGCAGGATTGAAGGGAATTGGGAATTGGGAATTGGGAATTGGGCATGGGGCATGGGGCATGGGGCATGGGGCATGGGAAAGAAACAAGTAAAAAACTTGTTAAATAATTCCCCCCATCTCCCTCATCTCCCAGTCAAATCAAGTAATAATACTTACTTTTCCTGTATCCAAGTCGTAACGACCGCCCACGATTTTCAATTTACCTGACTTCACCTGCTCAGTTAAAAGCTTTGATTTTTGCAACCGTTCAATTTGATATTGCACATTTGCCACCACAGCATTCTCAACCGCGTCACCTGGTAGATTCTTGACCTTTTTCAGGGCTGGCTTAATTGCCCGAACAAAAGTACTAATATCACCTGGTAATGATTCTTTTTTTACAGCAGCCGTTACAGCCCCACAACGCTCATGTCCCATCACCATCAGCAGTGGAGAACCTAACAAGACAACGGCATATTCAATACTACCGATCGCTTCATGTGTGGCAATATTTCCGGCAATCCGAACATCAAAGATATCTCCGATGCCCTGATCGAAAACAATTTCTGCGGGAACTCGTGAATCAGCACAACTAAGAATAGTTGCAAATGGATGTTGAGCTTGAGCAACTTCTTTCAACCGCAGCGCAGATTGATCGGGGTATTGGGGGTGATGATCGACAAATCGCTGATTTCCCTCCATCAGCTTTTGAAGCGCTGTATCGGGATTCAGAGATTCAGGGAGGTTTGGAGGGTTTTCGTCAGCTTTAGCTTGTTCCACCCGCCAGAGTAAATCACTGGCAGTTACTGCCATTCCAAATGCCCCAGTGATTCCCAATTTTAAAAAGTCACGACGTTCTATGAAATGCTTCATTGAATTTATAACTCTCTTACATTGACGCGACACATCTAACGGAGCGAATTTCCATCACATCGGTAACGTAGCAAGTACCACCGAATTTGTTGAGAAGTGGTTTGATATTTTCGACAACACGCTTGAGTTGTTCTGGCATACAAAACGCAATTATATAAACATTATCAAGCATGGTCATGTCTAAATCTTCTGTCGTTCCTTGTAATCCTTTACCAGCAACATTGCGGATTACGGCATGGTTATGTACACCTGACTTGTCTAAATTATCTAAAATTTTGGCAAGTTCAAAGGAATTGGCAATAATTTCTATCTTTTTAACTACGTGCATATTATTACCTCCAAAATAGGTTAATTCCGTAGAGATATAACGGAATTCCCACAATAATATTGAACGGGAAAGTCACCGCTAGAGCGGTAGAAACATACAGACTGGGATTTGCTTCTGGAACAGTCATCCGCATAGCTGCTGGGACAGCAATGTAAGAAGCACTGGCACACAATACAGCGAACAAAAGCGAATCTCCGCGAGGCATACCGATGAATTTGGCGATCGCTAACCCAATGGCTGCATTAAGTATTGGGATTAGTATGGCAAATAAAATTAGGAAAACTCCGGTTTTTTGCAAGTCTTTAATTCTTCTAGCAGCCACCAATCCCATGTCAAGTAAAAAGAAGGTGAGAACCCCATAAAATAACCCTTGAGTAAAGGGTTCTAATACTTTCCAACCCCGTTCTCCTGTTAAGACACCTATAAATAGACTACCGACTAATAGAAAGACTGAACTATTAAGAAATGCTTCTTGCAAAACTTCCGGCCACGAAAACTCTCGCTTGCCATCGGCGGTGAATATATTCACCAAAATTAGACCAACTATAATTGCTGGAGATTCCATCAGGGCAAGGGCTGCCACCATGTAACCATCAAAAGCAATGCCAAGCTCAGTTAAAAAAGCGCTAGCTGTGATGAAGGTGACAGCACTGATAGAACCGTAGGTTGCTGCGATCGCAGCCGCATCGTAAGTATCCAATTTCCACTTTAGGATAAAAAAGGTGTAAATTGGAACAACACAAGCCATCATCATTGCTGCCGCCAGTGTTAGAACTACTTCCTGAGTTACACCGCTTTTGATTAGTTCTACCCCTCCTTTAAAACCAATGGCAAACAGCAGATACAACGAAAAGAGTTTGGGTATTGGTGCAGGAATTTCTAGATCGGACTTGACAAAAACAGCAGTCATGCCTAAAAAGAAAAACAGGATTGGCGGATTCAAAATATTGGATACAATTAAGCTCAGATCCATATCCACCTCTCCTTGTATTGGTTAAACCTGAAATTAAAGAAATTTTTCATCTTTAAAAACTTAACGGTTGAATCGTGATGTATTGTGTATCGCTACCCCATGTCAATTGGCTACTCAAGGAGTGAATCGTCCTATTAGTAACAATACTTATTGGTTAGGTGTTAAACAGCGCTGAAACAGAAAAAGTGAGAGCTTGCCCAACATTTTTTGATGTTAGATTCCCCGTCGCTGATCTTACGACAGAAAGTGTCAGAAGAACTCGTGATCAACCTATTTAGCGTATAAAAAATTAACGTATTATAGAAGCAATACATGAATTGCCCCTACATAAACCTTGCTTAAATCTCAGTATTTTTTGATTTATAAAAGTTAAGAAGGGCAATCCAGGCAGCTGTGAAGACAAAAACTTTCGTCAAGGTTATGATTCTCGCTTTGGTATTCCATAAAGATAATGGTCATACTGGTGTGCTAAGTCGCCAATATCTGTATCAACTGCACAATTTTTAATCAGTTACCTCAGTTTATTCCAATCTGAGTCTTTTGGGATTGTTGGCACAGGTGTGCTATTTTATTCGACAAACACGATTATGACTGACTGTCCCTCATGCCCTTCAATTGGTTCGTTAGGATGAACCACACCGTTTTGGAATGTGCCTTTAACTGAAAGCATAGCTTTTTCTTGGTTCTACATAAATCATGATAGAGTACCATTCTGGTTAAGAATATTGCCGCACAATCTTTATTGACCAACTTTCGTTAGGATATTGTAACCTGGGCAATAGCGACTCTCTATTGATGTGACACCAGGCGAGCGCTTTTTCACATCTATGACAACAACCATTGACTTTCTCAGTCACCTTAACCCTAGTCAACGTCAAGCTGTAGAACATTACTGCGGCCCGTTGCTAGTTGTTGCTGGCGCAGGCTCCGGCAAAACACGAGCGCTGACTTCTCGCATTGCAAATCTGATTCTGAAACACCGTGTTGATCCAGAAAATATCCTGGCGGTTACTTTTACCAACAAAGCCGCACGGGAAATGAAAGAACGGATTCAACGGCTGTTTGCTGAAGACTTGGCAATGAAAGAACACGGTAAGCAGTTGGATTTGTTGACAGAATATCAACAAATGGAATTGCGTTCAAAAGTTTATAAAAATAAGATAAAATTGTTGTGGTGTAACACTTTCCACAGCTTATGTTCTCGTATTCTGCGCTCTGAACTTGGGAAATATCAAGATGAGAAAGGGCGGCGTTGGAATAATAATTTCTCCATTTTTGATGAATCTGATGTTCAAAGCCTGATAAAAGAAATTGTTACTAAAGACTTAAACCTAGATGATAAAAAATTTGATGCCCGTTCTGTCCGCTACGCTATTAGTAATGCTAAAAACCAAGGTTTATCGCCCCAAGAATTTGAGCAAGATCAACCAAATTATCGCGGAAGGGTAATTGCTGATGTCTATAATCGTTATCAAGATAAATTAGCACAAAACAATGCTCTCGATTTTGATGATTTGATTCTAGTTACTACAAGATTATTTCAGCAAAACGAGCAAGTTTTGGGTTACTGGCATCGCCAATTTCGCCATATCCTTGTAGATGAATATCAAGATACTAATCGTACTCAATATCAACTCATCCACTTATTAGTAACTAACGGCGAAACTAAAAAGAGCGAATGGGAATGGGAAAATCGCTCAGTTTTCGTTGTCGGTGATGCAGATCAATCGATTTATAGCTTTCGGATGGCAGATTTCACCATTTTGATGGGATTTCAGGAAGACTTTGGCGATGGTTTGGTAGATGATGACACCCGAACGATGGTTAAGTTGGAAGAAAACTATCGTTCTTGTGAAAATATTTTACAAGCGGCTAATGAACTAATTGAAAATAACACCCAACGGATTGATAAAATCCTGAAACCTACGCGGGGGCCGGGTGAGCAAATTACTTGTCACAAAGCCGATGAAGAACTTGCAGAAGCGGCATTTGTCATTAATCAAATTAGCACTTTAGAAAACCAAAATCCAGAGTTAGACTGGGGTAGTTTTGCTATACTTTATCGGACAAACGCTCAATCTCGTCCTTTTGAACAATTATTAGTAGAAAAACAAATTCCTTACGTGATTGTAGGGGGAATGAGATTTTACGATCGCAAAGAAATCAAAGATGTCATCGCATACTTAAGAGCGATCGCTAACCCATCTGATACAGTCAGTTTATTACGAGTTATCAATACTCCCCGGCGGGGAGTTGGCAAAACCACTATTGATGCTTTAATGAACGCCTCCCAACAACTAGGGACAACTCTGTGGGAAATACTCAGCGACGAAACATCAGTTAATACCTTAGCTGGAAGGGCGACAAAAGCTGTAAATAACTTTGCCGCAATGATTAGTCGTTGGCAAGCACAAATCGGTACGCTTCCCGTGACTGAGGTTTTGCAAGGAATATTAGAAGATTCTGGTTACGTTCAAGACTTGATGAGTCAAGGCACAGATGAAGCCACAGATCGGGTACAAAACGTCCAGGAACTTTACAACGCCGCACTGCAATTTCAAGAAGAAAACGAAGAGGTTTCACTGCGAGACTTTTTGAGTAGTGCTGCCCTTAGTTCCGATTTGGATAATTTAAAAGAAGGACAGACAGCCGTTTCTTTGATGACTTTGCACGCATCCAAAGGTTTGGAATTTCCCGTAGTATTTTTGGTGGGATTAGAACAAGGGCTATTTCCCGGCTACCGTTCGCTGGGCGATCCGGCATCTTTGGAAGAAGAACGCCGCCTGTGTTATGTGGGAATTACTCGCGCCCAAGAAAGGTTATTTTTATCACACGCGCGGGAACGGCGTTTGTATGGTTCGCGGGAACCTGCGATGCGATCGCAATTTCTCGACGAATTACCAGAAGAATTGTTATCTACCAAACGCGCGAGTCGTCAAAGTTATACCAAAAGTGCCTCTAGTTCTAATGGTAAACAAGACTCAACGCAGAATTGGCAAGTAGGCGATCGGGTATTGCATAAAACTTTTGGACTTGGTGAAATTACTCATGTTTTCGGAACAGGTAGTAAAATGTCTGTAGCAATTAAATTTGCCAGCTTGGGACAAAAAATTGTTGATCCAAGAGTAGCGCAGTTGCAAAAAGTTTGAACACAAAGCCACAGATCCCCGACTTCTTAAAGAAGTCGGGGATCTTAATTTTTCATATTTCAATTTCTTCAAAGTGTTCAACAGTGGGAAATGGTTCATAAAAATGATGTAGAAGTTTTTTCCACTCTTGATACTCAACAGAATTTCTAAATCCGATAGTATGAGATTCTAAACTTTCCCATCTGACAAGTAACAAATATTTACCTTGGACTTCTATACATCTATGCAGTTCATGAGATAAATATCCGTCCATTGAGGAAATAATTTTAGAAGCTTCTTTAAAAGCAGCTTCAAAATCGGATTCTAGACCAGGTTTAACAGGAAGTATCACTGCTTCAAGAATCATAAAGTTTTGCGGTGAATAATTAGGTTAACAACACTCAGGGCTGAGTGCTGAGTTGTTCCATTTGTTTGAGCATTAGTCCAAAATTTATCAGATTCTCGATTCAGGTGTTGTGAAATAACGTTTTTCAAGCCAGAAGGCAACATTAACTAGACCAATCAATACAGGCACTTCTACTAAAGGCCCGACAACGGCCGCAAAAGCAACACCCGAATTAATGCCAAACACAGCAATTGCCACTGCGATCGCAAGTTCAAAATTATTTCCTGCCGATGTAAACGCTACACTTGCGGCTCTAGAATAGTCTGTCTTAACACGCCAAGCCATGTAAAAGCTGACCAGAAACATGATGATGAAGTAGACAATCAACGGAATTGCAATCTTCACCACATCTAAGGGTATCTGAACGATCAACTTCCCTTTCAAGCTGAACATGACCACGATTGTAAATAACAGAGCAATCAGCGTAATCGGACTAATTTTAGGTACAAATTCCTCGTGATACCACTGCTTGCTTTTCACTTTCACTAAGAAGTAACGAGTGAAAAATCCAGCTAAAAAGGGAATACCGAGATAGATAAATACACTTTTGGCAATCTCGGCAATGCTGACGTTCACGACACTACCTTGTAACCCAAATAGTGGCGGCAATACAGTAATAAAGAACCAGGCATAAGGACTATAAAAGATAACTTGAAAGATACTATTAAAGGCAACCAATCCAGCTGTGTACTCTGTATTGCCTCGTGCCAAGTCACTCCACACAACTACCATTGCAATACAACGGGCTAATCCAATCAGAATCAATCCCGTCATGTATTCTGGATAACTGTGTAAAAAGGTAGCCGCCAGAGCAAACATCAAAATTGGCCCAATGACCCAATTCTGAATTAGTGAAACACCAAGAATTTTTCCGTTGCGAAATACATCCCCTAACTCTTCATACCGCACCTTAGCAAGAGGCGGGTACATCATTAGAATTAACCCGATGGCAATTGGTATATTAGTTGCTCCCACCTGGAACTGGTTGATAAATGCTTCTATTCCAGGAAAGAAATAGCCTAAACCAACACCAAAAGCCATTGCCAAAAAAATCCATAAGGTCAGGAAGCGGTCAATAAAGGAGAGGCGTTTTGAAGTTTTTTTGCTCATTACGGAGTTCATACAGCTTACATAATTTAAAGTTTCATTACATGTATATCATTTCAAGAAAACTTGATGTGTCAATATAAAGCATAACATTAGGAATTAAAATTCATCAAAAAAAATTGATGGATAGCAATTTTCCTTTATTCTTTATGCTGTTCAAAACCTTTTGTGTATCGATGTGGCGTAGTTTACCGCCATAGGCATCGCTCTCAACCGACACTTAGACCGAATTTATACAGAAATTATTTGTAGGTACTGGCTTAAAAACAACATAACTAGCTCATTGGGCTAAACTGAAGAAAGTTATGAGGACGCAAATATGACTGACAAAAATCGTTCTCAATGGGACTTAGGCAGGTTTATCGAAACCCTGACTTACTTTGAGGTAATTCCTTTCCTTAACTGGGTACAGCAGTTAATCCAAGGTCGTCCTAATGATAATCAAGATAGACCCAATGGAGGCAGAAACGTGGGTGTAATATTAGTAGCAGGTGCAACAGGTGGTGTAGGTAAACGAGTGGTACAGCGATCGCTCCAACGAGGTTATAAAGTTCGCGCCCTAGTTCGAGATATTGACAAAGCGCGGTCAATTCTTGGTAATGATATAGACTTAGTAGTTGCGGATATCACTCAACCAGAAACTTTAACTTCTTTAGTTATGGCTGATATCCAAGCTGTAGTTTGTTGCACAGCAGTGCGCGTACAACCAGTAGAAGGAGACACAGCAGATAGAGAAAAATATTATCAAGGTGTTAAATTTTACCAGCCCGAAATTGTTGGCGACACTCCAGAAAATGTTGAATATCAAGGTGTCAAAAACTTAGTCCAAGCAGCTGCAAAATATCTACCCCAAGCAAATGAAAAAGTAATATTTGATTTCACCAAACCATCAGCAGAATTAAAAGATTACTGGGGGGCGCTGGATGATGTCGTTATGGGTGGCGTGAGTGCGAGTAATATCCAATTAGTAGAAAATGCAGCTTTGTTTGCTGGTAATGTCTCCACAGCCAACTCTGGTGGATTTGCTTCTATCAGAACTAAGAATTTTGATCCACCCTTCAACTTATCCGGTTATGAAGGTGTAAAATTGCGCGTCAAAGGTGACGGTCAACGTTATAAAATATTTTTACGGACAGATGCAAAATGGGATGGCATTGGGTATAGCTATTCTTTCGATACTGTAGCTAATACCTGGATAGATGTTCATATTCCCTTTGCAGATTTGATTCCCGTCTTTCGGGCAAAAACTGTCAAAGATGCGCCGCCACTTGAGCATAATAGAATTTCTTCATTCCAACTGATGTTGAGCAAATTTGAACACGATGGTGCTTTAAATCCCAAATTTTTCCCCGGTGGTTTTACTTTGGAGTTGGAATCAATTAAAGCTTATGGCGGGACAACTTTACCACAATTTGTTTTAGTCAGTTCAGCAGGCGTAACTCGTCCCGGCCGCCCTGGTATTAATTTAGATGAAGAACCGCCAGCAGTGAAATTAAATGACCAATTGGGAGGAATTTTAACTTGGAAGTTAAAGGGAGAAGATAGTTTAAGAGAAAGCAAAATTCCTTATACAATTATTAGACCTTGTGCTTTAACTGAAGAATCAGGTGGTAAGGAATTAATATTCGAGCAAGGTGATAATATTAAGGGCAAAATCAGCCGTGAGGATGTGGCAGAACTTTGTGTACAAGCGTTAAAATTAGCGAAAGCTTCTAATGTTACTTTTGAGGTAAAACAGGCAGACAATACTGTTAGCTCTATCGATTGGCAGGAGCTATTTTCTAATTTAATAAAGGATAAGTAGGTAGGCGTAATTAAATATAAGATCGAACCTCACTCTCAATCCCTCTCCTTAGTAAGGAGAGGGAAGCCGGAGGCAGTTATAGTCTGTAGCCATACTAATAAATATATCTATAAAAGCAGTTTTATTGATTACATAATGTAAGCTGGCTTCAACTTTCGTAGGAAGTTAAGCATGGCTGAAATCACAGTATCTGGCGACTCAACTAAGAAGCCATGACCGCCACTGTCAAGGACTACAAGTTCAGCGTTGGGAATGCCTTGAGCAAGTTGCTGGGAAAACTTTAGCGGGGTAAGAATGTCTTGTTTACCAACTAGAACTAGGGTAGGACAATGAATTTGTTGGAGGCGATCTGTTGTGTCAAAGTCAAGCATGGCTTGGCTGTGATGATGAAGTGAATGAGTTGCTGGTGGGAAAGGATATCTGATTGCAAATTCGATTAGACCTTCAATCATTCCAGGAATCGAGTAGAAGGTATCTGTAAATATCCAGGGTAAGACGACTTTTTCATAAAGTTTCAAGTCTACATTAGCGCAGAGTTCGCCCCAAGTCTCAATGATGCTGTTAAATAATCTATCACCCTTTGCCAACGATGAAAGTAGCATCAGACTTTTTACTTTTTCGGGATGTGCTAACACTAACTCTTGCGCTATTTGACCACCCATTGAATGACCTGCTAGATGTACCTTATCGATCGCAAGATGGTCGAGCAATGCTGCAACGTCATTAGCCATCTGTTTCAGACTATAGGGGGTTTCGGGAGCAGAACTTCGTCCCATACCTCGGTTGTCTAAGCGAATCACTTGATATTGCGAAACCAGCGATGGCATGAGCAATGACCAATAGGCATGATCGCAAAGGAAGCCAGATATTAATAGTAAAGGCTCACCTGTTCCCTTAATGTCGTAAAACAAATCAATCCCGTTAATCTGAATCTTTGGCATAGTCAATAATTTTGCTGAACCCGATCTGAACGGATGGATAAGGCTACACTACTATGTCTTCACTCTCTCATTCACCGGAATTTGATAGCCGTTGGCGAGGTGATTGATCGTGTTGGCAGTGGCTGCGATCGCCATTAGTTCCCCGAATATCCTATCATTCATGCTTATCAGTACTCTGGGTACGTGCCGATGGTGTGTGCAAGTCGGATAATCTTTGTACTTGTTCAACTGTGCGGTGGGGCATCCCGTGCAGTCTAAACAAAGCGTAAGTTTTTGTCCGACGGGATACCGGGAGTCGCACAGATGCCTACACTGTATTGCTTGCAATCAGTGTAAGAGATGTCACTAGGGCTTTCCAAGAAATAAATTATCCATTTGTGGGATGGGCATCTTGCCCGTCCTAATATTGGGGACGGGCAAGATGCCCATCCCACAAGAAAATTTGGGATATTTTTTTATTTGGAAGTCCCCTAGTTGTATTCTGGTTTTATATCTCGCAGCATCAGTTTATCAAGTGCTTGTTGGGGTGTGACTTCACCCTGAAGTAACCGATAAACTTGCTCAGTAATTGGAACCGGAATGTTTTGTTGCTTGGCTCGTTGCATCAAAACCTGGCAAGTGTTCACTCCTTCAGCAGTTCCTGGTAAATTTGCAAGAGTTTCTTGAAGTGTTTTGCCACCAGCTAACTGGTAGCCGACTTGATAATTGCGACTTAAAGGACTGTTGCAGGTTGCTAACAAGTCTCCAAGACCCGATAATCCATAAAATGTTTCCGTTTTTGCACCCCAGTCGTTACCGATGCGAACCATTTCTGTAAGTCCACGGGTGACTAAAGCAGCTTTGGCATTTGTTCCCAGATGTAAACCATCGCATACACCAGCTGCGATCGCAATCACATTTTTCAGTGTGCCCCCCAGTTCCACCCCCAAGGGATCGGGATTGGTATATACCCGAAAACGATGAGAAGAAAATACTAACTGCACTACTTCCGCAGCCGTGGGGATATTACTGGCTACTACCGTTGCTGCTGGTAACTCTAGTTGAATTTCTTTAGATAAATTCGGCCCAGACAAAACAACCACTGCATGGTTAGGAAATAGTGTTTGCCAAATTTGCGACGGCATACAGATGGTTTGGGGATCTAAGCCTTTCGTTGCCGTCACAAAAATTGCCTCTGGAGAAAGGGGGAAAGACTGAACTTGAGAAGCAACATCTCTCACACCAATCATTGAGATAGCGGACAAGATTATTTGGGCATCTTCTAACACTGCTTGGAGAGTTGGGGAACCTTGACGCGACCACACGCGCACCTGATGACCGTTTGCTGTGGCGAGATTTGCCAGAGATGCACCCCAAGCACCCGCACCCAGAATTGCTACAGATTTTGAATTAGTCATTAATTAACATTCTCCCCATCACCCAATCACCCCATTCTCTTGGCAATTTAAAATCTAAAATTGACTGCGGGGATAACGTTCCATTAATTCCCTGACTTGTTCTGCATGATATGAGCTTCTTGTCAATGGTGAAGAGACAATTTGTAAAAATCCGATTTCTTCGCCGAATTCCTTCCAAGCAGCAAATTGTTCTGGGTTGATAAATTCATTTACTTGTAAATGTTTTTGACTGGGTTGGAGATATTGCCCAATTGTCAAAATATCACAATCTACGGTTCGTAAGTCTTGCATGACTTGGCGAATTTCGGTATCAGTTTCACCGAGTCCAACCATGATCCCGGATTTGGTGTATGTGCTGGGAGAAAGTTGGCGCGATCGCTGCAATAATTCTAATGTGCGATCGTAATTTCCTTGGGGACGCACTCGGCGATATAGGCGTGGAACAGTTTCGGTATTGTGGTTTAATACTTCTGGTGCCGCTTGTAAAATAAACTCTAGAGCATTCCAATTACCGCACAAGTCAGGAATTAGCACCTCAATTGTGGTGTTAGGTGAAACAGAGCGAACCGCATCAATACAGGCCACAAACTGAGATGCGCCACCATCAAACAAGTCATCTCGATTTACAGAAGTGATTACCAGATGATTAAGTTTCATGCGGCGAACAGCTTCTGCCAGTCGTGTAGGTTCCGTGGGATCTAGTGGTTTGGGTTTTTTCTCAAAATCGATATCGCAGTAGGGACAAGCGCGTGTACAAGCCGGGCCCATAATCAAAAACGTGGCAGTCCCAGCGCTGAAGCATTCACCAATATTCGGACAGGACGCTTCCTCACAAACTGTATTGAGAGATAAATCCCGCAAAATGTCTTTAACGTTACCGACGCGCTCACGCCCAGGTGCTTTTACCCGCAACCAGTCTGGTTTTACAGTCACAATCCGCTTTTACCACTAGAGTTATACAAATTTAATCGTAGCAAGCAAAGTCTTGGATGAAGCGATCATATATAGATGTAACTCTCTGATTTGGCATGGGTTATGATATTCTTAATTTATAATGCCATTTTTGTGGCGGGATGTGGCGCAGCTTGGTAGCGCACTTCGTTCGGGACGAAGGGGCCGCTGGTTCGAATCCAGTCATCCCGATTTTCTTGTGTCAAATAACACTTTATTTGTCGTCGTCAAAAGATTAATGTCGTTATAGCCAAGAATTCTACTATTGGATTCCTGATTTTTTTATTGAAAGCGACGGGAAACTCAATCTCTTTGTGGGTAGAGAGGGAATAGTCGCCCCGTCTCTTGGGGCATTGGGCATTGGGCATTGGGCATGGGGCATTGGGCATTGGTAACTTCTTCCCCATGCCCCATGCCCTGTTCCCCATGCCCAAAAACTCCATCCCGCAAGTGGCGTGTAGTTTTTCATTTTGAGGCTAGACTAACGAGCATTTTTTCAAAAATTCTCAACACAGGTTCCTCTCCATTGTCTCTAGTGAAAATACTGTAATTAGGGTGAGAATTTATTTCAATTAACCAATATTGGTTATCTCGATCTAGGACGATATCTAAACCGCCATAATCAATATCTAATTCTTCAAAAATTGGTTTAGCGAAATTAGCAATCTCTAACAATATTTGCGGATCGTTGATATGCTTTGCTTTCGCACCATCCCAGTGGAGAGGGCTGAGATTACCTGCAAATTTTGCATTAGTTATATCTTTTTCATAGAGCAAAACTAACTCTTTATTTAAAAAAACGGCTCTATACTCAGATTTTATGTGAATAAACTCTTGAGCGATCGCAACGTAATCATACTTTTTATTATTGATATTAAAAATCTCTTTTAAAGCAGTTTTAACTTCATCTGTATTCTGACATAAAAAAACGTTATGTCCACTTGAGCCAGAATTACGTTTAACAATTACGGGCGTTTCAAAGTTGTTTTTGATTTCTAATATAATATCTTCAAAGCTGGGAAATTTTAAGTAAATCTTATATTGGAGATCACAAAAAGGAGAAAGAAAACCTACAGTTTTAGGAAGTTTAACTTTTTTCTTTAAAATATGGTAGGTATATTCCTTATCTTTGATAATTTGTGCTAATGCCTGATTTATTATGGGAGTACTATAATTACAAAAATAATGTTGTTTATTATTCAGTTTTATTTTTACTAAGTTTTCAGTCGGATGAATAATTTCATAGTTAATGTTTAAGTTTTCACAAGCTTTGAGCAATAGCGAAAGGTTGTCTAACATAAATATTTGAAATATTTGAAATATTTGAAATTAAGTTTTGACAAAAATCAATTTGTGGATATCAAATCAACGCTTTTTATAATATACTCCCCAAGTTACGAATTACGAAGTTGTTTGCCGTTTAAAAATCACCATCTCATTACCAACAACTGGGTTACGTGCTATCAGCTTATCTTGGGAGTCGATAATTTCTAAATGAGTAAAATCAAGTTCTTGAGAGCGTTGTAATATCTCCGCAGCTAGATTATCCTGCTGAGATTCTTTGAGAGTATACCAATCGTCACTAATTTTGATAGTTAAATTACTGGTGCGAAAGTTGGCTTTAATTGACTTTATCAGACCAGAGGCAATGCGATCGCTAGTTTCAGCCACCTGATTTTCAATAGCCGCAATCAAGGCTTGTTCTGGTGTCAATTCTATGACTGGTGTCGGCGTGGGAATTGGTTCTATTACCGGTTTGATTACCGGTTTGATTACCGGTTCTGGCGGCGGCGTAATTTCCTCTGGTGGCTGTGGCGGCTGCGGTTCTGGTACGACTGACTCCGGTGGACTAGTTATCATTGGTGTTGGTGCAGGAACCTCTTCAACAGGTGGAACTGTGGCTACTTCAGTAGGTTTACCAGTCAATACAGTAGTAGTTGTCCATAAGAAAATTACAGCAATTCCAGTCACAATTCCCGTCAAAGCTGTATCTGATAACTTTGTTGACAAATTTGATGGAAAAAATAAGCGGATTGTCCTTAACAACCCACCCCATCGCAACTGAAGTTGCTGGAAAAAACTGGGTGTTTCCTCAGTACCCGGTGGGGGTGCTGTCTCCAGTTTGTCCACTGTTGTTTCTAAAACCCCAATCGTCCCTCGGAGAAGTTGGATAATTTTAGCCTTCCAAATTGGCTGAACTCTCTGGTAAGGTTTTTGGGGAGGTTGAGTTACCGGCTTATCCGTCGGTTTTGACTGATTGTCTTGTGACATGGAACTTTCACCAAAAGCAGCGAATCAAAGACAAACAACGTACATTATTACTGATGCTGCCTCTTTTGCATTAATCTATCATTTCATTGCACATTCCTTGTGCGAAAACTGACTATTTATTAAATTTGGTGAGTTATGAACCTAAAACGCCGTCAATTTTTATTTTTAAGCAGTCTCAGTACCATTGGTGCAGGATTTTTAGGCTGGATGTTAGTTCGTCAAAATAATCAAAGTGCTGATATTACCGATTCAACAACAGCTATAGCCGCCAACCCACCGAAAAAAGACTTGTTATTACGTTTTGTATCTGTGGCTGATACAGGGACTGGGGCTAAAGGACAGTATGCTGTAGCTGGGGCAATGAATGCCTATCACAAACAAAATCCTTATGATTTAGTAGTTTTAGCTGGAGACAATATTTACAATAACGGTGAAATTGAGAAAATCGGCGAAGTTTTTGAGCGTCCCTATAAGGCTTTGCTAAAACAAGGTGTGAAATTTCAGGCTTGTTTAGGTAATCATGATATTCGTACTGCCAATGGTGAGCCACAAGTCAAGTATGCTGGCTTTAATATGAAGGGACGTTATTATACATTTCGCCGTGCAACTGTGCAATTTTTTGCTTTAGATACTAACAGTAATGCTGATTGGAAAAACCAGCTAACTTGGTTAGAAAAAGAATTAAGTCTTAGTAACGCCCCTTGGAAAGTAGTGTTTGGCCATCATCCGATTTATTCATCGGGTCAGTATGGGAGTAATCCAGATTTTATTAAAACTTTCACTCCTCTATTTCAAAAATACGGTGTTCAGCTTTATATCAATGGTCATGAACATAATTATGAACGCACCCGTGCTATTAATGGGACAACTTATTTAATTTGTGGTGCAGGTGCTGGCAATCGTCCTGTAGGGCGTTCTGGGTGGACAGAGTATTCTACCAGTGATTTAAGTTTTGCCTCTTATGAGGTGTATAAAGATAGAATAGAAATAAGTGCGATCGCTACTAATAATCGCGTTTTTGATTTCTGCAAGCTGCACACTCGTGACTTCCAGTCATGAGTTAAGCAATCCATATTCTGATACAATATATACATAGCGAAAACCAAGCTCATAGAACCACGACAACTAAAGATATGGGGTTCTACTGAGAAATGGGTACATTGTGCCGATGTGTAGGTTGGGTTGAGGAACGAAACTCAACATTTTTCGGGGTTTGTTGGGTAACGCATTGCCTCAACCCAACCTACGAATATTCAAAACCTACGCAGTATTGAGAGTTCATGGGTTGATCAGAAAAGAACGCTGCATTACACAATTCAAATGTCTACGTTTAAAATCAAATAGCTCTGCTGTAAAGGTTTGGAGTTTTAAACCGGGAAGTAGTTCAAACTCCAGTCATAAAAAAAATTGCCGAACTTAGCTGCAAAAAATTTACAGATTCTCATTATTATTTCTTAACTCTTTTAAATATTTTAATAACCGTCTTAACTGTCTTAACTGTCTTAACTGTCTTAACTTTTAACTATCTTAACCGTCTTAACTGTCTTAACTGTCTTAACTGTCTACTTAATTATTAAATTACCTGGTTTTAGCTGCTATTGCATTTTTTTGATAAATCTGAGACTATTTGTAAGGCTAGTTTATATACTTTAAGTAAAAAAAGCTAATTAATTTAACTCCTCGAAGTTTTAAAAATTAAAATCATTAGTTTATAAGCTTAAACAATTTACAATCTAAAATAGTAAAAACTAATATTGATTGTATTATTAGTATTTTCAAAAATTAGATTTAATTAATTTGTGGAGATTAAAATATTGTGGCAAATGATGTATATAGTCAATCAGTAATTACATTTGATGGCAAAGATGATTACATAGATTTTGGTAAAAATGATTTTGGTGGTGTCTTTGCTGAGGGAAGTTCAGCTTTTACGATTTCGGGATGGGTAAATCCTCATCAGCTAACAAATAAAGCTACTACTTATGGGACACGGAATGTTTTTTTTGCGCGTTCTTCAGATAGATATAGTGATAATTTTGAGTTCGGTATTAGTGAATTAGGAAACCTAGATATATACATTGATGAGAAAATTGACAATGTTATCAAAACCTTTGGAAATGGAGAATTAACTGTTGAAAAATGGCACTTTTTTGCCATTGTTTTTAACAAAGGTCAATTGAGCGTATATCTTGATGAGCATGAGTATTTTGGCTATCTTACAGGTGATTCTCTAAATAAAGCAACTAGTTCTGTAACTCTGGGCGCGACTTTACACAATCACATATATTTCACAGGTCAATTAGCTAACATTAGCGTCTGGAATTACCCCTGTCCTCCAGTGGAAATCAAAAAGCATCGCTATCAGCCTCTAGTTGGGAATGAACCAGGATTGATAGCTTATTGGAGATTAAATGAAAGACAGGGGCCGACTATACAAGATCAGACAGTAAATGCCCATAATGGAACCTTGCGTGGTAGTCCTCGCTGGGATTTAGTAGAAATTCCATTGGGAACTCCACAATTATCCAATAGTGAAACAACTAGTAGTTTAGAAGCAACAAGTCAGTCGGTTACAGAAGTTGTTCCTGTTGAAGTAGAAGCAACAACTCAGTCCGTTACAGAAGTTGTTCCTGTTGAAGTAGAAGCAACAACTCAGTCGGTTACAGAAGTTGTTCCTGTTGAAGTAGAAGCAACAACTCAGTCCGTTACAGAAGTTGTTTCTGTTGAAGCAATTGCTAATTCAGTATCCCTTGAGCTTCCTGCTGTAGAAGTTAGCGCAGTGTCTCCAGTGGAAGAAAGAAAAGCAAAAAAAGGTACAAAGAAACAAAGCGAAAAATCTACCAATATTTCATCCCCAATAGTCCCCTTAATAGCACAGAAAAAAGCCGAAACAGACCAAACAGGGGAAAGCGAAGTTGCAGTCAATATTCAACAACAACCACAAACATCAACTCAGGAGCGATCGCAAAAAACTATGAATACTAAAGCCAATCCCAAATATAAAATACTTGCCATTGATGGAGGCGGTATTCGCGGCATTATCCCCACAATGATCCTGGCAGAAATTGAAAAGCGGACACAAAAGCCGATTTTTAGTTTGTTCGATTTAATCTCTGGAACTTCTAGCGGCGGAATTCTGGCACTCGGGTTAACTAAACCAAAATTAAATTTAGACGTACCTGATAGCCCACCCACCGCCCAATATAGTGCAGAGGATCTCCTGCAAATATATCTTGAGTATGGGGCTGAAATATTTTACGAGCCATTCTGGGAAAAAGTACTCGGTCAGATAGAAGATATATTCGTTCAACCGAAATATTCTTCGGAGGGAAGAGAAGAAATTATTAGGCAATATTTTGGTGATAGTCCTCTAGAAAATAATCTCAAAGAAGTTTTTGTCACTAGCTACGATATCGAGCAGCGAATTCCGATATTCTTTACCAACAAGCTAGAAAAACAACAGACCGAATCGAAAAAGTTTCGCAAGTTATGCTTAGGCTTTACCCTCACCGATGCGGCATTGGCAACTACTGCAACTCCGACTTATTTTGCTCCCTATCGTGTTTCTAGCTCCCATAATCCCAACGGCTTCTATACTTTAGTTGATGGCGGAGTAATCGCCAATAATCCAGCTAACTTGGCTATTTTAGAAGCGCAAATTAGTAAACAAGAAAACAAACAGGTTCTGAATATAGAGGATATCTTATTAGTATCATTGGGTGCTGGTTCTCTAACAAGTGTTTATCCCTATGACGAAGTGAAAAAATGGGGACTATTACAATGGGCAAACCCACTCTTAAATATTGTGCTTGATGGTGGAAGTGAAGTAGTCGCAGGAGAATTAGAAAGATTGTTTGAGTCTAGCAACAAAGGTAATAAATCTTCTTATTATCGATTCCAAACATTCTTAAAAAGTGAACTCGAAGCAATAGATAATGCCAAGCTAGAAAATCTGCGGCAGTTACAACTTTTAGGTAATATCCTGATTCAAGAAAAAAATCAAGAAATCGATGAGTTATGTGAGATTTTATCAAAATAAATCTTAATATCAGAAAGTAAAAAAATGGAAGCCCTCCCCATCAAAATTTACGACGACACATTGCGAGATGGAGAACAACAAGCAGGTCTATTTTTCTCTTACCCAAACAAACAAAAACTTGCCCATTTAATTGCCCAAACGGGAGTTCATGGAATCGACACTATGCCCTGTGTCTGTGAACAAGAAGCTGAACTGGTTAAAACATTAGTATTAGAGGGATTGGATAGTCAGATTTTGTCGGCTACCTTAATGAACAAACAGTTTATTGATTTAGCCAAAGACTGCGGAGTGAAGCGGATCATCCTTTTCCATGCCGTTTCCGATCGACTACTGTTTTTACGAGATCCTCAAATCCGGCAGGTGAAAGAGTTTAAAGGGAAAACCATTGATGACAATATCCCCGCTCATGTCATCGATCAAATTCGTCAAAATGCTATCGATTTAATTATCGAAAACTTGCATTATGCAACTGCGATCGCAGGACTTAGAGTAGACTTTGCAGCAGAAGATGCTTCTAGAGCCGATTTTGACTTTTTAGTGCAATGTATCCGCTCATGCAGCCCTTATATTGAAAACTTCATTCTCTGTGATACGGTGGGGATTCTCAGTCCAGAAAAGAGCTATATCTGGGTTAGCGACCTGCTCCAATCCACGACAGGGGTAGCTTTCGGGGTACACTACCACAATGATATGGGCATGGCTCTCGAAAATACCCTCCAATCTCTCATGGCTGGAGCGACTTTAGTATCGGGTACGTTTTGCGGCATTGGGGAACGTGCGGGAAATATTCCCATCGAGCAGGTATTGAATGGGTTACGAGTTCGATTTGGAATTGAAGTCCAGGGTATAAACTATGATGCGATCGCTCCTGTGACAGATTTCATTGAAAAATTAGGAGTTCGCCCAGCCCCGCCTTACTCTCAAACTTCTCAATGGCATGAAACGGGGACTCATGTCAATTGTTTATTTTCAGACCCCAAAAGTTTTGCAATTTTTCCTCACGGTAGTGTAAACGTTGTATTTGGTAAATGGAGTGGAGTTAGTAATTTCCAATATCTGTTTGAAAAGCAAATGCAAAATCCTCAACCCAGAACGCAATACGAGAAAATGCGCTCAGTAATCAAATCTCTTGCTGTTGAGCAAGAACGCTATTTTACAGCCAATGAAGTATTGGAGTTATGGGAAAATGGGGTCTTTAACTAAGCCATCCTATCGGATTGTTGGTATTCCAGGGGAAGGAATTGGGCCAGAAGTTGTGGAAGCTTCCTTAAAAATTCTCCAACATGTCGCTCAACTTGAGGGATTTACCTTACAGCTAGATTATGGTTGGCTTGGTGCAACTGCCTTAGAGCAGTTTGGTAGTTACTTCCCCCAAGCCACCGCTCAACTATGCGATGGAGCCGATGGGATTGTCTTTGGTGCTATTAGTCAAGGCGGATTACTAGAACTACGAAAACACTTCGACTTTTTTTGCAATCTTCGCCCCATCCGTAGCGTTAAAAGTCTGTTGCATAAATCTAGCCTCCGACCAGAGAAAGTTCAAGGACTCGATATCTTGATCGTTCGAGAACTAGTTAGTGGCATCTATTTTGGGCCATCTGGACGAGCTTTAGATAATCGGGGAACTTACGGATATCATACGATGCGCTATTACGATGAAGAAATTCGTCGGATTGCTCGTAAAGCACTACAGCAAGCCCAAAATCGCCGAGGATTACTCACCGTAGCCCACAAAGAAAATGCCTTACCCCATTTACCTTGGACTCGTCTAGTACAAGAAGAAGCCGGACAGTTTCCCGATGTTGTTATTCAACCAATGTTGGTGGATAACTTAGCTATGCTTATGGTTTTGAATCCACAACAGTTTGATGTGATTTTGGCGGGGAATCTATTTGGAGATATTCTTAGCGATATTGGCGGTGCATTAGTTGGTTCCATCGGCTTATTAGGATCGGCCAGTCTGAACGCTGACGGATTTGGTCTGTATGAAGCCATTCATGGTACAGCCCCAGACATTGCAGGTTTAGGAATTGCTAATCCTTTGGGAACTCTCGGAGCCTGTGTTTTAATGCTTCAACAATGGGGAGAAGTGCAGGCTGCACAACGGATTATTCAAGCACAAGACCGAATTTTAGCCAAAGGATACCGCACAGCCGATTTATCTCCTCAAGGAGAAGAAATTTTAGTCAACACTGAAACCTTAGTTGACCTTTTATTAGAAGAACTTTCGGTTGGGCAATATTCGGAATTAGGAGCTATCTATGCATGAATAACGCAAATAAAGTTTTGCAATTGGGAGATGATATTAATACTGATGATATTATTCCCGCCAATCGCGCTACAACAGATGACCCTGAATATTTAAAACAGTATGCTTTAGAACACCTGATTGGCGAAGGTGAACTTTTAAAATACGATGCGATTGAAGCCGGAGAAAACTTTGGCTGTGGTTCAAGTCGAGAAGTTGCCCCCATTGCCATCCAAGCTGCGGGAGTTAAGAAGATTCGGGCGCGATCGTTTGCAGAGATTTTTTATCGGAATAGTATCAACATTGGACTTTCCCTAGAAATTTTTGGGGAAAAAGAGCAAAATCCAGTAGTTGATGCGATCGCAGCAGCAGGCGGACTAATGGCTTTTAATCAGATGCGTCGTCATGGTCAGATTACCATTCCTCCCAGCCTGACATCTACTAGACCCATGACTTTAGTAGAAAAACTCTTAGCGAAAGCCTCCGGTAATTCCTACGTCAAACCGGGAGAGGTGGTTTTTGCCCAAATCGATTTAGCTTTATCCCATGATGCTGTAGCCGGCCCTGTAGCTAAAACATTTTATAAACACTTTGGAGAAGGGGCAAAGTTATGGGACTCCCAACGGGTGGTTTTGGTAGCAGATCACTTTATCCAAGTTAACGACATTCGTGCAGATAACAAAGCCCATCTGATGTACGAACAGATGATTAAGTTTGCTCAAGACCAAGGATGCCATTTATTTGATATGGTTTCCCCAGGTGAAGCAGCAGGTATTTGCCACGTTTTACTCCCAGAAAAAGGATTTGTCCGGCCGGGAATGGTGATTGCTGGTACAGATTCTCATACCTGCACCTACGGGGCATTAGGAGCCTTTTCTACGGGCGTAGGTACGACAGATATGGCAAATATTTATGCCACTGGAGATATGTGGATTCGCGTTCCCCAAACCTTAGTATTTGAGTTGTCTGGAACCTTACCTTCTCAAATCAGTGCCAAGGATATTATCCTATTTATCTTGGGACAAATCGGTTGTGCTGGCGCTACTAGTAAGGTAATGGAATTTAGAGGCTCAATCCTCACCCAACTACCATTTGATGAACGGTTGACTCTCGCTAATATGGCAGTTGAGTGTGGGGCAATATGTGGCTTAATTGTTCCTGATGAGGTGACACGTGAATATGTAAAAAACCGTAGTTCTCAAGAATTTGAAGAGATTAGTGGGGATGCTGATGCTGAGTATGAAAAGATTTATCAATTTGATCTCAGCGATTTAGAACCGCAAGTTGCACGTCCCCCGAAACCCGATCAGGTAGTGGGCATTAGTCAATTAGAGGATATTCCCATTACCAAAGCCTTTATTGGTTCTTGTACTGGTGGAAAACTCTATGATTTAGCTCAGGCTGCGGAAGTTTTGAACGGTCGCCAACTGGCAGACGGTGTAAGCTTGTTTATTGTACCTGCAACCATTGAAATTAGAGAACAAGCCCAACTCTTGGGCTATCTCGACATTTTTGAACAAGCAGGAGCGCAAATTCTCAAGACAGGTTGTGGAGCTTGTATCAATTCTGGATTGGGAGTTTTGGCAAAAGAAGAAACAGGTATTTATGCAACCAATCGCAATTTTAAAGGACGCAGTGGCGATCCTACGGGCAAAAATTATTTAGCCTCACCTAGAACAGTGGCTATATCTGCTGTTAATGGGAAAATTAGCGATCGCTTGAATTAAAGAGTGAACTTTGAGATCGGGGTAAATTCAAAAAATATTAACCCAATGCGATCGCCAATGACTCTTATCTAGCTTAGTCTAGATTCTGAGATAGGTTTCTTTATTTACAAAGACTCTATCTCGTACCCTTAGCAATTTATTAACCAACAGTATAAGGATTTTAGGTAATTACAATGGACGAAATCGTTAAAAAGTTGGCTGGTCTGGGTCTTCCTGGTATCATTCTCGTGGTTCTAACAGTTTCATCAGGAGGTAGTTCTGCGGCTGTTGCAGCTGCCATCACAGCTTTAGGAGGGCCTTTTGGCATCGTCGGAGGTATAGGATTGCTTGGTCTAATAACCGTTCTGGGAGATACTGTAGCGGGATATGGAATTGAAGCTGTTCTTAAGGCTATTTATGCAGAACGGAGCAAAACCGAATCAGTGAGATACCTTCTCAAAGAAATTAAAGATTTACCCATTTCAGAGGAGCTAAAACTGAAGTTGAAAAATCAACTTAGCCCAGAGGTCATTATTGATACCGAAGAGTATAATCAACCAAAAACAGTTGAAATTGTGGATGAATAAGTTCACTATTACATTCGCAGGACTTACGCAAAACTACACGCAGTAGGTACTGATCTTGAGTTCACTCACTTCGGATTAAGATCCATCGTAGGGGCAATTCATGAATTGCCCCTACGATTTATCTGGTTTTTCCAATCATCTATACTTGGTCTTTCCTGTCAATGCGTAAGTCCTATATAGGACTAGTATTTGATTTCTGAAAATATCCGTAGGATGTGTTAGCGACAGCGTAACGCATCAAACCCTTGATAATAGTGCGTTACGAACTCCGTTCTAACACACGCTACAATACCTAATTTTGTTCAAAAATTAAATATGATTCCTATATTTAGATGATCAGAGGAATATTGCAATTTATATACTAAAGTTTATGGAAGATATTATCATCAACTCTACTCAGTCTATTAATAATAATTCTGCTTTAACTGAGCAGGAACTACACAAAATATTAGTTGAATGGAATGATACTAAAACAGATTACTCCAAACATCTGTGTATACATGAATTATTTGAAGCGCAGGTAGAAAAAACTCCAGAGAATATTGCTGTTGTTTTCAAAGAGCAACAACTAACTTACCAAGAGTTGAACCACCGAGCTAACAAAATAGCACATTATCTACAAAGTTTGGGTGTAGGGACAGATGTACTGGTTGGGATTTGCGTTGAGCGTTCGTCGGAGACGTTGCCGGAGGCATCGCTAGAAACGATCGCAGGAATGTTGGGCATCCTCAAGGCGGGTGGAGCTTATGTACCACTAGATCCAACATATCCCAAAGAACGGCTATCGTTCATGCTCTCAGATTCGCAAGTTCAGGTGGTGTTAACTCAAGAAAAATTCGTTGAAGGGTTGACTGCAAGCGGGACGAAGTTGGTTTGTCTGGATAGTGACTGGGAATTAATTAACTGCCAAAGTCAAGAAAATCTTACTAGCAACACCACGGCTGAAAATCTGGCTTATGTCATCTACACCTCCGGTTCTACAGGAACACCAAAAGGAGTAGCTGTAACGCATCGGGCTGTCAATCGGCTAGTATGCAACACCAATTACGTGAACTTTGTGCCTAGTAATCGCGTTGCTCAAGCCTCAAATACTTCATTTGACGCAGCTACATTTGAAATCTGGGGTTCTCTCCTGCACGGGGCTAGGCTGGTGATAATTCCTCAAGATGTTGTGCTTTCGCCGCAGAACTTTGCAACATACATCTGTGAACAAGGGATTAGCGTATTATTCTTGACAACAGCCTTATTTAATCAGTTAGCTAGCGTTGTCCCGCAGGCATTTAAAAACCTACAACACTTACTATTTGGAGGTGAGGCTGTAGATCCAAAGTCAGTGAAAGCGGTTTTAAAAAATGGAGCGCCACAGCGATTACTGCACGTTTACGGGCCGACTGAAAGCACAACATTTGCTTGTTTTTATTTAGTGCAAGATATTCAAGAAGGGGCTACAAATGTACCGATTGGCCGCCCAATTTCCAATACACAAATCTATATACTAGACTCTAAACTTCAACCAATTCCAGTTGGTAATCCTGGTGAATTGTATATTGGCGGTGACGGTTTGGCACGAGGCTACGTAAACCGTCCAGAATTAACCGAGGAAAAATTTATCCCTAATCCGTTTGAGGAGGAAGGAAGCAGCAGGTTATACAAGACTGGCGATTTAGCCCGCTTCTTACCAGATGGCAATATTGAGTTTATTGGGCGAGTCGATAATCAGGTGAAGATTCGCGGCTTCCGCATTGAACTTGGAGAAATTGAGGCGCTTTTGAGTCAACATTCGGATGTACAACAGGCTGTGGTAATTGCCCGTGAAGACATCCCTGGCGATAAGCGTCTTGTTGCTTATATTGTTCCTAACCAAAAAGTTGATTTGAGCGTCATTACCATAAAACGCTTTCTTCAAGAAAAACTGCCCAGCTACATGATGCCAGCAGCCTTTGTGATTCTCGACTCCTTGCCCCTTACTGTTAATGGTAAAGTTGATCGGCAGAATCTTCCAGCTTGCGATCGCACTCGCCCCGATCTTGAAGAACCCTTTGTTGCACCTCGTAACCCAATTGAAGAAAAGTTAGCTGCGATTTGGGCTGAATTACTCAGGCTTGATCTTATTGGAGTCAATGATAATTTTTTCTACCTGGGTGGACATTCGCTAATTGCAACTCAGATGATTTCTCGTGTGCGCGAAGTTTTCCCAGTTGAGTTATCTTTTGGGCAAATCTTTGAAAACCCCGCGATCGCAAGTTTAGCTCAACTTCTCACCCAAGGCAACACAGAACAACAGAGGCAACGTCTAGCCATAGAACGAATTCCCCATGAAGGATTATTGCCAGTTTCCTTTGCTCAAGAGCGAGTGTACTTCATCCAGCAATTAGCGCCGGAAAATAGTGCTTACCAATTCCAGGCAAAGATCGAATTTCGAGGTTGGCTTGATGTTACAGTTTTACACCAATGCCTCGATCAGATTGTGCAGCGTCATGAAATCTTCCGCACGACTTATCCGGCAATAAATGGTAGGCTATTTCAGGTTGTTAACCCACACCAACCAATTAGTTTTAGAGTAATTGACCTCCAGGCATTCCCGGAATCTGAGCAAGAAGCCGAGGCTCAAAAGCTATGTGAGGCAGAATTGCAGCAACCCTTCGATATGAATCAATTACCCCTGGTGAGGTGGGTTTTATTGAAGTTGAGCGAACAAGAACATCAATTGATCCATATTGAGCATCATATAGCTCATGATGGTTGGTCATTCAATGTGTTTTTGGGTGAGTTGATGGAACTTTATCCAGCCTTCTGTGCAGGTAAACCTTCCCCACTAACTGAACCATCCCTGCAGTTTGCAGACTTCGCCCATTGGCAGCGTCAATGGGTGAATACCTCAGAAGCTCAAGCCCAATTAACCTATTGGCAACAAAAATTGTCAGGTAGTTCGCCTCTATTGGAATTACCTTATGATCGCCCACGACCGATAGAGCAAACTTACAATGGCGATCACGTTAGAATGGAACTCCCTAGCGATTTGTGCGAATCCCTGAGAGTTCTGAGTCGTCAAGCTGGTGCAACTTTATTTATGACGATGCTGGGAGCTTTTCAGGTTATCTTGCACAGATACACCCAACAAGACGATATTAGCATCGGGACTGCGGTTGCCAATCGCCGGATGCATGAGATCGAAAAGTTAATTGGTATGATTGTCAATAACTTGGTGTTACGCACCGATTTGTCAGGTAATCCCACATTTCGGGAATTACTCAACCGGGTGCGGCAAGTGACACTTGAAGCTTACGCTAATGAGGACTTACCCTTTGATAAAGTTGTAGATGTTCTCAAGCCAATACGCAGCTTGAGTTACAATCCTTTATTTCAAGTGATGTTCAGCTTCCATGATTCTGCTATGCCAGATTTGAGTCTCCCAGGTTTGGATATCAGCTTGCATGAACCGCTTAGTAATAAATCTGCAAAGTTTGATCTAGATTTTCTCGTCATACCGCGTTTTGAACAAAGTGTACAGAACGGTGCTAGAAGGGGAGCAAAAGGAATCACCCTAGTTTTAGAATACAATAGCGATCTTTTTGATGCTGCTACAATCCAACAAATGCTAGAGCAGTATCAAATATTACTAAAAGGAATTGTGGCGAATCCAGAGCAGCGAATTTCTGAATTACCACTGTTAACGCAGACTCAGCAGCAATTATTGGTGGAATGGAATCAAACTCACAGGGAGTATTCTTCAATCAAATGTGTGCATGAGTTATTTGCAGCCCAAGTGGAGTTAACGCCCGATGCTGTAGCGATTCAGCAAGCAGGTCAACAATTAACTTACCGCCAATTGAGCGATCGCGCCAATCAATTAGCCCACTATCTCCAAAGTTTGGGAGTCACAGCAGAAACGCTGGTAGGTATCTGCGTTGAACGTTCACTAGAGATGATTGTCGGTTTACTTGCCATTCTCAAAGCCGGAGGTGCTTATGTTCCCCTCGATCCTGCCTATCCCAAAGAACGATTAGCTGATATTTTAGAAGATACGCAATTGGGTATTTTGCTGACTCAAGAAAGATTTCAGGATAAATTAGCAGATTATGCCGGAAAAACGATTTGTTTAGATAGTGACTGGGGAATAATTGCTCAACAAAATACAAGCAATCCAATTTGTGAGGTTCAACTTGATAACCTCGCCTACATTATTTATACCTCTGGCTCTACGGGAAAACCCAAGGGCGTGATGGTTGAACAGCGATCGCTAATAAATTTCGTCATCACCGCCACTCATGAATATGGAATTAACGCAGACGATAATATTCTCCAATTTGCGTCTATTTGCTTTGATACATCCATCGAAGAAATCTTTCCTTGTCTTTTGATCGGTGCAACATTAGTACTACGTACCGAACAGATATTGCACTCCAGCGATGAGTTTTGGCGGTGTTGCCGAGAATGGCAGTTGACTGTTTTGGATCTTCCTACAGCGTACTGGCATCAATTAGTAGCGGAACTTACCCATCAAGACTCCCGAATTCCTGAAAGTCTCAGGGTTGTGATTATTGGGGGAGAAGAAGCTCAACTAGAAAAAGTGAAGCATTGGCACAGTAGTATTGCTCATTTACCCCAACCACCGCAATTATTTAATAGTTACGGGCCAACAGAAGCAACAATTGTAACCACTTTACACCGCTTAAACTCTTCAGATCCTGACTGGGTTGCGATCGGACAACCCATCAGCAATGCTCAGGTTTATGTTTTAGATCAATATCTGCAACCAGTGCCTATCGGAGTTCCCGGAGAACTGCACATTGGCGGAGCCGGTTTAGCTAGAGGATATTGGCAACGCCCGCAACTCACATCTGAGAAATTTATTGAGAATCCGTTTTACAATCCAAAATCCGAAGTCCAAAATCCAAAATTATATAAAACTGGCGACATAGCACGATTTCGCGCAGATGGCAACCTAGAATATCTCGGTAGAGTTGACGATCAGGTAAAGATTCGTGGCTTCCGCATCGAGTTAGGAGAAATTGAGACAGTGTTACGCCAACATCCACAGGTGTTTCAGACTATCGTGACTGCCCGTGAAGACATCCCTGGACAAAAGCGCCTTGTGGCTTATATTGTACCCCACCAGCCGCCAGCAACAAACGATGAAAAACACCACCCACAAGGGGATGAAGTTTTTGGGCATGGGGAACAGGGCATGGGGCATAGGGAAGAGTCTCTCATGCCCAATGCCCCATTCCCCATGCCCCAAGTGGCGGGGCGGCTATCCCTCTCCACCCACAAGGGGATGGAGTTTCCCGCCGCTTTTAATGAACTGCGCCATTTCCTCAAGCAAAAACTGCCAAATTATATGGTTCCTTCGGCTTTCGTGCTGCTAGAGGCGCTGCCGATGACACCCAACCGCAAAATAGACTACCGCGCCCTACCAGCCCCCGATCTTTCTCGGAATGCAGAAGATAACTTTGTTGCTCCCCAAACCTTGATAGAACAGAGATTAGCGGCGATTTGGTCAGAAATTTTGCGACTAGAGCAAGTTGGCATCCATGATAACTTCTTTGAACTGGGTGGAGATTCGATTCTCAGCATTCAGGTAATTTCTCGTGCCCAGCAAGCAGGAATTCAAATTGCTCCCAAACAGCTATTTAAATACCAAACTATTGCTGAGTTAGCTGCTGTGGCGGGTATGACTCGTCAAGTTACAGCTGAACAAGGATTAGTCACTGGTAAGGTAGCGCTGACACCAATCCAACAGTGGTTTTTCGAGCAGAAATTGCCGGAACCTGATTACTTTAACCAATCAGTGTTGCTGGAAGTGTCGCCAAACTTGCAACCAGGGTTATTACAGAAAGTTGTGCAACAATTATTACTGCATCATGATGCTTTGCGTTCGTGCTTTGCACGTCTCCCCTTGGGAGAATCGCGCTTTGTGCAAAAAGGGGAAAACTGGCAGCAGTTTAACGCCGTTCCCCAGGAAATAGTGCCGTTTAGCGTGATCAATTTGTCGCACCTGTCGGCAGCAGAACAACAAACGGCAATGAAAACTGCCGATACTGAACTCCAAGCTAGCCTGAATTTATCTACCGGAGCGATCGCACAAGTAACGCTATTTCAATTAGGTAACAATCGACCTAATTGCTTACTATTCATCATCCATCATTTAGCAGTAGATGGTATTTCGTGGCGGATTTTGCTAGAAGATTTAGCTACAGCTTACCAACAAATCAGCCGTGGTGAAGCGATTAAATTACCAGCCAAGACAACTTCATTTCAATATTGGAGCGATCGCTTGGTAGAATATGCTGAATCAGATGCGATCGCAGGTGAGTTAGATTACTGGCTGGGTGAGTCTAGTTTTCAAGTTACTCCACTACCAGAAGACAAGCCTGTATTTGATGACAACACAATCGCTTCAGCCGCTTCTGTATCCCTTTGTTTAACTGAAGAACAAACCCGCGCCCTTTTGCAGGATGTCCCCTCTGCCTACAACACTCAAATTAATGATGTGTTGCTGACAGCTTTAGTGCAAAGCTTTGCCCAATGGACAGGAGAAAATTCACTACTGATTGACTTAGAAGGTCATGGAAGGGAAGATTTATTTGAGGATGTGGATTTATCGCGTACCGTTGGCTGGTTTACCACTTTATTCCCAGTTCGGTTACAGCTAGAAGAAATTGACAATCCTGGAGAGACTTTAAAGTTAGTCAAAGAACAACTGCGGCGCATTCCCAATCGAGGTATTGGTTATGGAGTTTTGCGTTACTTGCGGCGGGATAATGTGAAATTACAAGCGCTACCTCAAGCACAAGTTAGTTTTAACTACCTTGGGCAGTTTGATCAGGTTCTGAAAGCTTCCGAGGTGTTGGGTTTGGTTAAAGAAATGAAAGCGCAACAAAGTGCAATTGGCAAGCGCAGCCATCTGTTAGGCATAAGCGGATTCATTCGCGGCGGTAAGCTGGAGATGACTTGGGCTTACAGCGATCGAGTTTATCAAAAAGCCACCATTGAAGGCTTGGGTTTTTGGTTTATTGAAGCATTAAAAAATCTGATTGTTCATTGTCAATTAAAAGAGGCTAAAGGGTATACACCTTCGGACTTTTCGGCTGCTAAACTCAATCAGAAACAGCTTGATAAATTCTTGGCTAAAGTTAATAAGAATAAAAGTAATAAGTCGTGATTAAGGCTTGTTTTTTAGCTCATTAATTGTGTCAAATTATATGAGGAACGAACCGCAAAGGACGCAAAGGGCACGAAGGAAGAAAGAAGAAAGTAAGAAAATTGGGTGCAGTCTCACTAATAAAGGGCATCGGGATTTAGTATTTAGAGGTGGTTTGATGGAAAATATTGAGGATCTTTATGAACTTTCGCCTATGCAGCAGGGGATGCTGTTTCATACGCTTTATGCGCCAGAATCGGAAGTTTATTTTGAGCAGTTGGTTTGTACTCTCTCTGGAGAGTTAAATTTTTCTGCTTTTGGGGAAGCTTGGAATCAGGTGGTGGCGAGACATCCAGTTTTACGCAGTTCTTTTTATTGGGAAGAGATAGAAAAGCCCTTGCAAATGGTGAGTAAGCAAGTGGATCTTTCTTGGGAAGTACTGGATTGGCGCAATTTCACAGCCGATGAACAACAACAGCATCTAGCGGATTTTCTGAAATGCGATCGCAAAAAAGGATTGGATCTTGCTGAATCTCCCTTGATGCGCTTCACTCTAATTTCTCTAGGGAAACAAACCTATCAATTTATTTGGAGTCATCATCATATCCTTTTTGATGGCTGGTCAATGCAGATTATCTTGAAAGAAGTTTTAGCTTTTTATGAGGCTGATCATCAAGGCGAATCTTTACGCCTTAAACCTTCTCGTCCTTATCGAGATTATATTCATTGGTTGCAACAACAGGATATTGCTCAAGCAAAAAACTTTTGGCAACAAACTCTTCAGGGGTTTGAGGTTCCTATCTTAATTGGAAATAGTGAACAGGGAATAGAGAATAGGGGACAGCAAACATATAATGAGCAAACTTTCCAATTATCGCAAACGGTAACTGAAAAGTTGCAATATGTTGCACGACAACACCATTTAACTTTGAATAATTTGGTGCAAGGTGCTTATGCATTATTGCTTTCCCGCTACAGTAGAGAAAGTGATGTGGTATTTGGTGCAACTGTATCCGGTCGTCCAGCGACTTTTGAGAATGTAGACTCTATGGTGGGGTTATTTATAAACACTCTTCCCATCCGGTTACAAGTTGATGGAAAAACAGAACTATTATCCTGGCTGAAGGATTTACAAACTCAACAATTTGAACAGGAACAGTACGCTTATTTTTCTCTAGCAGAAATTCAAAAAATAAGTGATGTTGCTGCGGGAATGCCATTGTTTGAGAGTATTCTAGTATTTGAAAATTATCCAATAGATTCTGCTGAACAAAAAACGAAAAAAGCTTTAGAAACTAGTGATATCTGCTGTTTTGAACGCACAAATTATCCTCTGACGGTGGTAATTAATCCTCAATCACAATTGTCTGGAAGGATTGTTTATGATACCAAGCATTTTGAGCAACAGACAATTGCCCGCATGATTGGACATTTCCAAACACTGTTAGCAGGGATGGCAGCTAATTTACAACAACATATTTCTCAATTATCCTTGCTTAGTGCAGCCGAAGAGAAAGAATTAGTGCTGCAAGAAAATCATCAAAATATAGATTCTATTGAATATAAATGTATTCATATTTTATTTGAAGAACAGGTAGAAAAAAAACCTGATGCAGTCGCAGTTGTATATGAAAAACTCCACCCACAAGGGGATGGAGTTTTTGGGTATGGGGAATGGGGCATGGGGCATGGGGAAGAGTCTCTCATGCCCAATGCCCAATGCCCAATGCCCCAAGTGGCGGGGCGGCTATCCCTCTCCACCCACAAGGGAATGGAGTTTCCCGCCGCTTTTAATGAAAAAGAACATTTAACTTATCGGGAGTTAAATAACCGCGCCAATCAATTAGCGCATTATTTACAAACCCTGGGAGTTAAACAAGAAGTACGGGTGGGAATTTGTGTCGAGCGATCGCCTTTAATGGTGATAGGGATACTAGCTATCCTCAAGGCGGGTGGGGCTTATGTACCGCTAGATCCTGCTTATCCTTCAGAAAGATTGGCGTTCATGATGGCAGATGTGCAGACAACCATCTTACTGACACAGAATCATTTACAACATAGACTCCCAATCCATAACCAAATTGTGGTTAATCTAGACTCGGATTGGCCAGTAATTTCTACTCACAGAGAAGATAATTTGTCAAGTCAAGTTAATCCAGAAAACTTAGCTTATATAATTTATACCTCTGGCTCGACAGGCACACCAAAAGGAACAGAAGTTCCTCATCGTAGCTTCATTGGTTTTATGTTTGGGGTTGATTATATTCACCTTGATGCACAGCAAATTTGGCTGCAACATTCATCAATTTCATGGGATGCATTAACTCTAGAACTTTGGCCGCCTTTGCTTTATGGTGGGCGTTGTGTGCTTTACCCAGACAAAATCCCTACACCTGAGAAATTAAGCAAAATTATTCAAGAACAAAAGGTTAACATCCTGTTTCTAACTACCGCCCTTTTCAATCTGATGATTGACACCATCCCAGAAGGATTGTTAGGAGTTAAACAACTGCTGTTCGGGGGAGAGTCTGTTTCTGTACCTCATGTTCGTCGCGCCTTAGAATTATTACCAGAAACACAAATTATTCATGCTTATGGCCCTTCAGAATGTACAGTATTTACCTCTTGTTATCCGATTCCTAAACAACTTGATCAAAATGTCCATTCAATTCCCATTGGTAAACCTATCGGCGATAGAACAGTTTACTTACTAGATGGAGATTTGCACCGGGTTCCGATTGGGGTTCCTGGAGAACTTTATGTAGGTGGGGCGAGTGTTGCTAGAGGTTACTTAAATCAACCAATATTAACTAGTGAAAAATTTATTGCTAATCCTTTTATTGAGGGAGATACACTTTATAAAACCGGAGATTTAGTCCGCCGTCTCCCTGATGGGAATCTAGAATTTTTGGGACGAATTGATACACAGGTAAAAATTCGCGGTTTTCGCATTGAATTAGCAGAAATTGAAGCAGTTTTAAATCAACATTCTGACATTAAACAAGCCGTTGTCATGATGCGGGAAGATGAACCGGGTAAAAAGTATTTAGTAGCTTATCTCGTTACCAATCATAATCAACTAACGCCTAGTACTCTGCGAAACTTCCTCAAGAAAAAGCTGCCCGATTACATGATTCCCGCCGCTTTCGTATTTGTGGAAGCATTACCTTTAACGCCTAATGCTAAAATAAATCGCCGTGCTTTACCTGTTCCAGATACTTCCCAAAGAAGTGTAGAAGTTGATTTTGTTGCTCCTTCTACACCAACAGAACAAGAATTAGCGACGATTTGGGCTGAAATTCTGCGATTAAAACAAATTGGGATTTATGATAACTTCTTCGAGTTGGGAGGACATTCTTTACTGGCGACTCAAGTTATTTCCCGATTAAGAGAAGCCTTTTCTCTAGATTTTCCTCTGCGTTATTTGTTTGAAAATCCTACCATTGCTGAACTATCTCAGAAAGTGATTGTTCAACAAATTGAACAAGCAGAGAATGATGCTTTAGCAGATATTTTGGCGGAAGTGGAAGAATTATCAGAGGTAGAAGTGAGGCGGCAATTAGTGTTATGAGTATTTTTTAAACGCAAAGGTACGCTGAGGGAACGCAAAGGTACGCAGAGTATTTATATAGAGAATTAACGAGAGATTAATGAAATATTCTACTTCTTATCTCTCTGTGTTCTCTGCGCGACAGTCGCTCATGGGGGAAACCCCCAAGACCGCGCTGTCTTGTCTCTATGGTTCGATTTCAATAATTTTTAACAACAAGTATTATGAGCGATATCCTAAAACGTCTTGAAACCCTTTCACCTGAAAAGCGAGAATTAATCTTACAAAAGCTGAAAAAACAATCTATAGAAAATAACAACAGCTTAATTTCTGTTTCGCGCCAACAAGCGCTTCCCCTCTCTTTTGCTCAACAAAGATTATGGTTTATCGATCAACTAGAAGGCGAAAATTGTGTCTACAATGTCCCGTTTTTCTGGCAAATTAGCGGGTGTCTTGAAATAGCAGCTTTAGAACAAGCTATTACAGCAATTATTCAACGTCATGAAGTATTACGTTCTACCTTTTCAGTTGTCGATGCTTTGCCAATACAGGTAATTCATGCCAATCCCCAGTTGATGATGCAACTGATAGATTGGCGACAATTGACGGAAGCAGAACAGTTAGAAAAAGCGCAACAGTTAGCGATAGAAGAATTACAACAACCCTTTAATTTATCAAACCCACCTTTGCTGCGGGTAAAGTTGTTGCAACTGAGTAGCCAATCTCATCTACTGTTGCTCATTATTCATCATATCGTTTGTGATGGCTGGTCAATGCAGATATTCCACCGGGAATTATTCACGCTTTATAACGCCTTCTGTGCTGGTAAATCTTCTCCTTTACCAGAATTATCACTGCAATATGCCGATTTTGCTCACTGGCAAAGACAATGGTTACAGGGAGAGGTACTTCAAAAGCAACTCAATTACTGGCAAAAACAATTAGCCGGAATCCCGCCACTGTTAGAATTACCCACAAACCAACCGCGCCCGTCAACTCAAACCTATCGGGGGCGTAGCGAGTTTGGCACACTCAATCAGGATTTAACTCAAAAGTTAAAGCGTTTGAGTCAGGAGTCGGGAACAACTCTGTTTATGACCTTACTGACAGCATTTACGCTGTTACTTTCGCGCTACAGTGGACAGGAGGATATTGTTGTTGGTTCTGCGATCGCAAACCGCAACCGTCGAGAAACTGAGTCATTAATTGGCTTTTTTGTCAATACCCTAGCATTACGTACCAACTTACAAGGCAATCCAACCTTCTTAGAATTGCTTGAACGGGTGAGGCAAGTAACCCTAGATGCCTACGAACATCAGGATTTACCCTTTGAAAAACTAGTTGATGAATTGGGTTTAGAGCGATCGCTCTCCTATCATCCCCTATTTCAAGTAGCTTTTGGCTTGCAAAATGAAACGCAAGAGACGCTAGAAATCCCTGGATTAACCCTGAATCCCTTTAAATGGGAAAACACAACAACGCTGTTTGACTTGTCGCTAATGGTTCGGGAAACTCCTCAAGGGTTAACAGGAGAATGGGAATATGCCACCGATTTGTTTGCATCTACAACTATTCAACGGATGGTAGGAAATTTTGCAGTTTTGATTCAAGGAATTGTCGATAATCCTCAACAACCAATTAATACTCTACCGTTGCTCACAGAAATTGAATGTCAACAACTACAACAGTGGAATCAAACGGAAACTGATTATCCTCACAATCAAACTCTAGTTAAAATATTTGAACAACAAGTTACGAAAAATCCTAATAATATCGCTTTGGTGTTTGAATCTCAAAGCCTAACTTATCAACAACTTAATCAAAAAGCTAACCAACTTGCTCATTATCTAATTCAAAATTACCAAATTAAACCAGACACTTTAATTGGTATCTGTGTTGAACGCTCTTTAGAAATGGTTATTGGCGTACTCGGTATCCTCAAAGCGGGTGCTGCTTATGTACCGATTGACCCAAATTATCCACAAGAGCGGATTGAGTTAATGATACAAGATTGTGAAACATCATTATTGCTCACCCAAAGTTTTATTAAAGATAAATTACCTCTAGCTGAACTGGAACATCAGGTAATTTGTTTAGATGAGGAAACTTTTAGTTCGGCGTTAATAGATAATCCTAATATTCAAATTCTGCCTGATAATTTAGCTTATATAATTTACACCTCTGGCTCAACAGGACGACCCAAAGGGGTGATGATTGAGCATAGGGGGATTATTAATCTAGCCTTAACTTGGGCGAAAACTTTTCAAGTTCAATCTCAAAGTCGTTGGCTTCAGTTTGGTTCTTTTAGTTTTGATTTGTCTATTGGTGAAATTGCTACTGCATTGTCCACAGGTGCTTCTTTATATTTAGCGCAGAAAGAAACTTTATTACCTAGTCAAGCCTTAATTGACTTGTTAGCTGATTGTAAAATTTCCCATTTTGCGTTACCTCCTTCCGCCTTATCTGTATTACCGCAAGCGAACTTACCTGATTTGCAAGCTATAATCCTTGGTGGTGAGTCTTGTGCAGCCGGATTGGTGACACAATGGGGAAGGGAACGAAATTTTTTCAATTGCTATGGGCCAACGGAATCGACAGTTATTGCTACTATCGCTAGTTGTGAACCCAATGGGAAAAAACCTTCTATTGGACAACCATTATCTAATATTCGCATCTACATTTTAGATGCGAATAATCAACCATTACCCCCAGGAATTCCGGGGGAATTGTGCATTGCAGGAGTAGGTTTAGCACGAGGCTATTTGAATCGTCCTGATTTAACCGCCGAAAAGTTTATTCAAGTTAATTTATTCGGTAAAACTGAGCGAATTTACAAAACTGGCGATTTAGCAAGATGGAATGATGATGGTAATCTTGAGTATCTAGATCGGATTGATGCTCAGGTTAAATTACGGGGATTCCGTATTGAATTGGGTGAAATTGAATCGTTACTATTGCAACATACTTCAGTTAAAGAAGCAGTTGTTATTTTATGTCAAACTGATAGTAACTCTAAGCTAGTAGCATATATCACGGCGACGGAAAAATCTAGTATTTTAGCTAGTCAACTCAAAGATTATCTGAAAAATCGCCTGCCAAATTATATGCTTCCTAGCCAGATTATGGTTTTGGATCATCTGCCACTTACCCCTAACGGTAAACTAGATCGGAAAGCATTACCAGCACCAGAAACAACTGCTTACGATAACTTTGAAATACTTGTTACGCCAACAGAAGAACTTCTTGCTATTTTATGGCAGAGTCTTTTAAAAGTTAAGTTAGTTGGTCGTCGAGACAACTTTTTTGAACTGGGTGGACATTCTTTATTAGCGACTCAATTAGTTACCCGCATTCGTGATAGTTTTGGGGTGGAAATACCTGTCCGTAAGATATTTGAGCAAAGCATTTTGTCTGAGTTGGCAATAGAAATTGACAAAGCATCTTCAGGAATCGCTTTACCTCCTATTACACCACAACCTGAAAATGTTCCCAAAACTCTTTCTTTTGCTCAATCAAGACTCTGGTTTTTAGCCCAACTTGAAGGTACTGGAACCTCGACTACTTATAATATGTCAACGGCTTTGCAACTTGATGGCAAGTTAAATATAGAGGCGTTGCGGGCAAGTTTTAATTATCTCCTCAATCGCCATGCCATTCTCCATACTTATTTTCCAGCTTTGGAGGGAGAAGCGCAAGTAGTTGTCCAAAATTTAGAAGATATTGAAGTACTGGAAATCACAGATTTACAAAAACTCGATTCCCAGACTCAAGCAGAAACCGTACAAAGGTTATCAAATAACCACGCTCAAGAACCCTTTGACTTAAATACTGGCCCTCTGTTCAAAGCGAAACTACTGCAATTAAGTGAACATAAAAATGTGTTGCTGCTGAATATGCACCATATTATTAGTGATGGCTGGTCGATGGGGGTATTTAAACGCGAATGGGAACAGGCTTATCCGGCTTTTGCTGCGGGGGATGCTCCAAAATTGTCACCATTGCCGATTCAATATAGTGATTATGCAGCTTGGCAACGCAGTTGGTTACAAGGGGAGATTTTAGAAAGTCAGGAAAATTACTGGAAACAACAATTAGGTGATGCTCCCCAATTACTAGATTTACCTACCGATTATCCTCGTCCAGTGCAACAAAGTTATCAAGGTGGGCGTGAAGAATATCGTTTGAGTCATGAACTGACTCAGGAACTCAAAATCTTGAGTCAAAAATACGGAGTTAGTTTGTTCATGACCTTGTTAACGGCTTTTAATATCTTGCTATCGCGTTACAGCCGTCAAGAAGATTTATGTGTTGGTTCTGCGATCGCTAACCGCACCCATAGCTATACAGAATCACTAATTGGCTTTTTTGTCAATACCTTAGTATTACGGAGTAAAATCAAGCCAGAGCAAGAATTTAACCAGTTACTCCAACAAACACGCCAAACTTGCTTAGATGCATACTCCCATCAAGATATTCCCTTTGAGTATTTGGTAGAACAGTTACAACCAGAACGCAGCCTCAGCTATAACCCTTTATTCCAAGTGATGATAGTGTTGCAAAACACCGAAGGGGCGGGGACAAATGTCAATCTACCAGGGCTTGATATTAAATGGTTGGATCAAAGTTATCCTTATGCCAAGTTTGATTTAACACTCGATCTTTGTGAAAGGGACGAGCAACTACATTGTATGTGGGAATATGCCACCGATTTATTTGAGGCAGAAACTATTCAACGGATGGCGGGACACTTTGAAGTCTTACTTGGTGCGATTATCGAAAATCCTCAACAGCCGATTAGTAAACTGCCCTTGATGACAACAGCAGAGATTCAACAACTGCGAGTTTGGAATCAAACTAACATTGATTATCCTCAAGAACAGACCCTCGTAACTCTGTTTGAACAACAAGTTACACAAACCCCCGATAATATTGCCGTGGTGTTTGAAGATTCCAGCCTGAGTTATCAAGAACTGAATCAAAAAGCTAATCAACTGGCGTATTCGCTATTAGAACTCAAAAAAGAGCATGATAATCCATTGATAGCGATTTGTGTGGAGCGATCGCTAGAGATGGTCATTGGTTTGTTTGGTATTCTCAAAATGGGCGGGGCTTATGTGCCAATTGACCCCAACTACCCACAAGAACGGATTCGTTTTATGCTGGAAGACTGTGGGGCAAGGGTTTTACTAACTCATAGTCAACTTAAAGATAGATTAGCGATTAAAGAATGGGATCGGCAATACCAAATAATATGTATAGATAAAGATAACTTTGCAAATCAATCTACAGATAACCCACCTTGCCAAAATCAAGATGATTTAGCTTATGTAATTTACACATCAGGTTCTACCGGACAACCAAAAGGTGTAGAAATACTGCACCGTGGTTTAAGTAACTATTTGCACTGGGCAAAAGACTTCTATGCGGTAGCCCAAGGGCAAGGGACACCTGTACAGTCTTCCCTAAGCTTTGATGCAACCATTACCTCCCTTTTTCTACCTCTAATTTGTGGGCGTACCACCACCTTGGTGAAAGAAAAACAAGAAATTGAAGCTTTAGCAAACATCGTCAAAGAGAACAAACATCTTTCCCTTGTCAAAATCACACCGTCTCATCTGGAAATCTTAAATCAGCAACTCAGCCCTGATGCTATGCCAAATCGAGTTAATGCCTTTGTTTTAGGTGGTGAAGCATTACACGCTAACCAAATAATTCCGTGGCTGACTCATGCCCCTGATACTCGCTTAATTAACGAATATGGGCCTACAGAAGCAGTTGTGGGGTGTTGTGTTTACGAAGCAACTGGAAAAACGGATGTAGTAGGCGATTTATTAATTGGACAACCAATTGCCAATGCACGAATTTACATTTTAGACAACCAAAATCAACCGCTACCTCCAGGAATTCCTGGCGAACTTTGTATTGCTGGTGCTGGTTTAGCCCGTGGATATCTAAATCGTGCCGAACTCACAGCAGAAAAATTTATCGAACTAGAATTATTTGGTAAACGAGAACGAGTTTATAAAACTGGGGATTTAGCAAGATGGTTGCGAGACGGTAACTTAGAATATTTGGGGCGGATTGATAACCAAGTCAAACTGCGGGGCTTTCGGATTGAATTGGGTGAAATTGAAGCTTTATTAGCTCAACACCCCAAAATTGGACAAGCAGTTGTGATTTTAGCAGGAGAAACTGCGATCGCGCAACGCTTGCTAGCTTACATTGTACCCACACCGACAAATAACAACCTAGAAGATAAAAGTCTGCAAGTTGAACAGGTTGAATTATGGCAGCAAGTTTTCAATGATAGCTACTCTCAGCAACAAACCCCAACCGATAATCCAACCCTGAATCTAGCGGGCTGGAATGATAGCTACACAGGAAAACCCATTCCCCAAGCGGCGATGGAGGAATGGCGAGATACAACAGTAGCCCAAATTCTGGAATTGCAACCGCAACGGATTTGGGAAATTGGTTGTGGGACAGGGCTGTTATTATTTAAAATTGCGCCTCATTGTCAGCAATACTTAGGTACTGATCTTTCACCTGAAGCATTGCACTATATTGAACGACATCTCAAACAGCAATCTCTCCAAGACAAAGTTAGCTTAAAAGCCAGTGCAGCGAACCAGTTTGATCACATTGAAACAAATTCTTATGACTTGGTAATCATGAATTCAGTAATCCAGTATTTTCCCTCCTTAGATTACCTTTTGTCAGTATTGGATGGGGCTATGAAAGCTATAACAACTCAGGGAAAAATCTTTATTGGGGATGTGCGAAATCTGAATCTCTTGGAAGCTTTCCATACCGCAGTCGAGTTTCATCGCGCCCCCGACGAGTTATTAATTAAGGACTTGCGTCAACAGATTCAAAAAAGCATTGAAACTGAAGGTGAATTACTGATTGATCCTGATTTCTTTATTGCCTTAAAACAACGATTTCCGCGAATTAGCCATCTACAAATTCAATTGCAACGGGGTTATGCCCAAACGGAAATGAGCCGTTTTCGTTATAACGTTATTTTACATTTGGATCAAACAGAGACTCCCGTTGCGTCACCTAAATGGTTAGATTGGCAAGGTGAAGAACTGAATTTGGAAACAATCGAGAAAATTTTAACGATTCAGCAACCAGATTTGTTAGGTATCAAGAATATTCCTAATGCTCGTCTGACTTCAGAAATAATGCTATTAGAAGAAATTGCTCAATTAGATGGTAATGTTGCAGATTTAAAAGCGGTAATTGCTCAAACTAAATTAGACATAGAACCCGAAGCATTCAGAACTTTAGCAGTAAATTTGTCTTATACACCTTTTATCCAATATAATCCTACAGAATTTTCTAATTACGATGTTGTTTTTCAACGTAATATTTCTGGAGAAGTGACATTACCACGATTTACGCAAGGGGAGAATTTACAACTGAAACCTTGGCAAGATTATGCAAACCAACCGTTAGAATATCACACCAATCAAGTTGATTCAATTTTGTTAGCTGAATGGCGAGATTTTCTGGGCAAAACTCTCCCTGATTATATGATTCCTAGCCATTTCACTATTTTAGAGCAACTGCCATTAACACCGAATGGTAAAGTAGACTATAAAGCCTTACCTACCCCAAATACAGGAGTTGCAGCAACAGATATTGAATTACCTGTAACTTCGACAGAAAAATTGCTTGCCGAATTGTGGGCGAAGCTGCTTAAATATGACACAATCGCCCGGCATGATGACTTCTTCAACTTAGGGGGACATTCATTATTAGCAACCCAACTCATTGCCCGCATCCGTGATAAATTCAAGGTGGAACTGCCTTTGCGGAAGGTATTTGAATTCCCTATCCTCAGTGAATTAGCTGATTATCTTGATACCTTGATTTGGGTTAATTCCACTAACAAAAGTATGCAGCCTCTCAACTCAGACGAAGAGGAAATAGAATTTTAAAGTACCACGGCTGAAAACACGTCTTCAAGTAAAATTTATCTTTACCTTAACCTATGATTGCCCTATCTGATTCCATTTTTCTAACTCCCGAAACATACCTACAGCTAGAAGAGAAAAGCAACATCAAACACGAATATATCGATGGTCAAGTTTATGCAATGGCAGGAACAACTGACATCCATAACACCATTACCGGAAACCTATTTCTTCTGATTCGTAATCACTTTCGAGGATCAGGCTGTCGAGTTTACTTTGCAGATATTAAAGCCCGGATTGAAAAACGTAACCGCTTTTATTATCCTGATATTATCGTAACCTGTGATCCTAAAGACCGAGAAACACCGACTTATAAACGTTTTCCTAAACTTATTATCGAAGTTTTATCCGAGTCTACCGAAGGCTTTGATCGAGGTGACAAATTCAACGACTATCAAACCCTTGATAGCCTAGAAGAATATGTTTTAGTTAACACCAAACACCAACGATTTGAAACCTTCCGCCGTAATGAGCAAGGCTTATGGGTGCTACAAACCTATACACCTGACGACCAAACATTTGAACTCAAAAGCATTAACCTGACCGCTACTTTTACCGACCTTTACGACAATGTAGAATTGGAGGCAATTGTACAGAAACCAGAACTAATTTAAAAGGGTAAGTTCGTAGTAAGGACTTTAGTCCTTATATTCTAAGCACTAAAGTGCTTACTACAAACCATGAAAATAGTTTAAAAAGTCCTATAGGACTCATATTTAATTTTTGAACAAAATTATGTATGTAGGGTGTGTTAGAACGAAGTTCGTAACGCACCATTATCAAGGGTTTGGTGCGTTACGCTGTCGCTAACGCACCCTACGTATCTTTTCAGAAATCAAACCGGATTCCTATATTTACTGTTAATAATAAATTTTGATTGCGTCCGACTAAAGTTATGATTAAAAATGAGCAAATTGTTGGTTTAATGCTGCGTTTACAGAATATAGGATGCCGAATTTGGGCTGAAGATGATAAACTCCGAATTCGGACTAGTAAAAACACCCTCACTTCTGAACTAAAGCAAGAGATTCAAACCAATAAGGCAGATATATTAGCATTTTTAAATTCTGCCAAAGCTACAACAGTCATAGCAGAGGAAATCCCGGTATTACCAGATGATGCCCCAAAGTTTCTTTCATTTGCTCAACAACGCCTCTGGCTTTTAGCGCAACTCCAAGGGCCGTCAGCTAGTTACAATATGCCGATGGTTTTACAACTAGACGGCAACCTCAATATTGATGCCCTGCGCTCTAGTTTTGCTTATCTGCTTAACCGTCATGCCAGTCTACGGATGTATTTTCCCACAGTGGCGGGAAATCCCCAAATTGCGATGTCTGCGGCGGTAAACTACACAAATTTAGGCGAAATCGAAGCTTTAACGATACAAGACTGCCGTAAACTTGATGAATATCCCCAATCCTCAACCATTCAACATTTTATCGATGCTCATGTTCGAGAACTATTTGACTTAAATACTGGCCCTTTATTTAAAGCCAAACTGCTGCAAATCAAAGAGCAAAAACATGTGTTGCTGATTAATATGCACCACATTGTCAGTGATGGCTGGTCAATGGGAGTGTTTGTCCGTGAGTTCAGGCAAGCTTATACGGCTTTTGCCCAAAATCAAATACCAAGCCTTGCACCATTACCCATTCAATACAGCGACTACGCAAACTGGCAACGAAACTGGCTACAGGGTGAAGTATTAGAAACTCAAATTAACTACTGGAAACATCAACTTCAGAATGCTCCCCCATTACTGGAGTTACCTACCGATTATCCCCGTCCAGCATTGCAAAGCTACCGAGGCGCACGTTATCTCTATTCCCTCACCCCGGAATTAAGCGCTGGTATTAAAGCTTTAAGTCAAGAACAAGGCACAAGCCTATTTATGACTTTGTTGGCAGCTTTGAATGTTCTACTTTCTCGTTACAGTCGCCAAGAAGATTTATGTATTGGTTCTCCCATTGCTAACCGCACCCATAGTCAGACAGAATCACTAATTGGCTTTTTTGTCAATACTTTGGTACTGCGTAACCAAATCAAACCTGAGCAAAGCTTTATTGAATTCCTCCAACAAACTCGCCAAACTTGTTTAGATGCATACTCTCATCAAGATATTCCCTTTGAGTTTCTGGTAGAAAAGTTACAACCAGAACGCAGCATGAGTCATAATCCTTTATTCCAGGTAATGTTAACTCTGGAAAATAATGAAAGTCCCGACTTGAGTTTGCCAGGATTAGAGATTCAATGGCTTGATTTCTATTGTCCCTTTGCTAAGTTTGACCTCACACTTATGGTCATAGAATCTGACAACCAGTTAAATTGTTTTTGGGAATACGCTACCGATCTTTTTGAGAAAAGCACCATCGAACGGATGGCGGAACAGTTTGAAGTTTTGCTTAAGGGAATTGTTGATAAACCTCAGCAACCTATCAAAACTCTGCCTTTGATGACAGCCGCCGAAGCTCTACAATTACAATGCTGGAATCGAATAGAAACTAATTATCCACATGATAAAACTCTAGTCGATTTATTTGAACAACAAGTTGCGAAAAATCCTAATAATCTCGCTTTGGTGTTTGAATCCCAAAGCCTAACTTACCAACAACTTAATCAAAAAACTAACCAACTCGCTCATTACCTAATTCAAAATTACCAAATTCAGCCTGACACCTTAATTGGTATCTGCGTTGAACGGTCTTTAGATATGATTATTGGTTTACTCGCTATCCTCAAAGCGGGTGGCGCGTATGTACCGATTGACCCCAATTATCCTCAAGATCGGATTAGGTTCATGTTAGAAGATTCTGGGATATCAGTCTTACTAACCCAAAGTTTTCTCAAAGACAAATTACCACTAGCTGAACTAGAAAATCCTTGTCAGGTAATTTGTTTGGATGAAGAAAATCTTGGTGAGGTATTAAATGATGATGCCGTGTGCAACTTTCTCTCAAACCTAACCCCCAACCCCTTCCGTTGTAGGGAAGGGGAGCAAGAATCAACACCTCTCTCCCTGTGGGGGAGAGATTTGGAGAGGGGTTCTAAGAATAAGTTGCACATCGCGTCAGATAATCCCAATCCCCAAAGTACGCCTCATGATTTAGCTTATGTCATCTATACTTCTGGTTCGACGGGACGACCGAAAGGGGTGATGATTGAGCATCAAGGAATTGTTAATCTAGCTTTAAATTGGGCGAAAACTTTTCAAGTTAAATCCCAAAGTCGTTGGCTTCAATTTGGTTCTTTTAGTTTTGATTTATCTATTGGTGAAATTGCCACTGCTTTGGGAGCAGGTGCTTGTTTGTATTTAGCCCAGAAAGAAACTTTGTTACCAAATCAAGCCTTAATTGACTTGTTAGCTAATTGCAAAATTTCCCATTTTGCATTACCTCCTTCCGCCTTATCTGTATTACCTCCAGCCACCTTACCTGATTTGCAAGCCATAATCGTTGGTGGTGAGGCTTGCCCAGCCGAATTGGTGACACAATGGGGAACAGGAAGACATTTTTTCAATTGCTACGGCCCAACGGAATCGACAGTTATTGCCACCATCGCTAGTTGTAAACCAAATAAGAAAAAACCTTCCATCGGGCAACCATTATCTAATATCCGCATCTACATTTTAGATGCTCACAACCAAGCATTGCCCCCAGCAATGTCAGGGGAATTGTGCATTGCGGGAGTGGGTTTAGCACGAGGCTATTTGAATCGCCCTGATTTAACCTCTGAAAAGTTTATTCAAGTTAACTTATTCGGTAAAACTGAGCGAATTTACAAAACTGGTGATTTAGCAAAATGGAATGATGATGGTAATCTTGAGTACCTGGGTCGCATTGACGATCAGATTAAATTACGAGGATTTCGGATTGAACTCGGTGAAATTGAATCAATTTTATTGCAACATCCCTTAGTTAAGGAAGCAATTGTAACTCTATATAAAACTGAGAACAACCAGAGTTTGATTGCATATCTAACAGGAATTACTAGTGATTTATCTACCCAATTAAAAAACGATCTTAAATCCCGTCTGCCAGATTACATGATACCTGCTCAGATTATTGTTCTAGATAAGTTACCTTTAACTCCCAATGGCAAAATTGACCGAAAAGCTTTACCCGCTCCCAATGGTGAGATTGAAGGCTTATATGAAGCCCCACGCAACGAAGTTGAACAACAGCTAGCGCAAGTGTGGTCTGTTGTTCTCGAACGTCAAGAAATTGGAATTCATGATAACTTCTTTGACTTGGGAGGACATTCTTTACTAGCGGTAAAATTGCTAAATAATATTCAACAGGTATTTGAGCAACAACTTTCTTTAAGTAGTTTATTTCAGAATCCTACTATTGCTCAACTGGCACAACAACTAACTAATAATGAGGTTCAACAGTCAAATTCTGATTTACTTGTACTTCAACCTCTAGGAGATGCAACCCCTCTATTTTGTCTTCCTGGTGCAAATGGACACAGCTTCTATTTTCGAGATTTAGCAATCAATTTCACAAATGAACGGCCAGTGTATGGACTCGAAACTCCAGGAAGAAATGGTTCTACCGCGCTCCCTGAATCGGTTGAGCTTCATGCTAGTCAGATGATTGAGCAATTACGTCAACAGCAACCCAACAGTCCATACATACTGGCAGGATATTCTTCAGGTGGTGCCGTTGCTTTTGAAATGGCTTCTCAACTCGAACAGCAAGGTGAAACGGTGAATTTACTGGCTATCTTTGATGCCGGACTAGTTTCTCGCCCTGAGTGTATTACTGATAGAACAGACCTTGATTGGATTTGGCAAACGATTCAGCGAATTGAAGCCTTGAAGGGAATCTCTTTAGGTCTGCAATATGATGATTTAGCCGCTCAAACTGATGATCGAGCCAGATGGGAACTGACGGCAGAATATTTGTACCGTCATAATGTTCTACCGGAACACTCAACCCTCTCCTTACTGAAAACAAATCTGCAAATAATGAAAGTACTGACGCTCAATTATGCTAAATATCAGCCTAATCATCCAATTTCTGCACCCATTGTTTTATTCCGCGCTCAAGAAGTTCAGGAGATTCTTTTACAAGAACTACAAGCTTTTTCCGATTGCGATCTACCCCATTGGGGATGGCAAACCTATAGTCAAAAGCCTGTCAGGGCGATCGAAGTACCTGGAAACCACGGTCGAATGCTTTATGAACCCAATGTAAAAATCTTAGCCAGACAATTACAGCTTGCGATCGCAGATAACGCACAGTAGAGATTAACTATTTCATAGCTTCTTTCTTTCTTTGTGCCCTTTGCGTCCTTTGCGGTTCGTTTCTCTTGATTATATTTCATATCCAACTTATTAATAAAACTAGGCAAGTCTTTTATTCTCTTACCCAACTAAACAACAACTCGCCCCTTTAATTGCCTCAAACAGGAATACAAAATGCAATCTACGACCTTTCGCAATCAACCCTTAAAAAAAGATTCTTTTATTTCAACTTTTACTCAATTTTGGGAAAATATTAAAGCTATCACAGGGCCTTACTGGTATCCTACAGAAGCACAGGGAAGAGTTTTCTCAAGTGTGATTCGCGCCTGGGGAATGTTGATTATCCTAATATTATTAATAATTGCGCTCGTAGGTGTAACTGCTTTTAATAGCTTCGTTAGTCGCTATTTGGTCGATGCGATCATTCAAGAGAAAGATTTTAATAAATTTTTTGATACAGTATTGGTTTACGGTGCTGCTCTTGTCTGTGTAACACTTCTAGTAGGATTTACGAAGTTTATCAGAAAAAAAATTGCTCTAGATTGGTATGAATGGCTAAATAATCACACATTAGAAAAATATTTTAGAAAGCGTGCTTATTATAAAATCAACTTTAAATCTGATATTGATAACCCAGACCAACGTCTATCCCAAGAAATCGAACCTATTACCAGAAGCGCTCTCAATTTTTCAGCTACTCTACTAGAAAAAACGCTAGAAATGATTACTTTTTTAGTCATTCTCTGGTCAATTTCCCAATTTGTTGCAATTGCTTTAGTTGTTTATACCATCATAGGCAATGTGATTGCTGTTTACTTGACTCAAGAATTGAATAAGATTAATCAAGAAGAACTCGAATTTAAAGCTGACTACGCTTATGCTTTAACCCATGTTAGGAATCACGCTGAATCGATAGCTTTTTTTCAGGGAGAAAAACAAGAAGTTAATATAATTCAGCGCCGATTTAGTAATCTGATAAAAAGTGCTACACGCAAGATTAATTGGGAAAGAAATAAGGATATTTTTAGTAGAGGATATCAGGCTGTTATCCAAATTTTTCCATTTATAGTACTTGGGCCTTTATATATTAGAGACGAAATTGATTTTGGACAAGTTGGCCAAGCTAGTTTAGCTTGCAATCTGTTTGCTACTGCTATGGCAGAAGTAATCAATGAATTTGGAACTTCTGGAAGATTTTCTAGTTACGTTGATCGTTTAAGTGAGTTGTCAGATGCGTTAAAAGCTGTCACCAAAGAACCAGAGAATGTAAGTACGATTAAAACTATAGAAGAAAATCGTCTTGCTTTCGAGCATGTCACCTTACAAACACCAAACTATGAACAGGTAATCGTCGAAGACTTATCACTTTCTGTTCAGCCTGGAGAAGGTTTATTGATTGTTGGTCCGAGTGGTAGAGGTAAAAGTTCTCTGTTGAGAGCGATCGCTAGTTTGTGGAATGCTGGAACTGGCCGTCTGGTGCGACCTCCTTTAGAACAAGTATTGTTTTTGCCCCAACGTCCTTATATAATTTTGGGAACTTTGCGCGAACAGTTACTCTATCCTCAAACAAATCGTAAAATGACCGATGGAGAACTAGAAGAAATTTTGCGACGAGTTAACTTGCAAAACTTGCTGAGTCGAGTAGATGGTTTTGATACTGAAGTTCCTTGGGAAAATATACTCTCATTGGGTGAACAACAGCGTCTTGCATTCGCACGATTATTAATTACTCATCCTAGCTTTACTATATTAGATGAAGCAACAGGCGCTTTAGATTTGGACAATGAAGGAAAATTATATGAGCAGTTACAATCAACTAAGACAACTTTTATCAGTGTTGGACACAGAGAAAGTTTGTTTAATTATCATCAATGGGTTTTAGAATTATCACAAGATTCTAGTTGGCAACTTGTAACTGTGGAAGATTATCGCCTTCAAAAAGCACAGCAAATTGTCAATTATTACCCAAAAAGTGCTGAGACAGCAATAAATATATTAGCAAATAATCAATCTCTAACTCAACCAGAGATATCGATTGAGGTAGACACAATTGCAAGGCTTTCTCATCAGGAAATGCAAACATTAACAGACTCTCCTATTAATACTATTCGTAGCAAGGCTAGCCTGGGAAAATCCATTACTACTAAAGATGGCTTTACCTACCACTACGACAAAGACCCGAAGGTATTGAAATGGGTAAGAGCTTAAGAAGTATTGATAGTTTTAAAAATGAAGGATATGCTAACTAAACAACAAAGACAATTAATTGCTTACGAAAATATTTCCATTTACGAACAAACTTATCAATTGCCTATCCTCAAAAATAATGGTGTAAAAATAGTTCAAAAAAAAATTAGAGAACGTCAAAGACTAATTAAAGAAGGTATTCGATATAATCATCAGTTTGGAGGGATAATTAAGTGGAAAGAAGAAGTTAGTCAGGGAGAGATTTTTGAGGAGATCCAACTTTTCATTAAGGATTACATTGATATTATTAATTTACTAGAAAACTATAAGAATAGTTATCATAATTTTTTGTTAAAACTTACGGATGACTTAAAGAAGTTATTCAAACAAAAATATCTAGAAATAAAAAATTTAGAAGATGAAAGAATACAATTAGAGATAAAAAATAAAAATAATCTAAAAATAATTGAAGATTTGAGATGGGAAAAGCAAGAAAACTTTAAATCAGTTTTACTATTAACCAATGCCTATTTTATGATGTTAGAAAAGATAAAATTGCTTGGTAATGGAATTAAAAAACTGACAGAAGATACCAAAAAACAAGAAGAAATCGTTCAGCAAATAGTCAAAGATATAGAAGTATATCAAGAGATTTATAAATATCAAATAAAAGCCAATAAAATACGTAAAGAAATAGCTAAAATTGCTCAGGCTGCAATCAATTTTGAAAATTCTTTGCAAGATTATTTTAGTCCTTTCCAAACTTTAATAGATGAAGTTGTCAAAGTAGATGAATATTTCTACGCAACTGTTGGAGATATTAAGATTTTAGGGGACAATATTTTGAAACATAAATCTAATTTATTAAACATTGGAGAAACTGAGACAATTTCTGAAACTTTTCTTGATTTTATGGTGACAAGTTATGATAAAAAAGCTCGATTAAAAGATGCTTTTATTGAATCTCAATTATTTGATTGGCAAATCGATAATTTAGACTTGGGTGAAAATGATGTCTTTTTAGACAAGGGAATTGATTTAATATCTAATTACATATCTAAGCAACTCACCGATCAAAGAAAAGTATTAGACATAGCAGAAGTAAATTTTGTCTCTACAACACCTGTTGAAAAAATAAGATTTATAGAACTGACAAATAACAATGTTACGTTCCCAAGCAATAGAAATATCGATTATACACAACTGCGGAATCTGCTGGGTGAGCATAAATGGAAAGAAGCTGATCTTGAAACTACTAAATTAATCCTACAAGTCATGAAGAAGGATTATTGGAATGAAGTTTATAAGGAAGATATTGATAACTTTTCTTGTCAAGACCTCCATATCATCGATCAACTTTGGGAACAATACAGTTATGGTTATTTTGGCTTCAGTGTTCAGGAAAGTATTTGGAGCGAAATGGGTGGTCAAGTAGATTATGAAGCAGAAAAGAGACTTGGCGATCGCCTTGGTTGGCGAAAAGAAGGAAACTGGTTAGACTATGAGCAACTAACTTTTAAATTGTCCCCGATGACACCGATGGGACATCTACCGGCTAAATGGTTACACTATGACCAAAAAACCTTTGATTTATCCTCAAACTCATGTACAAAAGACCTGTCAATGGCAGCCTGGCGGGTTGGGCCTTGGTTAATTTGGCAGATGCACTTATTTTTTTCTCGAACAAAAATTTGTAACCGAACATCAATATGGATAATATTAATCTTTCTGATATAGAAATAGAAGTTTTGCTTTTTGGAAAATGGCGTTTTGATACAGCTTGGGAAAAAATATCTATTATCTTTAAAGATGATATGACTTACGAACAAACTAGGGTTCAAACATTTATTCTACATAAACCTAAAGAACTAATAACAGGAAATAAATTTAATGGTGTATGGTACGTAACCGATCGCAAACTGCATCTAAATATTAAAAGTATTCCCAAATCATTTTTAAATTTACAAATACCCCTAGCTTTTAAAATTTCTGTTGCAGATATTGTAGCTACTTTGGGTTCTTTATTTACAGCCGAAAAGTATGAAGTCGTTAAAATTAATAGTTCTAAATTTTTACTAAAGGATGGAGAACAATCAATTATTGGTACAAAAATAAGTATCCCATCGGGAATGCGGGGTAACACTTAACAATTAAAAATTCAAAAATAATCAAATTAGAGACAGCTAAGTTTACCTACTTCCGACTGCCCGATCGCTAATCATCTCTCGAATTGCATAAGCTGTGGCGGGTGCTAGTAAAACGCCGTTGCGATAGTGTCCGGTAGCTAGGAGAATATTACTAAACCCTGGTAATTTACCAATAACTGGGGCTGGACGACCTTCAGGACGGGGACGTAACCCCGACCAAGTGCGGAGAATTGTTGCTGTGGCTAACTCTGGGCAAAATGCGATCGCTTGTTCTCTAACAGATTCCAATAGTTTTTGATTTGGCGGTATCTCATTTCCATTGCTGGGAAACTCCACTGTCGCGCCTACCCAGTAATCTCCACCACCTACAGGAACAATATGCACATCGTTACCCGTTATCGCTGGCTGAAAATCAGGATTGCCTAATGGATGCCCTACACGCATTTGCAACGCTTGTCCCAGTACGGGGCGGATATCAATTATCTGATTTAATTTTGCCGTCAGTGGTGTTGAACCTAGCCCTGCTGCGACTATAAACCAATCTCCGCCTATTTTTCCTTCTGTAGTCTCAAGTTGATGGCAAAATTGGGGGGAAGATTCAGGTGATGAGGTTTGAGCATCCAAAACAGTCACACCAAATTTGAAAGTTACGCCGTTTTCTTGGGCAGCCTCAACTAAAGCTAATGTGAGAGCAGTAGGATCAAGTTGACGATCTTGAGGAGAATAGACAGCGCCAGTAATTTTTTCGCAATCAACTTGAGGACAGATATTCTGGAGTTTAGTTGTGTCCCATATTTCTAAATGCCAGCCTTGAGAGTGGCGAATTTCTACAAGTTTTTCCCATGCTGCTAAATTCTCCTCTTCCAAACCCAGACTGAGAATTCCTTGACGGTTAAAAGGGATTTTGCGACCTGTTAAAGCTTCTAATTCGGGAATCAAGGTTTCATAGCGTTGGATGCTAGTTTGTCGCATCTGCCAAGCTTTGCCCTTAATTTTTTGACTGATTGCGCCCATCAAAACGCCAAGTGCAGCGCCCGTGGAAGCTTGGGCTGGTGGTTGGCGATCGCAAACTGTGATTTTGAGTCCTTGTACTAGACTCAGTTCATAAGCGATCGCAGCCCCAACTACACCACAACCGATAATAATTACATGACTCATTACTGTTTTGAAGCGGAGTAGGGGGAGATGAGGGAGTAGGGGGAGATGAGGGAGCAAGTAAACAATTTATTACTCTCCCTCATCTCCCTCATCCCATCTTACCTTGCGCTTAACTTGCCTCTGTGCTGGTCTTAGGAAGCAGATTGAGGAATTTGTCAATATCTGCGAAAGCAGCCTGGGATTGATTCAAAGCAACTAGAGAATTGCTTGCACTAGTAGCTTTATCAAGCTTAACTAGGTCGTTAAAGAAATCTCGCGTTACTTGACGGGCTGTAGGTTGGTCTTTGGGTAGAAGGTTAGGAGTCACATAAGTCAAGTTCAGCCTTGCTTCTGTTATGGGGCCATGTATAAAGTTACGCACATTGATCCAATCACCTTTTTTAATCAGGGTTGTCAACTCATCTGAGCGATCGCGCACAGCCTGAATTTCAGGAACGTATTCTTGAATTCTTTCAAGTTGTACTGCTGTGTAAGTTGGAGGTGCGATCGCAACACCAGGGCCGCCACAACTCATGAGGAATGTGGCCAATAATACTAAAACAAGTGAAAAAATCGAGCGTTGACGCGCCATACAATGAACTTAATTGCTTTTTGTTTACCGATTAACAGTGTCATTTTAGATCGTCGCTAGTGCAATTTATCGTTATTGTCTGCTAAGGATTTTGCAGAAAATCTTGATATTTTCCCAAAGGGCACAGTCTCATCTGCTTTTTAGGAATTTTTAAGTACAATTACTTAATAGGTGTTACCCAGTCCCAACAAGAAGCGATTTTTGGTAACGAGAATTGTTAGGGAAGTATGATTTAGAGTTGCTAAATATCAAAGCTCTTGATAAGCTGAAACACCAATATATATAAGCCTTCTGGCGGTTTTTTATCTTCACATCCCCGAAGATGCCGACGCAATTATAGGAGTGTTTTTTAGTGAACGCAGCTGAACAGGCAACGAACCTTGAACTCGCCAGCAACATTGCTACGGTAGTTAATTTGTTCAAATTCGAGTTTCCTGATGCCAAATCCGATCTCAAACCCTGGAAAAATGACCCGGAAACTAGGGAGTTAGTCGATCCAGATTCTATAGATATTGGTTTTCACTTTCCTGGTATCAGCAAATCTTGGCGAAGTCGTAGTGTTTTAATTCAAATCCGATTTTATCAAGATCCCATCAATAATTCCCGCCGGGCGATCGGTGTGGAGGTAGCTGGATTCGATCATCGCGGTGAGGCGTGGCGACTTTCGACGGTGGAGAACTGGAGTATTGTCGGCACATCTTCGCCTTCTAGTGAAATCGAGGATAAGCTCAAACAGATTTGCCGACAGATTTTAGAAATTTTCAATAAACTAAGTCAATGAAATCAACTTGTCTCAGAGAAAGTAGTGAGGAATAATACATCAGCAATTTAGGTAATCTGCATCGGTTGCATTACCCACATGGGATTCAAATCTCACTCTAATAAGTAGCCAAGATAATTAATTACATAATGGGATCGTAATGGCTAGAATTGCTTCTGTAGGATATGCTTTGCCAATGGTGCGATCGCAATGACTGTAAATACTTTTGTTTATCTACTTAATAAGCCTCTGAACTCCGTCAACGAGCCTCTGAACTCATTTATGATGGTAAAATTTGAAATCCAGCTTGATAAAAATGATTATCTAAGCTTAAAGCTGTAACAATCTCTCGTTCTTGCATAACGATAAATGATAAACAATCAGTGAGAGAATAAGATTTGTCTTTATACTTTTGAAAATATTCCCATCCCTGATTAAATAAATTTCGATCAATTTCGATTAATTCTATATCATGACTTTCCAATAACCGATTACCAACTTCAACTGCTTTATAATGAAGGTTTCGACTATTAAAAAAAGTAACCACTTCATCAAAAATGTATGTTGTTGTCATTAAAACAGGTTTGGACTTTATTAAAGTAGCCCAATTTTGTAATACTTTTTGATGAGCATCTTCATTTTTGATTTCTAGAGCTAAAATATAGCTGGTATCTAAAAAGTAGATACTTCTCATAGGTTATAGAGATAGCGATCGTGGTTAGTTGCACCATCTTTTACATCACATTCCACAGGATTTGAACCTAAATCCCAAATAGAAGATGTTTGTTTGATGCTAGTAATTATAATTTTTCCATCTTGTTGAATAATCTCAAATTCTTGGTTTTCTCCTAATAGTTCTTTAGGGATTAATAAGCCTTTTTCTGTTGCTGTTAATTTCATGTTTAATTACCTCGATTGATTTTGTAAGTTAATCAAATGAATTTGCTTGAAGGCGGGCAAGATGCCCACCCCACAAAATTGGATAAGGCTACGAGTTACCTACAGATTGAGCAGTGGCAGAAAACATTGAGGGATCGATTGAAATTCCTAAGCCTTCAGCGACACGACGACCATAAGAAACATCCGCCCGGAAGAAGTGGCAAAGTTGGCGCATTTGGATGTCCTGTCTCGCTTGGCTAAGACTACCGACGATATTATGAGCAAGACGCTCTTGCTGCTCAGGAGTTAGTAACCGATACAAATTCCCTGCTTGGGTATAATCGTCGTTTCCTTCACGATGACTGTAACGATCGACTGTGACATCGCCCAAATGACTAGGTGGTTCTGCGTAAGCTGGATTTTCTTTAGGCGTACCCTCAGCACTATTGGGTTCATAGTTAGGAGCGCTACCACTGTTGTTCCCCGGTGCCATAAAGCCATCTCGCTGATAATGCATCACTGGACATTTGGGTTGGTTAACAGGTAGTTGCTGATAGTTACCACCCAAGCGATACCGTTGAGCATCTGGGTAAGAAAAGATACGAGCTTGAAGCATTTTGTCTGGAGAGAAACTAATGCCCGGAACCACTGCACTAGGGCTAAAAGCAGCTTGCTCAACTTCGGCGAAATAATTCTCTGGGTTACGATTTAACTCTAATATCCCGACTTCAATTAAAGGATATTCTCCTTGTTTCCAAACTTTGGTCAAGTCAAAGGGATTATCTGGATGTTTTTCTGCTTGCTCCTCGGTCATCACCTGAATGCACATCCGCCACTTAGGATAATCTTTTTTAGCGATCGCTTCAAACAAATCGTGAGTCGCATGATCGGGATCTTCGCCCTTAATCTTGGCTGATTCTTCTTCAGTCAAGGTTTGATGCCCTTGCAGAGTCTTAAAGTGAAATTTACACCAAACGCGATCGCCTTCAGCATTAATTAAACTGAAGGTGTGGCTACCGAAGCCATCCATGTTTCGATGGGTTTTCGGAATTCCCCGATCTGAAAACAAAATCGTTACTTGGTGAAGCGATTCTGGGCTGAGTGACCAAAAATCCCACTTTGCATTCTGGTCTTTGCAATTGGTTTGAGGATTGCGCTTTTGGGTATGGATAAAATCAGGAAACTTGAGAGGGTCGCGGATGAAGAAAATAGGGGTATTATTGCCGACAAGATCCCAGTTACCCTCTTCAGTATAAAACTTGAGGGAAAAACCTCTAGGGTCGCGCTCGGCATCTGCTGAACCCTTTTCTCCCCCAACTGTAGAAAAGCGTAGGAGAAGTTCCGTTTTTTTGCCAATTTCAGAAAAAAGTTTGGCTTTACTGTAGCGGGTGATGTCATTGGTAATAGTCAAAGTACCATGAGCAGCCGCACCTTTAGCGTGGACAACTCTTTCAGGAATACGTTCTCTGTTGAAATGAGCCAGCTTTTCTATGAGGTGGAAATCCTGGATTAATAAAGGGCCACGCGCTCCGGCTGTGAGTGAGTTCTGATTATCGCCAACTGGAATACCGTCAGCAGTTGTCAAGTTTTGGGGTTCAGTCATGCTCAAGAAGCTCTCCGTTAAGTTACTGGAATTGAAAAAGTAAATTTTAGTCATTAGATAGATACCCATTGATGGATCTATCTAATTCATATTCATAACGAGTTCATATATAAATCATACTCGATATGATTATGAATTACCATGAGGTTCTTTTGTATTTTTGGGATTTTCTAGAATCCACATTTATGCATTTTTGTCAACCAAGAGCCAGTGCAAAGTTCATTCGCGGCTATCCAAACTCTCGTCAGCGTACACAGAATAAGAGGCTTAAGCCTCTTGCCTGGAAACCGATCGGGTGAGTAAAGTTTTGTGTAGATGCGGTTTCTGGTTGCCCTTTTTACTAAGTAAGTGGGTCAAATTAAATATAAAACCTCACCGAACAAGGCAAAAGTAAAAAGTAAAAAGGCACTCATAAAGAAAAAGAGCAGTGGTTTTAAGCCCCTAAATTTATTTATGGAACGAAATAAAAACATTTATTTCGAGACGCATAGCGCAAGAAATAATAAGTCCTTAATCATTTCCCCTGAATTTATTTATGGGGATTATCTTTTTACTTTTTACTTTTTACTTCTTAACCTGCCTCCGGCTTCCCTCTCCTTACTAAGAAGAGGGATTGAGGGTGAGGTTTGATCTTATATTTAATTACGCCTACGTACTTAATCATTATTTACATGTTTGAGAATCAACGAGCAAACATCTGTCGCTTCAATTTGATGTTTATCAACTAGGTGAGTTTGATGGGTGATAAATAGAGGCCCTTCATCTGGAGTACTGGTAACATTACCGTGAGAGCCACGTACTAGAGAAGCATCTAAAGGAATAACATCCATCAGGTAGCGAAAGCCTAGTTGTTTCTTAAGTAACTTGAGAGCAATTTTTCCTTGAGGAAATTTAATCTGTGGATCGAGGAAAAGTTCTACAGGATCGTAACCAGGTTTGCGGTGGATATCTACAGTTCTAGCAAAATCAGGAGCTTTTGCATCATCAAGCCAATAATAATAGGTAAACCAAGCGTCAGATTGTGCGATCGCTATCAACTCCCCCGATCTAGGATGATCGAGGTGGTAGGCTTGTTTACCCTCTTCATCCAATACCTGCGCTACGCCTTCAGTCGCTTCTAAGAGCGATCGCACTTTCGGGATATATGCGTGATCGTTCACATATACATGAGCGATTTGATGATCGGCGACAGCAAAGGCAATGCTAGCCCCAAAATCGAGCAGTTCTCGCCCTAATTCTTCTCGTATAGCAATTAGACCATTTTCTCGTAGTACGCGGTTTAAATCCACAGCTTTAGAAACTGGGGTAATGCCATACTCAGAAAGAATAATTACCTGAGTATTGCGTGCTTGATAATATTCAATCAAATCGCCACAAACAGCATCAATTTCTCGTAAATCAGCTTGAATCTGTGTTTGATTGTTACCAAATTTTTGTAGACAGTAATCTAAATGTGGTAGATAAACTAGTGATAAGGTGGGGCTGTAGCGTTCCTCAATCCATTTTGCAGAATTGGCAATCCATTGGCTAGAACTAATGGAAGTTTTTGGCCCCCAAAAATCGAACAGAGGGAAATTTCCTAAATCAGATTGAATTTGCGATCGCACATCACTTGGATGGGTATAAATATCAGGCAATTTTCTGCCATCTGCGGGATACATTGGGCGCGGCGTAATCGCATAATCTGCTGTAGAGTACATGTTGTACCACCAAAAAAGGTTAGCACAAGTAAAAGTTGGATCGATTGATTTAGCTATTTCCCAAATTTTGGGAGCCTGTACTAACTTATTAGATTGTCGCCAAAACTTCACTTCACATTCATCGCGGAAGTACCAACCATTAGCGACAATTCCATGTTCATCAGGCAATTTTCCTGTTAAATAAGTAGCTTGAACCGAACAAGTCACCGCAGGTAAGACTTTTCCAATGGAAGCTAACTGCCCTTTTGCAGCCCAAGAAGATAAAAACGGTGTGTTTTCTCCTAATAAACTGGGCGTTAATCCCACGACATTTATAACAACAGTTTTCTGCATAAAAATTAATTTCCTCTTAATTTGCGGCAAGTTCTTTTAATACCCATTCATACTCACGCTGAATAGAAGTTATTAAATCTATCTTCATTTCTGATGGCAATACATCCCAAGTGTAAGTCTCAATTTCTAAATGCGAGCAAACATTATTTGTTTGAATTAGATGCAAAACAGTAGCGATATCATCTTGCGTAGATTGCAAAATTTGATAATCATGAATAAAAATTGGGACGTGAAAATGAATCCGCCATTCTTCAGCTAAAGATTGCTCTAGATGTGGTAATGCAGTTATTAAGTCAGAATAGTTATGGAGTGTACCATCACTGCGACGTTCGATTACCTGGTGAAGATAAGTAGATTCGGCAAAAGGATGTAAACGTTTAACTATTAAACTACGCTTTTCTATATCAGCAGGTATTTTTACTTGAATTGCAGCACTGATTTGAATTTTGCCAATCTTAATTTTTGCCGATTGTAAACGTGCAAATACAGATTGTGGTTCCTCATATTCAACTGAAAAATGGCAGGTATCATAACAAACCCGGACGTGTTCTAGCAATTTTGTCTCAGCTAAACTCTGTTCAATATTTAATTTTTCTGATAGATAATTACCACCAACGGGCAATAACAAATTTTGATAGAAATCAATTACTTCTGATGTATTTTCAATTAAACCATCAGGTTCAGGTTCTAAATCAATATGTAATATCTTTCCTGTTTCCTCGTGGATGCGAATCATCTCTATAACAACTGATGCTATGTTCAAACAACTCTGTTTCAGAACTATTTCAAAAGTTATATGGTCTTTTATCCACCAAGGTTTATAGGATAATGGCAGTGTAGAAATTCCGCCATCTAGTCCTTTTGGTAACAGAACAGCTAAAATTGTTGCTAAGTTTAAGGTATAATTAACACGTTCTTGTGTAGACCAATCTGGTGCATAAACTTGGTCTTTTACAACCTGCCGATGGAAGCCACCATAAGGAAATCCATTTAAGGTAAAAACATATAAATTATGCTGAATTAGCCATGCTTGGAATTGAGCTAAATTATTACTTTCTAAAAGTTCTTTTGCGGCAATATCTGCTAATCTCAAGCCAATACCGAAAGGTTCTGTAGGTGATAAACGTGACTTGAGTTCAAGAATATACTTTTCTAAATTGGTGAAAACCTCTAGCCAACTTTCACCAGGATGAATGTTGCTGCAATAAGTTAAATGAAAGTTGCTATCTTTTGTAATTTTCATTATATATACTAATGCTCTGTTGTCTTTGGCTTATAAAAGTTCACAAAATATCTGTCAGACATTCATGGAGATAGGCGCATAGATATGCGCCCCTACAGACTATTCATGGTATGTACATTCAAACTTAAGTTACGGCAAATATTTTTGCTAGTTTCATGGAAATTGGCAGCAAAATTAGAACTAAAAAACCGTAATACAAACCAGCAAAACCAGAGGCAACAGTTGCATCTAAAACTATTAGAGATAAAACCCCTATTTTTACAGCATTTCTGATGTTTTCAGCTATTGGTTCACGCGCGGCTTTGATAAAGTTAGGCAAGACTCTAATCGCTAATAAAACTGCAAATGGTAGTGCTGCGATCGCTGTATACTCTCCTAATACTCCTAAAGCTAAAACTGCCGTCAAAACTATTGCAATTAACAGTAGTGCAACTACTCCCGTAATCTTCTTACCTCCATGAACTTCACCCTGGCTAATTGCGGTGATAGCAGCAATATAAATAATAGGAATTAGTGCTAAATACCAACGTTCTTCTATTATTGCTGGTACAGCACTCACACCTAATAATAAGTTACTGCCACGACACAAACCCATATTAAGCGGGCCAAAAAAAGGATGATGCTTGGCGAATGAATCGTACAGGAGACAAGAAAGAGTGATGAATATAGCGATCGCAGCACTCAAGGCAGATACTTGAAAAGCAGCTATAATCCCTATTGCAAACAGTATACTCCCCAATAAAGCAGCATTTTGACGAGATACGCGACCACTAGGAATTGCTCTATTTGGTCGCTCTTTTGCATCTAATTCCGCATCGAAAACATCATTAAAAACTATACCGCCGCCGTATAAACCAGTTGTAGCTAATAACAACCAAGCTAATGGGATTAAGATGACAAAACTTGCTTCTCCATTGATTAATTGAGCAAAAATCATCCCAGAGCCAGATGCCGCAAAACCAACAAGAATATCTGCCCAAGCAGTAACAATATTAGCAGGACGCATCAATTCCAGATAACCCCGCCAGCTTTGCAAATTTAAGCTTGCAACATTCACTTCTCTCCCTCCGTACCTACTAAATTTATCAAAATAAGATGAAAATCTCTCTTACAATGCCCAAATCTCTACTCAATCAATACATAATCTGAAACTGATTTGATTCCTGGTTCTTGTCCCCGCAACACAGAATTGCCATTGAACATTTGACGCTGATCTATAGATTGAGGATTGAGCCAGTCTGACTCTTTCATCTGCCCAGTTTGACTGTAAGCAGCTAGAGCATTTTCATAACAAACTGCTTGCACATGTTCTTCAGGAATACCTCTATCTAACATCAACTGAGCCGTTTTCGGGACTGCCAAAGGATCGCTGATACCCCAATCAGCACTACTATCCACAATGATGCGATCGCATCCATACTTACGGACAACTTCTACCATTCTGGCGTTACCCATCTTGGTTTGTGGATAAATTGTGAAAGCCGCCCAAAAACCTCTTCCTAATACTTCTTCAACGGTTTCCTCGTTGTTATGGTCAATAATTACTTGTGATGGGTCTAAGCCATATTCAATACAGCGCTCCATACTCTGAATAGCACCCGCTTTCTTATTCCGGTGGGGAGTATGAATTAGTACTAACATATCGAGTTCTTTGGCTAATGCTAACTGTTGACAAAAGTACTTATCTTCTGCTTCTGTCATGTCGTCGTAGCCAATTTCGCCAATTGCCACAACACCTTCTTTACATGCATAAAGTGGTAGCAGTTCTATCACTTCTGCTGCTAGTGCTTCGTTATTAGCTTCTTTCGGATTTAGACCGATTGTACAGTAGTGTTGAATGCCAAACTGACTAGCACGAAAACGTTCCCAACCCACAAGACTACTGAAATAGTCTTTAAATGTGCCAGCGTTGGTTCGAGGTTGTCCTAACCAAAATGCTGGTTCAATAACGGCGACAATGCCATATTCCCGCATTACTAAATAATCATAAGTAGTACGAGAACACATGTGAATGTGAGGATCTATAAACATCATGGTGTGGTTTAATAATTGGGAATTGGGAATTGGGAATTGGGAATTGGGAATTGGGAATTGGGCATTGGGCATTGGGCATTGGGCATTGGACATTGGGAATTATTTATTACCTACTCCCTACTCCCTACTCCCTTCATTTACGGCTAAAAATGTTCCAAGTCAGATTACCTTGTTGAATAGATGACTGTAAATCTGGATAACGGGAAAGTAATGCTTGTGCTTGGGGTAAAAGAGACTCAGAACAAGCTAATGCTGCTGCTTGTTGCTCGTCTGTATCTCCATTAGCTAGTACTTTTTCCAAATCTGTGATGATTGCGCTATCTGCAAACCGCCCTACAGGTCGCCAAAGTTCTGGCGTAACTGAGCGTTTAGCTGCCCAACGTTCATGGGCATAGTCTGCTAACATCCTCGCCAATTCTGGGTTAGCACGTCGGTCTAGTCCCCAAATTAAATGCAACGGACTACCGACAAACACAGCCTTCAGCACCATCTGATTCCAAGCAGCATCATCCAAATAGTTTGCTGGATAAGGATTACGTAGTGCTATAGCTTGGAATACATTACTCATATTGCTGCGAATTCCCTCAGCAGTACGGTGGCGATGTAACTCTGGATGTGGTAATAAAGGTAAACTTTGATAAACGGCGACTAGCTCTCCCATATCGGCAGTGGAAATAACTCGATCGAGTGTTGGCAAATAGCCCTCAATATCATCGTGGGGCAAGGCTAAAAGCAAGAGTGTGCGACCTGCTTGATCTACACTCCAATTACCAGGATACCAACCTGGAATCTTATCCTGTGCGGCTTCCAAGTCCTGGAATGTTAGCTGCAAATCATCTTTACCTAGATAACGCGGGACAGAACTAAATGCCGTGAAAAAAACTTTTTCAGCAGCGCCGTTAGCAATCTGTGCCTGTTTATGCTCTAGCCAAGCCAAGGCGGGATCAGAAACAGACTTTAACAGCCAGTTATGCAATAAATTGTTTACTTTACTCATGATGAATTTCAGGAGAAGTTGTGCAACTTTTTGTAACAACTAAGTATAAAACCTACCACTAAACTTGATAATTTGTGTTCAAAGCAGCTGAATAACATGCTACTAATATTAGAACTTTACTGAATCTATAAAAATATCCAATTTTAAAGAAGATATTGTAAAGATATCGTTTTGATTAGATAAATTTAAAATTATTTATCTTATCGAAAATTTTTAATTTTAGAATTTTTATGCAAAATAATATTTATTAATAACATTAAAAAATCCAAATTATACACATAAATTAAATTGCCAATTGTCAACTAATGTGATTTTGAAAATTATTTATTAGGGTAAAATTAATTAATAAAAAATACATTTTTTAATTCTAATATTTACTTAAAAACTTATCATTTAGATACATGTTGTAATTGCTACACTATGGGAACGCTAAAGGCTTTTGATTCACCATAGCGATCGCTCTCATCCAACAAGTCATACAACCACTGTCTACTGTATAGTAATCTGGTAGACTGCTATCTACCTCATCTCCTCAATCCGCCTTGGTGTTCACAATGAAAACCTTTATGCTCCCAAGCTTGCATATCTACTTCAGTAAGCCTTGTCACATTTGAACATTCTGGTTGAATAATTTGACTTAAAATCGCCCACAGTAGGCTGCGTGTTAAATCTAATCCAGTTTTCGCCCAAGATTCATTATTCCCAGGAATACCCAATTCTTCAACAATCTCTGGCTGAACCCAAATACCATGAGCGCCTAAGAGAATCTGTGCCATCCATAAGGCTCTGGGTAAGTGACTTGGCGAAGTAATCAACATGACTTTATGCACTCCCCAACGCCGGAGAATTGGAATACCATAATAAAAATTTTCAAAGGTAGAATTCGCGCACTTTTCTAACCAAACGTTTTGTAACTCTTCTAACTCCGGCTGAAAAATTAACCATATACAGGGGTCTGGGGAACCATGAGAAATTAAAATTGGGGTTTGCGGGTATTGCTTTGCTTGTTGAGCAACATAAGTTTCTCGACTAATACTGCCACCAAGCACCAAGAAGGCATCTACTGGCTGTGAAGAAGCAAAAACTAAGGTTATAGTAGTAAAAATCAGCCAAGTGCCTAAAACAAAGTACAATACACCAGTTAGTTTTTGTAACAATTGCCACAGATTAGCGAAATTATTTTTAATAGAAATTAACGATTTGTTGGTAAATTTACGTTTCATGACTTCGGTAAGAAAACCTAATTTAATAGCTGTCTAACAAGGCTGCAATTAAGCGATTGAAGTGCTATCTTATAAAAGTAATGAATCATTACAAACATGACGCTAATCAAAGTGTCACATCTTCAGTATAGCCTTCCGGAGATGGCTAACAAACTGAGAAATGGTTGTTAATAATGCAGTATTTTCGGCATCATTACAACGATATAAATGATGAAGAAAGCATAGCTTAGTTTGGGGTATAAAAACTTAAAAACTTCTGGAAAGCCTGATTGCTAAACTGTCAACAACACAATTATTCCAGTTAATATACATGAACCAATCTGCGAAAAGTTACTCACCGCTCCAAGTAGCCTTGATTGGTGGAGCGATCGCCACTACTGCTACAATGTCCGTTTTCGGCCCTGCTTGGACTCGTGCTGTCCGTGCCTCTCTAGCCCTACAAGACAGCCCAAAAGTGATAGTTGACCAGGTGTGGCAACTGGTGAATCATGAATATGTTGATGGTAAATTTAATCAACAAGATTGGCAAGCAACCAGACAAACCCTGTTGAGCAAAGACTATTCTTCTAGGGAAGAAGCATACACTGCCATCCGCGAAGCTTTACAAAAGTTGGGAGATCCTTACACTCGATTCATGGATCCCAAACAGTTTGAAGCCTTGACTAGCCAAACATCTGGAGAAGTCTCTGGTATTGGGGTTCGGATGGAAGTAAACCAAAAAACTCAGCGCCTCACTGTCGTCGAAGCCATAGAAAATTCTCCAGCATTGAAAGCTGGGATCAAAGCAGGCGATGAAATTTTGGCAATTGATGGCAAATCTACCCTCAAAATGAAAGTAGATGACGCTTCTAAGTTAATTCGTGGCAAAGCGGGTAGTCCCATCAAACTACGGCTGGGACGAGCAGGACAAAATGCCTTTGATTTGAAGCTAACCAGAGCAAGTATTGAAGTGCCAACAGTACGGTATACCCTCAGACAAGAAGGGAATCGCCGCGTTGGTTATATCCGTTTGCGGGAATTTAGCGCCCATGCCGCAGACCAAATGCAACGAGCTATCCGCGATTTGAACACTAAGAAAGTTGATTCTTATGTTTTAGATTTGCGGGGAAATCCTGGCGGGTTGTTGCAAGCTAGTATTGAAATTGCTCGGATGTGGTACAATGACGGCGGAATTGTCAAGACAGTAGACCGTGTGGGCGGCACTGAAGAAACTAAAGCTAATCGCACTGCCCTAACAAATCGTCCCTTGGCAGTATTAGTGGATGGTAATTCAGCTAGTGCTAGCGAAATCCTCACCGGGGCGCTTAAGGATAATAAGCGGGCAGTAGTTGTAGGTGGTCAAACCTTTGGTAAAGCCCTAGTGCAGTCAGTTCATGAACTTGCAGATGGTTCCGGCTTGGCTGTCACCATTGCCCATTACTACACTCCGGCAGGAACAGATATTAACCATAAAGGGATTGCCCCAGATATCAAGTTAGACTTGACAGAGGCGCAAGAGCGGCAGTTAGCTTCTAATCCCGATTTAATTGGAACTAAGAGCGATCCCCAATATGCTCGAGCGATCGCAATTTTATCAAATAACAACTTTGCCCAACCTCCAGCAAATCAGCCCACTCGACCCATGAGCCGCGCCGATAGCCTGAAATTTTAGATAGTAGTATTCCCAAATCCAGATTTTTGGAGTTACGAAAACTGCTTAATGTACCATTCTAGGATTTTGGTTTGGGAATACTAACTAGTAATCCTAAACCAAAATTTCAGATTTATGAATCATCAGTCAGTTGATGCAACCACCGCCACCGCCCTTTTACCAATGGTTTCGGTGGTTATTCCTATTTATAACGGTGAGGCGGATTTACCAGAATTAATCAATTGTCTGTTGTCTCAAACTTACCCAAAAGAACGGGTAGAATACTTGTTGGTGGACAACAATAGTAGCGATCGCACTCTCACCATCCTCAAAACATCTGCCGAAAACTGCCTAATTACAATTTGCCCCTTGAGCGAAAACCAAATTCAAAGCTCATACTCTGCTCGGAATACAGGGATTCGCGCTGCTGTGGGGGAAATTATAGTTTTTACCGATGCTGATTGCCGTCCCCAACCGCAATGGTTAGATGCATTAATTCAGCCTTTTGTCAATCAAGAAGTGGTAATTGTCGCTGGAGAGATTTTGGCATTACCAGGCACAACTCTGCTAGAACAACATGCAGATCGTGAAGAAACTTTGTCGCAAAAGCACACCCTTAAGCATTCTTTTCGTCCTTATGGACAAACTGCTAATTTGGCGATTCGACGCATTGCCTTAGAAAAAGCAGGTTTATTTCGTCCCTATCTTACCACTGGTGGCGATGCCGATATTTGCTGGCGAATTTTGGGAGAAAACATCGGGCGTTTAGAATTTGCCCCAAATGCGATCGTTCAGCACCGTCATCGCGCCACACTTAAGGAATTGCAAAGTCAATGGCGACGCTACGGGCGCTCAAATCGCTATCTGCACGAACTACACGGTGTAGATTTGATGCGAGAGATGACACCTAAAGAATACGGCTATCGTTTGGTGCGTTGGTTATTGAAGGAAATACCAAGAGATATTAAAAAAGCGATTGCGGGTCAAGCCACCCTTGTAGATTTATTAAATACTCCCATTGGTTTGTTCACAGCGAGGGCGCGTACTGCTGGGCAAAAACACTCCGAGTTACCAGAAAATGCCAAGATAATTGATCGCTTATAAAAACCTCTTGTCTACTAAGTCAAGTAACCTTGTTTTGATCGATGAGGGTAGGAGGAAAACTGAGTCGCCCACAAGGGGCGAGGCTTTAAACTTTTAACGTATCGCGTCAAATCACTGTGTTGGTAATTTTGGGTGTGTATTCGAGTACTTTCCTACAATTCCAGAAATCTCAGGGTTGTAAAGTCTCAAATAATTCCAGTAATTACCAAATACTTGACGCACATAATTTTTGGTTTCATCAAAGGGAATTTGTTCAACAAACTCATCTGGATCTTTTGTAGTTAGAGTTTGCAGCCATTTGGAGACATTACCGGGGCCAGCATTGTAACTAGCGATCGCTAACACTGAGTTATTGTTATATTGGTCATGGGTATGACCCAAATACCATGTACCCAGCATAATGTTATCGTTGGGATTTTCTAGATTTATTGTTTTGAAATCCACCTTAATTTGTGGTGCAATCCATTTAGCTGTACTCGGTAACAACTGCATTAAACCAGTAGCATCAGCGACGGATTTGATTTTTGGCTCAAACCGTGACTCTTGACGCATCAAAGCGGTGACTAGCAAAGGATTGAGTTTACGCTCAATAGACCACTTTTCAATCTCTCGGAGGTAAGGAAATGGATAACGCGCTTGCCAGTAGGTAATCTGTTTGCTCAGAGTCTTATATTGGGTAAGTTCAGCTGGTATTTCTCGATCTTCCAATTTAGAAATTTTGTCAATACCGATGAGGTTTTCTCCCCTTGCCATCCGCACTAACCCTTCAGTAAATTGCTCTGCTACCGTTGGCTGAATTTTATTCTGAAATTCTGTCTGCCATTGTAACCAGGCATCGCGATCTTGACCCAGCAGATACAATTCTTTGAAAGTCTCAGAACCAGCAGGCGGTAATGAACGCTGGGGTGTGATGACTTCCGGGTTCATGACGCGCACGTTGTCAAAATTGCCAACATTTAGCCCCAGCATAGTTGCCGCTCGCCATGCATAGTAAGAGTAGGGAAACTGGCTAACCACATATTGATAAGCAGTTTGAGATTCCTGCTGTTTGCCTAGCGAAGCTGCCCATTTACCTACCCAAAAGCCTGCTCTGGGAGCCAAAATACTATTGGGATTGTTGGTGACAATTGGCTCTGCCCATTGCCAAGCACCGACGTAATCTTTGACTTTCGCTTTATCTTGGGCGATTTTCCAACGATACTCTGCCGCTTCATCTGAATTGGCGTATTTGGCTATGAGTAATTGCCACGCCGCGCTAGCTGACTTTTGATCTTTGAGGGTTTGGAGAGTTTTGGCTTTTTGTACCAGTGCAGTAGCTGCTTGTTTAGGGAATTTACTAATTACCTGGTCAAGATAAGGTAAACCATCTTTACCTGTTTTTGCGCTTTCTGCTAATCGTAGTAGTGCAGTTCCAGCTTCCTCGGTATTGGGAAATTGCTGCACCAATTGTTTATAAGTAGCGATCGCTATTTCTTTATCTTTGCCCCCTACCTGTAAGCCCCGTGCAGTCCGGTAGAGATTGCGCGATGTTTTGGGTGCTTTGGCATAAGCATCCGCCGCTTTCAGAAATTGACTATTTTCCCAATAGCTTGTACCAATTAGTTCCCAGTCTTCGGGTTTGAGGGCAGGCTGTTTTACTAACTGATCCAAAACGCCTACTATGCCTGGTTGATCGTAAGCATAAGTAGCCAAAATCAATTGTAATTTTGGCTGATTGGGATTTTCTTGTAAGCGTTTACGAATAATTTCCCAAGTCAGGGGGTTGGAAGGAAATTGAGCGATCGCTATTTCTTGTTGCTTCGGTAGGGCAATTAGATATATTGCTTTTACTGTAGCCGCTTCTTTGGGATACTGTTTCAGCACCTTTTGTCTGAGATCCGAAGCTTTGCCGTCTTCGCCCAGCATATCCTCTGCCTGCGCCTGTTTCAGCAAAATATAGGGCGCGAGGAGCGGATAGTCTTTCTCTAGTCCTTGGAGTAAAGCCAGGGCTTTTTGGGCTTGGGTTCTTTCAATGTAATCACTCGCCAAAAGATAACGAGCGCGATTTCGATCTGGCGAAGGCGATTGCCCTGCTATTTCTGCTAGTTTTGCCGCCCGTTCTGGCAGAGATTGTGATATCAGTGGAAAGACGGCTGATTGGGCAATACTACTATCAGATGTTTGCTCTGCCTGATTCTTACCCACTTTGAGCCATTGCCCAACGGTTTTACCAATCTGAGGTGCTGATACCATCGCCCCAGCTAAGAAAGCAAAGAGTGCCGCACCTGCAATGATCGAAATTTGCTTTTTCTGTAGTTTCTTCAGCATGAATACTCGCTGAAAATTTCCGATGAATTTCTTGAAACTCTAACACTCCTAGCCATCACTATTACCAATTTTTAATTTTAGATTATTAATTTTATGTAGAAAAATCTTAATTTTCAATCCTATGCTGCCAGTAATGAGTGTAAAACATATTTTAAATGCTATTGCATCTATCTTTGGTATTATCTTTCAGGAGCGATCGCCCAATCTTGTAGGATGCGTTAGCGCCAGCGTAACGCATCCTACAAAACTTCGTATAGTAATATCTCCATTCTTTGGGCAGCCAATTCGTGAGCGTTTATTTCCAGCTACAGCGATCGCACCCTAAAAGCTTAGGCTAATTTGCAAGCAGTGCGATCGCGGAATTAGAGATAATATTTCTATGATTCAGTAATTCTCTATCATCTATGACTAAAGCCATACCCAAGCTAGTAACCTTTGAGGAATTCGTCGATTGGCTACCCGAAAATCGACGATTACGCTATGAACTGCATAATAGAGACATTGTTGAGATGGCACAACCAGAAGGGAAACACGAAGAAGTTAAAGGATTTCTAGGTATCGAAATTTCTGTTGAAATCAAACGTCTAGGATTGCCCTACTTCATGCCCAACCAAGCTATAGTTAGACCTCCTGAAAAAGATTTTGGTTACTTCCCAGATGTGTTGGTGCTAAACCGCGCAAATCTGGAAAATGAACCATTATGGAAAAAACAATCTATCGTAAGTTTGGGTGCATCAATACCTTTGGCAATTGAGGTTATATCAACCAACTGGCGGGACGATTACTATTTAAAATATGCCGAGTATGAAGAGATGGGTATCCCAGAATACTGGATTGTCGATTATGCCGCCTTGGGTGGACGTAATTTTATCGGTAATCCCAAACAACCTACAATCACCGTTTGTAACTTGGTTGATGGCGAATATCAGATAAGTAAGTTTCGAGATAATGCGATTATTATCTCCCAAACCTTTCCCGAATTGAATCTCACCCCAAACCAGATTTTTCAAGCTGGTTAGGAATTACGCAAGAACTCTCTAAAACTCTTATTCCTCTGTGTCCTCTGCGTCCTCTGTGGTTCGATATTAAAACTATCCCTTCATAGCTAGAGTATGCTGAATTCTGAATTCTGACTCCTGTTTTATCGTTTTGCCAATTCTGGAGTTCGCCCTTTCAAACCAATCATCAACTTCAGCATAAACACTTTTAAAACGGGTACTCGCTGCAAAAACCATAAACCCAGGCGACGAACTACCACCACAGGTAAGAAGTTATTAGAAAACATCCGATCTAACAAATCGGTGAAACCTAAAATTGTTAAATTCTCTAGCTTGCGCCAGCGTTCATAACCTTTAAGAATTTGAATGTCGCCAATATCTTTACCCGCTTGGTGCGCTGTTTGGAGAACTTGCGCCAAAGCTGCTGCATCCCGAATCCCCAGATTTAAACCTTGTCCGCCCACTGGATGACAATTGTGTGCCGCATCACCAATTAACGCTAGTCGGGGGAGAACATAGCGATCGCTTTGCATGAGTTGTACCTGAAAGACAAAGCGATCGCCTAGTAATTCCAATTTCCCCATCTGATCGCCGTAACGACGGGTGAGTTCTCTTAAAAATTGCTCATCATCTAAAGCACATAAAGCTTTTGCTTCTTCATGGGGGGCTGTCCACACAATGCGGCAACGGTTCCCCGGTAAAGGTAAAATTGCAAATGGCCCGCTAGACCAAAATCTTTCGTAAGCGGTGTTATTGTGCGGTTTTTCTGGTTTGACAAATGCCACAATGCAAGACTGCCAATATTTCCAGCCAGAGGTTTTGATGCCAGCAGCTTGACGAATTGGCGATCGCGCCCCATCTGCTGCTATAAGTAGTTTGCTGCGAACTGTTCGCAACTGATCGGCAACTTTAATATCTATCGCTACTATATCCTGCTGGTACTGCGTGTTTACTACCTCAGCCGGACACAGATAAGTCACATTTGGACAATTTTGGACAAACTCTTGCAAAGGCTGCAACAGCGCTTGGTGTTCCGCCACATAACCCAACTCTGCTGTATTTATATCATCTGTAGTGAATTCCACCACATTGGGATAATCGGCATCAGAAAGACGAACTCGGCAATATTTGGCGATTTGAGGCAATATTTTATCCCAAACTCCAATTCCTTGGTAAATTAGCGCCGAAAGTTTATGAACTGCATAGGCTTGTCCCTTCGCTACCGCAGATGAAGCCACTTTCGCTTCAATCAGCAAGATACTCAAGCCAGAATCTTTTAAAGCAGAGGCTAGAGTTAACCCAATAATTCCACCGCCGACAATTACCAAATCATATTCATATCCCCGCAAGTCTGGCGGTGTTGGTTGAGGGGAAAGAGTTTGCTCAAGCAGGGTCATTGTTAAGTTAGGTTACAGCGTCTTAACTCTTATTTTGACGCGATCGCGCCTCTTTGAGCAAGTTAGAAAAGCAAACATTGAAAAATCTCGTTGCTGACTTCAAGGAAAGATTATGAAAGTTAAGCAGACTTTTTATGCCAAAATCCAATGACTTGAATCGCTTTGCCAGCAAGGAGCATCAGTACTATTACTTATAAAGAATTCAGGATGTGCTGTAAAATCTACTACTAATTTTATGAATCAAGACAGTTTTCTCACTGTGTCTTTACCAAAACATTGGCTACTGAAACTTATATTTGAGAGGTACTGAAACCCCTAATACCTCGGCGAACATGAAAAACATTAACAAATTGGCTTTGGTAACTATTGGATCTGTAGGCCTGTCTTTGGGTATTGTTGGAAATGCACAAGAAGCTAACGCTTCAGGCTTAATTAATGGTGGTTTTGAAGCTACTGTTGTTCGTAGTGATCGGTCATGGGACTCCATAGACGCATCTCTTATTCCTGGGTGGAAGACTACAGCTACAGATAATAAAATTGAAATTCAAACTCCTAGACTGTTCCATGCTGGAGCATTAGGTACAAATCAATATGCTGAACTTAATGCTAATCAGGTATCTAGCTTATATCAAGATGTAGATACTACAGCTGGTTCAACCATGTTTTGGAGATTTTTCCATGAAGGTCGTCAAGGTGTAGATACGATGCGTTTGTCTATTATTGACCTTGCTACTAACAATACTCTCTTCAGCCAACTATACAGTACTGGGAACACAGCTTGGGTAGAATATCAAGGCACGACCATTGCCACTGGCGGTAAAACACGCTGGCAGTTTGACTCAGTATCTGCTGCTGGTGGTAATCCCACAATCGGAAACTTTTTGGATGAAGTTTACTTTGCAGAAAAACCACCAGAAGGTTTCAAAACAGTTCCTGAACCAGCTTCTGTACTTGGTCTTTTAGCAATGGGTGCATTTGGCATTGTTTCCACCCGGAAGCGTAAACAGTTAAATATTGGGAATTAACGACGGTTTGTAACAAGTCTTTGTGGTTCTGCTAACTTCTTTTATGCTTATCAATCCAAGTGAAAGAACTACAAAAAGTTCCTTTCGTGGTACTTGAACAGCATTTTGCATAAGAGGTATGGTAGAACCATTTTTTTTGTTGATTTAATATTAAATCTTAACTTTTACTTTGACCGGATCGTGTACTCATAAGCAAATCAATAAAAAAAAACCCGTTGATTGGTAGGGATTTCAACGGGGTTAAATAATAGAATTGTTTTTTCAGAGAAACCAATACTAAGCTTAATTACATAGCTACTAGAGACTTTTGCACATAATAGGAACTATTTATGAGTTTTAGGAGCTAGATTTTTAGTATGATGCTTGTAATGTCTGTGATGTTTAACTTTGCCATATTTTACGCTAGCAACATGGGAGCTAGTTTTAGCTTGAGCTTGAGATGCAAAAACGGTTGCAGGTGCAGCAAAGATTAAAGCCAAAAGCAAAACTTTAGCGAATTTATTCACTTGAAAATCCTCATCAACTAATCAACAATCTAACTATCCAGTAGGTATATGTCATAAGTTTGTAATTGATATGAATCTTTCGTGTCTATTTTTACAACCGTAAAATATTGGAATTACAGGGAATACTTGGCTAAAAAATACTCGTAGCCATAAGAGTTACTAGCATTTCAAGGTTAGATGTAACGTTTTCGACATTATCTTAATAAGCACTATTTCACTATCGGATATGTGTCAATTTTGATTAAGAAAAGCTGAAAACCATCAATTCTTCTGCTACTTCAAAGTTAGCTGTGACATTTTGCACGTCATCTAAGCCTTCTAGAGTATCAATTAACTTGAAAAGCGATCGCGCCTGATCTGGATCGGTAACTTCTACACTATTGCTAGGAATCCAGCGAAATTCTGCATCAGTCACCTTAAAGCCTTGATTTTTGAGTGTCTGACTAAGGGTTTCTAAATTTCCGATGTCAGTAAAAACCTCAGCCATCTCATCTTCAGTCATCTCATAAGACTCAGCGCCACCTTCAAGAGATGCTTCTAAAAGCCGTTCTTCGTCAATCGCATGTACTACACAAACGCCTTTTTGATCGAACATCCAGCTAACGCAACCTGTTTCACCAAGATTGCCACCATTTTTACTAAAAGCTACGCGCAAGTCAGCAGCAGTGCGATTGCGATTATCTGTGAGGGCTTCAATTAATATCGCTACACCACCAGGGCCATATCCTTCGTAGCGAATCGCTTCAAAAATAGCGTTATCACCCCCAAAAGTACCTGCACCTTTAGCGATCGCTCGTTCAATATTATCATTGGGGATACTCGCTGCCTTTGCCTTGTCAATTGCCGTGCGAAGTTGAAAATTCAGCGCCGGATCTGGTACGCCGCTTCTAGCGGCAACAATAATCGCCCGCGATAATTGAGTGAAGGTTTTTCCCTTTTTTGCATCTACTACCGCTTTTTGGCGCTTAATATTTGCCCATTTACTATGTCCTGCCATAATCTGAAATTATCAAAACTCTATTCAACATTAGGATATAAACGCTGGCAATAACCATGACTTTAGATAATGTGAGTTCGACAAATCTTTTTTGACCTCTCCCCCAGCCTCTCTCCGATGCGGAGAGGGAAGCAAAAAGCCTAATTTTTCATACTCCTCCCTCTCTATTTCGGAGAGGTTCATCGAACTCACATTTAGATAATTGTGCAAGGCTAGATCAGGAGGTTTTTTGTTAAATCATAAATGGTTCAAGTTCGCGGTTACACCACTCATTTTCTACCCGTTCAGCAATCAGTGGTCTGATGATAAACTTGGGTGGACTACCATCCAAAACATCAATCCGCACACATGAGTAAGGTAGGCGGTTCTGAGAATTGTAATCATGACGACCAACAAAAAGCTTTGAATCGGCAACTTTCCGAGTAGGCTTATCTGCTATTTCCGTAAAAGTCTCCATCAATTCAGTTCCCTGTCGCCGTTGATAGCGGGGACGATGACCACTACCACCAGAGATAATACAGTTAATGTGAGAGTCAGCAAATCCGGTATCAGTTGTGCAAAGATGCTCCAAACAGTGAGCGTGACCATTTAAAATCAAATCGACTATGGGACGTTCTTTAATTAGAGAACCAAGAGTTTCTGCCACTCGTTCAAACACCCAGCGCAAGCGGTGGCGAACCGCCAAGGTTTGTGCCTGATTCCATTTAGTAGCCTCAGTGACATAAGGCGGATGGTGAAAAAAGATTACACGTCCGCGTACTTCGGAGGTGTTCCAAGATTCAATAAGTCTGCTTCGCAACCATTCAAGTTGTTCAAAATCGATCTCAGGCATTTTCTGAGATGCCAATTGTTTTTCAATATCGATTTTGATCTCGTCTATTTGATCTAATTTGGCGGTAAGTTCATCAAGTTGTTCAGCTTCGGTGGGTTTATCTGGGTTCAGTCCATCGCACATTTTCAAAATCTGCAATTCTTCTCGATCTATTTCCTGGCGACGCTTTTGCAATTCCTGGCGATAAATTTCCCCCTCTTGAGTTGCAGGTAAAGGTGATGGTGTATTAAAGGTATTAGAATCCAGTGCGAAAAAGTCAATCCCGCCATAACGAAAGGTGTAATAGCGATTGGGTAAACGGGTAAACTGTCCAGGTTCGTAACGCAAACACCGCCCTGTATTAGTCTTAGCAGTATAGTGTTTATCTAAATGACGTTCTAATTCTTGTGGGGAAGCGATCGCTTGGGTATAATCCATAAATGCTCGTGCATAAGCATTCCCTTGATACGATCCATGCCAGCCAATCTCGATATCTTTGTAGCGGAACAGGCGACGTAATGAAGATGTTGTTCCAGTAAATAAACGGTACATCAAGGGTACATCGTAGTAGTCATGATTACCAGGTACTGGCAAGAACGGCAGATTAAACACCATGCGATCGTAAGGAATGCTGTTCGGGTTATTACCACCAACAAGAAATTCCCGGTAAGGCTCAATAAAGTTTGTTGAATAAAATTCTTGGGAACCCACCACATAGATTACATCACCTGTGTGCAACACAAAGCTGCAATCATCGCGGTGAGTCAGCATCAATTCGGCAACTTTTCGTTGGGGGTGGTGTCGATAATGGGATTGAGTACCAGAATCACCAATAACCATAAAGGAAAATTCTGGACTATCTTCCCTGCCATCGTCAATAACCATAGTGGTTTGGTCAATTCCCCGTTGCACAAAACTTGGATGCATCCACCGCACCCGTTCCTTCATTTTTTGAATTTTTACAGGAATCGGTGGATCGGAAATCAATTTCATGGCTGATAACTCTTGAATGCCTAATGCACAAGCTGATTGTAACGAAATATTTAATATGTAATTGGGCATTGGGCATTGGTCATTGGGCATTGGGCATTGGGCATTGGAAGAAGGGACAAGGGGGTCTGACTCAAGTATCCTTTTGTCTCCTACTCCCTACTCCCTACTCCCTACTACCTGCCCCATGCCCCATGCCCCATGCCCCATGCCCCATGCCCAATTCCCAAATTCCCAATCCTTAAGGCAAATTTTCCCGTAGTAATGCTCGAAAACCTGCTTGCTGAAAATGCTCATCAGCAGTTAGGGCTTCAGTGATTCCGCTATATTGCATGACAATAAAAGATACGCAATCCACAAATCCCCATTCTTTCTCAGTTTGTTCCCGATATAGCTCGAAAGCACGTTCGTAGAGTTCCTGGGAGAGGGGGACAATTTCTACTTTGGAGTCTGCTACTAGAGAATTTAATAATATGATTGCCGCCTGACGATAAGGTTGTTGGGATAAGGCATTGCCAATTTCTAACATTACCGCCTGTGTTGTCACTAAACGAGTTTCTGCCGCTTGTAACATTTTAGCCAGATGTAAGGCTCGGTCATGCAAGCGATCGCTCGGTGCAGATAAAGCAATGGCAAATGATGTATCAAGGAAGACTTCAGAATGCATGGAAAGTTTACTTACTATACAAGTATTTATCTATATTGGTAGACCAATCAGGTGGCCCATCCAAGTTTAGCGATCGCGCCGTTTGCAGAAATGATACCGTTTCGTGTTCGCTTGGCGGTAAAATTTCGATACTAATTCGCACACGGGTATTGATTGGCAGTGCGATCGGTTCAGCCGGATAGAACACTTTGCCATTAAACAAAGCTGTGATTTTTTCTACCATCTTTTACAAAAAGTACTTTTAGTCTATCCTAAGCTGGCTGTAGCAATACAGGTAGAGTAGACGAGATAATAACTAGTGAAGATACTTATATCAATCTTACGAATTATATCGATTTTTTAGAATTGCCTCAACCACTACCTGAATTAAATATTACGGGAGTGCGACGAACTTCTTTAAAATTTAATTCTCTCCCTCTCCGACTGGGCTACACTGTACACACAAGTCATCGAATTACCCAAAAGAAAAATCTCACCCTGTCCTCTCCTTAATCCCTCTCCTTAATAAGGAGAGGGACAGATTTTACTACGTAAAATCAGGGTGAGGTTTCTCCGTGGCTCCGAGACTTAACCGTAAATTGCCTCACCAAAAACTTGTGTGTACACTGTCACTCCGACTCGGAGAGGGACATGTTTTACTACGTAAAACCAGGGAGAGGTCTTTTCTGGACAAAATAGAGAAACTTTTTTGGACTTTTCCCAATTCTTAGCGATAAATTATTGAGTTTAGCAGACCCCAGAGTTTAAAGCCTACTTTTGCTACTTGTAAAAAAAAATTGAATCCAAATGATAAATATTATTCTATATACCCTATAATCTTTTTAATTACGGTATCCGCGCATAAATACCGTAGATTTAGGGGTGATTCTGATGAGCCAGTCGCAACAATCGACACATTTAAACAAATTACTAATTAAAAGAATGCAATCTTATGCCATGAAAGCTTGGCAGACCATACAATTCTCATATCAACACACAATTAGAAATTGGTTTAATAGACACACTGTGCAAAGCTATGTGAGCCTGTTTCTAATAAGTGCCTTCTTAAGTATAACAGTTGCCTCCTGCTCTGGAAGCAGTTTAGCAAGCAAAAATGATGTTAAGCTGACACTTGTATCTTTTTCTGTCACTAAAGCGGCTCATGACCAGATAATTCCTAAATTTATAGAAAAGTGGAAGCAAGAACATAACCAAAATGTGACATTTGAACAAAGTTATGGTGGTTCCGTAGCTCAAGCTGCGGCTGTGATTGCTGGTTCACAAGAAGCAGATATAGTACATTTAGCACTTCCTCTTGATGTCAACAAAATTGCTCTTGCAGGTTTAATTAAAACGGGTTGGGAAACCAAAGCTCCGAGAAGTGGTATTGTCAGTAGATCCGTTGCTGCGATCGTTACCCGCGAAGGCAATCCCAAAGGCATCAATACTTGGGCAGACTTGGCAAAAGATGGCGTGAAAGTGATTGCTGCGAACCCAAAAACCTCTGGTATTGCTATATGGGAATTCTTGGCTTTTTGGGGTTCCGTTAGTCTAACCGGAGGTGACGAAGCGACAGCGTTAGATTATGTCACCAAAGTTTATAAAAATACTCCTATTCTGACGAAAGATGCTCGTGAAGCTAGCGATTTATTCTTTCAAAAAAATCAGGGTGATGTCTTAATAAACTACGAGAATGAGGTAATTTTAGCAGGTAAAAATGGGAATAATTTACCTTATGTTGTACCTCAAGTCAATATTTCTATAGATAATCCGGTAGCTGTAGTTGATAAAAACGTTGATAAACACGGGACAAGGGAAGTTGCACAAGCATTTGTTGATTTTCTTTACTCTACAGAAGCTCAACGAGAATTTGCTAAATTACAATATCGTCCTGTTAACCCCACTGTCACCCAAGAAGTAGCATCACAACATCCGCCAATTAAAACTTTATTCACATCTCAAGATTTAGGTGGCTGGGATATTATCCAGAAAAAGTTTTTTGGAGATGGGGCAATTTTTGACAAAGTTCAAGCTGCAAGCAAAGCATGATATCTAGATTATCTACTAGCAGATAACCAAGTCTAAGTAATTCTCAGTCACTTTACTCAATTCATAATTTATGATCTTTCGTAGCAGATTTAAGGATAGCTTTCTCCTCATATTTTTAATGATTGTTGCCAGCAGTACCACTGCTTGTAGCAGCAGCGAGGAAAAGAAAAGTCAGGTAAGTATTGATGGTGCAGCTGTAGGTTTTCCTATTTCATTAGCAGTTGCAGAAGAATACGGTAAAGTCAAACCTGAAGCGAAAGTAAGCGTCGCCTCAAGTGGTACTGGTGGTGGTTTCAGTAAATTTTGTAATGGCGATATTGATATTGCTGGTGCTTCTCGCACTATTAGAGATGAAGAAATCAAAAAATGTCAAAGTAAGAATATTAAATTTGTCGAGTTGCCTGTAGCTTTAGATGGTATTGCCGTGATTGCTAACCGCAAAAATAACTTTGCTAAATGTCTAACTATTAAGGAACTAGGTAAGATTTGGGGCGGAAAATCAGATGGTAAAATCTTGAGATGGAATCAAGTTAATTCCAAGTTTCCTAACGAAAATCTAAAATTGTATGCTCCATCTTCGGATACGGGAACATTCGATTATATGACTCAAGCGGTAACTGGCAAAGCCAAGAACGGCCGTACAGACTACACTGCCACTCAAAATCAAAACCTTCTCGTACAAGGAGTGTCTGGTGATGCGACAGCTTTAGGTTATGTAGGGATATCTTACTATATTCAAAATCAAGAAAAACTGAATCTAGTAGCTGTAGAAAGTCCTACAGGAAAGTGTGAAAAACCAGTTCCAGTAGATAATGTGATTAAAAATATCTATACACCTTTATCTCGTCCTCTCTTCATCTATGTCAGTAAAAAGTCATTAGATACTAAGCCAGCAGTCAAAGAATTTGTAGATTTTTATCTAGAAAATTCCTGGAAGTGGGTAGATAGTGTTGGTTATGTGGCACTACCTGATGAAGCTTATGTCAAAGTAAAACGAAAATTTGCTACTGGTGAAACTGGGACAAAGTTTAAAAAAGCAAAACCGGGTGAACCAATCACAAACTTTATTTAAATAAAGTCTGAGTCATTGTAGTCTTGTTGTAGTTGAAAAATAACTGTTTATGCAAAATACTAATTATCAAGACGATCCTTATCTATTATCCAGACAATCACTGGATAAAAATGCTTCTGAAGATATATCAGAAAAGATTGTTGCAGCAATTTTATTTGCTTGTGCTTTAGTTTCAGTTTTGACTACCTTTGGTATTGTCCTAATTATTTTTCAGGAGACATTCAGCTTTTTCCAAGAAGTCTCTTTTGCCCAATTCTTTCTTGATACTAAATGGACACCTCTATTTGCTAATAAACATTTTGGCGTTTGGCCTTTGATTAATGGCACTTTATTGACTACAGCTATTGCTATGGCAGTTGCTATTCCTTTAGGTTTATCTTCTGCCATTTATTTAAGTGAATATGCTCAACCCAAGGTGGCGGCAATTTTACGTCCAGCAGTGGAACTTTTGGCAGGAATACCAACAGTCGTATATGGTTACTTTGCGCTGTTGTTCCTTACACCATTGTTGCGGAATCTTATGCCTCTGGAAATATTCAACGCTTTGAGTGCAGGGTTAATGATGGGGATAATGATTACTCCTACTGTTGGTTCTATCAGCTTAGATGCTATTAAAGCAGTTCCAGCTTCTTTGCGAGAGGGATCTTATGCTTTAGGTATCACTAAACTAGAAAGCATTTTTAAAGTAGTTCTACCAGCCGCACTTTCTGGAATCATCGCCTCGATTATTTTGGGTATTTCTCGCGCTGTGGGTGAAACAATGACTGTCCTCATCGCCGCCGGACAACAACCAAGATTAACTGTTAACTTCATGGAATCAGTAGAAACCATGACAGCTTACATGGCGCAAATTTCTGGTGGAGATAGTCCGCGTGGTAGTTTGAATTTCAAGACATTATATGCTGTAGGCGCTGTTCTATTTATACTTACCCTAGCTTTAAATATTGTTAGTTATTGGGTTGCTAATCGCTTTAAAGAAAAATACGACTAATATAGATATGACTACAAGTTATCAACAAGATGATTCTCTAGATTCGACGGCGGAATTTACCGATAATGTTGAGAGTAGGGAGACATTAGGGAAAGTTTTTGAAGTACTTTTTTTGTTAGGATTGCTGATTGGTTTATTTGTCCTAGCATTGCTACTTTTTGATATTTTTCGAGACGGATTAGGTAGATTTTTATCACCAGGCTTTCTCACGGATACTCCTTCTCGTTTTCCTGACCAAGGTGGTATTCGCCCTGCAATTATCAGCAGCGTTCTTTTAGGATTTGTTGTGATTTTCGTGACTGTGCCTATTGGTGTTGGAGCAGCTTTATATCTAGAAGAGTATGCACCTAAAGCTTGGTGGACAGTGATTATTGAGATTAATATCAGTAATCTTGCGGGAGTACCTTCTATTGTCTATGGATTGCTGGGTTTAGGAGTTTTCAATTATTTGCTTGGGTTTGGCCCCGCTTTGATTTCTGGTGCATTGACTTTATCTTTATTGTCTTTACCAGTAATTATTGTGACAGCTAGAGAAGCAATTCGCGCTGTCCCAGATTCTCTAAGAAATGCTTCTTACGGATTAGGTGTTACTAAATGGAAAACTATCAGCAGTCACGTTTTACCATACGCTGTCCCTGGTATTTTGACAGGGGTGATTATCTCTGTATCCCGTGCGATTGGTGATGCAGCTTCTTTAATTGTTGTTGGTGCTGTGGGTTTTCTCACTTTTGATCCTGGCTTGTTTCAGAGATTTATGGCATTACCCATTCAAATCTATAGTTATATCACTCGTCCTGAACCGGGTTTTGCTAGTGCAGCAGCAGCCACAATTATTGCGTTGTTAGTCTTGATTTTAGCTTTAAATGGTGTAGCAATTTATATCAGGCAACGCTTCTCAATACGTTAGGTAATTAAATATCTAATTGGATAAATTCACGAATATTAGGAGAACAGCTAAATGACTTATAGCAATCATAGAAGTCAATCAGATAGTGCCACAATTGATCAAGAGAAGAGTGTCTTCAATGTTGAAGGTGTGAAGGTTTTTTATGGAGGATTTCTGGCACTTTTAGATGTCTATCTAAAGATTCCTAATAAACAAATTATTGCTTTTATTGGCCCTTCAGGATGTGGTAAAAGTACTTTACTACGCTGCTTCAACCGAATGAATGATTTAATTCCTGGGGCTAAAGTTGAGGGTAGACTTAATTATCGCGATCGCAACATCTACGATCCTAAGATAAATTCTGTCAAATTACGCCGCCAAGTTGGAATGGTTTTTCAAAGACCGAATCCTTTCCCCAAGTCAATATACGAAAATATTGCCTTTGGCCCGCGTTCTAACGGTTACAAAGGTAACATTGATGAATTGGTAGAAGATTCCCTCAGACGCGCTGCTATCTGGGATGAAGTCAAAGACAAACTCAAAGAGAAGGGAACTGCATTATCTGGCGGACAACAGCAACGACTTTGCATAGCTCGTGCGATCGCAATGAAGCCAGATGTATTATTGATGGATGAACCATGTTCTGCTCTCGACCCCATTTCTAGCCGCCAAGTAGAAGAACTCTGCTTAGAACTCAAGCAGCAATACACCATCATTATGGTGACACACAATATGCAGCAAGCTTCCAGAGTGGCAGATTTCACAGCTTTCTTCAATACAGAAATTGACGAGTATGGCAAACGTCGCGGAAAATTAGTTGAGTTTAATCCTACGGCGCAAATGTTCAGTTCTCCTCAAACTAAAGAAGCTGAAGACTATATCAGTGGACGCTTCGGGTAAAGAGTTTGTTCTAAGTATTTAGGATAGTCCAACTTTGTGATGGGCTACCTACACCCTACGTTAACAGCGATCACAACACTGCAAAAAACTTGTTGGTGTGCCGGGGTGGGGTGTGGTTCTCATCTTTTATGCTTTTCTAAAGAAAATATAAAAAATATTAATGTATAAGTTGACTTTTATATTGACCAATGATAGTTTTAGTTTCTATGCTCATTAGTATATTTATACTCAAGTGACAAACAGGTACGAGATTACTGAATACAAAGGATATTCAATACAAATCAAACAAACTCCAGAAGACAAAATGACTGGGGAGAAATATTGGACTTTTAGTTTTGGAAAAAATGGGCAGCCTCTTTTACCTGTAGGTAAAACGTATGGGGGATATGAAGTAGCGTTAGCTGAAGCTAAAAAGTTAATTGACAGGCAGATTACAAATCAATAAAAAATTAAATCATGTCTAACCATATTCCTTTATTGCCAAATAAACTGTACAAAATCACTACTACGGCAGGTGAATCATTAGGAGATTGGTTTTACTTTAATGAAACTACTGAATCTCATATTTTTCATTGTGCTGCTGTTCACGGAATAGAAATGAAAATTCAAAAAGAAGCAATGTCAGGATTGGAGATTACTAACTGATTTTTGATTGGTAGGTTGGCGATCGTAATCTGGGTGCATTTTTCGATGTGCTGCGAACTAGCGAAGAGAAAATATATAAAACCCTCTTGATATCTGTTCCTTTTTCCTATGTATTGTTTGCAGAGAATTCAGAGCGTGAGATTGGCTTTTCCAAGAATGATGATCTGATGTTGCTTTGCATTAGCTTAATTCTGGAAAATATACTGAGGCTTGATAGTACTAAATTGAAGTAATATTTCAGTCTAGTATTTATATTGTGTATTATGTTTAAGCCTCTATCATTTGCTTTAGTTGCAGCTACCGTTTTAGTAGCATCAATCAATAATCCCAGCAATACTTTAGCTCGAACTTGTGCTTCTAAGTGTGGTTCACACCCAATTCAGTTTACACCTGGGCAACATATCCGGGTTGAAGTTGTAAATAGCACGCCTAACCTGATTAAAATCCAAAAACCCTCCGGGACTGACGCAATTTCTTTGAGTCCAGGGCAGAAATTAAGCTTAGAACAAATAGAGGGTACGGAGCCAAATACATCTCTGATATTTTGGAGCGAAAAGGGTTTATCACTACAAGCAATTGTCTCGAAACCTAACTTTGGCACATTGCGGCTGGAACTTCGTCCAACTTGGCGCTCTCCAGGCGATCGCTCTTTGTATATTATGGATGATGGTAGAATAAATGTGCTTTAGATAGCAAATTAATGTTATTAGTTATGAGTTAAGAAATAACTTTAAATTCAACACTCATAACTAAAAAGTTCTAGTGCTAGACCGACCTGTATCTGAATTCTCAAAACCTACCAGGTGCTTACCTAATCAGCGCTGGCAAATTTATCCACAAAAACCAGAATTTGCCCAAAAACTGGCGGCTTTGATTAATGTTTCACCGATTATTAGCCAGTTGTTGATTAATCGGGGGATCGAAACACCAGAACAGGCACAAGCATTTTTAAATCCAGAGTCTTTAGTCTTACCTTCGCCTTTAGAAGATTTCCCAGACTTGGCGATTAGTTTGGAGTTGTTGCAAAATGCGATCGCCTCTCAAACAAAAATTGCTATTTGTGGTGACTACGATGCTGATGGGATGACCAGCACTGCTCTACTTTTGCGTAGTCTCCGCACTTTGGGCGCACTGGTAGATTATGCTATTCCTAGCCGGATGCATGAAGGTTACGGTATCAACAAACGCATAGTTGAAGAATTCCACAGCGAAGGTGTAGGATTAATTCTCACTGTTGATAATGGCATCTCTGCGTTTGAACCAGTCGCCAGAGCTAGAGAACTTGGTTTAGCAGTGATTATCACCGATCACCACGATATCCCCCAAAAATTACCGCCAGCTAATGCTATCCTCAACCCTAAGCTAATAGCAGAATCTTCACCTTATCGGGGTGTTGCTGGTGTTGGTGTTGCCTACATTTTGGCGGTGTCTCTCGCACAACAGCTAGGGGAGACTAAAGGCTTAATCCAGCCGATGCTAGCACTGTTTACGCTGGGAACGATCGCAGATTTAGCCCCCTTAACTGGTGTAAATCGTCGTTGGGTAAAGCGCGGGTTACAGCATTTACCCAAATCTAATTTAGCTGGAATACAAGCGTTAATTCAGGTAGGTGGCGTGCAAGCGAGGGGAGAGGGAGCAGGGGAGGAAATTTCTAATCCAAAATCCAAAATCCAAAATCCAAAATCGTTAAAGCCTGAAGATATTGGGTTTCGCCTGGGGCCGCGAATTAATGCTATCGGTCGAATTGGTAATCCCCAAACTGTGATTGAACTGCTGACTACAGATGATATGGGGGTGGCGCTGGAAAGGGCAATGCAATGCGAACAAATCAACGCTTCTCGCCAGGAGATGTGTCAGCAAATTGAACAAGAAGCGATCGCTTATGTAGAAGCAGAATTTGTTACATCTCTACAACAAGACCGTGTATTAATTGTTGTTCAACCCAATTGGCATCACGGTGTTATTGGGATTGTCGCCTCCCGCCTGGTGGAACGCTACGGTGTTCCCGTGTTTATCGGTACTTATGAGGATGACGAACATATACGCGGTTCAGCACGCTCAATTCCAGAGTTTAATGTATTTGAAGCTTTGGAATATTGTCACGATTTACTAGGCAAATTTGGCGGACACAAAGCCGCCGGGGGATTCTCTCTACCAGCAGAAAATTTACAGGTGTTGCGATCGCGTTTGATTGAGTTTGCTAACCAGTGTCTTGAACCCCAGCATCTCAAACCTCTGCTCAAAATTGATGCCGAAGTCAACCTCGATCAGATCAATCAGGAGCTTTACCAACAGCTTAACGCTCTACACCCCTGCGGTATGGATAACCCAGATCCAGTTTTTTGGACACCTAATGTTCAAGTGGTTGAGCAAAAAATCGTTGGTAAGGGTCACATTAAACTGACAATTGCCCAGACTATTGATAATCAGGATTATAGAATTAAAGCGATCGCTTGGCGTTGGGGCGACTACTTCCGCTTACCGCCGCGAGTGGATGTAGCTTACAAACTGCGAGAAAATTATTTTAACGGTAAAACCACCATTGAACTAGAGTTAATCGGTGTCAGATTACCAATTCAGATTCAACAATTTTTTGCATCGCCACCTATTCCATCAAGCACCACCTTTGAGTACAATCAACGACACTATACTTGTGGTTTCTATAAAAATGGTATTGAAGCAGAATTAAGAATTAAAAACCCTGAAGGCAATGTGTTAGTCATGCAACCAGGACATATAATCGGTTTACTAGGCATTAATCGTCAAAATGCTAAAGAGGTTGATATTTCTCAGCCACAGTATGACACTATTATTCAAGCTGCACTTCAGGCGTTATCAGTTAGGAGTTAACTTATAACTATGAGTGCTGATTTATGAGTTATGAGTTGAGAATAAAATTTAATTCCTCACTCCTAACTCTCAATCAGCACTCATAAATCTTATAGGTTGCCGTTGCGAAATGCCAACAAAAAGATTACTACTGGCCCAGCAATTACAATTAGCGCTATGGACAGCAATTGGAAAATAACTTCCCAATTGATACTGGTAAAAGCGTTAAACAAGTCAGATACAGCGTCAAACATTTTTCCCTTTCTCCTCCCAATTGTCTTAAAAAAATTCAATAACTTAATTACAAAACCCGCAATCGATCATATCTGGCTATGGTCTACTGGATTTAATTTACTTAACAAAATTATAAGAAAAGACATAAAAAAGTAAAATAGGGAATTGGGCATTGGTTATTAATTCTTCTTACCCATGCCCAATTCCCCATACCCAATGCCCCATGCCCAATTCCCAATTCCCAAATTAAAAATGTCAACTTGGCAATGTATAAAGCAATGTGGAGCCTGCTGTAATCTCGATCCAGCAGATCGTCCAGATTTGGATGAGTATCTCTCTCCGCCAGAACTAGAACTCTACCTCAGCATGGTAGGCGAAGGGGGATGGTGCGTTAATTTTGACCATACCACGCGAGAATGTCGCATCTACTCAGATCGTCCTCGTTTCTGCCGCGTCGAATCAGAAGTTTTTCAAGATATGTATGGGGTTGAACCCGAAGAAGTCAACGATTTTGCTATTGATTGCTGTCGCCAGCAAATAGAAGGAGTATACGGCGATCGCAGCTTAGAAATATTACGCTTCGATAAAGCTATTGGGTTGTGAGGAGGATGCAAGTAAATTTTTTGTATCTACTTATGTAGTTGCAATTTATTACAACAATCTGAGAATATGATAGAAATATGAAAGAAATTTAGTAACCCAAACTACCGCTTGTGAAACTTGACTCTGCACCTTTGGAGATTTCTGGCATAGCTCAGACTGACATCGAGCTAGAACTGGAAGATAGCACTGATTTTAACTTAACTCCTGCGATCGCCCAGCCAGTTCAGCCTGTAGTTGCCGATAGTCCTCAAAAGCAGCAATCAGTATTAGTAGTTTTTGGTACAACTTTTGTAACCATTTTTCTAGCAGAAATTGGGGATAAGACTCAGTTATCCACCTTGTTAATGAGTGCAGAATCTCATTCGCCTTGGGTGGTATTTGTCGGCTCGGCGGCAGCTTTGATAACCACCAGCTTATTAGGCGTACTTTTAGGTAGTTGGATAGCTAGCCGACTCAGCCCAAAAACTATAGAAAAATCAGCCGGTGTGATGTTGTTAGTGATTTCTCTAATGCTCTTTTGGGATGTATTTAAAGGTTAGAGACACGATTCATCGCGTCTGTACAATTTATTCTCCCTCATCTCCCCCACTCCCCACTCCCCCTTAATAATATGGATTGGCATCTTTTAGGACTGAGCTTTATCACAGTTTTTTTATCAGAATTGGGTGACAAAAGTCAGCTAGCAGCGATCGCACTTTCAGGGCGTTCTAATTCTCCACGCGCAGTATTTTTTGGTGCAGCAGGCGCATTGCTGTTGACAAGCCTGTTGGGGGCATTAGCAGGGGGAGCAGTAGCCGAATTATTACCTACACGTTTGTTAAAAGCGATCGCTGCTATTGGATTTGCCATCCTCGCTGCACGTCTACTGTTATTTAACAATGAACCATCGACGGATTCTGAACAAACACCATAACAAGACTTACGCAAAAAATAACCTAACCGCTTATTCTCAGGTAGGGGCAATTCATGAATTGCCCCTACCGCATTTAGTTTTGCGTAAGTCCTACATAAAATAAGTCAGAATACTCCATCCATGAAGGGATCGAATTATAACGCTATCTAACTCCAATTCATACTGAATTCTGACTCCTGACTCCTGAATTCTTCTTCACAAAACTTCCCAACCAGTTCCTTTGTAGCCGTATTGAAAAATTTCTGGATGTAAAATTTCTGCCAAGATTTCTAGAGAATCTACCAGTCTCGGCCCTGGACGATTAAAATAAGAATTGCCATCAGTAATGTACACCCTACCAGCTTGGTTAGCGTGCAGTTTTTCCCACTCTGGACGTTGAGTTAACAAATTCGCTTCTTTGCGAGTGCGATTTAAATCAAAGCCACAAGGCATAAAAACAATTACATCTGGATTAGTTATTAATAGTGTTTCCCACGGCAAGATAGGAGAAGGCTGACCTGTAGAACAAAATAAAGAATGTCCTCCTGCCAAGTTAACTAATTCAGGAATCCAATTAGCAGCGACCATCAAAGGATCAGTCCACTCAATACAGGCGACAGTAGGCTGTTCGTGTAAAGAAAGTCCTTGGATTCTATGCTGACAAATTTTTACACGAGCTTCTAAATTTTCTAAGACTTTTACCGAGTCTACCTTGAAGGTATTACCAACTCGCTCAATATCAGCCCAAACATCTTTAAGAATATTGGGTTGTAAAGAAATAATCTGGGGTTTACTGTCAATGAGTGTAGCAACTGCCTTTTCAACTTCGTGTAAGCTGACAGCACAAACATCGCACTGGTCTTGAGTGAGAATGTGGGTAGGCTGCAACTGATCTAAAACATCTGTTTTGATTTCGTAAATACTGAGAGCAGATTGCAATAAATTGTTCACATCATTGTGAATTTGGCCGCTGGAGGCATCGGAATTTAAACGTGCTTGGGTACAAATGGGGCGATTGAGGATTTCTGGAGGGTAATCGCATTCGTGCGATCGCCCCACAATAGCATTAACTAAACCTAGTGACGCTAAAATCTCTGTTCCACCGGGAATTAGAGAAACAATTCTCACATTACTATCGGTCATCGCTCCACCTCCATAAAAGCTCGCGTTACCTTAATATTCGCAAAATTTGAATCATTAAGTATCTTTCTCTAGGAGAATCAACAGTATTTTGGTAGTCATACTTATTATCTGTGAGATGACTCCAGAACTTGAGGTTAAACCAAGTCAGAATAAGTTTGATTTTGTGCGAGCTTGATGGTATAATTACGTAGTAAGAAAATTATTTCAAATGCTAATTATCCCCTAGCAAAAATCACTAAATTGAAGTATTAGAAGTTATGATAGCAATCCTATTTGATTTATGAGGCTTGAAAGTCACAGAACCTTTATTTTTCAAAGAAGTCCGGCATCTTTCCGAAAGGAAAGATTTAGTATTGCTATAGCAAAATCTAGTTTAGAACTCATTATTCAGAATGAAAATATTTGATTGTAAAGAATAAACTTTCCGGTTATGAAAAGCACCATGTAGTAATTGTAGTTATACAAAGATACTTCTACTTTTTACGTAGAACTGTAAAGCAAAATTATTTCTTCTTGAGGTCAAGTAATGCAGGTGGTGTCAGCTAGAGATATTACAGAGCAAAAGCAGTCCCAAAAGGCTTTACAAATCAGAGAAAATAGTCGGCGAAAACAAAGCCAGACGCTAGTACGGTTGGCCAGAAGCAAGACATTTCAACAAGGTAATCTCAATGCAGTATTAAGAGAGATTGCAGAAACTGCTGCTCAGACACTCTTAGTAAAGCGAGTTGGGGTGTGGTTATATAATCAAGAACGTTCAAAAATTGAATGTATCAATTTATATGATACAAGTACCAAGGAGCATAGCTTTGGTAACTCGCTTTCACAAGAAAATTATCCAGCTTATTTCCAGGCTTTAGAAGAGGAACGCACCATTGCCGTAGATGATGCCAGAAACGATATAAGAACCCAAGAATTATCCGAGTCTTATCTTTCTGTTTTGGGCATCACATCCGTGCTGGATGCACCGATTTGGCTTGAGGGTCGTTTAGTAGGTGTTGTGTGTCACGAACACATTGGTGATATTCGCCAATGGACTTTAGAAGAAGAAACTTTTGCTGGCTCAATTGCAGATTTTGTTACCCTGGCTATAGAAGCAAACGAGCGAAATATCGTGCAGGAAGCACTGCGACAAAGTGAGGCGCAATTCCGAGCGATTTTTGAGCGTTCTTCTATCGGTATTGGACTTATAGATATGAAAGCAAAGATAGTCGATGCCAATCCGGTACTATGCGATATTTTAGGATATGACCGAGAAGAACTATATGACAAGACCTTTACAGATTACATTTCGATAGAAAAGGGAGATTTAAAACTTTACAAACAACTGGTGTCAGGAATTCGTACAAATCTAGGGACAACTTCAAGGTTTGGATTCCAACTCTCCAAACATCAGGAACAGTTTGTGGAAAGGCATCGCATTGAAATGGAAAGACGCTGCCTACACCAAAGTGGTAGTTTAGTTTGGACTCACATCTCTGTTTCTGTTATACCAGACAGCAATGGTGAACCTGAGTTTTTTCTAGCGATGATTGAGGATATTACTGAACGCAAGGAAACAGAGTTGAAACTGCGTGCTTCTCAAGAAGCAGCAGAAGCTGCTAGTCGGGCAAAAAGTGAATTTTTAACAACTATGAGTCACGAACTGCGAACGCCTCTAAATGCGATTATGGGTTTGTCACAGTTGCTGCAACAAGAAATAGTTGGCTCTCTCAATGAAAAGCAGAATGAATATGTAAGTTGTATATATAGTAGTGGTGAGCATTTGTTGGCACTGATTAACGATATTCTTGATTTATCTAAGGTAGAAGCAGGTAAAGAGGAATTATTCTTGTCACCTTTGCCAGTGGTAGATTTATGTAATTATGCCATCTGGACAGTGCGCGATCGCGCCTCAGAAAAGGGTTTACAACTCACCTGTAAAATTGATCTACAAGAGAATATTTGTATTGTTGATGAGCGGCGCATCAAGCAAATGTTACTCAATCTGCTTATCAACGCCATTAAATTTACCCCAGCCGGGAACGTATCCCTAATAGTGAAAAAAGTACCGCAAGGAATAACTTTCACAGTTTCAGATACTGGAATTGGTATAGACTCAAGTCAGTTTCAATTTCTATTTCAACCGTTTAAACAGCTTGACAGTCGCTTAAATCGGCAGTATGAAGGCACTGGTTTGGGGTTAGCTTTAACACGCAAATTAGCACGTTTGCATGGTGGAGATGTGACTTTTACATCGACTTTGGGAAAGGGTAGTCAGTTCACTATTTTTCTACCAAATCCAGTCCTCTCCTCAGTAGGGGAGGATGAATGAGATGATTAAGCTTCCCCGCATTTAACTTGCATAAACTGGGCGGGCAAGATGCCCACCCCACAAGAGTTTGATTTAATTTGATTATGCGACTTAAATGTTTTTCAGTTTATAATCCCTACTAACTCTTGTAGTTTAATCTGCCCCTTCAATTGGTGCAAAACCTTGGCGCTGAATATTTTCTGTTACCGCGCGTGGTTCTAGGAATTGCAGGAGGTAATCAGGGCCTCCGGCTTTAGAACCCACTCCAGAAAGTTTGAATCCACCAAAGGGTTGCCGCCCAACGATCGCTCCGGTAATATTGCGATTGATGTACAAATTCCCAACTTCAAATTCTGTCTGCGCCTGCTGAATGTGCGAAGGTGTTCTAGAATAAAGTCCTCCAGTTAAGGCGTAGTTTGTCCCGTTGGCGACTGCTAAGGCTTCCTGGAAATCTTTTACTCGAATTACCGCCAGCACAGGGCCAAAAATTTCTTGCTGGGAAATTACCGCATTTGGTGAGACTTCACTAAAAATTACAGGGCCGATAAAATATCCTTGTTCAGGTGCTGGTAACTCTAAAGCTAATTGTGCTTCTGCCTTACCCTTCTCAATATACTCGCGGATGCGATCGCGGGCATTAGCATCAATCACTGGCCCAACTTGGGTACTAGGTAACTCTGCTTCCCCAATGTTCAAGGATTTTGTCGCTTCTACCAACCGTTGCACAAAGGCTTCATAAATCGGTTCCAGCACAATCACCCTAGAAGCAGCAGAACATTTTTGTCCGCTATAACCAAATGCTGATTGCACTACCCCAACAACAGCTTGGTCTAAATCAGCACTTTCATCGACAATAATCGCATTCTTGCCACCCATTTCAGCAATCACCCGTTTCAGATGCTTTTGCCCAGGTTTCAATATTGCCGCTTCTGCGTAAATTCGACAGCCAACTTCTTGAGAACCTGTAAAAGCAATTACATGAGTATCTGGATGATTTACCAAATAAGCGCCAACTTGTGAACCCCTACCCGGTACGTATTGAAATACACCTTTGGGAAAACCAGCTTCTATCAAGATTTCTGTGAGTTTTGCTGTAATTACAGAAGATGTTTCAGCAGGTTTAAGGAGAGTGCAATTGCCTGAAACTAAAGCTGCAACAGTCATTCCACAAGCGATCGCTAGCGGAAAATTCCAGGGAGAAATTACTACAACAATTCCCCGTGGATAGTAGATATAACGATTAGTTTCTCCAGCTAGGTCATAATTGACACCTTTATCTAGCCGTTCTATCTCATCAGCGTAGTATCGGCAAAAGTCTATCGCTTCCGAAACCTCTCCATCAGCTTCCTTAACTGGTTTCCCAACTTCCAAAACTATCCAAGCTGAAAGTTCGGCGCGGCGTTCTTCCATCAAATTACCCGCTTTCCGCAAAATATCAGCGCGTTGTTTCGCGGGTGTTTTCCTCCACCCAGGAAACGCTGCTTTGGCTGCTTGCATCGCCTGTTCAGCTTGTTCAACACTAATCAACCCAACTTTACCAACTACCTCACTAAAATTAGAAGGGTTGAGAGAATCAACAAATTCCGGCGGATTCACATATTCCCCATTAATCAACGGCAAATAAGTTTTACCCAATTGTTGACGAACCCTTTGGAAAGCTTTCGCCGCTTTCGTTCTTATCTCTTCCACCGCATAATCTGTATCAGCAGCACCAAGGAAATGAGAGTCAATAGTTAAAGATTTCTTCTCTTCTTTGACAATTGGCGGTGCTAATAACTCTTCAATTGGTCGATTTTCGAGATTTTGGCGTAAAAAAGAACTATTAGCTGTATTTTCCAACAAACGGCGAATTAAATACGCCATCCCCGGCAACAATTCACCGTAGGGACAGTAAACTCTAACTCGATAACCCTTGTCAACCAAAGCTTTTGCAACTTTATCACCCATACCATAGAGGACTTGTAATTCAAAGCGACGGCGGGGGACATTTAAACTTTCAGCTATGGCAATGGCGCGAGAGTGCGATCGCACATTATGGCTACCAATGGCAGAATACACATATTGGTGATTTTCTAGCAATAACTGAGTGATGGTTTCAAAGTTAGCATCAGTTGCCGCTTTGTCGTTATAAACTGGCTGTTGCCAATGCTTCTGGGCTGCCTTGATAGTTTCTTGATCCCAATATGCGCCTTTCACCAAGCGGATTGTCAAAGGATAACCACGTTCTTTCAACCAAGAAATTACGTTTTTAGCATCTTGCTCACTATCACGCAGATATGCTTGAATTGTCATGCCAATATCTGTGCGTTGCCGAAATTCTGCTTCTAGTAAGAGTTTTTTCAGGATGCTGAGAGTTATATCCTTATAAGCATACTGTTCCATATCAAAATGCACAGCTGCGCCCAACTCTTTAGCACGACGTAAAAGAGTACGAATGCGATCGCTAACTCGCTCTTCACTACCCTTAGCATCTAAGGGATCAAATTGGGAATAAAACGCCGTTAATTTAACAGAAACCTGAACTTTTGGGATTGCTTCGCCATCAGCCTCATCAATAGCCGGGATAGTTGCCCAATTCTTCGATGCTTCCACCAATTGTTGCATTAATTCTAGATAGCGTTCTAGATAAGACTGCGCTTCGGGTTCGGTAATCACCGCTTCACCAAGTAAATCAATGGTGAAAGCCATTTTTTCTTTTCGCAGTCGTTCAACTGTTTTGATGACTTGTTTAATATTTTCCCCAGAAATATATTTATGGGCAAGAGTCTCAACCGCAGTACCAACGGTTGTAGCAGCAACTTGTCCGGGCATAGAGTCGGGGTTAGCAAAATTTAGCATTCCCTTCAAAGCTGCCGGTAATTCTACAGACTCATCGCCTAAATATTCTTGTAAATGTGAGGCAATTTCTGATTTACTGTGTAAAGCAGGTAGTGTATCTATAAAGCGAAATAGTTGCACCCGCAAGCCAGGATTACTCATTGCCCAAGCTAGTAATTTATCATCCCAGCGCATTTGATCCCGTAGGGAAGACAAAAACGAACGATTTTCCTGGGTTGCTGCTAGAAGTTGTTTAGCAATTTCTTGGGTTTTAGCTTCGTAGGTGCTTGTTTGTACTTGTAATACCACTGATAATAAACTCCATTAATCTAGGCAAGGCTTTTTGTATAAAGCCTGTGTCTTCTATTTTGACTCTTTCATTTGGCTGTCACCAGGATGCTGAATTGTTAATTTGTAATTTATTTGTTGTGGATTTTGCGTAGGCGTAGCCCGCCCCACAATTTCAATCATAAAAGAACACCGGGAAACTCTACGATAAATGCTAAAACAGTTTGTAACTAATTGGTTCACCGTTCAGAAACTCACCAAAAACTGCTAGCGTCAAACAAAGGATAAAATATCGTTGTGGACTTTCGAGCTTGAAAACCCGTTCTAATTACTGGCAACTACTGCCTTATATCCGCCTCCAGTGGAAAACCATTGCCAAGGGACTTATTGGGATCTTGGGATATGTGCTGGCGACATTAGTATTGATAAATCTTGCCGGGAAATTGGCAATTCCCTTTGCACAAGGTAATGTAGTAGCGATCGCTCAAATAACTGGTAGTTGTGCTTTAGTCTTTCTTGTAAGAGGCTTGTTTCAGTCTATACAAGATATGTACATGGCGAAAGCTTCTTTGAGAGTTGCTTTTTATCTCCGCCAGCAAGTCTACGCCCATCTTCAAAAGCTAAATCTCAGCTTTTTTGAAACCGCAAAAGCAGGTGATTTATCTTACCGCCTCACCGAAGATGTTGACCGGGTTGGCGAAGTGGTAAATAAAGGATTTCACGACTTTATCCCCTGCATTTTGCAGTTGTTGGCAATTCCGATTTACATGATTTACCTGAATTGGCAACTGACATTAGCAACAATCATAGTTGCGCCCCTGATGGGTATTTTAGTTGGCTGGTTTGGCGAACGGTTACGCAAGTATTCCTTAAAAAGTCAAAATCGCGTGTCGGGTTTATCAGCCATCCTCGCGGAAGTTTTCAACGGTATCCGGTTGGTACAAGCTTTTGCTGCCGAAAATTACGAAATCGCCCGCTTTGGCTATGAAGCAGAACGCAGTCTCAATGCCAAATACTCAGCCGAACGCCTGAAAGCAATTCAAATTCCAATTGTGGGATTTCTGGAAGCCTTAAGTGCGTTATCGTTATTGATTGTGGGAGCGTGGCAAATTTCCCAAAATAACTTGACAGTGGCGAATTTTTTCAGTTATTTGGCGGCGGCGGCGCTGTTAATCGATCCTATTGGTCATACTACTAATAATTACAACGAATTTAAGCAGGGTGAAGCATCAGTTGACCGCGTTTTTGAATTGATGGCAATTCAGCCGACGGTAATCGAAAAGATAAATGCGATCGCTCTGCCTCCAGTCAATGGCAAGGTAGAATATCGCCATATTTCCTTTGCCTATAAGCCAGGTGAACCCGTATTAAAAGATATCAGTTTATTGGTATCGCCAGGTGAAGCGATCGCTCTTGTGGGTGCTTCTGGTGCTGGTAAAACCACCTTTGTCAACCTTCTCCCCCGTTTTTACGACCCCGAAGTTGGTCAAATATTTATTGACGATGTTGATATTCGGGATGTGAAACTGCATAGTCTGCGGCGACAAATTGGGATTGTTCCTCAAGAAACCATCATGTTTTCGGGGACAATTGCCCAAAATATCGCCTTTGGACAAAAAGTTTTTGACATGGAAGTAGTGAAAGAGGCGGCGAAAATTGCTAATGCCCATCAGTTTATTAGCCAACTGCCAGATGGTTATCAGACTTGGGTGGGCGAACGTGGAGTAAACTTATCAGGAGGACAAAGACAAAGAATTGCGATCGCTCGTGCTGTTCTCCTCAATCCCCAAATCTTGATTCTTGACGAGGCGACATCAGCATTAGATTCCGAATCAGAAGCACTGGTACAGGAAGCGCTAGAAAGACTAATGCAAAAACGCACAGTATTTATTATTGCCCATCGTTTATCAACCGTGAGAAGGTGCGATCGGATTTTAGTTCTCGAACAGGGACAAATTGTCGAATCGGGAACCCATGAAGAATTATTAGCCCTACAACATCGCTACGCGCGGTTTTATGCCCAGCAATTTAGTTAGAAGTAGAGAAGACACAGAGGGTTAAGGAAAAGTAGAACTGAAAACTTATCAATACCTAAACTTAATAATTTGAAAATTTTGTATCAGAATTATTCCTCTTTCCTCTCTCTGCATCCTACTGGCGTGACAAGCCTAAATTGGTGCAATAGAAAATTTTTATAATTACTCTTTAGCAATGAATAAACTAGAAATCTAATGCACTATTTTAAGCTTGACACGCCACTACGGTGTACACACAAATAATTTAATTACCCCAAACCCCATTTTGTAGGGTGTGTTATGCCGAAGGCTAACGCACCATCCTAGTACTAGTCTGTCAAGAAAGAATTTAGGGATAAAGGCGCTTCAATGTGATTCGTGCATCTACGGTAGTAAATTGCCAATCAACAGTGCGTGACAAATTATTTCTGCGTTTTTCCCAAGCTACAATCTCAGTTTTTAAACTAGCTTGATCAGGAATTTTGCCAAGCTTACTTCTTTAGGACGTATTCATCCCGTTTCTACAGGCATTGAACCCTCCGAAATTGGCTGAGGTATTGATAATCTTGACGTTTTTCCTATTCGTACAACAACGCCATTTTTGATTGCATTATCAGATTATTTAAACATTAATAAAACCTTAACTTTACTAATACTTAAAAAAACTATGCAGAAAATTATTACCTAAAGTTGAAATTCCCTAACTCGGAAAGCCTTGTAAAAATAAGAATTAACAATTATTGATAATCTGTGTGATTGCTCAAACGGGGTAAAATCCTTCTGAATTTATTTTTGCGACATCAGAAGTGATTATAAAGATTTGGTGAAGCAAGATTCAATCTACTTGCGTTGCTTACGCTGTTATTGATTTAATCAAACTCATGCTTCCGAATAATCGGCAAAATCACGTAAGACCCACTGTAAGCATTTCCTATCGTGCATATTTGTAATCAATACCTGTGAATGGATTTCGCTTCTATCTCTTCAATGCTCTCAGTGGGGTGATTCTGGGAGTCTTTAATGCTTGGCGAGAGCCATTGGCAAAAGAAGTAGCCCTTGAATTCCGGGTTTTTACAGGTTTTTGAAATCATAAGCCATTTTTCCAATTTAGTTACACACAATGAAGAAAACGCTTTCTGGGGTGTTAACCGCGACGATTGTTAGCAACACCCTGATTCCTGGTGTCCAAGCAATCAGTCCCGGAAATACAACTGCCCGCTTTAGTCATGTTCTGATTATTTCGATTGATGGATTGCACAACTCGGATCTATCAGTTTCTAATCTGCAATCTTCTTTGAAAAATATCAAGCGTTTGCAGAGAGTTGGTGTAACATACACCAATGCTTTTGCTTCTGCACCATCAGATTCCTTTCCTGGGGAGCTAAACTATATCACTGGTGCTAACCCCGGCACGACAGGGGTATTTTATGATAAATCCTACAGTCGCGCCTTGTATGCCCCAGGCACTACTGCTGCCCAAATCACCGCAGGCACTGCCAAACCCGGTACTGTCATAGAATTTGCTGAAAACGTTGATGCATCTTGGAATAATGGTAAGGGTGGTACCTTAGATGGCGGTCAGGGATTTGATCAAACCCAATTGCCAGTTGATAGCAATGGCAACCCTGTTTACCCCAACCAGTACCTGAAAGTAAATACCATTTTTGACGTAGCTAGTGCGGCTGGACTACGTACTGCTTGGTCTGACAAGCATCCCGCAGCTTACACCATCCTCGCTGGAAATACACAAGACCCAACGAAGTTTAATTTCGCAACGGGTCAAGTCGGTAGCATTAGTGATTACTCTTCACTAGAAATTAACGCGGCAGTGGCAATTGATCCAACTAAGCCAGGACTTCTCCCAAGCACCCTTGGGGCTTTAGTCGATCAATCAACAGGTACTCCTTACTCCAACACCAATTCTCAAATCACGTCTACTTTCTTTAATGATGGGACAAAGGGTAATCCGGCTCTGTTTAAAACTCCACCTGCTGGTTTTAGCGCCAACCAGTTCACAAGTGTAGCAACAACCTCAGCCTACGACGATCTCAAGGTTAAGCAGATATTAAACGAGATTGATGGATTGAACGATTCTGGTACGATAAAAGTAGGTACTCCGGCAATTTTTGGCTTGAATTTCCAAGCTGTGAGCGTCGGCGAGAAAGAGACTGCCTCTCAATTTAATGGTGGCGGGATTGACTTTAACGGTAATGCCCGTCCTGATCTGGTAAGTGCAGTAGCCCATACTGATGCGAGCATCGGTCTGATTTTGAATGAACTGAAAAAGAAAAGATTAGACAGTTCAACTTTGGTGATTTTAACCGCCAAGCACGGGCAAAATCCTGTTCAAGATCCGACTGTTGGTTTGAGTAGTACGTTTGATAGTGTTACTGGCGTTGCTGGTGGCGATGGAAACCTGACTGCTTTTGCTGCTCTGTTAGTAAAAAACGGCATCCAGATTGCTTCTGAGGTAGGTCAAGATACTTCATCGCTGATCTTTTTGAAAAATCCATCTGATGTCCGAAAAGCAGTAGCCTTGCTGAAATCCAAAAATTACTCATTTGATACTGCTGCTGATCAAGTAAGCGATCCTACAGGAAATACTTTATTTTCAACTGAGGATGCAGCTGCTCAGGGAAAGGTATTGTATGGTCAGAGCATCATCAATGCCGGATTGGGAGATCCAAGGACAAGCGATCGCACCCCTGACATTATTGTTCCACTCAAAACTGGCTATTTCTTTGGTAATGCTACCAAGAAGCGTGCAGAGCATGGTGGATTTACTGATGCTGACACCCACGTAGCCCTAATTGTCGGTAGCACTGGATTTTCCCGTAATTTCCAAGGTACAACTATCACTCAAACCGTTTCTACCACCCAAATTGCTCCAACTACATTACAGGTTCTGGGTTTAAATCCTCAACAACTTCAAGGTGTTCAGATTGATAGAACCCAGACTTTACCACTGGACTGTAGGAACTTGCAAATAGAAAAATACCGAATAGATAAAGACCGTAGGGAGTACGAGGAATAAAAAAAACCAAATGAATAAACTGATGTGTTAAATACCACATCAGTTTCTAGTAATTCCTGCGCTTAGAGCGAATCGGTGTAGCGCAAAGATAACAAAACTTGTATCTTCTCTGAAGTTGTGTTATGAAAACTCGCAAAGTCTTACAAAATACAAAAATCTTTACTATGAAGCTTGTCGTTAAATGCGTAATTTCTACATCAATAGCATCAAATGCTACTGTCGGAAATCAATCTTTAGCGTTTAATCATCAGTAATCTTTAAAAAATAGAAAAAATAATGTTAAGTATCCCTATTAAATTAAATTTACCTCGTATACCCAATTTAATAACTTCCTTACCTGGGCCTCGCGCTCAAGCGATTGTACAACGCGATCGCGCCGTCACTTCTCCTTCTTATACCCGCGATTACCCGTTAGTTGTATCTCGCGGTCAGGGCTGTATGGTAGAAGATGTGGATGGCAATGTATTTCTGGATATGACCGCAGGTATAGCCGTTACTGCCACCGGACACGCCCACCCGGAAGTAGTCAAAGCGATTAAAGAACAGTCGGCGCGGCTGCTGCACATGTCAGGGACAGATTTTTATTATGAACCGATGGTGGAATTAGCCGAACAATTAGCGATTCGCGCCCCTTTTCCTCAACCACAGAGTAACAATGCATTTCCGGCAAAAATATTTTTCACCAATTCCGGGGCAGAATCTAACGAAGGAGCGATTAAACTAGCTCGATATTACACTAAGCGATCGCTAATTGTGGCTTTCTTAGGTGCATTTCACGGACGCACTTATGGCGCAATGTCTCTCACGGGTTCCAAAGCAGTGCAGCGAGAGAATTTTGGCCCTTTAGTTCCTGGGGTAACTCATATTCCCTACGGCACTCACGCCAGCTTAGATTATTTAGAACAACAGTTATTTGGGACAATTTTACCACCGCAAGAAGTAGCTGCGATCGTAGTTGAGCCGATTCAGGGAGAGGGTGGATATATCGTACCAGAGGATGGTTTTTTAAAACGGATTCGGGAGATTTGCGATCGCCACGGTATTCTGATGGTAGTGGATGAAGTACAAGCGGGAATGGGGCGGACTGGTCGCTTATTTGCGATCGAGCATTGGGGTGTGATGCCTGATATTATTACCACTGCTAAAGGTATCGCCAGTGGTCTACCATTAGGAGCGATACTTGCCAGACCAGAGTTAATGACATGGCCTCCAGGTTCTCACGCTACCACATTTGGCGGTAATCCCGTTGCTTGTGCTGCCGGTATTGCCACACTGCGACTGCTAGAAAGTGGTTTGATGGCTAATGCTACCCAGATGGGAGAATTCTTACAAGCTAGTCTTACCCAGTTGCATCAAAAATTTCCCAGAGTATCGTTACCACGAGGTAAAGGTTTGATGGTTGCGGTGGATTTATTAGATCAACAAGGTAATCTAGATCGTGAATTACGCGATCGCATTATCCAAGAAGCATTTTTACGCGGTTTATTATTACTAGGTTGCGGTAAAGCAGCAATTCGTTTCTGTCCCCCTCTAGTTATCGACAGCGACCAAATTCAGATAGCCCTTCAGATTATTAGCGAAATTTTAAGTTCTTAAAAGATGAGATTAAAAAGTAAAAAGATAATCCCCATAAATAAATCTAGGGGATTTAAAAAGGATGCATAAACAAGTAAAAAGATAAAAGTAAAAAGAAAGATAAATTCAATATTTCTTTTGCCTTTCTACTTTTTACTTTTGCCTTGTACGGATGCCTTGTTTCACAGCATGTCGTGTCGCACTTCGTGCCGCTACGCTAACGAAACAAATCTTTATTTCCTTTTCCATAAATAAATTCCGGGGCTTCAAACCGATTTTATTCCTCTTTCTTTTTACTTTTTACTTTTTATTTTTGCCTTGTTCGGTGAGGGAAGAGAATTAATAACCAATGCCCAATGTCCAATGCCCAATGCCCAATGCCCCATGCCCTATGCCCAACTCCCAACACTTTATGAAACCCGACATAGCCCTTAATTTATGGAAATTACTTTGGCAAGATTACATCACCAGAGTAAATTATGCTAGTACCTACCAGCAAATGATTACTGCTGTGGGTGGAACTGTTGCAAACGACCACATCGCCTTTCGGTCTTTGCGTTTATTAGTAGATAGTCCGCAGGGTGAAGTTAACTTAGGAATTGACCATCTCGCACAACTTGCAGAAGCTTTAGGTTATGTGGCGGCTGGAGAGTATAATTTTTCTCAAACTCATCTCTATGCTCGTCATTATCATCATCCGCAGCAAGAGGAATTTAACTTACCCAAACTCTTTATCAGCGAATTAATTGTTGATGAATTGCCTACTAATATTGCCCAACTCATCTCTAAAACAGTATCTGCAATCCCAGAGAAACTAACCTTACCTCTTACTCTTCTACAAAAAGACGCGAATATTGAAACCATCGCCAAACAACTCCAGCAAGTCTTTAATCGTCCTTGGCTACCTCCCCAACGTTCTGTTGTCGAAGAAGTGAATCAGGTTACTCAGTATGGGGCTTGGGTGTTACTGCACGGATATGCTGTCAACCACTTTACGGGCTACGTCAACAGACAGAACAGCGCAGAATATCCAGATATTGATACTACCGCTAATGGTTTGACTAATCTGGGTGTACCAATGAAAGCAGAGATAGAGGGTAATATTGCTTGTGGTTTGCGGCAAACTGCAACTCAAGCAGTAACAGAAATGGTGACAGTATTAGATGATAACAGTGACGCAGAAATTCAGATCCCTTGGACTTACGCTTATTATGAAATTGCCCAGCGTTATCTAGTAGAAGTGGAATCTGGAAAGCAGGTACTTTTCGATGCTTTTTTAGGAAGCAATGCCCAGCAATTGTTTGAAATGACTCGTCTAGCTAAATAGGCCAGAATAATGCATTTTACTGCATAATTAACTTTACAATACTTTGGCAACCGATTGCATCAATTGTCAAAGTATTGTGAACCGATAAGGGACTTCCAAATAAAAAAGGCACGGTATAACCGTGCCCTAATTTGCAAAAAGTATTATTTTGAAAGGTTTTTGCTTTACAAAAAATTTAATACTGGCGTAAAATTGCAGACAATGAACTATCTTTACGAAGATCCATCAAGTCTGCCAGAGAGTCTGTGCGCGTATCCAAGTGGTGCTTGTGTTCTGCTGGCAGAACCGTCACCAAATGTTTTGCTTTGGGTTGCATCTGCATCATCGGCATCAATTGAGCCTGTGGCACAAAAATTGGCTGGTTCTTGGGAGGGCGTGGTTCCAATTTTTGGTAATTGCTTTGTGCCAAGCGTGCTTGATGGCGGTTAACTTGTTTTTGGACTTTTTGTGGTTGCGTTTTCCAGTTGAGCATTTTGAAAATGAGCAAGGAACCACCACCACAACTGAGGACGATCGCAGCCACTAACCATAAAGGCGTAGGATTACTATTCTCAGAGGGCACACTAATTGGTTCTTCAACAATAACAGGGATTGTTTCTGGTTCTTCTTGTGCTACCTGTCCAGCATTACCTAAGCTATACAGGGCAAAAGCACCACCTCCTAAAAACATGGCTAAACACCCGGTTAACAATAGCCAAGGATGATGTGCAACCAGATAGATCAGAACATTCGAGCTTTGTTTCAATCTCGATTTCTTCTTTGTCAGCTGTGGAGTAGCCCTTCTGAGTTGGGTTGGCTCGCGCTGTACACTCTGACTTTTTTCCATGATTACTTTCAGATTTGTACCCCTCTAGTCAATAAATTGTACTGGAGGAGTCAAGCATCAGGTATCCGTAACAAAATTTCAGATTTCAGTAGCTTTTTTGTAAAACATAAGCTACCAAATCCGACTAACTTTTGTCAAAATTGTGTATTTATTGTGACTTCTTACCGTAATGTTCTGAAATCAGTTCGCTTATTTTTTCTGTCAGTTAGGAGAATACCTTTCTAGAGCGAGTTGAATTAATTGATCTACCAATTCAGGAAAAGAGACTCCACTATGGGCCCAGAGTTGGGGATACATACTCGTTGCAGTAAAGCCTGGTAAGGTATTGATTTCGTTAATAAAAACTTCTTTTGTCGCTTCCACATAGAAGAAATCTACCCTTGCTAAACCCGCAGCATCAACAGCTGTAAAGGCTTGCAAAGCCATGTCCTGAATTTGACGAGCGATCGCATCTGGAATCGATGCCGGAATCAGTAAATCTGCTCGACCCTCTGTATACTTAGTTTCATAATCATAAAAATCGCTATCATAACTAATCTCTCCAACGACAGAGGCTTTTGGTTGATCGTTTCCTAAAACGGCACACTCGACTTCTCTGGCAACCACACCAGCTTCTACAACTAGCCTTCGATCGTAACTGGCGGCATTATCTAAGGCGGCTTCTAATTCTTGGCGCGATCGCACTTTGGCAATACCCACTGATGAACCCAAATTAGCCGGCTTGACAAAAGCAGGATAACCTAATGCTGCCTCAATGTCATCACACAATTTCGGAAATACGCAAGGATTAGACCAAACTTGCGCTCTAGTTATCGCTTTGTATTTTACCTGTGGTAGTCCAGCTTGCTCAAAAGCAATTTTCATCGCAATTTTATCCATCCCCATTGCCGAACCTAACACTCCAGAACCAACAAAGGGGACTTGCATCAAAGTTAGCAACCCTTGAATTGTCCCGTCTTCACCGTTGGGGCCGTGGAGAATGGGAAACCAAACATCCACTTGGGCAACTTGGGAGGGAGATTGCCACTTGCTGAAGGTTTGGGCTTGAGGATTGGATATCAGATTTCCCTCAGAAGTTGATTGTTCGGCTTCCAGAAGCGGACTGCCGGTTTCTAAAACCTTTTGGGGCGCTTCTCCCGCTAGCCAGCGTCCATCTTTTTGAATGTAAAAAGGGAGTATTTCGTACTTATTAGCATTTTCCTCTGCATTTAAAGCTTTAGCGATCGCCCGTGCTGATTTAATTGAAACTTCATGTTCTCCCGAACGACCGCCAAACAGCAATCCCACGCGCAGCTTAGTCATTTTCGGTTCCTCGACACTTCTCAAGGAGATAGCGTATCATAACCTACAAAAGTTGCCATGTTTTTCTATATTATTTTTTTGGCTATTCAAATCCTGGCTAGAAAAAATCGCGATCGCATCTAACACACGGAGGTGGGTTTTGCCTGTGTATTCGCCGTTTATAACCGCCCTTTTAAGCTACTTCTGATGCCGCACTTCAACTACAGTATGTACATTACCGCGAGGCGTGAAATCTGCTTTGACAGTCACTTCTAAAGGATCGCAAGCAGCCACAAAATCATCCAAAATTTGATTTGCAGATTCTTCGTGGGAAATATAGCGATCGCGGTAACTGTTAATGTAAAGCTTAAGCCCCTTCAATTCCACTACCCGTTCGTCAGGAATATAGGAAACGTAAATTGTCGCAAAGTCAGGATAGCCAGAAAATGGACATTTACAAGTAAATTCCGGCAAAGTAATACTAATATCATATCGTCTCCCAACACGCGGATTCGGAAAGGTAATTAATTTACCTTCTGCAATGTCGCGTTCGCCATACTTCATTTCTTCGCTCGTTGGGGATACACTTTCAGCTAATTTGTCAGTTGTCATGTGTCATTTGTCATTAGTTATTGTACTTATCTTTACATCCTTTTAGTAATTTTATTCCCCATTCCCCATTCCCCATTCAATATTCTTCCTTCTCCCAGTCTGGACAATTCTCGTCTTCACAACCGTGGGGATGCATGGCACAAACTAACAAATTACCACTATAAACTTGACCATGATAGTGAGTACAACCAATGCAAGCAGGATTTTTCTCAGCCGTAGGTTCAACTGAATAAGGAAAACCTGGATCTACATCTGCCGACATGTCTTCCAGTTCCCAGTAAGCCTCAAATATTGGTTCAGCAAAATCCTGTAAATACTGATCGACTTCAGTAACAATGTTAGGAACTTGCTCAGTGATTTCTTCGGTTAGCTCAAAAAAAGCGTCCACCATTTCACTCATTCCCAGGAACAAACGCTCTACTTCATCAGCCACTGTTTCAACGATTTCTGCTAAATCTTTTTGCCACTGTTCCATAAACTTGACACCTTTGCAGGCTATAAACAGGACGCTTTGTGTTATCTGGGTCAAAGCACTAGAATACACACTAGGCAATGTATCTTATCAAGTTTCTATACGAAGTGCCATGCTAAAGTGCCACTTCTTCTGATTATCTCAATCAAAAAATACTTTTTATCGATCGCGTTGCAATCGTTTTAACTCGTTTTGCAAGTCTATAACTTCTTGGCGCAATTTATCGACATTCTCACCAGATGATTCCTCTTTCACCGTTGGTTCTTCATCTTCCTCTAAAATCTCAATGCGACGAGGTTCAGAAGGGGGTGTTTTTTCCGAGGTTTCAGTAGATGCTTGAGCTTGTTGGGCTTGCTTCATCATATCTTCAACGAAGCGGCGGGCTTCTTCTGTGTTCATTTCGCCCTTCGCCACCATTTCATCTGCCAGTTTTTGGACTTGCGATCGCACTTGGGCTAATTTTCCCCCTGCTTTCTCACCTGCGTAAGAAGCTAGTCCAACACCGAGGTAAAAAGCTTTTTGAACAATATCTCCAAAACCAGCCATTGTTGCTGACCGCTCCTAAAAATAGGGCGACCCGGAGACTACGCCTATCACAAGCCTCCCGTGTTGCTGCTACCTTCCGGTTCTGACAAGATTTGGGTGTTGCGATCGCATAGATCCAGGTCTTCTAAAAGAATAACATGAAAAACCAGTAAGTGTGTGTTATTCCATAACAATTCGCCATTCGTAAAGCTGATAGTTGACGCAGCCGTGTTGTACCAAGGGATCATCAGCGACAATTGCTTCTGCTTCTTCCTTTGATGTTGCCTCAAACAGCAACATCCCCCCTCTTTGCTCTGCCCAATAACCTGTTCGGGCTTTATGTCCTTTTGCAATCAAGTCCTGGATGTAGGCTTTATGAGCAGGTACATATTGGTCAAAGGTAGGTTTATCAACTTTGCCCTCTTCAATTTTTACAAACCACGGCATCTGTTTGCATCCTCATAATTTGGGATTTTGGAGTGGGAATAATATCAAGTTCGGATAATTAATTATAGTAAGGTGCAATCGTTGCAGTGCATCTATCTGAGTCTCATACTGAAACAGATTGCAATGCCTACAGAGGGCTACGCCTACACTAACCACTTCTTTCTTTGTGAAGCTGCCATATATTTACCCCCCTTGTGAAGCTACGGTGTATGGTTAAACTGATAAGGAAGAAAGTAGCAGATTAGGCAGTGAATAACATAGTGCGGTTAGTTTTGACAGCAATATTGCTAGTGCTAGTTACAGCTTGTGGCAGTATTGGACTGCTACCGACTAGCGAGTTAGTGCAAAAAGCGATCGCACTTGGGCTAGAGCAAACTCAACAAAAACTTAGCCAACAATTGGATCTAGATTTTCAAGGATTTGAAATCAAGGGGCTATCAATTACCCAGGAACAACCCCTAACTATTGAAAATTTACCAGCTTTCCGCGTTCGGGGAACCTACGATTTGATTCTCAAGCTACCAAAACGGCGCTTGACACAACCAAAACAACCCTTTGATATTTACCTTCAAATTCAGCAAGAAGGTAAAACTTGGCGATCGCTAATTCCAGAAAAAAGTAGTAAAAATACTCAACCAACTTGGCGTAGTTATCTCATCCAATAGCTGTGTGTGCAAATAGAAAAACCATCACAACCATTTCCGTATAACTGCTGCGTCATAGTCATGATCGAGGTAATAGTTTCATCGGGGAAAGGGCAAGATGTATATTAACTTTTTCATCAGTTCCATTGCTGGAATTGTGGTTGTGGTGCTAGCAGCTTTTGGCTTACTCCAATGGTTGCACATTCCTGCTGGTAATTTTCTGGATTGGGTGATTGGTGGTGCAAGTTTTTGGTGGCTGTTGGTAATTGTTACCGTACCCTGGAATGTCCATTTTCAAGCGAAAGAAGTCTTAGCAGAAGCAGCACAATCAACTGAGAAAGGAATTCCAGTCGATGAGAAGCAAGTGAAGTATGTCACATTGTTGGCAAAGCGATCGCTCTGGGTTGCCCTTGCTTTACACTTGTTCTCAGCCGTTGGTCTTTATACTCTTGCTGTCACTGGTATTAGTACGGTGGGATATATAAGTTCTGGTGCAGCTTTGTTATTAACGATTCTGCGTCCAGCGATTCGAGCTTACGAGTATTTATATGCCAGGTTAGCAATGATTCGCCAAGAATGGAAGTATCCGCGTGAAGATATTGTTGAACTGCGCGATCGCTTCTCGATATTGGAACAAAAAATCCAGTCGTTGGAAGATCAACTTAATCCAGAACAGCCTTATTCCTTACCCGCAACTCAACAACGCTTTGCTGAGGAGACTCGCAGAGATTTAGCCCGGATTGCGGCTAATTTTGAAGAATTACGGGCGACAAATCAAACTGAACATGAACGTTTGGCAAGAGAAGCCCGAACTGCGATCGCACAGCTTTCCACTGACGGGCAATTTCTCGATCATGTCCGCGAAATCATTCGATTTTTTAAGACTGCTTAGTTATTGTGATGATTCCCACTGATAAATGCGATCGCACAAATTGGGTACGAGGCGGAAGACGCGATAAATCGCCGTCTCTACAATAATTATGGGCGCTGTGGTTTCTTACCAAATCCATAACTAAATTTATGCTTAATCCAAGTTTGGAAGTTGTCAATGTAACTAAATATAACTGGTACTACCAGTAGTGTTAGCAGGGTGGAAGTTGTAAAACCGCCCATGATGGCAATTCCCATTGGTTGACGAACTTCAGAACCGGCACCAATTCCTAATGCTAAAGGTAGAGTCCCTGCGATCGTTGCGAGAGAAGTCATCATAATTGGACGCAGACGTGACACGCCCGATTCTATGAGTGCCTGACGCTGAGTTTTGCCTTGCTGCATATTTATGATTGTGTAGTCAACTAGCAGAATCGAGTTTTTGGTGACAATTCCCAACAGCAGGATGATACCAATTAGGGCATAAAGTCCCAGAGGTTTTTGAGCAACCATCAACGTTACCAGTGCGCCACCTAAACAAAAGGGCAAGGCAGCCATAATCGATAATGGATGAAGAAAGTTGTTATACAGCAACACCAGAATTGCATAGATACACATTAATGCCAGCCCTAATGCACCACCAAAGCGTCCGAAAATTTCTTGCATAATTTTGGCGCTACCGGAGGGTTGCTGTACTACCCCTGGCGGCAAGTTTTGCATCACAGGTAGTTTGTTGATTGTTTCTACAGCCTCTCCCAAAGAAATCCCTTGTAAATTGCCTTCTACGGCAACTTGACGGGCGCGATCGTAGCGATTGATGGTAGCAGGGCCACTACCAAAACGGATGTCTGCAACCGCTACCAGAGGAATCAATCTGCCATTTTGACTGGGAACTTGGAGGTTGGTAATTGTGTTGATGTCAGCCCGCGCTTTCGGATCGATTTGGACACGAATGGGGATTTGGCGATCGCTTAAATTAAATTTTGCCAAGTTTGCATCATTGTCACCAATAGTACCAAGGGAAGCAGTTCGAGCGATCGCTTGTACTGTCACTCCCAAATCTGCTGCCCGTTGCGGGTTAGGAATTACTAAAATCTCTGGTTTCACCAAACTCGCAGTCGAAGACACTTCTACTAATCCGGGTAGCGATCGCATCTGCTTTTCTAAAGCATCAGCAGCTTGATTCAATGCTTGGGGATTTTCACTCCTAAGAACAATTGATAAAGCTTTGCCACTGTCACCTGGTGACTGACTTTGAAAACTAATTCTAGCTCCTGGTATTTGTTCAAAGGAAGGGCGTACTTGTTCCTCAAACTGTTTTTGGGAAATATTTCGTTCTTCTCTGGGTTTGAGATTAATGGTAAGGGTTGCAGAATTGATCTCTTCTGTTGCTAGTACACGTTCAACTACTGAGTTTTGCCGGATGATGTCAGTTGCTTGTGTGACTACTTTGTTAACGTCTTGTAGTGTCGAACCAGGAGGTAGTTGTATAGATACGTTAGAAATTCCGAAGTCGCCATCATCAACGAAACCTTTGGGAATCAAAGGAACCAGCATCAGACTGGCAATGAAGAAGGCTAAAGCGATCGCCATTGTTGTCAATCTATGGCGTAATGCCCACTGTAGCAGCGATTTATAAGGTTGAAAGCCAGGACGCTTTTCAGTTCTATTTTTTCTACTCCCGTTATTACTACCTGGAAGTGTAAATTTGAAATTCAAAAATTTTATTACTTTCTCTGTTTTCCCACTCCCCTCTTTATCCTGTAAAAGATACGCCCCCATCATCGGCGTAACCATCCGTGCGACAAGAGTTGAAAAAATTGTGGAAACGGCAACGGTAACACCAAATGGTTGGAAAAACTGCCCCGGAATTCCACCCATAAAGGCAACAGGCAGAAACACGGCAATAATCGTCGCTGAACTTGCTATTACCGCTAACCCTACTTCGTCAGAAGAGTCAAAAGCGGCTTTCCAAGCTGACTTACCCATAGCCATGTGCCGTTCCATGTTTTCAATTTCCACAACGGCATCATCTACCAAGTTGCCCACCGCCAACGCTAATGCCAACAAAGTCATGTTGTTGAGGGTGTAACCAAGGGCTTGCTGCACTGCAAAGGTGGGAATTATTGACAAAGGTAAGGCAACAGCCGTAATTAATGTTGCCCGCCAATCCCGCAAAAATACTAAAATAACGATGACAGCCAGCACCGAAGCTTGAATTAATTCATCAATGGTGCTTTGGTAAGATTGGCGGACAACATCGGCTCTAGTAAAAATTAAATCCAGCTTGACATCTGGGGGAAGTGTTTTTTCTAGTTCTTTTACTGCCGCTTTTACTCCTTGTTCCACTGTCACCAGAACGCTGCCAGTACTACGCAACACTTGGAAAGCTACCACGGGTTGATTATTTAAGGTGGCAGATTGGCGGACATCACCAAATTTATCTTCTATAGAACCCAAACTAGATAAGGGTACAGAACCCCCTTGTGGTAAGAGGATTTCGTAGGTTTTCAATATATCCACACTGGCGGCACTGCCTAATGTGCGGATACTTTGTTCGCTACCGCCGACTTCGGCCCGTCCACCAGGTAAGTTAATGTTTAAATTGCGAATTTGGTCGTTTACTTGGGTGGCGGTGATACCTAGAGATTGTAAACGGTTTGGATTCAGGTTAATACGAATTTCTCGGTCAACCCCACCTACACGCTTAATTTGGGCGACACCACGAACTCCTAATAAGGCGCGGCTAATGGTTTGATCGACAAGATTGCTTAATTCTTCTACAGAACGCCGATCTGATTTAACTGCATAAGTAATCACCGGGCCACCAGCAAAATCTAGACGTTCCACAACTGGATCGTTGATTTCTTGGGGTAAATCTTGGCGAATTTGAGCGATCGCATTGCGGACATCATTGGTGGCGCGATCGCTATCTGTCCCTAAAACAAAATTGATTGTCGTTTTAGAATTCCCATCGGTGACGGTGGAAATCATAAAATCGATATTGCCCAACCCCGCGACAGCATCTTCAACTTTCTTAGTCACTTGAGATTCGAGTTCTGCCGGCCCCGCACCCGGTTGAGTGACTTTGATCGAGACTGTTGGTACATCGATATTTGGGTTAATATCAATCCCCAAGGATATAAAGGAAAACCAACCCACCACCGTCAAAATTAAAAATAAAACTATCGTCGGAACAGGTTTATTGATCGACCAAGCTGAGATATTAAAAGACATCAGGAAATTTTATATTTTGTCATTGGTCATTTGTCATTTGTCATTTGTCATTAGTTATTTCTCACCATTCCCAATTCCCAATTCCCCATTCCCCTTTACTTTGCAACTCGAACCTTGTCGCCATCTTTGAGATAACCTGCACCATCAACTACGACGCGATCGCCTAATTGCAACCCACTCTTGATTTCTACTTTGTCACCATTAACAGGATCTCCTAACTCTACTTTCTGGGTGTGGACTATATCTCCACTTGATAAGGTGAAGACAATTACACTTGAGTCTGCTTGAGACTGGACTGCTTTTTGGGGCACTACCATCGTCATTCCTGAGTTGGTAGTAATTGCAGCATTAGCAAACATCCCTGGTTTTAGTAGAGTTGTTGGCGGTAAGTCAATCTTTACTGTAGCCTCACGCCTTTGATCGTTTATCTGTGGTTGGATATCTCTGACTCGTCCCTGCGATCGCACGCGCTGATCGGCATCTGATGTAATTTGCACAGATGCGCCAAGTTTCACCTGATTTAATTGAATTTCAGGAACCTTCGCCTGAAGTTCTAGTTTTTCATCTCGGATAATCGAAAATAGCTTTTGTGTGCCACCAATCACAGTTCCCATCTGAGTTTGCGGCGGTATACCAGTCACATCACCAACTCTGGCCAGTTTTTCAGCAATTACTCCTGCAACCGGCGCACGCACCACAGTTTGTCCCAACTGAGTTTGGAGTTGTTGCACCTTAGCAACACTGCTTTTGACATCGGCTTTGGCTTTGTTGATAATAGCTTGGGCATTATTAATATTAGCCTGAGCGCTGCCGATATTGGCCTCGGCACTACGCAGATTTTCTTTGGATAAATTCACAACTTCTATAGCAGTTTTCACAGCATAAGAACGAGTATCAAGTTCTTGCTTACTAATGGTTCCAGAGTCAGCCAATTGTTTATAGCGTTGATAATTCTTGGTTGCTTCTTCTAGCTTTGCCTTAACTTGAGCTAAATCTGCTTGTTTTTGCTGGACTATAGCTTTATTTGATGTCAAATCTGCTTGCTTGGATGCCAAATCTGCTTGTTTCGATTCTACATCTGCTTGTTTTGATTCCACATCTGCCTTAGCTTGGCTAATTTGGTTTTGTAGTATGGAACCATCTAACACTGCCAAAACTTGACCTTTTTTGACAAAAGCCCCTTCTTTAACATCTTCCGGGATGCTTTTGATTTGTAAGCCATTCGTCTGTGGTAGTACCGGAATTAAATCACTCGCTGCTACAGTTCCAGTAGTTTTAAGGGTACGGATAACACGGTTAGTTTCTACCCTGGCGATCGTGACTGTCATCGCTGCGTTAACTTTTTTATCCGCCACTGCGCTTTGTTGACGGGATGGAAGACGACTTAATATACCCATTCCAACAAAGGCGATCGCAATTCCTAAACCAGTACCTAAGAATAATGGTTTCAACCACGCCCTAGTTGATTTTTGCTCTGGTTTGCTTAAAAACTTAGCATCTTCAAAGGTTACAGGTTCTTCCACCTCGATTTTTGAAAAACTTTCATCGCTCACAGAGTGTTACCCCCACTTTTTTTATACATACCAACTTTAGTATTTTCTTAAGAAAACTTGAAATTTATTTACTTCCTATTAACTATGGCGCATTTTATAGCTGATGTCTTTGCTCAATGAAAGTATATACTAAAACTTTGATACTAAGGGTAATTACTAGGACTACATGGTTAATAGTTTTATATAGATATTAGGATACAAAAATTATCATATCTTATTTAGCTACTCTAGGTCACACAATATAGGCATTTAGATCACTGTCAACCAACGCTTAAATATGAAAGACTGATAGAACTAATCTAGATTTATTTAATTAAAACTTGAGCAATAAATGTACTTTATTAGACTAAGAAATTGCCTAATTTACGCAAATTATAATTACTCTAAAGCCTTAGTGTTATTAGAAAGCCATGTATCTAGGACTTACGCAAAACTACACGCGGCAGGGGCAATTCATGAATTGCCCCTACCGGAAACTCAAAGTTTGGGCTATTTTTTGCGTAAGTCCTGCTATCCAACCATAGATAAAGCTAGCGTTCATAGCTACACGTGAGTTACAAAGGAGCAAACTCCATAATTCCAGCCGGGGTGGCCCTGATGATGGAATTTTGAAATCAATGCAAAACAATAAATAATTGGTATTTACCAGAGTAAGCCGATATGTTCAATGCAACTGAAATTTTAATTGATGCCTTTGTAGATGAAATACGAGAAGGCTACCGTCGCACTTATGGCTGCTTCAAAAATGATTATCAGGACATTATTGCCTGGGCTGGTAACATGGCCTTAGAAAACATTGCCAATAGTGATGCCCTTTATCATAATGTTGAACACACTGTTCTTGTTACCCTTGTGGGGCAAGAAATCTTACGTGGCAAACACATCAGAGAGGGTGGTGTTTCCAGTGAAGACTGGTTGCATTGTATCATTTCTTTGGTTAGTCATGATATTGGCTACGTTAAGGGAGTTTGCCGACAAGATCAAGAAGCAGCAGGTTTATATTCCACAGGTAAAAATGGCAGAATGGTTTCTGTAGCTCCTGGCGCTTCTGATGCTAGTCTCACGCCGTATCATGTTGATAGAGCCAAGCTTTTTATTGATGAACGTTTTGGAGGTCACAAGTTAATAGATGCTGAGGCAATTAAGAGCAATATTGAATTGACTCGCTTTCCTGTACCTGCGGCAGAAGATCATCAAGATACAAAATGCTTTGCTGGGTTAGTTCGGGCGGCTGATTTGATTGGTCAACTAAGCGATCCGCGTTATCTGAAGAAAATTACTTCATTATTTTACGAGTTTGAAGAAACTGGTGTAAATAAAGTTTTGGGCTATAATACCCCTGCCGATTTACGGAATAACTACGCTAAGTTTTACTGGAATGGTGTCTATCCCTATATCCAAGAAGGACTGCATTACCTATCATTGACACAACAGGGCAAACAAATTCTGGCTAATCTCTACTCAAACGTATTTGTTGTAGAACACGAAAAACAACAGCAAGAACAGCAGCGTTATTTAGAGGAATTAGCATTGAAGAGTTGAGATTTGGGAGACGCGATTAATCGCGTCTGTACAAGATTTGGGACTAGAGACGCGAAAAATCTTTGTCTGTTGAGAATTATTGATCATGAGTTATGAATTAAGATGAAACTTTAAGAACTCATAACTCATAATTTATAACTCCTAACTACTATGGATTGGTGGCGACGACTAAAGAAAAATCCTTTGGCACAATTTGGGGCAATTTTGCTGTTAATTTTTTACATAGCAGTAATTGCAGCAGATTTTGTGGCTCCTTATGACCCTTACGCTTCACAACCTAATGGTTCACTGCTGCCACCAACTCAGATACACTGGGTTTCTGAGTCAGGGCAGTTTATCGGGCCCCATGTGTATCCCACGACTCAGGGAGACACAAATTTAGAAACAGGCGATCGCAAACTCATTGTAGACTTCAAAAAACCCTCACCTTTGCGTCTATTTGTCTCTGGCCCAGAATACCGATTGTTGCAGATGAGTTTGCCACTACCTCCTAAGTGGGATGAAGTTACAATCTTTCCTGGTATTCCTTTAAATTGGCATTTATTTGGCACAACAACTGGCGCAAAAATTAACATCTTGGGTACTGATGACCAAGGACGCGATCAATTCAGCCGCCTGCTGCATGGCGGTCGCATCAGTATGTTTATCGGTATTTTTGGTATCATCATTACCTATCCCCTGGGTTTGCTCATCGGTGGAATTTCCGGTTATATCGGCGGTGTGACTGATAGCGTCATTATGCGTTTAGCAGAAGTGCTAATGACTTTCCCTAGTATTTATCTTTTGGTGACTTTAGGGGCAGTCTTACCGACTGGTTTAAGCAGTACCCAGCGTTTTTTACTGATTGTAGTGATTACTTCGGTTATTAGCTGGGCTGGTTTAGCACGGGTCATTCGCGGACAGGTACTATCAATTAAAGAGCGAGAATTTGTCCAAGCGGCACGCGCGATGGGCGGAAACCCACTTTATATTATTCTCCGCCACGTTTTGCCGCAAACGGCTAGTTATGTAGTTATCTCTGCTACTCTTGCAATTCCCAGCTTTATTGGTGCAGAAGCGATATTAAGTCTCATCGGCTTGGGAATTCAACAACCAGACCCCTCTTGGGGAAATATGCTTTCTCTGGCTAGCAATGCCTCAATTTTGGTGTTACAACCTTGGTTAATCTGGCCGCCGGCTGTGCTGATTATCCTCACAGTGTTAGCATTCAATTTACTCGGTGATGGACTAAGAGATGCTCTTGACCCACGTAGTCTAAGAAGATAAGGCTTATTTTTACATCACAATAAAAAGCACAAAACCTGGTGGAGGTTGACCAGGTTTTATCGGGTTCACAGGTTTCAAATTGTTAAACTGAATTAAGTAATTGGAAGTTAATAACTAAGGTGGACTTAAAACTAACAAATCCAGCATTCTTGCGTTTTTCCGCTTTGGGATTTGGCTTTGCCTTCTACATTAGGCTTTCACCACTGCTATAAATTGATATGCTGAAATTTGCTTGGGTTGATGACAGGTGACACTAAGCCATTTACCCTCTTTGTTTGGTTGAGTTCTATTTTGTGTCCTACTATTTAACTTATCACTTAGATTTGTGAGTTGCAATCCTTCGTTTACTAAAATTGATGTTTTGTTAGGTTTTGCAATCTAGTTCTAGAGATTTGATCCCCGACTATCTTTTTAAGAGAGTTAAGGGGATCTTCCAGAGTTAAGTATGGATAACCAAGCTACATTGTCATCATTCCCACATAATCTGACTGTTGTCGAGATGGTCGGTAACAATACGTCCAATAACATCGATTTCTGCTAATTCGTCGGCAGAAAGCTTAATTTGAGTAGCTAGTGCGTTGTCTAGTGCTTGTTCGGGATAACGCGCTCCAGCGATCGCATTTGTTTGGGGTTGAGCAATTAACCAGGCCAAAGCTAACTGAGCAAGGGTACAATTATGAAGAAAGGCTATCGGACGCAATTTTTCTAATGCTTCTTGAGCATGTTCAAAATTTTCGCCTTGAAACAGTTTATTTTTAGCACGGTTATCTGCTGGGTCAAATTTATGACCAAGACCAAATTTTCCTGTTAATAGTCCCTGAGCTAAAGGCGAATAAGCAAGGATAGAAATGTTGTTTTCAATACAATAAGGGAATGCATCTTGTTCTACCTGCCTCCAGAATAAAGAATAGGGTGGTTGTAAACTATCAATACGTCCATAAGTTGCTGCTTCTGCTAACTGGGCGTAGGAAAAATTGGAAACGCCAATGGCGCGAATTTTACCTTGCTCTTTGAGCAGGTTTAGAGCGCTCATAGTTTCCTCAATAGGTACGATTTCACTATTGAAAGCACCAGAGGGCCAATGTATTTGGTAAAGATCGATGTAATCAGTTTTCAGATTTGTTAAGGAGCGATCGCAAGCTTCAATGACTTGTTGATACTTTAGATGGTTGGCAAAAACTTTTGTGGCATACTCCACGTGAGAGCGTACATCAGATAAAGCTTCGGCAACAATTCGCTCAGAGTGTCCCTCACCATAAACTTCAGCAGTATCAATTGTAGTGATACCAGCTTCATAAGCGGCTCGGATGGTTTTAATCGAGTCAGCATCCTCAATTCCTACCCACATTCTTTTACCAGCTTGCCAAGTTCCCATCAGGATGGGTGTAATTTGCACATCAGAAGTACCTAGCGTAGGCGTAGCCCGTCGTAGACATCGCTTTTCCATAACCACTTCCTAATTCATTTCCCTGGATAGTTTCGCACTTTATCGGTCTTAGCTTGAAATAAAATTAGAGTTACACTACATGCTGATGGAATTGACTACAACCTTTCATGCTCTCAAAGAATGGGCAGTCGCCGTAAATACCTTGGAAAGTGGCAAAACAATTATGTTGCTCCGCAAAGGCGGTATCCATGAACGAAATGGACATTTCCAAGTCGCCCACAAGGAAATTTTGCTTTATCCTACTTATGAACATCAACAAGCTTTCATGCTGAAAGCGGAGTATGCTAATCGCGTCTATCCAGTAACATCCGGCTGGCATCCTGAAACAGTTCGTATCGGTAGTTGGGCTGAAATTACCGATATTTTGCCTGTTAGTGACGAATTTCTTGTCAACGCCTTGCTTCCCTTCCATATTTGGAAGGATAATTTTATTAGCGATCGCCTCAAATGGAAAGCACGCCAACCCCTTTATATTCTCCTTCTGCGGACATATAAACTACCCCAAGATCGAGAAATTCCTTATTATCCTAAATACGGGGGTTGCAAGTCATGGATTGATTTAGATCAACCAATTCATTTGCAAGGTGCAACACCTGTTTTGTCTGACTTTGCATATAGTCAATTAGTAGAGACAATTCGTAGCATTGTCGGGGACAAAATGGAGAGGAAGATTGATATGCTCAATCACAACTCAATCTTTGGTTAAATCTTGGTTGTATTTTTGTCAACTTCATTCTACGCAGTAGGGGCAATTCATGAATTGCCCCTACTGCGTAAGTTTTAAGTTTAATACATTTAGGACTTATGCAAGAGTTACGGAATAACGAACCGCAGAGGCGCAGAGGACACGGAGAAATCAGAGTTTGAGATATATTTTGCGTAAGTCCTAACATTTACCTGCAATACGCTGTAATTAAAATTCCTGTTTGTAATGTCAGATGATGAAATTACTGAACCATTAACTAGATAACAGAGGCTATATTCAGTATTCAATAATATGGGTGCGTCTACTGTTGATTATGAATCAGCCTCTAACAAAATCTTGGCAAGAAGTTCGCGCAGCTTTTCAGAAAATTTGGGGTTATGAAGATTTTCGTCCGCCACAGGGAGAAATTGTCAGCAGTTTATTAGCACAAAAAGATGCGCTGATTATTATGCCCACAGGTGGCGGAAAGTCGATTTGTTTTCAACTTCCGGCACTCCTACAAACCGGATTAACTTTAGTAGTTTCGCCCTTGGTGGCGCTAATGGAAAATCAAGTACAGGAACTACGAGAAAGCAACCAAAAAGCTGCACTTTTGCATAGTGAATTATCTTCATCTCAACGCCGTGCAACTCTGCAAGCTTTGGAACGTCAACAGCTAAGATTACTTTATTTATCGCCAGAAACTTTGCTAAGTGCGCCAGTGTGGGAAAAATTATGTCAACCACAATTGCAAATTAATGGCTTAATTTTAGATGAAGCCCATTGTTTAGTTCAGTGGGGTGATACTTTTCGCCCAGCTTATCGCAGATTAGGGGCGGTGCGTCCGGCATTGCTAAAATCAAAACCACTAGGAACAAAAATCAGTATTGCTGCTTTTACTGCGACTGCCGATCCTTTAGCCCAAAAGACTATTCAAACAGTTTTACAATTACAGCAACCAGAGATTTTTCGCTTGAATCCTTACCGTTCTAATTTGCATCCTAGTGTTCGCATTGCTTGGACACCAAGGGGTAGGAAACAACAATTATTAAAGTTTATTCAAAATAGACCACAACAATCGGGATTAGTTTATGTTCGCACTAGGAGAGATAGTGAGGATTTAGCTGAATGGTTAGCAGAGATGGGTTATGCCACAGCTAGTTATCATGCGGGATTGGGGGCAACTGAACGCCGTGCAGTGGAGGCAAGTTGGTTAAGTGGTGAAATTCCCTTTGTGGTGTGTACTTGTGCATTTGGCATGGGGATTAATAAAAGTAATGTCCGGTGGGTTGCCCATTTTCATGCGCCACATCTGCTATCTGAATATGTGCAAGAAATCGGCCGGGCTGGAAGGGATGGGAAACCGGCAGAAGCGTTAACATTGGTGAGTGAACCTACGGGGTGGTTAGATGCAGAGGATAAGCAAAGACAGCAGTTTTTTCACGAACAAATGCGATCGCAACAACAAATAGCGCAACAACTTGTGAAAAAATTACCAAAACAGGGAGAAGTGAACGCAGTAACCCGACAATTTCCTGATGGTGCTACGGCGCTGGCTTTACTTCACAGCAATGGACAGTTAAACTGGCTCGATCCTTTCCATTACAGTATTGCTCAAAAAGCGGGAAATCAGCCACCGACGCAATTACACGCTGCAAAACAAATGCATCAATATTTGACTACAAAGCAGTGTCGTTGGCAATTCTTGTTAAATGCTTTTGGTTTTGATAAAGACGCTGCTAACTGGCGTTGCGGACATTGCGATAATTGCCGTCAATAAATCCTCACGAATAATTTAGGAATGCTATATCTTTAGGGACTTCCAACAAATAATTTATCCCATCTTGTGGGGTGGGCATCTTGCCCGCCCACTTCAATAGGGCGGGCAAGATGCCCACCCCACAATAAGTAGTTGAGTATTTTTTTTGGCAGTCCCTTATTCCCATGATTGAAATTCATCAATGGCGCTACGAATTAAGGTAGTTATTTGAGCGCGACGGGTTTCAAAGTTGGCGGCGATGTAAATCAGTAAAATACCAACTAGCAAGCCAACAATCCATTTTAAAAAGGAGTACTGCAAACTGAAAATTACGGATTGATAGATTGTAGTGATTAAAAAAGTGGCTGTACCAATGTAGAGAAAAGCCCTCACTCGTAAAGCTAATCCGGCAAAAATAGCGATGAGGCTGAAAATTCCAGGTATCCAGGCTGTATTTTGATTAAATAAAATTGCCCACCCACAAATTAAACCACTACCTAGCAATCTCAGAATATGGCGAGATCGTTTGTACTCTGGTAGCTTCAGTTGGGTATCTACTTGAGCAATATAAAGCAGTGATAACCCAATTGGCGTTACATACCATAAAATATCAGTCAGGCGTAAGGAATCAAACCAACGGTAAAGTGCCCAATCAATCAACGCCACACTAATATAGGTAAAACGAATGTTTTCACCTATCTTTGCCAGGAAGATGTAAAATCCAGCTGCGAGTACTAAGGTAATGGGGTAAGTTTGCAGTCTGGTTTCCCATAAAATTATCAGTGGAATGATGCAGGCGGCTTGCTGCCAAGGTTTTTTAGACCAACCCCAGCTTTCCCAAGGTAGGATGTACAGAAAATAGGCTACCACACAAGCGATCGCACCGTTCCAAGGAAGTAATGGCCCAGCCCAAAATTTTCCCACTGCTGTCTCGCGCCAATAAATCCTCATGCCGGCTACCTCTAATAAGCCAAGGTAAACCCACATTTCGCCGATTGTGATTCCTCTCAAGATAGTGGGGGAAGTGCGCGAATTTCTTCCCTGAAAGATGGCATAGCGAATCAAAAATACCCCTGTTGCTAATCCCACTAAACGGTTAACCGAAATGGGGAGAGGAATGGCAGCCATTAATAAGCAGCTACTCCAAGCCCAATGAATATGAGCAATTCCTTTTATTTCTTGAGGAGTTAGTCGTAAGTAGATGACAAGCCAAGGCGACAAAATGCGGTAAGCATACATGATACTGGCACCAAGGGCAGACATGGCAATCAATCCATCACCTAATGCTCCTCCTGAAGCTTGTGACATTTGATAGAACAAAAGTTCATAAGCAGAAATTGATACGCCAATTATTCCTAAGTACAGCAGGGGTTTAAAGTTCTCGCGCCGTCGCCCCACGCCAATGATGATTAAAGCTACACCCAAGGAATACAAACCAGTCCATTCGGTGAAGGTGTTCAAACGTAGGAATACGCTGAATGCAGCATAAATTAAGGGCAAAATATGAAAACTGCTAGGAACCCTTTCTAATTGGTATCGTCGTCGCCACCACTCTCCGAAAAGTTGAGCGATTAAACCTAAAGCAATATTTGCAATGGCAATTTTAACAGTTGAGTGTTCCCCAAATCCCAATACCTGGGCAGTCAACAATTCCAATGACCAACCAATGGCATAAAATGCCAAATTTGTCGGTTGTCGCAAACTGCGATAAACAATGGCTGCCAAGGTGATTGCAGTGGCAGCTATATACAAAAATCCTGAAGATAGAAACCCTGAGTAAATCAATATTGAGTGTAGCGTCAAAATAAACAACTCAAAACCACATAATGCGATCGCCCATTTATCACTGGCGGCTGCATAAATAAGGGCTAATTCGTTACCGCGTCGGTTCAAAACTGTCCGCGCTAACCATAAACTTAGGGTTGCGATCGCGCCTACGAGAAACCAACCTGCTAGGATGAGGCGAGGTAAACCAGGTACACCCATCCACAGCAATGCCACGATGAAACTCAGAGCAAATCCTTCTGTAATTAGGGCAGATATTTGGTTTCGTAAATAGCGCGTATTTACAAACATAAGCCCCGCACCTACCCCCAAACCGATTAATCTGGTTTCTGGTAACTGTAAAGTCAGTAGCTGGGCAACTCCCACAGCCAAAATACTCAAGTAACGGGTAGTAGTGCGACGTTCTGTAGTTGTGCAATTGGCAACACCCGTGAGAGCTATCGGCGTAACTAGCCATAAGGTTCCCCAATAAGCTCTGCTATCAGCGACACCATACCAAGATGATTCTGCATTCATCCACAATAGGAAAAAACTAACGGCGGCTAGTGCCAAACCAATATCCCATGCACTACTTCGCCATAGTCCTTGTTTGACGCTAAATCGCCATTCTGCAACCATCAGAGCTAATAATATACTTGCCCAGACTTGCTGACTCAGAGTTGGAGCCAGCCAATTAATGGTAGAGCAAAATGTCAACACTCCCATGATGTGAGTTAGATATACCAGGGGAAGGGATGAGGGGGAACGGCGTTGAGTGACGAATGTCAGAGTGATGGTAGAAAATAGCAGATTTAGCGATCGCAATACCGGATTTACAATAGCGATCGTTGTTAAAAAAGCTCCAAGTAAGAGGGTGAGCAGTTCGCCAAATTTCGCTAATTCTCGCTTTTCGGTGCGGTGTAGGCTATCTGTAAGCGCCACCATCAAAATTATGTAGGGAAATAAAGCTATAGCCAGCAATGCCCAAGGTTCATTTTGAGAATTTGTGAGTTGGGTGCTAGTTGCGATCGCTAATTTCTGGAAGCTATCAGGTACTAATCGCCAACCTAGCCAAATCGTCTGTAAGCCGATCAAGAAAACCGCAGCGAAGTCTAACTTTAAACTATACCGCCACAAGCGATTTCCCACAAACCACAAACCCAAACCACTGACAGCTATGGCTTGCCAAGGATAATTTATTACCGAAACCAGCCAACCGAGGAAGAGGAGAATACTACCGAGTTTTTCCCAAAGGAAGAGAAATGAGGGAGATGAGGGAGATGGGGGGAATATTACAGTTACTTCCTCTGCTCCCCTGCTCCCCTGCTCCCCTGCTCCCCTGCCCCCTGCCCTCTGTTGTGCTAACCAAGTTACTAGCCAGCCGCAAATGCCGATCGCTAAACCTAATTGCGTTACATCTACCCTAGCGACAAAAATTGCCCGCACTAGCAGCACTATCAAAGCGTAAATAATCACAGCAGCAGGCAAGCTAATACTTAACTTACTGCGTAGGCGTAGCCCGTCGTAGACATCGCTTCTATCTTCTTGACTTTGGTAAAGATTGTGATAAATGGTAATGACAGTTGTGCCAATCATTGCCAGATAAACGGCAATTAAGGGGAATCCTCTTAATTGCCAACCCCAATGCAGATAACTCAGCCCTAGAATATTGGCTAAAGGTAATTTTTCGGTACGTAAATTTGGAAAAATAGTCCGATTTTTGAAGAGTAAGACAGTTATAGCAGTGAGGATAGGCCAGGCGATCGCAACTACAATCAAATCCACAGGATTTTGCCACAACTTAAAGCTATCCATTGCCCAAAAATTCATTGGGACTAACAAAAGGGTGGCAATCAGCAGAGTTTGAGCCGTCAATATGAGGTTGTTTTGCCTAGTCGCCCAAAAGCTTAACCCCCAAAAACTCAAAGTATAAGCAAATAAAACTCCATACTGTCCAGAAGCAGGAAACTTTTCCCACTGACTCGCAGCTAGTACCCCGGAGGATACCACTACCAGGAATACCCCTAGAAAAAGTAGCCAGCGTACACTCAGTTCTGCCCCCAAAGACTGCAACATTGTACTGACAAAGCTGGGTTCGGCTGTTTTTGGTTGCGGTTGTCTACGGCTACGAGATTGTAAAGCTGCTAAGGGTAACTCTTCGGGTTCATCAGTTAAAAAAGTTACCTTTTTTTGAGTTTCAGGTTGCGATCGCAACGCTACCGTACACACCAGAAACTCTCGGCATAACTCCTTAACTTCGGTATCGGATATCAAACCTAAACGCAGCCATATATCTAGTCCTTCTAGTAACTGAGGATGTGACGATGGGAGTCTAATTTCAAACTTTAGCGGGCGCTCAAGGGGCGATGACATAAGCGGCGGCAGTATCAGTATATACTTTAAGTAGATATCAATTAAAGTATATTTTGGCTTTAATTATGCCACTTATTAGGCTAGCTGATGTTAATTTTTAAGTTCCAACTGACGATTTTTGCTGAGGTTAAGGAGGCAGTTCTTGCTGGATAAATCCCCATACACAAATTTAGGCGTTCCGTGAGCGTCAGCCGGACGGGGACTTAATAATGACTAAGTAAAAATCCCAACAGCTAGATGCGATGTATCCTTTGGTTTACGTGGATTTTGTTACTTTCCATAGAACCTTATTGATCTGCTGTAACTTTGAGTTGTAAACTTTTTCAACACCAGCTTTTAAGAAATCAGATGGTTCGACCAAGAACAAAAATATATCAGTAAAGCCATTAGCTATCTTTGGTAACTGATTTTTTCCTACAATTTGATATTGTACTTTTGGATCTAGCAAATAACTAAGTACTTGTACTGACGACATTATATTGTCAGTGCTACTTATTAATAGTGGTTTATTACCTTGACTAACAATGTTAGCAATTTTCGGAAAATCTTCGTATTTTTCAGGTAATTTGTTCCACCACATCTGGGCTTGAGAGTTGAGTATACAAGATACAATTCCGCTCATAATCAACATAAACGTTACAAGCGACCAGAGTTTGTTTTGCCAAGCTTTAGTATTAATGGACGCTATCTTAGTCGTCAATAGGTAAGCAATCGCTAACTCTATACCTAAAACTGAGGAAAGTGTATATCGACTAGTAGCATATCGTTTTTGAAAGATGAAATCTGCTATCAGTAGAGGAATCCCTACCGATCCAATCAAGGTTAAGACAAATAACCAAACTTTTTTAGGGGTTCTTCGACAAAGAAAATAAATTGAGTAAATAGTTAAAGTTAAAATAATTAAAATAAAAGGAATTAAGGCGATCTTAACTATTCCTGGAGCATCAGGACTAATACCTAAATCAAGAAATGGACGACTATAAAGCCCTGCCCACCTCATAGCTGATGCAAAGAATGTTTGTTTGGCGTTTGCCCAACTTACTGATTCTGGCTGAGGGTTGGTAATAATAATCCAAATCCAAGGTACAAAACTCATCACCCCTGCAAGTGATGAAATCAGGTAATAAATCGATGTTTTACTCAATCGGAAGCGTTCGATTGCTATTAGATAAATTCCTTGTCCAAAGGCAACCAAGGTAAAAAATAGATGAGTATAAAATCCTAATGATAATGTTATTGCATAAATACCCCAACTAACTTTTGTTTTCAGGCGTATGGCTCGCAACAGTGCTACGCTCGACATTAAGATGGTTACTATCCATAAACTGTATGCTCTTACTTCTTGTGCATACACGAGATGAATGGGTGAAACGGCTATCAACGCGATCGCCATCCACCCTACTAGTGAAGACTCAAATAATTCTAGACATAGCAAATAAAGAAGAGGAAAGGTAAACAGACTAATAAATACCGAAAAACTTCTCGCCACTGCTATAGAATCGCCAAACCACTCCAGCCAAAACCGGGTGATTAAAATATATAGGGGCAGAATCTGTGAGTCCTCTACAGCAATCCCTTTAATTGTGTCACCTGCGTCTTTTTCTGCATTAGGATACTGGTATTTATGCAAATCTTCTATAGTGAACACCCGGCCATCACTTAACTGCTTATTCATTTCTGACTGCAAATAGCCAGATATGCGTAATGATGAAAAAGCTTCATCCCCCCAGTACACTTTTTTATCAAGATTGGCAAAGCGAAAAAATACACCTATTACTAATAGGATGATAATTAAAAAACGTAACCCAGACTTAGAAATATTCCAGTTCTGTAACGATTGGTTTTCCATACAGTTTAGAAAATTATTAGGAACATTAGAAAACAATATCAGCAAAACTTAAAAACAGTTTTTATGGTAGCTTCTTTAAATATTTAGATTTAACATATCAGTTGTGAGCTAGTAAGTAAGTGTCTAATTAAATTACCTCAGATTAACACTTAATTTAGAATCAAAATTCTATTAGGACTTACGCAAAACTACACGCAGTAGGGGCAACTAATGAATTCCCCCTACCGGAAACTCAAGGTTTGGGCTATTTTTTACGTAAGTCCTGTCTCTATAAAAATACTTGGGCTAAAGGTATCCTATTTACAAAAAATGAGAATCAGAAAGTTTGTAGATTTACGGAAATAAAATACCATACCGAATGTAATTTTCACTTGAAATGATACAGTATAAATTGATCTAAATGTAAAATAATTGTGTTAAAAACAAAAAGATTTGATAAACTTTATGCAAAGATACCATAAATACGGATTCGGGTAGGATTGTAGCTAAAAGTCCGTTAAGGCTTATAAATCTCTCAGTAAGCCTAAAACTCAGTGTCTTCAGACCTGAGAGTGTCAATGAGTAGTCTGAGCGATCGCACATAAGCTGAAAATACTTTAATTTGCATCCTCAAAAAAATAAATCTCTTGTGGCGTGGGCATCTTGCCCGCCCTAGCTGTGCAAATAAAATGCACGACAGCTTACCAATTAAATGAGTAATGAGAAAATACCCATTACTTCTTACTCATTACTCATAACTTCAAAAATAAAGACAGTTGGAGTCGGGGATTTAAACCCCAACTCAACTGAGCGCAAAGTGGCGAAAGTGACCACCGGGGAGTATCCCCGTGGCGAGCTTTGCGGTGCGTCACGGTTTCCGTGCGCCCAACTTTGTAAGAATACTAAGTGTTTTGGTTAGGGTCTTAAACCCTTGAATTTACGATAATGTGTCTTTTTTAGCTTCTCGCTCCCTGCCATGTATGTGGATCATTTTGTAACCTTCTCCACTGATTGCCATCTTGCAGTAATATAGAACTCCTATTTGATTTTTGAAAAAACTCGGTACACCTTAATCTTCTAGAATCCTTTTGCCTCTAGTTAGTAAATCAAAAATCTGTATCTAAAATGGGCTTGTAGCATATAAAACGGTTGTAAGATTTTTATGACTTCCCGTATTCGCTTTTTGATGTGTCCTCCTGACCACTACGATGTAGACTATGTGATTAATCCCTGGATGGAAGGGAACATTCATAAATCATCGCGCGATCGCGCCGTGCAACAGTGGCAGGGATTACACCAGATTCTTAAAGAACACGCCATTGTAGATTTAGTAACACCCCAAAAAGGTTGGCCTGATTTGGTTTTTACCGCCAACGCTGGCTTAGTACTGGGGGATAATGTTGTCCTCAGTCGCTTTTTGCACAAAGAACGTCAGGGAGAAGAACCTTACTTCAAACAATGGTTTGAGGAAAATGGTTATACAGTTAATGAACTTCCCAAAGATTTGCCCTTTGAAGGCGCAGGAGATGCACTGCTAGATCGGGAAGGACGCTGGTTATGGGCGGGATACGGTTTCCGATCGGAATTAGATTCTCACCCTTATCTAGCTAAATGGCTGGATATTGAGGTTCTCTCTTTACGACTCATAGACGAACGTTTCTATCACCTGGATACCTGTTTTTGTCCCTTAACAAATGGCTATTTACTGTACTATCCAGGCGCTTTTGATTCTTACTCCAACCGCTTAATTGAAATACGAGTCGCACCAGAAAAGCGAATCGCAATTGCTGAAGCCGATGCAGTCAACTTCGCTTGTAATACGGTGAATGTAGACAGCATTGTAATCATGAACAAAGCGAGTGATGCTTTGAAAACCCGTCTTGCAGATGTGGGTTTCCAAGTGCTGGAAACACCGTTAACTGAGTTTCTCAAAGCTGGTGGTGCAGCTAAATGTTTAACCTTGCGGGTAACAGAACCAGTTAGAGATGAAATTCATGCCAATATCTCGGTAGAAAGCCGGATCATTCGCATGGAAGGACACTTACTTGATGCTGGCTTAATTAACCGCGCCTTGGATTTGATTATAGATGCTGGGGGAAGTTTCCAAGTTCTGAATTTCAACTTGGGAGAACAACGGCAAAGTACCTCCGCCGCCGAGGTGAAGGTATCAGCACCATCTCATGAGGTGATGGAAGAAATCATTTCAATGTTGATTGATTTGGGTGCAGTAAATTTACCCCATGATGAGCGAGATGCCATCTTGGAACCTGTGATCCAAGATGGTGTAGCGCCTGATGATTTCTACGTCAGTACAATTTATCCTACCGAAGTCCGAATTGATGGACAGTGGGTGAAGGTAGAAAATCAACGGATGGATGGTGCGATCGCAATTACTCAAACTCCCACTGGCGTAGTAGCTAGGTGTAAAATACTCCGCGATTTAAAAGTTGGCGAACAGGTAATTGTAGATGTGTTAGGTATCCGTACCATTCGCAAAACAGAATCGCGCGAACTCCGCAACACCCAAGAATTCAGCTTCATGTCGGCGGGCGTTTCCAGCGAACGGCGCGTGGAATTGGTGGTTGAACAAGTAGCTTGGGAATTACGGAAAATCCGCGATGCTGGCGGTAAAGTAGTTGTCACGGCTGGGCCTGTGGTAATTCACACTGGTGGCGGCGAACACCTGGCGCAACTGATTCGGGAAGGATATGTACAGGCATTGCTGGGTGGAAATGCGATCGCAGTTCATGACATCGAACAAAATATCATGGGCACTTCCTTGGGTGTAGACATGAAGCGGGGTGTCGCCGTTCGTGGTGGACACCGCCATCACTTGAAGGTAATTAATAGTATCCGTAGATACGGCAGCATTCATAAAGCTGTGGAGGTAGGGGCAATTAAGAGTGGCGTAATGTATGAATGCGTCCACAATAATATACCTTTTGTGCTTGCGGGATCGATTCGGGATGACGGGCCTTTACCTGATACCCAAATGGATTTGATTCAAGCACAGGAGGATTATGCCAAACACCTGGAAGGTGCGGAGATGATTTTGATGCTGTCATCGATGCTGCACTCCATTGGCGTAGGGAATATGACTCCGGCGGGGGTGAAAATGGTGTGTGTGGATATTAATCCAGCTGTGGTGACTAAGTTAAGCGATCGCGGTTCTGTAGAATCTGTTGGGGTGGTGACGGATGTGGGATTATTCCTTAGTCTGTTGATTCAACAGTTGGATACGTTGACAAGTCCTTATGTGAATAAGGTAGGTTAGGAGAACGAACCGCAGAGGCGCAGAGGACGCAGAGAGAGGGAGATGATAAGAGTAGCTTTTAGTGAGGAGTTGCAGGTTAATTGGATCAGTTTGATTGCTGATTTTATGCTGGTGGGGATGGTTTTTGGCCCGCCTATCGCTCCCTTTTTGGCTGCGTCTGGGGTGTCTTTGCTTCCTGGGATTGCGGACATCATTTATTTCATGGGTAATCATGTATGTCCGCAACCAAACACGGGGTTAGATTTAGCACCACCGTTTATTATGGCTGTGTGTATGCGCTGCTACGGCACTGTCACGGGTTTGTTGATTACTCGTCTGCTATATGGGGTAACTGGTGGTAAGGGATTTTACTGGTTAAGTCAGTATGGCTGGAGTGGTGTGGCGATCGCCAGTGTGCTGATGATGGCTTATCCTTTGGAATTGGCAGCACAAGTTTTAGGTTTGTGGAGTTTTAATAATTATGTGGTTACGCCTTTTGGGTTAATTACGGGTTTGGCGTGGGGATTGTTTACAATGCCGATTTTACACGGGTGGCGGGGTGCTAAAGAAGATAAAAGAGCGATCGCTACCAACCAATAACTGCTAAAGTTGATACTCTTGCAAATTCTTGATCCGCCGTTACTAGGTTCGCAGTTGCCTGAAGCGCCATCGCTGCAATGATTGCATCGGGTAGTTTCAGCCGATATTGTTGACGAAGTTGGATAATTTGCTCAATTAACACTGTATCATCACTCATTAAACTAACAACTTCAACTCGTTGGATAAATTGCTGAAAGACTTGGCGATCTCCCTGACTCAACGCAGAAAATGCTAGAAATTCAATTTGACTAATAATTGAAATTCCGATCCAATCAGCATTTTGCAACAGTTGCAGTAGTTGTGAATTACCTTGTAACAGTGCCACGATCGCATTTGTATCCAACAAGTAGCGACTACCATTCATCCCGTAGTACCCTTTGCATCGCTAGTCCATCTCCCTCCCAGAGCAACTTTCCCGCAAGATCGGAAAAATCATAATCAGATTTTTGTGTTCTATCTAATGCAACCGGATTCAGAACAACTACGATATTCACCTGTCCAGGCGCTAACTCTGTTGGAATGTCAAGATGCAAATGCCCCGATGCATCAATAGTTGTCGTCAGTTGAAAAATTTCCATTGTTATCCCAGCTATTGAACCCTGGTTTAATTTTAATGCGATGTCTAGGACAGGCTATGCCTACGCACCATTGCACTAACAGCCTTGGTTATCGTTAACCTAAGTTCCTCAACCATTCGTAATTACGAATTATAATCTATCCCTCTCCGAGTCGGAGAGGGACGGTTTTACATAGTAAAACCAGGGAGAGGTCTTTCTTTATCCTTATCGTCTCACCCTAATACCTACCTTCACCCTCTGAGATCCTTCAACAATCTGGTAAAGTTTGTCTTCAAGCTTTTGCATACATGCCGACCAATCAAATTCAAGTATAGAGGGGCGAGCCTGCCGAGTCATATCTGCTTTCAAATCGGGATTTTCTAAAATTGCAATCACCTTTTGAGCAAAGTCTGTAGGGTTGTTAGGTTGAGCAAGAAAGCCGTTCTGACCAGGAGATACCTGTTCTGAAGTTGAGGGTGCAACAACCGCAACTAGAGGGGTTCCAGATGCTAGCGCTTCGTTATTTGTAGTGCAGAAGTTTTCGGTAACGGAGGGATTCACAAAAATATCCGCTCTAGCAAACCAGCCTAAAAGTTCTGTACCATGAGACTCACCCCAGATAGTAATACCCGATCCAAACTTTTTAGCACGCTCACGAATCTCTTCATCCAACGGGCCACTACCAACAATCACTAGATGAACATCAGGAATTTTAGCAGCTATGAGTGGAAATATATCAAGCAGCTGATTAACATTCTTTTCGGGGGTAATGCGTCCGACAAACAAAAGAGTTGGTCGGTTGTCGTTAGGAATGGGATTATAACAAATGTTGCGCGGATGGAATTTTTCGCAATCAATGCCTTGATAAGGGACATATTCAGCACGTTGGCATTTCAGTTCTTCGTATTTAGTGAGTTGTTCTCTAGAAGAAAAGTAATTGAAGTCATAAGACTCACTAAATTGCTTGACTAAAACGGGAACAATCGGGCGAACAAAGTTAAAGAACTTATCTCCAAAATAATATTTGATATACGCAACGATATCAGTATGGAAAAGTGATATTATTGGCGTACCTGTTCGTTTCGCGTATTCGACACCAATCGGACGACCATAACCTTGCAAGAAAAATGAGTATAAACCTCTCATTTGCGCGGCTTCTTCAACCAAGATAATATCAGGCTTAAATTTCTCCAGCAACTTGGTATCACTCCAATGCCGATGATTTAATGGTTGAGGAAGAGACTTATAGAATAATAGCGGTTCCGTGGGAAATGCGTAAGCAGAGAAATTGGGGAAAGACTGAATTTCCTCCAAACCTACCATCGGGCGATCGCCAACATTTTTGGGGTAGCGATCGTTGATTTGTGGATGAACTAGAAAAACCTCATGTCCTTGCTCTAGCAACCAACGAACTCGTTGGTGAACTGCGACTGAAACACCAGTCAAGAAAGGAGCATACAATCCTGTAAATAGTGCAATGCGAAGTTTTTGTTTAGTCATAATAAAGGGGAATATTTCACAAAAATGCTGGTTTTGAATTCAGGATTTACGCAGCTTATGTTTCATAAACATCCTGATTATCTAGCTAGTAAATTCCTATGAATTCGGTTGTAGTAAGAATTTACAGATTTTCAAATAGCCGAAATTTTCGATTGTAAAGTAGATGTTTATAAACCGGGATTGAAACTATCAAAACATCGAAAATACTAAGTCAAAATCCCCCTTAATATATTTGTCTAAACCCTTGCCATTAATGCAAATACATTTTGACAATCAACAATACAAAATGTGTATTCTGACAAGAGTTATAGCTAATATAGTTGTACTAAATATAATATAATTTGAAGACTAGGGAATGTTTAGTGTAATAACTTTCATGCCCTAGTTTATATTTTAGCGATTTAATTCAAAGAGAAACTTTGCTATCAATAGGCTGATCTAACCATTGATAAGGGCGATATTCTACTAACCGGACATTCCAAGGCCCTTGAATTCGATAAGAGACACCGCGCCAGGTGACTGTTGAGATCCAAATGGATGATAGCATCGCTAACCCATAAACCCACTGTGTTAGGGGAATCCCAATTAACATTTTGATGATTGTAGCACCTGATAATTTTGCGATCGCCTGGTCATTAGAGCGAACCACTCGCTGAACCTCTAATTCCAACACAAGCATTATTAAGAGTAGTGCTACAGTATAGACACAATAACAGCCTAATAAGATAACCGCAGCTTCCCATTTTGCCTGCAAGAAGGACTCTAGAATTAAGATGATGAGTGCAGTCGGAAACAAAATGCTAGAAATAGCTTCACTGACTAAAGCTAACCAACGTGGGTGATACAGTCGAGAATAAAGTATCAAGCGCTTGAGATAGTCGATTAAGTTGGATAAATCAGTCTCTTCACGATTGACAATTAGCAGCGAAGGCACAAACTTTACCTGAAATCCATGTTTCTTGAGGATGTCGTGCATCATAAAATCTTCGCCTAAAGCTTGTCCCCACTTATCTAGGAGTTCTGTTTGGCGAAGCACTTCTGTTTTCACAGCCAAACTTCCACCCCAAGGAATCTGGAAGATAAACATTTGCACTACTGTGGATACATTACCGATGTACCGCACTAAAGATCCCCAATACCTACCTGTAGGTACATACCAACGATTACCTGTTGTCGCCCCTACTTTAGCATCACCTAAAGGACTGACCAATTCTCGCAGCCAATTCACATGAACTATGGTATCAGCATCTACTAAGGCAACCACCTTGTAGGAATCATCCAACTCACGCACAGCTTGGACTAAGGAACTACATTTTAGACTACAATTGTTGCGTACTATTCTCAAAGGGCTAATTTGAACGTTGGTTGCTTCTTGCTCTGTGATGGTTTCACTGGCAATTTTCCAAGCGGGATCTTCGTGACTATCAACGATCAATTTTAAATCATACTGGGGATAGTTTTGGTTCAGCAGCGATCGCAAACATCTAGGCAAAAACGGATCGGCTCCGCGTAAGCAAAGAATCACTGCTGTTTTGGGTAACTGATCATCTGGTAATAAGTTTTTTTTAGATGAGCGCAGATACCATATAAAGACAAGCGTAAAACACACCTGAATAACCAACCAACCCATCAAAGACTTAGACAAAAATATCGCCAAATCTTCCATTAAATTTTTAATCTCCGATAGGATTAGGGGTTGGAAATTGGGCATGGGGCATGGGGCATAGGGCATTGGGCATAGGGCATAGATTATTAATTTTTCTCCATTCCCCATTCCCCATTTCCCATTCCCAATTCCCAATTCCCACTAGCTTTATGAATCCAGCGAATACTTCATCATGATGTTCACAGTTGTATTTTTGTTGACAACAAAACTGGCATCACGAAACTTTGGTGTACCTGTTTGTATAGACACAGTTGGATTTTTAGAAATCCCAAAACCTTCTGTGGGAATACCAAAAAAGTCTTTATGGAGTTTGCGATCGCCATTTTGATCGTCAAGTACGCTAACAGCATAAGTTCCAGGCTTCAAACCGGAGAATTCTTTTTTTACAGAAGTGCCAGTAATTTTAGTGCAGCCACCTTGAGATCCCTTAGAATTACTCGTGGGAAATCCTTGTTCAGTTGCGTAAACTCTGAAGCAAATCTCACCTTTTTTGTGTTGTATGCCATTGACTACAATACTAAGTGTTGCAGTTGGTTCTGCATTAACTGTTTTAGCAAAGCTGAGGCTTACTAAAGTAGCAAGTAAAACATGAGAGATATGAGATAGTTTCAGCATAATTTTGTGGTGATGAATAGGTAATTTTGCAACTGGGTAAAAGCTAGTAAGTACAGCTTTTATTTTTGAACTGATTCGTTCAATTTATGACTTGATGTTTTTTAATTGATGCTAGTTGCCAACGTTTCCAAAGTACTTGCAGCACCCTTAGTAAATCTTTCAGCAAAAGATATTCTGCCCCTTTTAACTGCTGATATAAACTTATATGACAATACAGCCGCTCATTCAAACTCAGAGGGCTACGCCATATAGATAGTAGATACTCCCAAATTATTCTCCAATGTGGCAATAAAATTTTTCCTTGCTTTGCTGAATCAAACCACACTGTATAGGCATAAAAATCAGGTAGCATACTCATTGACGGTTTTTTATTGTTGTTAGCAAACAACAAATAATTAGGGAAATACATACTCATTGATTGTTGCGGATGGCTTCTGGCAAAAAACAGGTATTCAGGGATTTCATAAAATCTACCAAGAATGCCAAGTCTTAACAAAAGAATTCCATCTGCATTACCATAACCACCCATCTGCGGTATTCTTCTCAAGGCACTGGCACGAATTACTCCGTAACATTGATAACATAAATGTTTCGTCAGTAATTCGTGAAAACGGTCGTGTGGTTTTAGCGCATCTGCCTTAAGTTTGATATCGTAATTTTGGAGAAAATTATCCTGTTCATCAATGAAATATGTCTGGGAGTGACACAAGATTATGCTAGGGTCTTGGTCAAGTACCTCAACACACTTTTTGATAAAATCTGGAGCATGTAGATCGTCATAAGCTGCCCACTTAAAGTACTCACCTGAAGACAATTTAAAGACACGATTAAAGTTACGAGCGCAACCTATATTATTGTCATTGCGGTAGTAACAAATACGTTGGTCTTTCTCAGCATAAGCTCTACAAATTTCCTCAGTTTTATCTGTAGATGCATTATCTGAAATAATTAGTTCAAAATCTTCAAAGGTTTGATCCAAGAGTGAATCTATAGCTTTTTTGAGAAATTTTTCACCATTGTATACAGGTAATCCGATGCTCAATCGTGGCTGATTGTTACTCATAATAAGTATTCGGAAAATCTGTGAATTATTTTATGCTCAATTGCAGATAATTGTGGTATCTAGATTCCCGACTTATTTAACAAGTCGGGAATCTAGAGGACTATTTAATCAAGTTTTGGATATCTGTTTTTTGCAGCCATTCATGTGTTCGCTGCATTCCTTCTTCTAAGTCAATTGTTGGTTTATAATTTAACAAGCTTTGTGCTTTGACAATAGAACAAGCATAAGGACGAGTCATAAAATCTATAGACTCTGGTAAAATATCAACTTTTTTCCTAAAAAGTTTTTGTCCTTGAACACGTAGCTTTAGAAACAACTTGATTTCATCTTTCGATAATGAAAGAGGTGCTTGTAAGCCTTCCATTGCTGCTAAACGCATAAAATACTCTTTCCAGGAAGTTTCTTGTCCATCAGTGATATTAAATATTTCACCGTAGGTTTCTTTTTCTATCGCTAGAAAGATGCCAGCAATCAGGTTATCTATATATACGTGATTGATTACTCCTTTAGCATCATTGGCACAGGCAAATAATTTTTGACGCATCATCAAAATTGGTCTGACTATCCAAGGTATACTTCCTGGCCCGTAAACATCTCCAGATCGAATAACGATGATGCCAAAATCTGGAGGATTATTCAGTTCTAAAACTGCTGTTTCGGCTTCTATTTTTGTTTCACAGTAAGGATTATTTGCGCCGGAAAGTGGCCCGGATTCTGTAACACCATTAGGATAGTTGAAGCCGTAAACCATCACACTGGAAAGATGCACAAATGTTTTGACACCAGCTTGTTTAGCAGCTTTAGCCATGTTGACAGTACCGCCAACATTCACATCACGAAAATTCTTAATTGCGCCAGCTTCTTCGGCAAGTTGATCTGTATGTAAAACAATATCTACTCCCTGACAAGCCTTTTGAGCAATAGTAGAATCGGTGATACTACCAATAATTATCTCAACACCTAAATTCTGTAATTGTTTATTCTGTTCTTTAGAACTTTGCAGTCCACGAACCTTCATCCCTTGATCTATGGCTAACTCGGCTGCACGCAAACCGACAAATTCATCAATACCAGTAATTAGCAGGGTTTTGTCTTTGAGGTTCATATAGTTGGGGTATACCAATTTTGGATTTTAGATTTTGGATTCAAACAAAAGCGCTAGCTTTCATGGTTTGTAGTAAGCACTTCAGTGCTTAGAAAATAATGACTAAAGTCCTGATTTCAAAATTGATTTATCCATCAATTTCAATATTTATTAAAAGCAAATTGTCTTGCTTAGAAAATATCTCCAGGGTCTGCGGAGCGGAGTTTGTTGATAGCAAGCGCTCCTGATGTTATACACATTAAAACTGTTGAAGTTAAAACTATCAATGCATTATTAGTGGTCATAACTATTGGTAGTTTAGTTGCTTCTGCCGCAAAACTATATAACAAGATAGAAGTAAGAAATCCAGGGATATAACCTAAGATTGCCAAAATGAAAGCCTGCTGAAATACTACATTCAACAAATAGCTATTGGCATATCCGATGGCTTTTAAAGTGGCATAAGCAACGAACTGGGTAGCAATATTGCTGTAAAGAATTTGATAAACAATAACTACACCAACCACCGCAGCCATTGTCAACATTAAGTTAAGAATAAAACCAATGGGGGTTCTGACTGCCCAGTATTTTTTTTCAAAATCAATGAAGCCTTGGCGGGTAAAAACTTGGACATCATTAGGCAAACTTGCTTGCAAATTTTTCAGTACTTTTTCGGCATTAGTACCAGGTTTGAGGGAAATCAAACCGATATCTATCATATCCGCCGGACGGCTATTAGGATTTATCCTCAAGAAAGTTGAGTCACTAACAAGTAAATTTCCGTCTACCCCAAAGGAAGGCCCTAAGCTGAATAAGCCACCAATTCTGACTCTATAGCCAATTAATGAATTGTAGGGAAATATTTCAATTGTCTGTGCAGTATCTCCCGCATCAAATTTTTCAGCTATTGGGCCAAACTCTGGGCGAGAACCCCGATCAAAAAGCACAACATCAGGAATTTTGAGTTTATCTAAATTTTTCTCCACTTCTGGGAGATTCATTACCGGTCTACCTGGATCGAAACCAATAACATATATTGAATATTTCTCACTAGTTGCCGGATTTTTCAGTTTAGCAAATTGCAAATACATGGGGCTAACTGACTCAACGCCATCAAAGCCCAGAGATTGGTACAAACGAGTCCGCGAAAAACTCTGATTTGAAGTCAAAGATTTATATTGCGAACTGACTACAAATAAATCTCCCTTGAGATTCTGATGTACAGCAGTTGCACTAGAATAGAGGGCATCTTGGAAACCAAGTTGCACAAACATTAGCAACACAATAAAACCAATCCCGGCTACAGCTACTAGTAAACGAACTTTTTGTTGCGCTAGCTGTAGCCATCCTAAAGGAATTTTGAAATTCATGGATTTATTTGTCATTTGTCATTGGTCATTTATCATTGGTCATTTGTCATTTGTGAATGACTTATGCCAATTGACTAAATATGAATGGCTACATCCACTTGTAAGTTAGTTAAACGAGCGACCTTTTCACTATCTGCGGAATTATCGATGGAGATTTTAACTTCAACTATTCTGCGGTCTGTATCTGAACCAGGGTTAAGGCTGAAGATGTTTTGCTTGTCAACTTGCCAACCAATCTCTTTTACAGTTCCTTTTATTGTTCCAGTAAATGCAGTGCTGGTAATTGTGGCTTTTTGTCCTACACGCACTTTTTGAACATCGGTTTGATACACCTCTGCAATCACATACATTTGAGATGTTTTACCGACTTCAGCAAATCCTTTGTTGGTGCTGATTACTTCTCCGGTTTTGGCATGAATTTTTAAAATTTTGCCATCTATGGGAGATTTAATGTAACTTAAATCCAAGTCGGCTTTTGCTTGTTGAACGGAAGTTGTGGCACTGTTGACTTGAGTTTGTGCCACCTGAACATCTACGCTACGCACTTCGCTAATACTGGTGAGTTGTGCTTGTGCTTGTTTGCGTTGTGCTTGGTATGTGTCTTGAGTCCGCTTGAGGGTGGCTTGGGCTTCTGTTAGCTGCTGTTGCGTAGTTTTGAGTTGCAAAGCTTTGGTATCTGCTACGGAAGCCGCGATCGCACCTTGTTTATATAATTGCTGATAGCGATTGTTCTCGGCTTGAGCGTTGTCTACTTCCGCCTGGATGCGGGCGATTGTTGCCTGTTGAGTAGCAACGTCTCCTTTATATTGTGGCTCTAAACGTGCGATCGCAGCCTTTTGAGCATCAACATCTGCCGTTTTACCTCCAGATTTAACCTGCGCTAATTTAGCTTTGGCAACTTGCAACTGGTCTAAAGCCTGTTGCAATGCACTTCTAGAACGACCATAATTTTCTAGATAGGCCAGTAATTGCCCTGCTTTAACCGCATCTCCTTCTTTTACTAACAGTCTATCTACTCGCACCCCATTATTAGAAGCAGGAGCAGTCAAAGAAGTAACTTCGCCTTCTGGTTCCAAACGTCCCAAGGCTGTCACAGCAACCTTTGCAGGCGTAGCAGCTTTTGGCGGATTCGCTGCTGGTGTCACAACTTTAGGTTTAGACCAAAATGGTACCAAACTATAAAAAGCTATTAATCCGGCCGCTAGAGTGAGAGAAGCTGCTAAAATTATTTGCGATCGCCCTACCGGTTTTGTGAATAATCGGCTTTCTTTATTTACTGCCATCTTTTCATTCCAATTCTGTTTTCTAGGGGATAGCCTGGTTATATTTAGTCGATTAGATATAGACTCATCTGCAAATTACCAAGAGGATTTTTCCTCTAGAGTTTCTACCTTAATAAACTGGATGGGTCTAAATTGGTTTTATATGAATTGTTGTACGCTTTTACCGCCCAAACTAACTATTGTGGCGTGAAAATTAATTGTGGTGTTACTTCAAAGCTTCCTAAGTTATATCCTAATTTGACATCTAGTCCAGTAGCGTAAAATACAATAGCGCTAACCAGAAAACTTAACTCTCAAGAACAACGAAGCGCTAATAAAAATCAAATTAAAACTTGGATAAACTTGTCATTAAGTATGGCGTAAAAATGCAATTTTGTCAATCGATTTAATTTGTATAAGTCTTGATTCTCTCACTAAAATATTTCATCATAGTAAAATTTTACTCATCACTAATACTTCGTCTGCTAATTGAATACCAACAGATGGTTCGTTATTAAGCAGATTTGATATTACTAACAGATTATTATTAGCAAGGTTGTGTACTATAAGACATTATTATTGCTTTTGCTCATAGTAATTAAAGGCCGGTTAGAAACCGCGTCTACAGAGGCACAATGCACCTTGATCGCTGATTTAACGGATTTAAGGATTTCACGGCATGAAGGATTTTTTCGGTTTAAGATCCCAAGCATTACACGTAGCCCTACTTTCAGTCGGGGTTTAAATCCCTCTCTGAACGCGAAGAGGGTGCCGTAGGTAAACTGTTTTATCACTGATTTAATAATCCGTAAAGGCGGACTTTGTTTGTGTAGCCGCAGATTTAATTCGCTTTTTAACTGCCTTTTTGACTAATGCAATCATGATTATGTTTATCACCGAACATACTAAAAATTAACATTTGCTTTATAAATAACCGCTTTGCTTCTTAAGTTGACTTATATTGAAAAATAACCCAAAACTTTGACTCAATTATGATGCTTCTCTGAAAAAACATACTTATGGTTGTTAAGTTTATCTATGTATTCATTGAATTGTTACTTACTAGACAACAGATTTGTATTGTTAACTTAATTCAGCACAAATTTATCGTTAATGCGTAGATAACAAAATGTCTGACACATTTATAGAGTTATAAATTATACTTTTTTGCTTAATTTTATTCAAATTAACATCAGTAATTGGGGATGTTTATTTATAAAATAACTTTAAAGAAATGATTTAGTTTCTGTAAAGTATGTTAATATTTTTATTAATTCAATGTTTTAAAGTGGTTAGACAAACTAGTTCTTTAATTGAAATTTTGAAATTAAAAATAACTAAAGATAACTGCTTTTCCATCACCGTCTGCTCGTTTAATTACTTTTTCAGCTTGCATAAATTCGGATTAAAGGTGGTGTCTTTTGTGTAACGAACTTGTCAACTTTGCTGGTTCAAATAGCATAAAATATATTATCCCGAAGGTTGAAATTGGCTATGACATTGATCGAGATACAGAATATTGTCATTAACAACAGCTATGTTGCTGTGGTTAGGCTAGATAATCAAAAGCTTTCGGGTGAAAAAACGTTTCTGTTCTCTTAGCTACTCCTCAGTTTCCATCACTCCAGTAGGATACCATTACTCAAAATCTCTACCATTACAAATGGATTAAATTCACTGGTCAAGCAGCTATTACACTCCAAGACTATTTTACCAGTTTTAACAACGTCTTTGACTTATTGCCACAATTTAAATAGTCTAGCGTTGGATAACAATTTTTCGTGATTGCAGTGTGCCAAAGTCGCATATCCGCAGAATTCGTAATTACTTTTGCGCCAGGATTTCAGACATGCTAACTGCTTACAGAACAAGAGTTTTTGATTATTAGTAGGCAACAGAAATTACTGTATCTACACAATCCACAGTACTCACTATGCCCTATGTCTGCTTATTCAATTGATATTGCCTTAGCGGAGTTAGAAAGCCTTGTCAATAATTGTGAACAGGCTGTAATTAAGTCTATCGAAGGAAAAAAAATGAAGTCAGATAAACCAGTGTCAATCAACAAAATTAACAGACAATTACAACACAATCCTATTGCTATCGTTGGGATGGCTTCTCTATTGCCTAAAGCCAGAAATTTACGGGAATATTGGCAAAATATAGTAAATAAAATTGACTGTATTACTGACGTTCCTTCTACTCATTGGAGTGTCGAAGATTATTACGATCCGAATCCGAGAACTACTGAAGATAAAACTTACTGTAAAAGAGGTGGGTTTCTTCCAGAGGTTGATTTTAACCCGATGGAATTCGGGATACCACCCAGCATTTTGGAAGTCACAGATGTATCGCAACTATTAAGTTTGGTGGTTGCGAAAGAGGCGATGGAAGATGCAGGTTATGGCGAAAAACGTGAGTTTAGCCGCGAAACTGTTGGGGTAATCTTAGGCGTGGCTATGGCCAAGCAATTAGGAATGCCACTTTCTGCCAGATTGGAATATCCTATTTGGGAAAAAGTTCTCAAAAGCAGTGGTTTATCTGACGAAGATACCAAAAAAATCGTTGATAAAATCAAAAGCGCTTATGTGAAGTGGGATGAGAACGCTTTCCCTGGAATGTTAGCGAATGTAGTCGCCGGACGAATTGCTAATCGCCTAAATTTTGGCGGGATGAATTGCGTAGTTGATGCCGCTTGCGCTAGTTCCTTCGGTGCTTTGAAAATGGCAATTAGTGAGCTAGTTGAGCATCGTTCCGACATGATGCTGACTGGTGGTGTTGATACCGATAACACCATCATGGCTTACATCTCGTTCAGCAAAACACCGGCGGTTTCTCCTAGTGAAAATGTCAAACCTTTCGATGCTAAATCTGATGGGATGATGCTGGGTGAAGGTATCGGGATGATTGTCCTGAAACGGTTAGAAGATGCTGAACGGGACAATGATAAAATATATGCCGTAATTAAAGGTATTGGTACTTCCAGCGATGGGCGTTATAAGAGCATTTATGCTCCGCGCAAAGAAGGCCAAGTCAAAGCCTTAGAACGTGCTTATGAAGATGCCGGTTTTTCTCCCGCTACTGTTGGTTTGATGGAAGCACATGGCACCGGCACAATGGCTGGAGATCCGACAGAATTCGGATCTTTAAAAGACTACTTTGATCTACATGATGACAAAAAGCAGCACATCGCTTTGGGTAGTGTGAAATCGCAAATTGGACACACAAAAGCGGCTGCGGGTGCGGCGAGTTTGATTAAAACTGCTTTGGCTTTACATCACAAAGTATTACCGCCGACAATTAACATCACTGAGCCAAACCCCAAACTCAACATTAAAACTTCATCCTTTTATTTGAATACCGAAACCAGACCTTGGATTCGGGCTGAGGGTGAAGCGCCAAGACGTGCGGGTGTAAGTTCTTTCGGATTTGGTGGTACTAACTATCACGTTGTTTTAGAAGAATATGAAGCCGATCAAAACAACGCTTATCGCTTACATAGTGGTGCTAGTGAAATACTGTTGTTTGCTCCCACGGTAGAGCAATTGTTGAGCAAATCGGAAGAGATTTTAGGTAAGTTGCGATCGCCTGAAGCACCTACACATTACGCCCAATTAGTCAAGGAATGCAAATCACCACAGATTCCCCTCTCTGCTCCCCGATTTGGGTTTGTCGCGGAAAATCTCGAAGAAGCTTGCAAGTTTCTGCAAACTAGCATTGACTGGCTGAAACTCAAAGGAACAGCAGCATCTTGGGAACATCCCCAAGGGATTTATTACCGCGCTTCTGGTATGGAATTGGGCGGAAAAGTTGTCTCCCTATTTTCTGGTCAAGGTTCGCAATACTTGGAGATGGGACGCGAACTGGTGATGAATTTCCCTTTGATGCGCCGTCTTCATGGCTATATGGATAGCTTGTTAATCAAAGATAATTTGCAGCCGCTATCAGAAATTGTTTTTCCTCATCCGGTGTTTGAGGAAGCAGAAAAAAATGTCCAAATTGCTGCTTTACAACGCACAGAATACGCTCAACCAGCCATCGGGGTGTTGAGTGCAGGGATGTACAGCATACTGCAACAAGCTGGGTTTAAGTCAGATTTTGTTGCCGGTCATAGCTTCGGCGAACTCACAGCGCTATGGGCTGCGGGTGTTTTGAGTACGGAAGATTACTTGTTTCTGGTGAAAGCTAGGGGTCAAGCAATGGCTGCACCAGAAGACCCGGATCATGATGCGGGTAGTATGTTGGCTGTCAAAGAAGATATCAGCAAAGTGGAAGCTGTGCTGAGACATTTTCCCCAAGTTGCGATCGCAAATCAAAATTCCCCAACTCAATTTGTCTTGGCTGGGCCAACCGCAGAAATAGCGAGAATCAGAGAAGCTTTACACGAGAAAGGATATACAGCCGTATTGTTACCTGTTTCCGCAGCGTTCCATACACCGCTAATCGCCTTTGCTCAAAAATCATTTGCGATCGCCACTAAGTCTGTCAAATTCCAAACTCCCAAAATCCCTGTTTACAGCAACGTCACCAGTAAGCAGTATCCCAAAGAAGCGCAAAATATTCAAAAAATCCTGGAAACGCACCTTTCCAACTCAGTGCTGTTTAAGCAGGAAATTGAAAATATCTATGCGGCGGGTGGGACTTGCTTTGTGGAATTTGGGCCGAGGAGAATTCTGAGCAACTTGGTGAAAGAGATTCTTGGCGATCGCCCCCATCTTACCGTATCTTTAAACCCCAGCACTCAAAAGAATAGCGATCGCTCTTTGCGAGAAGCAGTTGTGCAGTTGCGGGTGATTGGTTTGGCTTTGAATAACCTCGATCCTTACCAACTTCCCCAAACTATTCCCCCAGTTGAGACGAAGAAGACATTAAATGTGCGTTTAAATGGTATCAACTACAGATCCGAAAAAACGAAAAATGCCTTCGCTTTAGCTTTGCAGGATGGGCATAAAGTCACATTACCCGCCCCTGAATATTCTGAAACTGCGGCTCCTTTGTTTAGCAGCCCAGGTCTAACTCCACCTGTAGCAGTGATAGAAACTAACGGGCATAAAAAATCCACCCCAGCAATGAACGTTGTGACTGCTAATATCATCACCCAAACAGAGCAACAGATGAATCCTGTCACCCTGTCGCAACCAGCCCAGGAATCGAAGATGCAACCAACGCCAGAAAAACTTACCAATTACGAACAACTTTTAGCAAGTTTAGAATACCTCCTGACACAGTTCCAGGAAAATCAAGCCGAGAATTTACAAGTTCACGGTACTTATCTCAACCATCAAATGGAATATGCTAAAGCGTTTTTCCAACTGATGCAGCAGCAGAATTCCTTGTTGAGTGAAAGTAAGTCAACAGCCGAAACTGCCAAAATGAAGCTTGTTGTCATGGAAAGCTTAGAGCGCAGCATGATGCAGTTTCATTCCCAACAAGGTGAAACTCTACGCATCCATGAACAATATCTACAAGAGCAGTTGGAATATACTAAGAGCTTTTTCCAACTCATCCAACAAGAGTATTCTCAAATTATCTCTGGTGAGGGTGTAACTCAATTAACAGAGAAATTAAGCAATTTCACTCCGTTCACCGCAGAAACAACTGTTACTGATGCACCTACCAAGTTAGTAGAAAGCCAACCTTTGCCCGTAGCTTTTACCCAAGAACCTCTCCCGGTTCTTGTAGAGCCAATACAGACACGAGCGATCGCGTCTCTACCAACTCCGCACTTCGCCACTGTTGAAACAATAGAGCCTGTAGTCGCGCCACCTGTAGCAGTTGTAGAACCTCAAGCTGAGGTTGTAGTCAAAATTAGCGCACCTCCAGTTAACGAAGTTGTTGCATTCACTCCAGAACCAGCATCTGTATCTAATGCAACCATCGATATTGTTGACTTGGATAAAAACCTCTTAGCCATCACCAGCGACAAAACCGGCTATCCAGTCGAAATGCTGGAAATGGACATGGATATGGAGGCTGATTTAGGGATTGACTCTATCAAACGGGTGGAAATTTTAGGGGCGCTACAAGAAATGTACCCCAGCCTACCCAAGCCCAATTTAGAAGAACTGTCAGAAAAACGCACCATCGGTCAAGTTGTAGAGTATCTGCAATCCCACGCTTCTAAAACTGTTTCTGTAGAAATTGCAGTTCACGAAGTACAACAAGTAACTGAGGTTCCAGTAGAGACTGCACCCGTAGTTGAGGTAATTGTCGCATTCACTCCAGAACCAGAACCCGCTATCAGTGATGAATTTGCAAACTTAGGTGAAACCCTGTTAGCCATCACCAGCGATAAAACCGGGTATCCAGTGGAGATGCTGGAACTGGACATGGACATGGAAGCCGACTTAGGGATTGATTCCATCAAACGGGTGGAAATCTTGGGGGCGATGCAAGAAACGTACCCCAACCTACCCAAACCGAATATTGAAGAACTCGGCGATCTCCGCACCATCGGTCAAATAGTTGATTACCTACAGCAGTTGGCTGGAGGTGAAAAAAAAAAGTCTGAACCTGAGTTTGTCCAACAGCAGCCACCCCAATTAGAGCATAATATCCAGCGCCATCTCGTCAAACTCAGAAGTCTACCACAGCCAGATTATTTGGATTTCACGTTACCAGAGGGACACATCGGTTTAATCACCGATGATGGTTCCCTCACCACCTATAAATTAGCTGAATCCTTAATTGAGAAAGGCTGGAAAGTAGTAGTTATCAGCTTCCCCCAATCGCTCATCGCTCAACAAGCGCCCTTACCCACAGGAGTAACCCGCGTCACCTTAGCAAACTTGAGTGAAGAACATCTCCAACAGCAATTGCAAGCGATCGCATCTCACTGCGGCGCGATCGGGGCTTTCATCCATCTACACCCAATGTTTGTAGGAAATCACACCGGGAGTATTTCTTATAACGAATCAGAAAAGGCGATCGTCAAGCACGTATTTTTGATGGCGAAACACCTCAAGCCTTCCCTCAACGAAGCTGCAAAGCATGGACGTAGTTGTTTTTGCACAGTTGCTCACCTTGATGGAGCCTTCGGTTTAGAGTATAAAGTCAACTTCGGTGCGATCGGCGCTGGTTTATTTGGATTAACCAAAACTCTCAGATGGGAATGGCCAAAAGTATTTACTCGTGCGATCGATTTAAGTCCCAGACTTGATGCTAAACAGTCAGTGCAAAACATCATAGCTGAACTTCACGATCCCAATCTTTATATCAGTGAGGTTGGGTATGGTTCACAGGGACGAGTTACTATTATTGCCGATTAAAAGGGTGATGTAGCAGTCTTATTTGAGTTGTGAAAAATACTGTTTTAACGAACCGCCAAGGACGCCAAGAGCGCCAAGAAAAGAAATAGACAGAGAATTTCACAAATCTTTTAGGGCTGCTATTAGTATTTTATTTCTCTTCCTTTGCGTCCTTGGCGCTCTTGGCGGTTCGTATATCAAAAAATATGCAGGTATTCACGAGAATTTATGATACAAACAGCCCCATCATCAGTTTTTGTCGTAAGCGGCGGTGCAAAAGGAATTACGGCTGAGTGTACTATCAGATTAGCCCAGCAGCAACCCTGTAAATTCATCCTCCTCGGCCGCTCCGAACTATTAGAAACCGAGCCAGCTTTTGCTCAAAATGCCGATGACTCCGCATTGAAAAAATCCATCATGGAAAATCTTCTTTCGCAAGGAGAGAAGCCCACACCCATGAATGTGCAAAAAATATATAACAAAATTACCTCTAGCCGTGAAATTAAAAAGACTCTAACAGCAATTGAAAAAACGGGAGCTAAAGCAGAATATATCAGCGTCGATGTTACAGATACGCCAGCTTTACAAGAAAAACTTGCCACTGCTGTGCAACACCTTGGCCCAATTACGGGAATCATCCACGGTGCGGGAAACTTAGCTGATAAGTTAATTGAGAAGAAAACAGAAGAGGATTTTGAAAAAGTTTACACCGCTAAAGTTCAAGGCTTAGAAAACCTGCTAGCTTGTGTCAACCCAACTCAACTTCAGCATCTAGTTTTGTTTTCTTCCGTAACAGGCTTTTACGGAAATCCTGGACAATCTGATTATGCGATCGCAAATGAAATTCTCAACAAATCAGCCCATATTTTCAAGCAAAGTTATCCTTCATGTCATGTAGTCGCTATAAACTGGGGCGCTTGGGATAGTGGGATGGTGACAGCAGAATTAAAGAAGATTTTTCAAGAGCGAAAAATTGATATAATTCCCATTGCAGTTGGGGCGCAAATGCTTGTGAAAGAAATGGATAATACCAATCATGCAACCGCACAAGTTGTTATTGGTAGCCCACTCGTTCCAATGGCGGTGGAATTAGATTCAGAACTACGAAGCTATCGTATCCGTCGCCAAATGACATTGGAGGCTAATCCATTTTTGCACGATCATACTATTGCTGGTTCTCCAGTTTTACCAGCAACTTGTGCGATGACCTGGATTATCAATGCTTCTGAACAATTATATCCTGGTTATCGATTGTTTTATTACCAAGATTTCAAAGTTTTGAAGGGGATTACTTTTAATGAAACATTAGCGAAGGAACATATTTTAGAGATAGAAGAAATTTCTAAAGTAAACCTTGAAAGCATCGACCTTAAAGCCAAAATTTCGAGTAGAAACCCCGAAGGAAAAATCCATTTTCATTTTAGCGCTCAACTCCATCTTCAGCGTGAAATCCCAGATGCACCCATCTATGAATCTCTCAATCTCGAACCAGATAACATCATCACTGCTACCGGAAAAGCTTTTTACCAAAATGGTGGGGCTACATTATTTCACGGCCCCGGTTTTCAAGAAGTTAAGAGAGTTTTAAACATCAGTCCCGAAAAAATCACTACAGAATGTTTGTGGCCAGAACTCAGCGTACAGCAACAAGGACAATTCCCTGTGCAATGGGTAAATCCTTACACAACTGACTTGAGTATGCACGCCTTATGGATTTGGACACAACACTTTCATGAAGAAGGTTGTTTACCTGGAAAAGTAGAAAAATTTGAACAATTTGGAATGGTACCACATAACGAAACATTTTACGTTTCTTGTGAAGTACTAGCTAAGACACCAAGTAGTGCGATCGCTAACTTCATCATACACGACCGTCAAGGAAAAATATACTCAAGAATGCTCGGCGCTCATGCCATTATTTGGTCAATGAAAATACTCAGAAGCTAGTAATATGTGAAATTAAAAGTTTGTAGTAAGGACTTTAGTCCGTGAAATCGTGGCGAATTGAGGGTTTAAATTTAAACGCAAAGGTTCGCAAAGGGAAACGCAAAGGTTCGCAGAGAATTTGCTAAGAATTCAACTCTAATGTTTTTACTGCAAACTATCAAAGCTAGCTTAATCTTAGGATTGCTATAACTTGCCTCGTTTAAAGTTTGGGGAACAGCGTAAATCCTGCCTGTTAATTATCTCTTGCTAAATACCCAAACTCGGAGCATATAAATCGTGGAAAAAATAGCCATCATCGCATTATCATGCCTATTCCCCGATGCTAAAAATCCTGATGAATTCTGGCAAAACATCCTTAATCAAAAAGATTCGACATCCTCTGCAACCGTCGAAGAAATCGGAGTAGATCCGACAATATTTCATAATCCAGTTAAAGGTACACCAGACAAAACCTATTCTCTCAAAGGCGGATACATCCGCAACTTCGAGTTTAATCCATCTGAATACAATCTACCATTAGAATTTGTTGCTGGTTTAGATAACACCTTCAAATGGTCATTGTATGCCGCTAAACAAGCAATTGAACAAAGTGGTTATTGGGGTAATCAAAATGTCCTGGCAAAATGCGGCGTAATTCTAGGTAATTTGTCATTTCCGACAAAATTATCTAATCAATTATTCTCTCCAATTTACCAGAAAGCTATTACCCCTGCTGTCAGAGAACTTTTGCAGTATGAAGATTTTGATTTAGCTGCTTTAGCAAGTGCAACTAAAGCGTCTTTATACAATGCGATGATATCTGGTTTACCAGCATCTATAGTTGCTCAAGCCTTCTCTTTATCCCAGATTAATTTATGTCTGGATGCTGCTTGTTCGTCATCATTTTATGCCATTAAACTAGCATCTCATTACTTATGGTCACACAAAGCTGATGTCATGTTAGCTGGAGCCATCAGTTGTGCAGATTCTCTATTTGTTCGGATGTTATTTTCTGGTGTTCAAGGGTATGCAGAAAACGGCATCAGCCGACCCTTAGATAAGAATTCTAGAGGGCTAATTCCTGCCGATGGTGTTGGGATGGTGATGCTGAAGAGATATTCTGATGCCGTTAGAGATGGTGATAATATTCTCGCCACTATCTGCGGTAATGGACTCTCGAATGATGGCAAAGGTAAGCACTTACTGAGTCCGAATCCTAAAGGACAAGTCTTAGCTTTTGAACGAGCATATAATGAGGCGAATTTTAGTCCCAAAAGCATCGATTATCTAGAGTGTCACGCTACCGGCACATTACTAGGAGATACAACCGAATTCAACTCCATTGAAACATTCTTTGGTCAAAATCAAGCTGCGCCTCTGGTGGGTTCTGCTAAGGCAAATACTGGTCACTTGTTAACTGCTGCTGGCATGGTTGGCTTGACTAAAGTGATTTTGAGTATGTCTCATGGTGTAATTCCAGCAACCATGAATGTTTCGGAACCTTTAACATCAGAAAAAGGTACAATTTCCGCCGATAAAATTGTTAGAACAGCTACAGCATGGCCTAATAATAATACACCAATTAAACGGGCAGCTATTAGCGCTTTTGGATTTGGCGGTACTAATTCTCATCTGATTTTAGAACAAGGAACTACAACAGAATCAGTTGAATCAACTCCGCCTGTTCCACCTACCAAAGTTGCTATTGTCGGTATGGATGCCTTTTTTGGTAACTGCAATGGCTTAGATGCTTTTGAACGCAGTATTTATGATGGAACACAGCATTTTACTTCTCTACCGCCTCAAAGATGGCACGGGATAGAAAATCAAGAAAGTGTCCTGAAAGAGTACGGTTTAACAGAGGGGAAAGCACCAGTAGGGGCATATATCAAGGATTTTGAAATCGATACTTTATCGTGCAAAATCCCACCGAATGAAATAGAGAAGTTAAACCCACAACAATTGTTGCTTCTGAAGGTTAGCGATCGCGCCGTAAAAGATGCGAAACTACAGGAAGGCGGCAATGTAGCGGTTATAGTCGCCGCCGAGACAGAATTTTCCGTACATCAGCTACAGCAAAGATGGAATCTATCTTGGCAAGTTAAAGACGGCTTACTCAACCAAGGAATTTCTCTACCTGCTGAACACCTTTCCCAACTGGAAACCATTGTTAAAGATAGCATTCACCAACCAGTAGAAATCGGTGAATATGTAAGTCACATCGCCAACATCATGGCGAGTCGGATTTCAGCTTTGTGGAACTTCACTGGCCCCGCATTCACCATCAGCGCCGGCGAAAATTCTGCCCTCAAAGCCTTGGAAGTTGCCCAAATGCTACTCGCTACGGGAGAAGTTGATGCAGTTGTTGTGGGTGCAGTAGATTTAGCCGGCGGTGTGGAAAATGTCTTATTCCGCAGCCAATTTGCACCAATTAATACGGGTGTAAATACGTTGGGTTACGACCAACAAGCAAATGGCTGGACGGTTGGCGAAGGTGCTGGTGCTGTCGTCCTCAAGCGCTACGAAGCAGCTAAGGAAGATAATGAACGCATCTATGCAGTAATTGATGCGATGAGTTTCGCACAAGGTAATTCTACTTTGAGTGAGGCTCCGGTAAAACCTGATGCTACAGCTATCAGTGATGTCTGCAAACAAGCTTTCCAGATGGCGGAGATTCAACCCACAGAAGTTAACTATGTGGAAGTCTTTGGTAGTGGCGTTCCCCAAGAGGATGAAGCCGAAATCACAGGTTTACTGCAAGCTTATCCGAAAGTGGGCAATGGTTTGCACTGTGCATTGGGCAGCGTTAAATCCAATATCGGCCACACCTATACAGCATCGGGAATTGCTAGCTTAATCAAAACCGCTCTCTGTCTTTATTACAGGTATATTCCTGCCACATCAAAATGGTCTGGTGTCAAAACACCGCAAGTATGGGAAGGTAGCCCTTTCTATGTGGCAATGGAATCAAGACCTTGGTTTGTCGATAAAGGCGGCACACGCAGAATAGCGGCAATTAATAGCATGGGTATAGATGGCAGTTACGCCCATTTAATCTTATCGGAGGAACCCAGCCAAGAGGAACGGGACAACAGATATTTGCAGCAAATGCCTTTTCATCTGTTTCCGATAGCAGTTAGCGATCGCACCACCATCTCCGATCTTCTCAACAATCTCCAACATACCATAGAAGCGAGTTCTTCTTTATCAGCTACCGCCAGCGAAACATTTGCTACTTTTCAACAGCATTCTAATCCAAAATACGTCTTATCAATTACAGGACGTAACACAAAAGATTTACTCAAAGAAATTGAATCTGCCCGTAAAGGTGTAAATAATGCCTTTGAAAACGGCACAGATTGGCAAACACCACTAGGTAGTTATTTCACAGCGAAACCATTGGGTAAAACGGGAGCAGTTGCTTATGTTTACCCCGCAGCAGTCAATTCTTATATTGGCATTGGTCGCAGTGTCTTCCGGTTATTTCCGAAAGTCTTCGAGGATTTAAAAAGTAACAATCTCTACAATCGGGCTGCCGATGTTGAAAAACTAGTTTATCCCAGAAGCTTACCTAAATTGACAACTAGGCAACTAGAAACTCTCGAAAAGCAGTTGTTAGATGATTCCCTAGCAATGTTTGAAAGTGAAATCGCCTTTGCTAGATACATGACAGCAATTTTCCGAGATGATTTTAAAGTCAAGCCGCAATCTGTATTTGGGTATAGCTTGGGTGAAACTAGCATGATGGTTGCCCAAGGAGTTTGGAGTGATTTTGAGGGCGGAAGTAACACCTTAAACTCATCCCCTTTATTTGGCGATAAGCTATCTGGCCCGAAAAATGCTGTGCGTGAATATTGGGGATTAACAGATTCACCAAACAACAATTTTTGGAATACTTATGTTCTCATGGCGACTCCATCGCAAGTTAGAGAATGCCTCAAACAAGAGAATCACGTCTACTTAACTCAAATCAACACACCAGAAGAAGTATTAATTGCTGGTGATGATGCAGCCTGTAAGCGAGTGATTGCAACTTTAGGTTGTAATGCCTTCCCCGCACCCTTCGATCATGTGATACATTGTGAAGCGATGCGATCGCAGTACGAGGAAATCAAGAAGGTAAACACCTTACCATCACAAAATCTTCCCGGTATCGTTTTTTACTCAGCCGCCGACTATCAACCGATTGTACTTGATAGTGATGCGATCGCCCACAACATCGCCAAAGGATTGTGCCAAGAACTTGATTTTCCGCAATTAGTTAATCGTGTCTACGGCGATGGAGTCAAAATATTTCTAGAAGCAGGTGCAGGTAATGTCTGTTCGCGATGGATTGACAAAATTCTCGGCAACCAAGAACATATCACAGTCTCTCTAAATCGTAGAGGGATGGATGACCATGCTGCAATGGTCAAAGCATTAGCAAAATTACTCAGTCATCAAGTGAACGTGGATTTATCACCACTGTACAACAAAGCTCAAGGAACCGCTAATTCAAATAAAGCAACATTGAGAACAGTTACCTTGGGTGGAAAAGCGATTGCTGCTACAATTTTGAGCGACGAAAATCGTAAACTTGTTGAAGATTTCGCTGGGGAGCTTAGGAGCGAACGCTTCAAAATACAGCATCCAGATATACCTAATATCCAACAATTTGAAATCACAGATTTTCTTAACACTTCCAACCACATAACCCAACAAGAAAGTCATTCCCCTAACATCTTGCCTCAGCCAGAAAAAGTAAAACCGAAAAATATCATTGATAACGTTTTTGAACCCAGAGAACAATTACAATCTTCTGAGTCAATCGCAATTAAACAGCCAAATCCTGTTTCATCCCCACCCGTCAGAACTAAAAAAATTACTAGCATCATCAGCATGTTCGATTTAAATAAGACCCAGTATCAAAAGCTCAATGCTAATAATTCAAAGATAACTAAAGCACACACAGCCTTCTTACAAGCTAGACAAGATTACAGTCAGCAAATGAGCGAAATAATTCAATTGCAACTAGCTTGCGCCCAAAACTTGCTTAACGAAGAATCCTAATAAATCATACCAATTCTCTTTGCTTGCACCAACTAACTCTTAACTCACCTCTTCCTTGGCGTCCTTGGCGTCTTGGCGGTTCGTTAAAAAATTATTACGTGCATCTTCGCAGAGAATTGATATGAAAATCTAGACTTTTATAGCAATCCTATCTAAATTTTGAAAATTGACGAACCGCCAAGAGCGCCAAGAAAATAGGATTGCTATATAAAAAGTCTACACCCTTCACTTTTATCATCCATTGTTTGTAATCCGAGGGATAACTACCGTGACAACCGTAGATACGGTACTAAGTAAACACGATAATGGTCTTAACTTCTCCGCTTGGTCATATAACAAAAACCAAGTTTGGAAAGGTTCTTTAGAAACTGTATCTTTTGAGAAACAAACCATCAAAGATAAATTGATGGTGTTAAACAAACCCTGCTACATCGTGAAAGTTGCCGGAAAAATCGGTGTCACGAATGAGGGGTATTTATCCCCAGGTGATAATGGCACAACAGCACAAGTAGAACTGCTAACATTTGCAGCCCCAATCCGCATTCAACAGTTTGGAGACCCCAATTTTCTCTCCTCTCATGGAGTAAAATATGCTTACGTTACCGGCGCAATGGCTGGCGGAATTGCTTCCGAAGAAATGGTCATTGCACTAGGAAAAGAGCAAATTTTGAGTTCATTTGGTGCAGGTGGTTTAACTCCAGAACGTTTGGAAGCAGCCATAAATCGTATTCAACAAGCTTTGCCTCAAGGGCCTTATGCATTTAATTTAATCCACAGCCCTAATGAACCAGCGATTGAACGCCGGGCTGTGGATTTATACCTCAAATATCAAGTGAGAACAGTAGAAGCATCTGCATTTCTCGACTTGACTCCCAACATTGTTTATTACCGTGTTGCTGGATTGAGCTTAAATAGCAGCAATCAAATCGAAATCAAAAATAAAGTCATTGCTAAAATTTCTCGCCGAGAAGTTGCGACTAAATTTTTGCAACCAGCACCAGCCAGAATCATCAAAGAACTTCTTCAACAAGGGTTAATTACCGAGTTACAAGCAACCCTTGCAGCGAAAGTTCCAATGGCTGATGATATTACCGTCGAAGCTGATTCTGGAGGTCATACAGATAACCGTCCCTTGGTTTGTGTGTTACCTTCTATTATTGCCTTGCGGGATGAAATTCAAGCACAATATCATTATCAAATACCCATTAGAATTGGAGTAGCAGGAGGAATTGGTACTCCACAATCAGCATTAGCAGCCTTTATGATGGGCGCTGCTTATGTAATGACTGGTTCCATTAATCAGTCATGCATTGAATCTGGGGCTTGTGAACATACCAAAAAGTTATTAGCCCAAGCAGAAATGGCTGATATGATAATGGCTCCAGCAGCAGATATGTTTGAAATGGGAGTCAAATTACAAGTTCTCAAACGGGGTACAATGTTCCCCATGCGAGCGCAGAAATTATTTGAACTCTATCGCGCTTATGATTCCATTGAAAGCATCCCTATTGCAGAAAGAGAGAAATTAGAAAAACAAGTTTTTCGCAAAACTATTGCTGAAGTATGGGAAGGAACTGCGGCTTATTTGTCCCAAAAGAATCCTGAGAAACTTGGGAAAGCAGTCAATAATCCTAAACTAAAAATGGCGTTGATTTTCCGTTGGTATCTAGGATTATCTTCCCGTTGGTCGAGTTCTGGTGAGAAAGGTAGAGAAGTAGATTATCAAATTTGGTGTGGCCCGGCAATGGGCGGTTTCAATGACTGGGTACGCGGTTCTTACCTCTCTGAACCAAATAATCGTGGTGTAGTTGATGTTGCTAATCAAATTATGACTGGTGCAGCCTTTTTGTATCGTGTCCAAAATTTGAAAATTCAAGGGCTACAAACTTCCGATTATTACAGTCAATATCACCCTGTTCGTTCTACATCATTGTTGGAGATTTAAAAATGACTATAAAACAGTCTTTCACAGCAGACGATATTCAAATATTTTTGATATCTAACTTAGCTAAGTTGCTAGGAGTTGCAACTGATGAAATCGATGTCAAAGAACATTTAGAAAACTATGGTTTGGATTCAGCCCAAGCAATGATTCTAGTCAGTAACTTAGAAAAGTTGCTCGGATTTCAACCATCTCCGTTGCTATTGTGGCATTACCCAAATATTGAAGCTCTTTCACAGCGTTTAGCTGAAGAAGTGCAAGATGGTTCACAGATTCAAGATACAAAGGTAGTAGCCTCTAATGCCAACGCTGCACCCTCTGTTCTAAATTTAGGTGCTGAGGCTGTTCTTGACCCCACCATCCATCCCGGTGCTGCATCTAATGTACTTGTGGGTGAACCCAAGAACATCTTTTTAACTGGAGGAACTGGCTTTTTAGGAGCTTTTATCATCCGGGAATTACTACAAGAAACTAATGCCGATATCTATTGCTTAGTGCGTGCTGCTAATGCCGAAGAAGGCAAAAGTAAACTTCAAAAAAATCTGGAACAGTATGCAATTTGGCAAGAAGAATTTAAGTCTAGAATTATTCCAGTTGTCGGCGATTTATCTCAGCCTTTGTTAGGTATTGGTTCAGAACAATTTCAAGTTTTAGCTGCCGATATTGATACTATTTATCATAGTGCTGCTTTGTTGAATTATGTTTTCCCATACTCAGCACTGAAAGCAGCCAATGTTTTAGGAACGCAGGAAGTTTTGAGATTGGCTTGTCAAATTAAAGTCAAGCCTGTACATTACGTTTCTAGCGTTGCTGTTTTTGAATCAACTGCTTATGCTGGTAAGGTTGTCAAAGAACAGGATGAATTCAATCATTGGGAAGGTATTTATCTTGGTTACTCACAAACTAAATGGGTAGCTGAAAAGTTAGTAAAAATTGCTCGTGACCGAGGGCTTCCTGTAACTATCCACAGACCACCACTGATTTCTGGTGATAGCAAAACAGGCATTTGTAACACACATGACTTTATCAATTTGATGACTAAGGGCTGTCTACAAATGGGATATTTCCCTGATGTAGATTATATGTTGGATATGTCACCTGTAGACTATGTAAGTAAAGCGATCGTTTACTTATCAAGACAGAAAGAATCTATAGGTAAAGCTTTCAATTTACAACATCCCCAACCCGCCGCTTTGAAAATGCTCGTTGAGTGGATACGCTCTTTTGGTTATTCAGTTGAGATGATTCCTTACGAAAAATGGCAATCTGAGTTAATCAATAATGTCACTTCTGCTGATAATCCTTTATACACTCTGCGACCATTTTTACTGGAACGTTGGTCTGATGAACAACTGACTATTCCTGATTTGTATTTACAAGCTAGAAGACCACATATTAGCTGCCAAGATACTCTTCATGCATTGGCTGGTAGTTCCATTGCTTGTCCGCCAATTGATTCTCAATTGTTTATGACTTATACCGCCTACTTGATTCAAAGTGGTTTCTTGAATCTCGCTTAGGAATTTCAACTTCCGTAGGATGTGTTAGGAATGTAACGTATTATCCCTGATACTTCGGTGTGTTACGGAAGCCGTAACGCACCCTACAAAAATTTTGTTTAGTCCATGTTTTTTAAAACTCAGTACTGCTAAATAGCTAATATTTCAGATGCCAGCAACAACTAATACTCCAACAGTGGCAATATAATTGCCCTGTTTTTTTATGCCCAATAATGTAAATTTTTAGTATTCACCTCTTGACATCAGCAATTAAGGATAGAATGGTTAGTGTCGGGCATGAAAGTTTGATTTTAGCTGCTGGCTTTGGTGAGTAATCAAAAGCCAGTAGTAATAGTTTGAAATAACCAAACTTCTTTAATGCCTTACTTATTCGATGCATAAGTCCTAAATTTGCGTTTGGACAGCTACATCTATCCAAGACATCATACAAGCGTTTCAAAGGGTAATAACTCAAGACATTTATTGTCGGTTCAGATATTACGCGTACTTAATTGTAGAACGAGAACCACTGTAAATGCAACGCAGCTTCATCAAGTTGAATTCACCAATATTCTTACATGAACAAAACACATCAATACCGGAGTAAAAAAACTGCTCTTATTACTGGGGCAGCCGGTGGAATTGGCTACGAATTAGCCTATCTTTTTGCTGCTCATGATTACAATCTGGTATTAGTAGACAGAAACGGATTAAAGCTTGTAGAAATTGCAGCTAAATTCCAAGAAAAATTTGGAAATCTTGTCAAAATTATTGTTAAGGATTTATCTATATCAACCGCTCCTGAAGAAATTTTCACGGAGTTGCAACTCGCCGATATTAATGTTGATGTGCTAGTAAATAATGCTGGATTTGGTATCTATGGATTATTTCACGAAACAGACCTAGCTACTGAACTGGAAATGCTACAGGTAAATTTGGTGTGTCTCACCCATTTAACCAAGCTATTCGTGAAGCACATGGTAAACCAAGGTGATGGCAAAATATTAAATGTCGCCTCGGCTGCTGCTTTTCAACCAGGGCCTTTGATGGCGGTTTATTTTGCTACTAAGGCTTACATCTTATCTTTTTCTGAAGCGATCGCTAATGAATTAGAAGGTACAGGTGTCACTGTGACAGTTCTTTGCCCAGGTTCAACCGCATCTGGCTTTCATGAACGTACTGGCATGGCTGACTCTAAGTTGCTCAAGGGTAAGAGGATGATGGATGCACGAACAGTAGCTGAAGTTGGTTTTCGTGCCTTAATGAAGGGTCAAACCATTGTCATTCCTGGTTTACTCAATGCAATACTTGCAAAAAGCGTCAGATTTGTACCTAGAAACTTAGTGACAAAAATTGTGAGAAATATGCAGGAAGATAAGTAGGGGCATTGGGAATTGGGCATGGGGCATGGGGCATTAGGGAAGAATAACTAATGACTAGTATTAATATTGCCAACATTTTAAATTCCAGCCGCAATTTGGTACGGCAACAGCAGCAAGATAATTTTTAGCAGGTACTAATTCAAAAAGACTCCAGTCTTCAGTTATCTGTAACTTGGCTGGTTCTGTGGGAGTGAGCGACACTTCAATTTGCTCTAACTGGGATAGTCCGTCTCCAGTTGCTTTTAAATAAGCTTCCTTACAAGTCCAGTAACGGAAAAATACCTCTTGCTGTTGGTTGGGAGATAGCGATCGCAACATATCATATTCTCTCGGCAAAAAGAAGCGTTTGGCAAGAGCTTCAATATCAGACATCGGGCGAATATATTCTAAATCTACACCTATTGGGCGGGTGCAATTCACCGCACACAAACCCAAGTCTTGAGAATGAGACAAGTTAAACTCTAGTCCCCTATCGGCAAATGTATCTGCTAATACCGGTTTGCCACGCTGTTGATAATTAAACTGCACTTGTGACGGCTGGATACCCAAATAGCGACCTAATATAGTTCGGAGAATACCACGACCAGCGATGAAACGCTGCCGATGTTCCTGAAAATAGAACCGTTCAGCACGAGCCGTTTCGTCACTGGAAAGAGTTGCGGCTAAATTTTGCAACTGTGTTTCTGGTTGGTCAAGTTCTATGCGCCAGACATGAATCTCATCTGTTGATAAAGTTAAATCTGTCGGTGCAGGTAGCCAGAGATTCATGATAATTCGTAATTCGTAATATTTCGACTTCGCTTAGTACAAGTTAGTTAAAATCTTAATTATTACCTTTGCTATCAAAAATATAGTGATTATGGACTGGCGACAATACATTCATTCTGACCAAAAAATATTATTAGGTAAACCAACGGTAAAAGGTACAAGGTTATCTGTTGAATTTATACTTGGTTTATTTGCTAATGGTTGGACAGTACAGCAAGTTTTAGATAATTATCCAACTTTAACACCACAAGCTCTGCAAGCTGTATTACTCAGGCAATCGCTAGCGTAAATACACATACCATTTCGACAAATCGGACTACGGATCTTAAAATTACGAATTACGCTGTTGCTCCAACCATTGTAAAACCCGATTCCATGCCCACCAAGGATCAGAATCCTTTACTTGACGCTGGCACTCTTTACTACTCAAATAGCCAACATGGCCGCCGTATTGAGTGAGCAATAAATCTATTGCAGAATTGCGATCGCACGCTTGTTGTAATTCCGGTATGATAGCTGGGTCAAAAAGTGGATCGTCAGCAGCATATAAAATCAAAGTTGGTTTCGAGATTTGCGGCAATATTTGTAAAGCACTACTCGCTTGATAATATGCCTCCACCGAAGGAAAACCTAGTCGGTTAATTACCAATTCATTGTCAAAACCCCAAATACTATTCGCCCGTTCAATGGCTTCTGGTTCAATGCTTCCAGGATGAGCATCATGGATTCGCCATGCCAGTTTTTTTAAATTCTGGGCAATCCCCGCCTCCAAATATCTACCAAAGGGCTTTGTAACTAGATAAGATAGCGATCGCTCCGAATCTAAACTCGGACAAATCACCATACCACCACCAATATCACTATCTTCTAGCCCTAAATCTTCGTTTTCCCTAATCACCTCACCAGCTACCTTCACCGCCCATAGTGCTAATTGCCCTCCTAAAGAATATCCTGTAAACCAAAATTTACCGGGACATCCCATTTCCTTAGCCGCCGCCGCAATCCGAACAAAATCTTCTCCCTCATACAAACCATCAGAAGTTAGAGTCGGAGACAAAACGGCCGTTTTGCCGTGGGCCCGCCAATCAAATAACACCACAGCATATCCTTGAGCATAAGCTTTACGCGCTAGCACTCTCAAATACCATTCTGTTTCTAACTCTCCAGTAATGCCATAAGTACCGATAATCGTGCTGTGGGCATTTTCCGGTATGGCAACCAAGCCAAAAATTGGCACACCTTGGCCACCAACAAAAATTTTTTCGTGATAAGACGGTTCTGGGTCTTTAGCAGTACTTTCCCAGTGACGCTTTCCCCATAAAGCGGTGTATACAGTCATCATCACACCGTTTTGTAAAAACCAAGACGGATTGTAGGGGGGAGTATAACACATCATAGACTATAAGATTTCGTGTAGTTGAGTCTTGATTTCACAGTCATTTAATCTTAATATTTATGTAAGATTTAAAAACTTTTTTAGAATCGATTCAAAAATCTTTGTATCTATACAAAGATTGTTAATTATCCCTAATAAGTAGTAGTAATTTTTAAGAATGCCGAGGATTCTTGTTATAGACGATGACCCAGCGATTTCAGAACTAGTTGCCGTCAACTTGGAAATGGCTGGCTACGATGTTAGTCAAGCTGAAGACGGCATCAAAGGTCAAGCGCTGGCTCTCCAGCTGCAACCAGACTTGATCATGCTCGATTTAATGTTGCCCAGGGTAGATGGGTTTACCGTTTGCCAACGCCTGCGCCGCGACGATCGCACTTCTGAGATTCCCGTATTAATGTTGACGGCTTTGAGCCAAACTCAGAACAAGGTAGAAGGCTTCAATGCTGGCGCAGATGACTACCTCACCAAGCCTTTTGAAGTTGAAGAACTGCTAGCGCGGGTGCGGGCGCTTTTGCGACGGACTGATCGCATTCCTCAAGCAGCAAAGCATAGTGAGATTTTAAACTATGGCTCACTCACCCTAGTTCCCGAAAGATTTGAGGCAATATGGTTCAATGACACAGTGAAATTGACTCACTTAGAATTTGAGTTACTTCACTGCTTACTACAACGCCACGGTCAAACAGTTTCTCCCAGCGAAATCCTCAGAGAAGTTTGGGGCTACGATCCTGATGATGACATAGAAACGATTCGAGTCCATATTCGCCACTTGAGAACGAAGCTAGAACCAGATCCCCGCCATCCCCGCTATATCAAAACAGTATATGGTGCTGGATACTGTCTTGAGTTACCCGGTATTCCTCCAGCAAGTGAAGGAGTTTCCACAACACTGGTTCAATAAAATTACGCTGAATTCCCTTAACTAAGCCATGAATTAGGCAAGAAATCTCCGCAACTCTTATTCCTTACCGTTTAGTTAAGGTTAGTGTGATTTACTGGTGTGTAGAGAAGTTACCTTGCAACTTCTCTACAAGAATGCATAATATTGCCAAAAAACATTCCCACTTTTAGTTTTCCCCTGCTACGGGTAGACGGATAGTGAATCTACTACCTTGCCCTGGCTCAGATGTTACATCAATTGTGCCTTGATGTGCTTCAACAATGTAGCGAGATAGATATAGTCCCAAACCACTACCAGAACGTTGGTGTTTCCCTTGACGAAATCGCTCAAATAGTCTTGCTTGATCTGGTTTAGAAATTCCTGGCCCCGTATCTTGGATATCAATAGTCACATCTGCCGAAGTGAGGTAGCAGTGAATATCTACAGAACCTTCGTCTGTAAATTTGATAGCATTGCCGATGAGATTTGTCAATACTCGTCGCAGTTCTACGCGATCGCCCATGATGGTGCTTGCAACTTCACCTCGATCGATATTTACAGCCAATCCTTTTTCTTCAGCTAAGGGAGTTAATTCTTGGGTAACTTCACTAACTAATTCCTCAATATTGCAGGGAGAAATCTTTAAGGTTTTACAGCCTGCTTCGTGACGATAAACTTCTAGCAAGGTGTTTACCATTTCTAGCAGGTCTTGGTTACTGCCAATCATGGTATTAATTATTTCTTGCAATTGTGGCGAAACATCGCAAAACCTACCTTCCAGTAATAATTTTAAGACGCGGTTGGAGGCTACTAGCGGTATACGTAGATCGTGAGTAAAACGCGAGACAAAATCTGCCCGCAGGTTAGCCATCTGATCTCGTTCGTCGATGCTATGTTTAAGGCGCAAGAGCGATCGCACTCGTGCATGTAGTTCATCAGGATCGAATGGTTTACGAATAAAGTCATCTGCACCAGCATCAAGTCCTTCCACAACACTAGACTCATAGTGAGCCGTTAGCAGCAGAATCGGGATAAATGGCAACGCCGGATTTTTTCGGATGCGCCGAGTAAATTCATAGCCATCTATCTCCGGCATCATCACATCTAAGAGAATGATGTCTGGTGGTGACTCCTCAACCATAGCCAAAGCAATTTTGCTATCTTCCACCAAGCTAATTTCATAGCCCTCATCTTCTAGGACTGCTTCTAACACTAGTAGATTGTCAAAAACATCATCGACAGCGAGAATTTTATCTTTTTTGACAGTTTTAGTTAAAGACATGGCTGAATAAAAAAAAGAAGTGCTTGGCTATCCCTAGCAAATCTAGTAATAGCTTACTTTACCAGCACTGAGATTATTAAGGATTCACATTTTCCTTTAAAGTTTATGAAATTAAGTATTTTATCTTATGGTTAAGGTATAAAAATATTTTTTGATTGAATATTGTTATAGGACTTACGCATTGACAGGAAAGACCAAGTATAGATGATTTGAAAAACCAGATCCGTCGTAGGGGCAATTCATAAATTGCCCCTACGACGTGGGTTTATTTACCATCAATGAATGATTAATAAAAACCTGAAACGGCGTATTTACGTTGACGCACAACATGATTATTTCGTACAGTGCGTAAGTCATATCTTATGTCAAAACTCTTGCTTGAGAAAAACTTACCAGATAAGGCTATTTATGTCTAACGGTAGATGAACTTCAGGAAACAATACCAAATGTATTGCTTTTTGTATAAGATACCGAATAGAAGAACGAGATTATTTTAATCTGTACTTTCGATAGATAACAGTAAAGTTAAGTAAATATGAGTGAAATCAAGATCCTTCTGATTGAAGATCATAACCTAACGAGAATTGGCTTACGGTCTGCCTTACAAACCCAGCCAGAGTTTAACATTGTTGGTGAAGCTGCTAATGCAGCTGACGGCATCAAGCTTCTGAAAAGTCTCAAGCCTGATGTTGCGACTATTGATATCGGTTTGCCTGACATGGATGGGATTGAGCTAACACGCACATTTAGGCAATATCAATCAGAAAACGAAGATTATACAACAAAGCTGCTCATTTTAACGATGCAAAATAGCGAACAGGCTGTTTTAGCAGCATTTGCAGCAGGTGCAGATTCTTATTGCATGAAGGATATCGAAACAGAGAGACTAGTAGAGGCTGTGGAAACGACTCATGGAGGTAGTTCATGGATCGATCCAGCGATCGCAGACCTTGTACTACAACAAATACGTCAAGATTTCCCCGACGGCAGCAGAGGCGCATCTGGAAAAAGAGTCTTGATTGAAGGTATTGACCCAGATACTGAGAAAAGTATAGTCAGCTATCCTTTAACTCACCGAGAGATGGATGTTTTAGAGTTGATTGTTGCCGGGTGTGACAATGCAGAAATCGCTAAAAGACTATATCTAACAGTCGGTACTGTCAAAACTCATGTTCGAGGTATTCTCAATAAACTTTGTGTTGCTGACCGGACACAGGCTGCTGTTCGTGCTTTGCGGGCTGGATTAGTACCGTAAATATGCTTATTATATAGTTATGTCTTGGTCAAAACCATTACCTGCAAAAAGATTTGTGAAGAAATTGTTACACACTTTAGTAAAATGACATAATTGACAAACAAATAAGTATTTTTCCTCATATACATGATAGCGGATCAATTTCCCTGGCTTACCGCGATTGTCTTGCTGCCACTCATTGCTTCCCTGCTTATTCCTGTGCTGCCTGATAAAGATGGCAAGCGCGTGCGGTGGTATGCACTGGGTGTAGGTATCGCAGACTTTGCATTGATGTGCTACGCCTTTTGGAAACATTATGATGCCAGCAGTGCTAGTTTTCAAATGGTTGAAAATTATGCCTGGATGCCTCAGTTAGGTTTAAACTGGGCGGTATCAGTTGATGGACTTTCAGCGCCACTTGTGCTTCTAGCAGGATTTGTCACCACACTCTCGATTTTTTCAGCTTGGCAAGTTAATCACCGCCCCCGTCTCTTCTATTTTTTAATGCTGGTGCTGTATTCTGCACAGGTAGGAGTGTTCGTTGCCCAAGACTTGCTGCTATTTTTCATTATGTGGGAAGTAGAACTGATTCCCGTCTACTTACTAGTCTGCATTTGGGGTGGACAAAGACGACGTTACGCGGCGACAAAATTTTTGTTGTATACCGCAGCCGCTTCTATCTTTATTTTGGTCGCAGCCCTGGCAATGGGGCTATACGGCGGCGGTGATATGACATTTGATATCACTGCCCTCGCCAATAAGGAATATCCCCTTAGTCTACAACTACTACTTTATGCAGGGTTATTAATTGCATTTGGTGTCAAACTTGCTGTTTTCCCGATGCATACCTGGTTGCCTGATGCCCACGGCGAAGCATCCTCTCCTGTATCGATGATTTTGGCTGGTGTGTTGCTAAAGATGGGCGGATATGGACTAATTCGCCTGAATCTTGAACTACTCCCCGATGCACACATTTACTTTGCGCCGGTTCTAGCCATTCTCGGTGTTGTCAACATTATCTATGGTGCATTAAACTCCTTTGCTCAGACGAATATGAAGCGGCGTTTGGCTTATTCGTCGATTTCTCACATGGGGTTTGTACTGCTTGGGATTGCCTCATTCACTGATTTGGGAATCAACGGCGCGATGTTGCAAATGATCTCGCATGGTTTGATTGCATCGGTGCTATTCTTCTTAGCCGGCGTTACTTACGATCGCACCCACACAATGGTAATGAAAGATATGGGCGGTATTGGTCAAGCCATGCCCAAAGTCTTTGCCCTATTTACAATCTCCGCAATGGCATCCCTGGCACTTCCCGGTATGAGCGGCTTTGCTGGCGAACTCTCGGTATTTGTTGGGATGACAAGCAGTGATGTTTACAGTTCGACTTTCTGCACCGTAACTGTTTTTCTCGCCGCAGTTGGAGTTATCCTCACACCTATCTATTTACTTTCAATGCTGCGAGAGGTATTTTATGGTGACGGTGCAGCGCTCATCTGCGACATTAATAATGCAGGCTCAGAAAATCAAGAAGATGACGGAACAGTTTGTTTTGGTACAGACTGCTTCGTACCAGAAGATGCAGTGTACGACGATGCTAGACCGCGTGAGGTGTTTATTGCTGCCTGTTTTCTGCTGATGATTATTGGTATTGGTTTTTATCCTAAGATGGCCATGCAGATGTATGACGTGAAGACTGTCGCAGTCAATGCTAATCTTCGCCAGTCTTATGCCATAATCTCGCAAACAAATCCCCAGATTTTTGCTAATCGATTATTGGTTCCGCAAGTTTCAGAGGTTGAGCTAGCACCAGTTTTGGAAACTTTGAAGTAAGCTTTTTAACCAATATACTTGTCGAAAAAAGCGATCGCTAACTTGGAGAACTTCTATATAAGTGATTAGATCCCCGACTTCTTAAAGAAGTCGGGGATCTGGACACCGCGAAAAATCAACCACTTACATGAGATGCTGGTTAATGATTAGTGAGTTTTACCAATGTCTGTTGTTTCTGCCATCACTGTTACCGTTCCCGCCACAACTGCGAATTTGGGGCCTGGTTTTGATTGCATCGGTGCAGCATTAAAGCTGTACAACGAGTTCAAGTTCACTCGCCAAGAGGGTGGATTAAGTATTCATGTTACTGGTACGGAAGCTGAACGAGTCCAAACTGATGAAAGCAATCTACTTTACCAAGCGTTTGTCAAATTTTATCAACATATAGAGCAAACGCCGCCGAGTGTGAAAATAGAGATTAAGTTAGGTGTCCCAATGGCGAGGGGTTTGGGTAGTTCGGCGACAGCAATTGTTGGCGGGTTAGTTGCTGCTAATCAACTTGAGGGTGCAACTCTGTCTCAGTCGCAAGTGATGGAGTTAGCGATCGCAATGGAAGGACATCCTGATAATGTAGTTCCAGCTTTGTTGGGAGGATGTCGTCTCGCTGCTACCAGTGGCGCAGCTTGGGAAATTTGTGATGTTCCCTGGCATAAAGATGTTGTACCAGTTGTCGCTATTCCTAATTTTGAACTTTCCACTTCCGAGGCGCGGAGTGTTCTCCCGACTGAGGTGAGTCGCGCCGATGCGATTTTCAATACAGCACATTTGGGGTTACTATTGCGCGGCTTAGAAACTGGCAACGGACAATGGTTAAAGACAGCTTTGCAAGATAAGTTGCATCAGCCCTATCGTAAAGCTTTGATTCCTGGGTACGATGCTGTTAACATAGCAGCCGTTAGTGCTGGTGCTTATGGTATGGTGATTAGTGGTGCGGGGCCGACACTGTTAGCTTTGGCGGATAAACTAAACTCGAAAGCTGTGGAGGCGGCGATGTTAGCTGCTTGGCAAGAAGAAGGAATTACAGCCGAAGTGCGATCGCTAACTCTCGATACCCAAGGCGCAAAAAGCTTTTAATATTTGATTTTATGGAGCAAATTCAGGCTGAAATGGCGGCGCTTAACTCTCAAATTCAGATTCTTCTAGAAGAACGCGCTGCACTCACTATTAATAATGTCATCTCTGGCGAGAATGATTCACCCCAGGCAATGGTTGAAGCGTATCGCCGTCAAGCTAGAGAAAACGCCCAATTATCAGTTGAACTCCAGGGTATTGATGCTGCGATCGCTGCTTTAGAAGTCCAGATCAAACAAAAAAAAGGTAAGTTAGTGCGATCGCAAGTTGCATCAAAAGAACTTATTCTACAGCAAGAGCTAGAAGAAGCGAAAGAAGTGGCACAGGTTCATGCTCAACGCATTAATGAACTTGCTGGGGAATTGGCGGCAGAAGTCCGCCTCCTTAAACGTTGTGCTAATGAATTGAGTCCAATGTATTGGCAGATTTATTACAAACCCTTCATTACTGGGTTTAAGACAATCTCCGTTCCTTATGTCCGTTCTGATTTAGAAGTGTGGACAATTGTCAACCGGATTGTTTAATGTATTCGCCATCCATGTAGAGACGCAAAATTTTGCGTCTCTACACACCTAAAATCACCGCTACCATATTGAGTCCACTCGTAGGGGCACAGCAATGCTGTGCCCTTTATGTTGCTTTACATTTAAAATTAAATCCGACAAGTATTTATTCTTATTTATCCTGAAAAATTAACATTCGATGAGTATATATTCTTGTCAAGAAGCAAAAATTTAATCTTTTAGACTTCATTAAAGGTTACAAAAGTCAAAATCACTTAATATAATGTAACTAAAAGTAAAAAGGCAATATTGGTTGTCAGAAGTGATGAATGCTATTGAATTTCCCTGGTTAACAGCCATAATCCTCTTACCCTTGGTGGCAGCCTTAGCCATCCCCTTGATCCCAGACAAAGAAGGTAGAACTGTGCGGTGGTATGGTCTGGGAGTTGCGATCGCTGACTTTGCACTGATGATTTATGCCTTTTGGTATAAGTACGACTTTCAGAATTCAACACTGCAACTTGTAGAAAACTATCCTTGGATACCACAGTTAGGTTTGCATTGGGCTGTGGGGGTTGATGGTTTATCGATGCCCTTACTGGTTCTAACAGGCTTAATAAATACCCTCGCAATCTTCGCGGCTTGGAAAGTTACCACCAAGCCGCGATTATTTTATGGTTTGATGCTAGCGATGTACAGCGCCCAGCTTGGCGTATTTCTCGCCCAGGATTTGTTATTGTTCTTCCTAATGTGGGAAATCGAGTTAGTGCCGGTTTACCTGCTGATTTCCATCTGGGGAGGACAAAACCGCCGTTATGCAGCTACCAAATTCATTCTTTACACAGCCGCCGCATCAATATTTATCTTGATTGCCGGTTTTGCAATGGCATTCTCTGGAGATACCATCACCTTCGACATGGCGACTCTGGGAATGAAAGAATACCCCAAAACCTTGGAATTATTGGTTTATGCAGGTTTCTTGATTGCCTTTGGTGTGAAGTTACCAATTTTCCCCTTACACACTTGGCTACCTGATGCCCACGGTGAAGCATCAGCACCCGGTTCAATGATTTTGGCTGGTGTGTTGTTAAAAATGGGTGGTTATGCCCTCATCCGCTTCAATGTGGAAATGTTGCCCAATGCCCATGTGACTTTTGCCCCAGTACTGGCAATTTTGGGTGTAGTTAATATTGTCTACGGTGCTTGCTGCGCCTTCGCTCAAACCAATCTAAAACGCCGCTTGGCTTACTCTTCAATTGCCCACATGGGATTTGTGCTGATTGGGATTGCCTCTTACACAGAACTGGGTATGAGTGGTGCAGTGCTACAGATGGTTTCCCACGGCTTGATTGCTGCTAGCTTATTCTTCCTGTCTGGCGTGACTTACGATCGCACTCACACCTTGATGATGGATAAAATGGGCGGAATGGCCAAGGTAATGCCCAAAACCTTTGCTCTGTTTACCATTGGTTCAATGGCTTCTCTCGCCTTACCCGGAATGAGTGGTTTTGTAGGTGAGTTGATGGTATTTCTCGGTATCGCCACCAGTGATGTTTACAGTTCCAGCTTCAAAATTGTAGTTGTGCTGCTGTCAGCAGTTGGCGTGATTTTGACACCGATTTATTTACTGTCGATGCTGCGTCAAGTGTTCTACGGTGAGCAAAGTGAAGAGTTACACTTGGATGCTGTAATATCTGATGTCAAACCCCGCGAAATATTTATTACCGCTTGTTTATTGCTGCCAATCATCGGAATTGGTTTCTATCCCAAATTAGCAACGCAGACTTATGATGTGAAGGCAGTAGAATTAGCCGCCCATGCTCGTCAAGTTTTACCAGTTGTTGCCCATCAGCAACCATCAAGTCTGTACTCGCGGATTTTCTCTGCACCAACATTGGCTAATTCTCAAGTTGAAAGTTCGATTAACATTTCTGAGTAAATTAACTTCCCATTAAGGGATCTGCAAGTAAATTCTAAATATTAGGGGAATAAAGGGGTGGTTTTATAACTACCCCTAAACTTTTTGTATTATTGAATTTGAGTCAATTTTTAGGTAGGGGAAATTCTTAAATAATTTGTAATACTTCTCTACGAGACGCTGCGCGAACGACTTCGCTTACAAGTTCGTAATTCGTAATGACCCTCTCTACGAGACACTACACAAAGGGTAATTTCCCTATTTAGGATATAGCCACCAACTAAAAAAACGGCTGACTCTGGGCATAACAACGTAGGTCAAAAGTAGAACCATAATAATAGTAACGATCAGCGAAACAATCAAATGTGGTAAACCGCGAAGCAGAGGGACTAGAAACGTACTCAAAATATTAATCAACACATATACCGATCCCCAAGTTAGTAATGCTATTTTATAGCGTGGGGGAGTTTTTAGTGGTTGACCAGGAAGAGAAAACCAAGCTTCTAATCCACAGATTTCTTGAACATAAGGGTCAGATTCAACCAAATGCTTACCTTCATTAAGCCAGTATTCGCGATCGCGCGATGTCATCCACACCTTTAAATTTTCATAACCATCAAACCGGAAGATGATTGCATATTCATTTCGCACTCCAAGTTGAGGGCGAATCACATTTGTTCCCAGATGACCCGTATAGGTTCTGGAAACCCTGGTAATATCTTTTAACCAAGCTTCATAAGCAGCTTCACATCCTGGTTTGACAACTTGTGTAATGACCACTGTTACAGATTTATCGTCCTGTTCCATCTCCATCAATTTTGGATTTTAGGTTTTAGATTTTACATTGATCCGATGAATATAGCGGTTCTCGGTTGAGTGAGATACACCCGTAGGGGCACGGCACTGCCGTGCCCTTACACCTCGCTTGTTGCTCTCAAACAGTGTTAAATTTTGGATTTGAAATTGTTAATCCAAAATCCAAAATTTAAAATTGCATCATTCTCAAGCCAAGGGATATCCAGTTTTTCCAACCTCAAGCCGAACAACATTAGCAGGAACTACCCCTGTAGGCGGAGGTAAAAACATTCCCCCATTAGTCACAACATAAATTGCTGTGCGATCGCCATCACCTTGACCAAAAGCCACTGCTGTGCAACCGATTACACCTGACTCAGCTTGAGCAATGATACTTGTACTGCGATCGGGCGCAATTCTTACCACACTGTTATAAATATGCGTTGCTCCATAAAGGTTGCCTTCCACATCAAAAGCAAAGTCATCAATATTAGTCTGCTCAACAAAAATTTCCGGCTCACCTGGTTTATTAGTGCTATCAACGGGAATCCGCAACAGCAACATTTTTTCTGTATTTGAAACGTACAGGAAATCACCAAAACGTTTCAAGCCATTTGCAGCCGGAATCACGTTCTCCGAATTGCTACGAGCTAACATTGGATGTTCTAGCCAAATTGATCCACTGGGTTGAACAATATCAATTAGCCAGATTGCACCGCGATAGGAATCTGCTGTTAAATACTGAGTGTCGGAAAGTGGAGTGATGCCATTGAGAAATATAGCGTCTGGTAGTGTCAGCAAGGTTTCCACCGTGCCATCACTTTTAACTAGAGAAACCACGGGTATAGAATCAGCATTCCAGCCTGTTGTCACCAGATCGCCGTTGGTGGTGAAAGCAAGACCACTTACCTTACCTTCAACACTGGCATGAATTTGCTGATTGCCATCTGGACTAATGCGAACAATCTTGCCAACTTCGTGATTACTTACAAAGATTGTGCCATCTGGTGCGTAGGTGTAGCCCGCCGCAGCGATCGCTAGATTTTCCAAAAAAGTATTGACTGGGAACGAGGTAAGAATTTTAGCAGGTGCTAATTCAATCCGCGTATCTACGTAAATAGGGGGTAAACCTGGTGAATTTTCCATATTGACCTAGCACACTTCCTCAAAATTTTCACAAAGAGATATCGTGAAGACAGGTAAAATCCCCGAAAAGCGATTATGACCACCAACTTATTTGTAGCCACAGAAATTATACCAATCGTTTTGCAATTGCAACCTGCGATGTCTACGACGGTCTACGCCTATGCACGGTGTAGGGTTTGGTTCCAGTGGTGGGTTTACTTTGCCTAATGGTGCGGTGCGTTCTCCTGATGCAGCGTGGATAAAGTGCGATCGCTGAGAAGCTATACCAGTGGTTGGTTAATTGATAGAAAACAACGCCAAGCTTTTATTTATCGTCCTAATACTACGATTGAGGTATTAGACAACCCTAAAAGACTTTGCGATGAAGCCTTAAGTAAGTAGGTCAAATTAAATATAAAACCTCACTCTGCCTCCGGCTTCCCTCTCCAAAGTATCGGAGAGGGATTGAGGGTGAAGTTTGATCTTATATTTAATTACGCCTACCTACTTGCTACCTGGTTTTGTTTTAGATTTAAGTCAGGTTTCCTAGCTCACATCTTGCACCACACAATTAAAAATAGTGCCAGAGGTATTTCTATTTCACATCCACAGAAAACATTAAATAAATGAACATCACACTCTCTAAAAAAGAAAGAGATGAAATACTCAAGTGGTTGAATCGTAACCGCCAGATGTTATTAGATTTATATAAAAATCAATATGTCGCTTACAATGCAAATGGGATAATTGCTCATAGCGAAAATTTACGCGAAGTTTTAGCATTAGCTAATGCTGCAAAACAGCCTTTTTTGATTTATCTAGTTCCCCGTCGCACTGCTTCTGTAGAAATTTTACCAATTCGCTTCCGCACCGTCGCCCGCCATGATTGGCAACCAAATTATAGCGTTATTTTAAAACACAGAGATATAGAATCTAATACAACAATGTTAGTAGATTCTGGTGCTGAATTAAGTTTAATTTCATTGAAAGTTGGTCAAGATTTAGGCTATGCTTTGGCTGATTCAGAATCAACTTTGTTGGCAGAAACTATAGGCGGCAGGGTTGAGTACGTTTTACGTAATGTTGAAATGACAATTGACGGACATAATTTAATTATTCCTGTAGCATGGTTGCAAACCAATACAGGCGGAGAACAATTGCTTTTAGGGCGAGAAGTTGTATTTGATAAATTTAATATTGAATTTAGGCAAGCTGAGGAGCAAATTATTTTTACATGGCGTGAAGAGTTAAAGCCTTGAAGAAGAATTCAGAAGTCAGAATTCAGGAGTCAGAATCAATCAGTCGGGGATTCAGATCCGCCACTGAATTGTTGCACCACCAAATTTTCAATTTGGTGGGTGGTCTTAAACCCAGCTATTCATCCGCCACTCGTACAGAATTCATTCTGTTAGCGGATAGCTATGGTTTAGCCCATTCTGACTGCTGACTCCTTACTCCTGAATTCTGATTGATAAATTCAAGAATTTACTAGTATTTAACAGTTAAATACTAGTAATTTTACTCAAACTTTAGTAGGTAGATGCTAGCCAGCAGAAACCCAAATTTGCCTAACAAGGTTCCTAACTCTCAGCAATTTTCCGAATTTTTTCTTGAAATCTAGCGAAAACTTACGCGAAGTTTTAGAATTCTTGCCCCTCTCCTATCATAGCTTTCAGCTTTGAGGATGTACCTAATAGCCAGCGTAAGTGCTGGATTTAAGAAACACTAAGTAGAAAATACAGTTATTTAATTTACTAAGTACTTGATTAAAGCTTGACATAATAAGTCCAGTAGCATTTTCGTATGAATTAGACAACACAAATTCTTTCATATTATGCTGTCATTTGCTGGCTAGCAAACTAATTTAATTTGCGTTACCTCATCTGAAAATATTCAACCAACATTATTAACTGTCCTAACTGTCCTAACTGTCCTTGCAATTTTATGAAAATGATGAAATACTATGGAATCCTAAACAAAATTCAAATGACAACCTAAGTGATGTCGAATAAGCCATCGTAGACATCACTTTGCTTTGAGTCTTGGAAAAAAAACCAAACGAAAAATAAATATTTTTCGTTAGTTACTAGCATTAGTTACGATAAAAAGTAATTGAGATGACTTTGGCTTGAGGAGTTAGCTGTATTGTGGATATTTTCAAATCTGAAATTATTGAAGGTAATCTGAATTCACTCTCTCAAATAATTCAAGATAATCTCAATTTTATCATCATCACTGCCTTAATAATAGCTATAGCAGTCAGTCTTTTATTTTTTTTATTTGCATCGGCTTTTTTCTTGAATAAAATGAACGAATTACTCAAAGTTCGCTTTGTATCTCCAGAAGTAAAAAAAGTCTATAATTTAGTTTTTCATCCATACGAAAACTGGTTAAGAAAATCTATTTATTTAATAATAATTGACATAGTTTGGATAATTCTACCTCTCCCCAATTTCCTCAAATACCTAGAAATTATTCTCGGCTTATCAACAGCGATTACAGTTGGCTGGTTATGTTCGCGCTTGTTTGAAAAGTTTCTTATATTTTACTTGGCAGAATCGACCCTAAAGCAAAAAATTAATGGTGAACTGTTAGTTGTCGCTAATATTCTAGGTGACGCAGTTATTTTTCTGATAATCATCTTTATTTTTGCCCAGACTCACCATATCAATGTGGTGGGTTTAGTGACCAGTTTGGGAATTGGGGGGATAGCCATTGCCTTTGCTGCTAAAGGGCTTTTAGAGCAGTTATTAGGTGGAATAGTTATTTATCTCGACCGACCTTTTGTGATTGATGATTATATTGGCTTGCCTGATGGCACATTTGGCAGAGTTGAATCAATTGGTTTACGTTCTACTAAAATTCGTAATTCTGGAAAAGGGACTTTAACTATAGTTCCTAATAATTCCCTCACCGAATTAAGTATCGAAAACTTTACAGGAGGCAAAAAAATTGTTTCTTTAATTTATTTAACTTTATATCGTGTACTTTCCGAAAATGAAAGAGCTTTAATTAGTCAAGTTATTTTAGAAAGTACCAACGATCTATTTGGAATTGATTCTCGCAATACGGAGGTTAATTTTAAAGATTTTGTTCAAAATGGAACTCAGATGACCCAGGCTCAACTTAACTTTTTTATTCTGGGTTCTGGTGAAATGGGAATGGATATGCGCCGTCAGTTGCTAGATGTGGCGAAAGAAAACATTACGATAAAACTTTCTGAATATGGTATTGATTTTGATCTGGAAGAAAAACCAGTTAATATTGATGCACCCATTAATATTTAAATAATTAAAATGAACGTCCTCTTTAAGAATATACAAAAATGGTTGCTCGTTGACGAAGCAACACGCAACTTTTTAATCTCATTAGGGATTAGTCTCGGTATTTTTTTGTTCTGTGTTTTTCTCTCAATTCTTATTGGTAAATATACTCCTTTATTATTAAAAAAAGTTATTCAGAGAATTTCCCCAGTAGGAATATCAAAAATTTATGCAAGCTTAATTGACCCGTTAGAAAGTACACTTAAAATTGCCGGAACCCTAATCCTAATCTCTGTATGTTTAAATTTTTTAGAAAAATATACAGGATTTTATTATTTTTTGAAATTTTTCTTAAATTTAGGGGTAATCGTGAGTTTGGGAGTGCTGTCATCTAACTTATTCCGCCAATTATTACGGGTATATGGCATTGTTTTACTCCGCAAGATAGGACTAGAAATTGATGAATTACTGTTGGTTTTTGAAACTCTTGCTAATGTGATGATTGGTTTTATTTCGGCTCTGGCATTTGCTCAAAGTCAGAATATTAATTTAATTGGTCTACTTGCTGGTTTAGGTATTGGGGGACTTGCGGTTGCTTTTGCCGCTCAAAAAACCTTAGAACAGATTCTTGGAACAATAGTCTTGTATCTAGATCGTCCTTTCTCTCCTGGAGAATATATTCGGGTAAATTTAAGTTCTCAGGGTATATTATTTGCCCGTGTCGAAGCTATTGGTTTGCGTTCGACCAGACTACGAACTGCTGGTAAAAACACCCTTGTGATTGTTCCAAACTCAACATTGGCAAATACAGATATTGAAAATATTACTAGAGGTAAAAAGGTGATGGTTATGCTCTATCTTGATTTTACGCGTAGCTTAGAAAAAGCTGAACAAGCATTAGTCGAAAAAGTTGTTAAGGAGAGTACTAATACTTTATTTGGGATCGATCCAGGCAGTACAAAAATTAACATATTTAATCGAGAAGGAAACTCGGGAGTTCGTGCAAGGGTGAGTTTCTTTATACTAGGTTCAAATGAAAATTCAATTGATTTCCGCAAGCGTTTACTGGAATTAGCCAATCAAGCTATATCGAGAAAGCTCAGTGGTTACGGTATAGAGTTCACCATACAAGAATCGACACTTTATGTCGAGTCACACATAACAATTTAATGATATCCAGAATGGTCAGTATGACTTCCATTATCAAATAAACTTTTATTTCAAGATATACTTCGCTTTTAATACCTAAGTTGGATATTTTCTAATTCCACTTTTTAACTAATGATTTATGTTTAATCCTGATATCATGTCAGCTTGATTACTTGTTAAACTCGAAGAACCCCACCCCGCCAAAGCTGCGCTAACAACTTCGCCATCAGTACTGATTATTTGCCTGTATTCGGATCTGCGCACGGACTTGTTCAGGAATCTGGCTCACTAGCTTAAGGGTTCAATCAACCCACGTTTGACGGCTTCGCTCAACGCAGTGGCTTTTCTTAAAAGTCCTTCTTGATAGACTTGCATCAGGATTTGTAACTCTGAGCGATCGCCTTCAGCAAGAGTGGCTGCTTGCTGGCGATGTCTACGACGGGCTTCGCCTACGAGCAGTTCGCTTAACCGAGCATCTTGTTCTAATTCCATTTGCAGTTCGATTAGCATCAGGACTTGTTCATCAGAAAGGACAGAGACAGGCTGAAGATCGGTAATGTCTCCACTGACGGGCGGAATTGAAAGTTGAATGGTATTTACTAAAATGCTGGCGACATCACAATTTGCCAACCGTGCAAGCGTTCTGCACGTTGGTAAATTTCGTCTGGCAGGTTAATGATGATTGGGGTACTCATGGGTGTTGTAAATACTCCTCTCTATTCTCACTTGCAATTAGTAATTATGTGTTTCAGGGTAATAAAAACTGAAAGATGTAATTTAAGATACTTCCCGGTTTAGCTTTATTATTTGGGTTTGTTTTAGATTTAAGTCAAGTTTGGTAGAGAAAAATTTCAATGCATGAGAGTTTGAAGCATAGATTATGGGCAAACTAACCTAGTGGTCAAATAATCTCTATATCACTAGGAAAATACTATAATGCACGAACCCATCAATTACAAATCTATCAATCTTAATCAATTAAGAGATCAATCTGCTAACCACCACTCTAAAATACCCTTCCAGCATCAAATTGAGGCATTTGAAGCCCTGAGTAAAACATTTAAATTTGGTAGTGAAAAACCTGGTAGTGGAATTTTAGTACTTCCTACAGGTGCTGGCAAGACATTTACGGCTGTCAGATGGTTATCTGACCATGTAATCCCTAAAAATATTAAAATCCTTTGGTTAGCTCCTTCATTTTACCTTTTGGATCAAGCATACGATACCTTTGAAAAAGGTGCTAAGGATATTCCAGAGCCGAAGAAAACGTTAAATATTCGGTGCATTTCTAGTAATCCTTCTCATGCAAAAGCCTCATCTATACAACTGACTGATGATATTGTCATTATGACAATACAAACAGCTATCAATAATTTACATACTGATGCTGTAGATAAGATGGGTAATCAATTTGAGACAGCTTTCAGAAAATTCATTGATAGTTGTAAAGAAACAGGACTTTTTGTAATAGTTGATGAAGCTCATCACTCACCCGCCTATGGTTGCAGAAACTTATTAATTGGTGAAAAAGATTCTGCTTTAGGACTTCGAGGGTTATTTCCAAAATTAAATCTGCTTGGTCTAACAGCTACACCAACGTATAACGATCAGGCTAGGAGAGGTTGGCTTTGGAAAATATTTGAGAATGAAATTATTTATGAAGCTAAAAAAGAAAGTTTAATATCACAAGGAGTTTTGGCTAGACCTAACTATATTGAAGTGGCAACTGGGAAAGAATTAGAAGTTGATGACAAATTATACGATCGGCTAGTTAAGCAACATCAAGACCTCCCAGAATCAATTATTGAAAAACTTGCAAGTGATAACCAGAGAAACAATTTTATAGTACACACTTATGTATCAAATAAAGATACTTATGGTAAAACAATTATCTTTGCTGATCGTTGGTTTCAATGTGTCTATATAAAAGAAAAGCTTCTCGAAAAGGGTATTAAAGTAGACGCAATTTATTCACAGATAGATGCTGATCCCGGGTCTGCTGAAGCACGAAACAAACGTACTCAAAGTGATAATCAAAGGATTTTGGCTGAATTTAAGAATGGTAAGCTTGATGTTTTAATCAATGTACGAATGTTAACAGAAGGCGCTGATGTTCCTAGCGTTCAGACTGTATTTATTACTCGCCAAACAACAAGCTCTATTTTGATGAATCAAATGATTGGTAGAGCATTACGGGGCGAAAAAGTAGGAGGTAGTGCTGAGGCAAATGTTGTTCTATTCTTCGATGAATGGAAACGTTTACTTGATTGGGCTAACCCAAAAGATGGCGATACTATAGATAAACCAAAACTCTCTGTAAAAGGATATCATCCATTTGAATATATTTCTATTCGTCTAGTTGAGGAATTATCAAAGTCAATTGAGAGTGGTGGAGATTATCAAATAGTATTCTCAAAAATATGCCCTATTGGTTGGTATAAAACTGAAATTGTGTATGCTGACGCTGACAATAAACATGAATCAATGGAATCATTTACTGAATTTGTCATGGTATATGAACATACAAAATCAAAATTTGATTCATTTATTCTCTTTATTAGTTCTACAAACTTATTAGATGAATGGTCTAAAGAATATCTTGATGATAAATGGATGCAGCCTCAAGTCCAACAATGGATAAGTGAGAGGTTTGAACGCAAAACTGACAATATTGCTGAAAAGCTTGATTCAGATTTAATTAAGATTGTTCGCCACATTGCTCAAAATCAATCCGCACCTATATACCATCCATTTGAGGAAAGAGAACTGTATGACTTAGATAAAATTGCTTATAAAGTAATTGATTTTCCTCCTCGCTTTAAACATGAATATTTAGACAAAGAGTTTTCCAAACCTGATACATTGTGGAAAGTTTTTTATAAAAGCTTAATTCGATTTGAAACAGCAGTTGACGCAGCGATTATAAACATTATTTATCAGCCTACACCTCAATCTCCTCAACCTCTCATTAATCCATTAAAAACAGAAGATAGAGAATTAAGCGAAGTAGAAAAAGTTAAAGTTAAAGAAAGAGATGGTTATGCTTGTCTATGTTGTGGAGTCAATACCAAAAGTAAATTACAAATAGATCATATTAAACCGTTTTCTATGGGTGGTAAAACTTCTCTAGAAAACTCACAAACCTTGTGTATTATGTGCAATAGATGTAAAGGCAAGAATGAAATTGATTTTCGGTGTAATACAACAAAATTGAGTATTCCTAACAATCTGGATTTATCATTTAGAACAGAAAGTCAAAATGCTATAAGGACTCTAACAAGAATAGTTAATTTATTTTACCATTGCAAAGCAGTTTCCAAAGTTGATTGGGAGGCACGCACTTCCGGGTACAACATATATTTATACCCTGGCAACAATCCTGAATGGTTACTTAAACATAAAATGGAACTTCTCAAGTACATTCAACAAAGGCTTGGTCGTAATGCTTACAATGTTCAGGTTACTACACAAGATAAAAGCTAAATTCAGATTTAGCATTCATTCAATAACTTCCTATAAACCATTAAAAATCGGGACTGAGAAATAAATCTCAGTCCCGATAAAAAAGCGGGCTAACCGCTATTTATATGGTTAACCCGTGCAGCTTTGGGAACGCGCAGAGAAATTGTTATTGCAATACCAACTTCACGTTAGCGTTTTGCAGACCGCGTTGTTTTACTTCAGCCAAAGTTTTGTTAACGGCATACTTTTGGTTGATTGAGTTGATCAACTCGGTTTGGTTGTGCTTCTTAGCAACTCCCCACAAGTCAGCGATTAGGTCAAAAGAACCATCACTGTTGCGAGACCAGCCGAGGTCATATTCGCCATCTAACATAGCTACGATGTCAGAACGGACGCGCTGACCGTTATAACCACGGACATCAGCTTCAGTCTTTACGCTGATACCGAGGTCGCGCAAAGAAGCTTTGAGGATTTCGGCATCGGTGATCTTGGTACGCAGGGTGCTAAAGTGAGACATTTGGGTTTCCTCCAATGAGAAGATTGAGAAAAACGACAACGGTTTGTTTCGGGCGAAGCCGCTCTTAGCAGGATGCGGCTTTTTCTTATAACTGCTAGCATTGGGAGCTAGCCTTTCCCCCTGGGATGGCAGAGGAAAGCTTTTAAAACTCCATTCGCTGATATTCAGCTACGGAGGATGCTGCGGGGCGTGCGCGCTGTCTGGCCCAATCTCTCAGAGCCGTTACTTGTTCTTGCATCGTTCGAGACAGCGGCAATGTTGCCTTCAGTGCAGCAATGATATCTAGTTGGGTGAACTCCCGATCTTGGGCAAAAGCTTCATACATTGCCGCAACGATCGCTTGCTCAACTTCTGCCCCAGAAAATCCGTCAGACATCTTGGCTAGTTGCTCAAGATCGAATCTAGAGATGTCTTCACGGCGTTTGGTCAGATGAATATTAAAAATGTGTTGCCGTTCTTCCGGTGTTGGCAGATCGACAAAGAAAATTTCATCAAAGCGTCCTTTCCTCAAGAATTCGCCAGGTAAGCGTTCTACTCTGTTGGCTGTTGCCATCACGAACACTGGTGATTTCTTATCTTGCATCCATGTGAGGAAAGAGCCGAAGATTCTGCTTGAAGTCCCCCCATCAGAATCAGAAGAACCTCCACTACCAGCAAAGGATTTATCCAATTCATCGATAAACAAAATCGCTGGGGAAATAGATTCTGCTGTCTTCAGGGCGTTTCGCAAGTTTGCTTCACTTCGTCCCACCATTGAGCCGTCGTAAACTCGCCCCATATCCAACCGCAGCAGGGGTAAACCCCACAGTCGGGAAGTAGTTTTGGCTATCAATGACTTACCACAACCGGGAACTCCGAGAATTAACATCCCCTTTGGTTGAGGCAAACCATACTCTCTCGCTCTTTCTGTGAAAGCGTTAGAGCGTTGCTTGAGCCATCTTTTTAACTCTTCTAAGCCACCTACTGCATCAATGGTTTCATCTTCTTCCATGTATTCTAAGATGCCATTGCGCCGAATTAGTTGCTTTTTCTCAGATAAAACGATATCTACTTCATCTTCCGTCAAACGCCCTGTAGTTACCTGCGCCTTTCGGTAGACTTTCTCAGCTTCATCTTTAGTTAGACCTAAAGCTGCTCTGAGAAGCTTTTCTCTAGCCTCTGTTGTCAACCGCCGACCACGATTTTGGTCTACGTGCTGAGTCAGTACTTTATTCAACTCTGCCATATCTGGCAGTGTAAAATCTATAACAACAACTTCTTTTTCTAACTCTATTGGTACTTGTTGCATTGGGGACATCAAAATGATGTTCTTTTGCGTACCTTTAAAGCTAGCGATCGCATCTCGTAACGATCTGTTTGTTGCTGGCGCATCAATAAAGGGGTGTAAATCTTTAAGAATAAATATACTTGGCTCTTTCTGCCGGATGATCCACTCAATGGCCGCCTCTGGAGATACGGTATTATGTTGGGTAACATTCCGGGGTTGACCATACTCCACAATCCCGTGTGTTACTGTCCAAATAAATACTCGGCGCTGGGGCTTTAACAACTGGGCGATGGTGGAAACGGCTTGCTCGGCCCGCTCTTCCTCGGAGGTCACAAGGTAGATTAAAGGGTATTGAGCTTGAATTAGGATATTGAGCTCTTCTTTCATACTTCGACCTACTTGAGACCTTATAGAGACAGTAGAGACATTGCTTCTGGTAAAGACAACCGAATCATGAATGAATAATCCATAATTCCTATCTATTTAGCAAGGAACTAACTCTTCCTCGCCCTTGGAATTGGTTTCATCTTTATCCATTTCATTAATGGAAAGATGGTCTTGACCAACTACTCCTGGTTGATTGCCCAAAGTAACCAGTTCCCCATCACGTAAGACTAATGAGCTATCGCAAGTTGGGCATGAATAAACTCTATGAGTCCGCCCAAAAGAAGAATCTTCTAACTCGTCAACCAATTCTGAATGAGACAGGTAAAAACCAAGGGCACGTTCGGCAAGTTCTGACATTGGTTCAGAATCTACTGCTGAACGAATCTTCAGTTTTCTGTGCAACTCTGGCGATAAATACAAAGTGACCTTTTGCTTTGTTTGCGTTTGCATATAACTCTTTAACGGTCTTACCCGGGTATGTATATCAACTTATCGGTTCTTTTCTTGGTTGTCAAGACAGCAAAACGTTTTAACGCCACTTTTGTTACATTTGTTTACAGTCGTGGCTGAAATGCTGTTTATTGAGTGATAAATCTCTCACGACAAACCTCTGAGAATTAATCAGGGTTAAGGATTCACATCCTGAAACCTGAATGGAAATTAGCGATCGCTAATTAATGATTGCCTAATTTGGCTTACTTTTTAACTATTTGGAGTGTAAGCGGATTGAAGTTGAATACCTTGCCGGTTGTAAACAACTGATATCCACAAGAGATGCCAGCCAATGACACCAGCATCGAAAAAAGGGACACCGAGCCGATTACAACACGACTGGCGATGAATAGAGCAATTCCGATGCCAATCAACACCCATCCGAGTTTGTGATTATCGCGCCCACCCCAATTTAGAGCTACTACACCTCCCATACACAGCAAAATTCCAGGTGTACTCCGTAAGTAAACGCTTACATAAATACTTGTACTTAAAAATGTAATGCCAGCTAGGATTAGTCCTAAACCAATAAGCTTGCTAGCAAGGATTACTTGCTCTTCCTCTTCCTTACTGGTGGTAGGTGCTGTAATTTTTGTTGGTGCAGAGTTTGGGGTAGGATTTTTTGTGGCAGATGTAGAGTGCTGCTGCACTCTAAACATGAAAGTTATTTTGTCTCCCTGCCCAAGGGAAACTCTGTCTCCTGGATGCAGTGGAAAAAAAATTTGAGGTTGAAGTTTCGCGCCGTTAATGTAGGTACCATTAGAACTGCCCAAATCGGTGATATGGTATTCGTTGCCATTTACCCAAATTTGGGCGTGAATGCGAGATGCCACATCCGAATCTGGTAAGCCAGAAATATCAATATCTGGTGGTTTTTGCTCGTTTGGCTTCCCGATGCAAATTACAGAAAGATTTGGCGGAAATTGCAAAGATGTGTTGCTTTGGAAGTGAAAAAGCTCCAAAGTTAGCTCGGCTGTTTGAGATGCACTGTACATAAACTGTGTGATAAAGCACTCTTTATAAGCTTCTCTACTGAGAGGCAAAAAGAGAATGGTAAATATCCTGAAAGAATATTTAATTTTTAATGAGCGCTCTTTCAGTGCAAGGTATCGATCTGAGTTTCTGGTATTTCTATAAAATCAGTGAACTTTGGCAAAATGTGTAATTTGGGGCGAAGAATTTATCGGTTTGCCACCAGCATTAGCGGGGTTATTGCCCTGTTAATAGTTCTGTGGGGTTGTACTGCAAATGATTTTAACGCTGGAGCGATCGCATGGAAAACTTATAGTAACTCTCGTTATGGCTTTGAATTTCCATATCCGAGTAACTGGACTGCTTCAGTAACCCCAGCAAATGGTGATGGAATTTCGTTTGTTTCATTACAGGATAGCTCAGTGGAAATTCGAGGGTGGGCAAGTCATGAATTACCAAATTCGTTTGTTACAGAGCAAGAGCCGTTAAAAAAGATAAAGTCCAACTTTCAAACCGCCCAAGGAGTATCTGGGGTCATGGTTGTAGAAGTTGATAAAGATATAGGTTTAATGACACTGACACTAACCCAGAGTCAAGTAAAATACTATTGGCGGGGACGAAGCAAGAGCCAAAAATTTCAAGATTATTATCGTTTGTTTTATTACATTGCCCAACAGTATCGAATTCCGAAGTCCTGAGAGATTGAGAGACGTATAAGAGAGACGCGATGAATCGTGTCTGTAAAAGAATTCCTCTAATTTTCCCTTATTTATTGCTGTTCCCTAAGTCCAAAATGTACATCTCCTCCAGAATAATGATTGAGAGGGGACAAAAACCTGATAGATTTAGCTATCAGCGAGTAAAAACTGGTGAAGATGAAAGTCCTGGTTATTGGCGGTGATGGATATTGCGGTTGGGCAACTGCTCTTTACCTTTCCAATCGAGGTTATGAAGTTGGAATTTTAGATAGTTTGGTGCGGCGGCACTGGGATACTGAACTAGGTGTTGAAACTCTCACTCCGATCGCACTAATTCAGCAACGTCTCCAGCGCTGGCAAGATTTGACGGGTAAATCTATCGATTTGTTCATCGGCGATATTACAAATTACGAATTTCTCAGTAAAACATTACATCAATTTCAGCCAAATGCTCTGGTGCATTTTGGTGAACAGCGTTCGGCCCCATTCTCGATGATTGACCGAGAACATGCAGTTCTCACCCAGGTCAATAATGTAGTTGGGACGTTGAACTTGTTGTACGCCATGCGGGAAGATTTCCCTGACTGTCATTTGGTGAAGCTGGGAACGATGGGTGAATACGGTACACCCAACATCGACATCGAAGAAGGGTATATCACTATTGAACACAATGGACGCAAGGATACCCTACCTTATCCTAAGCAACCTGGTTCGATGTACCATTTAAGCAAAGTCCATGATAGTCATAACATTCACTTTGCTTGCCGGATTTGGGGATTGCGGGCAACTGATTTAAATCAGGGTGTAGTTTATGGTGTCTTAACCGAAGAAACGGGGATGGACGAACTATTGATTAATCGGCTGGATTACGATGGTGTGTTTGGGACTGCACTGAACCGCTTTTGTATTCAAGCTGCGATCGCACACCCCTTAACTGTCTATGGTAAAGGTGGACAAACTCGCGGGTTTTTGGATATTCGGGATACAGTAAGATGTGTGGAATTAGCGATCGCTAATCCTGCCCAAGCTGGTGAATTCCGCGTATTTAACCAGTTTACCGAACAATTCAGCGTCGGTGAATTGGCATTGATGGTGAAAAATGCTGGTAATGCTATGGGATTGAAGGTAGAAATCAATCACTTAGATAATCCCAGGGTTGAGAAAGAAGAACATTACTTCAACGCTAAAAACACTAAATTGCTCGATTTAGGTTTACAACCTCACTTGCTTTCTGATTCTCTACTCGATTCTCTGTTAAACTTTGCTATTAAGTATCAGAAACGAGTCGATCACAAGCAAATTCTGCCCAAAGTCTCTTGGCACAGAAATTAGGATAAACCCCAGTAAATCGTGGGTTTAAAAATGGTCGTCGTATTTTAGCAAAATATGACGACCAATCAGTTATTATTTATCAGGCTTATCTTTGCTTTTTACCACAGTTCTTTTGACTGTGCAGAATTGATTACAGCACGCGAGACAGTTTATTCTGTGTTTAATAGCAAAATGCACTCCGAAGCTGAGATTATAGGGGTTCTCAATTGCATTGAATACAGACCTAACCCCCAGCCCCTTCCCTGCAAGGGAAGGGGAGTAAGATTCAAAGCCTCTCTCCTAAAAGGAGAGAGGTTTGGAGAGAGATCAGAGTATATTCCATCCAAACAAGAAGCGCTATATCTGCCTGGACTGAATAGTTTTTTATGAGAATTGCTCTATTTACCGAAACCTTTTTACCCAAGGTTGATGGCATTGTAACGCGTCTGCGCCATACTGTTGACCATTTACAGCGTAGTGGCAATCAAGTATTGGTAATTGCCCCTGATGGAGGCATCACAGAACACAAAGGCGCTAAAGTTTACGGCATTACTGGCTTTCCTCTGCCATTGTATCCAGAATTAACAATGGCACTTCCCCGTCCAGCCATTGGTTATGTTTTAGAAGAGTTTAAGCCTGATGTGATTCATGTCGTGAATCCAGCAGTTTTGGGTTTAGCTGGAATATTTTACAGCAAAATCCTCAAAATCCCCTTAGTTGCGTCTTATCATACCCATTTACCCCAATATCTCCAGCATTACGGCTTAGGGATGCTAGAAGGCTTTCTTTGGGAACTGCTCAAAGGCGCTCATAATCAAGCAGCTTTGAATCTGTGTACCTCCACAGTAATGGTAGAGGAACTGACAGCACATGGGATTGAACGTGTAGATTTATGGCAGCGTGGGGTGGATACGGAATTATTTCATCCTGATTTAGCTAATGTAGAGATGCGATCGCGCTTATCGCAAAATCATCCAAAAAGTCCATTGCTACTTTACGTTGGGCGGCTTTCGGCTGAAAAAGAAATTGAGCGCATCAAACCAATTTTAGAAGCAATTCCCGAAGCGCGGTTAGCATTGGTTGGAGATGGGCCACACCGTCAAGCACTAGAAAAACACTTTGCTGGGACAAATACTTATTTTGTTGGGTATCTCATGGGGCAAGAATTAGGTTCTGCCTTTGCGAGTGCTGATGCCTTTATCTTCCCTTCCCGTACAGAAACACTAGGCTTAGTATTACTAGAAGCGATGGCTGCTGGCTGTCCGGTAGTAGCAGCCCGTTCAGGGGGAATTCCTGATATTGTCACAGATGGCGTAAATGGATATCTTTTTGAGCCTATAGCAAATGTTCAAGGGGCGTTAGATGCTACTGTTCGCCTGTTAGAACAAAAAGAACAACGAGATATCATCCGTCAAAATGCTCGCCAGGAAGCAGAAAGTTGGGGTTGGGCAGCTGCCACCAGGCAGCTACAAGATTACTATCAAAAGGTCATACTTTCTGAAAAATTGACAAACTAGGGGAGTGAACCTGGGGACGCAAAGGGAGATGAGGGAGACAATCGGGATAAGGAAAAGAACCATGTCCCATGCCTAAAATCTAAAATTACCATGACCTAAACAGATTCATGATACAAACCCTTAAATTTATTTATGGGGATTATTAATTTTGAATTTTGAATTTTAAATTTTGAATTCGGAGCGAAGCAACGTGACACTCCCCAACCCTGGTAGCGTCTTGGCTACATTAACTGAACTGACTCAAGTTAATCGTACTCACGCCTTACTGCGTCGTGTTAAAGACTTATCTGTTAATGAATTTGTTTGCTTACTTGACTTCATAACTGCTGAATTCCAGCAATTTCTTAGAGCTATTGAACTAATCAATAATGAAGCTCTAGAAACTATGTTGGAGAAAGTACTAGAAGCTATTACACTCAAAATCGGTCAAATCCTACAAGCAGAACACACAGCTATTTTTTTAGTTGATTATGACAAAGGTCAACTGTGGTCAAAAGTTCCTCAAGATAATAGCCAAAAATTCTTAGAAATTCGTACCCCCATTACGGTGGGTATCCCTGGTCATGTTGCTAGTACAGGTCAATATTTAAATATATCAGAAACTCATAGTCATCCCCTATTTAGCCCAGAACTTGAAAAACAAATGGGCTATAAAATTCATAATATTTTATGTATGCCTGTTATCAGTAGCAAAAACCATACTGTAGCGGTAGTACAACTGGCTAATAAAACCGGAAATGTTCCGTTTAATCATGATGATGAAGAACGTTTCCGAGACTTTGCCGCATCTATTGGGATTATTCTGGAAAGTTGTCAATCTTTTTATGTAGCCGCTCGTAATCAACGAGGTGCAACGGCTTTGTTGCGGGCGACTCAGACATTAGGGCAAAGTCTTGATTTAGAAGCAACTTTGCAGATAGTCATGGAACAAGCTCGAATTTTAATGCAAGCAGACCGCAGTACGCTGTTTTTATATCGTAAAGATATGAGCGAACTTTGGACAAAAGTTTCGGCAGCAGCAGATGGTACAAACTTGTTAGAAATCCATATTCCCGCAAACCGTGGCATTGCTGGCTACGTGGCTTCTACTGGCGAAGCCCTAAATATTTCTGATGCCTATAAAGACCCCCGCTTTGACCCAACTACAGATAGAAAAACTGGTTATGTGACTCGTAATATTCTCTGTTTACCAGTATTTAATTCTGCAAATGAATTAATCGGTGTAACGCAATTAATTAATAAGCAACAAAACAGTTTTACTGCTTCTGATGAAGAGTTCATGCGGGCTTTTAATACCCAGGCAGGAATTGCCTTAGAAAATGCTCGTCTGTTTGAAAATGTGTTGTTAGAAAAACAGTATCAAAAAGACATTTTGCAAAGTCTGTCAGATGCAGTTATTTCTACAGATATGGCAGGTCAGATTGTCACCATTAATGATGCAGCACTGGAATTATTGGGTTGTCCGATAAAAGATACTAATACCAAAAGCAATAAGCTTTTATGGGAACAAAATTTGATTGGTCGCTTAGTTTGGGAAGTTGTACCGATTGAAAACCTTCAAATGCGACTGGAAGATAGTTTAAAAACTGGAGCTAAACATTATGTGCCAGAGCAAAGTTTGATAGTAGGAATTTCTCAAGTTGAAAATGCCACTCTGCACTCAATTTTAGCAGTGCGCGATCGCGTTAATCCCGATATGTTCATTCCCTGGAGTCTACCCCTCACTCCCCAATCTGAGTTTTTTAGCGCTGATGAGGTGCAAATATTAGAACGCAGTACAAATCTGACTGTCAACCCCCTAACTAATCCAGAAGGCGGAGTTCGGGGTGGTTTGGTGGTGTTGGAAGACATCAGTCAGGAAAAACGAATGAAAACTACCATGTCTCGCTACCTAACGCCCCATGTAGCCGAACAAGTTATGGCTCTGGGGGAAGATGCTTTAATGGTGGGTGAGCGCAAGGAAGTAACTGTCTTGTTTTCTGATATCCGGGGCTACACAACACTTACAGAAAATCTCGGTGCAGCTGAAGTGGTATCCCTGCTCAATCAGTATTTTGAAACAATGGTAGAGGCGGTTTTTAACTACGAAGGCACTCTTGACAAATTTATTGGTGATGCGTTGATGGCGGTATTTGGTGCGCCGCTACCTCTGACAGAAAATCATGCTTGGAGGGCTGTGCAGTCAGCCTTAGATATGCGACAACGCTTAGAGGAGTTTAACCACCGACGAATTATCCAGGCACAGCCAAAAATTCACATTGGCATTGGCATTAGTTCTGGAGAAGTGGTTTCGGGTAATATTGGTTCCCGCAAACGGATGGATTACACCGTAATTGGGGACAGTGTAAACTTGAGTTCGCGCTTGGAAGCGGTAACTAAGGAATATGGTTGTGATATTATTTTAAGCGAATTTACTTACCAACTTTGCAGCGATCGCATTTGGGTACGCCAGTTAGACAAAATCCGAGTCAAAGGCAAACACCAGGCTGTAAATATCTACGAGTTAATTGGCGATCGCAATACTCCCTTAGATACCAACACTCAAGAATTCTTGTATTACTATCATACTGGACGCACTGCCTATTTATCGCGCAATTTCTCACAAGCGATCGCTTGTTTTGAAGCAGCCAAATGCATCCAACCGAAAGACCAAGCTGTTGATATTCATTTAGAACGTGCGTCTAATTACTTACAAAAGCCACCTCCAGAGTCATGGGATGGTATTTGGACAATGCTTACTAAGTAGTTTTTGTCTTTGGGCATTGGGCAAAAGAGTGCTGAGTGCTGAGTGCTGAGTTAAGAGCTATTCTCCCTCATGTCCCTCATCCCCCTTGCACCTTACCCATTCCCGCCTCTCCACTTCAACCTTGAGCCTCTCCCTGGTCATCCTGAAAAGGGTCTTCGCCGATTCTTAGTTCTTTTTTTGAGTGTTTCAACTGTTTCCATAGATCCCTTATTTGTTTGTAAGCTTCACCTGGAGGCACTTTTCCACCTGTTTCTAAATTGCAAATATAGCTTACACGTTGTGCAAATTCTTGTAGATTTGCATTAAAAACCAAATTTTCTGGCTTTACCTGACCGTAGTAGCGGCCACGAGGGTAGAGAAAATCATCCTTATCCACTATTTGTTTCTCCATTTCTTCAATTCACCTTTTATCGAAACAGAACTCAGGAGTCAGAATTCATTCTGAATTCTGACTCCTGAGTTTTCAATTTTTCTTGATAAAGCTTGAAATACTGTTGTCGTTAATGTTACAAAAAAAGTTTCTACTAAAGTCAATAGAGAGAATATTTTATTTTTCTTCCAGTTGGTAATTGTTCTCATCTTAATTTATGAAGTTCCAATTGTAATTAACTTCAGTCGAAACCCTGAGTTATAAAATATTAAAACATACCCGTATATATTGTCTAAATTTTTTTGCAAAAATAATTTAGACTTAGGTAGTAAAAGTACTTAAATTAATATACTAAGTAGCAAAGTTAATTACCCTCTGTTAAAAGTTAGAGATTTAGTTCTCAATCTTTGTCATCTGGCTAATTTGGGCATTGGGAATTGGGAATGGGGCATTGGGCATGGGGCATGGGGCATTAGTTCTTTCTCCCTCATCTCCCTCATCTCCCTCATCCCAATTCCTAAAGTCCTTGCTTCTTCTTTAAAAAATCACCGATGGTTAATAGTTAATAACTAAAGATAAAATGGTGAAGCCCGAAAGGACAAAAATCGTCCATCGCCTAGAACTTCACCTGCCACCATGTCTGTTAATTCCAAGTTATACGAAGGTAAAGCAAAAATTCTTTATACAACGGACGATCCGGAAGTCTTGTTGGCTGATTTTAAGGATGATGCCACGGCATTTAACGCCCAAAAACGTGGCAGTATCCAAGAAAAGGGAAAGATTAATTGTAGCATTTCCAGCCAGCTTTTTAAACAGTTGGAAGCTTATGGTATAAAGACTCACTTTATCGACAGCCCTAGCCCGAATCAGATGCGGGTGAAAGCAGTAAAGATTTTACCCTTAGAAGTAGTGATCAGAAATATTGCAGCTGGCAGTTTGTCTCAACAAACAGGCTTGCCAGTGGGTACAATTCTGAAGCAGCCTTTGGTTGAATTTTATTACAAAAACGATCAGTTAGGAGATCCTTTGTTGACACGCGATCGCCTTTACCTGCTAAAACTAGCTACTGCGGAACAAGTAGATGCCATTACACATCTAGCATTGGAAATCAATGAATTTCTCAATAAATTTTGGCAACGATGCGGTATTACCCTAGTAGACTTCAAACTAGAGTTTGGTTTGGACTCACAACAGCAGTTGCTTTTGGCAGACGAAATTAGCCCCGACACCTGCCGTTTGTGGGATACCGCAGAAGAGGACTCAAACCGCCGGGTAATGGACAAAGACCGCTTTCGCCGAGACTTAGGAAATGTAGAGGATGCCTACCAGGAGGTTTTACAACGAGTGCTAAAAGCAGTAGAAGCTACAAGTTAAATAGGTAAAAGCCAAAAGATCAGAAGGAATTATATTTTACTTTTGCCTTTTGCCTTTTGCCTTGTAAAGTAAAAAAGCAAAAGAAAAAAATTATATTTTGAATTTTACCTTTGGCATAAGGGCATTATTGCCTTGTGATGGTGTGTGTGTGGTCGTGAAGAGGAATCATAAGTAAAATGCGTTTATCTCCCGTATTGCTGGCAGCAGTAGCAATTACAATCCCTTTGGGCGGCTCATTGAGTGCAAATGCAGAAACCGCCAACAGTTCAAAACAGACAACAGAAGTTTTGACACTAGGAACAAATCAGCAGCCAGAAAAAAACACTAATCAGCAAGACTCTAGTAATAGTCTTGAGCCGCTAACTAATCCCAAAGTAGTTATAGAGCAACAAAAATCCCGCATTGTCGCAGTTTACCCTGCTAATCCAGCAGCAATAGCGAAACCAGGGGTAATAGTGCCAACCTCCACAACGCCAAAAACTGCACAACAAACCCCTCAAATCAATCCCAGCCCAACTCAACAGCCCTCTCCCGCCCCAGACATTCCACCGCCAGAAATTCAACCACTAACGCCTTCTCCAACCCCTGAGACTACTCCAGTCCCAGAGAATGTTAATCCACCGACAACGGAACCTATATTACCCACAACTCCACAACCATCTACTGCTCCAGAGGTTCCATTCCCAGATGGTCAACAACGAACACCTGCCCCAAGACCAAGTGCTACCCCCAGTCCGCAGAATGTTAACCCACCTACAACACCTACAACACCTACAACACCGGGAAATACTCAACCCAGCACAGCCCCAGAAGCCAATGACCCTCGCGTACTAGTATCTGAAGTACTAATTAGATCCCAGGCTGGCCAATTATCACCAGAACTGGAAGAACAAATTTACAGAGTAATTCGTACCCAGCCAGGACGAACAACAACTCGCAGCCAATTGCAAGAAGATATTAACGCCATCTTTGGCACTGGCTTTTTCTCCAACGTCCAAGCATCGCCAGAAGATACCCCTTTGGGAGTGCGGGTGAGTTTCGTTGTACAGCCTAACCCCATTCTAAGCAAAGTCCAAGTGCAAGCTAATCCTGGCACTGGTGTCGCCTCAGTACTGCCAGCTAATACCGTAGATGAAGTATTTAAGGGGCAATATGGTAAGATTCTCAACTTGCGCGACTTGCAAGAAGGCATTAAACAGCTAAATAAGCAGTATCAAGACAAAGGTTACGTGCTAGCTAACGTAATTGGAGCGCCCCAAGTCTCTGAAAACGGAGTTGTTACCTTGCAAATAGCAGAAGGGGTAGTAGAAAAGATTAGAGTCCGGTTCCGCAATAAAGATGGTCAGGAGACAGACGAGAAGGGACAACCAATTCGCGGACGGACACAAGATTACATCATTACCAGAGAATTAGAGTTGAAACCAGGACAAATATTCAACCGCAACACCGTACAAAAAGACTTACAGCGCGTGTATGGACTGGGATTGTTTGAAGATGTAAATGTGTCTCTTGACCCTGGTACTGACCCCAGCAAGGTGGATGTAGTCGTTAATGTAGCTGAACGCAGTAGTGGTTCTATTGCGGCTGGAGCAGGGATTAGTTCTGCTAGCGGACTTTTTGGAACAGTTAGCTATCAACAGCAAAACCTGAACGGTAGAAACCAAAAACTGGGAGCAGAAGTACAGGTGGGAGAACGGGAACTGCTGTTTGACCTGCGGTTTACAGACCCCTGGATTGCGGGAGATCCTTACCGGACTTCCTATACAACCAATATTTTTCGCCGCAGTTCCATTTCGTTGATTTTTGATGGCAAGGATGAAGACATTAGAACATTTGACCCAAATAATATCAAGAATACAGATTCTCAGGATCGCCCCCGTATTCTCCGTGTAGGTGGTGGTGTCACTTTTACTCGTCCCCTGTCCTCTAATCCTTACAAAACTTCCGTCTGGACTGCCTCTGCTGGTTTCCAGTATCAACGAGTTTCCGCCCGTGATGCCGATGGCAATCTCAAAAAAACAGGAGCGGTATTCAATAATGATGGAATTCCTCTAGACCAGAATGGAAACCCCACCAGCAATGGTCAACCACTCGAAATTCCACTTACCTTGTCTTCGGGAGGTCAAGACGATTTACTGCTGCTGCAACTGGGGGCACAGAGGGATCTCCGTAATAACCCATTGCAACCCACTAGTGGTTCTTATCTCCGCTTCGGGGTAGATCAGTCGGTTCCCATCGGACTAGGCAATATTTTCCTCACCAGATTCCGGGGTAGTTACAGCCAATATTTACCCATCAAACTGATTAGCCTGAGCAAAGGGGCACAAACTTTAGCATTTAACCTGCAAGCAGGAACCATTATCGGTGACTTGCCTCCCTATGAAGCTTTTACTCTTGGGGGTAGCAACTCTGTTCGGGGTTATGAAGAAGGAGCATTAGGTAGTGGACGCTCTTACGTGCAAGCATCAGTTGAGTATCGGTTTCCGGTTTTTTCAGTAGTCAGTGGCGCACTATTTTTTGATCTCGGCAGTGACCTGGGAACTAGTACCAGGGCGGCTGAAGTGTTAAACAAAAATGGTAGTGGCTTCGGCTATGGTCTTGGCGTTCGCGTCCAGTCTCCACTGGGGCCAATTCGGATTGACTACGGTATCAACGATGATGGGGATAGTCGGATTAATTTCGGTATTGGCGAAAGGTTTTAGTTTGTCATTAGTCAGTTGTCATTAGTCATTAGTGAATCGCAAAGGACAAATGACAAATGATAATTAGCTTGCTAATTTTTACATTTACCTCAATACTGTTCCGATAAAGGGATTAATGACATTTTTAGGGGAATATCAGGGATTCTACCAAAACAGACGATGAACAATACTAAACGAAATATATTGAATTTTTGGCTATGCAACAGCACACTCTAGCAGCTGAAATCACCCAAACAGGGGTGGGGCTGCATAGCGGTGTGAATACCCAGGTGCGGATACTACCATCAGAGACAGGAAGTGGACGCTACTTTGTACGGGTGGATTTACCGGATTTGCCGATCATTCCAGCCCAAGTTACAGGAGTTAGTCACACTGTTCTGTCAACTCAGTTGGGTGAAGGGGAAGTATCTATTCGCACGGTAGAGCATTTATTGGCAGCACTTTCAGGGATGGGCGTGGATAATGCCCGAATTGAAATTAATGGGTCAGAAGTCCCACTTTTGGATGGTTCTGCAAGTGTGTGGACAGCCAACATTGCCCAAGTAGGCTTAGTATCACAAGCTGTTAACAAACAAATTCCTTTGACTGTTACAGAACCCTTATGCATCCATCAAGGAGATGCCTTTGTCTGTGCCCTCCCAGCACCAGACACTCGCTTTAGTTATGGTATTGATTTTGACCTCCCTGCTATTGGTAATCAATGGCATAGTTGGTCACTAACCACTGAACTAGAAAAAGCTTCTACTAGCTTTGCGACAGAAATTGCTCCTGCCCGAACTTTTGGGTTACTGCATCAAATTGAACACTTACAAAAAACAGGGTTAATTAAAGGTGGCAGTTTGGATAATGCACTGGTTTGCGGGCCAGAAGGCTGGTTAAATCCCCCATTGAGATTTGCAAATGAGCCAGTCCGTCATAAAATCTTGGATTTAGTAGGAGATTTAAGTTTACTAGGAACTTTTCCTCTTGCTCATTTTTTAGCGTATAAAGCCAGCCACAATTTACACATTCAACTGGCTCAGAAAATTTTAGATTTGGGATTTTAGATTTTAGATTTGCTCATAAAGCTTAAAATCCTGGATTATTAAGACTTTCGACATACCTCTGCCTGCTAAACTTTCAGATGAAAAATTAACCACACGGCCAATGTCAATCCTCGCTGAAGTGAATACCATCGATACAACTATATCTACCGAATCTACCGAACCACAGGCTATAAATGAGACTACAATCATATCTGAGATTAAAACAACTTTTACATCTGAAGAAATTCAGAAATTGCTACCTCACCGCTACCCATTTTTACTTGTAGACAAAATAATTGACTACGTTCCAGGTAAAAAAGCTGTTGGGGTTAAAAATGTCACTATCAACGAACACCATTTTCAGGGACATTTCCCCGGTCGTCCACTGATGCCAGGGGTGCTAATTGTCGAAGCGATGGCACAAGTTGGGGGCATTGTTCTCACTCAAATGTCTCCGGTAGAAGGCGGATTGTTTGTTTTCGCTGGTATCGATAAAGTTCGCTTTCGCCGCCAGGTTGTACCGGGGGATCAACTAGTAATGACAGTGGAACTGTTATGGGTAAAACAACGTCGTTTCGGTAAGATGCAAGGTCGTGCCGAAGTTAATGGTCAACTTGCTTGTGAAGGAGAATTAATGTTTTCTCTGGTTAACTGAAAGTTTGCTTTCGTGGTGTGGGCATAGCCGTGAAATGCCCTTACTAAATCCCGATAAAGGATAACAGTAAAAAAAAATCCACAACAGCATTTGATAATTTCTTGATTTTCGACTCCCTCTTTACGAGATGCTGCTCGAACACACTTAACTTGCTTTGCCCGACACTTTCGTTCACTGAAATACTTAATGCTCTACCAGTCGCCTCGATGGGAGGGCAGTCTGTAAAAATCTCTTAACCAGAGTAACACACTGCCTCATAAACCCTACCTGGCGCTGACTTATCAAGACAGTTCTGGAGATTCACCCTTGAAAACGCTAATTCATCCAACTGCTGTAATTCATCCGAAATCGGAACTCCACCATACAGTGCAAGTCGGTGCCTATGCTGTGATTGGAGCGCATGTCAAAGTGGGCCCTGAAACAATTATCGGCGCTCATGCTGTGTTAGAGGGGCCTTGTGAAATTGGGGCGCAAAATCAGATTTTTACAGGTGCAGCCATCGGCATGGAACCCCAGGATCTCAAATTTGTGGGAGAACCAACTTGGGTCAAAATTGGTGATAACAACTTAATTCGTGAGTACGTTACGATTAACCGCGCTACTGGTGCTGGTGAAGCAACAGTAATTGGCGATGGTAATTTGCTGATGGCTTATGTCCATGTAGCTCATAACTGCGTGATTGAAGATCAGGTAGTGATTGCTAACTCTGTGGCGTTGGCAGGTCATGTACATATAGAGTCACGCGCTAGGCTGAGTGGGGTTTTAGGTGTCCATCAATTTGTGCATATTGGTAGACAGGCAATGGTGGGAGGTATGGCACGTATTGACCGGGATGTGGCCCCATATATGTTAGTAGAGGGAAATCCGGCGCGAGTACGAACCCTCAACCTTGTGGGACTGAAACGGTCTGGTATGGACTCAGCAGATTTGCTGGCACTAAAAAAAGCCTTCCGCATTCTCTACCGTTCTGATTTGTCTTTTAAGGATGCCTTGGAAAAACTGGAACTGTTAGGGGATAGCGAACAATTACAACATCTGCGCCGCTTTTTACTACTTTCTCAGATGCCAGGAAGACGTGGCTTGATTCCCGGTAAGGGGAAAAAAGGCGTGAGTGATGAATCGTGAATTATGAGAGACGCGATGAATCGCGTCTGTACAATAGGTGGAAGTAGAGACGCGATTAATTGCGTCTGTACAAAAGGTGGGAGTGGAGATGCGATGAATCGCGTCTCTACAATTGGAGTTATGAATTGCTGAATTAAATTTTTAACTCCAGATTCCTAAGTATTCCCTGCTAACTGTTCATTCCTAAGTTTTTACTAATTACCAATTATCAAATGCGGATTTTTATCAGCACTGGCGAAGTATCTGGCGATTTGCAAGGGTCGCTGCTAATTACAGCGCTGAAGCGTCAAGCTGTGGCGATTGGGTTGGAATTAGATATTGTGGCGCTGGGTGGCGAAAAAATGGTGGAGGCTGGGGCAATTCTGCTGGGCAATACTAGTGATATTGGCTCAATGGGTATTCTGGAAGGGTTGCCTTATATTTTACCGACTCTCCAGATGCAACGTCAGGCGATCGCTTTCCTAAAACAAAATCCACCTGACTTAGTGGTGCTGATTGATTATATGACTCCTAATCTGGAAATTGGCACTTATGTGAAACGGCAGTTACCAGATGTGCCTGTGGTGTATTACATCGCTCCCCAAGAGTGGGCTTGGTCAATAAGTTTACGTAGGACTAACCGGATTGTTGGTTTTACAGACAAGCTCTTGGCAATTTTTCCAGAAGAAGCGCGTTACTTTCGTGAGAAAGGGGCAAAAGTTACTTGGGTAGGGCATCCTTTGGTTGACCGAATGCAAGACGCTCCCAGTCGCCAAGCAGCGCGTGCAACACTGGGGATTTCTCCAGAACAAATTGCGATCGCACTTCTCCCCGCTTCTCGCCGCCAAGAACTAAAATATCTTTTACCAATTATTTTTGAAGCCGCCCAAACTCTTCAAGCAAAATTACCTCAAGTTCATTTTTGGATTCCCCTATCTCTGGAAGTCTATAGACAGCCAATTGAGCAGGCTATTGAGCGTTACGGTTTGCGGGCTACAGTTCTATTAGATCAACAAAAGGAAGTTTTTGCTGGGGCTGATTTAGCCATTAGCAAATCTGGTACTGTCAACCTAGAACTTGCTCTGTTAAATGTGCCGCAAGTTGTAGTTTACCGCCTAAGTCGCCTGACTGCTTGGATAGCTCGTAAAATCCTCAAAGGTTCTGTAATCTTTGCATCGCCGCCTAATTTAGTAGTAATGAAGCCGATTGTGCCAGAATTTTTACAAGAGCAAGCCACAGCAGAAAATATTATTCAAGCAGCGATGGAACTGCTCCTCAATCCCAGTCGCAGACAGCAAACTTTGCTAGATTATGAAGAAATGCGGCAGAGTTTGGGAGAAGTTGGAGCGTGCGATCGCGCTGCTCAAGAAATTTTGCAAATGCGATCGGGAACTAGGGATTGGGGACTGGGGACATGAGATGAGAAAAGCAAGAGCGATCGCAGTTGATTTGTTCGCTGGCGCGGGTGGTATGACTCTTGGCTTTGAACAAGCTGGTTTTGATGTGCTAGCGTCTGTAGAAATTGACCCTATCCACTGTGCAACACATGAGTTTAACTTTCCTTATTGCTCGGTGTTATGTCAAAGTGTTGTGGATACAACCGGCGAAGAAATCAGGAGCCGGTCTAACATTGGCGATCGCGAAATTGATGTGGTAATTTGTGGCTCACCATGTCAAGGATTTTCTCTAATTGGTAAACGGGTTGTTGACGATCCACGAAATTCTTTGGTGTTTCACTTTCATCGGCTGGTTTTTGAGCTAAAGCCGAAATTTTTTGTAATGGAAAATGTTCGGGGAATCACAGTTGGTCAACATAAACAAATTCTCCAATCTCTAATTAGCGAGTTTAAAATTAACGGCTATAAAATAGAAGAGAATTACCAAATTCTCAATGCTGTAAATTACGGAGTACCACAGTCACGTGAGAGATTATTCCTCATAGGTGCAAGGGAAGATGTAGAGTTACCAAAATATCCTCAGCCGATTACGAAACAAGCATTGCAAAATAATTTAACTTCTAAAAAAATATCTGATATTCCATTGAGTCCTACAGTATGGGATGCAATTAAAGATTTACCTAAAATAGAAAACTATCCTGAATTAGTCATAAGAGATTGGGTTGTAGGAGAATACGAAAAGCCTAGTAACTACGCTCGTATACTTCGCGGACTTAAATACCTAAACGATGATTATTCTTACAAACGTGAGTATGATTTGCGAATACTTTCTTCAAGTTTAAGAACAAAACATTCTGCGGAAATTATTCAACGTTTTCAGGAGACTCAACAAGGCGAGAGAGAAAAAGTTAGTCGTTTTCATAAGCTACATCCTGATGGTGTCTGCAATACTTTAAGAGCCGGAACAGACAAGTATAGGGGTTCTTTCACATCTCCTAGACCGATTCATCCATTTACGCCTCGTTGTATCACAGTCAGAGAAGCAGCGAGATTACATTCTTACCCCGATTGGTTTAGATTTCATGTAACTAAATGGCACGGATTTAGACAAGTTGGTAATTCTGTACCACCGCTACTAGCAAAGGCTGTGGCAAGTGAAATTATTCGCAGTTTGAATATTTCGCCTTTTAAGCCGAGTTTGCGATACAAGTTGGGAGAAGAGAAGCTACTACAGTTTAAGATGTCGCAAGCAGAACAATATTATCAGCGTGAATAGTAATAATACAGTTTGTAATATGTGCAAGTTTGGGCTAAGTCCAATTACGGAAATCTCAGAGAGGAGATTAATAAATTTCCCCAAAGCTATGATCGGCATGGATCTCAATCACCAAATCAACCACTGTTGTATCTTTTACCAACGGCTTGATAAATAATTCCGGGTGAAGCGATCGCCAAAAGTAATTGACAAATTGCTCTATCTCTGTATTGCTCATCCCCGACTTCCCCGCAGCAATCATCTGCTGTTCCGCCTGTTTGCGCCACTCTAAAGAACAGCGATAATCGGTTGGATATAACAAAATTAAGCTGTCTAATCGCTCCCAAATTGGTAAATAATCGTGGAGACGACGATTCATATCACTGGCAAATGCTCTATCTTCATCTGTAACAATTGGCGGTGGTGCGGTATCAAATACATCTGCGTTAATTGGCCGCACGCCCACAAACCAGCCTTCAAATAGTACAATATCTATACCTATTACCATTTCTGGAGTGGTGCGATCGCCAGCGCCTCCGTGTGCAGATTTATCAAAACGGGGAACCATAACTGAACTTTGCGACTGGCGGATTTGCTCTAGTACATCTAAACCTAAATCTACATCGTGGGTTCCTGGTGGGCCACGCCAAATCAAGCGGGGATCTTGCTGTGTTAAAATCAAGCGATCGCTGTAAGTTTTATATAAGTCATCCAAAGACAAACTCACAGTCCGGTATCCCAACTGATTCAAAATCAAGCTGAGAACTTTAGACATTGTGGTTTTACCAGTGCCTTGTCCTCCTAATATTCCCTGAATCAGTGGGCGTTTCAACTGTTCGCGCTGCGATGCTAGTTTGATCCCCAAAGGCAGCCACAAGTCCCACAACACCTGTAACATTTCGTTGGGTTCGATTTGGAGGGTAGTTTGGCAGAATTGACTGAAAGTTGGGAAGACAGATTTTAGTAAATGCGATCGATAAGCGATCGCTTCATCGGCATTTTCCGGCGTAATCCCAAAAGCTTTAGCCCTTAACTTATCTGCCAGCGCAGCAACTCTAGCCTGCTGCTGCCAAGCTTCCCCCATCGCATCCGTTGCTAAAATTTCACCCAGCCACAAATTCATAATTCACCCCACCCTCTTCCTACGATCCCAGCTTAAAGGCTTCGAGAAACAGGCTGTAGGTGAAACCAACCTTGAGGAGATTTAGTGAGTCTACCAACAGCGATCGCTTGGCGAAAAAGCTCTGACTGTAAAATATCCTACTAGTAATTTCCGTCAACACTACTAAAAAACCTGCTACTACAATATCTAATACACCTTCTTGCCCAGCTGTTGTGGAAACTGCGTTTCCCAGAAAAAAACCAAACAAAAAACTAATGATCAGCAACGATAATCGCCGCCAAGGATTTAAAAACCATTGACTAAAGCGTGTAGCAATGGCATCCAACAAGTTATTAAGACGAGTGTTTTGCATCACATAGACTTCTAAGGAAAAGTCAAGATATCTTTAAATATCTCTATATTCAAATAGGATATTTGGTTTTAGTCTAAGCTTATTTGTTAATATTATATATATGCTGGATCTCCAGTGTTAATTCAAATTTGCATAAGCTATCATCTTTGAGAAAGTACAGTCCCTTAAAAGGGTACTTACTTTAAATTGAGATCAAATATACATCTTAGATTTATCTAAGGTTTGGCAAAGAACGCTTTGTTGAAGCCCATAGCGGTTTCAAAAAACTCTTATTTTTTATCCAAATGAAAAGGCTAGGCTAGGTATCTGATTTTCTTGTTTTCATCTAAGCCTACGGTCAATACACAAAGCAAGGGGTGTCTATACCCATTGTTGAGCAAAGATAAAAGTAATTATTTCTTCCAAATATTTTCTCCTCAAAATGATATTTATAATACATTTTTGTACCTAATTTTAGAAAAAGCTATATTAGGATACTTTCTCTGATTGGCTTTTGTGATAGTAAGCTACTATTTGGTCAAGCCTAGACAAAATATTTATTTCTAACAACTATCAATATGAAATCATCAGTATATCGTAACGTCGGTATTACGGTTTCTTGCTTGGGACTGCTTGTTGCACTGGTAGGATGCCTTGGAGTGAGTGTATCTTTTGAATCCCCAAACCCAGATACATCTTCACAAGTGCCAACAGAAACTCAAGAGTGGGAGACAGCTTCATCAACACCTGTTTCACCAGAAAAAGATATTTCCGCTAATATATCTACTCAAAGAAATCAAACAGAACATAGTGATGCTAGAGAAAATACTTATCCTGTGTTGGCAGAGCGTGATAAATCAGCAAGCGTTGCCAAGGATGAAGGGACTTTGCGGATGAGCAATCAAACAAATCAGCCTGTGCGGTTGGCTCTACTGGCACGACAGTCGGTAGCAAAAGGCTCTGGTACTAAACAGACTCATTATGATGTACCAGCACATTGGGATTTTGCGCCCCAAGAAGGTAATGAAAAAGGACTGACTTTATCCCTACCTCAGAATAATTTAAAGCTGGAGAAGGGAGATATTTTAGTTGCTTTTGCACAAGATGGTTCCCGTCGTTACTGGGGCCCTTATGTTGTTGGTGAAACTCAATTACCTAAATGGAATTCTCAAAACGGGGAATGGCAACTAGTGCTGAGTCCATAGATTGGTAATACTCAGTGGGGAAGCAATTTTTATAGGACTTACGCATTGACAGAAAAGACCAAGTATAAACAATACTGCGTAGGTTTTGAATATTCGTAGGTTGGGTTGAGGAACGAAACCCAACATTTTTCGGGGTTTGTTGGGTAACGCATTGCCTCAACCCAACCTACACATTTTTATTTTTTAGGCAAAACCTACGCAGTATTGCAAGTATAGATGATTGGAAAACCAGATCCGTCGTAGGGGCAATTCATGAATTGCCTCTACGACGCGGATCTATTTACCATCAATGAATGATTAATAAAAATCTGAAACGGCGTATTTACGTTGATTCACAACATAATTCTTTTGTACAGTGCGTAAGTCCTATTTTAGTAGGAGGCAGGAGGCCTTCTGCCTCCTTAACGTTGGCTCAAACTTTTATTTTGAGATTGTAGGCAGTGCCTACCCTACAGTTGATAGAGTACTGAAGTAGAGGAAAATTGTTGAGTTAAAAACTCCGAAGAACAAAAGATAGATAACCAACGACTATTGAGTAGTGATTGTTGACTATTGACTAATGAGCATGAAATTGAGTGTTAAGCACACTGTTGATCGGTGGTTCAACGAAATAGCAAAGAATCCAGCCCTAAGTCTAACTGTGTCGATTTTGTGGTTGATGGTGGTTGGGTGGATAGCTTTTGGGTGGAATTTGGGTAACACTGGCTTGGTTGATGAGACAGAACCTTTGTTTGCCGAAGCTTCCCGCCAAATGTTAATCACAGGTGATTGGATAACCCCATTTTTTGATGGTGACACTCGTTTCGATAAACCTGCGTTAATTTACTGGTGTCAAGCGATCGCATATTACATAATTGGGGTGAATGAGTGGGCAGTACGCCTTCCCTCAGCGATCGCAGCATTTGGCTTAATTTGTTTAGGTTTTTACACTGTTCAGTGGTATTTGGCTAAACAAGACGAATTAGAGCAAATTTCACGTCCTACTCGCCGCTATTTAACATCTTTTATTGCAGCAGCGCTCATGGCACTCAATCCCGAAACTATTATTTGGGCAAGAACGGGTGTCTCTGATATGCTACTCACCGGATGTATGGCATCAGCTTTGTTATGTTTCTTTCTAGGATATGCAGGGAAGGAAGAGAGCCGAGAAGCAGGTAGCAGGGAGCAGGGGGCAGGAATTCCCAATGCCCAATCCCCAATGCCCCATTCCCTATTTCCTAACAAGTGGTACTTAGCTTGTTATGTGCTAATTGCAGGCGCAATTTTGACTAAAGGCCCTGTGGGAATTGTCTTACCAGGGCTAATTATTTTCGCCTTTTTGCTTTATGTGGGAAGGTTTAGAGAGGTGTTGCGCGAAATGCGCCTCTTTGTAGGTATACTGATAATTCTGGGTTTATCAGTACCCTGGTATGCTTTAGTAATTTGGCGCAATGGCTGGAATTACATTAATGCCTTTTTTGGTTATCACAACCTGGAACGCTTTACAGAGGTAGTTAATGGTCATTCAGCACCTTGGTATTTTTACTTTATAATCGTGCTACTGGGTTTTGCGCCGTACTCAGTGTATTTACCAGTTTCCATAGTAAGATTAAAATTTTGGCAGCGATCGCACTGGCGATCCCAACAACGTTTTCAGCAGTTTGGTTTATTCGCCTGGTTCTGGTTTGCTAGCATCTTTGCCTTTTTCTGCATTGCTGTCACCAAACTTCCTAGCTATGTATTGCCTCTAATGCCAGCAGCAGCTATCCTAGTGACGCTGTTGTGGAGCGATTTTTTCCATAATACAGAGGACAGACAAACAATTCCTGTTTCTTCCTTTGCCACTTTTCTGCGAGTAAGTGGTTGGTTGAATGTAGTGTTTTTATCAGTTATGTCAACAGCACTGTTTAACATAACCCACATATTAGGTACTGATCCAGCTATAAGTAACTTTCATGAACTACTTCAACAATCTGGTTTACCAGTAATAGCCGGCGTAATATGGTTGGTTTGTGCCGTTTTAGTTGCGGGTTTATTACTGAGTCGCCGATTTAACTACGTTATTGGGATTAATTTACTAGGGCTTGTGGCGTTTATAGTTTTTGTCTTAACGCCTGCTTCGTTTTTCATTGATCGAGAACGTCAATTACCTTTAAGAGAATTATCTGCGGTTATTCTAGAAGCAAAACAACCAAATGAAGAATTGATCATGCTTGGCTTCAAAAAGCCTAGTGTGGTATTTTACAGCCACATTCACGTAAATTATTTAAGATTTCCCCAAGAAGCTTTAGAGCATATTAAAAACCAGGCTGCTAAAGGACTGAAACCTCCGTCAGTGCTGCTATTGGCTGAACAGAAAAAGTTTTTACAGATGGACTTACAGCCAGATGATTACAAAAGTTTATCAACCAAAGGTGCTTATAACCTAGTTCGAGTTCCTTTTAAGAAAAAGAAAAATGAAAAAATAGATATATCGTAATTGGGAATTGGGCATTGGGCATTGGGCATTGGGTATTCGCGTAGTGTCTCGTAGAGAAATCTAAGTATTAATCATTGGGCATTGGTGATTATCTGTTATTTTTTCCCATGCCCCATGCCCCATGCCCCATGCCCCATGCCCCATGCCCCATGCCCCATGCCCCATGCCCCATGCCCCATTCCAATTAACATTTGCCATTGTAACCGTTGACAGCTAAGGCTTGATTGATCTGGTTTAAGAGGTCTTCCATTGATATTGAACGCGGTAATATTCGGGTAGCGATCGCACCAACAACAGTTTCTATCGATTCCAAACCATTTTTCTTCTGCTTATCAGTTTCCTTATAAGCTACCGCAGGCTGTAAACTGGTTTCTGGGCGATTTAATCGCTGATTTAATACCAAAATTGGTGGTAATTTGTCCGGCGAATCTCCCAATGTTTTCAGAGCCACTACCACATCTTTGTGGATAGCGGATTCTCCTAAACAAATTAGCAGTAAATCAACGCTTTGGTGGCGAATTTGTTGTAACACTTCTGCCCAACAGGGACTCATCGCTGCTTTAAAGCCTGCTGTTTGTAGATACTGAATTAAAGCTTGGAACCACTCAGATCCCCGTTCAGCAGTTTCACTACTAATTGAGCAATTTTTGGCTGTCCGATAACCTTTAGTTGACTTACGTCTTCCCTGGGGAAAATCACGCAACATTGTCAAATCTACAACCAAGATGTTAGGAGGGCAGCAAATACCAGAAGCAATTTGCAGTACTGATAGTAAGGCATCTGTTTTGTCGATGCGACTGCTATTGTCTTTGGTAAATGGTGTTAAGTAAGGAAATACAGATAACCCTGGTATTTTAGAAGCTATTAAGGTAGTTGCAACATCGCAAGTAACTAGTGGTACAGCCGCCAAACGTGGATGCTGAATTAGTTGTTGTAGATAAATTTGGGCGGTGGTACTTTCGACATCTAGCAAAATCACATCAAACTGCCATACCCGCGCCAAAAGTTCTGCTTGATCTAGATCATCTACTTCAATCACTCGATGTTCTCGAAGTGAGGGGTGGGGATTCACCGATTCCAACTGAGGATTTACCAACCTGAGAATTCGCAGTGGGGTTTTCGGTGGGATAATAGCGTTATTGTCTAACCCTACCTGTAAAACTGCTTGTGCAGTACATAATTTCTCTAAAACCGGTGCTAATACCTGATGCTCTACTGGCAAACTTAAAAAACCATCGGCTCGGTTAGCAAATGCTTTATCCTTTTCGGCCCCCGTTGCGGTAACAATTACAGATATATGACGGGTTGCGGTGTCAGATTTTAGTAAAGTCAGCACATCCCAGCCTGACAGCAGAGGCAGCAAGGGATTCAAAAATATCGCTATTGGTTGCAAGCGCCGAGCTTTTTCGACTGCTTCTGTCCCCGATCGCGCAATCACTACCCGATATCCTAAAGCTTTGAGTTTTTCGGTCAAGTCTTCAATATATCGGGCTACTGCCTCGACTACTAAGACTAACCGTTGCGAACTCGCAGGATAATGCTGTGTTGTCGTGACATGCTGACGATCTGCTGTGGGGTTTTCTCTTGTCTGTTGGTGTCGTGTCTTCTCGTCTGTTCTGATGACAATATCTGGTTCAGAAAAGCCTGTTTTCGGGGGACTGGGCGGTAAAAGTAGTGTAAACTGGCTACCTTTTCCTTCACGAGATAAGAAACTGACATCTCCCCCGTGGAGACGAGCCAAGGCGCGAGTTAATACTAGCCCTAAACCAGTGCCTTCAAATTGGCGGGTGAGGGGATTTTCTAGTTGCTGAAATTTTTGGAAAATTAAGTGTTGCTGGTGTTCAGGAATGCCAATACCTGTATCCCAAATTGTAAAGGCAATCCATCCTTCCCAACGACTCACTCGCAGCCCAATTTCGCCGGATATTTCGGTGAATTTAAAGGCGTTGGAAAGTAGGTGTACTAGCATTTGGCGCAAGCGCAACTCATCTGCCACCATCTCATCTAAGCCTAGTTCAATGGAAAGGCAGAATTCGGGAGCAGTTGAACGGATATTTTCTTGATTTTGGGGTGTTGTTTTGGTAGTTTGAGTGTGGATGGCTTTAGCTTCGGATAAGGCGCGATCGCAGACAGTCTGGATTTTCACCGGAGTTAGCGTCAAATCCATTTGTCCCGTTTCCATCCGGGTTAAATCTAAAATGTCATTAACCACACTCATCAGGTGGCGGCCACTTTGATGAATCAGTCCTGCATAACGGGCTTGACGTTCGTTGAGTTCTCCCAATTGCTGATCTACAAGCAAGCGCGATAACCCTAAAACGGCAGTTAAGGGAGTTTTTAGTTCATGACTAATACAAGATAAAAACTCATCCTTCAACCGATTTAGTTGAATTAAATCGGCATTTTTTGCAGCTAATTCTTTGCAAAGCTGCTGTTGTTCAGTCACATCAGTAGCTAAAACCAACCACAAATCCTTGCTGAGTACAACCTCCTCTTCACCACTCATGGCTTTAAACTCAGGACTATCTAAGGGAATTTTGGCAAACTGCCAGATTCGCTCCTGACCATTTTGAACTTCCACAACACAGGTACAAGTCCCCACTTGACTATCCAAATAGCACCGACTGTATACAGCGTCTGGTGATGCTTCTTGTTGAGTCAGTTCTTGTTCACCACCATATTCATTCTCCCTATTATTGGGATGAACCTTGATTGCTCGTTGGGTGGCATATTCAGATTTTTCGGAAGACTTAGGGATAAGTATTGCCTCTACTTGTTGCCTAACTCCTTCTGGATCTTTCAAGGCTCCTAATTCCTGCCACCAGGCGGGATTTCGGGCTAATACTTCGCCAGTACCGGTTTGCAACATCAAAGGCCAAGGCAGTCTTTCGAGCAACAGAATCAATGGCTGATGTTCCAATGATTTAGCTTTATTTGGCAGATGTACATCGGTATCATAATCGTGTGAGCTTTGTAAGCCAGCCATGCGTTCCTTAGCCAGCGATCGCAACAGACGTGGACTATCAACCAGCCCCAAATATCGCCCATCAGAGTCAATCAGCGCCCAATCTAACTTTTGGTGGCTTTCGGCTTCTGGATCGCCCAAATTCAAGCCTAATTGCTCGACACGCTCCGAAGCTGATATTATCTGGATTGGCTCAATTAGACCTTGACCCCAAGTAAAGATAGATTGCTGTAAATTTAGATTTTTATCGTCACTATATCCTAATAACTTTTGGATTAAACGGGCAGAATACAGCAATCCTATAGGGCATTGCTGCTGATTCACTACTACCAAGCGATCGCACTGCTCTTGCTCAAAAATCTTCAGCACCACTGCCAAAGAAGATGTTTGGAGGCAGCTAGGTACGGTTGCCTGAAAGTTAGAAAGCGGGTAATCTAGCATTAACATAGGGCTTTGGGGGTCATTCTTCCTGTGGAAACCTCCGGCATCTCCATCTGCCAACTGTTGATGGTCTTTTCGCCTGAAGCCATATCCTCTAAGAAGACTCATATAAGCAACTCTGGTTATTTCAACGCCATTAAATAAAACAACAGCACTTCCCCTCACGGACACTTGCTTGTGGACGAGTGCATTTCTCCAAGAGGCGACATTTTTGATTTATAGCAACTAGCCTCCCCAGCGTCTTACTGGTATTTAAACTCCCCATCGATAGCGACGGCTACAACAATTATGACCCCAAAGATTCGCTTTAGAACCTTGAGGAATTATAATGATTTAGAATGCGACAATCCTTTAAGTTCGTTTAAGTATCTTATCAAGGAGCAAAATAAAAAAATCTATCTATTTATTTGCATAGAGATACAAACAATAAATTAGGTACTGTGTCTTGTTATGCCGGCATATACCTCATCATCAAAGACCTACCACTCAGTTTCTGCACTAAGTTGTTGAATAGTTAGCACAAGCAGGTATAAATAACTATCCAGTTGAGAAAAGGTAAAAAGTTTAGTAAATAAGCTTTCTTGCTTCCTGCCTTTTGCCTTCTTGGACTATCTACTAACACAAAGCGTCATTTTGGGGTATGAAACCCAATTTACGAATGCACATCAAGTATTCCCCTAGAAGCGTTAGCCAAACTTATCAGCCCACGTTTCTTGGTCAGAGCGATCGAGGAAATAGATTAAAGAGTAAATGTTATTACCGATATTGATTCTGCGACCTGATGTTAAAAAATGTTTAAATAATCTAGTTGACTTAGCCAAGCAAAAAGGTTGGATTGCGTGGGCGGGGGAATTTACTGACGTAATTATTCCCCATTTTTGCTACTTACCTGTTACTGCAACTACCTCTGTAATACCAAATCGGCCACAAGAAAATCTAAGGAAGGCATACACTAGCAATTACGTCTATGTATTTGCCAGCCAGATGCAAAAAAGCCAACAGAACTTCCAGGAAATGAATCCACGCGAAAAAGAAGGATTATTAAGACAGCTTAAATTAGATTACAGCCTGATCCTTATAAATTATTTTACCACAGAGAAAACACTCAAAGAAAAAATTGATAAATTTATCAATACTATATTTTATGCTAATATTCCTGTGCCCCAAATCATTGAAATCCACATGGAGGTAATTGAAGAATTTTCTATCCAGCTACAACTAGAAGGAAGGAGCAATGAAACTTTACTTGATTACCGCCTGACGTTGATAGATGTCTTGGCTCACCTGTGTGAAGTCTACAGGAGTTCTATTCTAAATAAATGAAAATTCTTCATGTGAACTCGCAACAACCTAACGCATCCTGTCTTTCTCTAATCATAACTAGCTTATAAATAAATGATTAAAGCCAAAAAAACCTACGTTCTCAAGCTTTACGTAGCAGGAAATACCCCTAATTCAGTCCGAGCATTAAAAACACTCAAAAATATTTTAGAACAAGAGTTTGAAGGTGTTTATGCTTTAAAAGTAATCGATGTACTGAAAAGTCCGCAACTGGCCGAAGAAGATAAAATATTGGCAACGCCAACATTATCTAAAATTTTGCCGCCACCCGTTCGCAAAATTATCGGCGATCTTTCAGATCGAGAAAGAGTATTGATTGGATTAGATTTGCTCTATGAAGAACTAAGTGAAGAAGATTTTGAAGAATAAAATAATTAATGCTCAGGAGAGCATTTAGAAAGTAAATTTCAAATGTGTAGGTAAGCCAGTACATTGCTCTAATCAAGAGAGTTTTAGTACCCGCGAACTTGGTGCATTACTGAAAAATATTTATTTTTGCGATCTTATTAGTCAAGTTGTGACTTAACACACCCTACTTGCTTAATATTTTGTTTATAAATAGCCTCAAGAAAATCAAGTAAAAACTTTTTAATTTTAACAGCCTGTTTTTAGTACCCTTTTATTATCAAGCAATGAGTCAAAACCAGCCAGTAGAACTAAATAAAACACCGAGAAATGGGGGTGTAGAAAAAATTCGCACAATGATCGAAGGGTTTGACGATATTAGTCATGGTGGTTTACCAATTGGTAGAACTACCTTGGTAAGTGGAACTTCAGGTACTGGTAAAACTTTATTATCTCTTCAGTTTCTCTATAACGGTATCACCTATTTTGATGAACCAGGAGTATTTGTTACCTTTGAAGAATCACCCAGTGATATTATTAAAAATGCCCATATTTTCGGGTGGAACTTGCCACGTCTAATTGAAGAAGGCAAGTTGTTTATTCTTGATGCATCTCCCGATCCAGAAGGTCAAGATATCGTGGGTAATTTTGACCTTTCTGCACTGATTGAACGCCTGCAATATGCCATTCGCAAATACAAAGCTAAACGAGTTTCAATTGACTCAATGACAGCCGTATTTCAGCAGTATGAAGCGATGGGAGTAGTGCGACGCGAGATTTTTCGCTTGGTAGCACGTCTGAAAATACTGAATGTCACCACTGTAATTACCACCGAACGCAGTGAAGAATATGGCCCCGTTGCTTCTTTTGGAGTCGAAGAATTTGTTTCTGATAATGTAGTAATTGTTCGCAACGTTTTAGAAGGAGAACGCCGCCGTCGTACAGCTGAAATTCTGAAGTTGCGCGGTACAACTCACATGAAAGGCGAGTATCCCTTCACAATTACTAATGAAGGAGTTAATATCTTTCCGCTAGGAGCAATGCGTTTAACTCAACGGTCTTCTAATATCAGGGTATCTTCTGGTGTCAAAATCTTAGATGAAATGTGCGGTGGTGGTTTCTTTAAAGATTCTATTATTTTGGCGACAGGAGCCACAGGTACTGGTAAAACCTTGTTAGTTAGTAAGTTTATTCAAGATGGTTGTCTGAATGGAGAACAGGCAATATTATTTGCTTACGAAGAATCACGCGCCCAACTATCTCGTAATGCTTCATCTTGGGGAATTGATTTTGAAGAATTAGAAGATCGAGGTTTACTCAAAATAATTTGTACCTATCCTGAATCAACTGGTTTAGAAGACCACTTGCAAATTATTAAATCAGAGATTGCTCTCTTCAAACCAGCCCGCATCGCCATTGATTCCCTATCAGCATTAGCTAGAGGAGTGAGCAATAATGCATTTAGGCAGTTTGTAATAGGGGTGACGGGTTATGCTAAACAAGAAGAAATTACTGGTTTCTTTACCAACACAACTGACCAATTTTTAGGAGCGAATTCCATTACTGACTCTCATATATCTACGATTACCGATACAATTATAATGTTACAGTACGTAGAAATTCGTGGAGAAATGTCGCGGGCAATTAACGTATTTAAAATGCGCGGGTCTTGGCATGATAAGGGCATTCGTGAGTATAATATCACTGCTGACGGGCCCGATATTAAAGATTCTTTCCGAAACTACGAACGGATTATTAGCGGTGCTCCTACTCGCGTTAGTATCGATGAAAAGGCGGAACTTTCTCGCATTGTTAGACGTTTTGAAGACAAACAGAGTTCCGAACCCTAAATTTAGTATCGTAGTATATTCTTTCCTAAATTTAGTATCGTGCTATATTCTGTGGTGAAGAAAGGTTATCTGCCGCTAGATTGATTTTCGTGTGAGGGATGCGGTGAAAGGACAGCAATTATTCTATAGCTTCTTGCCTGCTGTGACGGCAGCAGTTTTAACGACTCAGCCTGCTTGGGCTGGTACTGTAAAACTAACTAAGGTACAACTGGCTTATTCTCCTAGTGTTTTGACTTCTACTTATGGTCAAAACTCGGTTGTGGACATGATGAATACACAACTGCCAAATGGTGCCAATGTTAGTGTTCCAACTTTAGTAACTGGTTTTGGTTTCACTAAACTTAGTATGAAGCCTTTAAGTAATAACAGTATTCCAGTATTTACGGCTGAGAATACTTTTGTACCAATAAAACAAGTACTTAAGAAGGATAAAAGTAGATTTTTAAGTTTGACACCTACCTCTAATTCTTCCCAAGAGCTAGATGTCAGCCGTTCTACTCAAAATCCCCAAAAACAGAGTAATTCAAGCACTTCTGAGCAGAAATCAGAGAGTGTAGTAATTCCCAATTACACTTCAAAACCCTCTTCTGTCCAAAAGAAAATTTTGCCCCTGTCTTCAGCACAGCAGCCAGTAGCTCAAAAGATAAATACTGTTGCTGAGTTGCAAACATTTTTACAAACTTCAGCGAGTAGTGGAGAATCAGCAAAACTGTTGTCAGCGCCAACATGTCCACAGGAGTCAGGAAAAAGCAAGACTGATTTATCAGCTGCTTTGCTACTGGCTTCAAGTACCTGTTTACAACAAAATGCTGGTGGCGATCGCATTGCTCAGAGTAATACCCCGATTCCGACAGATTCTACACCAGTACCGACTGTACCAGGAAACGTAACTCCTGCACCAGGGGATTCATTGCAACCTTCCACTGTGCCGAGAACCGTAACTCCTGCGCCATCAGGGGCGGTGCAAATTCCAGAGAACCTGATTCCTAACTCAAATCCCTTGCAATTTCCTACCAAAACTGAGGAAGTGACACTTCAGGGAAATCAGCCGATTAGTTTGGCACAAGCTCTAGAGCTAGCACGGCGTAACAATCACGATTTACAGGTGTCAATATTGCAGCTAGAACGCAGTCGTGGTGCTGTACGCGAGGCACAAGCTGCTTTGCTTCCTACTCTTGGTGTTAGTGCTGATATCACTCGCAGTCAGTCTGCTTCTAGTCAGCTTCAGGATGAACTATCCAGACAGCAAGGTTTCGTATCTAACACAGGTGTACCTAGTACAGGTTTTAATGGTCAAGCACAACTGACATATAACCTTTATACTTCAGGGAATCGGCAAGCTACCATCAGACAGGCAGAGGAACAGGAGCGCTCCGATGAGTTGGCTGTAGAAACTCAATATGAGACAATTCGTCTGAATGTCGCCACTGACTACTACAATCTGCAACAAGCAGATGAACAAGTGCGTATTAGCCAATCGGCTGTGAAGAACTCTGCCGCTAGTTTGCGTGATGCAGAATCTTTAGAGCGGGCTGGAGTTGGTACACGCTTCGATGTATTGCGATCGCAGGTGACTTTAGCTAATTCTCAACAAAACCTCACTAATGCTATCTCTCAGCAGCAAATTGCCCGCCGTCAGTTGGCTACTCGGATCAGTTTACCGCAGTCGGTGAATATCAGCGCCGCCGATCCGGTACAACTAGCTGGTCTTTGGAACCAAACACTAGAACAAACTATTGTGCTGGCTTTTCAAAACCGTTCAGAATTGCAACAGCAATTGGCGCAACGTAACATTAGCGAACAACAGCGACGACAAGCACTTTCAGCACTAGGCCCTCAAGTTAGTTTGGTAGCTAGTTACAACCTACTAGATCAGTTCAATGATAGTGTCAGCGTGACTGATGGTTATTCAGTAGGAGTCAGAGCAACCCTAAGTTTGTATGATGGGGGAGCAGCAAGAGCAAGAGCATCTCAGGCTAAAACTAATATTGCGATCGCAGAAACTCAATTTGCCGAACAGCGCAACCAAATTCGCTTTCAGGTAGAACAAGCCTATTCTAACCAGCAATCTAGTTTGGAAAACGTTCAAACTTCTAATACCGCTTTAGAGCAAGCTAGAGAAGCTCTACGTTTAGCCCGTTTGCGATTCCAAGCTGGTGTAGGCACTCAAACTGATGTGATTAACTCTGAAAACGACCTCACACAAGCTGAAGGTAATCGAGTCACAGCAATTTTGGGTTACAATCGCGCTTTAGCTCAGTTACAACGCTCTGTTACCATCAGAGCGCTACGGTAGTACTGCCGACTTATCTCCCAATTAAAAATTTTGAAAGCCTCATTGAAAAATGAGGCTTTTTAGCAACAGGAATTTTGTGAAATGATGTAGCATAACTGAGTGTTCGATCGCCCAGTCTAGGCAGCCTGTCGATCCAGTCTTCAACCAATTGCGTAACTGTTTTTTCTTTGCTTTGTGCATAAGCCTTAAGCTTGTCGTTCCGTTTTTGCGA
>NZ_JBALDM010000043.1:0-131813 GCF_036917435.1 Nostoc sp.
ATGCACAGAATATTATTAAACGAACCGCCAAGTACGCCAAGAGCGCCAAGAATAGAGAGTTACTCATTTAGTGCAGCTTCACATTAAATTGGTATTAGAGTTAAGAGGTTGTTTTAAAAATATTTCATTGTGATTTTAGGCACTCATTAATCCCCCTAATCTGTCTTAAAAACGGGGAAAGTAGAATCAAAGTCCTATGTTTTAAGGGATATTCAGAAGGATATAGAAGTCTTTAAGCAGACACAATATCATTCCTTACTTATCAACTTTCTTTCTTCATAAAGTAAGGTAGTTTCATCCTTGGGGGCTTCGCTATCTACGGATTTGGCTATAGTTATATACGGTTTGATAATTAAACTAAGACCAATTGTCCAACCTAATGCAACCATCCAACCTGCGAGAATGTCGCTAGGAAAATGTACCCCCAAATAGAGACGACACCATGCAATAGCTATGATGTATAAGCAACCCAAGGTGAGAACCAACCAGCGCCAGGAGCTAGCCCAAGTTAAGAATAGCAAAATTGCTACCAAAGTTATACTCGTCATGGCATGAGCGCTGGGAAATGCAAAACTAGACTCAGGTGCAATAGACTGCCACAATTGGGGGCGCACTCGATGCATTAATTCCTTTGCTGTGCGGCTGATGATGATGCTTCCCACTGAGGCGGTGAGTAAATAAGCTAGCGATCGCCAGCGTTTTTGTAGTAGTAATATAATTGCGATCGCACCCAAAATCGGTATCGCCGTCCAAGGTAAACCAATTTTAGCCAGCGTCACTGCTAAAACATCTAACTGTGGGTTGGCTGTAGAATGAACTGCTAACAAAATAGGCACATCCCACGGTAAGCCCGCTTGATTCTCCCATATCTTCACTGTCAGGATTTCAAAGACCTGCAAAGGTAAATATACTCCGATTAACAGCAGTAAGAGCGATCGCCAACGAGCAATCAACAGATTTTTGAGAAAAGAAAGCGGTGACTGACTCTCTTTATTGACTTTTTCCATATCTAAGTTAAAAATACCGATTAACTACTTCACTGATTACAAATTGCTGGAATCTTGAGAAGTTCCGCAATGTTTACAGTACGATAAATGTTTATAAGTAATATTATGACAGTTTTGGCATTCAATGTACTGGTAATAGCCACAGTGCGGACAGTAAGTATCAACCTGTCGAATTTTCTTAGCGCAATTTACACAGCGTGATTTTTGAACTCTGCTAGCTGCTTGGACTTTAGCATTAAAGACAAATTTTTGAAAAAACTGGATAATTCCAAAGCCAATAATTGGAATCAGCAAGATATAAAGATAATTTATCAGGAAAAGCAAGCCACCAAAAAGGTATCTAACAATATCAAACAAAAATTTAAATATTGCACCTATTTGCAGAAATTCAAATATTTTAACAATTAGTGGAATAAAAAATATAACTAGCAAATGCCAGCTAATTAGTGATACAAGTCCATATCCTCTTCTTTGAGCAAATTTATGAACTGATAAGGCAATAATAATCAGAGGCAGCAGAAAGAGTGACTGAAAACCAAGCTGGATACTTGGATACCAAAACGATGCCTGCTGATAACCTTTGTCAACTTCCTTAAATTGATTGTCATCTTTGAGAAAGGCTATCAAACTAATGATTTCAGGTTTGGTAAGCAGTTCATTTTTAAGAAGAGAAATTTCTTGCTTAAGGGTAGAAATTTGGCGATTATTTTGTTCTAATACCTGTTTAGCTTTTTCAGCACCGACTTGATTAATTGATTGTTGACGGCCTTGACCTGCAATTTTTTCTAATAACGTTGAGTCATATTGGGATTTAATAGTACTATTGGCTTGTTCAAGCGTGCTGATTTTAGCTTGTTTTTGATCGATATTTTTAGTTATTTGCTGCTTTTCAGGATTGTTAATTTTATCTTTGTAGTCGGCATATTGCAAGCACGTTTTAGAAACCTTACCCAGATGCCCTACTTCGGCTTGTTGATAGTTTTGCTGAAAACTGAGTCGATTATTCGGGTCGTATGGTAATGAAAGTCTAACAATTTCATAGTCTTTATTTTGAGTGGTTTTCGCCCGATAATTTTGCCACTCTGAATAACATGGATAAGCCTGAGTCGGGCTAATATACCATCTGCTAATATCATCCAGTCCCGTAAAAACATTAATTAAGATAAAAATATCAATTAAAATAATAACAATCAAACTTACTTTATTCAGTGGTTCGTTGTTGATTGTCCTTGATTGATTAAAAAATTGACTCAAAATTCGGCGAATTCTGGCAAACATATTAGATTTTCAATAAATGGAAATTCAATTCGAGTCAATTTTATATGATAAGTAGTGAATACCTGGAAAAAAATATGAAAATATCCAAAATATCACTGATGCTCTACAAGTAAAATTGTTACACAATATAAGTTAACAACTACTTAATCTCAATAGATATGGGATTCCTCGTGGTGCTTATAATCATAGGCTTATCATTTGCCTTCATTAAACTGTGGTCATCTCAACCACGCAGCGAGGTTTCTAAGCCATACTTCAGCGATCCGAAAAACAGAAGACTGCAAAAACGTTTACTTGTTTTACTTAATGGTGATGCGACAACAGCCGAACGACTACTCAAACAGCAGCGCCAGAGGCACCAGGGTGAATCGGAAAAATGGTATTTAGAGAAAGTAATTTATGACTTGGAACGCGATCGCCGTTACTAAACTTCAAAGAATACCTTGTAGGGACGCACATCTATGCGTCCCTAGTGAAAACTATTTAGCAGCTAAGTGGGCTTCTAATGCCTCAGAACCACCAATTAATTTACCATCAATAAATACTTGAGGTACTGTAGTCGCCCCTGTAACTGCTCGTAATGAGCGTGTGGTGACATCCTTACCCAAAGTAATTTCTTCGTAGTCAATGCCATGTTCCTTGAGCATTGCTTTCGCACGCGCACAGAAGGGACAACCAACTTTCGCAAATAGAGAAACTACTTCGGGCTTCGCTGCTTGGGGGTTGATGTATCTGAGCATTGTTTCAGCATCAGACACCTTAAAGGGATCTCCTGGCTCCTCTGGTTCAATAAACATTTGGTTAATTACACCATCTTTCACCAGCATGGAATAACGCCACGATCGCTTACCAAAACCCAAGTCTGATTTATCTACCAGCAGACCCATGCCTTCAGTAAATTCACCATTACCGTCGGGAATAAGTGTAACATTTTCTGCTTCTTGATCCTTCGCCCATTCGTTCATCACAAAGGTATCATTGACAGAAATACAGATAATGTCATCGACACCATTTTCTTTGAAAATCCCAGCTAACTCGTTATAGCCAGGGAGATGAGTCGATGAACAAGTCGGAGTATAAGCACCCGGCAAGGAGAAGACAACCACTGTCTTCCCAGCAAATAATTCATCGGTTGTCACATCTACCCACTGATTATCTTTGCGAGTATGAAAAGTGACATTGGGAACTTTTTGTCCTTGGCGATTGAGGAACATAATTTTGCTTGCCTTTAGTAATCAATTCCAGTCATAACCTAGCATGGGAAGACTGGTATGATGCAACTATCAATTAGTTAAGAAACTTCATTAATGAATGGAGCGATCGCTGCGACAAATTCAGCAGTTGATTCATAAGGTAAAACATTCCGCCCGTTTATTTTTATACCTCGGCATTGAGGCAAACACTCAAGGTAGTCAGCCAAGCATTTATCTGGCGTTTCTTTTTTACTTTTTTGGCTAATGCTTGATGCACTTTCCCCCACAACCGCTAATGTTGGTTGCCTAATAGAAGCAATAGAGCTAGTATAATCATCTCGCCAAAACCCTGCTAAAAAAGAAAACACTGCATGGCGACTAGCAAGATTTTCTGCACCTGCAACCAATGTATTCAACCACTCTGTATCCACAGCGTTCTCAGAAGCAAAGAGTTGGCGAGTTGAGAAAGAACGTAAAAACTTAGGGGTGCGTGCATAACGATAAAAAGGATTCCCAAAAGGCGAATCTAAGACATTCCAAAGGAATTTTTGTTGCCATTCTGGTGGTTTATTTGTCATCAAAGCCCACGGTGGAGGCCCTGAAAGGACAAGTCTGGAGATTAAGTTTGATTCCTTTTGGATTAATGCGATCGCAACTGGTAATAATGCCCCTTGTACTACTACAATCACAGGTTTTTGCACTACTGTTTGTAAAAAGTACTGCAACTGTTCTGCCCAATCACTAGGAGTATAAGCCAGATGAGGCATATCACTCTCGCCACATCCTAGTAAATCAGGGTTATAAATTGAATTATGCTGCCCTGAATTATACCATTCACGACAAAAACGCTGCCAAAATTGCCGTGACAATCCTACACCAATAGGATGAATTAACAGTAAGGGAATACCCTCAGATGTTGTGTTATTTGGTTGATGAACTTCGTAGGCACAACGATAATTCCGCCAAGTGTAAAATTGGCTAGGAGATGCTGTCAGGTTTTGTGTGTTATTTACAGCAGATGGTTGCATAATTCCTAGTTCTAATACTTGCTAAAAAATCATCTGTGGATGAATTAACTGGTATCCAGCCTCTTTCAGTTTTTCATTCGATACCCAAGCATTATATGGGCGAGTACTCTTAATAGAAGTATCCCATATAACTTTGGGTAAATTATGTTTTTCAAATAGGTTATCTAGCAAGTCTCGGCTAGTGAGATGTGCATCATCTACCAGATTGTAAATCCCTTGCAAACGACGGTTACGGGCGAATTCTATCGCTGCAACAATATCATCCAGGTGAATCCAATTTGTGACATCTTCGCCGCCAGGACGAGTTGTAGCAGAATATCTACCAAATATTTTCAACAGTTCCCTACCAGGGCCATAAATTCCTCCTAAGCGGAAGATACAAACGCGGAGATTTTCGCTAGATGCTGATAATAATATATCCTCTGTTTTGCGGAGAATTTGGGCATTTAAATTAGCAGGTGCAAGTGGTGTTTCTTCATCTACCCATACACCATTTCTGTCACCATAGACGGCATAACTACCTGTATATATTAGTTGTTTCACACTTTTACTGTGCTGTAAGCATGAAACTACATTTTGGGCAGTTTGTAGATATGTTTCTTCATAAACTTCCCCACTTTTTGCACCAACACTCAAAAGTACAACATCTTGATCGTGCAAAACTGATTTTAGACTATCTAGGTCATTCCCGCAGGTCACGAAAACTTTTTGAGATACTGATTGTAGTGCAGAGACACGCTCAGAGGAAGTTGTGGTTACACTGACAACAAAATTCATTTTTTGCTGCCAATATTGAGCGACTTGATAACCAACATAACCACAACCAATGATTGCAACGTTCATGACAAATTAAACGCAAATAAATTAAACTACTAGTTGAGACACTATTCTCAATTACGGAACTGGACGTAAATAAATTTAACAGTCCAGAGCTAACATTCAATGGTACAAAAATTTTGACTTACTGACTAATGACGAATGACTATTTTGCTAGTTCTTTTTCAACTATGGCAATTATTTCTGGTGAATTGGGTTGCACACTACTATTAAATCTAGCTATCACTTCACCTTGTTTATTAACTAAAAATTTTTCAAAGTTCCAAGCAACAGTTCCTTTTGGCTCAACAGCTTTGGTAAGTCGCTCATAAAGTGGATGCTGCTGTGAGCCTTTTGCATGGACTTTATCGAATAGTTCAAAGGTAACACCATATTTACTGGTGCAGAACTGTACAATTTCTTCATTGCTTCCTGGTTCCTGCGCTCCAAAATCGTTACAGGGGAATCCCAAAATCCTTAATCCTGCTTCGCCATACTTCTGGTTCAACTTTTCTAACCCGTCGTATTGAGAAGTATAACCGCAGTAGGAAGCCACATTCACAATTAAGAGTACCTTCCCGGTATAGTCGTTTAATTGTTTATCTTCACCGTTGATGGTCTTAACTGCGATATCCGAAATTGTGTTACTCATCTTCAATCTGATTTATAGGGAATATTGCCAAGTTTCCCATATTACAGGTACTCTAAACCCAGTTTGTTGAAGGAAATTAGGTTTGTTAATCTTATTTACCGCTACGGTTCTGTTTAACTCAGGTGAAATGGGAAGTAGTGTACTTCAATTACTTAAAAAGTGCTATCAGCTAGCGATCGCCTATAAGTTTACACTTGTAACTAGATTTACTTCTTCTCTAAATAGCTTAACTAATCTGCTATCTGACAAATCTGCGTTACTTTTAATACATTTTTCGTTGCAAAGATCAATTCTTAATTACAGTCACTAATCAGTTTAAAGGAGAATTACTGAATCTTCAACGTAGTTTTCAATAAAGTAACAAACAATTAACTGTTCGTATAAAAAATTAATAATATTCAGAATTTTCCAATGCTGATATCGGAAAATACTTAGCCAAAAAGGATATACTTACTTTATTTATTGCATTATAAGCTATTTTTCATAAGATAATTAAAACTGTATCGTAAAATACAGTTTTTTGGATATATTCAATAGATGATGATTCAAATTTTATCCGTCTAGGAAGAAATTTACCAAGCGTCAAACAATAAGTAGTCTCATAATTTCTGTGAAAGAAAGTTTATATTTTTCTCCAATCAGAGTTTTTAATATTAGAAAAAGTGTGTTCCTAGGAAAATAAAACCTGACACAGATAATGAGATAATTATTTCCTAAAAGTGTTGATCAAAACCTTATTTGATCAGCCTAATTAAGTTAATTGATGTTGCTAAATTGATTACCAATATCAATTACTACTTTTTCAACAGTAAAAAATAACCATTGAAATTATGTTGATAATCTTAGGGAATTTATATATCCATGCCAAAGACTTTTTTGGCAATATTTAAAGTGAGGTACAGATCATCGTAGGGGCAGAACATGTTGTGCCCCTACCTGTGTACTTCATTTACCTGCAATACGCTGTAAGTAAAGGAAACTTTACTTTTTGAGAAAGCGTCTTAAACCATTACCGAGACAATCACCACCCTAGAAGGCATGGTGAGGATAAGCTGTGGTGCATTTAATTTGCACAGCTAGGGCGGGCAAGATGCCCACCCCACAAGAGATTTATTTTTTTGAGGATGCAAATTAAAGTATTTTCAGCTTATCAACAAATCATGTCACGATGAATCTGTGCGATCGCAATAAAAGTGAAAAATTATTTTATCTGATGAAAATTTTATGGTCAAAGGGTTGAGAGTTGGTATGCTGCTATTGGCAGTTATAGGAAATCTGGCATGGTCATTTAGTGCTAAGGCAAATTTTAACGGCAAACTCACCGTAGAAATTGATGGCTTGAAGAATAAACAAGGACAAGTGTGTGCCAGTATATTTGCTAGCAGTGAAGGGTTTCCTAGCGATCGCGATCGTAGCTTACAAAAGCAGTGTATCAAGATTAATAACACTCCCTTACTCATTACCTTTGATAACTTGAAAGCAGGTAGTTACGCCGTTGCTGTCTTCCACGATCAAAATAATGACAGCACTATCAATAGTAATGGACTTGGTATACCAAAGGAAGGCTTTGGATTTTCTAGGAACCCAGAAATTCGCACAGGAGTGCCTAAATTTAGCGAAGCAGCATTTTTAGTGGCAGGCCCAGACACTAATATCAAAATCCAGTTGAAATATTTTTAGATTTATTCTCGTAAATCGTTATGTGAATCTTCTGGTAAATCTTGTTGTTCTGGCAAGCCACGGATGCGATTCATCTGAGTTAAAGCATATCGTGCAGTTGCTTGCACTTCGGCATCTGGATCGTTTAACGCATGGTGCAACATCTGACTCATTTGACCCATCATGTCATAAACGCGCGTCAAGTCACGGATCGCATTCTGCCGTACTTGTGGACTTTCATTTTGCATTGAAATTGCTAAACCCCGATTCATCGGCTTGAGTGTGCGAATGCCAATTTCTGCCAAAGCTGCCAAAATCAAGCTACTTTCTTGAGAATCAGCATCAATCATCAGGTCAACTATAGGCTGAATAGCCCGTGAATCTCCCTGCTGGCCCAAATCCCAAATAGCCTTGCGCCGTTTTGTTGGATCGGGACTGTGTAAGTCTTGGATTAACTCGTCAACAATATTGAGTTTGGCAAGCCGGGAAGTTTTTTCTGTTAACAGCAATTGGGTGGGGGGGGGTGGTGGTGTAGTTATTTGTGGGCTAGTTACAGCCTCTGGTAAGGATGGTTTTATTGGGTGGTTGTCAGCTTCACTCAAAATTTTAGGATTTGATATTTCTGACTTTTGCACCTGTTTGACCTCACGAAACCACCTCAGCAGGTAAATAAGTGCGCCAATACTTCCCAAAACTGCGATCGTAAATATTAACCACGAGATAAAACTTCTCTCAGCTGGCTTAGGTGTTGTAGTTACTTTGTCAGTCGAAACAGGAGAGGCAATACTTGGAGAAGTGACAATCTTATTTTTGGCCTCCATTGCTACTTGCAGTCTCTCCATAGTCGCTAGACCGGCAAGACCATCTACTTTTAAACCATTTACTTTCTGGAATTTAGCGACAGCAATTTCCGTACTGGCGTTATACTGTCCATCTATCACGCCACTGTAATATCTCAGTTGCTTTAATTGAGTTTGTAATCTCTGCACATCTGATTTTGGACTACCATATCTCAAAACAGTCGGACTAGCAGTAACTCTCGAACTAGCTTGTGCAAGTTCTAAAATTTTAGGTGCTAGGTTAGGTGTGGCTGTACTTGCGCGATTTGGGTAAAAACCCATGCAAGAAATACAAGTAAATATCAGAATTGAGGAACGGCATAGCCTCATATTGAAAGTTTCAGCCTGAACGTGCTTTTTTGAAGTCTTCGTTACCACAATACCTTCTAGATGACCAAATGTTAACTGTAATTAGGCATTAGGTATTATTTATTCTCCCTCATGTCCCTAAATTAATTACGAATTATGTTATGGCGTAGCCCATTACGGATTACGAATTAGGCTTAAATTTCTGGTTCGGATTCTCTAACTGCTAGGCTGAGAGGATTCAATTTTTGAGTAGATGAATCTAAAATTGGTTGCTGTATATTTGCTATCTCGCCGACAGTAACTGTGTCGTTTTGCGCTCCTAAAGTATCACGCTGGTTAATGAGATAGATGCTGATTAAAGTGAGGAAAACACCCACCCACTGCAAAGGACTGAGGACTTCTGAAAGGAAGAGATTACCAAATAGTAGGGCAAATATGGGTGTGAGGAAGGTGAGGGAACTAAGACTGGTGAGACTGCCACTAGAGGCAAAGTAGAAGAATAACCCGTATGCGATCGCACTGCCAAATACGGTAGCATAACCCAAAGCCACTAAATCAGATGCTCCCAGATTCTCCCACTGCTGAGATTCAACAACTGATGAAACTCCCCATAGTGGCAATCCACCCAAAATCATGTGCCATCCCGTAGCGGTTACAGGGTCAGCATGTCGGCACACAAACCGAATCAACACTGTTCCCACAGCCATTGATAAGGCTGCCAATAACATCAACCACTCGCCGCTAGCAAACAAATCTTGCCAGTTGCCAATTGTAATATTTGCACCTGAGTCGAGAAAATGTAAAATCCACTCATCAGGTAAGCCAATTAAACTAATACCTGTGACTCCCAAAGCTAGCCCCAGCCATCCCCAAAAACCAATGTGTTCTTGAAATAGCCACAATGACAGCAAGGCTACAGCTAAGGGTTGCGAGTCAATCATCACAGACCCTAACCCCGCACTGGTTCTGACTAATCCTTCTGCCAAAAAGCCTTGAAACAGCGTCCCATCTATTAGAGCAAATAAGCTAATCCACAGCCATGCAGCCCAGCCCTTGGGCTGGGGTTTACCCATGAATGCTGTGGCAATCAGAATTAACATCCCTGCTGGTATCAAACGCACACCTGCCATGAATAGCGGTGTGGTGTGGGGTATTACTCCTTTCATAGCTACCATTGCCGTCCCCCATAGGAAAAAGGGGGCAATTAACAAAAGGGGGGCGAAGGGAAATCGAGATGCACTGAGTTTCAGTTGCATGGGTTTGCTGATGCCTTTGTTTAACAAGCACAAAAATCGCTTTACCCAATTTTACCGAAAGTATGTAGTTTTGCGTAGGCATCGCCCGTCGTAGACATCGCCTCTGGCGGGTGCTTTGCACCATCGCGTAGCGTCTCAAAGAGAAGGAAGGAAAGAATACTCAGGTATAGCTGAGGTTACAAGATGCTGAATATTTTTTTATGGGACAGATAGTTTTAAACTTTCGAGTAGTTCAATGCAGAAAAACAAGCAGTCTCACCTGCTCTATTTAAATTTTATTAGATTATCAAATAATATAAAAATACCTAAGTTTTCCCGGCTTAGGTATTGAATAGCAACATAACCTATGTTAAATAGATTGTTAACTATATTCTAGTTACTAATTTTTATTTTTAAATGCGTCTTAGGACACTTTATAAATTGCTCCTTAAGTAGGATGCCAAAATTATATCTAGGGTTTATTTTAATTTTGAAAGCATCTTGAGCAAAACAGAATTCATTCTGAATTCCATTAGACTGGCCGATCGCAAGCTAAACGCAGTGTCTAGTAGAGAGCGTCTTGATTTTGAGCGGAGGCGGAGCGTTTCTAGCTCGGCTTCTGAATTCTTGTTTAACTGCAAAATCTCTTTTTGTTAGGACTTACGCAAAACTACACGCGGCCCCTACAGGAAAATCAAGGTTTGGGCTATTTCTTGCGTAAGTCCTATTTGTAACAGATACGTTACACCACGTTAACGCACCTACTTTCTAAAACGAGTTAGCAAGGCTAGATTTTTCTAAATTCGCTACTAATTTCACTCCAAATTCTTCCTCAAAGACTCCTTTTTTATAATCTAAACTCCAAAGTTCTAAAGCACAGTCATCATCAGCTTGAGATGGAAAAATTAGCAGGTTTACTTGCCGTAACTGTTGATAATACTCACATTTGACTTGGGCGATCGCACCAATTTGTCGTCTATCTAATGCGACTGCTAATCTTAGAATTGCACTCAAGTGACTAACCATTTGACACTGTTCTTTAGTCAGCGAACTCTGGTAAATTTCATGTTTTTTCTTGGGTGGCGATTTGCGATGATAACGCGCTAAATTGGCTATGATTTCAATCTCGGTTTCTGTATAACCGAGTAATTCACCATTGCGAATTAGATAGTAAGAGTGTTTGTGGTGAGACGAATGGCTGACGTAATGACCGCAATTATGTAATATTGCAGCTGCCCACAACAGTTGTCGCTCGTCAGATCCCCAATGGTGTAATGTACCTTGAGTTTGGTCGAATAAACTCTCGGCAAATTTGGCGACGCGATCGCTATATTCTAAGTTAACGTGGTATTTATTAGCGATTTTTAAAACATTGCGTTCCCTAACTGAACTTTGGTAGCGCAGTTTATCTTCAATTAAACCGTGGGCTAACATCCAGTCTACGATTACACCTTCCCTCAAAGAACGCTCACAAACAACGAGCGATTCGCTGCCTAAACGAGTCATCACTTCCTGTAATATTACTGCACCAGCAAGTATCACTTCAGCCCGTTTATCTGGCATTCCAGGAATTGCAGCCCTTTCGGAATTACTCAGTTTCCGCAACCGATTTACCAAGTCTCCCAAGTCTTTAAGACTCAACTCGTAGCCATTGAGAGTAGAGGGGATAACACCTGAATTTTCTCGTGCATGAATCGTCGCTAGGGTTTCAATCGTGCCAGATGTACCCACCAAACGGGGAGATTCCCCAGGTTGTAAATTTGCTAATACCTCATCCACGGAACGTTCTAACATCCCGCGTGTATAGGATTGCAGATACAGAAACTCTGTATTGCTGATGGGATCGGTGGTGATTAACTCGCTAGTCAGTCGGACTGCACCAACTTTGGTACTAGTGAGAGTCCGCGCTTGCTGACTATCGCCCAAAATTAATTCTGTGGAACCACCGCCAATATCAATAATTGTATGCGGTTGGTTGTGAAATTCCATCCCCGACAACACGCCAAGGTAGATTCGTCGCGCTTCTTCTTGACCAGAAATTAAGTTAACGCTTAAACCCAATTCCTTTTCTACTGTGTGCAAAAAATCTTTCCCGTTAGGGGCTTCGCGCACAGCACTAGTTGCCACAGCAATGATTGTTTCAGCGTTGATGGTTTTGGCAACTTCTTGGAAACGTCCTAAAGCAGCGATCGCATTTTTAACGATCTCTGGTTTGAGTTCTCCAGTGGTAAGATTGCGATCGCCAAGTCTGACGGTTTCTTTTTCTCTGGCGATAATACTAAAAGCTGGTAGTGTGGGGTCAATTTTAACTACTACCATGTGTAGAGAATTTGTTCCCAGGTCAATAGCAGCAATAATCCGATGTTGCTTAGGTGGTTGAGTTGAAAAACTCTCCCAGCTAGCCTCTACTAAATTCTGCATCTAGTTTTCTCTCTTTATAAGAAATGATGGCAAACGGTGGTACGTCGGGGTAGCTGGCACTGATAATTTTTGCAACACACTTAAGTAAGTGGGTCAAATTAAATATAAAATCTCATCCTGCCTCCGGCTTCCCTCTCCGATACTTTGGAGAGGGATTGAGGGTGAGGTTTGATCTTATATTTAATTACGCCTACCTACTTACTCAAACTGAGCTAAGTATATTCACCCTAATCCTTCTAACGCTAGTGACTATTTAAAGATATTTAAAGTTGCCACTCTATCTGTATGTTTTTACAAATAACAAATAACGTTATTCTATAGATGTAAAGATGTGTGAATAAAGAATTGGGAATGGGGAATTGGGAATGAGAGCAAAGAAAGAAATAAGTACTTACGCATTCAGAATCCCCAACACCCTCATAAAAAGGGGCTTTATTAATTTTCACCCTTTTCAAGGCTTCTTCTGACGGATCTAGGTTTCAGACTTCGGTGCATAAATCCCCAATCCCCAATTCCCAATCCCCAATCCCCAATTCCCAATCCCCAATCCCCAATCCCCAATTTCTATGTTAAGGATGCCAGAACGCCCCCAATCCCCAGCTTGGCTAATTATCCGGCTTTTACGCTGGCATAAACCAGAAGGACGGTTGATTTTAATGATTCCTGCGCTTTGGGCTGTGTTTTTAGCAGCTTCTGGGAAACCGCCTTTACCTCTGGTTGGTGTGATTATATTGGGGACTCTGGCCACGAGTGCGGCGGGTTGTGTTGTTAATGATTTGTGGGATCGGGACATCGATCCAGAAGTGGAGAGAACACGCTCACGCCCCCTCGCTTCTCGCGCCTTGTCTGTGAAAGTTGGGATTGTAGTTGCGATCGTATCACTAGCATGTGCAGCCATCCTGGCATTTTACCTTAATCCCTTGAGTTTCTGGTTATGTGTCGCAGCAGTGCCCGTAATTCTGCTTTATCCAGGCGCAAAGCGAGTTTTTCCTGTACCGCAACTAGTACTTTCCATCGCTTGGGGTTTTGGCGTGTTAATTAGCTGGAGTGCAGTTACCCAAACCATCTCACAACCAACTTGGTTACTTTGGGGCGCGACTGTGCTGTGGACACTGGGATTTGATACAGTTTATGCTATGAGCGACAAAGAAGACGATCGCCGCATCGGGATTAATTCAAGCGCCCTATTTTTTGGGAATTATGCCCCTGTAGCTATTGGAATCTTCTTTGCTGGCACAATCTTGTTATTGGCTTGGTTAGGTGTACTCATACATCTGCACTTAGCCTTCTGGATTAGCCTTGCATTTGCTACTATTGGATGGGTTTGGCAGTCTCTGCGATTAAGACGGCGAGACTTACCTAATCATGTTTATGGTGAAATGTTCCGGCAAAACGTGTGGATTGGTTTTATTCTACTTGCTGGCATGATTGCTGGATCTTTTTAGGAGACAACTCTATTTGATGCGTGAGTCCTGCATTTACCTCATTTACTTGCAAAGTGCTGTAATTAAAAAGATAATTTCCATAGCTTTAACTATGAGATTTTTAATTGAAGCACCTGTACATCTATAAAGTTAGACAAAAAATAAATATTTATGAGTTTTTCTATGGGTACATTCTTTGATTCCTTTAGTCTATTAATTGAGTATGCGCGTACTTGGCTAGTAATAAGTCTAATATCTTTAGTTGTTACTTGGTCATTTCCTGCACAAGCTGCTAGCCGGATTGATCCGCAATTAGAGCAGCAAGTATTACAAATTATCCGCGAACATCCAGAGGCAATTATTGAATCTGTTCAAGCTTATCAGCAGCTACAACAACAGGAACTCAAGCAAGCACAGCAAGCATTTATACAGGATTTAAAGACAAATCTTCAAACAGTGATTGGTGAGTCTCCCACTACAGGTTCAACTAAATCAAAAACTGTGCTAATAGAATTTTCCGATTTTCAATGCCCCTACTGTGCTGAAGCGCATAAAACATTGAAAGAATTATTAGTAAAGTATCCAGATAAACTAAGATTAGTTTACAAGAATTTACCCCTTGTTTCAATTCATGCTGAAGCATTACCATCTGCGACAGCAGCTTGGGCAGCATATCAACAGGGCAAATTTTGGGAATATCATGATGCACTATTTACTAATCAAAAGCAACTAGGTCAGGCATTATATTTAGATATTGCTAAAAAACTTAAACTAGATTTGGGTAAATTTAAACACGATCTTAGTCTTGCTACTCCCGCAATTACAAAAGACATTCAATTAGCAGAAAAGTTGGGTGTTGCCGGCACACCTTTCTTTGTTATTAATAGTCCAGTTTTTTCAGGAGTTGTACAGCTAGCAAATATCGAAAAGATATTGACTGATACTAAGTAAATTAGTAAGTTAAAAATCTTTTAATTTGTATCCTCAAAAAAATGAATATCTTGTGGGGTGGGCATCTTGCCCGCCCTAGTTGTGCAAATTAAATGCGTGACAGCTTATTAATAAATAAAAGCAGCTAGAAGTCCCGGCTACACAGACAAAACACACCTCCGTAGGTTAAAAAGCTTGATTTATCTTGTTACTCTACGAAGGTAAACTTTACTAGGGGACGCTACGCGAACGTTTATTTAGGAGCAAATTATATTCGCCCAATACTTTTAAAACTTCCTCTTAACTTTATAAAAACTCTTTCATATTGCCTTGTTGATTCTCTAAATATTTATTCTTTAATTCTTCTGGAATGGGAATAGGACGACTATTTTGCAAACTCACAAAAGCGCCCTTCTGACTAGCTACTGCTGCCAACTCATTGTTAGATAAAATTTCAGCTTGTACAGTCCACTTCAACCGTCCTACATTACTTAGCCATAAATGTCCAATTACTCGATCAATAATTTTTATCGGGCGTTTATACTCAATTTCAGTTCCAGCTAAAACAGGTGCATATCCTTGCTCAATTTGCTGGTTGAGTTGCCAATGTTCATCTAAAAACTTTAAACGTAAATCTTCTAGCCATCTGATATACACAATATTACTCACAATTCCCATAAAATCAATGTCGTATGTTCTTACAGGAATTTCTAATACTACTTCTAATGGTCTGTGCAAATTGTTATTTACTAGCATTATTCCTCTTTGTTGGATTTTAAAACCGATCGGTCTGTAAAACTATAAAAAATTTTACTCTTTTCAAGTAGGGATAATTATTAATTGCCTAATAATCCATCACCCACAAAAATTTCAAACTTCTACTTTGTAGTTTAAGATTAACTCATCGCCAGGTAAACCTCTAATACCCCAGTTAGATTTGGGCGGTTCAAAAATTGTGATTTCAATATCGTCCACGTAAATATTAAACTTTTTATTAATATTTCTAATAAGCAGGCGAATCAAATCTTTTTTGGTTTCCACCGAGCGTCCATCAAACATGATAATCTCCATAATCAGATAATTGTCTGTTCTATCAGATGGATAGTAAAAATCTGATTTATCCAGTGGGAAAAAACGATGAAATCTTTTTTCAGGAGTAAGCTGTAAAACTTCTATGAGGGAGGTATGGATTATATTAGATAGCTCCGTTTTAATAGGATTTAATTTGTCTGCTAAAGCATATACCTTGATTTGTACCATACATTTAAAGGTTAGTTTCTAAGTATTGATTAAGATGATTAATTACCCTGTGCATGTGAATTGAATCTCCATAGAGCTTACTCATCATTATGGCCCCTTCTAGCGTTGCAATTATGATAGTAGCGATTTCATCAGCACTCACTTCAGAGCGAATTTCACCCTTGTCAATTCCCGTTTCAATAATTCGCCGAATCAGATGCAGCCAAGAATTCATCGCCTGTTGAGTGCGTTCCCGCAACGCCGGATGAGTATCATCGCTTTCCACAGCAGTATTCAGCAGTGGACATCCTCCCTTGATAGGTGGATTTTCTGCGAAGTTACTAAATATCTCAATGATTGCTTGCAGCCGTTCTACTGCGTGGCGCTTGCTTCGTAATGCAAATCTAGTATGCTGTTTGATACGAGCGATCGCAAAATCAAAAGCCTGTAACGCGAGATCATCTTTGCTTTGGAAGTGATTGTAAATTCCTCCTTTCTGCAATCCAGTTACACGCATGATGTCTGACATCGATGAGCCTGCATACCCCTGTTGATTAAACAGTTCGGCTGCTTGGTAGAGAATTCTGCTTTTTGTTTCTTCGCCTTTGGACATTACAGCGATTTATTAGAGTAGGGAATCGTATAGTTTATTAATTGAAAATTGTTGTAAATTAAATATTACCGACCGAAAGGTTTTATTATTTTTGCATGATACATACTTGCAAGTCAAGTAGTTTGCATTACCTAGCTCTAAAGAAAGATCATCTATCGTAGGGGCAATTTATGAATCGGCCCTACGATTATTCAAAGATTATTTTATTTACGCCTAGCTACTAAGACCTGTTTTCTGTATAACTTCAGGGTAGCTTCGGCTGCACATAATAGCGAATGGTTTCGTTACCTTTACTACTTTGTGTAATCGCTTGATTTACAGCAGATTGCAACAGGTGTGAGGTACAGATCATCGTAGGGACACAACATTTTCTGCCCCTACCCGTGTACTTCATTTACCCGCAATACGCTGTAAGTAAATCACTGACTTAATTTTGGTGATATCTCAGACAACTAAGTACGTATCCAGGCTGTGAGTGCAGGAGTCACTGAAAATTCATTTCTTTAGTTTATCTAAAGTCGCATCTAAGTTCTCAAATTACCTTCCTAAGATAGAAGCAGCAACCATAAGTTGCCATACACAACTAAAACCCAATTAACAGCTAGTGGCTGCGGAGAACATCAAAATGGCTAAAACGCCAGAATCCTTAGACTCGTCTATCAATGAAATTACAGACTTAGCTCTAGATCGTGATTGTACAACCTTATCCCGTCACGTCCTCCAGCAACTTCAGAGTTTTTCGCCAGATGCCCAAGATTTAAGTGCGTTGATGAATCGCATCGCCTTGGCAGGTAAACTAGTTGCACGCCGCATGAGTCGCGCTGGTTTAATGGAAGGCGTTCTCGGTTTTACTGGGGAAGTTAATGTCCAAGGAGAATCCGTCAAAAAGATGGATGTCTACGCCAATGATGTGTTCATCTCAGTTTTTAAGCAAAGCGGCTTAGTCTGTCGCCTCGCTTCTGAGGAAATGGAAAATCCTTACTATATTCCCGAAAATTGCCCTATTGGTCGCTATACCTTGCTGTATGACCCAATTGATGGCTCATCCAATACAGATAATAATCTTAGCTTGGGTTCCATTTTTGCCATTCGCCAACAAGAAGGAAATGATAGCGACGGCAAAGCAACCGATCTCCTCACCAATGGCCGGAAGCAACTCGCTGCTGGATACATCCTGTATGGCCCTTGCACAATGCTGGTTTATACTATAGGTAAGGGCGTTCATTCCTTTGTCCTCGATCCCAGCTTAGGAGAGTTTATTCTCACAGAAGAAAATATTCGGATTCCTAACCACGGTTCCGTTTATAGCGTCAATGAGGGTAACTTTTGGCAGTGGGAAGAATCGATTCGAGAATACATCCGCTACGTTCACCGCACAGAAGGCTACAGCGCTCGTTATAGCGGCGCAATGGTGAGCGACATCCACAGAATTTTAGTTCAAGGCGGCGTGTTCCTTTACCCTGGAACAATTCAAAACCCTGAAGGTAAATTGCGCTTGCTTTATGAAACCGCTCCTCTAGCCTTTTTGATTGAACAAGCTGGCGGCCGTGCTACTACAGGATTGGTAAATATCTTGGATGTAGTACCGAAAAAACTGCATCAGCGCACACCTTTAATTATTGGTAGTAAAGAAGATGTCGCAAAGGTGGAGTCTTTTATTCAAAACGGACACTAGTACAACAAGGCAAAAGTAAAAAGGCAAAAGTAAAAAGAAAAAACGCTTATTTTGTCGGGTGTCTAGCGATTTTAAATGAGTGGCTTTTTTGCGCCGTGATGTACTAGAAGATAATTCGTAACTTGTAATTCGTAGTTACTGTTACGTAAGGGTTTTAGAGCTTTGATTTCTGTGGTGCTGTATTCTCATCTGCCATTAATTAAACGTTAATCATGGTGATTTAGGATTAAGGATGCAAAATAGCGCTTTTTGAAGATCAATTAAGGATTATCTCAGCTGGCCGATGCAATAAGTGATTGGCAACGCCACAATTCAAAAGTAAGCATTAATGCGTTTTGCCAACTTCACTTAGAAACATCACTATACAGGAGTGAAATAAACTACCTATGGCTACCAATCATCTACTAGAAATTAAGCAATACGGTCAAAGTATCTGGATGGATAATTTGACTCGTGACATTATTCAATCAGGTGAACTCAAAGACATGGTTGAAAATCAAGGTATATCTGGGATTACTTCTAACCCAGCTATCTTTGAAAAAGCGATCGCAGGTAATGTCATTTATGATGCCGATATAGAAGCCGGAGTTCGCGCTGGCTTACCCATAGACAAAATTTACGAATCGTTAGTTTTTGCAGATATCCGTAACGCTTGTGATATTTTACGCCCAGTTTATGAAGCCTCGAATAGACTAGATGGTTATGTGAGTATTGAAGTACCGCCAACTATCGCCCATGATACAGAAGCAACAATAACCGAAGCTCGGCGCTATTTCCAAGAAATTGGCCGGGAAAATCTGATGATTAAAATTCCCGGTACAGAACCTGGTTTGCCAGCAGTAGAGCAAGTAATAGCCGAGGGGATGAATGTTAATATTACCTTGCTATTTTCTGTAGAAAGCTACATAAACACAGCTTGGGCTTATATTCGGGGCTTAGAAAAACGGCTAGCTGAAGGTAAAGACATCAGTAGAATTGCTTCAGTCGCTAGCTTCTTCCTCAGCCGGATCGATAGCAACATTGACGGCAAAATAGATGCTAAGTTGAAAAAAGGCGTTGATGATATTGCCGTGGAAGCAAAGTTAAGAGCTGTGAAAGGGAAAGTAGCGATCGCTAACGCCAAGGTAGCTTACCAAGAATACAAGAAAATCATTCGGAGTGAGCGTTGGCAAGAGTTGGCAGCAAAAGGAGCCACAGTACAAAGGCTACTTTGGGCTAGTACCAGCACCAAAGACCCCAACTACAACGACGTGATGTATATCGAAGAGTTGGTTGGCCCTGATACCGTTAACACCGTACCACCAGCGACCATTAAAGCTTGTGCCGATCATTGTAACGTTAGCGATCGCTTAGAAACAGATGTAGATAACGCTTACACCCTGATCGAAAACCTCAAAGATCCCGACATCAACATCGATCTCGATGCCGTCATGGATGAACTGTTAGATGAAGGTATTGACAAATTCATCCAGCCCTTCCAGTCCTTGATGAACTCTTTAGAAGACAAGATCAAGGTATTGTCACCAGTGTAGGGAATGGGGAATGGGTAATGGGTAATGGGTAATGGGGAATAGAAGTTAGGAGTTATAAGAATTCTTTCCTCAATTCCCAATTCCCAATTCTCAATTCCCAATTCCCAATTCCCAATTCCCAATTTCAAAATCCAAAACCCAAAATCCAAAATTGTTATGGTTAGTCTGCTAGAAAATCCCTTGCGCGTTGGCCTGCAACAACAAGGGATGGCTGAACCCCAAATTATAGTTATCTTTGGCGCTTCTGGTGATCTCACCTGGCGCAAATTAGTGCCAGCCCTTTACAAATTGCGGCGAGAACGGCGTATTCCTCCAGAAACTACCATTGTTGGTGTAGCCCGACGAGAATGGAGTCATGAATACTTCCGCGAACAAATGCAGAAGGGCATGGAAGAGGCACATCCTGATGTCGATTTAGGCGAACTCTGGCAAGACTTCTCTCAAGGTCTGTTTTACAGTCCTGGGGATATAGACAACCCCGAAGGCTACCAGAAACTGAAAACCTTACTGAGTGAATTAGACGAAAAACGGGGCACGCGAGGCAATCGCATGTTCTACCTCTCCGTTGCCCCTTCATTCTTTCCTGAAGCGATTAAGCAGCTAGGAAGCGGCGGAATGCTAGAAGATCCCAACAAACATCGTCTAGTAATTGAAAAACCCTTTGGTCGGGACTTGGCTTCTGCCCAAAGTCTTAACCAAGTGGTACAGAAATATTGCAAAGAAAATCAAGTATACCGTATTGACCACTACTTGGGTAAAGAAACAGTCCAGAATTTGCTGGTGTTTCGCTTTGCCAATGCAATTTTTGAACCCTTGTGGAATCGTCAATTTGTTGACCACGTACAAATTACCGTAGCAGAAACCGTAGGCGTGGAAGACCGGGCTGGCTACTATGAAAGCGCTGGCGCATTGCGGGATATGTTGCAAAATCACCTCATGCAACTTTACTGCTTAACGGCGATGGAAGCGCCAAACGCAATGGATGCCGACAGTATCCGCACAGAAAAAGTGAAGATACTCCGAGCTACTCGTTTAGCTGATGTTCACAATCTGTCGCGGTCAGCAGTCCGAGGTCAGTACAGTGCTGGCTGGATGAAGGGTCAAGCAGTGCCAGGATATCGGACAGAACCAGGCGTTGACCCCAACTCCACCACACCCACTTATGTAGCGATGAAGTTTTTGGTGGATAACTGGCGCTGGAAAGGTGTTCCTTTCTACTTGCGTACCGGAAAGCGGATGCCGAAAAAAGTCAGTGAGATTGCCATTCACTTCCGCGAAGTTCCATCTCGGATGTTCCAATCTGCCGCCCAACAGGTAAACGCCAATATTTTGACAATGCGGATTCAGCCAAATGAAGGTATTTCCCTGCGTTTTGATGTGAAAATGCCGGGAGCAGAATTCCGCACCCGTTCCGTTGATATGGACTTTAGTTATGGTTCCTTCGGCATCCAAGCAACATCTGATGCCTACGATCGCTTATTCCTTGATTGTATGATGGGCGATCAAACATTGTTCACACGTGCAGACGAAGTAGAGGCAGCTTGGCAGGTAGTAACACCAGCCCTTTCCGTTTGGGATGCACCCGCAGACGCAAATACTATTCCCCAGTACGAAGCCGGTACTTGGGAACCAGAACAAGCAGAACTCCTAATTAACCAGGATGGCCGTCGCTGGCGCAGACTCTAAATATTAGTCATTAGTCATTGGTCATTAGTCACTAGCAAAAACAAATGACGAATGGCAAATGACAAATGACAAACGACAAACGACAAAATCCAAAACTACTATGCCTACGCAAACTTCTACTATTTTTTCACTTCAGGCACCAAAAGATATTTCGCTTAACGAAATAGATGCCGAACTCAATCAAATTTGGCAAAGCTACGGCATTACTGGCGAAAACGGTGGACTTCCCAGTGCTACTAGGGCAACAACGTTTACTTTAGTAGTCTACGAACCAGAAGAAACTCAGTATTTGTTAGCTGCTTTAGGATTTTACAATGGCCCAATTGATGGGATCTTAGGGCCACAAATGGCAGCAGCATTACGGGAAGTGCAAAAGAAAAATGGTCTGCCAGAAACCGGAACAGCAACACCAGAAACTCTGACTGTATTACGAGAAGAATTCGCTAAAGTTCAGCGAGGCGGAGAATATCCTGCTGCTGGTTTAAATAACGGCAGCCCCAGAATTGCTGATGAAATCGCTCTCCGCAACCCCTGCCGAATCATTGCACTATTTCCTATTGCTGGCGAAGATGAAGGAGTCAAGGCTCAAGTTTCTGCCTATTGCCCCATCCAAAAGCAATCTTCAAGCACACTGATTTGCTGCGAATACATTACTCTCAGTGGTACTGCTGCTGCCTTAGAACGCATCGGTGGCATGATTCCAGCATTATTGATTGGCGGCTTGCCAAAGTTTCTTTGGTGGAAGGCAACCCCAGACCCTAACAACGGTCTATTCAAGCGCCTAGCAGCAGTCTGCAATAATGTGATTGTAGATTCTTGCAACTTTAACGAGCCAGAAAGTGATTTACTCCGCCTAGAAGAGTTGGTAGAAGCGGGTGTACCTTTAGCTGATTTGAATTGGCGTCGCCTCGCATCATGGCAGGAATTGACAGCCGAAGCCTATGACTCACCTAATCGTCGCGCCGCCCTCAAAGAAGTTGACCGCGTTACGATTGATTACGAAAAAGGCAATCCCGCCCAAGCTTTGCTGTTTTTAGGTTGGCTGGCAAGTCGCCTACAATGGCAGTCAGTTTCTTATCAAAAGGAAAGCGGCGATTATGATATCACTCGCATCCATTTTATTTCTCAAGATCAGCGACAAGTAGAAGCCGAATTAGCAGGAGTTCCGGTTGCTGATGTGGGCGATATTATTGGTGACTTGATTGCCTTGCGCCTCAGTTCGACAAATCCCCAGGCAGACTGTGGTACAGTTATTTGCTCAGAAACTGGTGGTTGTATGCGGATGGAAACACATGGCGGTGCCCAATCTGCCGGTCTGTTTCAACAGGTGACTTCACTTTCAGAACAAAAGGCGGAAGCATTGCTAAGTCAGCAGGTGCAACGCTGGGGCCGTGAGTCACTGTTTGAAGAAAGTCTAGGAGTGACAGCGAGTATTTTCAAATTGGCGAATTAATTTAGACGTAACCCCCTAACCGACGCGGGTAGGGGGAATTTTTTTAATTATTAAAGTCAAGATGAATGGCTAGGAAAATTTAATTTATAAAAGAGTGAAGATTGTTTATTAAAATATTTTGTATCTTTTTTAAAAAAGAATTATGGAGTATAAAACTAAACATGGTATTGATTTTATTGAAGCACAGAAACTTTGGACAGATTTAAAAAGTAAAAAGTAAAAAGATAATCCCCATAAATAAATCTAGGGGATTTAAAAAGGACGCATAAACAAGTAAAAAGATAAAAGTAAAAACTAAAAAGAAAGATAAATTCAATATTTCTTTTGCCTTTTTACTTTTTACTTTTGCCTTGTACGGACGCTTTGTTTCACAGCATGTCGTGTCGCACTTCGTGCCGCTACGCTAACGAAACAAATCTTTATTTCCTTTTCCATAAATAAATTCAGGGGCTTCAAACCGATTTTATTTTTCTTTCTTTTTACTTTTTACTTTTTATTTTTGCCTTGTTCGGTGAATTTTATTGAAATTCCTGCACGCACAACAGATCAGCCTCGGTTTCTAGTGATTGGCAAGATTATTGGAAAATATTGGTCAGCAGTCATTACTTATCGTAGTGATAAAATAAGAATTATTTCCGTTCGTCGCTCTCGTGCTGAAGAGGTAAATATTTATGAAAGCTGAAGAATTTGATACTAAGTTCGACAATGGAGAAAATATTACTGAGTTTATAGATTTATCTAACGTACATCGTCCAGGTTATGAGCAAAAAAGTGTTAACATTGAGTTCCCCATTTGGATGATTCAAGCTTTAGAACATGAGTTCAAGCGTTTAGGAGTGACATCTGATTCTATTATTAAATTATGGCTGGCTGAACGTCTTGATAAAAAAATTATTACTAATTAGCATAAAAGCAGCGATTTTAATCAAATAAATAATTCAATATTTTTGTTTGACTTTGATTTAATTTAGGACTTACGCAAAAACTCTCTGAAACTCTTATTTCTTTGTATCCTTTGCGTCCTTTGCTGTTGGTTTTTTCATTATTTTGCGTAAGTCCTGTTAATGTGATACCGCTAATATAGCTGACTATTTAGTTTAAAAAATCAACAATTATCCATGTCTGTAATCATTGCTGGAGAACGTAGTGGGGTGGGCAAGACAACAGTCACGCTCACCCTTTTAGCATCTTTACGCCGTCGCGATCGCTCGGTACAATCTTTCAAGGTAGGACCAGACTACATCGATCCAATGTTTCATCAACACGTAACTGGTCTTCCTTGTCGCAATTTAGACCCAGTGTTGACTTCCGAAGCCTACATTCAGCAATGTTTTGCCCGTCATAGCCAACTAAGTGAATATGCTCTCGTAGAAGGGGTAATGGGATTATTTGATGGAATTGGGCATGGGGCATTGGGCATGGGGCATGGGCAAGAGAAACAAAAATCAACTGACTTTGCTAGTACGGCACATATCGCACGGCTGTTAGATTTACCTGTGGTGTTGGTGATTGATTGCAGTCGCTTGTCTGGTTCTGTGGCTGCGATCGCTCATGGCTATCAGTCTTTTGATCAGAGAATTAAAATAGCTGGGCTAGTATTAAATCGTGTGGGAAGCGATCGCCATCTCTCTCTTTTGAAAGATTCCCTAGAACCCTTACAATTACCCATTCTGGGCGTGCTGCGCCGTCAAGATAACATCACAATTCCCGATCGCCATTTGGGTTTAGTACCCACAGCAGAACTCCCCGAACTCAACGCTTTAATCGATCGCCTCGCCGATTTAGGAGATACTTGCTTTGATTGGCAACATTTATTACCCCTTTTAAAATCAAAACCTCTCCCTCATCCCCCTCATCCCCCTCATCCCCCCTCCTCTGTCAAAATTGCAGTCGCCCGCGATCGCGCTTTTAATTTCTACTACCAAGACAATCTTGATTTACTGCAACAACTTGGTGCAGAACTAGTTTTCTGGAGTCCTTTAGAAGATGCTGCAATACCAAAAGATATACAGGGAATGTATTTTGGGGGAGGTTTCCCAGAAGTTTTTGCCCAGCAGCTAGCAGAAAATACCAGCGTTCGGGATGGAGTGAAAACAGCAATTATCAAAGGAATGCCTGCGATCGCTGAATGTGGCGGATTAATGTATTTATGTGAGCAAATTATCGATTTTGAGGGTAAATCTTGGGCGATGGCGGGAGTTCTACCGACATCTGCTGTCATGGGTGGGCGTTTAACTTTGGGCTATCGTCGTGCAGTAGCTTTGCAAGATAATCTGTTAGTGAAGGCAGGAACAACCGTTAACGGGCATGAATTTCATCGTTCCCATTTAACCTTAACTCCTACTCAGCCCCTATTTGAAACTTCTCGCTACGATTGTGACGAAAATATGGGATGCGAGGGATGGGGTTTACCTGCAAATGTTCACGCTTCTTATGTTCATCTGCATTGGGGAGAAAGTGGAGAAATTCCCCAACAGTTTCTTAAAGAATGTCGGAAACTATGAAAACCTAAGATTCAGAATAAGAACCTTAAAAGATCAAGCGGTAAATGAATTCATCAGAAAGTTTGCCTTTGACATGCTGTTCTGTAACTTTTTCTAAGCGCAAGATTACCGCGTCTGTTGTCATGATTTTTTTGATGATTAACTTGGCAAAGAAGTCATATTCATATCGTCATTTAACTTGCGAATTAAACGGGATAACTCACGAATGATATTTACCGCAATTTCAGGAGTTTCTTCGATCGCATCATATAATTGCTCTTGGGTTAGTTCCAAAAATTCGCAAGGTTCTAAAGTCGTTGCACTGGCAGAACGAGGTTGAGTATCAAATACTGCCATCTCACCAAAGTATTTTCCCTGTTCCACCTCTACAAGTTGTTTATTGCCGATGTGAACTTTAACCCTACCTGATACTACAATATACAGCGATCGCCCCTCTTCCCCCTGGCGAAAGATAGTGTAATTAGCTGGAAATGACAATTCGTTCATTACTGAAGTGAGCCGCACAATAAAATCATCCCGCAATTCCTTAAAAATCGGGACTCGCCGGACAAATAATAAACGGTCAACACTGGTTAGCATAATTACAACTTAAAAGTCAAATATTACTGAAACTGAAGCCAGAGTGCAATTAGTCATATTAACCGATGACGATCGCTAGACGCAAAGAATATCCCAGACTTTAGCGACATCAGAAACTTCCAAAAAATAAAACACATACATAGGGTAGGCAAAAGGCAACAGATTGCAGAAGATTACAGCTATTTTCAGGTAAATAGACCATGCGGTGGGGACACAGCAAAACCAGGGTAGCTACGGTGTACACACAAGTCATCGAATTAACCAAAACAAAAGGAAAACCTTACCCTGTCCCAATACTGCGTAGGTTTTGAATATTCGTAGGTTGGGTTGAGGCAATGCGTTACCCAACAAACCCCGAAAAATGTTGGGTTTCGTTCCTCAACCCAACCTACACATTTTTATTTTTTAGGCAAAACCTACGCAGTATTGTACCCTTTCCTATCTTTAATCCCTCTCCTTACTAAGGAGAGGGACAGGTTTTGCACAGCAAAACCAGGGTGAGGTTTCTCACTGGCTCTGAGACTTAACCGCAAATCGCCTCACCAAAGACTTGTGTGTACACCATTTATATTTATTTACGCCGAGCTACTTAAAAACTATCTGAACATGATGCAATCATAATTAGTTATAGATATTTTATTAACCATTAGATAACTCAAGCTTTACTTGTTGCAATAACATGATGTGCTAAAAACTTATCCTGTAATACTTCTTAAGCTTGCAATTAATTATCATGGAATCTAATCACTCATTGAAGCTAAACCGCCGTCAGTTTTTGCTGGGTTCAAGTATCACAGCAGGCGGAATTATTGCCACAAATTTTGTATCGAAATCACAAGTTTTTGCCAAAGCACCTGCCATTATCACCTCTGATAAAATGCGTCCTGCTATCCCTTATGGTGTAGCTAGCGGAGATATCTGCAACAATAGCATTGTAATATGGAGCCGTAGCGATCGCCCCGCCAAAATGATCGTAGAATATTCCACCAGCGAATCTTTTCGGAATGTGCAGCGATTTGTAGGCCCCAATGCTCTCAAAAATAGCGACTTTACAGCACGACTTAACTTGAGTAATCTACCACCAGACCAACAAATATTTTATCGGGTGATTTTTCAAGATTTAGATTATAGAAAGAACAGCGCTCCTGTAAATGGTACTTTCCGAACACCTCCCCAATCTGGGCGAGATATATTCTTTGTTTGGGGTGGCGATACCGCCGGTCAAGGATGGGGTATTAATCCTGATTTTGGTGGGATGAAAATTTACGAAACCATGCGTCAACTTAATCCTGATTTTTTCATCCACTCCGGCGATAATATTTATGCCGATGGGCCAATTCAATCAGAAGTTAAGTTAGATGATGGCACAATCTGGAAAAATATTACCACACAAGAAAAATCAAAAGTAGCAGAAACTCTCACAGAATTTCGTGGCAACTATATTTACAATTTGCTGGATGAAAACATCAAGCGTTTCAATGCGGAAGTTCCCATATTGGCACAGTGGGACGACCACGAAACAAGGAATAATTGGTATCCTGGGCAAACGATTCTCAACGATGATCGCTATACAGTCAAGGATGTTAACTTGCTAGCTAAAAGAGCAAGGCAAGCATTTTTAGAATATCTCCCTATTGGGTATACAAATAATGAGCCAGACAAAACAATAATTTATCGCTCCTTTAATCATGGCCCATTATTAGATATTTTCATGCTAGATGAACGCACCTATCGGGGGCCAAATAGCCCTAATAATCAGCCAATACCAACTAAAGAAACAGAATTTGCAGGCAGAACACAAATACAATGGTTAAAAAGGCAATTATTATCATCAAAAGCAACATGGAAAGTGATTGCTAGTGATATGCCTCTAGGACTGATAGTTAGAGATGGTAGCACAGACTTTGAAGCTTGGGCTAACGGAGATGGCCCGGCTTTAGGAAGAGAACTAGAACTTGCAGATTTACTACGATTTATCAAAAATAAGAATATCCAGAATGTTGTTTGGTTAACTGCTGATGTACATTATGCAGCAGCCCACTATTATGACCCTGCTAAAGCACAATTTAAAGACTTTAAGCCTTTTTGGGAGTTTGTTGCCGGCCCTCTAAATTCTGGCACATTTGGGCCAAACCAATTAGAAAACACTTTTGGCCCACAATTGATATTTCAAAGCCTTCCTCCAGGTACGAAAGCAAATCGACCTCCAAGTGAAGGGTTCCAATTTTTTGGAGGAGTTAAAATTGATAAAAATACAAAAGTGATGACAGTGACACTGCGTAACTTGGCTGGAGAAACTCTTTATAGCGTAGATTTACCGCCAGAAAAGTAATAATACTGCGATCGCTATTTGAGTCTTTGAACCTCAAGTTGTAAATTATTTTTGAAAAAGTCTCAGTAGTTTTGTCGTAACATTCCAAACTTGTGGTGCGTTACGACGTTCCGTCTAACACGCCACTACAAACACTTAGATTTTTTCAAAAATCAAATGGTAATCCTATATAGCGTTATAGCCCCCTCATCGCTTGCGGAGAGGAGGGTGGTTTCAGAGAAAAAAAACTGAGTTTCAAAGCCTCTCTCCGCTTGTCTGACGACAGGCTAACGCCAACGGGGAGAGGTTTGGAGAGGGGTAAAAAGCCACGCTGCAAAACGGGAAATCAAGACTTATGTATTTTTCTTTTTTCGTATGAAACCACCCTGCCCTCATCGCTTGCGGAGAGGGGTTATTGTACCTCACTCAACTGAGAACCGCTATATTAAAAATAATTAATAGTAAGTATTTTAATCAAACGTCAATGATTAACACAATAATTGCTTTTCTTATTATTGGGCTGATTATCACTAGGATTTTAGTCAATCCTATTTTAGTCAAAAGGCGAAGAACCCGTCTCAAGCATCGTCCTTTTCCCCCACTTTGGAATGCAATTATTGAGAATAATCTTCCCATTTATCTCTGTCTTTCTACCGATGAAATCAGACGACTACAGGGACATATTCAAGTATTCTTAGCAGAAAAACAATTTATTGGCTGTAGAGGATTACAGGTAACGGAGGAAATGAAAATTACCTTGGCTGCTGTCGCCTGTTTACTACTCTTAAATGAACGTGGGCAATACTTTCCTAGACTTCGTTCAATTTTAGTATATCCCAATGCTTATTTTGCCAAAGAAACGACTACCATCGGAAATTATGTTGTTGAAGAAAGGCGCGTGGCAAGACTCGGTGAATCGTGGACAAATGACCAATTAGTACTGTCTTGGGAACAGGTGAAACAAGACACAGATAACTGGAGAGATGGACGTAACGTTGTGCTTCATGAATTCGCCCATCAGTTGGATCAAGAAGATGGTAAAGCTGAAGGGGTTCCTATACTGCAACACAATTCAGATTATCCTATTTGGGCAAAGGTAATGACAGAAGCATATCAGCAACTTTGTAATGATGTTCTACAAGATGCAAAGACGGTAATGGATAGCTATGGTGCAACAAATCCCGCAGAATTTTTTGCTGTAGCAACTGAGACATTCTTTGAGAAACCGCAGCAATTATTGTCCAAGCATTCAGTACTTTATGAGCAACTGCAACGTTACTATCAATTAGATCCTGTGCAATGGTTGTGAATTTAAGTAAGTAAACAATATTTAGTGGTAATCATAGCAAGGCTTGCGTCTATATATTTGACCATAATTTGATACCAGAGATATTACAAAAATCACGTTTTAATCAGCGATTGCACAGGCTTTTGATCAGTTCTTTCTCAAGGAGAAAATTTTCTTAATGTTTTTATCTAGTAATTTCACCCAATTTGGCTCTTAAATCTGCCCATTTGATACCTGCTAGGCTGGGTAATACGACATGAGCGGCTCCAACTCGTTCAACGGGGCCTAGTCCTACTGCCCACATTCCAGCAGCTAGAGCCGCCTCAATGCCTGCTGCGGCATCTTCTACAACTACAGATTGCACTGGTTCAAGTCCTAGCTGTTTGGCTGCGTACAAAAATAGGTCGGGTGCTGGTTTGGGCTGCTGTACACTATAACCGTCAGCGATCGCATCTACTTTATCAGCAATGCCCAATCGCTCAATTACTGTGCGGGCATTTTTGCTAGCTGAACCAATGCCGATTTTAATCCCAGCTTGTCGGAGTTCATCCAAAAAAGCGATCGCACCTGGCAACAAATCCTTGGATGTCATATTTTGGATCAATTCCACATAGTAGCGATTCTTCCGCTCCATCATCTCTTGGATTTGTGCTTCCAAATATGGTCTATCCCCAAGAATCAGCATGAGGGAAGCACGGCGAGATACACCCCGCAGTGCTTCGTTATCCTGGCGATTAAACGGTATACTCTCTTCGTCTGCTAACTTCTTCCAAGCTAGATAATGAAGTTCTGCCGTATCTGTTAGCACACCATCTAGATCAAAGATAAATCCTTGGATGTTGGGGGATTGGGAACTGGGGATTGGGGAGGATGAAGAAGATGAGGCGGATAAGGGGGGATTTGGGGATAGGGAAAGTTGGAGATATTCTAGTTGACTAGTTATATCTTGTGCGACTTGTCCTTTGCGGAGATCGAATTCGTGCCATTTATTGCCCCAGCGCAGTTTAAACTTTAGGCGCGTCCAGCCATCAGGTAGATGGGGATTAGCTACGGGGCCATTTTCGGTGATTTGGATGCCACCAAATCCAAATATTACAGCTTGCCAAATGCCGCCAGCACTAGCGCCATGAATTCCATCGCTGGTGTTACCTCGGTTATCTTCAAGATCCACCATTAACGCGTGCATAAATACTTCGTAAGCTTCGGTTGATTTGCCCAAATCGGAAGCTAAGATGGCGTGAACTGCTGGCCCAAGAGACGAACCATAAGTAATATCTGTACGGGGTGCGTAGTAATCCCAGTTTACCTGCAATGCTTTTTCGCTGTAGGGAAAATCTGTTGATTCTCGCATTAAATAAAGAAGCATCAATATATCTGGTTGTTTGATTACTTGATATTTGTTAGTTTGATCGACACCCAAGACGGCTTGCATGGAGCGATCGCGCCCTTTCTTGTCTGCTAAATTTATATCTTCTAATTGGAAAAATCCCTCGCACTGCTCAATGAGTTCTGTTGATGGATCGTAGAGAAACAATATTTTGGCGATAATATCTTGCCAGTGCGTTAGCTGTTCTGAGGTGAGTTGCAGTTTCTCTTCTAATTCTCTGGCTCGTTCGGGGAATTTTTGAACCAACCAATCATAGACTGCAATCGCTTTCTCTAAATGCCATTGCGCCATCCGGTTTGTAAAGGCGTTGTTATGGACGAGTTCATGGTATTCATCCACTCCGATTACGCCCCGAATTTCATACTGTTGGCGCTCAGAATTGAATTCTACCCGACTGGCCCAAAAGATAGCGGTATCTAAGATTATCTCTGCGCCGCACTTTTGCATCCACTCATCATCACCAGTGGTTTGCCAATAATTCCAAGCGGCGTAGGGAATATCTGCATTGATATGAATTTCGCGATCGCGGCACCAAATCCGCACGTCTTCACCATAAAAATCATTTCCGAGTGCCCAACGTGGTGTTACTTCATCTCCACTATCAGCACTTTCCCAGGCAAACATTGCTCCTTTATAGCCGTAATGGGCCGCCTTGCGTCTAGCTCCTGGTAAGGTGCGCCAACGGTAAGTAAGTAGGTTTCGGGCGATCGCTGGTTGGGTAAATATAAATAGGGGCAGCATAAAAATTTCTGTATCCCAAAATATATGGCCGCGATAGCCAAATCCCGAAAGGGTTTTAGCAGGAATGCTCACCCTATCATCATTGGGTGCGCCAGCAATCAGTAGCTGAAACAGATTGTAGCGAACAGCAAAAGCAGCTGTACTATCCCCCTCAATGAGGATGTCACTTTGCTGCCAAACCTCATCCCAGGCCTGCTGATTGGCTTTTTTTAGTGTTGCATAGTCTGGCAGGTGCGCGAGTTTTTCTTGAGCGGCTGAGACTGGGCTATCAATCTCCCACGAGGTAAAAACTGTTACTAATTTTTCTACTGTTACGGTCTGTTGCACCTTAGCTAAGAAGGTAGTGCTTAAGGTTGGATAACCAGGTGCAGTATTGACTTGCAAAGATGCTTCAGCGCCTAATATTGTCACCTTAGCGGCCATACCGAGTTCAATTCGGGAGTGGCGGGTGCGGCGTTGCAACCAGATTCCTTGGTCAGTTTTGCCTTGTTCTAGTCCTTCCCAGTGATTGAAACCCTGATTTTCGGGATAGCCATTGATACTAGCTTGAACTTCGATTAACCCATCAAAATCTACTGGCGTTATCTGGCAGCGTAGCGCCAACACGTGCGGATCTGCAAGACTAGCAAAGCGTTCAAAGCTGATGTCTATGGTTTTTCCACTGGGAGAACGCCAACGTAAAGTACGGGTGACTAGTCCTTGACGGAGATCGAGTTGGCGATCGTAGCTCAATATCTCACCTTGATCGAGACGGAAGCGTTCGCGTAGCGTCTCCGTTCGCGCAGCGTCCCGCAGGGAAGGAGATTCGCTATTCACAATTACTATCAAGGGTAGCCAGTCAGGGCAATTTACCAGTTCAGTGTACACCACTGGCACATCGTCGTAGACACCGTTGATAAAAGTACCGGGCAATGCATGAGGATACCCTTCTTCAAAACTGCCTCTTGTTCCCAAGTATCCATTGCCGATTGTAAAAACAGTTTCTTTAGATTGCAATTGGTCAGGCTCAAACTGGGTTTCGATTAATATCCAGTCTGTGTAGGTAAAATGGCGAGAACGGTCTTTTGTTTGCATAGAATGGAGAATTTAGTAATTCGTAATTGGGACTGGGTTGGAGATTTTTAGGTGGATGAACGGAGTTCAGAGGTGCATTAACGGAGTTCAGAGGTGCATTAAAGGAGTTCAGAGGTGGATGAACGGAGTTCAAAGGTGCATTAACGGAGTTCAGAGGTGCATTAACGGAGTTCAAAGGTGCATTAACGGAGTTCAAAGGTGCATTAACGGAGTTCAGAGGTGCATTAACGGAGTTCAGAGGTGCATTAACGGAGTTCAGAGGTGCATTAACGGAGTTCAAAGGTGCATTAACGGAGTTCAGAGGTGCATTAACGGAGTTCAAAGGTGCATTAACGAGTATCTGAGCTTAATGCTTTAAGTTCTAATTCCCCTTTATAGACTCAAAATCTCCAATCTACTCTCAATTACAAATTAGGTTAGCGTTCGCCCCGCTTCTCTACGAGACGCTGCGCGTAGCCTATTACGAATTAGGAATTACCCCCATGTGTTTTTCTAAAATCTTTTCGGCTCTAGGTTTATAAATGAGATAAAATAAGCTTTCCATATAGCGATCTCTGGCTTCGTTATTTTCTGGGGCAACAAAGTTCCAAAAAGTAAACATTTTTGCAAGTAGTAGTAATTGATTACTATGTAAATGCCAATTGTATCGATTATGAATTCTCTGACTCATCCATTCTGAGACTTCATGCCAGTGTTCAGGATGAGTATTGCACTGTTCAATGAAATATAAAATTTTATTTGCTGTTTCTTCTAAGTTAGTAGGATTAACATTAAATCCCTCTTCTTGGTTTTCGATAATTTCTAAAGAAGCGCCAAATTGAGTAGCGAAAGTTGGTAAGCCAGAAATCATTGCTTCCAAAATACTCCGCCCGAAAGATTCAAAGCGGGCAAAGTGGACATAAATTCCCTGAGAATCTGCAACTACTCGATAGGCTTCACCAAGGTTGCTACTAGGAATACGCATACCTAACCAGCGAATTTTGCCATAAAGATGATATCGATCAATAATTTCGTGGAGTTTTTGGATTTCTTCTGCTTCTTCTGTGTTTGCAGCTTCAGAAGGATGCAGTTTACTACTGAAGAGAATCAGGTTACATTGCTCTTGCAACGCTTGACTTTGACCAAAGCATTCGGCTAATCCCGTGAGATTTTTGATTGAGCTAATGGAAGTAACGGCAAAGATTGGTCGCTTATTAGGGTGAGCTAAATGTCCAAAGATTTGGGGGTCTTCGCAGGTAAAGAGTAGGTTATAAATTTGTGTGCGAAGGTGAGAATCTCGGTCTTTTTTTTGGCTATAGGGAAAGAAAATATTTTCATTTACTCCTGGCGGCACCAAGTTGAATTTAGGACTAAACAAATCAATGCCATCAACTACATGATACAACTGCGGCATAGTAAAGCACTTATACGACTCATATTGACCTATTGTGTCGGGTGTGCCGACAATTTCTTGATAGGACGATGTGATAATGAAGTCGGCAGCATTCATGCTAATCAAATCGGCGGTGAATTGTACTGAGAAATGATATTGTTCTTCTAAATCTTGCCAATATAAATTGCTAAATAGATATTTAGGTTTTGCCAAAGAATGGGCAATGTTGCACTGGGTAACTTTCATCCGGCGAGATAGCAGAAATGCTACCAAGTTACCGTCGCTATAATTACCAACAATCAGATTAGGTTTGACTTTAAATTGAGCTAGTAATTCTTTTTCTGCATCTATGGCAAATTGTTCTAAATAAGGCCAAATCTCAAATTTAGAAATCCAGTTGTTGGTGATTTCTGGATTGAATTCACCAAAAGGAACGCGCAATATCCAAGCATTCTCAGTATCTTGGACTTTTTCTAAACGGAGATTACAAAATGTCCCTTCACAGTTGGGGATTAGCCGAGTCAGAATAATTACGTGGGGTTTAATACCTAGCTGATCTAATCCAGCGAGTTTAATTTGTTCCTGTAATTCGTTTTCTAAGCTGCGAGCCTGTTCAAGGACGTAGATAACTTGACCGAGTGTTTCATCTCTTCCTAAAACATCTTCCTGTCCAACCCAACCGTGGATCGAAACGAGGACGATGCGAAAAACGGCGGGGACGCGGGCCACAAATGCTTCTAATATGCCCGGTTCTGGAGAGTAAATGAGTCGGTCGAGGAGTTCTAGGGTTTCGGAGACTCGCGCCGCAGTGTTACCCCAACCCGGCTCAAAGCCGAGTTCTTGGAGATCGAAGCGGAATTTTTCATAAGGTTCATGAGGCGATCGCTCATTCAGCAATTTGAGCGCTAACTTAATTTGTTTCGCTAACTGAATACCGGAGGGAATGCGATCGCTCAACAGCAGCCGAATCCCATCGTGTTGCAGCCCCTGTAATGCTTGAAACAACATTTCTAGCCAATATTGGGGGTCAGCCAACAATTCATTGCACAGGTAACGGTTAAGGTAGGCTAAACCTTGGCCAATATTTCTGGGATCGTCGATTCTTGGAGAACTCTCGTAAAAGGGATGGAGGTCTATTTCAAGAATGTGAGGTTGGTAGCGGTTGACTAAGCAATCTCTTACATCTAGCAATGCTTGCTGTGTCATCTGCTCGAAGCTATTAAAATCGGCTGTCAGTCGCCAAACTTCTTGGTTAGCAATCTTCGGTCGAACCACGAACCAGGTATTTTCCTCTTCGATAATTATTTCGTGGGTGTACTGTATTAGTTTGCCAACAGAAGAAGAGTAGTAAAAATACGCTGGCTTTTGGGATTGATGACAGTAATCAGCAAAAGTTTGCAAAATCTCATTTCTCAGGAAATAATGCTTACCTAAAGCATTCAATGCATAAATCAACTGATGTAGAGCAGTTTTTTGATCGCCGTTGAAGACAGCTTGAACTAGTTCATACATGATGACGAATTCCAAAACTTTTGCTAGGCAACAACCTCATGGCTTTGTTCAGTTTCCGGTTCGCTGAGGTACATTTCCGATCTAATAGTAGATAACTATAAAGACCACTCGCGTCTAGCTCTGGGATGAAACGCTGCGAGGACTTCAAATCTATCTCACATTCCGCACCCTTAACTGTCACAATCGGTTATTACGGAAATGAAGAGTACTGAGTAAAAAGTGCTAAACGCCCCGCTACCGCTAACAGCACTCAGTACTGAGTCGGTAAATTCATGAAAAGAGAGTGAAAAATTACATTGATCTCTAAAAAACACATTTTGAATAGGAAAGCATCTCACCGAACAAGGCAAAAATAAAAAGTAAAAAGAAAGAGGAATAAAATCGGTTTGAAGCCCCTGAATTTATTTATGGAAAGGAAATAAAGATTTGTTTCGTTAGCGTAGCGGCACGAAGTGCGACACGACATGCTGTGAAACAAGGCATCCGTACAAGGCAAAAGTAAAAAGTAAAAAGGCAAAAGAAATATTGAATTTATCTTTCTTTTTACTTTTTACTTTTTACTTTTATCTTTTTACTTGTTTATGCATCCTTTTTAAATCCCCTAGATTTATTTATGGGGATTATCTTTTTACTTTTTACTTTTTACTTTTTAAACACTACGTTTATTGCTCCGTCGCCGTTTTGGTATTGATGCTCTCACTTTCCAGTCCCAACCTATTTAATTCACATTAGACGTAATTCATAAAACATAACTCAACGATTTGACAGAATTCACTGCTTGTGTGTCTATAGAGAGGGGAATTTCAATCCAGAACTCAGTTCCCTGTTCAGGTTCTGAGAAACATTTCAGTGTTCCCCCATGTTTTTCAACTACAATCTGATAGCTAATTGATAAACCTAATCCTGTACCCTTACCTACAGGCTTAGTTGTAAAAAATGGATCAAATAGACGTTCCTTAACTGCTTCTGTCATTCCTGAACCATTATCAGCAATTCGGATCACACACTTCGTTTCAATAACTTCTGTAGTAATTGTAATTTTATTAGGACTGGCATGAATTTCTGCGATCGCACGTTTATCGTTATAGCCGTCAAGCGCATCAATGGCATTACTGATAATATTCATGAATACTTGATTGAGTTGCCCGGCGTAGCAATCTACTAAAGGCAAATTTCCATAATTTTTAACTATTTTGATCCCAGGACGATCGACACTATTCTTAAACCGATTCTGTAAAATCAGTAAAGTACTATCTAGTCCGTGGTGAATATCAACCTTTTTCATCCCTGCTTCATCAAGACGAGAGAAGTTCCGTAGAGACAAGACAATTTCAGAGATCCTTTCGGCTCCTACTTCCATCGAATTTAGGATTCTGGGCAAATCATCTAGTAAAAAGTCTAACTCAATTTCCTCAGTATATTCTTTAATTTCTGGCACAGGATTGGCATAGAATTGCTGGTAAAGATATACAAGCCTCAGCAAACACTGTGTATAATCTTTTGTATATTTTAAATTTCCGTAAATAAAGTTAACAGGGTTATTAATTTCGTGAGCAACTCCTGCAACCAACTGTCCCAGACTGGACATTTTCTCAGCCTGAACTAATTGGGCTTGAGTTTGCTGTAGATCCCGAAGTGATTTTTCCAATTTTTTAGCCTGAGCCTCAGCAATTTCCGCGAGGTTCTCTTTGATTTGCAGCGCACTCCGCAGTTGTGCCCTTTGTTGTTTCAGTTCGCTTGTTAACTTTTTGGCATCAGTCAAAGCAGTATTCTGAGATTGCAGTAGAAACAGGAAATCAACAATTGGATCGTGAATCGCAAAGTCTTTGAGTTTTATACCCAAAGGAGCCAGACTAGTTGTATCTGTAATCCAAGGAGAACCTAAAAAAAATATTACCTCCTCCTCTGGTTGATAGAGCATCTGACCCTTGAGTTGCATTCCATTATGAAGGAACTCTACAATAAATAAGGCACGAGACTGTTTACTAATAGCATCAAAATCGACCATAATTTTTGGACGATTGATCTGGAAATGCTGCTCAATCAATTTCCCAACTAATGGCTCAGGACTAATTCGCCCCAAGACATCACCAGTTTGTACAATTTCACGATTACGGCTAAATGCAAAGTGGAAGGGAAAAGCCTTCGCCAATGACTCTGGTGAAAGCGTAAGGTGAGGAGGAGCCATGCTGCTGCACTCAATTTGGTTTATAAATCACTAAAAATTCATCATGTTCAGCACCTTCATCCCGATTCTGGGTTTGGGTAATATGAACTTCTGTATCAAACCTTGTTCCCAATCCTTTGATTAGACCAATAACCATTGGAGTCAGCCCTTCTCTATCAGAACGATAGTGTAAGCTCAGAGAATTTTCCTCCATATCAGTACACTCAAATGATGGGGGCTGGAGTTTAGGAAAGCTAACCCCCACACGAGCATGAAGATTGTCAAGGTTTTCTAAAAACTCAGGTAGTGTATCTCCACTCATATCCATCATTTCGCCATAGCCTTCTTGGGCTGTGTACTGAACCCAGAATTCCCCAAAGGCTTGCATAATCTGTTTGGGAGATAAACTTAGAATGACACTAGCAGCTTTTACTAACTTGTGAGTCATGTCATCAGGATAGCCTTCCATACTGAGGAAAACATCTACGTCCACCTCTGCTTTGTGCTTAATTTTTTTCCAAGTCTCTTCGCCAAAGCGACTGCACACCATGTCTTGAATCGCCTTGTTCACTAATCCGTACATGGAAACCTCCTCTTGTTACACTTAATTTTGCTTTGTGAATTTGTCCAAGATTCGACAACTAATTTCTTAAAAAGGTTATTTAAATAACAAAATTTTCTGTAGTTAAACTTTGAAAATGTTTTGTTACAGATTTAAAATCCCAAAAAATAAGTAAAACTGTTTGTATCTTAATGCTACAAATCCTCATTATTACAACCGTATTTTCACTTATTCCTTTTACCCGGTTAGTTTTGAGGGTTTGTAGTAAGGACTTTAGTGATTACTGCAAACTTGTTTACCCATCAATTTAAACTTGACAGACTCCTAGTTGTCTGTTGAAACCATTTTGACGGTTAGAGAGACGCGATAAATCACCGTCTCTACAGAAGATTTATTCGTCAATTATTTCTTGACAGACTACTAGAGCAATCCATCAAAATGCACCCATGAATCAGGATACAAGCTGTATTTAGAGATTTGACGCTGAATTCCGTTAAAAAATTGGACACGGGCATCCATAGCTTCTGAAATAGCCAGTTTTATCTTAATATCTTCCTCATTCATGGTAATTTGAGGTTCAATCACTGCTGCTAGTTTTGCTGCATGACTATCATCCACATCAATATGGACTTCAAAAAAGATCAGGGATTCTTTCGGTAAAGGAGCAGCACCAACAATTCCTTTATATAGTTGCGTGTACAGTGAGCTAACAATCCCTTCGGAAGCATAACAAACAGCACCCAGTGCAGCTAAGTAGCCATATTTATGTGGCATCTGCAAGTAGGTTTCAATAAGGGCACGAGTTTCAGGTGTAGTGGGTAGTGCTGCCAGAGTCTCGTCGTCCATACCAAGTGCGCGGGTAAATTGACGAAATAATTCTGGGTGGGACTGAGTTATATCTCCCTGTCCCATTTCGTCAAAGAGGTTTTCTAAGATGACTAATTGACTACTTTCATCTTCGCAACAAGATAAGATGCTAGCCAAGATCCGATTAAATTCTTTGGAGAATTTGTACATCTGAACGGCTAATATCTGTATGTCTGGTAAAAATAAATTTCCAGACCGACAACGCATTAAGAACTCATGGTTCCATAAAGGATGATTAACGGTTATTTCACGGAAGGAATTTCTTACTAAAGAAGATGTATTTGTCATCGTGATATTTGTAGGGCTAGATGGAGTGGTTGGTCAAGTAAGGGGCTAAAAAATGATTCGTCTACTGCAATATGTTCTGGAGTCACACGCAATTCTTGCAAAATTGGCATGGTATTAAAGCCAGCAATTCTAAGGGCATTAAAGTAATCTTCAAGAGTTTTGTGAATCAATTGAACATTTAGCCAGGAACCATCTCGTTTCCAAATACGACCAGGAAACTGCTGGTCTCGCTTGCTGAAGTAGCCTGCACCCTCAACTTGAAAATAAAACGGATATGCTGGCTCTCGCATATATGGAAAAGATGGATGGGGAACGCTAAATACAAATCGACCGCCCGGACGAAGAATCCGTGCAACTTCCGCCATACATTCTTGGGTCTGAGAAATTGTCAAATAGTTAAATAAAAACACTGCAACAACTAAGTCAATTTCGCCATCATTAAACTGTTTGAGACTGGTAGCACATCCTACTTCATAGCTAATACCTAAAGCATCTTCTACTTCTTGCAATTTTGCTGCTTCAATCATGCCTTGAGAAAGGTCTATTCCATGTACTTGAGCAGCACCACGTCGGCGTAATTCTCGACTGCAATAACCTTCTCCGCAACCTATATCTAGTACTTGCAACCCACCAACAGGCTCACAAAGTTTTAGTACAAAAGGGCGTGCCGTAAAGTCAGAGAGAGAACTGGGTTCTCCTCTAATCCAGTCTGATGCTGTGCGATTATATAAGTTTTTAGTTGAGTCTTTGTGATTTACGGTTGACATTTTTAAGTGTTATTTTATACTGATTTTATAGCCTACTTAATCAATTCATTCGGACAAGACTGGAATAATCGATGTATATGTTTTAACAGTTAATATGTTTTGCTGATAAGGTTGATTTTACCGATTTTAGTTTGATTGTTAATTTTGCCTTTAAAAACTATCCTTTTCAAAGGAATAACTACCCTGAATATTGTCATCTTGTTAGTTTCTTCAAATATAAACAGCTAAATTATATTTAACTTCATGAACTTACGTTGTTACTTAGTTAATAGCAGCTTCATATATATAGACAGTTAAATTTTAAAATTCAAACTTCATTTATGCTTTAGTAAAAAACCTAAAGTTTTCTCTTTTCATGAAGAAAACTTAGATAAGTAAACAGTACATTTGACGAAGTGTAAATACAATAATCTTGTTAATTTGTAATAAGTAGATTCGTTTTAAAGACGAACTAGGTTTGAATAAATCAGTTATTTAGTTAATTTAGAAGAAGTTTGGAAAAGATCATGTTAGAACAACTGTTAGCAGAATCAGCAACGGGCGATCGCGTAGAATATGAACGTGCGATCGCATTCTCTCAACTTGGCGATCGCCTCTTTGATGAGCTTGCTGATAAAATTGCTACAAGGCGACAGTACCGACTACTGTTTGAACATACATTAAAGCCTGAGTTATTCCAGCAGATTCGTATTGCAGCTGCGGGTTATATTTCAGCATGTCTGAATAGTCCGATTATTCTTTCAGAAGCTGAAATGCTTGAAAAACTACTGGAAGCAAGAAATACATTACCGAACTACACTGGTACTGGTCTTTTGATGCCTAAGCGAGAACACACTCTAGCATTTAACCTTTTCCAAAAAAGCGTAGCTGAGGCTTTCTACCAACTAGGAGCAAATGACCTGATTGATGCAGTGGATTTACCAGTCAATCTCCGTATGGTCTATGGCAAGACTGACGCTGAAAAGTTGAGTTTGCCCTTCGCTAGCTCTAAGTGCCATAGCGATGTTTGGGCAGGTGTTGCTGCTGATGCGACTGTAGTAGTTCTGCCACTATTTGGCGACATCGATAATATAACCATCGAAGCAGGTGAGATGCCCCGCGAGATGGAACTACAGGCGATGCGGGTGATGTCAGACTTTGCTGAAGGCCGGGATGTTCCAATGGTTGTCTCCTATACAGAAGCACAACTACAACACGGCACAATGTACTTTAATGATGCCCGTGGATTGCACCAAACAGTAAGAAGGAAAACTGAAGGTCTAAGAATTTCTGTAGATTTCCGGTTTCGCAGAAAATTCAATGAAGCTTACCGGGCAATGGTAGAACCTAGTATTGGCGGTATTGAAGAAGATATGAGTGTGCCTTACAAAGACTGGTTGAAGGTTGGTAAGGAAACACTAATTGTATTTGATGAAACTTCTGAACAAGCAAGGAAAAAACAAAATTCTGGCGCTCCAGTTCCGCTATACACTCGTGGGTATCGCCTTGTAGAAATGTTCAATTCTTAACTTTCAGAAAGACGAGCAACAAAAAAGAGGTCTTTTTCGACCTCTTACCAATTCCCTAAAATAATATTCTATTTACAGATTACGACAAGCCAGTATTAGCGCCTTGCTTACCAGTTGCCAGTTCTACTTTGATAATTTTGCCACCTGCTTTTTGAATACGTTGCTGTTCGCGGAACCAGTTCTCGTAGGGAACTAGCTTAGTAAAGTAAGTATTTTGCAGTTCGCGTTGGGTACGAATTCGGGTTTGGCTAGGAACTAGAGCAGTAATTTTAAACAAACGGGACATATTTTGAAAATCTCCTGTAAACTTTGTGAAAACTTTTTTTTATCTCAAAATCTTGAGTGCAAATCTTTTAATCATTCCAAGGCTGGAAATCAAACATCAATACTAGACCCCTAACACTCATCATTGATAATTTACCAAGATAAGCAATATAACGTTCTAGCACTCACAGTTGATTTCCAGACCTTAATAAAGCCGCACCTAAATTCTTAAGCGCAAACTAGTTCTTAGCTTAAGCCAGAAGAGATATAGTCTAAGTAAACGCCCATTTCTTTACCAGCATCAGAACCAACCAAACTAGCGGTTACTTCTTTGATTGCTTGGATAGCTTGGACGGTAGCACCAACTGGAACTCCTAAAGAGTTGTAGGTTTCCTTCAAGCCATTTAATACACGCTCATCCAAAATGGAAGGATCGCCAGCTAACATAGCGTAGGTGGCATAGCGGAGGTAGTAGTCCAAATCGCGGATGCAAGCAGCATAGCGGCGAGTTGTGTACATGTTGCCGCCGGGACGGGTGATGTCAGAGTATAGCAAAGATTTTGCTACAGCTTCTTTGACGATCGCAGCAGCGTTAGCGCTGATGGTGCTAGCAGCACGTACTCGCAGTTCGCCAGTAGCGAAGTAGCCTTTTAGCTTTTCTAAAGCAGAAGAATCGAGGTATTTACCTTGAACGTCTGCGGAGTTAATGACAGCGGTAATTGCGTCTTGAGCCATGTTGTTAATTCCTTATTTCCAACCGTATTGCAATACTTCTGTTTCAGTAGGTAAACAGCTTTAACCTATCCTAGAAGAGCGCCAACTAGGTAGTCGAAGTAGCTACCAGCTTCACTAGCATCATCACCAGACAGCAATGTAGCAGATACATTCTTCAGTCCACGGATACCTTCAGCAACACCATCGATAGGAGTTCCCAAGGACTTGTATAGTTCACGGGCACCGATAACACCAATTTCTTCGATAGGTGTAACATCACCAGCAACGATACCGTAGGTAACGAGGCGGAGGTAGTAATCTAGGTCACGCAGACAAGTGGCAGTCAATTCTTGACCGTAAGCGTTACCACCAGGAGACACAACATCAGGACGCTTTTGGAACAGTTGATCGCCAGCTTGCTTAACAAGACGTTCACGATTTTCTGACAAAATTTGAGCAATCCGTACACGGCGCTCACCACTTGCAACGAAGGATTTGATCCGATCTAACTCACCGGGGCTGAGATAGCGGGCTTCTGCATCAGCATTCACGATAGCTTTCGTGACAATACTCATTAATGGATTCCTCCAATACGAATGAAACCAGGATTTGATTAAACTGGTGCGACTTTAAATTTGGTTTACTGAGTTTGTTCTCTTGTTTTTTTAGACACAACAGTTTTATAACTGCTACGGCTAATAAATTACGAGTTTGCTTGAGTCCACACAAGTACACAAGCTTTCAAACTCAGTTACCTTCCGCAAAACATTTTCCGGCATTCTGTTGAGCATTTATGACTGCTCTTAACACTTTGTAATATTACCTTTCAGAATTCCCTGTTTTAGCCGTAATCTGAGAGCGATATTACGAAAGGTTACGAAGGTTACAGGGTAAAGATCGCAAAAAATAATCTGTACCCTGTAACCTATTACCTACTCAGCCACCTTTACACTGCCAAGGTAGTTACCTGCTGGCAGAGATGGGAAGCGGTTGTAAGGGACAACATCTTCACCGAAGTAGCGGCTATATTCTGGGCTTTCGACTATTGCTTCTACAGCAGCCGACAAACCACTATCAGCTAGCAACTGGTTACACTGGCTAATTTCTTCCTGAGTTGCGGGTGTACGCCCCAACAAGTGACGGAAGAGGAACTCAATGACCTTGGCATGAGGATAAGGTGACAAGAAGCGCTGACGATAGATTTCGGAACTAGCTAGTTCACGCACAAACTCGCGCACAGAAATTTCACCATTCTGGAGTTTGCCCTCTAGGTCAGTACGGCGGAAATTATCAGGAACTTCACCGCTAAATACATCCAATACCTGGCAGTAAATGGCGTTGATTGCCTGTTGTGTTTCGGATTGGTTTGCGTTTTCCGTTAGACGGTAAATGCGTGCATGTTTACGCACGCTTAGTTCCACGGGTTGTCCACTACCATCGTTGTAGGAACGACCCAGTTCAGCAAAGGCGGGCTTGCTCTTGTTGATACCGTTTGTTTGGGCTGCTATATCTGCGATCGCCTGAGCTAAAAGCGGTGTATTGCTAGAACCTGGACGAATTTGCACTGGCTTAAAGCTAGGCACAACTACGTCATCGTTTTGCTTGGTAAGCTGGTTGTAAAGCTTTTCGGTATTGGGGAAGTTTGCCGCAGGTAGGGTTGGGAAGCGACGATAAGGAACCGTATCTTCACCGAAGACCTGGTTGTATTCCACACTATCTACCAAAGCACCAATAAAGGCACGAATCCCTTGAGTAGCCAGAATCTGGTTATACTTGCGGATTTCTGCTTGGTCTAGTGGCGCACGTCCTAAGAAGTGTTTGGTTCCTAACTCAATCACCTTGGTGTTGGGGTAAGGTGTGTAGAATTCTTTTAGGTAGAGGTTCGAGTAACCTAAACCTTCAATAAATTCCTTCACGCTGATTTCGCCGTTCCCCAGCTTGCTTTCCCACACAGTGAATTCATTTTTGGCGATGTAGGGTGCAATATCCCGCTCAAAAATTTGACGATACGCAGCACTGATCAAAGTTTTTACTGCAACCTTGTCACTGGTATTGGATACCAGTTTGAAGATTTTGGTTTGTTCGCGTTGCTTGCTAACACCTTGGTTAATGCGGAATTGAATATCTGGTTCTGACCGTTGTTCTGTGACTGTACCTAATGTCACAAAGGTCGGCGTTACTTGCTTCTGAACTTTCGCCGCAACATCTTCACGAATGCTACCAACACGCAATTGTCGCCCAGATACACCACCAGGAGTTAGATACCGTTCGTAAGGAATTGTATCTTCACCAAAGGCTTCGCTGTATTCTACGCTGTTAATGATGGCATCAACCACCGCGTAAAAGCCTTGTTTCGCAGCGAGATCAAAGTACTTGTTGATTTCTTGACGGCCATAAGTTGGACGACCCAACAAGCGACGGTGAATATACTCGATCGCTTTACAAACATAGAGCGATGACCAGTACAGATTGCGGAATACATCAGACTTAGCCAAAGCACGGATAAATTCCCGTATAGAAATGTCGCCGTTTTCTAGCTTAATTTCCAATACCTTCGGGCGCTGACCTTCGTAAAGATCGCGACCAAAAACTTGCAGATAAGCAGCTTTAATTACTGCTTGCGTCGAGCTTTCGGAGAATCTGACGCTAGAATTTTTGGTAGCCTTTTTACCTCTAGTACCAGGTAGTTGGTCTAATTTGAACACCTTGGGGCCAAGAGTTCCAGGAGCTTCACCCCGCGCTTTTGGATTACTATTTTGGTTATTAATCCCTGCCCCTTGGTGAATCAGGATACGTTTGGTATCTTTGCTAAAAGGAGCCGGGCGGGTGCTGGGATTGCGAGTTTCTTTCGGGAAAATCGCCCCAAACTGAATTTCTAGGGGGTCATTACCAGAACCGTAAGGATGTTGATCTGGTAGTGGCTGTTCGTAAGCAGCAAATGTGGTAATAAACTGAGGTATTTTGCGGAAAGGCGCACTGTAGTTAAACAGGTCTTGCTGCGGGCCCCAGTTGCGACATTCTTGTGCTTCTTGACCCAGACCTCGGAGGTAGGGTACTGTTTCTTCACCAAAATAGTCGCCGTATTCAGCAGAATCTACTAAAGCATCTACCAAGGCTGGCAAACCACCGTTAGAAATAATCGAGAAGTATTTTTGTACTTCTTCTCGGCTACTTGGCCCCCGTCCTAGAATGTGACGAAAAGCTAGTTCAATGACTCGGCTGTTAATAAAAGGCTGGTAAAACTGTTTTTGGTAAAGGGGAGATTTAGCTAGACGACGAACAAACTCTTTTACGGAGATGTCGCCATTTTTCACTTTTGATTCTAGGTCAGATATAGACAAGCTATAAGCACGGGTAATATCGCGCTCAAAAAGTTGCCGATATGCCGCTTTGATTACCTCATTTTTTTCGCTAGCTGACAACCCAGTTTTCATCACAAACTTGGGACGGCGTTCTGCTGCATTAAAGTAAATTTGCGGCAGTTCCAACCCTTGCTGGTCGCTAGAGGGGCGTTGGCGGACTTTATTTGAAGGTGTGGCTGCTTTGAATTCTGTTAACAAAACATCCATGTACTGAGACACAATTTCTGTAGCCTCAGCATCGTTGCGGAAAAAAGAAAGTGACCCGGCTTTGATTTCTTGCAAAGCTACTAGCGTTGCTTCACCAGAGCAGGCATTTTCAATTATTTCCCGCAAACCCCGTGTGTTCACCGCTATGATGTTGGGGTCGCCAGCAACGATCGCATAAGTAGCGTAGCGCAAGAACCAGGATAAATCCCGCAAGCTCTTGGCCATATTGCTTGGGCCATAACGAGCAATGTTAATTGGTCTGAAACCTGCGGGTACTGGGCCACTGGGGGATGAGTTAAATATTGAGCGTAAATTTTCTAGGAACCCACCACGACTTTCAACGTAGGTTACAGTTCCTAGTTGCATCCCTTGCTGAACATTTGCACCACCACCAGCAGTTACTAATTCTGCTTCTCTGGGCTTTTCTAAAAAAGCCATTGGCGAACCACCGACAAAAATCCGGTTGGCAGCGCGAGACACTATAATCTCGGCATTATCCGTCAGCGTCTGAGAAATTTCTAAACGCTTTGCACCAGATGCAAAATAGCTTGCCAGTTCATTTAATTCACCACTTCCCAAAAAGCGGTCTTGCTGCTCGGCTTGGATAATTGTCGCTACAGCTAGGGTTTGATATAGTTGCGGACGCGCAACTGAGCTTCCACCACTTGCCTTAACACTCATCGGATTTGTAAAACTCCCATCATAATCATTTATGTGTTAAGTCTGGGTCGTTTTGAGGCTTGACACATCGGTGTCTCTGTGCTTTGTGAGCTTGAGAGTATTGCCTGCAAAACTGCCAGTAAATTAACCCGGTTAGCTTTTAGATTAGAACGTTTTGCGTTCTCAAGGCTGGTTTATTAAGAAGTGTGTAGAACCTGTAGCTTAGATACATGCAGTCTTAAGAGTACATACTCTTGTTTGGCTGAGATCAAATCTAAGTTTTGTAACTAAGAAACAGGCTAGGCATGGTCTACTGATGCCGAAAACCTCTATTTGATGTTTGTCGCAGTGTCTACACTACGATTATTGCAACTGGTACAAAATCTGAGTTGAAACCAAATTTCCTTCAGCAATGATCGGTGGACAGTAGTCATTAGCCGATGTTAAGTTGTTTTTGCTACTGATAATCTGAATATTAAGGAATCAGACCACCCTGGAAATAATTCTTAAATTGTGGTGGTTGTAGCTTTAGCTGTGAGCATTCTCTAAGTGGAAAATACTATGCACAAAAGTTCTAATTTTAACTATTTATTCAATGTTACCCTGTCTGCGATCGCAGTTATTTTAGCAGTCACTCCTGCAAATGCGCTTCCAGAACAGAATATTAGCACCGTTGTGAAGTGGGCGAAAACGCGATCGCAGTTACCAACTTTGAGATACAACACCGAAGCCCACGGCTATGATGGTACGAAGGGAAATTTATACTTCTATGCTGATGTCACTTCTGAAAATGGGACAGTAACTAAAGAAGCAATAACTGTTAGTGGTGACTCAAGCATCAAATTCACCACAAAAAACGCCAAAGCGGTGAAACTGTTACAAAATATTTATACTTCCAATATTGCTAATGACTTCCAGAAGTCTCAGTATGTCACCAAAGTTGGACGTGACCAGTTTTATCGTGGACAAAAGTTTGCTTACATCACGGCGGCGGTGCAGGATGGAACATCATTTCAGATAATTCCCTTGAATAAATTGCAAGAGTTTATAAAAAATGCCAGACATTGCCAAACTAATCAATGCGATATTTAATTAATTGCGTAGCCAGGAATTTACACAAGCATCGCTAGTAAACAAAGGCATGTAATTAGTAACACTGTACGCAGTGGATAGTTACTCAACTTGCATCACTGATGGGTGCAAGTTGAGTAACTCCTTATGGGATCGACTCACAGCCAAAATCAAACTCTGATTGGTTGTAAATCATTGGTGCGATCGCAAAAAAGAACCCCGAAGTATTGAGGGGATACATTTTGTCAACACCAAGTTTGTACAACATGACCCTTCAATTGTTGTCCTAACCAAGGTGTATTTTGTGAAAGTGTATAGAGATTTTTTCGTTCGACTTTCCAGATTTGCTCGGGGTGAAATAAAGTAAGTTCTGCTGGTTGATGAGGTAGAATCGCACTGACTTTTTGCCCTAAACACTCTGCTGGACTGCTACTCAATGCCCGCCATAACTCTAAAGCTGTAAATTCTTCAGTTTCAACCAGATATTGCCATAGCAAAGGTAATGCTAACTCTAAACCAATTGCTCCTGGAGGCGCTTCGGCAAAGGCTTGGACTTTTTCTTCGTAGCTGTAGGGTGTATGATCGATTGCGATCGCATCTATCACCCCTGCACGTACCCCTGCACGCAATGCTGCCACATCACTGGGATTGCCTAAAGGTGGGTCTAAATGCAAGCTAGTGTGATAACTCTTAACTGCTTTTGTATCAAGTAAAAGGTGCATCCAGGTGGTGCTGGCGGTGATGGGTAAACCAGCAGCTTTGGCTGAAGCGATTAATTCCACGCTGCGAGATGTGGAGACACGCATGATATGGACTGGTGTACCGATGGCTGCAACCAATTCAAGCATAGCTGCGATCGCAGTAGTTTCGGCACTGGCGGGTATGGGTGGTAAACCGAAACGGAGAGCATCTACCCCTTCTCTCATTACACCATTTGCTGTTAACTGGCGATCGCTCGGCCAAAATGCAACTGGCTTACCCAAGGGCTGGACATACTCTAACACTCGCCGCACCAGCGCCAAATTTTCAAAGGGCTTACCATCGCTAAAACCAACAACTCCAGCAGATGCTAAATCTGCTAATTCCGTCATTTGCTTTCCAGCAACATCTAGGGTGATAGCGCCCCAGATATGAAGCCTGGGAAAAGGAGAAGCCAAGTTAATTTTCTCAATCTCCCCCATCTCCCTATCTCTTTTCTGCTGCAACTGTGCCACAAGTGCAGGATTATCAATAGCTGGGGATGTATCGGGTAAAATGCTAACTCTGGTAAAGCCGCCAGCAGCAGCAGATTTTAAAAGAGACAAGAGGGTTTCTCGTTCTTCAAATCCCGGTTCACCGGAGTGGCTATACAAATCCACTAACCCAGGCCCAAGAACAAATCCCTGGCAATCTCTGATTTGAGTATCGGGATGAATATCAGAAATATGTGAAGCCACTTCTTTGATATAACCCTCAGCAATCAGCACATCAAAGATTTCGTCGATTTCCGAAACTGGGTCAATTACCCGTACTTTTTGCAGCAATTCAGCCATAAAACTTTTTAGTTATGAGTTGAAAATAAAGTTAATAGTTAGGAGTTAGAATTTATTCCTTACTCACCACTTCTAAATTTATTCATCACTCATAATTTTTCACTCCTAACTTTATTTCTAACTCCTAACTATTCACTCCTAACTATTCACTCCTAACTATTCACTCACAATGCCCCTGCTGCTGTTTTATCTAGTACACCTCCACCGAAGTGAGTGGTGATATTCATCGCTTGTAATACTGGTAAACCATCGATTCCAGAAGGGTAATCGATAACACTGACTGCGCCATTACCCTGACGGAAATTCCAGAAATTTTCTAGTGATAAACCCAGAATGTGACAAAGTAGAGTTTTGTTAGTAGCGTCATGCGCCACCACTAATACGGTTTTAAATTGATTAGTTAATGCTGCTTCCACAATTGATTGCCAAGCTGCAACGCTGCGTTCCCATACTTCTTGCAAATTTTCTCCTTCAGGCATTTGCACTTCGGCCGGCACTAACCGCCAGCGCTGTAACTCTCCGGGAAACTCTTGTTCTATCTCTGTTTCTAATTTTCCTTCCCAGAGTCCATGACTGATTTCTCTTAAACCATCTTGCAAGTCTAACTTTACATTAGGATGCTGCTTTAAAATAATCTCTGCTGTTTCTTTAGGACGTAGCATTGTACTACTGAAAGCAAAATCAATCGCTACCTCTTGGAGAAATTCGCCTGCTTTTTGCGATTGTTGTCTCCCGTTGTCATTGAGGGGAACATCAATTTGCCCTTGAAACCTAGTTTGGCGATTCCAGTCGGTTTCACCATGACGCACTAGCAACAACCGTACTCCTTGATGATCCGGTCGTAATGAGGGTAAAGTCTCTCCAGTATGCTGTGTCTGATTTAATGATTCTAGCTGGACTGGTTCGCCCAATCCCCCAGAAAAATTAAGTACGCTGATGCCACAGTTAGATTGCTGGATTGAATGGTAACGACTTGCAGGGATTCCCAAGGCTGTGCTAATCAGGGCGCGATTAATGCCGTTATGTCCCACTATCAGAATAGTTTCGCCTTGATGGTGAGACAAAGTTTCTTGCCAAAACTGCCGCGCTTGTTCGTATAAAGCAAGAACAGGAAAATGTTCTCTTGTCCCTTGTGCATCATTTATCAGCATCCGCAGTTCGTCGGGGTGTTGATGCCAAATGCGGTAGTCTTCGGCAAACTTCTGCTTAACTTCAGCAGTTAGCAGTGCTTCCCATAAAGGGAGGTCGATTTCTAGCAGCAAATCTGAAACTTGAATTACAGCAGATTGTTCGGAATTAGTTGCTAACTCACTATGGATAATATCTGCTGTGTGTTTTGCTCGTTGCAGGGGACTGCTGTAAATAGCATTAAATACAATATTGCTGAGGGCTTTGCCAGCAATACTTGCATCGTTACGACCTTTCTCGGTTAATGTTGACGCATCAGTGCGTCCCTGAATACGCCGTTCGGTGTTATAACCACTTTGACCGTGGCGCACAATGATGACACGAGTCATCTCAAAGCCCTCCTGTATCTAGACGATTAATTTTACTGCAAAATGATTGCAGAATTACGGACTCAGGAAGGCGGATTTATTTAAAAGGGCGGTTAGGAACCGCAAATATACAGGCAAAAGCTATCTTTGTGGGTTTTTAAGCCCTCAATTTTTTCTTAGAAACCAACCAGAACCGTCGTAGGGGCAATTCATGAATTGCCCCTACGACGAGGATCTATTTACCATCAATGAATGATTAATAAAAACCATAGGCGGGATGAGGTTCAGCCACTTGGCAAAACCGCATAATTTGGGCAGACGACAAGCGGCGTTATACATTATTGACACTCTCAGGTCTAAAGACACTGAGATTCTACAGACAGAATTAGTTTAATCTAATTCTCGTTACGGTGGTCAAACACCGTCTACTGAGTTTACTTAAGTCAAGCTCAAGTTTTCCCGCTACTTTTTTTAAAATATTAGCTGATCCGTTGAGATCCGCATTTATTAAAAACTTTTCACCTGTTAGATAAAGCCCTCTCAAAATTCGTCTCCCAGATGCTTTCCACCCAACGGGTTTCTTACCGCTTCGCGGTTCGGCAGTCACTCCTGGGGGAGACCCCCAAGACCGCGCTGCCTCACCGTACTCAGGTAGGGAGTCTCCATCTAGAAAACTCGATTTTGAAGTATATGCTTCTTCGGTTAGGTGAAAAGTTATCCCATACTGGTTAGAAAGTTGCTTGAGTCTGTCTTTCAACTTACCCAATGGCATTTGAACGAATTTTTGGTTATTCAAATTTCCCATATTGGAATTCAGTTTAAAACCTTCATTCCAACCTAGAACTAAGTTACCTATTTTATTTTTGAGGCAGTGGTCAATAATTAACTTCGCAGCTTTGTTAATCCCGTCTCTCATTTGATGATTTCGTTTTCTGGTAACTCTATCTAACCAACTGTCCCAGTAGTCAGTTGATTTACCTTCTTTTTTAGTAGATACTCTTTTATTCCAGAGTTGATTGTCAGCTTTTAATTTTCTTGAGTCTACTAAAAAGGAATTTCCTAAAGTATCTGTGCAAGCAGCTAAGTTTTGAGAAGTTCCCAAGTCAATTGACAAGGCTTCATTGATATCTAATTCGTGATTTTCTTGTTTAACTAAATAAGATAACTCCAGGTAAAAAGCACCATTTTTAGGTAAAATTGTAAATTCTTTCACTTTTGAGAAGTCTAAGTTAATTGGCATTGATAGAAAGAATTCAGATATCCCGAACCACCTTTTTACTGTCAATCCTAAAGGAAATCTAATTTGATTATGCTTTAGAAAAGGTTTACCTGCTCCCGTGTTAGGAAATGCAATTTTGAAAAGCTTTTTCCCTTCAAGATAATTAGGTGGCTTAGGTTTGAAGGATAACTCACTTTTATTGAAATTATTTCTCAGTTCCTTGAAGGACTTAAAAGCCTCACTAACTGACATTAATGTTTGTTGAGCAACTACCGAAGGTAGTGAACTTGCTAATTGAGTTTTACTAACACTTGACTCATAGATTAAATCGAATTTACCAGTGAGTAACTTATCAGTTTTGAAAAGTGTTTGCCTAGCAAAATAGACCCCTGAATTATAGAGTTTTCCCGATTGTTCACAAAGATACTCCAATATTGCTTTAGTATCCTTATCAGGGGATAATAGGACTTGCTGAACTCCCATCAAGGGCTTATTTTTAACCATAATTTGGATTCTTACGATCGCATTTATCATATCATTTTATGATAAATTAATCAAGGAAAACGTAGGTGACTAAAGTCACGCGAGTCGCTTATATCTCAGGTCTAAAGACACTGAGTTTTACGCTTACCGTGATTTTCTATAAGTGTATCTGCAATACCGGACTTGTTCTGGCTCATTCTCAATAGCAAAGGTTTGGAGATGTTTACTTTATCAGAAACTTCTATCCTGGCAGCAACCCTACTGGTAGCTTTAGGTATTTTGGGCTGGGGCTTTTATCGCGCCAGACCTTTTGGTAAGCTGGGAATCTTAGCCTGGTTACAGTCGGTGGTGTTGATGACTCCCTGGCTCTTGTTTTTTGGATTGTTTGCCGCAGGGATTTACATTAATATAGCGGGTATATTGTTGTTATTAGTGACTTCCGCAGGATTGTACATCTACTTGGGCAGACAGTTACGCGCTGCTGGACAAGACACTATCCTCAAGCAACGTGCAACAGAAAGACTCGCTGCTGATTCCTTAGTTGAAGCAAATTCCCCACAACCAAAAGTAGCAGAACAGAAAGCGGAGATTCCGCCGATACCAGAAGAAGACTTAAATGCAATTAAAGGTATCTTTGGTATCGATACATTTTTTGCCACAGAAACCATCGCCTACCAAGATGGAGCAATTTTCAAAGGCAATTTGCGGGGAGAACCAGAAGAAACTCACAATCGTCTAACGGCTAGTTTACAGCAACGCCTTGGTGAGCAATATCGCTTGTTTTTGGTGGAAAATACAGATGGCAGACCAGTAGTGATTGTCCTACCGAGCCGCAACGATCCCCGTCCGATGTTGTTATCACAAAAAGCTTTTGCAGGCATTCTATTAATAGCAACCATTGCCACAAATTTAGAAGCTGCGGGCTTATTGCTGAATTTTGATTTCTTTGGCAATCCAGAACGATTTAAAGAAGCTTTGCCCATAGGTGCTGGGATATTTACAATTTTAGTAGCTCATGAAGTCGGTCATTGGTTACTTGCTAAACGCCACAAAATTCGCCTTAGTTGGCCCTTCTTTTTGCCGGCTGTGCAAATTGGTTCTTTTGGTGCAATTACCCGCTTTGAATCTCTGTTACCCAACCGCAAAGTATTATTTGATATCGCCTTAGCAGGGCCAGCCGCAGGTGGTATTATTTCTTTGTTAATGCTGGTGACAGGCTTATTAATTTCCCACCCAGGTAGTTTATTTCAATTACCCAATCAGTTTTTTCAAGGGTCGATTTTGGTGGGAAGCTTGGCGAGAGTTGTCCTTGGTTCGGCGTTGCAGTCGCCTCTAGTAAGCGTTCATCCCCTAGTGATAATTGGTTGGTTGGGATTAATAATTACCGCTTTGAATTTAATGCCCGCAGGACAACTAGATGGTGGCCGCATTGTTCAGGCAATTTATGGACGCAAAACCGCAGGACGCGCAACGATCGCAACTCTAATTTTACTAGCCCTAGTGTCTCTTGGTAATATGATTGCCATGTATTGGGCGATCGTCATTTTCTTCTTACAACGGGATCAAGAACGCCCTAGCTTGAATGAAATTACTGAACCCGATGATGCTAGAGCCGCTTTAGGTCTTTTGGCTCTATTCTTGATGATTACCACGCTCTTACCCCTAACTCCTGGCTTGGCTGGGCGTTTGGGAATAGGATAGTGCTGAGTTAATAAAACTGGCGTTGCAAATTATGCAACGCCGGGAAATTAACTGAATGGTTTCCAACCGACTAGCAAATTCGGGTAAGCTGTTGGTGTGGGAAATATTTTCTGAAAGGCCGTTTGACGCTCTTGTGGCTTTTCTTTGCTCATATTCCAGAGAGATTCATAGAAAAAGAAAGAGACTCCGGCAAAATTGCGATCGCGTGCTTTTTGCACTTGTGTCTGAATCTGCTGCATCGGTATAGATCGGTTTTTCAACCCAGCCAAAATACCTACACTCACAGGGATATGGCTCTTTGCAACTTTCACTTCTGGATACTCTAATTCGCTGATAAAAACGTTTAAGTCATCCCGATATATCTGCAAAACTAAGTCTTCAATAATTCCCAGCCGTTCCCACTTCTGCCAGTCTGCTAAAAAGAAATCATAAGAAAAACGTTGAGGATTAGGAGCAACCGAAACCAGGCAATTTTTTTTAGTAGCTTTGATAGCTGTAAATACCCGTTTCATAAAGTCGGTGATTTTGTTAGCTCTCCAGCGTACCCATTCTGGATCTTGAGAGTTTTTGGAGGGAGCTTTTCCACGGTGTTCTTTTTTGTAAAGTGCCACTGTGTAAGCATCGTACCCTAATTCTGATGGTAAGCCAAAATGGTCATCAAATTGAATCCCATCGATATTATAATTTCCGACAATTTCAACGATTAAATCTTGGATAAATTGTTGTACTTCTGGGCGAAAGGGATTTAGCCAAACGCGATTATCTTTCCCATCTTTAACAATTCGCGTCCCGTCGCTGCGACTGGTGAGCCATTGGGGACGATTTTTAGCTAACAGGGAATCTGCTGGTGCCATGAAGCCAAATTCAAACCAGGGAATCACTGTTAACCCTTTTTGATGTCCCACATCGACAATTTCTTTAACGATATCTCGTCCTTGCAATCCGGGAGTGGGATCGAGCGATCGCCCGATAACTTTTTGGGCAACTTTGCTAGGATACAATGTATATCCCCAATTCCAAACCGCCGGATATATAGTGTTAAAATTGAGTTCATCAAGGCGTTGCAAAGATGCCTTGAGGCGATCGCGCTCAAACAACACATCGCTGTCAATATTTGTTAACCACACCCCTCTTAACTCAGATACTGAGGCTCTCTGAGGAATAATTTGAGCTTTTAAAGGGAACGATAACATCGCTGTAGCTACCAAACTCAAGGTAACTATAACGGCAAACAATCCAGACTTTCTGCTTTGGCGAATATTCCACCAAGAAGGAAAATCAACACACCACTTGACAAACCTTTTCATCATTTGCTATAAATGTTATCCACTTATGAACAATCAGCAGGAATAGCGATCGCTTAGATTGTAAGCCTTAAAACAATCGCTATTTAATTAATTACTAATTCGTAATTTATAATAACCCTCGCAAGCAATTACGAATTGTTATAATTCCATTACTGAAGTTTATTATTGGGCACTTGCTGTAAGTTTATTCCAGGTTTTGACTACTGCTTGTAAATCTTTTGGCAGGTTATTTAGAGAAATATCGTTGTACTGAACCGTACCCTCAAGGCTTGTAAGAGTGAAGGTGATATAGTCAGCAGCACCACTGGGGGCTGGGTAACTCAGATTCTGGAATTTACTAAATTTAGAACGTTCTAAAAATCTCTGAAATTGTTGCACGTGTTGCCTAGAAACACGGCGAACACTACGTTCAGAATCATTGGCATCACCAATCCGCACGCGAATCAATCCCCCATCTTTGAGTAAAACAGTCTCGTAGGTTCTGCCAGCAAAACCACCACTAGAGATTTGCCGAAATACTATATTTCTATCTAACGGTGGTGGTAACTCGCTAGCTGGAATTTGCACAGGAGACAGTGTACTTTCGCTAGCCTTTTCATTCAGCCTGACTGCGGAACCTGTTTGATTAGTATGATAAACCCAGTTTTGTTTGCCATTAGATACCACAATCCGCCAACCAGGAACTAATGCTTGGATACAGAGTTCATCAGGTTGAGTCAGTTCCAAGCAACCATCGCGCCAAGTCTGTTGATTATAATCAGTAATTTGTAATTGTCTGGTTAAAATTCCCTGTCTGACTGCTACATCTTGCAGTACCGCGTTAGCTACTGGACGTGGCAAGCGGCTTGGTTTAATATTGTCTTTGAGAACTTGATTACTTGTTTCTAGCGAGAAGTTAGCAGAAGCACTATTAGCATCTTTTATTAGCGTTAAACTACTAGCAACAGACAAAATTCCAGTCAAAATCAAAGCAGTAAAAATTCGGGCTTGATTGTTATTCAAGTAGTTTTTTAGCATGGATTTCATAGTAATATAAGAATGTTAATCAAGAGTTTTATAACTCATAAATAGGGTTTATTCACTAATAGACAATAAAATATAGGAATCCGGTTTGATTTGGAGAAAAGATACGTAGGGGAGCCAGTCGTGTGGGCGGGTTTCCCGACTTGAGCGAACTGGCGTTGTGTTAGCGACAGCGTAACGCACCAGACGCTGGATAATGGTGCGTTACGAACTTCGTTCTAACACACCCTACTTTTACACTTTATTTAATCCACGTTCCTTAGTGCGCTCCTTTGTGACAGAGCGCTGTACAAAGACTTACAACCCAGATTCTACCCATTTACAGCGCCCAATCACAAAAGAGTTGTAATTACCTGAAGTACAAATGTCTCCAAGAACTAAGTTCTAAACAGCTGAGTCTGAGCGTTCGATTTGCTGGCGAATGGTATCAATAGAAGCATTAATGCCAGCAAGCTTGGACTCTAAATCATCTCGTATCCAAATTAAGAATTTTAATTTCCGCTCTAAGCTACTTTTGTGCGAAACGGGTTCGCTTCCATAACAAGGATTACCCCAAAAAGGAAACATAGTTTACCTCTGTCTTTAGCTTTTGTAAGAGTGCAATATATTGCACCACTACATTCTGACTAATAACAATCAGACTGATGTGGGTAATAACCGACCTAAATTTTACGTGCTTAACGAACATTACTAAAACCTTTAGGAATTCAATTCACTTTAGCGTCAGGCTATTTTCCAAAATTTTCTGGTAATGACGGACAAATATACTAATGGCCTAAACAAGGGTAAAAGAGCAACGACCCAAAAAATACGTATATCCTTGTTGTAGTGATTGGATTGATAGTACTAAAATAACTGCATCAGTACTGCAAAAGGCGCTAGTTTTCCGAAACTGCTTTATCACCTTTGGTCTGAGTGTAGAATAACTGTAGCGATCGATGAGCATTGCGTAGGTGTGGCCCGCCGTAGGGATCGCCATGACTGCACCAAAAAAGTTTTGTACAGTATCTTAAATATAACGATCGCACCGATACCCAATATAAACTGCCAAATGGCGAATTAATCCGCACTAACTCATTATTCTTGTGGAATGAAAGCAGCCCTGCTTTTTAAAGAGGGTATGGGAATCTAAAAGTGTCTAAAGTTACAGTGAAATGCTTTTAAAACAACCTCTAAGCTCGACTTTATCGATTTTTTTCACAAAGCTATCGCTGAAACCTTTGTGGAGCATTAGTTTTACTTTTTTAAATTCATCAATAATCTGTGACGTGCAAAAGTATTGACGAAAAAGCCATTAGCTTGTACGCAATTTTGCAAGTAATATCAGGCAATATTAAGCGCTGATAGCTTGTTGTTCAACTTCAACAAATTGATTCTGAGGTAAATCAAATCTAATGGTACTAGCTGCCCAGTCTTTGAAATCTGGTGCTAGCCACACTAGCTTACGTAGAATTTCATCATTGATCCATAACACCAACGGGAACCGGAACTGTTCCCGAAACTCATTTCGCATAATGTTGGTACTAATGATCAGTTGGTTAATTTCAACTACAGATTCTAAACCCCGTATCATCAAAGCTTCGGGTTGAGTAGAACCAATCCCAGTTGTAATAGCTGTATACAATGTGTCTGTCACAGGTGAAAGCAGGATTTCGTGAATGTTAGCTGATGAAAATTCTGTTAACACATTCAGCACTTGCTGCTGTCTTTCAACACAGTTACAACAAGCTAATATCAGCGAGAACTCACCACCAGAAACCATCATCGCCCTTGCCAGCCTCTTAGTAGCTGCTGTGCTGCTAGCTGTACCGTTTTCCGAATTACTTAAGCCGATCATTAAAAAATCCTACTTTGAATTTTCAAAATATTGACGAATATTCAGTTATTCTACTCTATGATTTTTTATTCAGAAGTGTTACGCGGGTAATTTGGATGAGATTTTTGTCTAATACTAAGCATGATAATACGCATTGTTTAAGGAAGGAGTATATTATGTATTATCCCACACTTACAATTAAGGGATAATGTAAAGCTAACATCAAAATCATGTAAGCAAAAGATAATGCAAGGAAAAGGCAGTAGTTAAAGAATTAACAATTTAATTACACTGTATTCTTATAGATTTTCGCATCCATCATTGGTTAAGTAATCATTTCTTAATGTAAAGTAAAAAAAACAACCAGTACTCAGTTTAACAACAAAGATCGGGAAGTGGAAGAAAACTTAACTTGCTAATGGTTTCACGTCGGCTACGGTAAGCTGCTTACAAATGAATAGACCTCTTGCAAAACCATATTCGAGCAGGTGTAGAGTCGTGAAATGGTATTAGATAATGCAAAATATCTCTTCATAAAAATTAACTCATCCCTTTGATAGAACTTATTTTTATTAATCCTGTTTTCTACTTTCACCAAAATATTGCTTTGGCAGAGGCTTATGTTGAGGCAGATGCTGAAACTCAAGCCGTTTACCTGTATACACTTCAGGCAAGAGACGCAATAAATCGCCGTCTTTACAATAATCAGTCCTTCGTCTTGACGGGGATTTATCGCGTCTTTGGGATCTATCATTTTAATCAAATAATCTTAACCGAACCGTATTGGTTATTCTCAGGGGAAAATTAGACTTGAGAGCAGTTGTTTAGAAAAACCGGTTTGCCGCCTTGCTCAAGAGATACTGTCAGAGCAGCAAGAATTTCTACTAACTGTGTGCCTACCCAACCAGACGAAATCTCTGAGGGAGTATTGTTGAAAATAGAGACAACAAAGCAGGAGCAAACCCGCTCTAACGGTTCACCTGGCTCTAATTCCAGCACTACCTGCCTTTGATTTACCGGAATAAATTGATTACCCTGCTGCTCAAACTCCCCATGTAGCAGCGTTAGAGGTGACGATCGCAACATTTCATCAAAAATCAAGCTACCAAGGCTACCTACAATCCCCAGCCTTCGCTGTTTATCAGGATTCAGCCAGCACAAGTGAATATAAGCTTGAAAGCCATCTGGGTATGTCAGTGTTAACCATACTAGATCGGCTAAACCTTGGGATGAGGGGGATGAGGGGGATGAGGAAGAATAATAATTGTTTGCTATCCTCCCCTGCTCCCTCATCTCCCCCTGCTCCCTCATCTCCCTCATCTCCCCCTGCTCCCCTGCTCTCTGTAGCCACACCGTACCCGTTGCTTGTACTTTCACAGGGATTTGACGTAGCCAAGCGTTAAAGATAGCAATATCATGAATAGCTAAGTCCCACAGCGCATCAACATCTTGGCGGACAGGCCCTAAATGGGTGCGCGTGGCGTAGCCGTAGCGTAAATCTCCTAATTTACCCGCTTGTACTACAGCTTGCCCTTGCTCAACTGCTGGGTGAAATAAATAAGTGTGGTCAACCATCAGTATTAAATGATGCTGCTCTGCTAACTGGCAAAGTTCCCGACATTCGGCGGGATCAAGAGTTAGGGGCTTTTCTGCCAAAACATGATATCCGTTCTGGAGAGCGTCTTTAATTAAAGCGTAGTGGGTGGTAGCTGGAGTTGCGATCGCAACTCCTGTCAATCCTGGCACTTTTTTTAAATCTTCCCACTGGGTTGTTAGTACTACATCATCATCTAAATGAAACTGCTGCTTTATCGCCGCTAATCGTTCTGGATGGGGATCTACTACAGCAACTACATCTACCTGGGGATGTGCTAAGAAATTCCGCAGCAGATGCACTCCCCAACGCCCAACTCCGATGACAGCAATTTTAATTTGGTTTGTCATTAGTCATTAGTCATTAGTCATTAGTCATTAGTCATTAGTATGCAAGGGACTTGGGACAAATGACCACTGACAATCAACTGAATTATCAGTTAATCAGCTAATCAGCCGTATTTTTGGTTCAGGGTATTTGCGGTTTAGGGATTGCTAAAAAAGCTACCTTAGCTGCGGCTTGTTCAGAAGCTTTGATCGATCGCCCTTTACCAACTCCTAGTTTGTTTCCGTGCAACCACACTTCAGCAAGGAAACGCTCTTGATTGCGGTGCGGCTGAGTGACTTCGACAACCCGATATTCTGGTAAAACTTTAAATTGCGCCTGAGTCCATTCTTGGAGAGCAGCTTTGTAATTAAGTCTGGCAGGATCGAGGCGAATTTCTGTTGTTAGTTCTTGGAAATGGGGATCTAGCCAAGAGCGGATTAGTTCTAGATTTTGAGTGCTTAAGTAAAGCGCACCGAGAACTGCTTCAAAAGCATCTGCCAATCGTGACTCTTGTCCAACTTTATCAGCAGTGGCGCTACCGGCGACTAGTAAGTATAACTCCAAACCATAGCCTCTGGCCAATTGGGCGAGAATGCGATCGCTTACCAACACCGAACGAATTGCCGCAAAATCCCCCACTGGACAATCGGGATAATTTTCCCATAACACAACAGCCGACACCAGCCGCACCACTGCATCACCAACAAACTCCAGTTGTTCATAATTTGCCGAATCAGAAACAGTGGGATGAGTGAGCGCTAAATCTAGCAGTTCCCACTTGATAGGTGCTTCTAGCGACAAACCAAATTTTTGGATTAAACTTTCGAGTTGCCGTTGACGGCGTGGATAGGCAAGGGGCATTACGTGACAAGGGGAAGGGGGAAGGGGACAGGGGGAAACTAATAACTCTTAACTCCTAACTTAGCACTCAGCACTCAGCACTCAGCACTCAGCACTAAAAAAGGGGGAAAGAGCAGTACATAAGCCGGGTTCTGTTCTCTTGCGAGGGCAGTTATCTATCTGGGACGCTTGTTACCAAACGCCTCTAGCGGCTCTCGTTGAGCGGAACTGGTAAAAGACCAACCGTAGTTCCTATCGCCTTGCTCCCAACCGGGGTTTACCGAGCCAGTACCTCTCGATACTGCTGGTGCGCTCTTACCGCACCTTTGCACCCTTACCAAATCAAGTAAAAAGTAAAAAGTAAAAAGGCAAAAGAAAGAAATCTTTCTTTTTACTTTTGCCTTTTACCTTTTGCCTTGTTTTGGCGGTATCTTTCTGTGGCACTATCCTCACGATCGCTCGCACTGGACGTTATCCAGCAAGTTTGGTCTTTCGGGAGCCCGGACTTTCCTCAAACCAGTGACTATGACTGATCTGCAACCGCCTGCGTCTACTCTCTCCTTAGATCCAGTGTAATCTTGGATGGCATAGTCTGTCTGGTTACTATTGCTTTTTTTTATTCCAAGGTAAAGCGTAAGTCCAAGGTAGTTTCTTGACTGTGAAAGGACAATTGATAATACTAATGGGGGGAAAATCACGACCTGGGGCTAAACCTAAACGCACTTCAGACACCCTTAGCACCAGTTGCAGGGAAAAGTCTAACTCCTTTTTTCTGTTAATAAAGTCGTTGTACAATTTTTTTTGCCCTTTTTGCAGCCCGTTGATATCAATTAGTGGTTTTTTCGCTGAATAGGTTCCAGCTTCTTTATCGCGCTCGAATACATCTTCTGCTGTCACCGTTTCCGAAAGTGTTTTCTTGGGAGCAATCAGGCTAGGACTTTGGGGTACTGCTAAGTCGCGGGTTAAGTCTGGTGATTTCCGAATCACGCGGCGCGATTGTTTGCTATGTTCAACTACTAAAGAACTGTTGTCCCAGTCAACGTATACAGCAACATTCTCAGATTTATTTTCAATGCTAATTCCTAAATCTTTCAAATCGTCAATTGGGTATGAAGGTTTAAGTTTAAAGGAAATCCCAATTTTATCGTCAAGATTTTGTTCTTTGAGTTGCTCGTCAACGGTTCCTTTTTTAAACTCAAACTTAATTTGATCATCGATGGATTCAACCATGCGGTTAAAAATATAGGAAACACCGATAATATAAATCGTCAAGACTATTAAATTCTGGTCGCTACTCCTCATAAATTAAAATATTAACTCCCGGTACTAATGAATGTATATTCGATTTATCATCCATCTGTAATTATTAATTACGCTTAATTGTTACAGAATTTTGCAGCCAGCCCCGTTGCCAAAAAAAGAATAGCAAACTAGCTGCGATCGCTCCCATCACTGCCAAGCAAATTGGGTAGCCCCAATACCAATTCAACTCAGGCATATTATATGGCGATTTTTCAGTACTGAAATTCATACCATATATCCCGGCCACAAAAGTCAGTGGAATGAAAATTGTTGAAACTATCGTTAGTACCTTCATGATTTCATTCATTTTGTTACTCACTGCCGAAAGGTACACATCCATTAATCCAGAAGCTAGTTCTCGATAAGTTTCTACCATGTCCATCACTTGTACTGTATGGTCATAACAGTCTCGCAAGTAGATTCGCACTTCTTCACTAATCAGTTCGCTACCATCTCGAATCAAAGAATTAATTGCATCTCGCTGGGGCCAGATAGCACGACGTAGTTGCAGTAATTCTCGCCTAATTTGATAAATATTTTGTAGTGTTTGTGGGTTAGGTTTGACTATTACCTCCTCTTCCAACTCTTCGATTCGCTCCCCATAAAGCTCTAGGACTGGGAAAAAGCCATCAATAATTGCATCTAACACGGCATAGGCTAAATAATCGGCTCCTTGTTTGCGAATGATCCCTTTGCTTTTTTCAATTCGCGATCGCACTCCTTCAAAGCAATCATGTTCTGGTTCTTCTTGGACTGTCAGTAAATAATTTTTCCCTAATATCAAACTCACTTGCTCGCTGTAAAAACCACAAGTTTTTTCTTTTGGTACTACCATGCGGGAAATGAATAGCAATTGGTCTTCATAATCTTCTATTTTGGGACGCTCTGGCACATTGACTATATCTTCTAAAACTAGAGGATGTAACTTAAAAACCTTACCCAATCGTTGTAATATATCTTGACTGCCTAAACCTTGTACATCTACCCAAGAAATGGATTCGCTATCAAGATATTGGATACACTCCTCTGGAGTTTCTATTTGTTCGCGGATAAAATTAGTTTGGTTATAGTCAATCAAGAAAAGTATCGGTGGTGGAGCATCTGCATCAATAAAAATGGTTCCAGGTAAAGTCCCTGGTTGATGATAGAACTCATCTTCATACGGCTTATTTCCTATTTTGGGAAGGCGACGGAGTTTTCGTGCCATGCAATATTACCTACATTGGGAATTGGGAATTGGGCATTGGGCATTGGGAATTGGGCATTGGGCATTGGGCATTGGGAATTGGGAATTATCACAAATAACTGATCGGTGATACTAGAAGCGTTTTGATTTATTTCAGCTTTTGCTAAGTAGGTGGGCAAGAATAAATCAAACTATGTTACCCAATGTAAAATTAATTAAATTGGCTTTTAGTAAGGGCTTTAGCCCTGATAATAGGGCTAAAGCCCTTACTACAAACCTTTAATTATTTACGCTCACTTACTTATTAATATTACAAAAATTAATACAAAGACTGTGATTTTTAGATTAAGGAATTATTTAGGTTGGGTAATTGAGTAATCAGCATCTTTTTAGTAGTTAATTGTATTCACGACTAATTACTGATAACCATGATGATTATTTCTATTTATGCCCAGCTACTTCCCAGCAATAGAGATAACATATCGGCTCTGAATCAGCAATGCTATAAAAAAACAGTTTGCCTTGGCAAGACAAACTGCTGAAAACATATTTATCTGGGTGAGCAGAAGTTAGAACATGCCCATGCCGCCCATACCGCCCATACCGCCCATGCCGCCCATACCGCCCATACCGCCCATATCAGGGGCAGCAGCAGCAGATTTCTTCTCTGGCTTTTCAACAACGATCGCTTCGGTGGTTAAGACCAAACCAGCAATGGAACCAGCATTTTGCAAAGCTGAACGCACGACTTTGGCAGGGTCGATAATACCAGCCGCGATCAAGTCTTCAAATTCGCCAGTAGCAGCGTTGTAGCCAATGTTGAACTCGCTGTCTCGGACTCTAGAGACGATCACAGAACCTTCAGCACCTGCGTTATCTGCTATTTGGCGCAAGGGGGCTTCTAGCGCTCGTTTGACAATATCAGCCCCAATTCTTTCTTCGTCATTTTGTAGGGTCTTTTTAATCGCTTCTACCGCCTTGGCTAAGTGAATTAGAGTTGTCCCACCACCAGGAACAATACCTTCTTCCACCGCAGCTTTAGTGGCGTTTAGCGCGTCTTCAATCCGCAGTTTGCGGTCTTTTAGTTCGGTTTCGGTTGCTGCACCGACTTTAATCACTGCCACGCCGCCAGCAAGCTTGGCGATGCGTTCTTGCAGTTTTTCTTGGTCGTATTCAGAATCGGTTTCTTCCAACTGTTTGCGAATTTGAGCAATTCGCTTTTGTACTTCTGGCTTGGTGACACTGCCAGCTACAATGGTGGTGCTTTCTTTGTCAATGGTGATTTTGCGGGCAGTTCCCAATGCTTCTAAAGCAGCAGTATCCAAGCTTAAGCCGATTTCTTCAGAAATTAATTGCCCATCGGTGAGGATAGCAATATCTTCTAACAAAGCTTTGCGGCGATCGCCAAACCCAGGCGCTTTAATTGCAGCCACTGCCAATACACCCCGCGCTTTGTTCACTACCAAAGTTGCCAAAGCATCACCTTCGACATCTTCAGCGATAATTAACAAGGGCTGACCAGAACGGGCGACTTTTTCCAAGATTGGCACTAAATCTTGAATGCTGCTGATTTTTTTATCTGTCACCAAGATTCGGGCGTTTTCAAATTCTACGATTTGCCGCTCGTTGTTGGTGACGAAGTAGGGAGAAATATAACCTCTGTCAACCTGCATCCCCTCAACTACTTCTAGTTCGGTGGTTAGAGATTTGGATTCTTCAACGGTAATTACACCATCTTTGGTGACTTTTTCCATTGCTTGGGCTAACATTTGGCCAACTTCTTCATCGTTACCAGCAGAAACAGTGGCAACTTGAGCGATCGCACTTCCTTCTACCGGTTTGGCTATCTTGGCAATTTCTTTTACCAGTGCCTCAATAGTTTTGTCGATCCCGCGTCTCAAGCTAACTGGGTTACTACCCGCCGCCACGTTCTTCAAACCTTCCCGAATCAAGGCTTGTGCCAAAACGGTAGCGGTGGTTGTACCATCTCCAGCGACATCTTTAGTTTTTGAGGCTACTTCCTGGATGAGTCTTGCACCAGTATTTTCTAAAGGATCTTCTAATTCAATTTCCTTGGCAACAGTGATACCATCGTTGACAATTTGAGGTGCGCCAAATTTTTTCTCTAAAAGCACATTACGACCTTTAGGCCCCAAGGTGATTTTTACGGCATCAGCAAGGGCGTTAACACCCCTTTCTAGAGCTCGCCGCGATTCCTCATTAAATGCAATAATTTTCGCCATGTTTTATTTCTCCAGCGCTTCCATTAGACAATTTAGCACTCACAGAGCAAGAGTGCTAATCTCTCAAGCGGCTCAAGTTACAAATGGAAATAAAAAAAATTGATTAATATACAGGTGATGCTCATATTAGATACTGGCAGTAATGCTTGAATTGGGAGATGAATCTAGACAACTCCCTTAAATCCCTTGGTATTGCCGACCCTAGCGGCACCGGCTGGTTGGCAGTAGTATTTACGTTTCTCTTGGCTTGGCTTGTAACGTGGCGTTTAATTCCCACAGTCCGCAAATTTGCCTTGCGAGTAGGTTGGGCTGACCAACCTAATGCCCGGCGACTCAACCGAGAACCTTTACCCAATGCAGGGGGGCTAGCTATCTACGCAGGTGTAATTGCCGCGCTGGTATTAGCTAGCCTTTTACGACCCATCGAACTCCAAAACGTATTGGCTCAGGTGCTCACTATTCTGTTGGGGGGTTCGATATTAGTCCTTGTGGGCTTTATCGACGATCAGTTCGGCTTACCGCCCTCTGTGCGATTGTGGGCGCAAATTGTCACGGCACTGTTGCTGGTTGCTAATGGTATCAGTGTCAAAGTTATGTTTGGCACTCCCATCGACTCGCTTCTGTCTATGTCGCTGACAGTGGTGTGGGTAGTAGGGATTACCAATGCCATCAACTTGATGGATGGTATGGATGGTTTGGCAGGAGGAATCAGCTTTATTACTGCCATGAGTTTGTTGGGCGTTGCAGCCCAATTTAACAATCGTGCGGCGGCAATTTTGGTACTCGCAGCCTTGGGAGGTGCTGCATTAGGCTTTTTGCGCCATAACTTCCATCCATCACGAATTATTATGGGTGATGCCGGAGCGTACTTTCTTGGCTATGTGCTGGCAGCAACTAGTATTTTAGGCAAACTGCAACAAAACACAGTTTATGCGCTAATTCCTACGGTTTTATTTCTGTTGTTGCCAGTGCTGGACACCACGCAAGTATTTGTGCGGCGGCTACTAGCAGGAAATAACCCTCTTAGTACTCCTGGCAAAGATCATCTACATCACCGCTTACTTGCTTGGGGACTTTCCCAGCGCAATGCTGCCTTCACGCTTTGGTCAATTACCTTATTTTTCAACTTGGTGGCGATGAGAATACAAGGTATGAGTTTGGCTGTGATGATGACTACCGCCATTAGCATTATCCTTCTTTTGGGTTTTACTGTCTGGCAAAGGATACGCCAACAGCCTTAGTTGATTGTGGGGCGGGCATTGCAATGCTAGCCCTACTATTATTTTTCTATGGTATATAGTTATACCTCAAATGAATTTTAGATTTTAGATTTTGGATTGTAAAGATTCAAAATTTAAAAAGGTCTATTCGCGCAGCGTCCATACCGGGAGCAATCATAAATTTAAACGAAAGAAGAATTGTATTTAGGACTTACGCAAAACTACACGTGGTAGGGGCAATTCATGAATTGCCCCTACCTTTAAATAAGGGTTTCGTCTATTGTTTGCGTAAGTTCTAGTATTATCCAAAATCTCAAATTATTTATTCAGAGCAACTCCTTAAAGAGCGGAAAGACTACGCTAACAGGTATGGAATCAATATAAAATCCCAAACCAAAAATTGTTTGGCTAGTCCACCAAAAATTCAAGCCTGTGTTGAATTGTCTTTCAACCAAGCAACTAAATTTTCTTCTGTGGAAAAATCTAACAGTGCCTCCGCTAGATTTTCTAGCTGTTCGGTAGATAACTGACTGATGCTATCTTGCAATTGCTGACTCAAATTACCAATGCGTCGTCGCAGCAGACGTATGACAACTTCTAGAGTCTGTTCTTGCCTGACTTCATCACGGACTTCCTCAATGACTTCATCACGGACTTCCTCATAGATTCTGGTAGTTTTGATGTCAAAATTATCGAGTCCAAACATTTTTATCAACTCCTGACGACTGATAAGCGGTAGTTTGTAGACTACTATTGTTTCTATTAAATCTAGCACTTTTTGTTTAAGTGCTTGATCCACCACTTCTAAGCGTGTCTTTGTAATCAAATTTCTGGCTAATAGGGGAGTTTCTTTTTTATTTATAACTACTAGTTTAATGATACCAACTCCCAATGAATGTTCAGTTACTTCTCCAAGCTCATTTAGATATAATCGCGTTACTAATTTGCTTTCGAGTAAGACTCTATACGCTTGTACTTGAATTGGTTCAAGGCTACGGCGAGGAAATATAACTACTGCTCGCCAATCTGTGGTAGGTGCATAAAGTCGTAAATAGAGAAATATTTCTGAAAATAAACGAGCGTAAAATTCGTTATCTTTTTGAAATTGAACCTCTACAAAATAAATCGGCTGACTGCTAGTGTCAGCAACAGGAAGAAAGACTCCATCGATACAAAATGCTGTTTGTTTTAATTCTACTGAAGCGAAATTATATGCATTTGCTTCTGATGCTTGCAGATTAATTAATTCAAAAAAAGCACTGGGAAAAGTTTGAAATAAACGATAAAAAATAGAGTCTGTTTTCATAAGTTGTCTGTCAAATTTGATTTAATAAGTTTGTAGTTGGCGCTTTAGCCTTAAAGCGTCAACTACAAACAATCCCTAAGCTTCAATTATTTATTAATGAAGGCAGGAGGCAGAAGAAAAACTGCCTCCTGCCTATTAACTCAGCACTATTTAGGCCATTACCATGCCACCATCGACGTTGAAAACTTGTCCGGTAATGTAGTTGGCGGCGGGATCGGCGGCGAGGAAGCGCACCATCCCAGCGACTTCTTCGGGTTGACCGAAGCGACCGAGAGGGATGAATTTCAGAATATCTTCGGGGTTGTTGAGATCGCTAGTCATGTCGGTGGCGATGAATCCAGGGGCGACGGCGTTAACGGTGATGCCGCGAGTAGCCAGTTCTTTGGCAACGCTTTTGGTAAAGCCGATGACTCCTGCTTTGGCGGCGCTGTAGTTGGATTGCCCTGGGTTGCCCATTTGCCCAGCAACCGAGGTAATGTTAATAATTCGACCCGATCGCTGCTTTAGCATGATTTTACTGACGGCACGTGTACATAAGAAAACACCAGTCAGGTTAAGGTCTATCACAGCTTGCCAATCTTCTGGCTTCAAACGCAAAAGCAGTGTATCGCGGGTAATTCCTGCATTATTAACTAAAATATCCACACGCTTAAACTTTTCCATGACGGTGTTAACTAGTGTGTCTACTCGATCGCTTTTAGATACATCGGCTTGAATAGCGATCGCCTCACCTCCTGCTGCTGTAATTTCTGTAACAACTGCCTCGGCTGCTGCACTCGAACTGGCATAATTAACAACTGCGATCGCTCCCTGTGAGGCTAATTCAATTGCGATCGCTCTCCCGATTCCCCGTGAAGCACCTGTGACAATTGCGACTTTATCTTTTAATAGTGTCATTTAATGTCCCTCGATCTTAGAAATACCGCGCTAATTATCTTATGGCGATTTAGGGAACATATAAATATTGTCTGAATAAAATCTAACTAGTGGGACACGACAATCTTGCTAGGATAATGCAAATTAGATGATAAATATATAACCTTATACGTCGTTTTTAGCTAGATATCGAACTCATCTTTGCTTTTTGAAAAAACTCAAATAGCCTTCTTTTCTGTTGCCTATTGCCTCTTACCTAACTACGTAAATAAATTCAGATGTATAATTCTTTGGTTAGTAAAAATAATTTTAATTTTTATACATAAATAAGAAGAATATGTGGATTTTATTAGAATTATTTAATAATGTTGATCTATATTAACTAATGTAATCTTTTACCAAGAAAAACCCACGTTCCTATAGCGATTTTCTTTTCTAAGAATTACCATTGAAAGAAATAATTGAAAATCGGCGTGTGTCACATGGCAACTAAAAAACAATTTAACAGCTTTGAAGAGATGTTGTCTGATTCTGATGTACCTGTATTAGTGGATTTTTATGCTGAATGGTGTGGCCCATGTCAAATGATGGTGCCAATTTTAGAGCAAGTAAATGCCCAACTCAAAGATCGCCTGCGGATTGTCAAAATTGACACAGAAAAATACACAGAATTAGCTGGCAAGTATCAAATTTCTGCCCTACCAACCCTAGTACTTTTTAAGCAAGGTGAGCCTGTGGAGCGAATAGAGGGTGTAAGACAAGCAGCAGATTTGGTACAACATCTAACAACAATTATTTAAGTAGTATAAGACTTACGCAACTGGCACAATGCGATCGCCATTTAATAGTACATAAGTATTAGACATCTCTAGAAAAGGCGTAGGGACAATTCATGAATTGTCCCTACAAAGGGTTCTAGGTAATGCATATTTAATTTTAGGAGATGTCTATTGTTGAGGAGCATTTCAAAACCTTAGATTCGCAATAGAAATTTCATTAGCGAAACACGATTGAAATACTTGTAACAAAATAAGTAGAGGGTACATTAACGTAAATTGCTAGAAGGATATCCTATCTAAACAATTTCTCAGCTTATTAAGCCCCAGCTAGATATTTTCTAGGTAGGGCTTTTGTTTTTATGTGTGGAGTCGAGATGAAAATGTCTATCAAGCGCGATCGCAGTGGGAAATTTATCCGAATGTTAAAGCTGGTTCTTCGCAGAAGTTAAACAGGGCTGACTCTGTTTCTGATTCATCTTCAAATACAGCAGAGATATACCATTCACAGGGCGAATCATTGGTATATTCAGCCCAGGCAATGGTTACTGTTTCACCCGATGGAATTCCTTCGTCACTCAAGGTAAATGAAGCCCAATCTTCATCATCCAAAGATACCCACAACTCCGTAATTCCCTGTTCGGTTTCATTGGTAACAGTAAAGGTGAATTGGTCTGACATAAATTGCCTCTTAGCGATAAATAAATTGCAGATCGTCAGTCACCGATTATACTGGCACTTTTTTTAAATTTTTTGAGCTTAACTCGCAAAATGTATATTCAGAATAGGTTTTAAGCTTTTTTAGCTATATTTAAATTTCTGAAGCTGTATTAAAAACTTCACCAGCTTATATGTGAGACAGCCAATGTTACGCAGCAGGAGGTTTAGATCGCCGCTCTCACAAACCCCGACAATACAGCACATCGCTAAATTTTGAGGCAATGTATTTTTTACAGGAATTATGCAAAATTACACGTAGTAGGGGCAATTCATGAATTGCCCCTACTGGAAAAGAGCGATCGCTAAACCATGCTACAAATCGCTCTTAGTAGAGTTCATATTTCATTAACTGACAAGGTATAGTTCCGTTGTACACCGCCATCCGTTTGGATGATTTCAGCCCAATGGATTGAGATAGTTCCTTATTCCCACTCAGCACAAATGCAGTCCAGCCTTTGAAGCGTTGTTTCAAGACATCACCCAAAAGTTTGTAAAATTCCCCCAAATCACTATCTCGCCCCAGGCGTTCGCCATAAGGTGGATTGCACAATAAAATTCCACTGTCTGCGGGGGCGACAACATCAGCAAGTTCCATTTGAGAAAACCAGACATGATTATCAACGCCGCAATTTTGAGCATTGTTAATCGCCTGCTCAATTATATTTTCATCGCGATCGCTTCCCCAAATAGGTGCGGGAAGGGTATCAAGTTGACTATCCTTAGCTTCTTGGAGCAGCTTTTCTAAAAGGGGCAGATCAAAATCGAGCCAATTTTCAAATCCAAAGGAATCCCGAAACAATCCTGGTGCTATATTCAGTGATTTTAAACTAGCTTCCAAAGGTAAAGTCCCAGATCCACACAGAGGATCGTAGAACATCTGGTTTGGTTGCCAACCGGAAAGTTGAATGAGGGCAGCAGCTAGAGATTCCTTTAAAGGGGCTGTTCCAACCGCAGGGCGATAGCCTCGGCGGTGCAGACTATTTCCAGAACTGTCGAGTTTGACGGTACAAAAGTCGCGTTCAATATGAACATTCACCCGCACATCTGGTTCATGAAGTTCTACATTTGAACGCTCACCAAGCTTTTCCTGCTGCTGATCCACGATCGCGTTTTTGATCTGGAGAGATGTGAAATGGCTGTGGTTGAGGTGTTTGTTTTTGCCCGTGACATTCACCGCCAGCGTCATATCTGGCGTTAAATAGTTTTGCCAATCAATGGTTTGGATGCCGCGATAGAGATCCTCAGCATCTTCGCAAGGAAACTCACGGATATTTACCAAGATTCGGAACGGCAGCCTAGCCCAGAGATTGACGCGATAAAGTAGAGTGCGATCGCCCTCAAAGGCGACACCACAAAATCCTGGCTCTACAGAATCGGCACCCAGTTGCTCTAACTCCTGAGCCGCCAGGGTTTCTAATCCGCGAGCAACTGTTGCAAAATAATTCATAATTCGTAATTCGTAATTCGTAATTAAAGGCTACTGAGACGCTCAGATCCCCGACTTCTTGAAGAAGTCGGGGATCTTTTTGTTTTGTTTTGTTTTTTAACTAAGATTAATCTAGAAATTTCTAAAATCAATCATTGTCTGACGATAAACATCTGGCAAACCTGTATCAAAACAGTTACCTTTAACAATATATCCTGTTATTCCCTCTTCCTGACGCAATATTTCCAGACATGATGTTAACTGAAATTCACCTCGCTCTCGCAAATTTTGCTTGATATGTTCTGCTAGAAAATCAAAAATTTTCGGCGTTAGTAAATACAAACCAAATATACCTAAAAAATCATTTTCTGACATTCCCTTTACACGCAGATTTTGTTGTGCATATTCAATAGTAGGTTTTTCATAGAGTTGTGTAACTGACAAAATCGAGTTTATCTCTTGCCAAAATCCTGTTACACAACCAGCTTTATGAATAATTTTTGCTGGCATTGTACTTAAACCCACAACACTTTGATTAACTTGTTTGTAAACATCTAAAACTTGACCAACACAAGATTTTTCAATATCAGATGCATAAATATGATCGCCCAACATTAGCAAAAACGGCTCATCTTGCACCCAATCCTTGGCACAAAATACCGCATGACCATAACCTAATTGTTCCTCTTGCAATAAGATAGTAACTTTGCTGCCTAAATCTTCGAGATATCGGCTATATTCTTTATTCTGTGGTGAAAGTTTATCAAAAAGTTCTTTTTTAGGTGGATTTTTCAATAAATCTGCAAATATTTCTTTATCATCCGGTTGTACCACAATTCCGACTTCTGCAATTCCTGCACTAATTGCCTCTTCAATAATCGCAACAATCACAGGTTTTGCTCTACCATCTCGATCGATAATCGGGAAAAGTTCTTTTTTCACAACTTTAGTAGCTGGAAACAACCGAGTTCCAAAACCAGCAACCGGAATCACAGCCTTTCTAACTTTATCTTTCTCCATAAATCCCCTCCTCCCTCTGCGAACTCTGCGCGGCAGTCGCTCATGAGGGAAACCCCCAAGACCGCGCTGCCTTGCCTCTGCGGTTCGTCATCCCAACTTCTCAAACAACTCCGCCAACACCACATTAGAAAACAAAAACCCTTGGGGATCAATCAAACGCAACCTTCCCCCTGAAACTTCCACCCAATCTTTATCAAAATACCCTTGCAAACACCTGCAAATCTCCTCCACCTTCTCTTCGCCAAACGCCTCCGCCAACACCGCCAAACTCAAACCCTCCGCCAAACGCAACCCCAACATCAACGTTTCTAACAATACTTCCTTTGGGGGAGTTACATCACAATCAATCACGCCGCCAGCTTCCACCCATTGGTAATACCCCCTAGTCTTGCGCGGACGAGTGAAGCGTTTCCCGTCAACATAACTCGCCGCACCCATTCCAAAGCCGTAGTAAGGGCGGTTTTCCCAATACACTCGATTATGCTTACATTGATGACCAGGTTGAGCATAATTGGAAATCTCATAATGCTCATAACCTGCGCCAGTCAAAACCTGCTGCGCCATCTGGTACATTTTGACTGTGGCTTCATCCGTAGGCAAAGGAATATCACCAGGTTTGTAGTAACGACCAAAGGCTGTACCTGGTTCGATGGTAAGATCGTAGATAGAAATGTGAGTGGGTAAAAGTGCCACTGCTTTTGTTAGAGAATCTTGCCATTGATCCAAAGACTGATGCGGCAACCCAGAAATTAAGTCTAAGCTAAATTCGGGAATCTCGACTTGGTGAATTAACTCCACAGCTGCGAAAATATCTTCAACTGAGTGCGATCGCCCTGCCCTATGCAATAATTCTCCTTGAAACGCTTGGACACCTAGACTTACCCTGTTCACGCCTGCACTGCGATAGCCTGCTATATGCGCTAAATCAAAGGTAGCTGGGTCAATTTCCATAGAAATCTCTGCACCAGTTGCAATACCAAAATGCTTCTCCAATTCTGTTACTATCCGTTGTAGCTGTTCCGTTGATAGCAGCGAAGGAGTACCACCACCGAAGAAAATTGTCTTTAGGGGTTGGCCAAAAGCTGGTGTCATGGCAATTTCTTGACATAGCACCTCAACATATTGGGAGATAGTACCAGATGTTTCGCCTCGCAAGCGATCGCCCACAACAAACACCGGGAAATCACAATAAAAGCACCGCCGCCGGCAAAAGGGAATATGCACGTAAGCAGAACTCGCAATTCCAGAAACACTAAATTTTTGACTCATTTTGAGAAAAGTTTGAAGTTAAGCCAACTGCGAATTAGAGACAATAAAAATGAGGCAAGAATTCAGGAGTAAGGAGTCAGGAGCCAGAACAATTGTAAAATCAAGCGTGTAATAACTTCTTGATTTTATTAAAATTATTAAGTTTGGGTATCAAAGTCTTCTTAATTCTGACTTCTGGATTCTGGATTCTGAATTCTGACAAAATGAGTAGTTTATTTACAAATTTTTATCGTTTTACAAAGAAACAATGAAAAATATTAAGATAAAAGCCTTTAGTTATAATAATTGCAGATATTGTCAGCCTAAACCCTTAGTGTAAGTCAATATTGATGAGTTTATCTTACCGATGAAATAAAAAATACTTAACTTTATCGGTGAACACAGTTGCAGGAAAACAAAATAACCATGCTAGACGCAATTATCATTTTCTCATTTATCCTCGCAGCTTCGGGAGTCGGGTTCTACAGCATTGAACTACTACCTAATGGCACGTTAGATCAGGTAACAAATCTTGAAGCTTTACGCTTAGTTATTGCCGTCTTTGGCGCTATTATTGGTGGTGCGATCGGGCTGAGTTTCCAGACGACATATCGCCGCCTAGAATCACAAGTCAAAGAAATGCCTCTGGAAGTGATTTTAACTCGTGCCATTGGCTTAGTAATTGGGTTATTGCTAGCTAACCTGATGCTAGCCCCATTATTCTTACTACCTATCCCGGCGGATTTTGGATTTATTAAACCACTGGTGGCAGTTGTCGGTAGTATTATCCTCTCCGTCACTGGTATGAACTTGGCAGATACCCACGGGCGGGGCTTATTGCGGTTCATTAATCCCAACACTGTCGAATCGATGGTTGTGGAAGGAACGCTAAAACCAGCTAATACCAAAGTTTTAGACACCAGCTGCATTATCGATGGTCGCATTGAAGCGCTACTAGAAACAGGGTTTTTAGAAGGGCAAATTCTCGTACCGCAGTTTGTCTTGCAAGAACTCCAACAAGTAGCCGATGCTAGTAAAGACCAAAAGCGGGTGCGGGGAAGGCGAGGACTAGAAATTCTCAACCGCATTAAGGAAGATTATCCCGATCGCATCCTGATTAATTCAGTTGACTACGAAGATATTCCCACAGTGGATGCTAAATTAGTACGTTTTGCCCAAGAGATTAGTGGTACATTGCTAACCAACGACTACAACTTGTCTAAAGTCGCCAGCGTTCAGAAAGTGCCTGTTTTGAATGTGAATGATTTAGTGAACGCCGTCCGTCCTAGTTATTTACCTGGCGACAACCTTGATTTAAAAATTCTTAAGGAAGGCAAAGAACCTAGTCAAGGTATTGGCTACCTAGATGATGGGACAATGGTAGTTGTTGAAGAAGGCAGCAGTTATGTAGGTGGTGAAATACGAGTAGTAGTCACCAGTGCTTTGCAAACCACCGCAGGAAGAATGATTTTTGCCAAGCCCCAAGCATCAGCATTGGCGTGAGGGAAACGTCCGGTGCAATGAAATATAAATTGTGCAATCGGTGCAGTCAACCTGCACCGATTATTTATTTGGAATCATCAGACTCAGTTACCTGCAAATACTGTAACTGGTCAATAGATAACCCTGTTAATCTTGCTATCTGTTCTAATGGCATACCAGTATTAAAAAGGTTGCTTGCCACTTCAGCCTTGCCTTCAGCTTTGCCTTCAGCTTTGCCTTCAGCTTTGCCTTCTTCTAAAATATCTTGATAAATTACTGACTCGCGCATAATATCTGACCTCAAGACTCGTCTAATAACCTCTTTGTCCAATACTAAACCAGCTAAAATCGCTGTGGAAGCAGCAATATTACTTTGACTTCTTGATTCTGTCATACTATTAATTTCCTGTGCAACTTGGTTAAGCACGGCTTCTGGATCAATTGTACTACTCAAAACCGCAAAGGGTAACAGTCCAGGTGTTCTCAAAAATACTTCGGTTGGTTGTTCCCAAAGTCTAACAACTCCAAATTCATGGCGTGTCCCGGCAATTGTAAATGTATTTTGTTGCACCAAATCTGAATTTGTCTGCTTGAGATAAATTACAACTTGGTGCATTGTTTTGTCTGGAAAACGGCGATACACTCGCAATCGATAGTCAATCATCCGAAAAGGAATTTCCGCATCGGGTTGGGTTTGAAATTCCAGATGTAAGATGTTTTGCTCTGACTGTAGCAAAATTAGAGCATCAGCACGAATGGGTTCGAGAGATAACTCTTTTGGGCTTAGTTCGGTTAAAGTAATGGGTTCGCCTAATAACCAAGTGGCGAAGTCACTAGAGAAATTTTCAGCTAAAAATTTACAGATATTATCAAAAGTCATAAGTATTTTTCCATAACATAGTTTTTCAACCAAACTCCCCGCCGTTCCACTTGCTGTTCCCTAACTACGCTAAACCCCTTGGTTTCAAAAAATGGCTTTGCAGTAATACTTACTTCTGCATAAAGTCGTTTAATTCCTTGCAATTTTGCAGTATTTTCTATATAAATTAAGAGTTTTGAGCCAATACCTTGTCTTTGGTATTTGCTATGACAATAAAAACAATCAATGTGACCATCTGCTTCTAATTCTCCAAACCCAACTATTTCACCATTCTTTTCAGCGATGTAGGGAAGCTTGGCTTGTAATCTTTTGTGCCAAACTTCATAATCAATATTTTTTGTTGCCCAAGCATCGACTTGTTCTTGAGTATAATCACAAATATTGATTTCATGAATTGTATCGTAAAATAATTTCATGATTTCTTTGGTATCAGATATTTTATATCCTCTGATAATCATATTGAACCTTAATTTTCATAAATTTCTAATGGTAAATTATCTGGATCTTTAAAAAAAGTAAATTTCTTACCTGTAATTTCGTCAATTCTGATATTTTCCGTTTCGACACCTTGTGAGTTTAAGTAAAAAACAGTTTCCTCAATATCATCGACTTTAAAAGCAAGATGTCTTAAACCACAAGCTTCTGGAGTACTAAATCGTTGTGGAGGATTAGGAAAAGAAAATAACTCTATTTGAGCATCTTCTCCCACTAGTAAATCTAATTTATAAGAATTTCTCTCGGCGCGAAAAGTCTCTTGAATAATCGAAAAACCTAAAGTTTCGACATAAAACCTTTTGGAGCGATCGTAGTCAGAACAAATAATAGCTATATGATGAATACCAGTGGTTTTCATTTGTATTCCTGCAAAGCTCCTAATTTACGGATTCCCGGCCAAATCATGGCCGTAGCAATCACCACTACAATTGTGCCAATTCCGCCACCCACAACAGAAATCACTGGGCCAAATAAAGCTGCCGTCAAGCCTGATTCAAAGCCCCCTAATTCATTTGAGGCACTAATAAACACGCTATTAATAGCAGCAACCCGACCGCGTAAATGATCCGGTGTTCTGATTTGAACTAATGTGTGGCGAATCACAACGCTAATACTATCTAGTGCGCCACCAAGAATTAGCATTAACATAGATAGCCAAAATGAACGAGAGAGTCCAAAGATAATTGTGACAACGCCAAAGCCAACCACTGACCATAATAAGGCGGGGCCAGCTTTGCGTAACGGTGGTAAATACGCCAGGGTAATGGCCATAGTCAAAGCACCGATGGAATGGGCTGCTTGGAGATATCCCAATTCCACTGGCCCCACGTGTAAAATATCTTTGGCAAAAATGGGGAGAAGCGCGATCGCACCACCTAACAATACAGCAAACATATCTAATGTAATCGCTGCTAAAATCAACTGATTCTGCCAAACAAATTTAGCACCAGCAGCAAGCGCTTTGAGTGAGATTGGCTCTTTTGTACGGATAGCTTTTTGCTCTTTAATCGCCAGTGTTAAAAGAAAACACAGCAACGCGGCGATCGCAGCTAATACATAAACCCCTGTAGCATTTCCTAGTAGCGCAATGCCAAATCCCCCGAAGGCTGGGCCGATGACTGCGGCTAACTGAAAGCTACTACTATTCCAGGTGGCTGCATTGGTAAAAGCACTGGTAGGTATCAATTGCCACATCAAGGCATCACTGGCTGGTTTGAGGAATGCCCTAGCGACACCTGTTAATACTAAGCAGGCGTAAATTAGAAAAACTGCACCTTTAGTATAAGAAAGTACCCCTAAAGCTAGTGAGCAGAGAGCTAGCAAGCTCACTGACATTAAGATCGTGACTTTGCGATCGCGGCGATCGGCCACATGTCCCGTAATCAAGGTGAGAAGAATCATCGGCAAGACTTGCGCTAGCCCAACACCGCCCAAAGCGATCGCTGAGTTAGTCCGCTCATAAAGTTCCCAGCCGATAGCTACAGTTTGCATTTGCGATCCCACGAACAGCGCCAACCGTCCAATGGTAAATAGCCGATAGTCTCGAAACTTAAAGGCTGCAAAGGGATCGTGCTGTGCAACCTCAGAGTTATGGGGATTTGAGTTCTGTTTTCTCGAAGACATTTTTTAGTAGAGTTAAGCCTTCTTCAATATTGGAAATTTGGTCTTCTGAAAGACCTTTCAGCAAATCGGTAATATGAGCGCGAGTTTGATCTTGAGATTGCTTGAGATGGTGTTTTCCATCTTCAGTTAAATTGAGCAGCACCCGCCGCCGCTCTTGAGGATGAGCGCAGCGTTTCACAAAATCGCGTTGTACCAAGCGTTCTACCGTTGCTGATGCCGTGGCAGAAGTGACACCTAAATGCTCTGCCAAGTCAGACAATGAAGCGCCAGGATTGCGATTGATAAATGCTAGCGATCGCAACTGAGGTATAGATAAAAAAGCGGCACTATGGGCACGCATATCCGCTCGGATAAACCGCATCACTAATGGAACTGTTTCCATTACTCTAGCGGCACATTCTTCGGAAGTTGCACCTTGATTAGGTTTATCCAAGGTCATGGGCTTGTTGTTCTCCTAGTTACATGGCCACCCGTGGATAAACTTTTCCACCAAGGATGGCCAAAATGATTAATGTGAATAAGAGAATTGTACAATCCAGACCAAAGCCATAGATGCTAATGCCATTCAACAGCATGGTGCTACGTAAGCCGTCAACCAAATAAGTCAACGGATTTAAATGGGAAATGAACTTTAACCAACTGGGCATTAACGAGATGGGATAGATGGCATTGCTAGCAAAAAATAACGGCATGGTTAACAATTGTCCAATACCCGTCATCCTTTCTCGGCTTTTGACCAAACAGCCAATGATTAATGAAAAAATGCAAAAGGAACCCGCCCCCAGTATGACTAGCAGCAATACTTGGAAAATAGCTAGGGGATGAAGATTTAGTTTGACACCTAATAAAAATGTCAATCCATAAATGAATACTACTTGAGATAAGCACCGCACCCCACACGCCAAGGCTTTGCCCAACACCATCGCCACGCGAGGCGTAGGACTCGCTAAAAATTTATGGACAATCCCTAAATCTCGCTCCCAAATTAGTGTCATCCCGCCACTAAAAATGGCCACAAACAAAATACTCTGAGCCAAAATACCCGCAGAAATAAAGTCCAAATAGGGTAAGTTCCCTGTAGGAATCGCGCGAGTTCGGGCGAAAACTTGCCCAAAAATTAGCAGCCATAAGGCTGGTTGCACAGCCCGAACTACTAAATCAGTGGGATCGTGACGGAGTTTACGGATTTCTAATTCAGCGATCGCTAAAGTTTTTGTAACTAGCTCTTTGATTGCAGAGATCAAATTTACTCGGACTGTGGGTGGTGCTTTAACCCAACCGTTGAGCAGTACGTCTGGTTGTTGCTGTGTCACGGTAGTTCACTCCTGATGTTAACTGGTCGCCTGTATAGTGAATAAAGACATCATCCAAGGTTGCGTTTGGTCGATTTAAAGAAGCTTTTAAGTCCTTCGGTGCGCCTGTAATTACGACTTCACCTTGCTGCATAATCGCCACTCGGTTACATAAGCTATCTGCTTCTTCTAAAAAGTGGGTTGTTAAAAATATCGTTGTGCCGTAATCAGCACAAAGTTGTAGCACAAGTTGCCATACTTGAGTTCGGGCAATGGGATCTAGTCCGACAGTCGGCTCATCGAGAAACAAAATTTGGGGTTGATGCAGAACTGATATACCAATTTCTAGCTTGCGGATCATTCCACCAGAGTAGTTTCGTACCAGGCGCTTCGCCGCATCTTGCAAACCCATGTATTCTAAAATCTCATAAATGCGGCGATCGCGTCCTTTGGCTGGTATTCCGTACAGCTTGGCGAAGATTAAAAGGTTTTCGTAACCCGTGAGGCTACCATCCGCAGATAATGCTTGCGGTACATAACCGATAGCCCGTCTTACAAAATTGGGTTGACGAGTCACATCATAGCCAGCTAGAGTTGCTTTCCCTGCACTCAAAGGTAGCAAAGTTGTCAACATCTTAATAACTGTACTTTTCCCTGCTCCATTGGGGCCAAGTAGTCCAAATATTTCACCCTGTTCCACAGATATGCTCAGGTTATTAACTGCCGTTAACTTCCCAAAACGGCGCGTGAGTCCCTGAGTTTCCAAAATCAAGGGTTTTGGCTCGCTAGATGGTTCTGACTGATTTATTTTTCCTGTCAGTATTGTCACAATTTTGATGCACTTATATTAATTAGTTAAGCTAACTATTAGTTTCTCAATATACTTGTCTGAAGTCAATAGACTTGTTACAAAAATCTGAATCAGAGACAGGACTTACGCAAAAAAATACCCCAAACCTTGATTTTCCGGTAGGGGCAATTCATGTAAACGCAAAATACAAAAGAAAACTGCTGTATTTTGCTCTGTGAACGGCAAAATATGATCAGTCGTTTAATTCCATCAATTCTTTTGTTTTCAAGTCAGCCGCTATAGGTTGAGAACATTCTCGAATTTGAGGAGAAATAGAACAAATCGCATCTGTCGTTGTTTCAAAACAATTTGACAACCCAATTGTTTTTAATAATCCTGTGCGTTCTAGTAGTTGTTGGACTTCGGGTTGTAAACCTGTGAGAATTAAGCGGCAATTATGTCGTTCCAAGTCGTGGTAAATATCCTCTAAAGCTACTAACCCAGTTGTGTCCATATTTGGCACAAAGCGTAACCGGAGAATTAAATATTTCACTTCCGGTTCATCGCGGAGGAAGGTAGCAAACCGTTCAGCAGCACCAAAAAATACGGGGCCGTCTACCCGATAAACCGCAATTTCTTTACCTAATTCCAGAGGAATACCGGGGGGAAATACTTCGGTTTCAGGTATTTTAACTAGGCTTAAATCACTCATTCGTTTGATGAATAATGCTCCAGCTGCAATCAATCCCACTTCTACAGCGAGAACTAAATCAAATAAGATTGTCACTAGCCAGGTGAGAATCATCACCGCAAAGTCAGAATAGGTAGCACGCATCAATAAACCAATGGCTTCCCACTCAATCATCCGCAGGCTAACCACCATCAGAATGCCAGCAAGTGCTGCTAAAGGAATCTTTGCTGCTAAAGGTGCCAAGGTTAAAACAATAATGGCTAAAGCAACGCCGTGAATTACCCCAGATAGTCGGGTTTTGCCTCCAGAACGGACATTAACAGCAGTCCGAGCGATCGCACCTGTTGCCGGAATACCACCAAAAAATGGGACAATAATATTTGCTAATCCTTGACCAATTAATTCGCGATCGCTATTGTGTTTTTCGCTCACTGTCATCCCATCAGCCACAACTGCCGACAGTAACGATTCAATACTTCCCAGTGCCGCCAAAGCCAAAGCCGGATTAATCAGTTCTCGAATCACACTAAAATCATTCCAGTGGGGAATACCTTGGGGCATCGGTAAAGATTGCGGAATGCTGCCAATTGTCGGTACATCCAGATGGAAATAAGTTGCTATCCCTGTTGCCAACACCAACCCCACCAAAGAACCCGGTATTGTTGTATTAATCTTGGGCCATAAAATATTGGCTGCCATCACCACCATTGCCAACCCAACAGCATCCCAATTTAGAGCTTCTACATGAGTTAAACTTTGCCAAAGCCCTGGTAAAAAGTGTTCGCTACGTGGTATTTGTAAACCAAGGAAATTATTTAATTGACCACAAAATATAATTACGGCAATACCATTGGTAAAGCCTGCCGTCACTGGATAGGGGATAAACTTTACTAGCTGTCCAAGTTTGGCAACCCCCAAGGCAATTTGGATAATCCCAGCCATCACCCCAGCAATCCAAACTTTCTCAAGTCCGTATTTGGCGACAATTCCCACTAAAACTACAGCCATTGCTCCTGTCGGCCCTGTAATCTGTACTGGGGAACCACCAAAAATTGCCGCGACAATTCCCGCCACAATAGCGGTATATAGTCCCGCTTTTGGTTCTACACCACTTGCTACCGCGAAGGCTAAAGCTAAGGGCAATGCCACTACTGCTGCTGTTAGTCCTCCTGTCAAATCGCCGCGCAGTCCACTAAACCAGCGATTCAGGCGCATAAACTGTGGTTCTTCGACGATATTAGAAATTGGCATATTCAGTTTCAACTCTTATACAAAATTTGTTGATGCACACTATGATATGCGGGCAATTAAGCATATACCAGTTGCTTCAAAGAGGGTGCAGGCAAAAGCTCCTTCAATATAAATATCTCCGAAAAAAGCAAAATTATGTAGATAATGATACAGAAGTGGTAATTCAGCTGCGATCGCTTATCGTCTTTCCACCGTCCGCAATGCTGATTGCATTTATGTCGTAGAACATGGGAAATTAGTAGAATCGGCAACCCATAAATAATTAGCTGGAAAAATCCGGTATTTATAGTAGTCTCTGGCGTGTACAATCAGGTTTAAGAGAATTTTTGCGTCTTCTTTCTGTCTCAATTACGAATTACGCTAGCGTAGCGTTAGCGAGTCCTAGAGCGTCATTACGAATTATTTATGTTTTTTGGCAATAATCAACCAGAATCGGGTGATAACAAGTGGCGTAGCCAGTTGGATAAATTTGTAAAAGCAAATCAGCAGGAATTGGCGGCGCTGTTTTGGGGATTGTGGTTAGCGAATGGTGACAGTCAGGGTACTGTTGGTATTGATTTGCAACCAACGCCCCATTTTGTTTATTGTCCGAAAGAGCAGATTGAGAATTTAAATATTAAAGTTGAAAATCGACTTCAGGAAATTTTGGGAATTGTTGAAAATCATAAACCGGAAGTGGAAGTTGTGATGATTGGCATTGGTAAGGGTGAAATTAAGTTAATTCAGTTTGTACCGGAACCAGCGCCACCAATTTGTTTTGAGCAAGTTGGTAAGGATGTAGATGGATTATTAGAAATTTTAGAACAACGTATGAATGAAAGTTTTAATTGATCGCAAAATCAAATAAATGATGAGCCATTTCTAATTTAGAACAAGGTGCAATTTCTACCTGATTTCCTTGACTATCTAAAAATATCGCTTGATTATTATCACTCCCAAAACCACTATTAGGTTGGTCTATAGGATTGGCAACAATAGCATCTAGTTTTTTGCTCTGTAATTTTTCTAATGCAGGCTTGACAATATCGCCAGTTTGTGCGGCAAAACCAATTAATATTTGATGTGGCTGTTTAAGTTTTGCTAATTGGGCGACTATATCCGGTACTGGTTCCAGGGGTAAGGCTTGGGGGAGCGATCGCTTGGGCAATTTTTCTGTACTATAATTTTTTGGCTTCACATCTGCCACGGCTGCTGACATGACAATTACATCAGCACTGGGTAAACATTCCATCATGGCGTGCTGCATTTCCTCGGCACTAATGACGGGAATTGCTTGCACTCCTAATGGTACATCCCAACTAGCTGGGCCATGTACTAGGGTGACATTTGCCCCTCGATGAAGTGCGGCTTGCGCTAAAGCTAATCCCATTTTACCAGTAGAAGGATTGCCAATAAACCTTACTGGGTCAAGAAACTCTCGCGTTCCCCCAGCACTAATCAAGACTTGTTTACCTATTAAATCTCGTTTGCCTTGAGTGTGTAACAGCGATTGGATGTAAGCTAAAATTTCTGGAGGTTCTGCTAATCTACCAGCACCGATGCGATCGCACGCTAATAAACCCGATCCTGTATTCATCCCATGATATCGGCTATCTATTAATAGCTGTTGCCAATTTCGCTGCACCGATAGCTGTTCCCACATATCCGTATTCATTGCCGGTGCTAGCAGCACAGGACAAGTAGAAGCTAGTATGGTATTTGTGAGTAAATTATCAGCCATCCCGTAGGCTAACTTGGCTAATGTATTAGCTGTCAAGGGAGCAATTACCATGACATCTGCCCATTCACCCAACTCAATATGCAACGGACGAGAGTGAGTTGGTTGCCAAAAATCATCATCTGTGTAGGCGGGATGACGAGATAGGGTGGCTATTGTCAGAGGTGTAATAAATTCTTGCGCTGAACGGGTGAGGATTACTCGGACTTCCACCCCAGTTTTAAACAGCATCGAAACCAATTCACAAACTTTGTAGGCGGCGATACCGCCACCTACACCTATTAGAACCCTGTTTAACTTTCGATTAGTCATAGTAAAAAGTTAGGAGTAAGTAGTAATTTAGGAGTAAGTCCTATAATATTAATTTCCAACTCCTAACTCCTGTACAGACGCGATTAATCGCGTCTCTCCTAACTCTCAACTAAGCTTCATCGTAAGGTTCCAAGTCTAAGAGGTAGATATAGGGTTCAACTAACTCTGGACGCTGAAATGCGATCGCTCGTAATAGATGCCAATCATTTAAACCATCAAAAGCATTATTGTAATTATCTAGATCCAGACGTGCAGCCAGTTCTTCTACTTCTGCCGCAGTAATGGCAGCAATTTCTTTTCTAGAAATGCTTAGAGTTGTCATAATGCTAGCCCCTCCCTTATGCAGCACTGCCTTCAGCATGGGTTAAGTTGCGCTGAACGCAGCCACCCTATATATATTACTCATTAGAAGGCATAGATTTCGTGAAATTTTTCAGCATTTATACCAGAATTTATAAAAAATTCGTAATTCTGACTAGCCAATTACATTTACAACGAAATTCCGTAGCACGTCTAACGTTTGTGGATTTATTTCATGCCCCATGTCAAATTCGTGGTATTCTAGCGCCACTCCTAGAGATTTTAAAGTTTCTCGCGCCTTCAAAGCAGCTTGCAGTGGGACAACTTCATCATATTTACCGTGGCTGATTAAAGTTGGCGAAATCTCTTTTTGATCTGCCGTTACTGCATCAGGATGTAAATACCCACTCATAACAGCTAAACCGGCTAGGGGCAATTTTGAGCCGACATCTAAAGTCATTGCCCCACCTTGAGAAAATCCACTTAAGATAGTGCGCGATAAAGGTACGCCAGTGCTACTTTCTAAAGATTGCAAAAAATCTATTAGTAGTTGCCGACTTTCTGGCAATCCTTCGTACATATTTTCTACCCGCAGGTCATACCATGCCCTCCCAATAGGAGAATAGGGATAAGGATAAGGTGCATTGGGTAATATAAACTGGTAATCAGGTAAGTTGAGCAAGGGTAACAAAGATGCTACATCCTCAGCATTAGCTCCCCAACCATGCAAAGTGACGATTAAGCCTGCGGGTGGTTGAGAAGTTTCAGGGGGAACTGTAATAGCTTGTAAAGACAGAGGTTTACTCCTAAATTTTTTCTTCTTATAAAATTCCCGATAAGCGTAAAACTCAGAGTCTTTAGACCTGAGATATAAGCGAATCGTGTGACTAAAGTCACCTAAGTTTACTCTTTTACCCTTACCAGAGTAATATTCTATATAAAAAATATATAAAAAATATATTTCACAATTTCAGGTAGCCTTTACCGAAGCAAGCAATAGAACTCTTATTTCCTCATAATGGTCTTGAAGTGAACCAAGGCTTATGCAAAACTTGAGATCCTTCGCTTCCAGCCCATTTTAAGGAATTGATCAATGGCGCGTCTAGCCCTGCTGAGTGTATCTAACAAAACTGGTTTAATTGATCTAGCCCGTAGTTTGGTTGAAGAATTCGACTTTGATTTAATCAGCAGTGGGGGAACAGCCCAAGCCCTCAAAGATGCGGGACTCCCTGTCACCAAGGTTGCTGATTACACAGGTTCTCCAGAAATTTTAGGTGGCCGAGTCAAAACCCTACATCCCCGGATTCATGGCGGGATTTTGGCGCGGCGAGATGTTCCCCAAGATATTACAGATTTAGAAAATAACCAAATTCGCCCGATTGATTTAGTGGTGGTGAATCTATATCCTTTCGAGGAAACGATCGCTAAACCAGGGGTAACATTATTAGAAGCCGTTGAACAAATTGATATCGGTGGCCCAGCTATGCTAAGGGCATCATCAAAAAACTTCGCCCATCTCGCTGTATTATGCGATCCAGCACAGTATGGTGAGTATTTGGAAGAATTGCGGCAAAATAACGGTGTAGCTTCCCTAGAGTTTCGGCAAAAGGCAGCTTTAAAAGGATTTTCGCACACTGCTAGTTACGATCGCGCGATCGCATCTTATCTTGCAGAAGCACAGCAGTACAACCTTAGCGGTACACAATTACAATCTCTGCGTTACGGCGAAAATCCCCATCAACCCGCCACTTGGTATCAAGCTGGTACTACCCCAACAGGATGGGCAGCAGCTAGCAAATTGCAAGGCAAAGAACTTAGTTACAATAACTTAGTTGATTTAGAAGCCGCACGCCAAATTATTGCTGAATTTACTGATACCCCAGCAGCAACGATTATCAAACATACAAATCCCTGTGGTACGGCACTGGGAAGCACGATTGCAGAAGCATACCAAAAAGCTTTCAATGCTGATTCTACCTCTGCCTTTGGTGGCATTGTCGCACTCAACCGCCCGATTGATGCGGCTACAGCCAGCGAATTAACTAAAACATTTTTAGAATGTGTGGTTGCACCAAGTTGTGATGCCGAAGCTCAAGAAATCCTTGGTAAAAAATCCAATGTGCGGGTTTTAACTCTAGCAGATTTGAGCAGTGGAACTAAGGATACAGTGAAAGCGATCGCAGGTGGGTTCCTTGTCCAAGCTAGCGATGACATCATTGCTGATACTAGTCAATGGCAAGTTGTTACCGAACGTCAACCCACACCCGACGAATTAGCCGAATTGCTGTTTGCTTGGAAAGTTTGCAAACACGTTAAATCGAATGCCATTGTTGTGACAAGCGATCGCACTACACTAGGAGTAGGCGCTGGTCAAATGAACCGTGTCGGCTCAGTTAAAATTGCCCTAGAACAAGCTGGAGATAAAGCCAAAGGTGCAATTCTCGCCAGTGATGGATTCTTCCCCTTCGATGATTCAGTCAAAACAGCCGCAGCCGCAGGAATTACAGCCATCGTTCAACCAGGTGGAAGTTTGCGCGATAAAGATTCTATCATTGCTGCTAACGAACTGGGTTTACTGATGGTCTTAACTGGTGTACGTCACTTTTTACACTAAATCATTGCTTGTTGGGTGTGCAGTTTACAAAGTGTCACACTATATACTTTCTTTATGATTGGATGAGTGATATCGTAGAGTCGTGTGTGAGGAGCAAGTTAAAAAATAAAAAGCGCCTGGGGTGGAAACACGGCAACACTCCCAAGCGCTTTTTAATTTGTCATAAATCGGATTGATTGTAAAGTTTTGAAAATGTCACTCAATATACTTGCCATTTAACAGAAGTAGTGATAGTGTTTATTTGTGTGTGAGGAGCAAGTTGAGAATAAAAAATGCCTGGGGTGGAAACACGGCAACACTCCCAGGCATTTTTTAATTTCCGCATAAGAATTAGATTATTGGTGCAGTTTTAAAACTGTCACTTACTGCAACCACCTTTTGATTGAAGCAGTGATAGTATTTAGCTGTGTGAGGAGCAAGTTAAAAATAAAGAACGTCTGGGGTGGAAACACGGCAACACTCCCAGACGTTTTTTAATTGGTATGTAAAAACGAGTACTTGCAGATACCCTGGAATTATTGAGATAATCACCTACAATCTAAAATCCAGTAAACCTCACCCTCAATTAGAAATTCAGGTGCAAAGCAATCGACTGACTCAACAAATTCAATTCATCATCGAAATTGATCGATTGAAACACGTGATGCGCCAAACCCTGCTTATTGATGGGTCACGCCGAGAAAATAGTGCAGAGCATTCTTGGCATTTAGCTATAATGGCGATCGCATTAGCAGAATATGCCCCAGAGGATGTTAGTATATCCCACGCTATCAAAATGCTACTAATTCACGATTTGGTAGAAATTGATGCCGGTGATACCTTTTGTTACGATGTGCAGGGTAATGACAGTAAAGCAGAACGAGAAGCACAAGCAGCATTGCGTTTATTCGGACTTTTACCAGCAGATAAAGGTAGCGAGTTGCGTTTACTCTGGGATGAGTTTGAAACAGGAGAAACACCCACAGCTAAATTTGCCGCAGCCCTAGACCGTATACAACCCTTACTGCATAATCAGCAAAATCAGGGCGGAACTTGGCGCATTCATGGCATTAGACGCGACCAAGTGATGAAAAGGGTAGCGCCAGTAGAGACAGGTGCGCCAGAACTGTGGCCGTTTGTTTTGAAATTGATTGATGATTGTGTCGCAGCAGGGTATTTAAAAGAGTCTTCTACCCTGAAGATTCAGGGTTGATGCGCCAAAATTTCTTCCCACTCAGAGGGCGAGAGGGGTTGTAACTCTATCTGCACATCAAAACAATCACTGGCTGCGGCAACTAAAGCTGCAATAATATTTTCTATACTCAGACTTTGAGGCAGTTGTATAGTCGTAAAAGATTCTGCACCAAATACTTGAGCAAACAGTTCAGCATCGGGTTGCAAACGGATTGAACCATGTTGCAAAATTGCCCCACTACGTCGCAGTTGAGCGCTACCAATGAGTTTAGTACCATCTGGCAAAACTAAATCTGCACTGGTTGCTGTACCAAAACAGTTAGGGTTGTGGATGTAACCTCGCCCTTCTGTACCATAATGTAATTCTACACCGAGCGATCGCCAGCCTTGAATCAAAAACTCGCAAATTTTTTCGTACACCTGGAGGCGATTACCCGTAATTCCAGATGTGATTACAGCGTAAGTTAAATCACCTTGGTGTAACACCGCCCGTCCACCAGTAGGACGGCGCACTAAATCTAGTTTCTGTCCTTGCCAAGTTAAATTTTGCCAATATTCAGGGTATTGGCGTTGATGATAACCAAGAGAAATGGCAGATGGCGACCAAATATAAAACCGCAGAGTTGACGGATGCTTTCCAGACTGGTGCTGTTCTAGTAACCATCGGTCAATCGCCATCTGCACATTGCCAGTCGCCTCTAACAAAGGAATTAGTCGCCACACTTTAGAATTCAATAGTTAGGAATTGGGAGTTAGGAGTTAAAAAGTTTATCACCTGATAACTCAGCACTCATAACCAATAACTGAAGCGAAGCGATTAGTCAAGTTGCACCAAATTCAGATTGTAAGGCTTCATCGTTGTTATCTGCGATCGTTGCCACAATGGTAATCAGCCGAGACACTTCGCCAGGAGACAATTCCGCTAAGGTGCGTGTTGAAATCACAACCACCCGGTTTTCAATAATACCAAAACGCGCTTCAAAAGTGCTAGAGCAGTTCAACTCCAACAGATAGCGCATCAACTTAGGTTCGTCTTTAGCAGGTAAATCTAGCACCGCAGACCAAACTGTTATGGTGTCTTCATCAGTTATTCCGTTGAGTTGGACAAATACTTCCACACTTCCGTACTTAAACTTCCAGAGATAACCACCCTCTGGAGTACGGCTAACCATCGCACTATCATCTTGTTCTAAAGAGTCAATGACATTTTCAATTACCTCCAGATGGTTAACGCTTGTCGTCTCGGCGATTAGCTCATTCACAGATTCGTTACTAGTTATAGTTTCTTGGTAGCTTGTCATACAGATTTTTCCCTCAAGATACTTGCTGTTTTATCTACACATACTTTATAACTTGTGGACGCAGTTGGTTTGAGGTTGCTTTTGCGTATTCTATATCTGGCAGTAGTATTGACGTAGACCCTCGTTTAGATGCGGTTTCTAAGGGACTTCCAAATAAAAAATACTCAATTACTTCTTGTGGGGTGGACATTTTGTCCGCTCTTGGCTACAGGCTCTATATGTTGCCTACCCCACAAATATTGGATAATTTATTTGTTGCCAGTCCCTAAACGCCCTTTTAACTCAAAAAAGCCTGCATAGGCAGACTTTTTTTGGTGGCGTCAAATTTTAGTATGTACCCACTTTCATCTTTTCCCAGAAGATTAAAAACTTATTTTAATCAACGTCTTTGACTGTTCTTTTCACTGCATTGCCAGCATCTTCAGCTGTACGTTGAATATTTTTGCCAGCCTCTTCTGCTGTACGCTGAACATTTTTGCCAGCATCCTCAGCCCCACGCTGAATATTTTTTGTTACATCTTTAGCTGCATTCGTTACATCTTTGGTTGCATTCTGGGTATTTTCTTTGAGATTTTCAAATCCACGCTGAGTCCCCTTAACAACACCTTCACGCAATTCTTCAGCAGAACTGCCAACATCTTCACCCAGATTCTTCACTCTTTCACCAACAGGTGTACCTTGTTGGAAATTCCGAACATATTGCTCTCGGCTGTCAACTCCCTTTTGCTTAATATTTTTTTGAGCATTTTTTACTAGTGCATCAGCCCTGTCATTTGCTGCCTTCTCATCTTTTGCTCTGGGATCTACATCACTAAAGTTATTCATCCCACCGGCGGGAGAAGATAGAGGATGATCTTTTGTGGGATCGTATTGCTTGACGTTAGGTGCTTGGGAACCTGGCTGTGGTGGCTGTGTTGCTACTCCTGTATCCCCACAAGCTTGTGCCGTAAATAAAAATATTCCTACTAAAAAAACAGTTAAAACTTTCAAGGGACGAATGTTTTTCAGCCAACTCATCGCTTTGTTCATAGTTCTCACTCCTTGCATTTTTGTGACTAAGTTAAACTTCATCCAAGATAGCATTTGGAATTATTTTCGTATCCTAAGCATTCAGAAAGAATAATAACTTTACCTAATCTTACGAATAATAAAATAAGTTTTACCTCTAGCGCAAGTCACATTTGAATTAGTACAAAAGGAATAACTTTATCTAACTCCAGGAAGATATAACTTAAAATAATAAGACTTACGCATTGACAGGAAAGACCAAGTATACATGATTGAGAAAAGCATATCCGTCGTAGGGGCAATTCATGAATTGCCCCTACGACGCAGGTCTATTTACCATCCATTAAAAACCTGAAATGACGTATTTACGTTAATGCATATTATAAGTCTTTTGTATAGTGCGTAAATTATAAATAATATAGTTGTCGTAAAAGAACTACATGAACCAATTTGATACTTCAAAAACTTTGGATAGATATCTAATATGCCATAAAACTTGAGGTATTTAGACTTTGTTGCTCTACCGTTAAATTACTAAATTCATGAAACGATTTTTACGCTGGATAATTTTGGGTGGAACGCTATTTTTTTTAGCCAAAGCCTTGAAGGATAATTGGATTGGAGTTACTGCTATCCACATTGATGGGGTAGGATGGGCAATTATAGCGATCGCTACAGGGGTAACTTTACTAGCACATACTTGGGCAGGCTGGATCTGGACTTGGATTCTCCAAGATTTAAATCAACCTATATCATCTCCCCAATTTATCCAAGTTTACCTAAAAACGAATATTGCTAAGTATTTGCCAGGTAATATCTGGCATCATTATGGGCGAATTGTCGCCGCCAAAAATGCTAACATTTCTGCTGGTGCAGCCACTTTAAGCGTTTTGCTGGAACCGCTACTCATGCTAGCGGCTGCTTTAATTATTATTGTCTTATGCAGTAGCCAATTTGCGGCAGCTAATACTAGCCTTATTATCCAAATACTGCAATTGCTGAGTTTAGCTGTAGTTCTTGGTGCGATTCATCCCCGGTTTTTAAACCCAGTTATTCGCTTTTTGTACAAATTGAAAGCAAAAAAGTCTGCTGCGACAACTGAACCAACTGTTCCCTTCAGTCTTAAAAGCTACCCTGTACGCCCTTTGTTAGGAGAATTGGGTTTTATGGGACTACGCGCCACTGGGTTTATATTAACTATATTCGCCCTGGGTTCGTTAAATGTGAATCAAATTCCTTTGTTGTTAGGGGCTTTTAGTTGCGCTTGGCTATTGGGGTTTATAATTCCAGGTGCGCCTGGGGGGTTGGGTGTGTTTGAAGCTACTGCATATCAGCTTTTGCAACATCACTTTCCATCGGCCTTAGTATTTAGTGCGATCGCCCTCTATCGCCTCATTAGTATTCTAGCTGAAACTGCGGGCGCTGCCCTCGCTTGCTTAGACGAACGTCTTGCTAAATCATGAAAGCAAAACTTATTTGTGTCTATATACCTTCATCTGTGAAAACACACGATAACCATCCAGATTAAATTGCGGATTACTGCTTTGTTTTTCTTCATCCATCTTAATCAAGTTATACTCTACGTTTTCTGCATAGATCGCAAACGTGATATTAAAAATCTCCATAAAATTTATTACACCTTTACATTCATCTTCAGGATAGTGTTCGTAAAAACGAATCAAATGAGCAATCCGGGTTTCTAAATGACGACGAGAATTTTTAGATATTAGAACAATTTTTAAAAGTATAATTACCAATGTTAAAGCATGACCTTGAGTAATTAATAAGATAAATAATGATGAAGCTTCTTTACCATTTTCTATTGTCAAAGAATCAATTACTCGATTACAGGTTCTCAAAAACAAGTCTTTAGTGACAGTTTCCTGATTATAATCTTTCTTCCATACTGATAAAGTATCTATAAATTGCTGCTTCCAAGTTTCGACAGATTCTTGTTTACCTACACAAAGAAATAGATATTTTTCGAGATTTATTTTAAATTCTTCCAGAGTTTGGTTCTGAGTTTGCTTGATAAATATATGGGCAATATTTTCATGACTAAAAACACCTTTTTTTAAGATAATTGCTTTTATTAAACGTAGAGCCTGATCTCCTAAAATGCTAGGATTTTTATAGCGTGCTGCACTTGAAACCGCAGATTGAGAACGAGCAATATACATTGCCAGTTCAAACTTAAATTTTTCTTTTATCTGTTTAGAAAGCTTTCTAGCAGCCTCTTGTTGCTCTCTAGGATTATTCTTATTAACAGATTGATCGATTAATAAATAAGAACTATATCGATTCACCCAATGACCTTTAGATGATTCATCATATTTAGCAGCAAATAATTTTAATTCTTGGTAGTCTTTGCTCTTGACAAAATTCTCTAGCCAAGTTTTACAAGTTTTTACTATTGGGGCATTATTTTTCTTTATCTTGAGATTATCATTAACAAATAAATTAACTAATTCTTGAATATATTTATCTTTTCTATTGGTTTTCCAATTATTAACTATAATGTAGCAACACCGTTTTAGTGTATTACATAATTCCTGTTCATTATTATCTAAAAAAACACTATATATTCCGGGAATATAATCGGAATCTTCTGAATCAAGCCCGTCTATAAATAAACTTTTGAATTCTCGTAAAATATCATCTGGCGACAAACTTTTGACAATTTCCATGAAGAAGCTATAAACCTCTTCTTGTGCAATCTGCACATTTATCTGGCTAGAGTTAGACGTAACACTATGGGTATCTTCCTGATTAATTGATAAACTATTAGGGTTCATTCTAGTTATCACGACAAAAAGACTTCCTGTTTATATTATTATCAGCTTAACCTTGGTGAACAGTAGCATCAATCTATTCTTCTGAAATTCAGTAATCTTTTTACACAAATTTGATAAAATTTGACTATAAGTAAAGTATTAAACTCAAATTGTTTAATACTTCATCAAATATTTCAGTGAAATTACTTGGTTTCAAGAATTAATATCATATCCGCTTATAGCGGTTCCCATTCAGATGCAGTAAGCTGTCGTGCATTTAATTTGCACAGCTAGGGCGGGCAAGATGCCCACCCCACAAGAGATTTATTTTTTTGAGGATGCAAATTAAAGTATTTTCAGCTTACAACAAACATTAATAGCGAAGTGTAGGGGCACGGCAGTGCCCATTGGTGTCAACTTAAGCTTAAACCTTTGTCCCACAGACGTTTTACCCCCCTTAATCCCCCCTTATAAAGGAAACAGAAAATCCGGTTCCCTCCCCTTTATAAGGGGAGGGTTAGGGTGGGGTAACGCGGATCGTAATCAGTAGTCAGTAAACTCAATATTCAGTTTTTACAAGGGTTTCACGTTAAGTTGACACCAATGGGCAGTGCCGTGCCCGTACGGGTGTACCTCACTCAACTGAGAACCGCTATAATTGCTTATTAAACTCGAATAACCCTACCCCGCCAAAGCTGTGCTTTATCTCCCCTACCCTGATTCTTGGCTGCGGTGTACACACAAGTCATCGAATTACCCAAAACAAGAGAAAAACCTCACCGAACAAGGCAAAAGTAAAAAGTAAAAAGGCACTCATAAAGAAAAAGAGCAGTGGTTTGAAGCCCCTAAATTTATTTATGGAACGAAATAAAAACATTTATTTCGAGACGCATAGCGCAAGAAATAATAAGTCCTTATCAAATCCCCTGAATTTATTTATGGGGATTATCTTTTTACTTTTTACTTTTTACTTTTTACTTCTTAACCTGTCCTCTCCTCAATCCCTCTCCTTAATAAGGAGAGGGACAGATTTTGCACAGCAAAATCAGGGTGAGGTTTCTTAGGGACTACAAGACTTAACCGCAAATCGCCTCACCAAAGACTTATATGTACACCGTAGCCAAAGCGTCGGGGAGGAGTTCTTTTCTTATGGGTAATTTGGCTTGGCATGATATAAGTCCAATCTAAAAATAGATGGGCGAGTTGATTTACAATTAAATACAACTCGCCCATACATTATATAAAAGCCTTTTGGCATTTTCGATTTTTAGTGGGGGTGGAGGGACTTGAACCCACACGACCTATTACGGTCAACGGATTTTCATCCTCCCGCAGTTTTCACTGCTACCTTATGGCAATAGCCAAATCAGGTTTTGAGAATTGGACTCTCCCTTTACCCTCGACTTTACGTTAGGGTAGCTCCCGTCGGGTCTCTGCACCTTCCGAATAGTTATGAGTTAGGAGTTAGGAGTTAAGAGTTTTAAATTTACTCAGCACTCAATACTCATGACTTTCTTCGGCTTGGCTCAGGATTGCCATGTCTGTCACCAGATTTAGGTTTCCCTGAGTTTGAGAGCTTCCACTTGAGGGATTTCTCCTTCAAGGCTCAGTTATCTAAGTCCGTAGCGTCTACCATTCCGCCACACCCCCGCAGGTGTTTGGTAAATAACTAGTATAACCAGTTATTTTTTGGAGGCAGCAAATACCGCCTTATCTATTCCACCATCAATTGTGTCTTTTGTCCAACTAGATTGAAAATATTTTTTCTAGATTGTGCGATCGCTTCCAAATCGGAAGTTTTTTCGTAATCAACCTAGAGGAGTTTTCCATCTGGTGTAACTAAAGCATTTATTTGCTAGTAGATTTACGATATTAGCATAAAATTACCTTTTATCAATCAATCTGGATAAAAAAGGGATTTTGGCGTAGTAATCTTGAAAGCATCATGATTATACTTCCCTCAGATTGGCTGTTCAGCCTATGATGGGAAACAGATGCTTAGACCAAAAAAGTTATGATTGTCGCCCTGCTATATCTGATTTTGGCTGGAGCTTACCTTTTGGTAATCCCCATTGCTGTATTGTTCTACCTGAAGCAGCGTTGGTATGTAGCTAGCTCCATCGAGCGTTTGTTGATGTACTTTTTGGTGTTTTTCTTCTTTCCGGGTTTGTTGGTTCTATCGCCGTTTGTAAATTTCCGACCCCAACGGCGACAAATTCAAGTTTAACGAAATTGGTAGGTCATAACTCTCATGCGACGGATTGACGCTATTGGAATTGGCTTAGGTGTTTTTATTGCCGGCGGCTTGGCTTATTTAGGATTTCAGCTAGTCGGTTTGGATAATCAGAAAGCTGGTATATGGAGCCAAGTCTTACTAGTCAGTGGATTAATTGGCTGGTTAGCGACCTATTTTTTCCGTGCAGTGGGACAAAAAATGACCTACCACCAACAACGGGAACAATATGAGCAAGACTTTCTGCAAAAGCGGCTAGATGAGCTTACTCCCGAAGAACTAGCACGAATTCAAGCTGAAATAGAACAAGAAAAGCAATCTCAGGTGTAAAGTTATCATTGGTCAGTTTTTATTTGTCCTTAGTCATTTGTCCTTTGTCCTTTACCAATGATTAATGACCAATGACCAATGACCAATGACCAATGACACTTGAATAAAATGACTGTAATTTCTGATTGCTTTGAAACCCTTGGGCGAAATCATGAGTGCGCTCTGATTCCGTTTATTACTGCTGGCGATCCAGATTTAGAGACAACTGCAAAAGCGTTGCAGGTTCTAGATCAGAATGGAGCCGATATTATTGAACTGGGTATACCCTATTCCGATCCTCTGGCTGATGGCCCAGTGATTCAAGCTGCTGCTACCCGCGCCCTGCAAAGGGGAACGAAGTTAGAGCAGGTGCTGGAAATGTTGCAAGGGATTACTCCCAAATTGCGATCGCCAATTATCCTATTTACCTATTACAATCCAATTTTGCACCGGGGAATAGACAAATTTCTCTCCTCAGTTGCTGCGGCTGGGGTAGCAGGATTGGTAGTACCAGATTTGCCCTTGGAAGAAGCCGCAAGCTTGCTCGAACCAGCTAAGGCGATGGGAATTGATGTAATTTTGTTGGTGGCTCCCACAAGCTCTGCTGAACGGATAAAAGCGATCGCTCATTCATCTCTTGGATTTATTTATTTAGTCAGCGTCACTGGGGTAACAGGGGTGCGATCGCAACTGGAAAACCGCGTGTCCGATTTACTCAAACAAATTCGTGGTGTCACTGAGAAACCTATCGCTGTAGGCTTTGGCATCTCTGAAGCGGCACAAGCCCGTCAGGTAAAGGAATGGGGCGCAGATGGTGCGATCGTGGGTAGTGCTTTTGTGAAACGTTTGGCAGAAGGGACTCCAGAACAAGGACTAAATGCGATCGGCCAATTTTGCCAAAGTCTCAAGGCAGCCATCAAGACTACTAACACCAGCACAAATACTCCTCTTGATTAGACACCGAAAGTAGATTAAAAAGTATAACAGTCTAGTTTTTCTACCCTTGTTTGGTAGACAATTTGACCATTATGGTTTTGAATATTAACATCAGATATCATGATGTAAAAAAACTAGCTGATATGGTCGCTTATAGTTTGAGTATTATGTGAAGTCAAGTAGGCATAATTTATGAGTGTGAGAGTGAGTCAGTCACAAATGATTATAGTTACGTCGCAATTGAGGAGCATAGGCGATGAGTGAGAGTATGGCGTTTATCGGCGGGGTTGCCGTAGCTGGGCTGGCGGCTCTCGTATTGCTCAAAGGAACAAATACCCCCCTACAACCCAACTTTGCTGTTGCTCCGCAAATGCCAGGGGTAGTAGCACCGGGAATGCAGCCACAAATGTATTCTCCTTACGGCCCTTATGGGCAACCAATGTATCCCAATCCTAATCAGCCACCAACCGCTACCAGTGCTGACCAGCGTCTGGAGATGGAGAAGCTGAATACGCAGATGCAGTTGGAGCGTTTAAAAAACGATAACGAACAGCTGAAGGTTCAAAATCAACAACTTCAAGGGCAAGTTCAAAATTTCAATACTCAGCAGCAGTGGCAACAAGCCCAACAGTTAAATCAACAAAAAGTAGCAGCATTCCAGCCCCAGCAAAATCCTTCTTGGTGGTCTTCACCCATGCTTTGGGCTGTGGGAGGCGCAACTCTAACTATTGGTGGTGGTGTTGTCGTCGCTGGTGTATTGGCTTTGTTCTCGCCACGGCAACGTCCAGCCCGTACTGTACAAGTGATTCACCCTTACCAAGGAAATACACCGCCCTTGGTTCCAGTCCGCCGCGCTGAGTTCTTGCCTGCTTCGCGGATGGAAGCAAGACGAGTTGAAGCCCCAGAGTACGATGAAATGCACGGATAGGGAAAATCAAACTATAGATAAACCCATTTTAAAATCTCGTTTCCAGGTAGAATCTGGAAACATTTTTTATTTGGCTACTGTTGCGAACGAGGTAAACAAAATCTCCAGTAGTGGCGTGACAAGCCTAAATTGGTGCAATAGAAAATTTTTATAATTACTCTTTAGCACTGAATAAACTGGAAATCTAATGCAACATTTTAAGCTTGTCACGCCACTACAATGTTAAAAACCGCTTTTAGGAGTTTCTGGGCTACTGCGATTCTCTTTAGTGGCAGGTTGGTTAGTATCGGGGAGTTTCTGCTGGGTACTCTTCTGATTACCTTGATTCTGTAGTTGAGTTAGTGCCTGTTTTGCCAGATTTTCGGCTGCTTGTTTAAATAATGGTTCTATTTTGTTTCGCCAGTATTTAGTATTAGGCAATTTTTCTGGATGGTTTTTATAATCTAAAACTTTATCCCATTTACCATCATCTATTGCTTTGTTGATCTCGTTAGATAATGCCTCTGCTTTCGTCCAATCATCCTGCCACTGGGCAATCATTTTGCCCGTCTCTTGGATACCAGAAGCAGCATTTGCCGGAATCGATTTTAAAAGTGCGATCGCTCCAACTATATCCCCTGAATCATACTTCTTTTTTGCTTGTTCTATAGTATTTGCACTGTTATCACTAGGCTGCGATTTCCCAGCTTCGGAATTTGACCCCTTCGGCAATTCTAGTAATGGAGTTACAACATCGCTAGATTTAGCTTTTGGCTTGTGAGTCGGTCGAGTTGCAATCAGGGTACTATCATCTACAATCTTAGTTGCAATGCCCTTTTCGCGCAGGCAAGAAGCCCATTCTCCATTATTGGTTATCACATCCGAGTGTGCCCAAGCCAAACGACCAGATTTAAGTTTAACTTCTATCCAACCTCCTTTTGCCTTTGTCCGCTTGCCAGTCACCTCGAAACTCGTGTTATCAGCAACTGTTTGCAAAACATTATCAGAATTTATCGAACTAGGTTCAGAACGAATATTAGAATTTCCGACGATAACAGCCGAACATTTATTTGCTAAGGTGGTATCCTTACCTGTAAGATTTGAAGCTAAATTTTTCACATTTGGATATACATTTGCTACCAAGGCAGCCGCACCACCCGCCAATAATATGCCAATTAATATTGGCCATGGGTCAGATTTGCTAGAGTCTTGACGGGCAGGCTTGACAGGATTTGCTGGTGCAACTGCAACAGTTTGCAGCCGAGATACTTGAGGTTGGGCTTTATTGGATTCTTGAGGTGTGGAAAGTGTAGGTACTGGATTAATCGCGTCTTTACATGCTTGCAGTGCTTCTGTAGCATTTTGGTAGCGGTCTTTGAAATGATAACGCACCATCTTCGTCAACACTGCCGCCAATCGAGAGTTTACAACTGATTGCTGCCAAATGATTTCGCCCGTTTCCGGGTCTTCTTGCAATTCTGTTGCTTGTAATCCTGTTAATGCTTGAATGGCAATGATGCCGAGGGAATAGATATCACTGTTGGGGCGGGGTTTACCTTGTCCTTGTTCTGTCGGCATATAGCCAGGAGTGCCAATAACTACTGTAGCAGAGGGTTGTCCGCCCACTGTTACCAGTTGTGTACGCAGTTGCTTCACTGCCCCAAAATCTACTAAAACTAACTTATTATCTGAGGCGCGACGGATGATATTATCCGGTTTGATATCGCGGTGAATCACACCTTGGCGGTGGACAAATTCTAGAATCTCCAGAACTTCCTGCAATAGTTGAATTACTTGGCTTTCACTCCAGGGCTTACCAGATATAAGTTCTTCAGCTAGGGTATGTCCTTCAATATATTCTTGTACTAAATAAAATTCTTGATTTTCGTCAAAGTATGCCAGTAGCCTGGGTATTTGGTCATGATTGCCCAGTTTTTCTAAAGTTTCAGCTTCACTGTTGAACAAGCGTTTAGCAGTATCAAAAACTCTGGGGTCAGTTCCGGGTTTGAGGTGCTTGACAACGCAAATGGGATTGCCGGGCCGCCTTGTATCTTGGGCAATGTAGGTTTGACCAAATCCTCCCATTGCGAGGACTCGAATTACTTGGTAACGATGGTCTAGTAGCTTGCCTATCATATTCACTCCCCAGAGTTATTACCTAATTTTCCAGCTGGTAATAAATATCTCCAAATTTTCTTCAATGAAATCCGCTATCTTGAGAAAAGATTTAGATTAAAAACGCAGCTTTTTAATAAACGCAGACTGTTTATTTTTCTTTTAGTGCCCCTGTTTATTACCAATGCCACCTAAAATAACAAATCCAGTTGCATGGCAGCAGGCTGAAATCCTCATGCAACCTGCTTTCATTCGCGTTATCGACAACATCCGCAAGTCCCTTGATGAATCTTCTTGGACGGGAACTTACCACGATGTCTTGATTTGGCCCGCTAGCATCACTGATGAAATCAAAGCATTGGTGACTGAGTTGTTGCAAGGAATGGAAACTGCAACACCCCAAGAAGCAGATGAAATCAGAGAGACTCTGGCTCGTCTGCCGATGCCCCATCCAGGATATCATCTACGTTTGCAGCGTCAACAGCAAGAAGCGAGTATCGATTTATGGGAATTGTGTTATGAGGTGTGTTTTATTGAATACAGCCCAAACAAGGAAGGCGCTGATATTGATACTAGTTTAATCGATGAACTGGGTGAGGTGGATTGGCTGCGTTTGGATGCTAAGGCAAAGGAGTTGGTTGAACAGGCGTTTGCTAAATTGCCAGAGAGTTGACAAAATTAGGTGCGATCGTCCTCCTATTACAGCGTTTCCGGCTATTATGCAATACAGTTTTCCTTTTATCCCTGTTCTATCATAGCTTTCAGCGTTGAGGTACACTAATTAATCGAATTATCGTTGATCTGTGCTAATGGTCTGGTAAGAAAGTTCGTGGTAAGGACTTCAGTCCTTATTTTCTAAGCACTAAAGTGCTTACTACAAACTTTTCATTACTAGCTTGACAGACTACTAATAGCATCCCAAGTATCTGTACCTCATAGCAGCAGGAAGTACTATGAAGAGTGCTGAGTAAAAAGACCACGCCACTTATAGATGTCAACTAAGCATTGTGGGGTAACAATTGATGAAGAAATATTGGTGATAAAATAGTCGATATCAGTAGCGCTTAAATCTAGTAGGGTGCGTTATGGAGGTTAGTCCTAACGCACCGAAAATGTAGGATGGTGCGTTAGCCTCCGGCATAACACACCTTACTGGCGTGTCAAGCTTAAAATGTTGCATTAGATTTCTAGTTTATTCAGTGCTAAAGAGTAATTATAAAAATTTTCTATTGCACCAATTTAGGCTTTTCACACCAGTAGGATGTGTTAGCGACAGCGTAACGCATCAAACCCTTGAAAATAGTGCGTTACGAACTCCGTTTTAACACACTCTACAATACCTAACTTTGTTCAATAATCAAATAGTAATCCTATATCTCTTAATCAGCAACGCCTCCATTGGGATGATTGAGTTTTTTAAGAGCTAACCTACCGTTTATTTTGTTGATAGCTATTAAAACAGTTACACTTAGTATGCCCAACATTAAGGAAGACTCAGGTATCGGTGTTATAGAAATAGAACTGAGGGGATAACCTGTATAGGAACCTTGATATCCAACTTCTAAATAGTCATAAGTATTAAAAACATTATATGAAACTCCTGCTGCGGTGTAAGCGAATCCGAATTCACTCAATACTGGAGAATCAGCTAGCAAGAGATTGTCATTGTCAAGAAATGATCCTGGAGATAATAAAGACTCTATTGAATCATCATTTCTTTTGCCAGTAATATCTATAATCTCATAACTATTTGTGGCGGAATCGTAAGCGCTAGTTGTTAATGTTCCACTGGCTATAACAATGTCATTTGGATTAAGTACACTCGTACCAGAGTAGTAAAAATTAAACATGGCAGCCGAAACAGGAGCCATCATAGCTGTTAGAAAACAGACTGTGCCAGTAAGAGTAGCTGCAAGTTTTTTGTCAAAATTCATTCCATTTCCCCTTTTATTTCAAACCGCTATTAATATCATGTTCGCTTGATGACTTATTCCCCGGAGAACCCCACCTTTCATTCTCTTATCAATACATACGAGGCTACGGTAAAACGTCAAAAGGTAGCATCATGTCGTTATCCTCGTGATTCAGCATGTGGCAGTGCCACACAAACCGTCCAGTGAATGAATTGCCAAAAGGTAAGTTCGGTGCGGCTTTAGCACCGAAGGGAACTATCAGACGAACCACCTCAAACGGATTGACTACTACAGTATCTTTCCAACCAGATTCGTTCGCGGCTGGCGGTTTTGGTAAACCTTTTAAATAGGGGGTAGGGTCGAGTGGTGGATAACCATAAGGTACTGTATCCCCACCAGGTGCGTTGTGCATGAGTACTTCACGTGGGCCAGTAGCTCTGTATGCTGCGGAGTATGCACTATCATTGATTGATTGGCGATTGAGGATTTGAAATGGTACTAGATGCAGGTGCATTGTGTGGGCAAATGGCTGGAGATTGATGAAGTTCCACTGCTCTACTGTATCTACTTGTGGTTGCTCCCTCAATTCTGGGTGGTTGTCTGCTTCATGCCAGTAAACGGCGTTGAGCATCATGGCTAATACTTGAAAGTTAGAGTTCAAAATATCTATTAGAACCAGGTTGCGTTCTTTGACTGGTTTTGTAGCAATTTTTGTGATTAATGGATTGTTTACTCGTAGCTTTGTAGGAATAGCTTTAGGAACGGCAGCGCCCTGATTCACCGTAAACTGCATGACTTCTGGCATTTGAAAGTAACCCTGACCAATTACTGTAGCCAAACCCTTGGGATACGGTGCAGCAGCGTCATTTTGCAATAAAATCTTATCTCCTGGCAAGCTTTGAGAAAAGTCGATGAGTACGTCGGCTCGTTCACCAGGCCCTAACAGTAGCTTAGACAAATATACTGGAGCGTTTAGGAATCCTCCGTCACTGCCAATTTGAATTAGTTGCTGATTTGACGACAGCTTTAATCTGAAGAATCGGGAGTTTGAGGCGTTGACGATGCGGAAGCGGTATAAAGTTCGGTCAACATTAAGGTTTGGCCAAGCCTTGCCGTTGACGATCGCAACATCACCGTAAAACTCAGTTCTCCATCTGACTGGGAAGGACATTGAACCATTGGAATCGAATGAATGATCTTGCAGCACCAATGGTATTTCATAAGGCGCTCCGGCAGGGATACCAAGGGGGCCATTGCCACCGATGGGATCGTCGTCATCCCTAATCAGATACATTCCAGCTAATCCGGCTTGGAGGTTCAAAGCAGTCATACCAAGGGAATGGTCATGATACCAGAGTGTCCCTGCTTCTTGATTGTTGTTGTAGTTGTACACATTGCTCTGTCCGGGCAGATATGTATCTTCTGGATAACCGTCGCTCTCAGGTTCGGTATTGCTGCCGTGTAAGTGGATGATTGTCCGGGGATTAATTATATCAGATGCATTGACACCATGCAAGTTTGTATCTACTGACCCAGCTAATGGATGAGTCCCAAGTTTGTTGAATGCCTGAATCGTAACGGGTGTTCCTCTTGTTACCTCGAAAGTGGGGCCGAGATAAGGCAATCCGCCGTAACCCCAGGTGGTATAAGACCCTAAGCTGCTGTGAAACGAGTGTGTACCTGGTGCAATATCTAGGGTGCTAGGTGGTGAAATTGGGTATGAAATTGGCAGAGACTCGGTAAATTTTGAAAGTGGGGGTGAGGCTGCATAGGTTCTCTTTCCTTTAAATATTTCGGGGAGCAAGATTCCGGCTCCTAAACCTGCGCTCATCATTAAAAATTGCTTTCTAGTTAACATTTCTGATTGGGTTGTAAAAATTAGTGTTGAGTCTACAAGGATTTGAACTTACGCAAGAACTCTTAGAAATTCTGATTTTTTTGTGTTCTTTGCGCTCTACCCTTTGGGTTTAATAGTTCTCCCATGAGCAAAAATCTCGGCTTGTGGAGCTATAGGTTGATTAGCGATGCCTACGGCGGTAAACTACGCACTTTGGTTGCTAAAATATAGTTGTTTTTGTTCAACATCCTTAGCTGCTAAGAGTGTAGTCAGGCTGTTAATCACATGAGTGCTTTCTTCTACAGCAGAGTGCATTTCTTCTGCCAAAAAGCTATGGGTTGCTTTGAACTCCTGAATTAAACTATCTCGATCGTTTTGAATAATTAATTGTGCCAATCGGTTATAAGCGATCGCTAGTTGCTGAATAGCTTCTCGACGCTCTGATGTCGCAAGCATAATATCTACTACCAAAGGTGCAGACTGGCTAAACAAGCGACCAACTATGTCCATTTCTAAACGGAATATTGGGCTAGAAAAATCTAAGCTACGACAGATGTCAATGTTTTGTTGTGCTAGGTAAACACCAAGGCTAAACGTTGTAAAATTACGGATTGCTTGAACAGCAATCATCATTTCATCGTGTTCTTCTGGTGTAGACAGAATTAGCTTACCACCATCATGTTCAATTAAATCCAAAAGCCATTGAAATGCATCGTCTCCACGACCGGAACAGACTACCACTTTTTGGCACAAAAATGATTTGATGCCTGGGCCAAACATTGGATGCAAGCTCATTACAGGCCCACTATGCTGCTCAAGCATAGTTTGTAATATGGGAGTTTTAATACTAGCAATATCAGCTAAAGCAGTAGTTGGAGAGAGGTATTTAGCAAGTTTATGGATCACATCTATTGTATATTCAATAGGGACACAAACTAAAACTAAATCTGCTTTTTTTAGTAGAGATTCTGCTTGTTCCCAGTCCCCCTGGTCGAGAATACTGATGTAGTGACCGGCGGCTGATAACTTCTGCTGGAAAAAGTACCCCATCATACCGCGTCCACCAACTAGAGTAACTCGTCGTGGTTTGGTATTTGCTGGAGGTGAAAACGCACTAGCAGGAGCAGAGCTACAATCTGTAACCAGGTTTTTCCACATCGATTCTGGAACACCAGCCTGTACTAAAGAAAATGCAAAATTATTAATTTGTTCTTCTAAAGATATAGATTGTGATTCAGCTAAAACTGCAATTCTTTTACCTAGTAAATCAATGAGTTGTTGGTCAATTTGTTTTAGCTTTTCTGGAAGCATAAGACCTCTCAAATATATGATGATTTTTTCCAGATATAGCGATGTCTGCGATGGGCTACGCCTACGCTTAACTGCATGTCGCTATATCTGGGCGTAACTGTGCAGCACCCCGCAAATAAATCGGGCGTAATGCATTTTGAGGTATGGGGGTATTAAGGTGAATTAGCACCCGAATACAGCATTTCAGGCTACCGTTTACCTGCATTTGCTGCACATCCAAGAGAGGAACTTGATCCCAATTCGGACGTTGACGTGCTACCGCAGCTGGAAACGTTGCATCTAAGTCAGGAGTCGCTGAAAAGGTGACACTAACGATTTCGGCAGGATCTAAGGGATTGTTTACTTCTAAGGCATTCAATAACTTATTTACAGCCTCTGCGATCGCTGAGGCTGAGTTTTGGCTAACGGTGGTTGCACCCCGGAGTCCTCGCACCCGCCATTCTCCGAGTGGCGCTGACATGTGGGTTTGTTGGTATGTATGTGTAAGCAATGTGAGTTGATCCATATTGATTTGACCTTTATTTTTGTTTCAATACAAAGCTTTAGCTTCTCTAAATATCAAAAGCTAGATCGTGCTTATGGGATTGCGATCGCTTAATTTGGTCTTTATGTAATAAGCTAATCGGCATTTAAATTGCATCATCAGGGCGCTAATACAGCACTTACGGCAGCTATGAGGTACATCCTCAAAGCTGAAAGCTATGATAGCAGAGGGGCAAGAGGAAAACTGTATTGCATAATAGCCGCAAGCGCTGTATTGCCTACCCTGCAAGATATTGCTAAAATTTTAATCCGCAAATTAGATGTGTTTTAGCTTATATATCTGGTATTGTTGCGGTTTTGGGTTGACTGAGGTACACCCGTAGGGGCACAGCAGTGCCCATTGGTGTTAACTTAACGTGAAACTCTTGTAAAAACTGGATGTTGAGTTCACTCACCACTCATTACGATCCGCGTTACCCCACCCTAACCCTCCCCGATATATTGGGGAGGGAACTAGAAATATCATTTCCCCCCAATATATCGGGGGGATTAAGGGGGGTAAAACGTCTGTAATTAGGACTTACGCAAACATAGATAAAACCCTGATTCTCTTCTTAGGGCAACTCGTTTATTGCCCCTATGCTGTGTAGTTTTGCGTCAGTCTTACATATCAATTAGTTTTTCTTGACGCTGACGACGACAGAAGATAAAGTAAGCGCCTACTCCTAACAATGCAGGCAACAATCCAGGCTCAAAAACTCTTTCAATTCGGGTTTGGACAGTTCCTGTATACAGTAGATTGCCTATTGAATTAGGAAAGTCTACATTTGGATAGATATCAAGGATTGCAGTACTTGGAACTGTTGTTCGGATGGCGGTAGATCCATCAAATGTACCCTTTGGGTAATGAAAATAGTTTACTAAAGCAAGGGAGGACGCTGGCTGTCGTTGAACAGCGAGTACTTCCCAAAGAAAATCGTCGGTTTCAGGTGCTGTAACACCATCTTCTTCACGGGGTAAAAAAACGATCGGATTGCCAATAGTTCCTTGAAAAACTCCCTTATCTCCCAAGTCAATTTTATAGTCATATCCCCCTTCAAAATATCCGGTAGCGTTCGGTGAATTCGCATACCCTTCAGTTGTGTCATTGTAAGTAAAGTAACCATTCACTCCCTCACCCTCGAAGCTAAATTTATACAATGCTGCTTGAGCAGCATCTGTATTTAATGTTACTGACGCGAGTAATACTGCGGCGCTGGAAATAGCAGAAACCGATAATTTATTGAGGAGAGCCATTTTGATTACCTCTAAAAAAGATTGATTACCAAATTTAATTTTTGAGACTATCTCAAAAGTTTCATTGTGAAAACTGTTAGCTTTAATAATTCTCCGCCATTTTATAGCAGTTATGATTACGTGAGGTATACCCATAAGGACAGGGCATTGCTGTGTTAACCACCTCGCAATCTAATCTTGTACCGCACCTGGATGGGAACCGCTATATAAATCAGGTTAGAGAAAATCTCATGTATTAAGAGACTAATAAACAACCTTAATTTTATGGCACAAAATTCAATAACCTAACAGAAAAAAACTTAAATAGACTAAGTTGATTCGCTATAATTAATCCTGTACAGATAATAATTGTCGGCGCTGACGACGGAAAATAAACCAAGCACTCATTCCTAGTAATGCAGACACGAATGCAGGTTCAGGAACCCTCTCAATTTTTGTTTTAACAGTTCCTTCAAATGCATAATCTCCCGTTGTATTGGGGAAATCCCAGTATGGGTAAACTCTGAGTCTAGCGCTGTCAGGTATGCTTGTTCTGATGGCAACAGAATCTGAAAAGGTTCCCTCTGGGTAACTAAAGCGAATTGACAAGCCATATTGCTCCCCGCGAGCAGCCGGAGGAACGTAAAGAATAAAGTCATCAATGGTATCGTCGTAGCCCAAATTACCTACACGTCCAAGATAAACAACATTTCTGGCTTCATTATGTATATCTTGTTGCGATCCTTTTGTTCCCTCGGCGACAATACCCCCTGCATTAATAGAATATTGTTCCACTGAGCCATCATATTCAGCAAGAGGAAAGTTAGGGCCGAGAGGTTCTATCTTAGTAGCTGAATCGTCATAAATAAAGTAACCATTTGCTTCTTCACTCTCGAAAGTAAATTTAAAAAGAGCAGCTTGGGCTGGATTTGTACCAACTGTTCCTAAAACTAAAAATGTTGCGGCACTGATAGCAGAAGCCATCAAGAACTTATTGAAGAAGGCCATTTTAGTTATCTCGCAATATAGTTATACTTGAATGCTGGGAAGTTGACCGTTTGGCAAGCAATCGCGTTATGGAATAAGAATACCATGTATATGTGCATAATCTTTGTATTATGAAATAAATGATAATACAAAGATTATTTACAACCTCAAATTGATATGAAACTCCTATTTGATTGGGTGAAAAAGCTGAATACACATTTATTCATTGCTTCCCTGTTAAGATTTATCTCTAAGCTATAGGACTCATCTTTGATTTTTAAAAAAGCTCCATACAACTCAAAAACTTTCTTCTCCATGCCCAATTGCCCAAAATCAAAGCAGCTTCCTGATAACTTTTAAATTCTGAAGAATTCTTAGTGACGAATCAAAATTCTATCCTCTTGTTGAGACAAGCTGACTGAAGGCGCAGGAGCAGGGCCTAGTGCGACATCGCCCCAGCGCATTACACAGCCACCAGCATTAGATGACGAACCCATTGTGTAGACGAGAACTAGGTCATTTTCACGAATTTTACCTGCATGGGCGGCGTGGTAGAGATTTGCAACGGGAAAGGTTGGCCCGATGTTGGCATATAGGGGATTGATGTTGATTGTGCGCTCTGGTTCAATACCTAGAGCGCGGGTGCAAACTCGTGAATACCAAGCACTGGGTGTATTAAAGACAAAAAAGTTAATTTGATCTAAGGTGAGTCCAGCATCAGCGATCGCACCGTGGCAACATAGACGAATAAACTTTACCGTTGTCTCGTTAAACATTTTGCTTGCACCCTTGCCGCCTCGGATGAACATTTTGACGTTACCATGTTCGTCGGTGGTGAATTCATTATAGAAAGCACCGCAGGTAGCAGCAGTATTGGCAATTTTAGTACCGAGAATACCTTGGTTTGGTTTCAATTTACCAACTACAAAGGCTCCAGCACCGTCGCCTGATAAAAAGGCTAAGGTATCATTTTCGTCAGTATAGCGTGAGTATGTAGTTGAGACGACCACTAAGACATTGCGATACTGTCCCGTTTGCACTAGAGAACAGGCCGTCTGAAGCGAAACTAATGCTGAAGTGCAAGTTGATTCTATATTCCACGCTGCACCTTGTAGTCCCAGTTTCCCAGCGAGAAAAGCAGCGTTACCAGGTGTGATTTGCTCTGGAAATAGTGAAGTAACGATCATGAGATCGATATCTTCAGGAGATAGCTTTGCAGCTTCGAGGGCATCAAGAGCGGCGCGATACTCTAGTGAAAGTGAAGTTTCATCGGGAGCTAACACTCTTCGTTCGACAGTACCACGGAAGGGGTCTGACATATAAGGTGTTACTTCTTGTGACCAGATATCGTCATCACTGGTAACTGTGGCTTGATCGGGTACAAACAGTTTTGCTAGAGTTTTTTGTTCAGCCTCAGCAACCATCTTTGGAAAATTCTCTCTGTAGTAATTGTTTGTACGGATGATGCTAGGAAAGTTAACTGAGACTGCACGAATACCTACTGGTTCTAATGTTGTCATGACAAATATCCTTTTGATTTTGTTTTTGGTGTTACACGATGAAAGTGGAAAATACTGATGCTATAGAGATTCTGAGTTGAGTGAGGTAAAAGAACCCCACCCCCAACCCCCTCCCCGCAAGCGATGAGGGGGCTATGATATATCTGATGTGATTTGGAAACGCTATGTAGTTATTAATCATTGGGACTAATGACTAATGACCGTTTTGGCTTCTATAGCTCCTTGCTTAATCAAACTTTGAATGCGACCTCCAATAGGTGCGGGTCGGGTTGGGTCAATTTTCACGTCAACAATGAATGGAAGAGTAGAGACAAGTGCTTTTTGTAGTGCTGCTTCCAAATCAGGCTCAGTATTAACACAGATGCCGTCGGCTCCCATAGCTTTAGCGATCGCAGCAAAATCAGTACTGGGTATCTCTGTATCTATGGGAACCTCACCACTTAAACCTTGCAATGCCATTCCTTGGGCGCACATATTGTAGCGTCCATCGTTGAGGATAATCCAGACAGATGGAACCTCAAATCTTACTGCTGTGCTGACTTCGTTGTTCATCAGCATTGCTCCATCGCCAACAATTGCAACAGCTTTACCTTTTCGCCCTAATGCTGTACCCACTACCCCGGTGGTAGCATGACCCATAGAGCCAAAACCAGTACTAATCCGGTAACGACCTGGTTGCTTAAATCGCAACAAGTGAGTTGCCCAAGCAAAGGAGTTACCCGCCTCAGCTAAGATTGAGGCATCGCTGCCTTCAATAATCAGCCGTTGAATTGCATCCATCAGTACTTCGGGGCGCACTAAACCATTGGTACGCGGAGCATTGGTGTAAATTTCAGGACGCGGTAGTGAGGAATTGGGAAACCAATTAAGACGTTCTGGCAAGTGTTTTAATATGGTTTTGAGGAATGCTTTGATTTCTGAGTGGATAGCAACAGTATCTACTGATGGATAAGCTACTCCTGGAACTTGCGGATCGATATCAACATGAATGAATCCATTAGTTGGAATCATCGCCGGACTCCAAAATGAAGTAGGTTCACCAAGGCGGGTTCCCAACACTAGTATGCGTTGCGGTCGTTGCTCCTGCATATATGTGAGGACTGATAAATGTCCGCTAAAGCCTGTGACACCGATAAATTGGGGATGATGTTCTGGAAAAATCCCTTTGGCGCGAGGTGATGTCATTACCGCCGCCCCAGTTTTTTGTGCCAACTGGCGAATTTCCTCGGCGGCGTGTCGCGCCCCGAAGCCAACCCAGATGGCAAAGGATTCTTCAGATAATAGTTTTACACATTCTGCGATCGCTTCTTCGCTAGCTGTTGGTACAGATTGAGAAAAGCTTTGTTGAGGTAACTGTGCTTTTAATGGTGTCGTCTGGATTGGGGTGGGAACGCTAATATGGGCTACAAAACTGCCTGGTTGGGCTAAACCTTGGGCAAGTCTGCGTGAAATTTCTGGCAGTTGATCCCCAGACTCTAATATAGTTGCGTAATTGAATAGTGGGCCTGATGTAAAAATTCCTGAGAAAGGCATTGTGTGGGCGCTAGTTTCTTGACAAGCTCCCCGACCGCGATTTGCAGTTGAGGTTGCAGCCGACAAGAAAATTACCTTTGCTCCTTCCCCCCGTGCCGCGAAAAGCCCAGTCAGAGCGTTAGTGATACCAGGGCCTGTAGTAGTGAATACCACGACGGGGCGATCGCTGGCAAAATAAGTTTCAGTTGCGGCAAAGGCTGCTCCTGATTCATGGCGAAAGTGAAGCAATTGGATGCTGCTACGGTTTAATGTTGCCCATAATGGCCCGATACCACCTCCTGAAACACCGAATCCATACTCAACTCCCAAATTTTCTAGGATCTCGATTAAAGCCTGTGCAACTGTAGGTTGGGTTAATTCTGACTCTGAAGATTTTTCATTTAGCGATGCAGGCGAAAAAATGGAAGATCCGATTGAAGTTTCAAATGAAATTTGATTCGGTGATGGGTTAGTTTTCGTTCCCAAAGCTTGAGAAGAATTAGTGATTTTGTTGATAGATTTAATATTCATAATTGCCAAATTTGATTACTCTTTGTTGATTGTTTAGACAATAATCTAAAGGTTTTAAACCTTACTCCTCGTGGGCATACCAATCCTTCTATTGCAGGATAAGTTAAAATCTAATTTTCCCTATTCCCTTTCATTTTGATTGAGTATTTAACTGAAACTAGGATTTATTGGTTAAGAGCTTTTTAGAACTTGATTGTTGGCGCAAAACTCGTTTTAGAACTTTCCCAGTTGGGTTTTTTGGCAGGGAATCTACAAAATTAATGTTACAGGGAAGTTTATATTTTGCCATTCTTTCAGAGCAGAATTTGATGATTTGTTCTTCGCTAATTACGTGACCCTTTTTCAAAATAATATTTGCGTGAACTATCTCACCTTTTAAATCATCGTTCACACCATATACAGCTACCTCGGCAACAGATGAGTGTTGATAAATTACATTTTCTACTTCAGTTGGATATACCTTAAATCCAGATATATTAATCATGTCTTTCAACCGATCAACGATGTAGAAAAAACCATCTTCATCTACCCGACCAATGTCGCCAGTATGAAACCAGCCATCTTTAATTACTTCAGTAGTTTCAAATGGGCGATTCCAATAACCAAGCATGACATTAGGCCCTCGAATTACTATCTGACCCAATTCACCAAGCTCTACCTGATTACCCTTAATATCAATAACTTTCATTTCTACATTCTCGATGGGAGCGCCAATGGAACCGAGTTTGTATTTCAAATCGTGATTATAAGATGCACATGGTGATGTTTCAGTTAAACCATATCCTTCATTGATGACTTTTCCATACTTATCTCGCCAAGTTTGTGCAACTTCAATTGGCATCGGTGCGGCTGCTGAAAAGTAATAACGCACGCTATTGAGGTTGTAACTAGATAAATCACTATTTAACAGATTAATGAATATCGTTGGTACACCAAAGAACATTGTTACTTGATGAGTTGCAATGGCATTAAGTACTTGTTCAAGGTCAAATCGTCGTTGTAAGATAATTGTAGCACAGACGTTCAATGCGGCGTTGAGAATAGCATTTTGACCAAAACAATGAAATAAGGGTAAGTAAAGTAGTAATCGATCATCTGGTTGCATTCCACAACAACGGTTTTGGGAATACATATTAGAAATTATATTACCGTGGGAAAGGGTCGCTCCTTTAGGGAAACCTGTTGTTCCTGATGTATAGACAATGCTAGCAGGAGCATCGCGTTCTATTTCAATAGCATGAGCATTGGGAGAAGCATTTTCTATCAGTTTCGCTAAAGAAATTCCTTTATTGGTGCTACTCTCTGCAATCAAAATATGTTCTAGTCCGGGTAAATCTAACTCTGGTACATTTTCAACAAGTGACTCTGTGGTAATTATTACCTTAGCAGCACAATCATTAAAAATGTAACTAACTTCATTGCTTTTGAGCATGACGTTAACTGAGACTACAACCGCACCAATTTTGAGAATACCAAGATAACAAATGATAAATTCAGGAATATTTGGTAAAAACAAAATGACGCGATCGCCTTTTTCAATTCCTAATCCATGTAACCCATTAGCAACACGATTTACTAGCTGATTAAGCTGTTTATAGGTAAATAATCTATCTTCAAAGATCAGAGCAATTTTTTCAGGATATAATTGATGACCGCGCTCGATATGATTGGCAATATTCATGGCTAAAAAGACTCACTTAATTTTATTACCTTTGCCTAATACCAATTTCATGTGAAGCTGCACTAAATGAGTAACTCTCTATTCTTGGCGCTCTTGGCGTACTTGGCGGTTCGTTTCATATTCTGTGCATCTTCATACAGAATTGGTATAACTTAATAGTCATCTATAGAATTCTCGAAAATTCAGCGACAGATTAAAGTATTTGAAGTGGTTAGAACTTACGCAAACAATAGCCAAATTATTTTCCAATATTGTTTATTTAAGGTTAAAACTCTTTACCACGAATGCGTGTATTTTTGCGTAAGTCTTAATGGTATTAATGAGTTAATAATGTCTTTTGAGTATTTAACTGATTGACATTATTAACTTTAGTTCGTGGTTTCAATGTCATCATGATACCTTTGCGTATTTGCAGAGTTAGCAATGGCTGGCATTCAACTGGGTGTTCCGGCAATAGATTGAGGCGGAAACGTTGACATACCATTGCCACAATTAACTGAATTTCTGTTAACGCAAACATGTCACCTAAACACTGACGTTGGCCGCCGCCGAAAGGAAAGTACGCATAACGGGGACGATCGGCAGAGTTTTCTGGTGTGAATCGTTCAGGATCAAAGCCTTCAGGATTATCCCAAAAATCAGGGAGGCGGTGTGTAACAAAGGGACTAATCAAAAGCATGGAACCACCTGGGATATCATAGCCGCCAATGGAATCGTCAGCTAAGTTGTTGCGGGCATAAACCCAAGCACCCGGATAAAGTCGCATGGCTTCTTGGACAACCATTTTGGTATATTTAAGCTGTGGTAAATCCTCAAAAGTTGGGGTTCTTCCAGCCAATACCGTAGTCAGTTCTGCCTGTAATTGGCGTTCTACAGTCGGATACTTAGAAAGCAAATACCAAATCCAGCCGAGTGTGACAGCTGAGGTTTCAAATCCAGCCGAGAAGAGTCCAACTATCTGATCGTGTAATTGCCGATCGCTCAATCCGTTACCAGATTCATCCTGGGTACTCATAAACATCGAAAGTATGTCATGAGTGGTATCATTCCCTTGTTTGCGTTGCTGAATAATCTTGTTGGCAACTGTGCGGAGAGTGTTGATTGCTTGTGTAAACTGGCGGTTTTTTGGCGTAGGAAAGCTAATAGGCGGCTTAATGACAGCCCACAAGCGATCGCTAAGGAACTTGTAGATAATATTCCAAGCTTGAGTTAGTTCAGTGATATCGCTATCAGCTTCGAGACTCAAAGTTGTCTTTAGAAGAATTTTCTGCGTTAGAACGAGCATTTCCTCGGAGACATCAAGAGTTGTACCGACTGCTTTTTTTTGCCAGCGTTCTAACATCTGGTTAGTAAGCTGAGTCATGTCATCCACCATCGCGGCAATTTGCTGACGGTGAAAAGATGGTTGCATGAGGCGACGCTGAGAACGCCATGAATCACCCTCGCTAATTACCAAGCCTTCACCAATTACCAGTTTTATATCCTTGAAATTTTCACCTTTTGTATAGTTCTGAGGATTTTCTTGCAGTACATACTTAATACAATCTGGATCGGCAATTAAGTAAAGTTGTTGCGGGCCAATTGCCCCTAAATGGACAACACCACCATGCTCACGTGCTGCATTAGTAAGAAATTGTAGTGGATTTGTTGACATTTGGGGAAAGCAGCCAATAATTGGAAAACCGCGTGGGCCAGGAGGATTTTTCCGTACACTTTGATATATATTTTGTTGAACCATTGTATTTTCTCCTCAGTTTAATAGCAAAAGTTATGACTATTTGTAATAGATTGAGATGCTTAATAGGCAAAAGGTAAGAAGATTCTAGAAACCAATACGCTAGCGTCAAGTAATTTTTTTCTTCTCTTTCTTCTCTCTGCGTCCTCCGCGCCTCTGCGGTTCGTAAAAACAGAACCATCCCAAATGTGCAAGTTTGATTTACATACAGTATTCTGACTTATCCTAAAGAATAAAAACGAACCGCAAAGGACACAAAGGACACAAAGGTAAGAAGATTGAAAGAGTTTTTACATCAGTGTTATATATTTTTTATAAATTGGGATGCTCCCGTAAAAACTGCCTCTTAACTCATCCTCTAAAAATGTTAAAGATTGTTTTAAAAGTGTTGAATTGATCCCCTTTAATCTTCCCTTCAAAAGGGGGAATTGGATTTAGATTGCCCTAAGATATCAGGGCAATTTAAGGGGAAATAGAACACTTTAGCTACCAATCATAGAACTTTTCAAATATCCTCTAAAGTCAACAAAAGATTGTTAACTGCTTGGACAATTTGTCCGCCATTGGCAATATCACTTGCAATTTTGGCAATGTGTTCGTCTAGGGCTTGTTCGTTATCATCCCAAATGTAAGGTCGTTCAGCAGAAGGCGCTTGTCCGACGACATTACGAATTGCTAGATATAAATCTCTAGTTGCAGGCGAGAGTGTAGCACGGGCATCATAATGTTCCAAATTTTTGTATGTGCGTAAATCAACTGATTGCACACCAAACATCAAAGCGATCGCTATATATTGTTGAAAGATTTCTACTGATTGACGTGCTAAATTTGCTGAAGCAAAACCTTGGCTGTTGATATTTTGGTTATATTGTTCCGCGTGGGTAGGAAAACGATCGGCTATAGAATTTCCATAGAAGGTTAATAGAGGCATAATCGAGTTGCCAGTAATTTGCAATCCCTTCAACCCCATGTTGACACTTCGATTTGTGTTACCAACTAAAGATGGAGATAACCCATTGTTAAATTCTGGTGCTACCAAGTACGCTATTTGTACATCTAAGTGTTTAGCTAATAAACCGATGTAATAACGCAATTGATCCATCCCTACACCAATGTATTGCCCTAAAAAATTACCGCCATGATAACTTGCTTGGTTTTCTACATCGATAAGTGGGTTATCAGTTACAGAGTTAATTTCTACTTCAATTTGTTTTTTAATTTGGTCAAGTCCATCGACAATTGGCCCCATATATTGAGGTAAACAACGCAGTGAATAACGATCTTGAATCGGATGTTCGCCACGATATTTGTGATCGCCATTTAACTCGTCTCTAACTAACTGTGAACCTTCTAACAGGTTGAGCATTTGATCGGCAGCCCATTTTTGTCCTGAATGTGGTTTGAGTTTATGGATAAATGGGTGAAATGATTGATTAGTTCCATTTAAACCTTGAATAGCTAAGGCGTGGGCAGCCATTGACAATCCTAAAAGATTTTTGGTGTCGTAGATGCAATTAGCAGCGATACCTGTCATGACTGAAGTGCCATTCATCATTGCTAATCCTTCTTTAGGACGCAGTTGCAATGGCTCTAAATTCAGCTTTTTGAGTGCTGTTAGGGCATTTATTTCTTCACCGTTAAAGTCAACGGTGTAACTGGAATTTAAACCAATCAATGCCCCGGTAATATATGCTAAAGGTGTTAAATCACCACTAGCACCAATGGAACCGAATTCGCAGACATGAGGTGTAACACCAGCATTCAGAAATATTAACATCCGCTTGAGGATTTCTAAACGAATCCCCGATGCACCAGTAATGTGGGAATTCACACGTAGAAGCATGGCAGCGCGAACATCAATCAGAGGTATTTTTTTACCTGCACCTACTTTGTGATACCACATCAAATTATTTTGTAGTAAAGTCGCAGATTCAGGAGAAATTACTACATTTGCCATCCCACCAAAACCAGTTGTCACCCCGTAAATAGGTTCACCAGATTCAACGGCATTACGAATATAATCACAGGATGCTTGGATATTAGCGAGTTTTTCTGGATTGTCAGTTAAACGTACCTGTTTGCCATAGCGTGCTACACTAATTACTTCTTCAACAGTGAGATTGCGATCGCCAACAACTACAGCATCATCAGAACTAGAGACAAAAGGAAAGGCAGTTTTTTGGGCAGTGTTTGTACTTAAGCTAACTGTATTCATGTTTTTCAGAGTTTGTTGTGACTAAAGTTTTCAATCTTGGCTAACGAGTGAACAATTCTTAAAGAACCCCAATCTTCCAATTTGCTAAGGATGTCTGCGATTGAGTTACTTTACTGTTTATATATCTTGGTTCTTGCCAGCGACCAAAGAATTTACCCAAAGGAGTGATTTCTTTCATAAATTGCTCAAAGTTAGGAAAATTGAGCGATTGAGGCCCATCTGAAAGGGCTTTTTGAGGGTTAGGGTGAACCTCAACCATGAGCGAATCACAACCAGCCGCGATCGCAGCCAGTGCCATTGATGTTACCAATTCCGATTTACCTGTAGCGTGGCTGGGATCGATGGCAATTGGAAGGTGAGTCAAATTACGTAAAACCGGAATTGCAGATATATCTAACGTGTTGCGTGTATATTCCCTGTCAAAAGTTCTAATGCCTCGTTCGCACAAAATCACATTGGGATTTCCTGCTGCCAAAATATACTCTGCTGACATCAACCAATCTTCAATAGTGGCTGACAAACCACGTTTGAGAAACACAGGTTTATTTGTTGCACCAACTTTTTTCAAAAGAGAAAAGTTTTGCATATTGCGTGCGCCAATTTGCAAAATATCTGCAACTGATGAAATTACTTCCAATTCGGCCGCATCCATTACTTCAGTAATAATACCCAAACCAGAAACCGATTTAGCTGTTGCTAACCACTCCAAAGCACTTTCTCCATGTCCCTGGAAAGCATAAGGTGAAGTTCTGGGTTTGTAAGCACCTCCTCTAAGAAACTTTGCACCTGCTGCTTTGACTTGCAGTGCAGTTTCTACAATCATCTCTTCGCTTTCTACAGAACAGGGGCCGGCAATTACGACTACAGGATGATTTTGACCAAAAGTGATGGTTTCAGAGGGTGTAAACACCTTGACTTCACTGGGTTCACCATGACGGAACTCTAAACTAGCCCGTTTGAATGGCTTCTTTATCCGCAGTACTTGCTCAATAAAAGGGCTTAAATTTTGCACTTGGCGCACGTCGATTTCTGCCGTATCACCAATTAAACCAATAGCTACTTTGTGTTTACCTACAGAGAGTTCTGGGACAACATTCCACCGTGAAAGTTCTGTGAGTAATAAGTCGATTTCTTGTTGAGGAGAACCGGATTTCATGACGATAATCATCGTTTTAACATCCTTCTAAAATATGTATGCACTTAACTTGTAAAAATCTGAAATTGTGTAATTACTTAGCTTAAAACCAGGAAATAATGGCGTTCAGTAGTTTTACTGTCCCCAATGACTTACACAATATCTGAGAACTCCATGTAACACAGCAACCTTTTCTGCTGGTTTATGTGCAGTTTTCCACCTGGAACATGCAGAAAAGTGCATTGACAGCTTTTATGCAATTTTTACCCGAAAAATAAGACTTTTGTTATAAAAATAACTTGTGGTGTAATATCCTGTCCGGTTAATTAGTTATGATTCCCATGATCATCGCACCCCACCCTAACCCTCCCCTTATAAAGGGGAGGGAACCGGATTTCCGATTTCCCCCCTTTATAAGGGGGGATTAAGGGGGGTAATACGACTTGTGTGTACACCGTAGCCGCACGCGGGGAGGGGTTCTTCGGGTTTAACAAGTAATCAAGCGGACATGATATAGTGCGATCGCATCTTAGCCAAAACCCTTATTCCCAAATAGGGGCAATTCATGAATTGCCCCTACCGAAGCGGACATGAGAAAACCGGAGAATGCAGAAATATGATCGCTCCATTGCAGAAAACTGCATAATTAACAAAACATTCGCTTATTTATTATCCAAAGGTGCAGTTCTATTAGATACTCAAGTAATCTATATGAATAACACCTTATGATAATTAAATACAGATCATACAAGTTTTTGCAGTTTGGATTAACAGACTTACTAAGTTGGTTAATTGTTAGTATTCTTACTGCTAAAACCCAGGCGCAGCAAAGTAATATCGTACCCGACAACACACTTGGCGCTGAGTCATCTCAAGTTATAGGCAACTTGAATTTACAGGGACAACCAACTGAAGTAATTACAGGTGGTGCAACTCGCGGAATTAATCTTTTTCACAGCTTTCAAGAATTTAACATCAGCGAGGGACGGGCGGCGTATTTTTTCAGTCCTAGCGCAGATATTCAGAATATTTTGGCACGGGTGACAGGTAATAACCGTTCAGAAATTTTGGGTACACTCGGCATACTTAGCAGCTATAATCCAAATTTATTTTTGATAAATCCCAATGGCATTGTATTTGGGAAAAATGCCAGTTTAAATGTACAAGGTTCCTTTGTAGGGACAACTGCAAACGGTTTGCAGTTTGGGAATCAAGGGGTTTTTAGTGCGACAAATCCCCAAGCTGTGCCATTGTTGACGATTAATCCTTCAGTATTGCTGTTTAATCAAATCCAAGCAAATGGGGGAATTATCAATCAATCCCAAGCACCCGCAGGGAAAAATGCCCTTGGTAATGATGTTACAGGTTTGCGAGTTGTTGATGGTAAAAGTTTGCTGCTGGTTGGTGGAAATATCAATATAGATGGCGGAAGTGTTCGCGCTTATGGGGGGAATGTTGAGTTAGCAGGTTTGGCTGCACCGGGAAATGTAGGGTTGAATATTGCGGGTGATAATTTTGGTTTAGTTTTACCTGAGAATGTGGAACGTGCCGATGTTTCGCTGAGTAATGGCGCAGAAGTCAACGTTCGCGGTGCTGATGGCGGAAATATCAACATTCAGGCTCGAAATGTAAATTTGGCAGAGGGAAGTATATTAAGAGCGGGAATAGATATAGGCTTAGGGACTCCAAATAGTAAGGGTGGAGATATTACTGTTAATGCTACAGGAGATACAACATTAATAAATGGAAGTGCGATCGCTAACATCATCCAACAAGGAGCATTTGGTCAAGCTGGCGATATTAATATTGCGACTGGGACATTGACGTTAGAAAAGACTGGACTACTTAATGCTAATCTCTACGGACAAGGCAATGCAGGAAATGTAAATATCAATGCTCAAGGTAATATCATTTTTCGTAACTCAAAACCAGGGGAAAGTACAGGAATTTCTTCCCAAGTAGTTAAGGGTGCAATAGGTAATGGTGGAAAGGTTACTATTAATACCAATTCTTTAGAGATAAATAATGGTTCACAAATTCTAAGTAGCACTAGCGGAAAAGGTAATTCTGGTAATATCATCATTAATGCTCGTAATAATATTTCGTTAGATGGTAGTAATGGTAACGCTAATAGTTTTAGCGGGATTATTAATAATGTAGCACTTACTGCTGAAGGTAACGCAGGTAATATTGAAATCACAACAGGTACGCTAAAAGCTACTAATGGAGCCTTTATTAGTAGCGGTATATTTGGCAAAGGAAATGCGGGAAATATCAGCATTAATGCTCTTAATAATATAGCTTTTGATACTAATAGTGATGCTAGTAGTAATGTTTTTAAGGAAGGGGTAGGTAACGGAGGAAATATTTATCTGAAAACAGGTTCCCTCTCGTTAACTAACGGCGGGCAAGTATCAACAAATGTATCAGGACAAGGTAATGCTGGAAATATTACTGTGGAAACCTCTGAGAATATCAAGCTAGATGGCGTTTTCATTGATGCGGGTAAGTTTTACCTTAATAACTTAGATTATGATGTATTCAGTGGTTTGAAAAGCAACTTAAATACTGGAGCTATCGGCAAAGCAGGAAATATTCAAGTGACAACAGGCTCACTTTCTGTTACTAATGGTGCTGAAATATCTAGCTTTACTGCTGGAGTCGGAAATGGAGGAGATATTACTATTAATGCCCGCGATAATGTAATAATTTCAGGTTTTGGAGGTAGAGGTAAATATGACAGTGAGGTATCAACTGAAGGTATTGATAATGCAATAGGTAATGGTGGTGATATTCGCATCACTGCGGGTAATTTATTGCTGAAAGATGGCGGACAAATAAGTGCTTTCAACGGCGCACAAGGAAATGGAGGTAATATTTTTATTGATATTGGCAATACTATTACTTTTGATGGAATTGGCGGTAGTGGTTTGTCTAGTAGAGCCGATACACAAGCATTCAATGGTAACGCCGGAAATATTCAAATTGAAACTGGATCGCTGTTTTTAATAAATGGTGCTACGATAACCTCTTCACTTTTTGAAGGAAATGGAGGTAATGGTGGAAATATCACCATTAATGCTCGTGATACCGTCAGAATTGATGGTGTCGTGAAGGGTGTAACTTTAGGTAGTGGCCAAATTATTAATGTAAAGAGCGGTTTATTTAGTTACTTGCTGAGTGGTGAAGGTAAAGGAGGTGACATTGAAATTACAACAGGGTCACTTTCAGTCGCCAACGGTGCAGTCATTGCTGGAGACACAAATGGACAGGGAAATGGCGGCAATATCACCATCAACGCCCGCGATACAGTTTCCGTTACCAATGGTGCAACCATTTCTGCAAACACATTTGGACAGGGAAATGGAGGCAACATCACCATCAACGCCCGCGATACAGTAGCTTTTGATGGTGGAGAAAATGGTTTATTTACTGAGATAGGCACTAATGCACTAGACAATAGCACAGGTAACGCTGGGAATATCCGCATCAACGCGAGGGAATTATTTATAAAAAATAGTGCGAGACTCAGCGCTGTTAGTTTTAGTCAAGGTAATGGCGGAAATATCTTTATCGATACGCACGATGCCGTTACCTTTGACGCAACTAATGGTAAAAATTCTTTAACTGGGGCAGTTAGTTTTGCTAATGGAACCGGCAATAGTGGGGATATTCAGCTTAAAACAGGAACGCTGGCGTTAATAAATGGTGGTACAATTACTGCCTCGGCAAACCAGAATGCTGGAAATATCAAGATTGATACCCGCGATGCTGTCATTGTCGATGGTATTAGTGGCAATAATACAAGTGGCGCTTTTACTAATTTGCTCGCTGGAGGTGTTGGCAAAGGTGGGGATATTCAAATAACAACCAACTCCTTAAAACTAACCAACGGCGGACAACTTGGTGCTGCCAGTTTCGGTAAAGGTAATGCAGGTAACATTATAGTTAATGCTAGCGATGCTATTGCTATTGATGGTGTAAGTAGTAATGGAAGATCAAGCGGTGCTTTTACTACCTTACAAGGTGAAGCTGAAGGTAAGGGAGGCAATATTAACCTGAGAACAGGTTCTTTATTTTTAACCAATGGTGGAATAGTCAATGCTAGTACTTTTGCTAGAGGCGATGGAGGTAATATTACCATTGATGCACGCGATCGCATTTTTATTGAGGGTGTTAGCACCACAGGTTTTTCTAGCGGTGTTTTTAGCACAGTCGATCAAGACGCTGTAGGCAATGCAGGTAATATTAACTTGACAACAAATTTTTTATTTTTAAATCGCGGGGGAATCAGTTCAAGCAGCGTCGGACAAGGAAAAGCCGGAGATATTAGGATTAATTCTGGTTCCACAGCACTTGATAACAAAGCATTTATTGCTGCAATAACTAACTCTGGTGATGGTGGAAATATTAATTTCAGTGCTAGCGATCGCTTACTATTACGTAATGGTAGCCAAATTTCGACCACCGCAGGTACAGCGCAATCAGGCGGCAATGGTGGTAACATCAATATCAATTCCAGATTTATCGTTGCCGTCCCCGAAGAAAACAGCGACATCACAGCCAATGCCTTCACAGGAACAGGTGGCAAAGTTGAAATCAATTCTCAAGGTATCTTCGGTATCGAGTCACGGGCAAAACCAACCAAAAAAAGTGATATTACCGCCAGTTCAGAACTTGGCGTTTCAGGTGTTATCAAGATTAATGCACCTGATACCAGTTCCATTCAAAACGGCTTCACCGAATTATCTCCAGTTATTGATACTAATGCACTCATTGCCAATAGCTGCATTTCACGCGGTACTAAACGACAAGAGAACTCTTTTACTATCACTGGTTCTGGTGGTTTGAATACTAATCGTCCGGGAATTTTAGTTTCTACTTACTACACAACTGGAGATGTACAAGCTGTTGAAACTAAATCCCATGCTTGGAAGAAAAACGAGCCAATTATCGAACCACAAGGATTATATCGGCTGAATAATGGAAAGATGCTATTGAGTCGAGAATGTTCTAATTGATTTTATGCATCCAGCCTTTGTACTTGTTTATGTGCAGTATATAGGTGGAAAATGGAGAATTACAGAAAACTGCATAATTAACAAATATTCGTTTATTTATTGTCCAAAGGTGCAGTTTTATTAGATACTCAAATAATCTATATGAAAGCGCACCTAATGACGATCAAATACGGATTACAAAAGTGTTTACGGTTTGGATTAGTAGGGTTAGTGGGCTACTTAATCTTAAGTCTCTCCACTGCTAAAACTCAAGCACAGCAAAGTAATATCGTACCTGACAAGACACTTGGCGCTGAGTCCTCTCAAGTTATAGGCAACTTTCAAGGACAACCAACAGAAGTAATTACAGGTGGTGCCATTCGCCAAATAAATCTATTTCACAGCTTTGGAGAATTTAATATCAGCGAGGGACGAGGGGCGTATTTTTTGAGTCCTAGCGCAGATATCCAAAATATTCTGGCGCGGGTTACAGGTAATAACCCTTCAGAAATTTTTGGAAAACTCGGTACATTTGGTAGTTCTAATCCTAATGTATATTTAATAAATCCCAATGGCATTGTGTTTGGGAAAAATGCCAGTTTAGATGTAGAGGGTTCCTTTGTGGGGACGACTGCGAACGGTTTGCAGTTTGGGAATCAAGGGGTTTTTAGTGCGACAAATCCCCAAGCCGTGCCGTTGTTGACTATTAATCCTTCAGTATTGCTGTTTAATCAAATCCAAGCTTATGGGGGAATTATCAATCAATCCCAAGCACGGGCAGGTATTAATCCTATCGGTGATAATGTTACAGGTTTGCGAGTTGCTGATGGTAAAAGCTTGCTGCTGGTTGGTGGAAATATCAATATAGATGGTGGAAGTATTCGCGCTTATGGGGGAAACATTGAGTTAGCGGGTTTGGCTGCACCGGGAAATGTGGGATTAAATATTGCAGGTGATAATTTGAGTTTAGTTATGCCTGATGGCGTAGAACGGGCAAATATTTTCCTAAATAACACCGCAGAAGTTAATGTTAGAGGTGCCAATGGCGGAAATATCAAAATTCATGCCCGTGACGTTAATTTGGCAGGAGAAAGTAAACTCAGAGCAGGTATAGAGAAAGGTTTAGGAACACCAACTAGTCAAGGTGGCAATATAGAAATTAATGCCACAATAACAACGAATCTAACAGGTAAAAGCTTTATTTCTAACGTATTACGGCAAGGATCGTTTGGTCAATCTGGTGACATCAATATAACTACTGGTTCCTTAAATATCAGTAATGATTCATTTCTAGATGCCGCTACATTTGGACAAGGAAATGCTGGTAAGGTTTCTATACAAGCTAAGAATAATATTTCACTGACAAACGATAGTCAGATTTATAGTTCTGTAGAGGAAGGAAGTGTAGGCAATGGTGGTAGTATTAATATTCAAACGGGTTCTCTCTCTCTAACGCAAGGTTCCGAACTCAACACTAAAACTTTAGGGCAGGGGAATGCCGGTACTATCAATATCAATGCTCGTGATGGTATAAGTTTAGATGGGTTTATATATACTACCTTAAGCGACGGAAAAGAAGGTCGATTTTATAGCCGAATTACTAGTAGCGTCAACCCCGAAATTACAGGTAACGCTGGAGATATTCAGATAAAAACAGGTTCTCTTCAATCAACCAATGGGGCATTTATTAGCAGCAGTACCAATGGTAAAGGAGATGCGGGAAATATTACGATTGATGCTAATAATATTGCTTTAGATAGTAATAGTTTGATTAGCAGTAGTGTGTTTAAAGATAGTGTGGGTAAAGGTGGAAATATTCGGATTAATACTACAACCCTCTCATTATTGGGTGGTTCACGAATATCTACCACTGTTTCTGGTAAAGGTGATGCAGGTAATATATTTGTTAATGCCCGCGACACAATTAAAGTAGATGGGATAGTAGGCGATTCTATTGCTGGTATCAAAAGTGATGTGATAACTGGAGGTGTCGGTAATGGGGGAAATATAGAAATCACAACTGGCGGGCTGTGGTTAACAAACGGTGCAAATATTGATACGGGTACAAACGGGATAGGCAATGCAGGTAATATCACCATTAATGCTCGTAGAAATATTAATATAGAAGGTTTTGGTAAGGTTTTTACTCAACAATTCGGAGAAGTAAAGTTACCCAGTAACATTAGTAGTGATGTGAGTTTTGATGGTGTAGGTAAAGGTGGAGATATCCGCATCAATACCAGAGAATTATTCTTAAACAATAAAGGTCAAATAAGTTCTGATACTTTTGGTCTGGGTGATGGAGGTAACATTTTTATTCAAGCAGTAGAAAAAATTTCCCTCAGCGATACTAATAATATTGGCTTCACTCAAATTAGTTCTACTGTTATTGATAAAGCCAGAGGGAATGCTGGCAGGATCAACATTAAAACTAGAAATTTATCATTAGATAATGCTTCTATTAATAGTTACACCTCTGGGCAAGGAAATGCTGGGAATATATCGATTAAAGTTGAAGATACTTTATCTTTAAATAATCAAGCATATTTTAGTAGTGCAACTTCAGCAATAGGAGGTAATGGTGGAGATATTGATATCCAAACAGGAAAGCTTTCTTTAGATAATGACTCTTATTTCTTTGCTAGCACTTTTGGCAAAGGAAACGCTGGTAATATCTCAATCCAAGCAACAGACGCAGTTTCTCTTGCGAATAGGAGTAGTATAGCTAGCGCCATCTCCAAAACAGGTGTAGGTAACGCCGGAAATATTCAGATTTTTGCAAAGTCATTTTCTCTAAGTGGAGAATCTACCGTTTTTAACAGTAATCTTGGTGGTAAAGGTGATGCTGGTAATATTTCCATAAATACACAAGATAATGTTTCTTTCAGAGGTGGTTCTTTTTTGAGTAATGGTACATCGGGTGAAGGTAATGGCGGGAATATTAAAATTCAAGCTGGTGGTGCTGTGACAATTTCTGGACGCAGTGAAAGACTTAGTAGTACAATATCTAGCGGAGTAGTGGAAACTGGCATAGGTAACAGTGGTGATATTGAGATTGTAGCCCCTAGTTTAGAGTTATCTAATGGTGCTGATTTATTTACATTATCTTATGGTAAAGGCAATGCGGGTAACGTCTTGATAACCACATCAGGTGACACAACAATCAAAGATAGTAATATAGCAACATTTATTGCCACAGACGGAAATGCTGGTAAAATTTCAATTCGAGCAGGTGGCGATATCTTAATTTCAGAAAAAAGCTTTTTATTCTCCATTCTTTACCTAAATGCAGTAGGTAAGGGTGGAGATATTGAAATTCAGGGGCGTAATTTTTATTTATCCGATGGTGCTGCTTTATTGTCTACTACTGTTGGTAAAGGCAATGCTGGAAATGTGTTAATTAATGCTACTGGTGACATCTCTTTCACAAATGGTTCTAATATCAATGCTGCAACATTTGGACAAGGAAATGCAGGTAACGTCACTGTTAATGCTGGCGGGAAATTCTCTCTTCAGGGGACAACTCCCAATGGTTTTAACTTTGACACTGGCATCTTTAGCATAGTCGGAACAGATGCAGGATTAACAGGTAAAGGTGAAGGCGGGAATATTAACGTTACAGCCCGTGATTTATCTCTCAATGGTGCATCTTTATCTGCTAGTAGCCTTGGAGATGGAATTGCCGGGAATATTAACATTAATTCAGATACTGTAAAACTAGATAATAAAGCGGCTATTGCTGCTGTAACTAATTCTGGTAACGGTGGAAATATTAGCTTAACTGCTACGGATTTATTACTATTGCGTCATAACAGCAATATCAGTACAAGTGCGGGGTTAACCAAATCAGGTGGGAATGGCGGTAACATCAATATTAACGCTAAATTCATCGTCGCCCCTAGCGAAGAAAACAGCAATATTAGCGGCGACTCCTTTGAAGGAAGTGGTGGAAATGTCAGAATTAACTCTCAAGGTATGTTTGGTCTAGAAGCACGTCCAAAGCCAACCAAAAAAAGTGATATTACCGCCAGTTCAGAACTTGGGGTTTCAGGTGTAATCAACATTAACGCACCTGATACCAGTTCCATTCAAAACGGCTTTACCCAATTATCTCCAGTTATTGATACCAATGCACTCATCGCCAATAGCTGCATTTCACGCGCTACTAAACGACAAGAAAACTCTTTTACTATCACTGGTTCTGGTAGTTTAACTACTAATCGTCCGGGGATTTTAGTTTCTAGCTACTACACAACTGGAGATGTACAAAGTGTTAAAACTATATCCCATCCTTGGAAGAAAAACGAGCCAATTATCGAACCACAAGGATTATATCGGCTGAATAATGGACAAATGCTATTGAGTCGAGAATGTTCTAATTAATATTACACATTCGCCTTTTCTGCTTGTTTGGGTGCAGTACATACATAAAAAATGCACGGTTAAGGCAAGAGACGCGATGAATCGCCGTCTCTACAATAATTAATCTTTCGTCTTGACGGCGATTTATCGCGTCTTTGCAATCTAGAATTTTTATCGAAAAACCTTAACCGAACCGTATTGAGACATCACTTCATTGCAGAAAACTTCATAGTTAAGGAATATTTGCTCATTTATCGTCTCAAGGTGCAGTTTTATTAGATACTCAAATAATCAAGATAAATAGCACCCTATGACAATCAAATATGCATTACACAGTTGTTTGCACTTTGGACTAGCAGGGTTGGTGGGCTACTTTTGCGTAAGTCTCTTCACTGCTAAAACCCAGGCGCAGCAAAGTAATATCGTAACCGACAACACACTTGGGGCTGAATCCTCACAAGTGATAGGCAACTATCAAGGACTACCCATTGAAGTAATTACAGGTGGTGCAACTCGCGGAATCAATCTATTTCACAGCTTTCAAGAATTTAACATCAGTGAGGGACGAGGGGCTTATTTCTTCAGTCCTAATGTCAATATTCAAAATATTCTGGCACGGGTGACAGGGAATAACCCTTCTGAGATATTAGGTAAGCTGGGTACTTTCCAGATTATTAACGGTAATATAGTTGCTTCTAATACCAATTTATTCTTGATTAATCCCAATGGAATAGTGTTTGGAAATAATGCCAGTTTAGATATACAAGGTTCATTTCTAGGGACAACTGCGAATAGTATGCAGTTTGGCAATCAAGGGGTTTTTAGTGCGAAAAATCCCCAAGTGGTGCCATTATTGAGTGTGAATCCTTCGGCTTTATTGTTTAATCAGCTTAATCGAAGTGGAATAATTAACCGTAGTCGTCAAGTTGCAACACCAGGAAGTTTTTATTTAATAGGTGGAGATATTACATTTGATGGTGGTACTGCATATTCGCTAGCAAATCGTTTGGAATTAGGTGCAGTTGCAGGAATAGGAACTGTTGAGTTGATTGGTAGCGGTAATCAAATGCAGTTAGCTTTTTCAGAAGGTATACCGAAAGCGGATATAGTCTTGCAAAATAACGCTTTTGTTTTGACAAATGGAGGGGGCGCAATTACGGTTAATGCTCGTGAAGTTAGCCTTTCTGGGAATAGTTTTATTCGTTCAGTACTTCAAACAGGCGAAGGTCAACTGGGCATTGCTGCGGGAGACATTGTAGTTAATGCAAGTGGCAATGTCACGCTGGACAATAGTAATATTACTAATCAAGGTTTGCAAAATTCTTTGGGCGATACCGGAAATATAGTAATTAATGCCCAATCGATTCGCCTCACAAACCAAAGCCAAATCACTACCACTGGTACAAGAAGTTGGGGAAATATTATTTTAAATGCTAAAGATAATCTCAGCCTCAATAACAATAGTTTGATTAGTACCTTTGGAATCTTCAATCCCATAGGTAAATCTGGTGACATTACAATTACAACTCGAAATATTAATTTAAGCAACGAATCCACAATTATTTCTGCCAATACTGGACAAGGGGAAGGTGGAAAAATAACCCTAAAAGCTCAAGAAGCTATTTTGCTGACTAGTGGAAGCAATATTTCAAGCAGTTCTTCTGCATCTACTTTTGGTCAGATTAATAATCAGCCTAGCGGTGATATTGAAATCAAAACGAGAACCCTCACACTTGATGGTAGCAATACCTTTATTAGTTCTTCAAATTCTGATGAGGGAAGGGGTGGCGATATTCAGATTATTGCTGATGACTCAATTTTGTTAAATGGTTTTGCGTCAATTTCATCTTCTAGTGTTGGTCAAGGAGATAGTGGTAAGATCGAACTTCAAACGCGATCGCTTACACTTACTAACGGTGGAAATATTACAACGTCCACATTCGGACGCGGTAATGGCGGCAATTTGTTAGTTAACGCTTCAGACTCCGTTACCTTGAGGGGCATAACAACGGTTATTAATCCACAAACTGGAGAGAGCATTACTACAGGAAGTAACCTATCAAGCAGCGCTTTCGGTGCTGGAAATAGTGGGCAATTAACTATCAATACGCAACGATTGAGCATTAATGATGGTGGAAATATAAGTACAAGTGCAACTGGTCAAACTAGTAGGGGAGGAAATTTGACCATAAATGCCAAAGGCTCAGTAGAGGTTATAGGTGATTCATTCAGTGGTCAAAACAGCACTATCTCTACTAGTACTTTACAGTCTGGAGATGCCGGTAGTCTAAACATTAACACGGATCGTTTAAGCATTCGTAATGGGGCGATAGTTATAACAGCTACTCTTGGTACAGGCAAGGGAGGTAATTTGACTGTAAATGCTAAAGACTCAGTAGAGGTTGTAGGTGGTTCACCTAATAGTCGTAGCACTATCTCTGCTAGTGGTTTAGGGTCTGGAGATGCTGGAAATTTGAACATTAAGACAGGTAGTTTAAGCATTCGTGATGGGGCATTTGTTAGCACTAATATATCTAGTCAAGGCAAGGGAGGTAATTTGGCTGTCAATGCTGACCGTAGCGTGGAACTCATTGGTTCTTCTACTGATGGTCGTTTTCCTAGTAGTTTGCTTTCTTCTACGAATGCAGGCTCTACTGGAGATGCGGGTAATTTGACTGTCACCACCAAAGATTTACTGCTGCAAGGTGGGGTAGTGAATGCTGGTACTTTTGGTGCAGGTAAGGGAGGTAACTTGATAATTAATACTCAAGATGCACTGGTGCAAGATGGAGCAATTATTTTTGCTGGTACATCTGGTGCAGGTAACGGAGGAAATTTGACTATCAATGCCGATCGTAATGTACAAGTTATTGGTAGTAGTTCTGTTGATGGTCGTTTAACTACATTGAGAACTTCTTCTACTAGCTTAAACTCAACTGGAAATGCAGGAGACTTAACGATTAAAACCCAAAATTTACTTGTGCGGGATGGGGCGCAGGTATTTACTGGTACATTTGGTGCAGGAAAAGCTGGAAATTTAACTGTTAATGCTTCACGTCAAGTCGAACTAATTGGTAGGTCTGCTGATGGTCGTTTTCCTAGTGGCTTGTTAGCCTCTGCTGAACCCAACTCAACTGGAAATGCTGGAGACTTGAAGGTTGATACCCAAAATTTACTTGTGCGGGATGGGGCGCAGGTATTTACTGGTACATTTGGTGCAGGAAAAGCTGGAAATTTAACTGTTAATGCTTCACGTCA
>NZ_JBALDM010000044.1:0-8698 GCF_036917435.1 Nostoc sp.
GTTATTTCGGCGTACCCATTTGTTATTTCGGCGTACCCATTTGTTATTTCGGCGTACCCATTTGTTATTTCGGCGTACCCATTTGTTATTTCGGCGTACCCATTTTCGCGGATCTACATAAGCATTTAAAATATCAGTTAAAATGCTAGCGCTCACAACGATCGCACCAAAAAAGACTAGCACTCCCTGAACTGTGGGATACAGCGCTTGCGGCTATTATGCAATACAGTTTTCCTCTTGCCCCTCTGCTATCATAGCTTTCAGCTTTGAGGATGTACCTCATAGCTGCCGTAAGTGCTGTAATCGCTATCGGCGATCGCTTGATATAACGGAGTAGTAGTTTTATGGACTACAGCCAGTTTAGTTTAGCTAAAGCAAAACAAGAGTTTAGTTTAACCACATTAGAAAAACGCGATATTTTCGCTGCCGTTCCTGAATTAACAGCGAGTAACTTACTTGTAGAAACACTCAATTATAACCTGGAAATAGCTTTAGCTAGTAATAGTGAAAAAGCGCGTTCTGAGTTAATTATTGCTCCAATTTTAGTTGACTTACGTCGACAATTGCACGAAAAAGTTAGTTTATTTTCTGGGATAGATTTTACTGTTGATAATACTAAAGGATTAAACGGTATTTGCGATTTTATTATTACTAAATCTCCAGAAATTCTAATTTTGACAGCACCAGTAATTACAGTTGTAGAAGCAAAAAAAGAAAATATTAATGCGGGTTTGGGTCAGTGTGCAGCCGAAATGGTAGCAGCTAAAATGTTTAATGAGCAAGCTGCGACTGAGATTAAAATAATTTACGGCGCAGTCACAACGGGCAGTATTTGGCAATTCTTGAAACTAGAAGAACAAGTATTGAGCATTGATTTAAGCGAATATTATCTCAAAGATGTAAATAAAATTCTTGGTATTTTAGCTAGTGGTATTTCTCAAGAAAATTAACAAAATATTAAACAGATTAATACCGAATTCGCGGATCTACATAAGCATTTAAAATATCAATCAAAATGCTTGCGCTGACAACGATCGCACCAAAAAAGACTAGCACTCCCTGAACTGTGGGATAATCGCGATCGGCGATCGCTTGATACAGTCGATTAGCTAACCCAGGCCAAGAAAATGTTACCTCTGTCAAAATCGCCCCACCTAACAGAGACGCAAAAGTTAATCCCAACACTGTAATTACTGGAATTAGAGCATTCTTTAACGCATGAGATACTAAAATCTTATTTTCACCAATACCTCTGGCTCTAGCGGCTTCTACATAATCTGCTTTCAAAGTTTGCTTTAAATTCACTCGCACAATTCGCTCAAAAATCCCACTCAGCAAAATTCCCAAAGTGAGACTCGGTAGGGCAAGATGGTGCAAAGATGTAAAAAACTGGATGAGATTTCCACCGAGTAAGCTATCAATTGTATACAAACCAGTCACAGTAGTGGGAGCCGGAAGATTAGGCGGGAAGCGGTTGGAATTGGGAAACCAGCCGAGTTGGACTGAGAAAACCAACTGCAAAAGCATTCCCGCCCAAAACATGGGAAGTGCATAGGTGATAATCCCAAACAAGCGTCCACCAACATCAAAATATGTCCCAGGACGAGAAGCTGAAAGAGTCCCAACCGCAATTCCGACGATGAGTGCAACCGCCATACTACATACTGCTAACTCCACCGTCGCCGGGAAATATTGCCCAATTATGTCCCAAACATTCTGTCCGCGACTCATTAAAGAAGTTCCCAAATCGAAACGCAGTATGCTTCCCAAGTAATTGAGGTACTGTAGCCACAGGGGAAAGTTTAAACCTAATTGTTTTCGTAATTCTTCTTTAGCAGCTTCTGGCGCACGTCCACCGAGAATTGCATCTGCGGGATCTCCTGGTGTTGCTCTTAGTAAGAGAAAGACAATAGTGATGATTGTTAATAGCTGAAGTGGCGCGAGAAGCAACCGAGAAACTATGTAATATTGTAAAGCTTTAGAACGAGACATAAGCAATTCAAACTTTAAAATTCAATTCTTGAAAGCATCTTATCTATTGACTAGATACTAAACATATTTAATTAAGAGCCAATAATCAATGACTTGTAAAACATCTTTATTCTCTCTGCGCTACGCCAGTTGCTACAACGGGGGGAACCCCCGCAACGCACTGGCTTCTCTGCGTCTCTGCGGTTAAAAATTAATTAAATCAACCACAGAGGCGCAGAGAACACAGAGGTAAGAGGTTAAAGAGTAATTTCTTGTCACTTTGACTTTTTAACTACTTTTTAATTGTTTGGTAAACCAGAATTTGGGTTGGGTTAAGCTGTACGCTGTTTACACCTTTTTGGGCAAATACATAGTCTTTGCTTTGCCATAAGGGAACGTAAGGTACATCAGCAGTTTCTTGCTTTTGAATTTCTGCAAAAATTTTCTGACGTACTTCAGGGTTTAGTTCTTTGCGTTGCTGATCGATCAGTTTATTCATCGCTTCGCTATAGTAGAACGAACCCTGACTTTGACTGCCTCCATCTTCGCATCCTTTAGCAACTGAACCTTTATCACAAGACAAAAACGGCTGGACGTAATTATCTGGATCTAAAAAGTCTGGATACCAATCAAGTAAAGCTCCTGGATATAAACCTTTGGTAATGTCTTTAAAGAAAGCTGGCCCTTCAGCAGGGGTGACTTCAAATTGCAGTATTCCATCCATTTTGGCATCAACAAGAGATTTGAGCGTCTGTGCTGCCAAACTACGAGTAGGCGAACTAGAAGGATACCAAATTTGGACTTTTGCCGGATTTTCTTTGGAGAAACCAGCAGTAGCTAACAATTTTTTAGCTTTATCAAAGTTAGCATCGCCATAAGCATCTTTGAATAATGGCAAAGAAACATTCAATGTCGTGGGAATCATGCTATAAAGCGGATCTGCTTGGCCAAGTAAAGCCCGCTCATTTAGAAGTGGACGGTCAATGATTGACGCGATCGCTTGTCTAACCTCTAATTTATCTAAGGGCTTTTGATTTCGGTTCAATACCAGATAACTTACTACACTACCCTCAGCTGCGATCGCTTGCCAATCCCCTTTTTTACCACCTTCTTCCAAGCTACGATTTTGATCTGGCTGTAGAGACAGATAAGCCACATCTACAGCGCCTGTACGGAAAGCATTAAACAAATTAACGGGACTCGTCTGAATTTGGAGGTTAACACCCTTGTTAGCTGGTTTTTCTCCCCAATATTTATCAAACGGATCAAATCTGATTGAATCAGTACCATACTGGGCTAACTTGTAAGGGCCAGTTCCCACAAAAATATTCGGCTTAAATTTACCAGCACCGAGTTCGTAAGCTTTTGGCGAAACCGCACACACCCCAGGAAACGCCAGCAGTGACGGAAACGCTGCAAAGGGCTTTTTCAACTTAATAGTTAACTCATACTCGCTTGTAGTTTTTACCGAATCGACTACATCAGTTAGTAAAAATGAGGGTTTTCCTTTATTTTGAATAAAGCGGTTGATGCTAAACGCCATTGCTTGGGCATTGAAAGGAGTCCCATCGTGAAAAACCACTCCCTGACGCAAGGGGATGGTATAAGTTAAAGCATCTTGACTAACTTTAGGTAATGCTGTAGCCAACTGGGGCTTAATTTCCGTGCTTCCTGGGTTGTAGGTGTAAAGGCGATCGCTCATATTAAACACCAAGCCCAATGATGCTAACTCATAAGCATCAGCCGGATCAAGGGTTCTCGGCTTCGCTGTTGTACCTATAGTAATACGACCATCACCTGTAGGGCTATTCACAGAACCTGATGGTGGCGTAGTTGACTGTGGACGAGGAGTGCAACTAACAACTAAAAATAAACATAGAGAGAACAAAGATAGGAATTGTGTAATCCGACCCCACCGTTTTACGGACAAGGAAAACCAGGTCATACAGTTAAATTTTATGTAATCAGAAGTCAGCAACTATACTATATATTCGCTAGTTTTATAGAAATTTTTACAATTAATTACTAATTCATCCATTTTTTGATACTGAACAAAAAGATCCCCGACTTCTTCAAGAAGTCGGGGATCTAAGTCTCCTCTGGGTGTTTGTAAATATATATAGCGGTTCTCAGTTGAGTGAGATACACCCGTAAGGGCACAGCAGTGCTGTGCCCTTACACTTCGCTATTAATGTTGTACTACATCTGAATGGGAACCGCTATATAAATAATTAGAAAATGCGAAAAAATATCATTATTTTAAATATTGAATAATTTAAAGTGTTGAAATTAACTGTTCATGAATTTGAAAATTAGAGTCAAGAGAATAGTAATTTAATATAAAAATTTCTTTCCCCTTATATCATTCCCCTTTAAAGTTATCTTGCTTACTTTTGCCATTTTTTTGTACTGAGCTACATGAAAATAAATAAGTATTTCTTTTATTAGAACTTGAGTAACAATAATTTAAATAAGGTTGAATTTAAATTATCATTAGTTATACATATTTAACAAATAATATACGATATCGTAAACAGCAGATTGAAAGTTTAATAGTGAGACTAAGACCGTGAAATATTTCTTTCTATCTGAGGGATGGACAGTTGCGAGAGTCTGGGCATCTGATGGACTCTGGCAAATAGCCGCATGGCGACGACAACCAGATATTCAGCGAATGAATGTTTGTTTAGTGGAAGAAAACGAATTGCTATGGCTTTATCGAGTTGAAGAAGCGATTTTAACCGTTGAGGTGAAGCCGGCAATACCAGTCACAGCCGGTACTACCATAGGTCAAGTAGTACTCAAGCGTCTGATGAGCGCTGAACAGGTAATCGAACGCTTAGACACAGCTGAGGCAAAGTGTCAATTACAAAATATCCAGTTGGTGGTTCAGTAGAAATTGGGAATTGGGCATGGGGCATGGGGCATGGGGCATGGGGAGATATAGCGTTTCTTAATCATACAAGGTACATCATAGCCCTCCTCGCTTGCGGGGAGGGGTTCTTGTAACTCACTCAACTGAGAATTGCTATAAGAGGACTCCTAATTCCCAATGCCCAATGCCCAATGCCCAATTCCCAATTCCCAATTTAAAGATAAATTTAATCTGTGACGGTTATTGGTAGCGAAAAAACTTTGTGATGCTACGCGATCGCATCAATTTACACGCTTGCAAACAATTCCATCAATAGTTACACTTTTTAAAACATTCTCATTTTTTGCTTGGCGGTGGCTACCCTACAAGGTAAACCTCCCGAAGCGAGTAAGCATTGCCAAAGCGCCCACACTGTCTGACTTTTAAGACTAACCGTGGTAGTACTATGGCTCTGGCAATAACAAAAAACAAGAGAGAGTTTTCTGAGTGGCGAATTTCGTTTCTTAGAATCTCAGTAAGAAAATTGCTTTGTAAACTAACTCATCGAGGAGGAGCGTAGTCGATGGGACTACCCTGGTACCGAGTACATACAGTCGTTCTGAATGATCCAGGCCGGCTGATTTCAGTACACCTAATGCACACAGCCTTAGTAGCAGGCTGGGCTGGTTCGATGGCACTCTACGAACTAGCTGTTTATGACCCTAGCGATCCAATTCTCAACCCAATGTGGCGACAAGGGATGTTCGTCCTCCCCTTCATGTCGCGTTTGGGTGTTACCGAATCTTGGGGTGGTTGGAGCGTTACTGGTGGACTAGCAAGCGATCCTGGCTTTTGGTCATTTGAAGGCGTTGCTGCGGCTCACATTGTTCTTTCTGGTCTTTTATTCTTAGCTGCCGTATGGCACTGGGTTTACTGGGATTTGGAACTCTTTAGAGATCCCCGCACTGGTGAACCTGCCTTAGACTTGCCAAAAATGTTTGGCATTCACCTGTTCTTATCTGGTCTACTTTGTTTTGGCTTTGGTGCTTTTCACGTCACCGGACTATTTGGACCGGGGATATGGGTTACTGATGCCTATGGTATAACTGGGGCTGCCCAGGGAGTAGCACCAGAATGGGGCCCTGATGGTTTTAACCCATATAACCCTGGTGGCATTGCGGCTCACCACATTGCGGCTGGTGTTGTTGGTATTATTGCAGGCTTATTCCACCTCACAGTTAGACCCCCCGAACGGCTTTACAAAGCCCTACGGATGGGGAACATTGAAACAGTACTTTCTAGCAGTATTGCAGCAGTTTTCTTTGCTGCTTTCGTTGTTGCAGGTACTATGTGGTACGGTAACGCCGCCACACCCATCGAATTGTTTGGCCCTACCCGCTACCAATGGGATCAAGGCTACTTCCGTCAAGAAATTCAGCGCCGCGTCCAAACTACCGTTGCTCAAGGTGCAACCCTTGACCAAGCTTGGTCGCAGATTCCTGAAAAGCTGGCTTTCTATGATTACGTCGGTAATAGCCCCGCTAAAGGCGGTCTATTCCGTACAGGGCCGATGGTGAAGGGTGATGGTATTGCCCAATCTTGGCAAGGTCACGCCGTATTCAAAGATTCTGAAGGACGGGAATTGACCGTGCGTCGTCTCCCCAACTTCTTTGAAACCTTCCCAGTGATTTTGACTGATGCTGATGGAATTGTCCGCGCTGATATTCCCTTCCGTCGGGCAGAATCTAAGTATAGCTTCGAGCAATCTGGTGTCAACGTCAGCTTCTATGGTGGTAATTTGAATGGTAAAACATTTACAGAACCAGCTGATGTGAAGAAGTATGCCCGTAAAGCTCAAGGTGGTGAAATCTTTGAATTTGACCGGGAAACCTTGAACTCTGATGGTGTATTCCGCACAAGTCCTAGAGGTTGGTTTACCTTTGGACACGCTGTATTTGCTCTGTTGTTCTTCTTTGGTCATCTCTGGCATGGCTCTCGGACAATTTACCGAGACGTATTTGCTGGTGTTGATGCGGATCTAGAAGAACAAGTTGAGTGGGGTCTTTTCCAGAAAGTGGGTGACAAATCAACCCGCCGGAAGGAAGCTCTCTAATTTCAGTGCTGAGTTATGAGTGCTGAGTTCCGAGTTAAAGCTCTGACCAAGTACTCATAGCTCAGTCATTGTAACTTTAATTACTAGCTGCATAGCCGGGACTAATAATATGGAAAGCGTTGCTTACATCTTGATTTTTACTCTGTGTATAGGTACTATCTTTTTTGCGATCGCATTTCGGGAACCCCCTCGCTTTGAGAAACCAAAAGATAAGTAGATCCTAAATTACCAAACCTTTAAGCCGATTTAAAGAAGTTAGTATCCGTTGCTACTAAATGTGGTGGCAACGGATATTATTGTGTTTGCCTTTTGTTGGTTTTAACTACTAAGTAAGTAACCAATCATTTTTATATTGTGATATAATTTCCAATCTTGGAGTAGATATGTGTTAATACTAGCGTTTCTGCGCTAAGATGAAAAAGAATGTTTTGTGTAAACTGCCATAGAACTGCTTACATAGTACATCACGCCTGTCACACAACCTTTACGGAGACTAGAACCAGGAACAAATAAGCATGGTCAATCAGAATTTAACCGCTACAGAAATTGGATTCACTCACGAAGATTTCGCTGCTCTACTTGACAAATACGATTATCATTTTAGCCCTGGTGATGTTGTGCCAGGAACAGTTTTCAGTATAGAGCCGCGCGGCGCTCTGATTGACATTGGTGCTAAAACCGCAGCATATATTCCTATACAAGAAATGTCTATTAACCGGGTGGATAGCCCGGAAGAAGTCTTACAGTCAAACGAAACGCGCGAATTTTTCATCCTTACCGATGAAAACGAAGATGGGCAATTAACTCTTTCCATTCGCCGTATTGAATATATGCGGGCTTGGGAGCGCGTGCGACAGCTGCAAGCAGAAGATGCCACTGTTCGTTCTGGCGTGTTTGCAACTAATCGCGGTGGTGCATTGGTACGGATTGAAGGATTACGTGGCTTTATCCCTGGTTCTCATATCAGTACTCGCAAACCTAAAGAAGAATTGGTAGGCGAAGATTTACCATTAAAATTCCTAGAGGTTGACGAAGAACGTAACCGCTTAGTTCTATCTCATCGTCGGGCGCTGGTTGAACGGAAGATGAACCGCCTAGAAGTCGGCGAAGTAGTAATTGGTACTGTTCGTGGTATCAAACCCTACGGTGCTTTCATCGACATCGGTGGTGTCAGTGGTCTACTACACATTTCTGAGATTTCCCACGAACATATTGATACACCTCACAGTGTGTTCAATGTCAATGATGAAGTGAAAGTTATGATCATTGACTTGGATGCAGAAAGGGGTCGGATTTCTCTATCTACCAAGCAGCTAGAACCCGAACCCGGCGACATGATTAAAAACCGGGATTTAGTTTACGATAAAGCAGAAGAAATGGCTGCTAAGTATCGTGAACAACTGCTAGCCAAACAACAAGGTGCAGCAGCAGCAGCAGCAGCACCTGCGGATGCTGTAGCAGAAGAAGATATTCCACCAGCAGCAGAACTTGAAGAAGAAGTTCCACCAGCAGCAGAACTTGAGGAAGTAACTCCAGTAGTTGCAGAAATTCAAGAAGAGATTCCAGCAGCCACGGAAACTGAAGAAGTAACTCCAGTAGTTGCGGAAATTCAAGAAGAAATTCCAGCAGCTATTGAAGAATAATAGATTTTATAGTTTTACTTGTTTTTAACGAGTCGCGGAAGTCCCCACCCTCAATGTACTCATAGGGTGGGGATTGTGAGCGGACGGCGACGAAACCAACTCCGACCGATATTAGTC
>NZ_JBALDM010000045.1:0-304569 GCF_036917435.1 Nostoc sp.
CTGCACTAAATGAGTAACTCTCTATTCTTGGCGCTCTTGGCGTACTTGGCGGTTCGTTTAATAATATTCTGTGCATCTTCATACAGAATTGGTATAAGCTATTTAAATACACCCTGAAATAAATTTTTTTGACCTATTACGATCCTTGCAAAAGGTCATTAATTGAACGTATACTCTGTTTAATTTGTTCTGTCAAAGAAGTTCTTAATAAGTCAATATTTTCAGTTGAAAAAGTGAGTAATCCCAAAGCATAGAATAAGCTTGAAATACCAATAATTAGAGCCAAAAATCTCCCAAAGCAACCGGGATTAATTTCCACAAACCCTAATTTAGATTGTCCGATGACGGCGATCGTTATAAAAACAATTCCTGCTATTAAAAATGTGCTATTCGGAGTTAAATCTGTCATTTTCCTAATAAAATACTCAATAGTTTTATTGTAGCTATTATTAAATTTTTTCTTGCTGCTAGTAGTATAGCAGTCCTAAATCACGAAAAGTTAGATCCCCGACTTCTCAAAGAAGTCGGGGATCTGGACACTGCGAATTTTCAGTAAACGCTATTGTGACTTATATTCCAATACCGTTTGGAATTTCAATGATAAATTCGGTTCCCTTATTTGGTGTACTATTGCAAGTTAATTGACCTTTGTGTTTATCTACGACAATCTCATAGCTAATAGATAGTCCTAAACCTGTACCACTTCCTACCGGCTTAGTAGTAAAAAATGGGTCAAAGATTTTTTGCTGCACCTGTGGCGTTATTCCCGAACCGTTATCGACAAAACGAATTCTTACTATCTTGTTATTTATGCATTCAGTGAACACGCAAATTGTCGGGTTATCTGTGGTTTTTCTATTAATTACCGCATCTTCTACAGCATCAATCGCATTCACCAGCAGATTCATAAATACTTGGTTAATTTCTCTGGCGTAGCATTCTACCAACGGTAAATCGCCATATTGTTTTACGATTTCAATCGCTGGACGCTCTGCCTGTGCTTTAAGTCGATGCTGCAAAATCATTAAGGTGTTATCAATGCCTTCATGGAGATTCACAGCCTTGTATTCTGATTCATCCAAGCGCGAAAAGTTACGTAATAAGAGAATAATTTGCCGAATCCGCTCAGAACCGACTTTCATCGATTTCAATATGTTATGTAAATCCTCTTTCAAGAAGTTCAAGTCTACAGTTTCTAGTTCTGTTTGTAGGGATTTAGGTGGATAAGGATAGTGGGATTCATAGGCATTTAATAAGTGCAGTAAGTCTTGTGTGTGTTGATCAACATAATTCAGATTTCCATGAATAAAACTAATCGGATTGTTAATTTCGTGGGCAATTCCTGATACAAGTTGTCCCAAAGACGACATTTTTTCACTTTGTACCATCTGTGTCTGGGTGCGATGTAATTCTTTTAAAGTCGTTTGCAGTTGGTCATTTTTTTGGTTTAATTCCTGGGTGCGTTCTTTCACCCTGTCTTCTAGTTCCGTGTACAAACGAGCATTCTCTAAGGAAATTGCCGCTTGGGACATTAATAGATGCAACATTTCTAGCCGATCGCGCGTAAAAGCTCCTACCGTCAATTTATTTTCCACATACAAAATGCCAATCAATTTGCCTTGATTGAGAATTGGCGCACAGACAACACTCTTGGGTGAGTGGTGTAGCATATAAGGATCAGCCGCTAGGGTTGGCTCCATGAGTGCATTGTCAATCACAGCCAAGGTGAGGGTATTTTTAACCCGATTGATTAGGGTAATGGGTAGTATTTGCTGCTCCTCAAAGGGCAGCGAGAGGGCATCGGCACGCAGTACAGTGGCAGGTTGTTCAAGTTCAGAGAGGGCTTCAATTACCCAGCGATCGCATGAAGGCATGAGCAATGCACATTTATCAGCCCCCGCATTTTCCAGGATTACCTCAAGTAAAGTTGAGAGTAACTTATCTAACTCAATTTCACTCGATAGAGATTGAGAGGCTTTAAGAATAGTGGACAAATCGAGGGCTTCTGAGAGGCTAGTATTACTAGAGGTCAAAGTTTGAAGTGTGTAAGAAGAGATAGGAATTATTGTTTCTGTGGCAGCAAAAGATGGTTGCTGTTTTTGCAAAATTGTTGCCAGTAGTTGCGGATAGCGGGTTTCTAAATCAACCACTTTGGCTTTGGCTCCCCAGCGTGTGTAACAATAGTACGCTTCGGTCATGTAGACTTGAGCGATTTTTTCTTTGCCCCAATGGAGATAGAATTTAGCGGCTAGCTCGTTGGCTAATGCTTCTTCGTTGAGATATTGATTTTCTTTGGCGAGGGCGATCGCGCGATCGTACTTTTCAATGGCAGCAGAATATTTCTTCAGTATCCGATATTGTTCTGCTTCTACCAGTAGAAACTTATGCTGGTGATTACTTGGGGCATGAAATGCCCACTTCTTGAGTTTTTGCTGATTCCCTTTGACGTGCTTAAGGAGTTCCTTACCTTCTGAAAATGAGACATTTGGATAAATAGCTAACCGCGCCAAGGAGTCATAAAAGCAATGCACAGCTGTGGGTAATGTTGATACACAGTTATCAAAGTAAATTTTTGCTAGCTTTGATTTTTCAACGGCTTCAGCATATTCCTCAAACAAGTAATGTAAGTATTGTTGATTAACATAGCTGAAAAACAACCCTGAGTTATCTTTGATGGCTTGCTGCATGGGAATAGCGTCGGCAACCTGATAACTTTCCCCCGACAAGAGGCTGGGATTGTTGCTATCACCGAGAAGATTTAAGGTAGCTTGATGATGGATTTGTAGGTAAACCGAGCCATTTTTCTGGTTTAATGGTGCGATCGCTACCATCAGCGATCGGATCATTTGTTCGGTGTCGCTCAAGTGGTTTCCTATCCAATACTGGTTGTAAGAACAGATTACCGCCGACCAAGTAGCATATTCTACATCTCCAGTTTCTAGCCCTGTTTGGTAAGCCTCCAATAACGATGGAATGGTGTCTTTTACAGGTTCGCACCAATGGCTGATAAAGGTAGAGTTCGTGAACAGAGTTTGTGCCTTGCAATCAGTGGCGTTAAAACGCTCTAACACTTGCAGAGCCAATTGCCCAAACTGATAACCCCCTTCAATATCCATCAGCACACCGCAAAGAATCATTCCATACCAAGCGTAGGCAACGGCTGAGAGGGCCGTATTACCGTAGCGAACTGATAAATTAATCCGCTCAAATACGAATAGCGGCATCAACTGGGGGGCACAGACATAGGTTGCAGATGCAGTACTCGTTAAAATTCGCATGACGGCCAGCGCGTTGGGATTGCTCATATTGGGCAAGTCAATCAACTGTGCTGTTTTTTTCATACCTAAAATCAGCTTTGTTTTCGCTAATCCCAGTAAGACATCGATTTTAGTCGGTTGTTTGGGAAGCTGAATTCCCAACTGTTCCAGCACATCTAGGGCAGTATAAACAGCTTCCTGCATCTGACTTTGAGCAATTTCAGCCAATATTTTGGTTTCGTAGGCACTAACTTTATCGAGTAAGTTGCTAGCATTTTGCAAAATTGAGGCAATTAATCGATCTGTTTGCTCAAATTGGCTGCATAGATAAGCAACTCCAGCGCCTAAATCATGCAGTGCCAATGTCAAGGGATAGTTATCTTGCCATTGTCCATCTGGTAATCGCTCAATGCCTGTGCTAACAAACATCAAAGCAGCATCAAAGGCGGCGGCAGCTTTGGCAGCTTTGCCCGCTTGCAAGTTGAGGGTTGCAAATTCATAGCGGGCTTGAGGCAGGGTAATTAGATCGGCGGCTAGGTTAAAATGACCCACAATATCAAAAATTCTTTCCTGAAGTTGGGTTTCGCTACTGTTTTGAAGTAGCAGTGTACCGATTTCTAGATGGGTAATTTGTTGTTTAGAGTGGGGAATTAGGGAATAAGCAGCTTGCTGGATGCGATCGTGTAGAAACCGATAAGTTGGATTAGCTGCGGCATCATAAACCGATGCACTGTCAGACTTAATAAAGAACTTATAGATTTCCGTATTGGGAATAATTAGTCCTTCTTGTAAGGCTTTCCATAAATCAGTCGCTGTTACTTCTAGTGATTGTTCTGAAACAATCGCCAAAGTTTGCAAATCAAATTGCGCCCCAATACAAGCTGCTAGTTTAAGAACATTTTGAGTCTCATTCGGCAACTTTTGCAATTGCAGTGCCATAAACTCCACCACATCATCGGTGAGGGCTAAGGCTTTGACTTGAGTAATATCACACTGCCAATATCGTGTTTCCCAATCAAAGGTAATCTGTCCATCTTCATACAATGCTTTCAAAAATTGCGTGGCAAAAAAAGGATTACCTTTGGTTTTTTGCACCACCAATTCTGTCAAGGGTTGAACTAGGGATAAGTTGCAATTTAGTGTATCTGCAACAAAATGATTCATATCCACTAAACTTAGCGATCGCAGTGTAATGGTATTAACTACTGCCCCAGTTTTGACGATTTCATCTACAGTCAGGATGAATGGGTGAGTAGGTGATACTTCATTATCCCGATATGCACCCAAGATTAATAAATATCCGGTTCCTTCCATCAACAGTTGCAGCAATTTTAGTGATGCGGAATCTGCCCACTGTAAATCATCTAAAAACATCACTAAGGGATGTTCTTGACTCGTGAAGATTTGCACAAATTTCTGCATCAGCAGATTAAAGCGATTTTGGGCAGCAGTTCCTGATAATTCTGTGGCTGGGGGTTGTTTGCCGATAATTCCCTCTAGTGATGGAATGACATCAATCAAGACTTGTCCGTTTTCTCCAACGGCATTGAGAATTTTGGTTTTCCAGGTTTGTAGTTGTGCATCTGATTCTGAAAGGAATTGCCCTATTAAGTCTCGGAAGGCTTGGACAAAGGCACTAAAGGGGATGTTGCGCTGAAATTGGTCGTATTTACCTTTGATGAAATAACCACGTTGGCGAACAATCGGTTTATGAACTTCATTGACAACGGCAGTTTTCCCAATGCCAGAAAAACCTGCTACGAGCATCATTTCTGTACTACCTGTGCTAACTTGTTCAAAGGCAGCTAATAGTTGAGCCACTTCCTGTTCTCGACCGTAGAGCTTTTCAGGGATGATGAAGCGATCGCTAATATCTCGCTCTCCTAGTGGAAAATATTCAATGCTTTCGGTAGTTTGCCATTGATTTAGGCAAATATCTAGATCGTGTTTGATTCCTAATGCACTTTGATAACGATTTTCGGCATTCTTCGCCATCAACTTCTTAACAAGTTCGGATAAAACTAAGGGAATATTAGGATTTATTTGATGGATTTGTATAGGAGTTTTTGCCAAGTGACAATGTACCAATTCCATCGGATCGTTGGAAATAAATGGTAATTGTCCCGTGAGTAATTCATAAAATGTCACACCTAATGAGTAGAAATCACTGCGGTAGTCAATCCCTCGGTTCATCCGTCCAGTCTGTTCTGGCGAAAGATAGGCGAGAGTTCCTTCTAAAGCATTGGCGTTGTGAATTTCTTGGGTTTCCCGTGGAAGCAAAGATGCAATACTAAAATCAATTAATTTAACTTCTTTGGTTTCGGGATTAATTAAAATATTCGCGGGTTTAATATCTTTATGAATAATCCGATTGCGATAGAGGATATCTAAGGTATCGCAGAGTGCGATCGCTATAACTAAAAAATCTTGTAGAGAGGTTATATGTAACGGCTGTACAGCAGCAAAATAATCTTTGAGAGAAATCCCCCCAAAGTCTTCCATCACCAACCCATAGCCATTTTGATATGGTTCCAGGCTATAAGTTTGAACGATCAAGGGTGAGTTGAGATTTTTGGCAATGGTGTACTGATTACGGAATAACAAGAGTTCGCTGAAACTTGGATATGGATTTTTCAGCAGTTTAATCACTACAGGTTTTTGTTCAATGTCCCGATAACCACGATAAACTATGGTTCTGGAACCATTGTAAAGTTCCTCGCTGACTTGATATCCGGGAATACTGACTCTCATACCGCACTTATCCTGAAGGCTGTCAGATTTAGTGTTCCCAGAGATAGCCATACTTAATCATTGGTGAGATACACTGGCTGAAAAGCTTTTGCCTCTTCCCTCTTGCCTACTTGGTGAGGTACAGATCATCGTAGGGGCACAACATGTTGTGCCCCTACCCGTGTACTTCATTTACCCGCAATACGCTGTAAATTAGTCATAATCAAGTCAAATAATCGGGAACTGTAGTACAAATTCAGTCCCTTTTCCCAGGGTTGAATTGACAGTAATTGACCCTCTATGTTTTTCGACAATGATTTGACGAGCGATCGCTAATCCTAATCCTGTCCCTTTACCGACAGATTTTGTAGTAAACAAGTGGTCAAAAATCTTTTGTCTAATTTCTTCATTCATCCCTAAACCATTATCTTTAATACTAATAATTACTTGTTTAGAGTCACTAAGTTTGGTGCTAATTGTAATAGAATTTTGATTATTTTTAATCTGTTCAAAACTGCGACCAATATTTGATTCTTCTATTGCCTCGATTGCATTTGCCAGGATATTTATAAATACCTGATTCAACTGTCCAGCAAAACATTCTATTAATGGTAGCTGGTCATATTCTCTGATAACTTGAATTTCTGGGCGAGTTTCTGAAGCTTTCAGACGATGTTTGAGAATCAGAATAGTGCTTTCAATACCATCATGAATGTTACAAGCAATGGGGCGATCGCTATCAGCACGAGAAAAAGTTCGTAAAGAAGTGCTAATATCTCGAATTCGCTTTATGCCTTCTCGCATTGAACCGACTAACTTGGGTAAATCTTCGCGGATGTAATCGAGGTCAATGGCTGCGATTTCATCTTGAATTTCGGCATCAGGATTGGGATATTTTTGCTGATATAAATCTACTAAACCAAATATATCTTTGATGTAATCTAAAGCGGGTTGAATATTGCCACCCAGAAAGCCGACAGGATTGTTAATTTCGTGAGCTACACCTGCGACGAGATTTCCTAGTGCGGACATTTTTTCACTTTGCACCAGTTGCATTTGGGCCTGTTGAAGTTCAACGAGTGCTTGTTCTAAATTTTGTTTTTGTTGTTTGAGTTCTTCTTCTGCTTGCTGACGTTCAGTAATGTCTTCTGTCACTAATAAAATCCCGAATACATTACCGTCGGCATCGCATAGAGGTATCTTGTTCGTATCTAACCAAATTAGCTTACCATCTACTCGCCGCGACTGTTCAATAATATGGAATTCTGCTTGACCAGACTCGATCACACGCCGATCGCAGATGCGATAAAAATTTGCTTCTTCTTGGCTCCAGGGTAAATCATAATCGCTTTTACCAATAATTTCATCAGGCGAACTCAAGCCTACTACCTTGGCAAAACCCTCGTTACAACCTAGATAAACTGAATTGAGATTTTTCCACGCCACCCACTGCGGGACGGTATCAAATACTAGGCGCAATAATTGTTGAGTTTGTTTGAAAGCTTCAACTGATGTAAATAGTTCTTGGGTTCGTTGAGTGACTCGTTGCTCTAGTTGCTCAGTAAGTTGTTGTAGTTCTATATTTTTAGCTTCCAGTGTGCGGCTCAATTGGTTAAGCTTTAAGTGCGATCGCACTCTTGCTAAAACTTCACTTTGTTGAAACGGTTTGGTTATGTAGTCAACGGCTCCCAGTTCAAAGCCTGTGACTTTATTTACCGATTCAGACAGGGCGGTGATAAAGATAATCGGAATATTTTGGGTTTTAGGATTGGCTTTGATGCGCTGACAGGTTTCAAAGCCATCCATCCCCGGCATCATTACATCCAGTAAAATCAAAGATACGGTCGTATGTTCTAGCTGTTGTAGCGCACTTTCACCACTGGTTGCGATCGCCACTTCAAAACCATCGTGGGCTAAGGTGTCTGAAAGCACCTTCAAGTTATTTGGCACATCATCCACGATCAGAACAATGCCATTATCCAACAAGTTTGTAACGTGATGGTCAAATGTAATCGAATTTCCAGAGAGTTTTATCATGGCAAAAATAGTAATGAGATGACAAAGGGGATTGGGAATTACAAGAATTTTTTGCTGCTTTCTCTAATCAAGGGAGATACTTTTCAATAAATGTTCGGATTTTTTCAATTTGAAAATTGTCTGCATACTGACGGACTGCTTTGACAAATGGCTGGTATTGCTCATCAGCTTTTTCCAAAGTTTTTAGCTGTTGCTCAATGGCCATCAAACGTCCCTGCAAGGCTAATGTATATAATTGCAATAAAATATCATTAGCTGGGGGAACAATATCGTCTAAATTTGATGAAGATGTTTCTTTTGAGTTGAATAGTACTGATTCCACAGCCGGGGAATTGTCTTCATAAATCCATTTCAGATTCAGGTATTTTTCTAACAACTTCAGCAGTGCTGAGGCTTCTACAGGCTTGGGTAAAAATGCACTGGCTCCGGCTGTGATACTATCATTCTGGTTACTTTCAAATACGCTAGCTGAAGAAGCGATCGCGGGAATATGCTTTAATTCGGGAATCTCTCGCAACTGTTGTAGCATCTCGTAGCCGTTCATCTCCGGCATCATTAAATCTGTAATAATTAAATCGGGATGAATCTCCTTCGCCTTGGCCAATCCTTCTCGACCATTGCTGACATCAATCACTTCAAAACCCAAAGGTTCTAGCAAACTGACCAAAACTGAGCGATTTTCCCAACGGTCATCTACTACCAGCACTTTCCCTTTGCTGCCTTCAAATCCGATAATTTTCCCTTGCTGGGTAGTTCGCAGACTTGTAGCCCATTCTTTGGCTTCGGGAAGTTCGACCTCAAACCAGAAGGTGCTACCTTCTCCCAGTTGACTTTCTACATTGAGGGTACTGTCCATCATCGTCACGATTTGCTGACTGATTGCGAGTCCTAGTCCAGTCCCTTCTGCTTGTTTCTTCATGTCACCCACTTGTTCAAAGGGTTGGAAGATTTTCGTGATTCCGGTTGCTGATATGCCAACCCCAGTATCTTTTACCTCAAAGCGAATTTGATAGGTTCCAGTTTCCAATTTGTGAGTTTTGACGCGAAACGTCACCCCACCTTCTTCAGTAAACTTAATGGCATTGCCCAATAAATTAATCAACACCTGACGCAGACGTTTTTCATCAACTGTAATGCCAACCGGTAAATCAGAATCAGGTTCATAGGTGAAGGGAATTCCTTTTTGATTAGCACGAACGCGCATCATCTCCGCAATGCCTTCCAGAAGTGCGGGGAAATAGGCATCTTCCGGGTACAGTTCCAATTTGCGGGCTTCGATTTTGGCGATGTCAAGGACATCATTGATCAAATTGAGCAAATGATTGCCGCACTGATAGATGATATCTATACCTTTTTTACCTCGTTCTGTTAAAGGTTCGCCATTTTGGAGAATTTGGGCATAGCCCAGGATGCCATTGAGTGGAGTCCGTAGTTCATGGCTCATATTCGCCAGAAACTCGCTCTTAGCTTGGTTTGCAGTATCGGCTTTTTCTTTAGCTTCTGCTAGTTCTAGCGTCCGTTCTTCTACCTTTTGTTCTAAGGTAGCAAAGGAGGTTTGCAACTGTTTGGCCATGCTATTAAAAGATGCGGAAAGTTCTCCAAGTTCATCGGTGCGATTGCTTGCCAGAGTTGCATTCCAATTCCCCGTTTCTAATTGCTTGGCGGCGGTATTGAGTTGTAAAATGGGTAACACTACAAGCGATCGCGATAGCCAACGCACTAAAGCTACAGTCAGTAACAACACAGCCAAAAAAGTTACCAGAGCAAATCCAGCAACCCGAATTTCCTGCCGCACTACAGAACTTGCATCTAATTCAACCACCAAAAATCCATTCACCCGACCCTGAAGATTGGTAATTGGGGCATAGCCGTAGAGAATAATTTCGCCATTTGCAGTTTGGTGAAATTCCTGCTCAACAAAGGGTAAGTTACGGGCAACGGCTACAGACAAATCATCTAATGACTTTGTGTAATCCATGCCAATCAATACACTTTTACCTTGCTCGGAAGGATCGTAGTTTAAGACATAGACAAATTTTTTATTTTGTTGTTGTCGTACTGTATAAATACGTAATATATCTTTACTAGTTGCTTGAATAGATACAAGTTTATCTTGATTAATTTTGTAAAAGGCTGAGGTGCGATCGCTACGCTGGAGAACCAATCCGTGATAATCGCTATCAATTTGAGGAACTGCCAGACTAACGATCGCCAAAAGACGATTACGGATTGCCTGCCGTTGACTAGAGTACAACTGCCAGTACATCCCTGAAGCTATTGTCCCAGCCATCACTGCGATTAGCACTGAATAGGAAGCAATAATTTTTGTGCTGAGGTTCCAATTTCGCACTATTGTGGCTCCTTTTACTGCCCCAAACTACTGAGATTATCAGTCATGCCCAATTATTTCTAAGATGCCCATTTCATCTGTCAAATGAACAATTGGCATTGGCATTGGTTGTTAATTCTTCCCCATCATTGGGTTAGCCCAAGGCTGGCGCGGTAAGCGGCGCGTTGAGACTTACGTCCCACTTTATTGGTAATCTGCTCCCATCTCTGTTCAATCTGCTGCATTGCTTCCTCTTTCGTAATTTTGTCCACTAAGAAATCCGCTCGAATAGCATCAAGGGTTTCGATATATTGCTGACTTCGCGGAATTTTCAAATCCAATACCATATTTGAACTATTCAGGCTGACACCGATCGCTCCTAAATAGCTGTTGGCAGCTTCAAACGACATCCCTGATTTAATCCAAGGATCGGAATTTTTAAATTGCGAAATGCGGTAGGGATTCACCCCCGTTTCGCCAAGAGTAACATCAATATTGGACTGAGCAGGCCGACTCATGTAAGAGAGAAATGCGTAGGCAGCATCCTTTACTTTTGGTGATGATTTTGCTGCCACCACACCCACCCAGCCCCCGTTAGCAGCGTAGGGCGCGTGATTGACACCATCAATGGCGTAAGGACAGGTAAACTTATCGCAGGCGACTAGTTTGTTAGTCCGGCGATCTAGCACTTGAGTCGTCCCCGGTGTAATTGAAGCCCCCACTTTATCTGTCACCTTAGACACCGCCTGATCAATAGCGAGGGGGCCAATATCACCCCAGTCAACGGTCATGGCACACCGCCCGCTCAGAAATATTTTTCTAGCTGTAGCTAGATTCAGATTTTTATCGTCGGGAACTCCATATTTCACGGTTTGTTTGTAGAGTTCTAGCGCCCTACCAAATCCAGAATTATTTACTAAAGGTTTCATTGTCTCTGGATCGAAGAACATTCCTTGGGCTGTTCCCTGAGATTGTAGAAAAGAAGCAAAAAATGAGATCGAGAATGTTGTACTGATTTCCTTTGCAACCTTGGCGATACAAGAGCCGTAGTCTGGTTCCCCATCGCCATTAAGGTCTTTGCCATGAAACTGTTTAGCCACTGCTAGATAATTATCCCAAGTTTCGGGAGGCTTTAACCCCGCTTGCTTCAACAAATCCCTGCGGTAATAAACCATGTGAAAATCACCATCTAAGGGAATTGCGTAGGTGCGTCCCTTGTAGTTGGCGCTGAAATCTCGGAATAGGGGTGCAATATCATCCCACTCTAAAGCAGGATCGGATTTTCGGCGACCGGTTAAATCTTCTATATAGCCAGCATCAGCAAAGTCGATTTGCCACTGAGGCAAAATAATAGCTAGATCGTACTCGGAAGCATTGCCAGACCAGTTTTTCTCTAACAATTTCCGAAAATTTATAAAAGGAACCTCCTTTAGCTCGATCTTAGCTCCAGTCAATGCCTCAAACTCAGCAATATGTGTCCCAGCCTTTAGATGAAGTCCTCCAGGATTGGTAACAACATTAATTTTCACCGCGTCGAAGCGTTGAGCAGGCGATGTTTGGGAAGTTGTTTGTGTTAGCCCAGGGGATGAAGGCGTTAGGGGATTGGATTGAAAGAGGCTACAGCCAGAAACGGCGATGCTAATCCATAATGCTGTTAGCATGACAGGCAGATACTTGAATAGTTTCCTCCAGGAGTGCAAGCGTTGCCGCAAAGAAAAAATCATGGGTGCTAAGAGTGCTTTGGCAAAAGCTGGATTGTTCACTAGGGGTTTCATGGTGTCTGAGTCAAAAAATGCTCCTTGTGTTGTTCCCTGAGATTGTAAAAAAGGAGTGGCATTACCACTTTGGGTTGATTCGATGATTTGACGAGGGAAATTGTTAAATTTTGAATTGCTTAATCCTATTCCATTGCCAACGGTTTTGGTGGTGAACAAATCTGTTTATGGGGTTAGCCCAAGGCTGGCGCGATAAGCGGCGCGTTGAGACTCACGCCCAACCTCATTGGTAATCTGCTCCCAGCCTTTTTCAATCCGTTGCATCGCTTCTTCACGGGTTATCTTGTCAGTTAAGAAATCAATGACAACTGACCCCAGCACTTCTATCTGATAGCGGTAATTTTGGGGAATGCGTAAATCTAACACCATATTAGGATTATTAAGGCTGACACTAATCCCGCCCAAGTATTTGTCAGCAGCGCCCGATGTCATACCCGCCTTGATCCAGGCTTCTTGGTTATTAAATTGAGAAATGCGATAAGGATTGAAGCCTGTTTCCCCAATAGTTACATCAATATTTGATTGTGCAGGTTGACTGATGAAGGAGAGAAACGAATATGCTGCATCTTTCACTTTGGAATTAGCTTTGGCATTGACAAGACCAACCCACCCACCACTAGCAGCATAAGGAGCGTGGTTGACTCCTTGAATACTATATGGACAGGTAAACTTATCACAGGTGACTAACTTGCCAGTTTTGCGATCGAGGATTTGGGTTGTGCCTGGGGTAATGGTTGCACCAACTTTGTCAATTACCTTAGAAATAGCTGGACTAATTGCCATAGTCCCAATGTCACCCCAATAAACGCTAAGGGCACATCGTCCTCTAATAAATAATTCTTTGGCAAGGTTGCGTGGGGTTGTCACTTTGGGAGATCCATAATCCCTTTCTTGTTTGAAAATGTCCAATGCTCTAGCAAAGGCTTGATTATTGACTAGGGGTTTCATTGTCTCTAGATCAAAAAATGTCCCTTGGGTAGTTCCCTGACTTTGAACAAAAGGACTGACTATTGACCAAAAGAAGGAAGCAGCATTCTGCCTATCCCAAGTTCTGTCAATGCAAGATCCATAGTCAGGTTGACCATCACCATTAAGGTCTTTTCCATGAAATCGCTTGGCTATTGCTAGATACTCTTCCCAAGTGGCGGGCGGTTCTAATTTTGCCTGTTCCAGGAGGTCTTGACGAAAGTAAGCCATGTGAAAGTCGCCATCCAGAGGCATTGCGTAGATTCGTCCCTGGTAAGTAGCATTGAATTTTTGGAAGAAGGGCGCAACATCCTGCCATTGTAGGGCGGTATCAGTCTGGACTCGTTGCGTTAGGTCTTCCAAATAACCAGCCTTGGCAAAATCTGCCATCCACTGAGAAATTAAAGTTGCTGCATCATACTTAGAAGCACCACTAGACCAATCTTTCCAGAGAGTCTTGTACACATCTCGATTTGAGACACGAGTCAGATTAACCTTTGCGCCAGTTTGCGCTTCAAATTTGGAGATATGTGGCTCAATTCCAGTCGGAGAGAGATCAGCCTGACTAGCAAAGTTAATTGTGATGCCGTCAAAACGCTGTGGAGTTGAGCTTCCACTTTGTGTCTGCACAGGCAATGAAGAGGTTTGAGAATTGGGTGGCAAGAAACTGCAACCCGGAATCCCTAAGCTGAACCAGAGGGCTGTCAGGAAAATCAGACCATATCGAACTCGCTCCCACAAAGAGCAAAAGTTTTGCCAATTAGACATTTTATAATTCCTTCCCTCTGGCAATTAAAAGCCAAGTTTTGACGATTTACAGATTTATTGTTCCCAGATACAGCAGATTGGAACTTGGTGAGGTACAGATCATCGTAGGGGCACAACATGTTGTGCCCCTACCCGTGTACTTCATTTACCTGCAATACGCTGTATATTAATTTTTTATTGCGCTTGGGTTATTTTTCTCTCCCCCTGCCTGTCTTAAAAAGCCAAGGGTATTGACTTACGGAGCTAGAAACTTTTTAGCGATCGCTTATGAATCCAATGCCACAGTTTTAACTGGTAAGGTAATGACAAACTCTGTTCCTTGTCCCAGTACAGAAGTGCAGTTCAGATTACCACCGTGAGTTGATTCGACAATTTGCCGTGCGATCGCTAACCCCAAACCCGTACCTTTACCGACAGCTTTTGTAGTAAATAAATGGTCAAAAATCTTTTGCTTGACTGACTCACTTATCCCTTTACCATTATCCAGAATGGCAATTTTCACCCTTTCATTTTCGACCGATGTTTGAATGGTTATGCAGTTGGGATTGGCTTGAATGTCTGCAAAAGTGCGACCATTATTTGATTCATCTAAAGCATCAATGGCATTTGCCAAAATATTCATAAATACCTGGTTGAGTTGTCCAGGGAAACAGGCAATTGCTGGAATCTGACCGTAGTTGGTGATAACTTCAATGGCTGGACGAGTTTCCGAAGCTTTGAGGCGATGGCGTAAAATCAAGATGGTGCTATCAATCCCTTCGTGAAGGTTGAAGGTTTGTTTTTGGTCGCTATCAGCACGCGAAAAAGTGCGGAGACTCTTACTGATAGATTTAATGCGATCGCCTCCATCTTTCATCGCCCTGATTAACTTGGGTAAATCACCCCGTAAATATTCCAGGTCGATTGTCTCTAATTCCTCTGCAATGGTGGGGCTGGGTTGCGGGAGTTCCTTTTGATAGAGGTCAATCAGTCCAAATAGGTCATTGATAGAATCTTGGACAGCATCAACGTTGCCAATAATGCAGCCGACGGGATTGTTGATTTCGTGAGCAACTCCGGCGACTAAGTTACCCAGCGCCGACATTTTCTCACTTTGGACTATTTGTAATTGGGCGTTTTGCAAGTCGGTGAGGGTCTGCTGGACTTGATTGTAAAGCCGGGCATTCTCTAGAGAAATAGCCACTTGGGTGCAGAGGAAGTCGAGAATAATGATGCGATCGCTAGTAAACACACCACTGGTTAAGCGATTCTTGAGATACAAAATACCAACCAAATGTCCTTGATTGAGAATGGGTAAACACAGGACACTTTTCGGCTGGTGTAGTCTCAAATAATCATCAATTACGGGTAAATCGGTTTCTAAATCGTCAATTACCACAACTTTGTGAGTGTTTTTGACATATTGAATCAGTTTGACGGGGAGATTGGGGTTATTTTCCAGGGGTTCGGAGTAGAGTTTAGTTTCGCTTGGTGTGGCGATCGCCCGCACTTCCCAAACTTCATTTTCATTGGGTAAAATTAAGGCACAGCGATCGCCACCCGAATTTTGCAGAATAATTTGGGTAAGCTGGTGGAGCAGATCCTCTAATTTAATCGTCCTCGCAAGTGCTTGGGAGGCTTTGATAATGCCAGCAAAATCGAGGGTTGTATTGATGCTGGAACTGCTAGAAGTTTTGCGGGTGTTGGAATGAAGGGAATAAGCGGGAGATGCGATCGTTGATAGTGTGCCTAACATTATCATAGAGGGGTCGGACTGCTGCAAAATAGGGCAAAGCAAGTCTGGATAACGGTTTTCCAAATCATCAGTTTTGGCTTTGGCTCCCCAGTGGGCATAGCAATAATAGGCTTCTTGCATATATCCAGCGGCCACCTTCTCTTTACCCCAGTCAAGATAGAATTTGGCGGCAAGTTCATTTGCTAAGGCTTCTTCTTGGATATATGCGTTGGCTTTGGCTCCAGCAATGGCGCGATCGAACAGTTCAATTGCTTCTGCTTTCTGTCCTGATAAAATACTTAAAATAGCATTAACTAGATCGTATTTATGAGCAAAGTTTTCCGGGCAACTAATTGCCCAGAGACTGAGTTGAACTTGGTTTGATTCAACTTTTTGAATGTAACTATTGTCTAAACCTAGAGCATGAGTTCGACAGTATTCTGCGATCGCAATAGATTGATAGAAATTGATGGCTGCAACTTGGTATTTTCCAGTAATAGTCCCAACAAGTTCTTCAGCCCCCTGTGCTGCTTCCACAGCCTCACTATAGCGTCCGTAAAAACATAGAACTTTAGTTTTGAGGAGTAAATAATGGCAAATTGCATAGTCGCTGTTATTGACTCTACAAGATTCAATATGCTGCTGCTCAGTTGGGAGATTCTCCGCAGGAAAAGCTGTAAGTTCAGCCAGCCAAATATTTAATCCCGCGATCACATCCACAGCCAGTTGATAGTTAAGTTTCTTAGCACAAAACCCTAAATATTCAGGAAGATTTTGCTGAACTTCTAATACGCTGTCTCCTGCATAAAATGAATTGAGCAGCTTGTACATCAAAAGATTACCTGAGTAAACCATCTCTCCAGACTGTAGTCCAGCGATTAATCCTTCATCAAAAATCGAACCTGAGCTACGCAGAGGACGCACCCAAGAAAGGAGATTGTTGCCAAGCATATAGCAAGCTTTGCATAGATTATCGGCTTGCTTAAATCGTTTGGCTAAACTTTCTGCGAGGACTCCAAATTCATAGCCAGATTGATAGTCACGCTGATAATATCCCAAATACATTCCATAGGCAGAAAATCCGTTTCCTGATTCAGCTATTACGCCAAAGTTGAGAGATACTGAAACCATTGATAACGCAACGAGAAAGTATAGTTCTCCCTTCTGTAGAACATAAACTGGTACGATTAAATTATTGAGGATTTTGATAATCAAGTGCTTCTCTAGATCGGTAGCTTCTGGTTCATTGACCAGATCCTCTGGCTGGCGATTGGCTAATTTTAATTGAATCTCATTTTGGGATGATTCAAGTTTCTCTGGTAAGTCTATTTCTGATAAATCAAAATTCAAGCAAGATAATGCTTTTTGTCCATACTGAACTGCTTGCAGATAATGACCTTGTAATGTGAACATCAAAATTGCCAGGTTAAAGGCTTCAGCTCTTTCAATTTGTCGTTTGGCAAAGCTAGAAATTGTTTCAATAATGGCTAGAGAAGATTGAAAATCTCCAGACAAATACTTAGCTTCTGCTAAATTGAAATAAACCTCTAGGGACTTTTCATAGTCTTGCTGCCAACTATTTGTCGGCAAACAGCGTTCAGCTGCGGTAAAGTAGTTTACAGCAACCCCATAGGCAGTAGCTTCTTTAGCCCTTTTCCCGGCAATGCAGTTTAGCCGTAAAAGTTCTGAACGTTCTTCCTGGCTTAGATGCAGATCGAAACCATGATTTAAGTGATTAACGATCGCAAAAATTTTGCTACCTTGTTCTTCCGGCGAAGCATTAGCCAGCAGAAGGTTGCCAATTTTGGAGTGAGTTGCTTGTTTTAAACCGTCAGGAATAAGAGAGTAAGCCGCTTGCTGAACGCGATCGTGGATAAAGAGATAACTCACAGTGAGGTTATTCATCGCTTCTATATCTTCAATATCATGTTCATTCCCTTGGAAAAACTTGTAGGTTGAGTTTTCTGGGATGACTAACCCCTCTTGAAGCGATCGCCACAAGTCTACTGCTACACTATCTTGACTAGCTTCACAGACTATTGCTAATGTTTCTAAATCAAATCGATTACCAATGCAAGCCGCTAACTTTAATACTTCTTGTGTTGCTACTGGCAGCCTCCGCAATCGTCGGGTAGTAAATGCAACTACATCATCTGTCAATGCTAATTGCGTCACCTGGCTGAAGTTGCAGTGCCAATAACCCGACAAACGATTGAAAATAATACATTCTTCCTCATACAGTCCAGATAAAAACTGGATTGTAAAAAATGCATTTCCCTGAGTTTTTTGGTAGACCAACTGCGAAAGTGATGCAGCGATATCATTGGAACACAGCAATGTATCGGCAACTAAACAGGTAATATCTGATTCCTCCAAACGAGCCAAGATTAAAGTATTAAGATTGACACCTCGTTGTCTCATCTCATTGAGGGTTAACATCAGTGGATGAGCTGGAAAAACTTCATTATCCCGATAAGCTCCGAGTACTAGTAAATAGCCTGCTTCCGACTCGCTCATCAACAATTTCAACAAGTTCAAAGAAGCAGAATCAGCCCATTGTAAATCATCGAGAAAAATCACTAAAGGATGTTCTTTCTTAGTAAATATCTGAATAAATTTACCAAACAGCAGATTAAACCGATTCTGAGAGGCACTACCAACTAGCTCAACTATCGGGGGCTGGGAACCAATAATGTGTTCTAGTTCGGGAATGACTTCAATCAGAACTTGTCCATTTTCACCAACAGCAGCCAGAATTTGCTCCTTCCAGCGAGCTAGTTCTACATCAGATGCGCTCAAGAGTTGTCCCATCAAGCTGCGGAAAGCTTGGACAAAGGCGGAAAACGGAATGTTGCGATTGAACTGGTCATATTTGCCTTTGATGAAATAGCCGCGCTGTCGGGTGATGGGTTTGTGGACTTCATTCACGACTGCTGTTTTGCCAATCCCCGAAAAACCAGCTACCAGCATCATTTCTGTTGCACCAAGGCTGACTCGCTCAAATGCTTGGAGTAGGGTTGATACTTCGGTTTCTCGTCCATAGAGTTTGTCGGGGATAATGAAGCGATCGCACAGATCCCTTGTTCCAACATCAAAGCTATCAATCGAACCCGTTTCTTGAATTTGAGTTAAACAATTTTCTAAATCAAATTTCAGTCCCAATGCACTCTGATATCTATCTTCGGCATTTTTTGCCATCAACTTGCTGACGATTTTTGAGAGAAGAGGCGGGATTTGTGGGTTGATTTCATCTACTAAAGGCGCTGCTTTGGCAAGATGACAATGCACCAATTCCATCGGTTCATTTGATGGAAATGGTAAAACTCCGGTGAGTAACTCGTAGAAAGTTACACCCAAAGAATAGAAATCTGTGCGGTAGTCAATCCCCCGATTCATTCTCCCCGTTTGTTCTGGAGAAATATAAGCAAGTGTCCCTTCTAAGACATTAGGATTAACTAGCGTTTGGGTTTCCCGTGGTAGTAAAGATGCAATACTGAAGTCAATTAATTTAACTTGTTTGGTTTGGGGGTTAATTAAAATATTGGCGGGTTTAATATCTTTATGAATAATCCGCTCTCGACACAATATGTCTAAGCTATTGCAGAGGGCGATCGCAATCTCTAAAAACTCCTGTAGAGGCTTTCCCTGTAAGGCTTCTACAGAGGTGAAATAATCTTTTAAAGAAATCCCGCCAAAATCTTCCATCACCAGCGCATAACCATTTTGATAGGGTTCTAGGCTGTAGGTGGCAATGATTAGGGGTGAGTTGAGATTTTTGGCGATGGTATATTGATTGCGAAACTGTACCAATTCACTGAAACTCGGATATGGATTCTTCAGCAGTTTAATCACTACTGGTAATGAGCCAGTTTCTCGATAACCACGATAAACTAGGGTTCTGGAACCGTTATAAAGTTGTTCACTAATTTGATATCCGGGAATACTGACAAGAGTGCTAACCATATTGCTAAATCCTGAAGACTTTCAGATTTAGTATTCCCAGATATCTAAAGTCCTTTGACGTTCAAGACATAAATTATACCGGGATTTCAATGATAAATTCTGTACCTTGACCCAGAACGGAGTTACAACTTAATTTACCGCCGTGGGCTGATTCTACGATTTGTCGGGCGATCGCTAATCCTAACCCTGTTCCTTTCCCGACAGCCTTTGTAGTAAATAAATGGTCGAAAATCTTTTGTTTGACTGACTCACTCATCCCTTTACCATTATCAGTAATGGCAATTTTTACTTTTTTATTTTCGACCGATGTTTGAATGGTTATGCAGTTGGGAATGGCTTGAATGTCTGCAAAAGTGCGACCATTATTTGATTCATCTAATGCATCAATGGCATTTGCCAAAATATTCATAAATACCTGGTTGAGTTGTCCAGGGAAACAGGCAATTGCCGGGATATTACCGTAGTTAGTGACAACTTCAATGGCTGGACGATTCTCATTAGCCTTGAGGCGATGGCGTAAAATCAAGATGGTGCTATCAATCCCTTCGTGGAGGTTGAAGGTTTGTTTTTGGTCGCTATCAGCACGCGAAAAAGTACGAAGACTTTTGCTAATAGACTTGATGCGATCGCCTCCATCTTTCATGGCTCTGACTAACTTGGGTAAATCACCCCGTAAATATTCCAGGTCGATTGTCTCTAATTCCTCTTCAATCTCAGTCCCAGGTTGAGGGAATTTATCGTTGTAGAGGTCAATCAGCCCAAATAAGTCATTAATGGAATTTTGGACAGCCCCAACGTTGCCAATAATACAGCCAACGGGATTGTTGATTTCGTGGGCAACTCCGGCGACTAAGTTCCCCAAGGCTGACATTTTTTCACTTTGAACTATTTGGAGTTGGGCGTACTGCAAATCGTTCAGGGCATTTTCTAATGCAAGGGATTTCTGCTGTAAGGCAAGTTCTGCAAGTTGACGTTGACGAAGTGCAGCTTGCTGTTCGCTAATATCCAGAAATAATCCATCCCAAACCATAGATCCATCAGCAGATGTTTGGATGCGTGATTCTCCGTGTATCCACTTAATAATTCCAGAGGGTGTAATAATTTGTCCTGACCATTGCCAGGGAGATAGGGCTTGAAGGGCTTCAGTGTTGGACTGCTGATAACTCAAGACATGATCTGGATGCACCAGATTGTCGAAAAACTGCCAATTGGACATGGCTTGCTCTGGGGTAATTTCTAACAGGCTGTAACAGTTGGCACTAATATAGGTCAACGATATGACCCCATCGGCACTTATGGAGTATTGATAAACAACCCCAGGAACATTATCTACAAGTCTCTCAAACCGAGAATTACTCCCGCTCAATTCGGCGAATGACTCCTCTAATTGTTGAGCATATTTTAGCGATCGCTCATAAAGCTGGGCATTTTCTAGGGAAATGGCAGCTTGAGCGCAGAGTAAGTTGAGCAGCTCAACGCGATCGCTCGTGAACGCCCCCGTTGCTAAATTATTTTCTAGATATAAAATGCCCAGTAACTTCCCTTGATGCAAAATGGGACTACACAAGATACTCTTAGGCTGCTGACGAAGGATATAGGGGTCATTGGCTAAGGTGGGATCGCCAGTTGTATCAAATAGCACAATAGTCTGCCTGTTGTGTTTGACTTTGTAAATCAGCTTCAGGGGAATATCCTGACTATCCTCAACCAGAAGGCGCTGCAACACGACGGGCTGCGTCCCCAGGGTAATTGACCCTTCGATCAGCAGGCGTTCGGATCGCAAAAGCATTAAGACACACTTATCAGCCCCAGCATTTTCAATGACGATTTCAAGCAACGATGAAAGTAGTTTTTCCAGTTCGATTTCGCTTGAGATCGTTTGGGAAGCTTTGAAAATAGCGGCTAAATCTAAAGCAACAGAGACGCTGCTACTGCTGGAACTAGGGGAACTAGTGGATGTGACACTCCCCAAAACGAAGATAGTTTCGTTAGTTGACAGAGGAGAACGGGTTTGTTGGAGGATGGAGGCGAGGAGTTGAGGATAGCGTTTTTCCAAGTCGGCGACTTTGGCTTTTGCGCCCCAACGAGCATAGCCATAGTAGGCTTCAATCATGTATTCCTGGGCAATGCGCTGTTTACCCCAGTGGAGGTAAAATTTTGCGGCTAGTTCATTAGCCAGCGCTTCTTCCTGAATATAACCATTTTCTTTGGCTGCAATGATGGCGCGATCGTAATGTTCAATTGCTTCGGCTTTATTGCCAAAAACCCGTTGCCGTTCTGCCTCAACTAAATACCATTTATGCAGATGATTCATCGGGGCATTTTCCGCCCACTGTTGCAAAATAGTTTGATGGGTTTCCACCAAGAGGAGAAATTCGCCTTGCTCCGACTCTGGCTGTGTGGACAAGAGTGCCAAATACGTCAGGGCTGTATAGAAATGAAAAATGGGAATAAAAATCATCCCTGATACTGCCATTAAATACTGTTTGGCTTGGGCGTTATAGTCTAGGGCAACCGTGTAGTTACCACAAAAGTAGGCAAGCATCAGTTTGTAAGTGTAAGCAATAGCGATCGCTGTGAGATCCTTGTCTTGATGGTGCTTAGGAATCATCACCGTTTCATCGTAGGCACTGCCAATTAAGCAATCCGACAGAATACTGGCTTCCCTCAAGTTCTCCACAGTCTGCTGCATCATATCCAAATAAGTCAGGGCAGAATGTTGTTTTATCTGTATTAAGACAGCCCTGTAAGCTGCTATTTCGGGTTCCCAAATGTCCAGTTCTACCCCAGCAAAAAGTTTGGCAATGAAGTAATTGAGGGAGTTGTAGCCAGCGTTGAGAAAATCACCAGTTTCCATACCAGTTGCATAGCCATCTTTCATCGTCAACATCGTTGCTATTAGAGATTCCTGATGATGTTGAACCCAGGCTGCAAACAGAAGTAGAACTTTAGACTTGAATTCCCCAACATTAAATCGATCGAGCAAGTTGATTGCTAATCGCCCAAAGCCATACCCTGATTTCACTTCTCCCAAAAAAGCACACAACACCATACTGTGAATCGCATACCCCACCGTTGATCCTGCTGCATTCCCAAACTGGAGTGATAAACTCACCATAGTTGCGCTTAGTATGGGCAGTAATCCGGGCATTGCCTGTAGAATCGGTGAAAATAAGATTCCTAACAGTTGCATAGCTGCCTGAGTGTGGCCATCGCTCATTACAGGTAGATCGACTAATTCCTCAATCCCTCTGTCACCTTGAAGACTGGCTAAGGTTTGTAGGGCTTGAGCAATTTTGGCTTCGTCAGGTGCAGTGGGGAGTTCAACCCCCAATTGAAAGAGGGCATCTCTTCCTACTGCGATCGCTTCTAATATCTTGCCCTGGGCTGTCTGGGCGACGATTTGAATTTGGTAAATTTTGATTTTGTCTAAAATCGTCTGAGCTTCTTGTAACACCAGTGCTGCTATTTTTTCCATGCCATCAAAATCAGCATTCAAATAAGCGGCTTCGGTAGCAGCAACATGGAGATTCAGAGTCAATTCATATTGATCTTGCCAGCAGTTGGCTGTCAGTATGTCAATCCCTGTCTGCAAATAAACTCTTGCCGCAGTATAAGCTGTAGAATTTCTCGCCTTCACTCCAGCTTTAAAGTTAAGTCGGGCTAAATCTTCCCGTTCTTGCGGTTGGGTGATTAGCTCAATTCCTTGGTTTAAATGTAGGGCAATATCAAATAGTTTTTCTTCCAGTTCTACTTCCGAGGAACTGTGCAGTAGTAATTTTCCAATTTTGAGATGAGTTGCTGTTTTTTGCTCATCGGGAATCAGGGAATAAGCCGCTTGCTGTACTCGGTCATGTAAAAATCTATATGAAGCTGTCCTTTGTCCTTTGTCATTTGTCATTTGGTTGTTATTTTCTAATGACAAATGACTAATGACTAATGACGAATTTTGATAAAATTTATAAATATCACTAATCGGTAAAATCAACCCTTCTTGTAACGCTTTCCACAAATCTGAAGCCGTTTCGATTTGGGATTGTTCACAAATAATTGCTAAAGTTTCTAAATCAAACTGGTTGCCAATACAAGCAGCTAACTGTAACACCTGTTGAGTTGATTGTGGCAGTTTTCGCAATTGAAAACCCATAAAGGCAACAACATCATCTGTAACCGCTTGCTGATTTACTTGTACAATGTCACATTGCCAAAAACCTGAATCAAAATTAAATTCAATTAGCCCATCTTGATGCAATGCTTTGAGAAACTGTGTAGCAAAAAATGGATTTCCTTGAGTTTTTTGATAGACTAATTTAGAAAGAGTCCATGCTAAACTTTCTGTACATTTCAGAGTGTCTGCAACTAATTGATTTACTTGCTCTTGACTCAGTGGGGCTAAAGTAATCGTGCTAATCGTTGCTTGGTTTTGTTGAATCTCACTCAAAGTCAACATCAATGGATGTCCCGGATTGACTTCGTTATCACGGTAAGCACCAATTAACAAAAGATGCTTTGTATCAGCCATCAATAGCTGCATTAACTTCAGCGATGCTGAATCTGCCCATTGCAAATCATCTAAAAACATCACTAATGGATGTTCTAAGCTGGTAAAAACTTGGATAAATTTTTGAAACAATAAATTAAATCTATTTTCTGCCGCCGTTCCTGATAATTCTATGGCGGCTGGTTGTTCACCAATAATTCTTGATAATTCGGGGATAACTTCAATAATTACTTGTCCATTTTCTCCAACTGCCTCTAATATTTGGTTTCTCCATTGCTGGATTTGTCCATCACTTTCAGTTAATAATTGTCCAATTAAATCTCGGAATGCTTGCACAAAGGCACTGAAAGGGATATTTCGTTGAAATTGGTCATATTTACCTTTGATAAAATAACCCCGTTGTCGGACAATCGGTTTATGAACTTCATTGACAACCGCAGTTTTACCAATTCCCGAAAAACCAGCTACCAGCATCATTTCTGTTGCACCAAGGCTGACTCTTTCAAAGGCTTGGAGTAGAGTTGATACTTCGGTTTCTCGTCCATAGAGTTTATCAGGGATGATGAAGCGATCGCACAGATCCCGTCGCGCAATCTCAAAACCGTTAACTCTACCAGTTTTTTGTAACTGATATAAACAATCTTCTAAATCAAATTTCAGTCCCAATGCACTCTGATATCTATCTTCAGCATTTTTCGCCATCAATTTGCTGACAAGATCGCAAAGGACTTGAGGAATCTCTTTTCTCTTGACCCTTTCTCTTAAATTGGGTGCTGGTTTAGCAATGTGACAATGCACCAACTCCATCGGATCTTTTGATGAAAATGGTAGTTCTCCTGTCAGTAATTCGTAAAAGGTGACACCTAAAGAATAGAAGTCAGTGCGGTAGTCAATCCCCCGATTCATTCTTCCTGTTTGTTCTGGGGATATATAAGCAAGTGTTCCTTCTAAGACATTGGGATTGATGAATGCTTGGGTTTCTCGTGATAGCAGAGATGCAATACTGAAGTCAATTAATTTAATTTGTTTGGTTTCGGGGTTAATTAAAATATTGCTGGGTTTAATATCTTTATGAATAATCCGCTCCCGATAGAGTATATCTAAGGTGTTGCTGAGTGCGATCGCAATCTCTAAAAACTCTTGAACAGACGCGATATATCGCGGATCTACAGAGGTGAAATAATCTTTAAGAGAAATCCCCCCAAAATCTTCCATCACCAACGCATAGCCATTTTGGTAGGGTTCCAGGCTGTAAGTGCTGATAATCAAAGGTGAGTTGAGATTTTTGGCGATGGTGTATTGATTGCGAAACTGTACCAATTCGCTGAAAGTGGGATAAGGGTTTTTCAGCAGTTTAATGACTACTGGTAATGAGTCATTATCTCGATAACCACGATAAACCACGGTTCTGGAACCGTTGTAGAGTTCTTCACTGATGCGATATCCGGTAATAGTGGCTAGATTGCTTACCATACTGCTAAATTCTGAAGACTTTCAGATTTAGTGTTCCCAGATATAGCCCTACTTCATCATTCGTAAGAGATTCAGATCCCCGACAACTTTTACGAAGTCGGGGATCTTGTTGTTCAATAATTTATACTGGAATTTCAATGATAAATTCTGTTCCCTCTCCGAGAACAGAAATGCAGCTTAACTGTCCCCCATGTTTTTCTACCACAATTGAATAGCTAGTTGACAATCCCAAACCTGTAGCACTACCTATAGATTTCGTAGTAAAAAATGGATTAAATATCTTATTTTTTACGGATTCACTTATCCCTAAACCGTTGTCTGCAATGCGGATAAGTACCTTTTGTGGTTTGAGAAATTCAGTCCGAATCACAATCGTAATTTGACGATTAACATCTACTTCTTCTAAGGCATCAATGGCATTATTGATAATATGCATAAATACCTGATTGAGAGCAGAAGCATAACAATTAACTAAAGGTAATTGACCATATTCTTGAATGACTTGAATTTCTTGATGTTTGCTATTATTTTTCAGTCGATGCTGTAAAATTAACAGAGTGCTATCAATCCCAGAATGAATATCTACTGTTTTGATTTCGGATTCATCCAGGCGGGAAAAATTCCGCAGTGACAGCACAATTTTACGAATCCGATCCGCTCCTGATTTCATCGATGACAGCAGTTTTGGTAAATCATCCAATAGAAACTCTAGTTCCATATCGGCAATTTTTTCGGCAATTTCTGGCAATGCTTCGGGATATAATTGCTGGTATAAATTATTTAATTCAATTAAGGATGCAACATATTCACTCGCTGGTTCTAAGTTGCCATAGATAAAATTAATAGGATTATTAATTTCATGAGCAATACCAGCAACTAACTGTCCCAATCCAGACATTTTCTCAGATTGAATTAGTTGGGCTTGAGTAGAATAAAGTTGTTCTAGTGTTGATTCTAATTCAGTGCAATAATGGTTTAGTTCCTGGGTGCGTTCTTGAACTTTTTGCTCTAGAGTATGGGAATAATCTTCTAATTTGCCATAAAGTTGGGCATTTTCTAAAGAAATTGCAGCTTGAGTCGTGAGGAGATTGAGAACTTGTAGGCGATCGCTGGTAAATGCCTCTGCGGTTAAGTTATTTTCTAAATAGAGAATACCAATCAATTTTCCTTGGTTGATGATGGGGGTACACAAAAGACTCTGGGGTTGCTCCCTCTCAAAATAAGGATCAGATGCTAGGGAAGTTTGAACTATGGGATGATCGATGACTAAGCTTTCACTGGTACGAGAGACATAGTTAATTACACTCACAGGAATATCTTGACTTAATTCTACGGGTAAGAATGGCTGTGAATTGGTGTCAATTTTTGTATTACTTGCTTTTGATATGGCAATTGCTTCTATAGTTAATTTGTGATTCTTAGATAAAATTAAAACGCATTTGTTTGCACCAGCATTTTCAATTACTACTTGCATCAAAGTTGATAACAATTGTTCTAACTGTATCTCACTTGATAAGGCTTGAGAAGCTTTAAAAACAGTTGTCAAATCTAGGATATTTGAAATACTTGTACCACTAGAAAAGACAGTTTTATCAGACAAGGTTCCAATGGAATTATCTAGATTTCGGCTGATTTGTGGTTGCTGAAGTATGCTTGCTAATAGTTCGGGATAGCGTTGTTCTAAGTCGGCAACTTTAGCTTTTGCTCCCCAACGAGCATAAGCGTAGTAAGCATTTGTGATGTAAGTTTGAGCAAATTGCTTTTTACCCCAATCAAGATAAAATTTACCTGCGAGTTCGTGCGCTAACGCCTCTTCGTTGATAAATTGATTGTCCTTAGCTAGAGTTATAGCTTGATCATAACAATCAATAGCGCCAGCTTTTTCCCCCAAAACTCGATGCTTTTCAGCCTCCACTAAATACCATTTATGCAAGTTGTTCATCGGGGTATCTTGCGCCCACTGGTGCAGAATAGTTTGATGGGTTTCGGCTTGGGCTAGCAGTTCTCGTTGTTCTGGTTCTGGCTGACTGGGCAATAGTGCTAGGTGGGTAAGGGCAGCATAAAAATGGAAAACGGGAATATGAACCATTCCCGATATGGCCATGAAATAGGACTTGAGTTTGGTGATGTAGTCGAGGGCAACCGGATAATTGCCAAAGAGATATGCAAGCAGTAGTTTATCACTGTAGGCAAAGGCCATGCCCGTGAGATCGTTATCCTGCTGGTGCTTCGGCAGCATCACTGTTTCATCGTAGAGTTGGCCAATTAAGCGATGGGGTTGGCTCACTGGTTCCCGCAACTGCTGCACCGTTTGCCGCTCCATATCCAAATAAATCCGCGACGAATCTTGTTTCACGTGCGCCAGAGCAGCACTGTAAGCAGGTAATTCGGCTGATAATGTGTCCAAGTCTACTCCTGCGAATAGCGCTGTATGGGCATACCCTTGGATGCTGTAGCCAGCGTAGAGGAAATCGCCGGTTTCCATCCCAACTGTGTAGCTTTCTTTCTGTGTCGGAAGTACTGCTCTGAAAGCTTCCTGGTAATGTTGGATGAAACCCCCAAACAGGTTGAGAGTGAAGCACTTCATCTCCTGAACATTCAATTTTTCCACCAACAAGAGTGATAATCGACCAAATCCATAGCCAGTTTGGACTTCGCCCAAAAAGGCACACAGCACCATGCCATGAATTGCATATCCTACTGTCGAGGCGGGGGCATTACCAAACTGGAGCGACAACCTCACCATTGTGGCGCTCAAAAAAGGCATTAAACTTGGCGTTCCCAGAAGCACTGGGGCAAATAACATTCCTAACAGTGGCATGGCAGCGATCGCTGTGGGATCGCTCATGGCAGGTAAATCAATTAGCCCAGAAATTTCTCTGCCCTGGAGTTGCTCTTTCAAGTCTTGCAGGGCTTTGCCGATTTGGGCTGCATCGGTTGCATCGGGTAAATCTACCCCTAATTGACTCAGTGCTTCTCTGCCCACTGCGATCGCTGCTAATATTTGGCTACGAGCCGTTTGTGCGGCAATTTGAATTTCGTATATTTTCACTTTATCTAAAATTGTCTTTGCCTCGTGCAATACCAAATCAACTTGCTGTTGCATCTCCTCAAAATCACCATTCAAATAACTAGCTTCTGTTGCTGCTACATGGAGATTCAAAGCTAATTTGTACTGATGTTGCCAGGAGTCTGGCTGTAATAGCTCAATCCCTGTTTGTAAATAAATCCTTGCAGCCCCGTAAGCTGTAGCATTTCTCGCCTTCACTCCAGCTTTTAGGTTCAGTTGAGCTAATTCTTCCTGTTCTTTTGGTTGAGTAATTAACTTTTGTCCTAAATTCAAATGCCCAACAATATCAAATACTTTTTCCTCAAGTTCTATCTCGGAGAAATTTTGCAAAAGTAACTGTCCAATCTTCAGATGTGTTGCTGTTTTTTGCTCATCAGGAATCAGGGAATAAGCAGCTTGTTGAACTCTGTCATGTAAAAACCGATATTTAGCTATTTTTTTATGGCTATTCCCACCTTCCATTAACGATTCTTGCCGATTCTCTCCCTGATAAAACTTATAAACATCACTAATCGGTAAAATTAACCCTTCTTGCAAGGCTCTCCATAAATTAGTAGCTGTTTCTAGCTCCAATTTTTCGGAAACAATTGCCAAATTTACTAAATCAAACTCATTGCCAATACAAGCTGCTAACTTGAGAACATTCTGTGTAGAAGATGGTAGCTTTTGCAATTGCAATGCCATAAATTCAACTACATCATCTGTAAGCGCCTGCTGACTTACTTGTGTTATGTCACATTCCCAACAGCTTGAGTCAAAGTTAAATTTAATCAGCCTATCTTGATGCAATGCTTTGAGGAATTGCGTAGCAAAAAATGGATTACCTTGAGTTTTTTGATAGATTAATTGAGAAAGAGGTAATGCCAATTTATCTAAACATTTAAGTGTATCAGCAACTAACTGATTCACTTGCTTTTGAATGAGTGGAGTTAAGGTAATCGTATTAATCGGTGCTTGTGTTTTAGCAATTTCACTCAAAGTCAACATTAACGGGTGTGCTAAGTTGACTTCATTATCACGATATGCACCAATTAAGAACAAATAACTGGTATCAGCCATTAATAACTGTATTAACTTTAGGGAAGCTGAATCTGCCCATTGCAAATCATCCAAAAAAATCACTAATGGATGTTCAAAACTTGTAAATACTTGAGTAAATTTTTGGAACAATAAATTAAATCTATTTTGTGCAGCCGTTCCTGATAATTCTGGTACTGGTGGCTGTTCTCCAATAATTTTTTCTAATTCGGGGATGACTTCAATAATTACCTCTCCATTTTCACCAACAGCAGCTAATATCTTATTTTTCCATTGCTGAATTTGGGCATCGCTTTCTGTGAGCAATTGCCCAATTAAATCTCGAAATGCTTGGACAAAGGCAGAGAAAGGTATATTGCGTTGAAATTGATCGTATTTGCCTTTGATAAAATAACCGCGTTGTTTAACAATGGGTTTATGAACTTCGTTAACAACTGCTGTTTTGCCAATACCAGAAAACCCAGCTACCAGCATCATTTCTATCGCACCCTGACTGACTCTATCAAATGCTTGGAGTAGGGTTAATACTTCGGTTTCTCGTCCATAGAGTTTGTCAGGGATAATGAAGCGATCGCACACGTCCCTTTGTGCAATTTCAAAACTCTGAATTTCACCAGTTTCATTTAGCTGATGTAAACAATTTTCTAAATCAAATTTCAGTCCTAACGCACTCTGATATCTGTCTTCTGCATTTTTCGCCATGAGTTTTTTGACGATTTCTGAGAGTACAGGCGGTATTTGTGGGTTAATTTCAGATACTAAAGGCGCTGCTTTGGCAATGTGACAATGTAATAACTCCATCGGCTCATTTAATGGAAATGGTAACTCTCCAGTGAGTAATTCGTAGAAAGTGACACCTAAAGAATAGAAGTCAGTGCGGTAGTCAATTCCCCGATTCATCCTCCCTGTTTGTTCTGGGGATATATAACTAAGTGTCCCTTCTAAGACATTAGGATTAATGAGTGTTTGGGTTTCCCGTGGTAGTAAAGATGCAATACTAAAGTCAATTAATTTAACTTGTTTGGTTTCAGGATTAATTAAAATATTGCTGGGTTTAATATCTTTATGAATAATTCGCTGATGATAGAGGATATCTAAGGTGTTGCAAAGTGCGATCGCTATCTCTAAAAACTCTTGTAGAGACGTTACATGTAACGTCTCTACAGCAGCAAAATATTCTTTTAAGGAAATTCCCCCAAAGTCTTCCATCACCAATGCATAGCCATTTTGGAAAGGTTCTAGGCTATAGGTGGCGATGATTAGGGGTGAGTTGAGATTTTTGGCGATCGTATACTGATTGCGAAACTGTACTAATTCCGAGAAACTAGGATAAGAATTTTTCAGCAGTTTAATCGCTACAGGTTCTCGTTGGCGAAGCCCACCGAAGGTATCGATTTCTCGAACTGCACGATAAACCACAGTGCGAGAACCATTGTAGACTTCTTCACTAACTTGATATCCGGGAATACTAACTAGAGTCATTGTTCAGCCACCAAAATCTTGACAATTCTGGATTTAGTATTCCCAGATCGTAAAATGGGTTTATTGTTGCGAGGGAATTTATCCTATGGAATACTCCATTCCCTTACCCCTGCTCCCAACTTCGGCTGAACTCCCCGATTCTGATGATACTCCTGTGGATAACGAACTCCAAAACCTGATTCCTAACTTACTGTTATCTATTTTGTCCGCAATTTGGAGCGATCGCACCGATTGGTTCTTTGGTGTAGACATGGGTATCTACTACCTCCCAACTGCACCAAGAAAATCCATTGTCCCCGATGGCTTTTTGAGCTTGGGTGTAGAACGACGGCGACGACCGCCGAATGGAAGACTCAGTTATGTGCTTTGGGAAGAAAATTGGACACCACCCATTTTGGTTGTCGAAATCGTCTCTCAAACATACGGTGGAGAATACGATATTAAAATGGGCAAATATTTGGATTTAGGGGTATTGTATTACGTCATCTACAATCCAGAATATTCGCAACGAGATAATCACGCTCCCTTTGAAGTGTATCAACGGGTTGATGATGAATTTGTGTTGCAGTCGCAAGATCAGTTTTGGATACCGGAGTTGCAGTTGGGAATTGGGGTAGCTGCGGGGATTCATAAAGGTTGGGAGCGAGACTGGTTATTTTGGTTTGATCGAGATGGCGATCGCTTTCTTACCCCCGATGAACGCATAGAACAGGCAGGGCAACAGACTCAACAGGCTCAAGAAGCGCTACAAGACTTGCGCGATCGCCTTCAACAGCGAGGTATCGATCCAGATAATTTGTAACGTGAAAATCTGCGGTGTCCAGATCCCCGACTTCTCGAAGAAGTCGGGGATCTTATTTTTCAATAAATTTACACCGGAATTTCAATCATAAATTCTGTACCTTCACCCAAAACAGAGTTACAACTTAATTTACCGCCGTGGGTTGATTCGACAATTTGCCGAGCGATTGCTAACCCCAACCCCGTGCCTTTACCAACAGCTTTAGTAGTAAACAAATGCTCAAAAATCTTTGATTTTACTGATTCACTCATTCCCTTACCATTATCCACAATGGCAATTTTTACATTTTCATTTTCGACCGATGTTTGAATGGTAATGCAGTTAGGATTGGCTTTAATTTCTGCAAAATCTCGACCATTATTTGATTCATCTAAAGCATCAATCGCATTTGCCAAAATATTCATAAATACCTGATTTAATTGTCCAGGAAAACATTCAACTTGGGGTAAATTACTATACTTTGTTATCACTTCAATGGCGGGACGTTGTTGATTAGCTTTGAGGCGATGTTTGAGAATTAGAATCGTGCTATCGATACCTTCATGGATATTAAAAGCTACTTTGTAATCTTTATCAGCACGAGAGAAGGTGCGAAGACTATGACTGATGGATGTGATGCGATCGCCGCCATCTTTCATGGCTCTGATTAACTTGGGTAAATCATCCCGTAAATATTCCAGGTCGATTGTCTCTAATTCTTCTGCAATTTCCGCCCCAGGTTGAGGGAATTTATCGTTGTAGAGATCAATCAGTCCAAATAGGTCATTAATGGAATTTTGGACAGCATCAACGTTGCCAATAATACAGCCGACGGGATTGTTGATTTCGTGAGCTACCCCAGCGACTAAGTTACCTAGCGCCGACATTTTTTCACTTTGGATAATTTTCAACTGAGCTTGTTGCAAGTCGGTGAGAGTCTGTTGGACTTGATTGTAAAGCCGGGCATTTTCTAGAGAAATAGCCGCTTGAGTGCAGAGAAAGTCAAGAATAATGATGCGATCGCTGGTAAACACACCACTGGTTAAACGATTCTTGAGATACAAAATACCAACCAAATGTCCTTGATTGAGAATGGGTAAACACAGGATACTTTTAGGCTGGCGTAGTCTCAAATAATCCTCAATTACGGGTAAATCGGTTTCTAAATCGTCAATCACCACGATTTGTTGAGTGTTTTTGACATATTGAATCAGTTTGACGGGGATATTGGGGTTGTTTTCCAGGGGTTCGGTGTACAGTTCGGTGGCGGTGGGTGTGGCGATCGCCCGCACTTCCCAAACTTGATTCTCATTAGGTAAGATTAACGCACAGCGATCGCCACCCGAATTTTGGAGAATAATTTGCGTCAGTTGGCAGAGCAGATCCTCTAATTGAATCACCCTCGCAAGTGCTTGAGAGGCTTTGATAATGGCAGCAAAATCGAGGGTTGTATTAATGCTGGAACTAGAAGAACTGTTGCGAGTGCTGGAATGAAGGGAATAAGCGGGAGATGCGATCGTTGTTAGTGTGCCTAACATTGTCACCGAGGGTTCAAACTGCTGCAAAATCGGGCGTAGCAATTCGGGATAACGGGTTTCCAAATCATCAGTTTTGGCTTTGGCTCCCCATCGAGCATAGCAGTAATAGGCTTCCTGCATATAACCTGCGGCGACTTTCTCTTTGCCCCAGTCAAGATAAAATTTAGCTGCTAGTTCGTTAGCTAAGGCTTCTTCTTGGATATATTCGTTGGCTTTGGCTCCAGCGATCGCGCGATCGTATAAGTCAATTGCCTCAAATCGCTGACCTAAAACCCAACAACGCTCTGCTTCTACTAAATCAAACTTATGCTGAAAATTCATCGGTGCAACTGTGGCCCGAACTTTTAGGTGTTTCTGATTTTCATCAACCCTCAAGAGCAATTTTGCTTGTTCAGAAGGTTCAACTTGAGAATAGATAGATAGACGAGCTAAAGAATCGTAGTAATAGAAGACTGACACCGATAGCATTCCTGTACCACCTTTGAGGTGGCGCTCTCCTTTATCTGCATTGCTAACTGCCGCTAGAGCATCATCAAATAAGTAGCTAGAAATTAACTTAATTAGGTAAAATTCATGGAGTGTAAACTCATCATTCTCTTTGATTAGAGCAGCTACAATTTTTTCCTCATTCCAGGATTCATCAATCACTAAATCTGAATTTCTATTAGATTCAGCGATCAGTTCAATGGCTACTCGAAGAATACTAAATCGAACCGAGAAAGATTTGCTATCTGCAAAGCTAGACTCTGATATTTTGATTTCTTTTAGCAATATTTCTAAATTCTCTGCTCCACTTAAATAGGTGTAAAAAAAGCGAAAAAAGTTTGATACAACTACATGGACAAAATCTCCAACTTCTAGTCCAATATTATAAGATTCCTTTAATAAGCTGATAGCATCTCGAACAGATGCATTGTTAAACTTATTAAATGTAGCTACTTTAAAATTAGTCATGCTTTGAACAGATTTTGCTTCCAGCTTTTCTATAATTTTCAAAGCCAACTGCCCAAATTGATAGCCTTTTTCTAACTGGTCTAATACTGCATTTAAAACAATAGCAAAGTCAGCATATCCTGGTGCTGATAGTGATGTATTACCATATTTAAGCGATAAATTAACTTGTTCGCAGGCAATAATTGGAAATAAGTGAGGAGACGACTGATGTACAGAAGGAGTGAGACTGATCATAATTTTCAGAGCAACTAAAGCTTGAGGATCAGTCATCAAAGGTAGATCAATTAAGCTTTCAATCTCGCGCTCTCCCAATATTGACAACGTATTTTCTATAGCTTGATGAATTTCTGAAGGGGTAACAGATTCAGATAAGGATATTCCAAGATGTTGGAGAATTTTACACCCAATCTCGACTGCTTTAAGCAACTGCCCTTGCACTTGATAATACTGAAGCTTAATCTCATAAACCTTCACCTTATCTAAGAAACTTTTTCCTTGCTGAATAACAATACTAATCAGCGATTCCATTTGCTCAAATTCATGATTTAAAAAGGCAACTTCGGCGGCAGACTGATATAAATCTAGCGTCAAATCATTAGCATTTTCCCAGCCATCATCAATGACTAACTGAATACCATAATTGAAATATTGTAGAGCCGCACTATAAGCGATCGCTTCTTTAGCTTTGCGACCAGCATTGAGATTTAGTTGAGCTAATTGTTGACGTTCATCTGGCTTGGTAATGAGTGCGATTCCACAATTTAACTGACCGACAATCTCAAAAATTTGCTCTACTTGCTGGGCTGATGATGTATTCTGTAAAAGTAATTGCCCGATTTTGAGATGAGTCAACTGTTTCTGTTCTTTGGGAATCAGAGAAGAGGCCGCTTGTTGGACGCGATCGTGGAGGAACTTATAATTGAGCGTTTCAGTTTGTGTGTTTTGGGCTGTATCCAGTTCGCCCACATAGAACTTATAAAGTTCACTTTGGGGGAGGATTAATCCTTCCTGCAAGGCTTTCCAGAGGGCGACGGCGGCATCAGATTCAGATTGCTGAGAGACGATCGCCAGCGTCTTCAAATCAAACTGTGCGCCAATACAAGCGGCTAATTTGAGAATATCTTGGGTATCAGAGGGCAGTTTTTGTAACTGTGATGCCATAAATTCCACGACATCATCGGATATGGCGACAGTGCGAATCTCTCCCAAATCGCACTGCCAATGTCCCAAGTTGAGATCGAACTGAATCAATCCATCTTGATACAATGCTTTGAGGAACTGGGTGGCAAAAAAGGGATTACCTTTTGTTTTGAGGCCAATCAGTTCTGTCAAGGTTTGAGCGGTCAAAATATGGCAGTTGAGGGTGTCAGCGACTAGCTGGTTTAAGCTACCTTGGCTGAGGGGACGTAAAGTAATGGTATTGATTGTAGCCTTGGCTTTGGCTACAGCATCCAAGGTCAACATTAAGGGATGCGCCGGTGAAACTTCATTATCTCGGTAAGCCCCAATCATCAATAAATAGCGACTTTCCGACTCATTCATCAAAAGTTGTATCAAATTGAGTGAGGCAGAATCAGCCCACTGTAAATCATCTAAAAACATCACTAAGGGATGTTCTTGAGTTGTGAAGACTTGAATGAATTTTTGGAACAGTAAATTAAATCTATTTTGTGCCGCCGTTCCTGATAATTCTGTCGCGGGTGCTTGCTTACCGATGATGCGTTCTAATTCGGGAATCACCTCAATAATTACCTGCCCATTGTCCCCTAGAGCCTGAAGAATCTGAGTTTTCCAGATGTGTAATTCGCGATCGCTTTCACTAAGCAACTGCCCCATCAAATCCCGGAATACTTGCACAAAAGCACTTAAGGGAATATTGCGATTGAATTGGTCAAATTTTCCCTTGATAAAATAACCACGTTGCCGCACAATTGGTTTATGAACTTCGTTGACAACTGCTGTTTTACCAATTCCCGAAAACCCAGCTACCAGCATCATTTCTGTTGCGCCAAGGCTGACTCTTTCAAATGCTTGGAGTAAAGTCTCTACTTCGGCTTCTCGTCCATAGAGTTTGTCGGGGATAATGAAGCGATCGCACAGATCCCTTCGCCCAATCTCAAAACGCTCAATCCTACCAGTTTCCTGTAACTGATGTAAACAATTTTCTAAATCAAATTTCAGTCCCAATGCACTCTGATATCTATCTTCCGCATTTTTTGCCATCAGCTTGCTGACAATATCACAAAGGACTTGGGGAATCTCTTTTTTGGTCAAATTCGGTGCTGGTTTAGCAATGTGACAATGCACCAATTCCATAGCATCATTTGATTTAAACGGTAATTCCCCCGTGAGTAATTCGTAAAAAGTTACACCCAAAGAATAGAAGTCTGTGCGGTAGTCAATCCCGCGATTCATCCTTCCTGTTTGTTCTGGGGATATATAAGCAAGTGTCCCTTCTAAGACATTGGGATTGATTAGTGTTTGGGTTTCCCGTGGTAGTAAAGATGCAATACTAAAGTCAATTAATTTAACTTGTTTAGTTTGGGGGTTAATTAAAATATTGGCGGGTTTAATATCTTTATGAATAATTCGCTCCCGGTAGAGAATATCTAAGGTGTTGCAAAGTGCGATCGCAATCTCTAAAAACTCCTGTAGAGACGTTACATGCAACGTCTCTACATGGGTAAAATAATCTTTTAGAGAAATCCCGCCAAAATCTTCCATCACTAAGGTATAGCTATTTTGGTAGGCTTCCAGGCTGTAAGTGCTGATAATCAAAGGTGAGTTGAGATTTTTGGCAATGGTGTACTGATTGCGAAACTGCACCAATTCACTGAAACCAGGATAATGATTTTTCAGCAGTTTAATGACTACAGGTAATGAGTCATTCTCTCGATACCCTCGATAAACCAGGGTTCTAGAACCATTGTAGAGTTCTTCACTGATGCGATATCCGGGAATATTGACAAGAGGGTTAATCATATATACTGCTAAATCCTGAAGACTTTTAGATTTAGTATTCCCAGATATAGCCCTACTTGATCATTTGTGAGAGGTTCAGATCCTCGACAACTTTTACGAAGTCGGGGATCTTTTTGTTCAATAATTTACACCGGAATTTCAATGATAAATTCTGTACCTTCACCTAGAACCGAATTACAACTCAATTTTCCGCCGTGAGTTTCTTCGACAATTTGACGAGCGATCGCCAACCCCAAACCCGTCCCTTTACCAACAGCTTTAGTAGTAAATAAATGCTCAAAAATCTTTTGTTTGACTGATTCACTCATCCCCTTACCATTATCCAGAATGGCAATTTTTACCTTTTCATTTTCGACCGATGTTTGAATGGTAATGTAGTTAAGATTGGCTTGAATTTCCTCAAAACTACGTCCATGATTAGATTCATCTAATGCATCAATAGCATTAGCAAGAAGATTCATAAATACCTGATTTAACTGACCGGGAAAGCAATTAATCGCCGGGATATTACCATAGTTGGTGACAACTTCAATGGCCGGACGAGTCTCATTTGCTTTGAGGCGATGACGTAAAATCAAGATCGTGCTATCAATGCCTTCGTGAAGATTGAAGGTTTGTTTTTGGTCGCTATCGGCACGGGAGAAGGTGCGAAGACTCTTGCTGATGGATTTGATGCGATCGCCGCCATCTTTCATGGCTCTAATTAACTTGGGTAAATCATCTCGTAAATATTCCAGGTCGATTGTCTCTAATTCCTCTTTAATTTCCGCCCCAGGTTGAGGGAATTTATCGTTGTAGAGGTCAATCAACCCAAATAGGTCATTGATAGAATTTTGGACAGCACCAACGTTGCCAATAATGCAGCCGACGGGATTGTTGATTTCGTGGGCAACTCCGGCGACTAAGTTGCCCAGTGCTGACATTTTCTCACTTTGGACTATTTGGAGTTGGGCTTGTTGCAGATTGTTTAAGGCATTTTCTAAGGCAAAGGATTTCTGCTGTAGGGCAAGTTCTGCTTCTTTGCGTTCGCTAATATCCAATACTAATCCATCCCAAACCAGAGTTCCATCGGCAAGCTTTTGAATTCGAGCTTCAATGCGAATCCACTTGATGATTCCAGATGGTGTAATAATTCGCCCTGACCACTCAAAAGGAGTTAGTGTTTGTATTGAGTCCTGAATGGACTGTTGGTGATTTGCGATATCATCTGGATGTATCGCTTTGACGAGAAAGTGGACATTAGCGATCGCTTGCTCGGCTGTAATTTCGTATATTTCATAACAGTCTGCACTGATATACGGCAGAGACATGACACCATCAGCAGATATCTGGTATTGATAAACAACGCCAGGAACATTGTCTACAAGTTTTTCAAAGCGAGAATTACTCGCACTCAATTGGGCAAAAGACTCTTGTAGCTGTTGAGCATATTGCTGAGAATGCTCATAAAGTCGAGCATTTTCTAGAGAAATGGCAGCTTGGGCGCAGAGTAAGTTTAGCAGTTCCACGCGATCGCTTGTAAAGGCTCCAGTGGCTAAGTTATTCTCCAAATACAACACACCAAGCAACTTACCCTGATGCAAAATCGGACTACACAAGATACTCTTGGGCTGCTGTTGTTGAATATAGGGGTCATTAATTAATTGCGGATGTACGCTAGCATCAATAATCACGGCTGGTTTTAAGCTGCGTTTAACGGTATTAATTAAGCCAACTGGTATATCTGTTGACTCTTCAACCGGCTGTGGATTCGTCAGCATTGAAGAACAATCAACTTTGGTATTTCCATTGTTCTTTAGCTCAAGCCCCGCCAATGCCCGAATCAGTAAATTATCGGACTCCATCAGCATTAACACACACTTATCAGCACCAGCATTTTCGATGAGAATAGAAAGCAACGATGAAAGCAGTTTTTCAAATTCGATTTCGCAAGAGATAGCTTGAGAAGCTTTGAGAATGGCAGATAAATCTAAAGCCACAGAGACGCTACTGCTGGTACTGGCGGAACTAGTGGATGTGACACTCTCTAAAGTAAAGATAGTTTCATTAGTAGAGAAACGAGAACGGGTTTGCTGGAGGATGGGAGCAAGCAATTGGGGATAGCGTTTTTCTAAATCGGTGACTTTGGCTTTAGCACCCCATCGAGCATAGCAGTAATATGCTTCTTGCATATATAGTTGAGCTATTTTTTCTTTATCCCAATCCAGGTAGAATGTAGCGGCCAGTTCATTGCTAAGTGCTTCTTCTTGGATGTAGCCATTTTCTTTGGCTCCTGATATGGCGCGATCGTATAAGTCTATTGCTTCTACTTTGTTACCTAATACGCGGTGTCGTTCTGCTTCTACCAAATGAAATTTGTGCAGAAAGTTCATCGGGGCATAATTTGCCCAAAGGCGTAGGTTTTGCTGATTATGATCTATTTGCTGATAGTAATTTTGTCGTGTATCTTCATCAGCATTTTCAGAACATTTTAATAATGACAATGACCAATATAAATTGTGGATAAATACTGAAAACACCCCAGGAATTGCCAAGGTATGAGGGTATGCTAAATTCCCATTTTCGAGAGCTTGACTATATTCACCATAAAGATAGTGAAGAATTAGTTTGGACACATAAACAGCAACTAAAGGATTATGACTATTGTCGTGGATTAGTTTAGATAGTCTCTGATGTTCATCAAAACTATCACCGATCAAATACACTCGTTCTTTCCCGATATTCAATAAATTTTCCGTTAACTGTTTCCAAATGCTTCCGAATTCTCTGCAAAACTCATGTGCGATTTCTTTACCAGCAATGTGAATGTATTTCTCTTGTTTTACATGAACTTCTGGTAAGTATTCACCTACCCATAACAGATGATGGCATAAATGCATTGCAGCATAGCCAGCGTACTCAGTATCACCATTATTTAATCCATCTTTTAATGCTTCTAATAATGATGGTAATGTGTTATTGAAATGCTCTTTCCAATACTGTATATGAGCGGCAAAGAGGAGATGAACTTTACACTTAAACTCCCGACTCTCATAAATTTCTAGGAGTTTTAAGGCAATTTTCCCAGCATGATAGCCATCTTTGATCTCCCCTTGACCACACTTGAGCCAACCGTAAGCAACATAGACATAACAAGCAAGCTCTGATCTGCCAAATTTTAAAGACAGGTTAATCAGTGTGAGAACAAATTCTTCAAATCTGTTCGTAGTTAAAAATACTGCTGGCAAAACACTGATCAACATTTGCATTGCAGCAATTTTATAGGGATTGCTCATTTCTAGCATACTTTCAACATCAGATAGTGTAGGTAATTTAACGCCTTTTTTCACTAATTCTGGACTGGTAATCTCAACGTTTAATTCATCTAGAATTTGTAATCCTAATTCCAGGGAATTATACAATCGGTTTTGTAGCACAAGATATTGAATCTTTAAGTCATAAATTTTTATTTTGTCTAAAATTGTCTGCGCTGATTGCAACACCTCTGCTGCTAGATGTTCCATTTTGTCAAATTCTTTATTCAAATAAGCAGCTTCAGTAGCTGCTATGTAGAGGTTTAGAGTCAATTCATACTGATGAACCCAACAGTTACTATCTAGTAGCTCAATTCCTGTTTGTAGATAATCTCTTGCTGCTGCGTAGGCTGTGGAATTTCTAGCTTTATGACCAACTCTTAAGTTAATTTTTGCTAATGCTTCTCGTTCATTTGCTTGAGTAATTAATTCCTGTCCCTTGTTCAAATGCTCGACGATATCAAACAGTTTTTCTTCTTGTTCTATCAAAGAGTAATTTTCGACGAGTAGCTGTCCAATTTTCAGATGCGTTGCTGTTTTTTGATGCTCAGGAATCAGGGAATAAGCCGCTTGCTGTACTCTGTCATGTAAAAATCTATATTTAGCTATTTGTTTACCATAGTTATCATTTTCCTGCACCAATTTATCATTACTCTCTTCCTGATAATATTTATAAATATCATTAATTGGTAAAATCAACCCTTGTTGTAAAGCTTTCCATAAATCAGTCGCCGTTTTGATTTGGTGTTGTTCTGAAACAATTGCCAAAGTTATTAAATCAAACTGGTTGCCAATACAAGCAGCTAATTGCAATATATTTTGAGTTGAGGAAGGCAGTTTTTGTAATTGAAATGCCATAAAAGCAACAACATCATCTGTAACGGCTTGCTGAGTTACGAGTGCAATGTCACATTCCCAACAGCCTAATTCAAAATCAAATAGAATCAGTCCATCTTGATGTAAGGCTTTAAGAAACTGGGTAGCAAAAAATGGATTGCCTTGAGTTTTTTGATATATTAACTTAGAAAAACTCAGGGATAAATCTTCTGAACATTTCAGGCTTTCAGAAACTAATTTATTTATTTGTATTTGACTGAGTGGAGCTAAAATAATTGTATTTATCGTTGCATTTGTTTTCTGAATTTCACTCAAAGTCAAGGTTAAGGGATGGGCTGGATTGATCTCGTTATCACGATATGCACCTATGAAAAGAAGATGACTTGTATCAGCCATTAATAATTGTATTAAATTCAGCGATGCCGAATCTGCCCATTGCAAATCATCTAAAAATATTACTAATGGATGTTCAGCACTGGTAAAGACTTGTGTAAACTTTTGGAACAATGAATTAAATCTATTTTGGGCGGCACTTCCTGATAATTCTGGTACTGGTGATTGTTGACCAATAATTATTTCTAATTCGGGGATGACTTCAATAATTATTTGTCCGTTTTCACCGACAGCCGACAATATTTTACTTTTCCATTTTTTAATTTCAGGATCGCTTAGAGTTAATAATTGCTCCATTAAATCCCGAAATGCTTGCACAAATGCACTAAAGGGAATATTCCGTTGAAATTGGTCAAATTTCCCTTTGATAAAATAACCGCGTTGTCTAACAATGGGTTTATGAACTTCATTGACAACTGCTGTTTTACCAATCCCGGAAAAACCAGCAACCAGCATCATTTCTGTTGCACCAAGGCTGACTCTTTCAAATGCTTGGAGTAGCGTTTCTACTTCGGTTTCTCGTCCATATAATTTATCAGGAATGATGAAGCGATCGCACAGATCCCTTCGCGCAATCTCAAAGTCATTTATCGTACCAGTTTCTTTTAGCTGATGTAAACAATTTTCTAAATCAAATTTCAGTCCTAATGCACTCTGATATCTATCTTCTGCATTTTTCGCCATCAATTTGCTGACGATTTCTGAGAGTATAGATGGAACTTTTGGGTTAACTGCATGAACCAAAGGCGCTGATTTAGCAATATGATAATGTACCAATTCCATCGCATCATTTGATAGAAATGGTAAAACTCCAGTGAGTAATTCGTAGAAGGTTACACCTAAAGAATAAAAGTCAGTCCGATAGTCAATTCCACGATTCATTCTGCCAGTTTGTTCTGGAGAAATATAAGCGATTGTTCCTTCTAAAATATTGGGGCTGAGGATGCTTTGCGTTTCTCGTGGTAGTAAAGATGCAATACTAAAGTCGATTAATTTAACTTGTTTGGTTTCGGGATGAATTAAAATATTACTGGGTTTGATGTCTTTATGAATAATCCGCTCTCGATAGAGTATGTCTAAGGCATTGCAGAGTGCGATCGCTATTTCTAAAAACTCGTGTAGAAACGTTGCGCGTAACGTCTCTACACGAGTGAAATATTCTTTTAAAGAAATCCCCCCAAAATCTTCCATCACCAGTGCATAGCCATTTTGATGGGGTTCTAGGCTATAGGTGGCGATGATTAGAGGCGAGTTAAGATTTTTGGCAATGGTGTACTGATTGCGAAACTGCACCAATTCGCCCAAAGCCGGATAAGGATTTTTCAGCAGTTTAATAACTACAGGTAATGAGTCATTATCTCGATAACCACGATAAACTAGGGTTCTGGAACCGTTGTAGAGTTCTTCGCTGATGCGATATCCGGGAATATTGGCTCTTGTGCTAACCATATTGCTAAATGCTGAAGATTTCCAGGTTTAGTATTCCCAGATATCTGAAGCCGTTTAACATTCAAGACAGAAATTATACTGGTATTTTTATAATAAATTCTGTACCTTCACCTAAAACAGTATTAAAACTCAATTTGCCGTTGTGAGTTTCTTCGATAATTTGCCGAGCGATCGCTAACCCTAAACCCGTCCCTTTACCGACAGCTTTTGTAGTAAATAGATGGTCAAAAATCTTTTGTTGAACTAATTCATTAATTCCGTTACCATTGTCAGTAATGATAATTTTTACACACTTATCTTCTACTGAAGTTGTAATTGTAATGCAATTGCAATTTAGCTGAATCTCCTCAAATGTACGTCCATGATTCGATTCTTCTAAGGCATCAATAGCATTAGCAAAAAGATTCATAAACACCTGATTTAATTGTCCAGGAAAACATTCAATCTGAGGTAGATTTCCATAGTTTTTGATTACTTCAATTGCGGGACGCTGTTCGTTTGCCTTCAAACGATGTTTCAAAATTAAAATTGTGCTATCAATGCCTTGGTGGATATGAAACGGTACTTTATAATCTCTATCAGCACGGGAGAAAGTTCTTAAGCTGGTGCTGATATTTTTGAGTCTGTCGCACGCCATAGACATAGAATCAATCACTTTTGGCAAGTCTTCTAAGCTATAATCTAAATCAATATCTTCAGCATGTTCAACGATTTCATCACTTTTATTAGGGAAGCTTTCTTGATATAACCTGAGATGCTTAACAATATCAGCAACTGTGGGTTTAGCTTGTTTAAGACTAGCAGCAATGAAACCTAAAGGATTATTCATTTCATGAGCTACCCCAGCAACTAAATTACCCAAGGCAGACATTTTTTCACTTTGAACTATTTGTAATTGGGCATTTTGTAGATCATTTAGCGCTTGTTGCAAATCAACTGACTTTTGCTGTAAAGCAAGTTCTGATTGTTTGCGTTCCATAGCTTGCCGATGAGCATCGCTAATATCTCGCATTATAACCACTGCACCAAGTTTGTTACCCGAAGCATCAATGATTGCTTGTCCACTTGCTAACAAAATTCTCTTAGAACCATGCTTCGGTGCAATGATCATTTCGACATTTTCGACTATTTCCCCTTGAAAAGCGCGAAATAAAGGAATTTCTGTTACAGCTAGGGGTGTTTGTCCATCAGGCTGATAGAGATCGAAGTGTTCTGTCCATTGTTCTGGTGGTAATGATTCTACTGGTAAGCCATGAAACTCATGAGTTGCTTTGTTAAATAAAGTCAATTTGCCACTAGCATCACAAACCACAATTCCATCGGTAATAGTTTCAATGATGGCATTTAAGAACTCTCTTTCTTTAGCTAAAGATGCTTCACTCCGTTTTAATTGTATTAGTGATGCTTCTAACGATTGGGATTTTTCCTGTTCTCGCTCATAAAGTCGCGCATTTTCTAGAGAAATGGCTGCTTGGGCACAGAGGAGATTAAGTAGTTCGACGCGATCGCTGGTAAAGGCTCCAGTTGCTAAATTATTTTCTAAGTACAACACGCCAAGCAATTTACCTTGATGCAAAATTGGGCTGCACAAGATACTTTTGGGCTTTTGTTGTTGAATGTAAGAATCGTTGATTAATTGCGGATGCATCGTGGCATCAACAATCACTGCTGGTTGTAAGCTGCGTTTAACTGTATTAATTAAGCCAATTGGCAGATCCTGAGAATCTTCAACAGGTTCTGGATTGAGCAACATTGAATAAAAATTAACATGAGCAATTTCCTTGTTATTTACAGGGCTAAAGGAAAGCTGTGCTAGCGCCTGAATCATTAAACGGCCTGATTCCAAAAGCATAAATACACACTTATCAGCCCCCGCATTTTCAATGACAATATGCAGCAATACCGAGAGCAGTTTTTCGAGTTCGATTTCGCCAGAAAGGGTTTGAGAAGCTTTGAGAATGGTTGCTAAATCTAAAGCAACAGAGGTGCTACTACTGCTGGAAGTGGCAGAACTTGTGGACGTGACACTCTCCAAGGCGAAGATAGTTTCGTTGGTTGAGAGAGAAGAAGAGGTTTGCTGGAGGATAGGGGCGAGTAATCGGGGATAGCGTTTTTCCAGATCGGCGACTTTTGCTTTTGCACCCCAACGAGCATAGCCATAGTAAGCGTTCGTCATGTATTCCCCAGCTATGCGTTCTTTGCCCCAGTCGAGGTAAAATTTAGCAGCTAGTTCATTGGCAAGTGCTTCTTCTTGGATATAGCCGTGTTCTTTAGCAAGAGCGATCGCGCGATCGTACAAATCTATTGCCTCGGCTTTGTTGCCTTGCACTCGCTCTCGTTCCGCCTCAACTAGATGAAACTTGTGTAAGAAATTCATCGGCGCATGAATTGCCCAATATTTGAGTTTTTCTTGATTGGCAGCGATGCATTCTTTTTTTTGCTGCTGTTCTGGGGTTGAAAGTTGCTCAAACCATGCTAAGTAGGCTAAAGACTCATAAAAATGAAAGATTGGTACATAGAAAAAAGCCAGGATAGCATCCAAATACTGTCTTGCCTGCACAGCTTCTTGTACAGCTTGTTCAAATGAAAATAGATAAGACACAACCAGTTTGTTAATCCACAGCAATGCTAGTCCGGTGCGATCGCCTGCTGCTTCACTTAATGGAAGTTGATGCTGTTCATTGTAGGCTGCACCGCTCAATACCACCACGTTATCTGCATCCCCCATTAAATTGAGCAGAATTTGTTGAATCAACTGGGAATAAGTGAGATTGGTATTCTGCTTGAGATGCTTGAGTGCTTCACAATATCCGGCAACTTCCGACTCTAATTTCGTTAAATTCTGTCCGGCAAAATAGGAATAAAAACCGTAGTTATACGCAGAGTAGCCCGCGAAAGCTAAATCGCCCACATCTAAACAACTACAATAGGCTATCTGCAAGGGCTGTAATGTCTCACGCAGGTGCATTTTCCCATGTCTTGTGTACAAATAAACTAGTAATAAAGTTTTCCCTTTCAATTCAGAATTTTGATAGCGTGAAAGTAGATCGAGGGCTAACTGACCGAATTCATAACCTAATTCAACGTTTCCGAACACACCACACATCAATATTCCATAAGAGACATAGCTAAAAGTCGAGGTTGATTCATTGCCATAGACGACAGACAAATAAACCTTTTTTAAAATCACCAGTAAATACAGTTGTGGACGGAACAGATAAGCGCAGGGTGCTACTGATGTCAAAATTCGAGCTGCTGCCACAATGCTTGCATCCATCGCTTCGCTGAGGTTGAGTAACTCAGCAGGTAATCGCTCTCCAATTGCATCTGAGACGGTACTAAAGGCAGCATCCATATCATCCTGAGTTGGCGCTATGGGCAGTTCCACTCCTAATTGCTTTAAAATGGTAAGTGCTGCCGCGATCGCTTGGGTAAATTCACCCTGGGCGGTGAATGCCTCAATCTTCACCTCATAGACGCTGACTTGATCTAATGGAGTTTTGGCGTGATTTAGGATTACGTTCGCAAAGGCTAGCATCTGTTCTAAATCACCGCTCAGATAAGCCGCTTCTGTAGCGACTTGATGGAGTGCTAGAGTCAACTCATACTGATGCTGCCAACTGTTTTGGGACAGTAACCCTATACCCACCTGGGCATATTTGCAAGCAGCAGCATAGGCGGTTGCAGCTTTCGCTTTGCGACTTGCCATCAAATTAAATTGCGCCAATGCTTGACGTTCTGCTGGTTGGGCAATCAATTCAACTGCAACATTGAGTTGACTAACTATTTCAAAAATACGTTCTTCCCGATTGCTTTCGGGGATGTTACTCAAGAGTAACTGCCCAATTTTTAGGTGAGTTGCCTGTTTTTGTTCCTCTGCGATGAAGGAATAGGCAGCTTGCTGGACGCGATCGTGTAAAAATTTATAAACACAGGTGTCAACCTTCTGTGTTGAGGTTTGGATAGTGGCGGCTGAAGCTTCAGTTTGATAAAACTTGTAGACTTCATTAGTTGGAATGATAAATCCTTCTTGCAATGCTTTCCACAAGTCCGAAGCGGCTTGAGTCTGCGACTTTTCAGAAACGATCGCTAATGTCGCTAAATCAAACTGATTGCCAATACAGGCTGCCAATTTTAAAATATTTTGAGTGATGTCGGGCAACTTCTGAAGTTGTTGGGCCATAAATTCCACCACATCATCGGTGAGAAGCAAAGCTTTGACTTGGGTTACATTACACTGCCAAAAACCCACTTCCCAATCAAAGGTAATCAGCCCATCCTCATGCAGCGCTTTCAGAAACTGAGTTGTGAAAAAGGGATTGCCTTTGGCTTTTTGATAAACCAACTCTGTCAACGGTAATGCTTCTTCTGTTGTACAACTAAGGGAGTCTGCGATTAAATGGTTGACATCTGTTTGACTCAACGGAACTAGAGTCAAAGTACTGACACAGGAGGATGTTTTTTCAATTTCATCTATTGTCAACATCAGTGGATGAGCGGCAAATACCTCGTTATCGCGGTATGCGCCAATAATCAATAGATAGCCGCTATCACTCTGGCTCATCAACAACTTCAGCAAATTGAGCGATGCCGAATCAGCCCACTGCAAATCATCGAGAAACATCACCAAGGGATGCTCTCTTGTTGTAAACACCTGAATAAACTTTTGGAACAGCAAATTGAAACGGTTCTGTGCTGCACCACCCGATAGTTCAGCGATCGCAGGCTGTTTGCCGATCATCTGTTCAAGTTCAGGAATCACCTCGATTAAAACTTGCCCATTCTCTCCAACTGCCGCTAAAATCTTTCTCTGCCATTGCTCAAGTTGAGTATCACTTTCACTGAGTAACTGCCCCATCAAATCACGAAAGGCTTGCACAAAAGCAGATAGAGGAATGTTGCGGTTAAATTGGTCATACTTACCCTTGATAAAGTAGCCGTTCCACCGGACAATCGGCTTATGTACTTCATTGACGACTGCGGTTTTGCCAATGCCAGAGAAACCTGCCACCAGAATCAATTGGGAGCCACCATTGGCAACATAGCCAAATGCCTCCAGTAGCGTTTGCACTTCTGATTCCCGTCCGTAGAGTTTTTCGGGTATAAGAAAGCGATCGCTAATATCTCGCTGTCCCAAATCAAACCAGGTGTGCTTGCCTGTTTCTTGTCTGTGTTCTAAGCAAGTCAATAGATCGTGTTTAATTCCCATCGCACTCTGATACCGATCTTCGGCATTCTTTGCCATCAGTTTGCGGACAATCTCCCCCAGCATTAAAGGCAAATCGGGGTTGAAATCGCAGATAAAGGGTGGAAGCTTTGCAATGTGGCAATGCACCAACTCCATCGGTTCATGGGAATCAAAGGGCAATTTTCCAGTGAGTAATTCAAAGAAAGTTACACCTAATGAATAAAAGTCGCTGCGGTAGTCAATGCCCCTGTTCATCCGTCCAGTTTGCTCTGGCGACAGATATGCGAGGGTTCCCTCCAGTCCGTTGGGATTTTGGATCTCCTGGGTTTCTCGTGGTAGGAGTGAGGCAATACTGAAATCAATCAGCTTGATTTCTTTGGTATCAGGATGAATCAGGATGTTGCTTGGTTTAATATCTTTGTGAATGACACGCTGTTGATGTAACTGGTGTAAGGTGTCTAGTAGTTGCAGGGCAATAGGAAGGAATTGCTCTAAGGCTAGTGGTTGTCCTTGGGTAAATTGTCGCAAGGAAATGCCACCAAAGTCTTCCATTACCATGACATAACCATTATGATAAGGTTCTAAGTTATAAGGTTTAATGATACTAGGAATATCTAGGTTATTGGCGATCGCATATTGGTTGCGAAACTGGACTAATTCGCTAAAACTAGGATATTCTCGTTTTAAGAGCTTGATGACAACTGGTTGGCGTTGGCGAAGCCCACCGAAGGTATCGCGTTCTCTTACTGCCCGATACACATAAGTCCGAGAACCTGAATAAAGTTGCTCTATAATGTGGTAGCCAGCAATATTTAAAGTTTCATCAACTTTTGCGCTCATAATTTTGTACCATAATTCCTTGTCTCAGGCTTAGAATTCCCTATAAAACATCTTGCTTAACAAGCCCTAGATAAATTTACAGCAGATTGCAACAGGCGTGAGGTACAGATCATCGTAGGGGCAAAACATGTTGTGCCCCTACCCGTGTACTTCATTTACCCGCAATACGCTGTATTTGTATTGGTATTGAACATAGTTCAGTCAATGTCTTCATAGAAGAGTCGCACAGAAGCCTACACTGTATGCTTGCATCAGTGTAGGTAAGCTAAAAATATTTTAATTTGCATCCTCAAAAAAATGAATCTCTTGTGGGGTGGGCATCTTGCCCGCCCTGGTTGTGCAAATTAAATACGCGACAGCTTACGTCACAGTAAAAGCTGTATTTGCAGTAAAGTTGATAAATCTAGAGATGCAAGCTGTTTATAAGCTTTATCTACAAATCGCTTACCTCTAAGAAAGCCTGTATTCGCTCCCGGACAAATGTATTTGAGAGTTTCAGGTGTAAAACGTTCTAATAAGAACTGAAGACTCTTAATTTGTCGCCGCCAGTGAAAAGTTTTAGCTGTCCGTAATGGTATCGGCTCACCCTGCTGATTAGGAACTAAATGGCGGCCAGAAAACAATATACCTCCAAGGTCACTGTAGTATAGGCAAGATGAGCCGGGAGAATGCCCTGGTGTCCAAATCACTTGTGTTGCAGCATCAAGAGTGAATTCCCGACTAAAGGTAGTTACGGTTAAGCCTGGTAATAAATAAGCTTCTTGTTCTTGCATCAGCACTTCGCAGCCAAAGGTTTGCGGGATTTCAGCAGCCTTGCCAATAGCGCCTCGATGGGTAAGAAATAACCAACGCACACCTCCAGACGCGGCTAAAAAATCTTGATTTGTTTGGTCTAATGCAGGGCAATCTATCAGGATATTGCCTTCGTTTCTTACAATGAAATAAGAGGTTCCTCCTAATGTGTCCCGATTAGGTGGAAAAGCAAAAATGCTCTCTGATGCGAATTCCGATTGCAGAGAACTTCCGCAACGAACTTCGTCAGCAAACACAGTCCTTGGTAGCTTAGTTGTATGACTTGGCTGTTCAGGTAAAGGGCACATAATAAAAGAACCGACTGAGGAGTTGTGGATAATCTAGTTACAGTGGGAAAATTCTCAAAAATTCCAGGACTTACGCCAAAAAATAGCCCAAACCTTGATTATCTGGTAGGGGTAATTCATGAATTGCCCCTACCTCGTGTAGTTTTGCGTAAGTCCTAAATTCTATAGCACTGTTAACTGTTCGGAAAAATTGGGGTTTGAGGTCTGCTTTGTAGTTAATGCTATGGTGCTAAAGCTACTGGTGGGGCGTTCTGTCAAAATTACTGAAGATAATATGGGATTTTGGTTTTTGTTTCTCCTCCTACTGGGGCTTGCTACTTATCTAATGGTGCAGCAAAGCGTCGCTAACATCACCCGCACGCCAGTATGGTTGTTATGGCTAGTTTTAATGACACCAGCATTGCTGTTGAGTGGATGGACGTTGAGATACGGGACTAAAATACCTCCACCACCAGCGCTGTTCATCTCGTCGTTATTTGTTTGCACACTTTTATACTGGATCTTGTTTCAATGGGGAAGGAGAGTACCAACAGATACACAGACCGAAGCCCAAGCCAAAGCTTCAGAATCACAGCCGACTATCCAACCCACCACAGAAGCAACAGTGCGTCACATTGAGCCAACAGAAGAAACGCAACTGCGAAATTGTTTCCCTTGGTCTGTATACTACGTTCAAAATATTGAATATCGACCACAAGCTGTAATTTGCCGTGGTCAGTTGCGAACTCAAGCCAGCAACGCCTACCAGCAGATTAAGACTAATATTGAAGCACAATTTGGCGATCGCTTCGTGTTGATCTTTCAAGAAGGTTTTAACGGCAAACCTTTCTTTGTCCTAGTTCCTAACGCTCAAGCTGCGAAAGAGAAAAATACACCACGACACAATCAAGAACGCTTAACTCGACCAGGATTAGCACTTCTACTAGTATTAGTTACTTTGATGACTACTACTTTGGTGGGAGTGGGAATTGCTGGTGTTTCTCTTCCGCCTCTATGGAAAACTGGCTCTTTGTTTAAAGTTCTATCTAACCCAGATGTCCTATTCAAAGGATTACCTTATGCTTTAGGACTGATGACTATTTTGGGAATTCATGAACTTGGACATTATTTGACAGCTAAATCGTACAAGATTCGCTCAACGTTGCCTTACTTTATTCCCATACCTTTCTTCTTGGGAACTTTTGGTGCATTTATTCAAATGCGTAGTCCGATTCCCAACCGCAAAGCTTTATTTGACATTAGTATCGCTGGGCCAATTGCAGGCTTTGTTGTTACCTTGCCATTACTAATATGGGGCTTGGCTCATTCTGATGTGGTTCCCCTGATTGAAGAAAAAGCCCGATTTTTAAATCCTGATGCCGTTAATCCCAAATATTCCATTTTACTAGCGCTACTGTCGAAGTTAGCTTTGGGAAGTCAGTTAACGGCAAAATCAGCCCTTGATTTGCATCCGGTTGCAGTAGCTGGTTTTCTGGGACTAATTGTCACTGCCTTAAATTTAATGCCTGTGGGACAATTAGATGGAGGTCATATTGTCCATGCGATGTTTGGACAACGAACTGCGATCGCTATTGGTCAAGTTACTCGCGTCCTCTTGCTATTATTTTCGTTAGTTCGAGAAGAATTTTTGATGTGGGCGATTCTCTTATTATTTATGCCCTTGATTGATGAACCTGCCCTGAATGATGTCACTGAATTGGATAACAAACGTGATGTTTGGGGATTACTGGCAATGGCTTTGTTGATTGTAATTATTTTGCCATTACCGCAAGCGATCGCTAACTTTTTACAAATTTAAAAACTATCAAAATAGCAAGAGTTCAGATACCCGATTTCTCTAAGAAGTCGGGTATCTCATTATTCACAACTAACTGGATACCGAATTAGCCGCCTCGGAAGCCTTCGCCGCAGGTGGAAAACCACCCATACGAATCTCAGAAGTGAAAGAAGTAATACTAAATCCCCCAAAACTCTTGAGGACATTTACCCGCATTCGCAAATTGGGGCTAGCAAACCACAGACGCTCCTCTGACCAAATGTTTTCATCTTCTATAGTTATAATCAATGCACCATCACTGTCAAATTTATAGTCTCCGGCAACTGGAGTCTTTTTGGCATCAAGTGTTTCCCGCAGTAACTTACCTTGTTCTGGATTATCTGCATCAGGTACTGAAACTAACACAGATGAACCACTATGTTTTGATTGATCCTTTTCCATTGTGCCATTCCAGTTAATTTTGATCGCACAAGAGGCGGAACTAGGATTAATTTTGTACTGTTGACATACTTTAATCGTTTCTGGATGATCTACTGCCAGCGTCTCAATGATGATATCTGATTTACTATTTTCAGATTCATTAAAATCTAAATGTTGACTAGTCCGATGAGAAAACCATTTACCAGTACTTAACTGAAAAAACTCTTCAATATTCATGAATGAAATTACCCTGCATCAAAATGCTAAAATTGCCACTTAATTATTAAAAGGTAGCAGGAGGCTCTAATATTATTAACCTTGATTGCCTATTTCCTCAAGCTGCTTGAGGCCAATTCTGGCTGCCTCAGCAACGTTGAAATGATTGTCTTTTTCTAAGTATTTTAAAGCTGAGACACTCTTGGGAGTAGGGAGATTTCCCAAAGCTTCTGCCAAACGCTGCCTGACTAACCAATCATCTGATTGGGCGAAGCGCAGAATTTGATCGACAGATTCAATATCTTTAATTTCTCCTAGCGCCGAAATTGCAGCTTGTTGCAACACAACTTCTTTGCTATCCAATGCCTGAAGAAGAATTTGACGGGCACGAGGGTCTTTAATATTACCTAGAGAAACGGCTGCACTAAAGCGTACCAGCCAATCAGTATCTTCATAAAACGCCCGTGAAAGCACTTCAAAGGCTCTGGCATCACCCAAATATCCTAAAGCACCAGCAGCATCAGCCCGGATGCCATAATCAGGGTCATTTTCGAGAATTCTGACCAAAATTGAATAACATTCTGGCGTTTGCTTGATTCCAAGGGCAAATATTGCCATCGATCGCAGTTGCAAAGATTCGTCGTCTAGTACCTTTTTAATCAAAGGGACTGCATCTTCAGGAGAAACATTACGCAGATTAGCAAGAGCTACCATGCGATCGCGTAAGTTCGGACTTTCTAACTGAGTAGAAATTTCTTGTAAGCTGAGAGCTGTCATGTAGTTCAAAGCATTTTCTTTACTTATCTTAATGTACCCGATCCGTTCATCAGGCTGTCGCCATAGTGAAGTAGGAGTTTGGCGACTTTACAAAATGGCTCAATTATGAGTGAAAACTAAAAAGCCTTGACCTGATTATCTTGACTTGATTATGTTTAACGGAGAGGGGGGGATTCGAACCCCCGTTGGGTTTCCCCAAAACGCATTTCGAGTGCGTCACCATGAACCACTCGGACACCTCTCCAGGTATTTTTCACACATTTGAGTATTTATTCTATATTCAAATGTTGTGAATTAACGCAAATGTTACTGCATTGCCAAGATTACTATAACATTACTCTCAATCACGCGATCGCTTCACCCTGATTTTCGCCCCCTTCCTTCACTAGTCTCTCCTGCAAAAACTGCCTCTACTTTTTTTCGGTGAGGCAAACTTACCTTTTAAAATACTACTGCTTTTCGATACCATTACAGTAATTTACGATTACCTAAAGCTATCCAAACCTTTACTATCTCCAAGTTTAGGTAGTCAATTACACATTTTTGACTTACCTATATGCCTGTATGCTGGCTCATTGAGTAACTTGCTATTGATTTTTTACCTTGTTTAATGTTTCACACAGATGATAAAAAATACAACTTTTAACAGTGCCGGTAAACTAACTGCTCTTTTATTCTTGATAACTCTCTTCCTAACGCCTTGTGTGATTGTCAATGCAGGCGAACGTGGTGTATTGATGAAATTTGGCGAAGTACAAAACCAGATATTAGGAGAAGGACTTCACTTAATTATTCCTGTAGTCAATACTGTAAAAAAGTTGAGTATTCGAGTCCAAAAACAGGAAATTTCGGCTGAGGCTTCTTCAAAAGATTTGCAAAATGTTTTCACAGATGTAGCTCTCAATTGGCATATTATTCCCCAGGAAGCAAATGTCATTTTCCAAGAAATTGGAGATGAACAAGCTGTAGTTATGCGGATTATTAACCCAGCAGTTGAAGAAGTACTAAAAGCAATAATGGCAAAGTATACTGCTGAAGAAATTATTACTAAACGAGGTGAAGTCAAAGGTGGAGTAGATGATGCATTGTCTATACGACTAGGTAGCTATCACGTTGCAGTGGATGATATTTCTCTAGTTCATGTCCATTTTTCAGAAAGATTTGGTGAGGCGGTAGAGGCGAAGCAGATTGCTGAACAAGAAGCAAAACAAGCAGAGTTTATTGCGCTAAAAGCAACAAAAGAGGCTGAAGCAAAAGTTAATTTAGCCAAAGGAGAAGCTGAGGCTCACAGATTATTACGTGATGGTTTAACTCCTGAAATCCTGCAAAGGCAAGCAATAGAAAAATGGAATGGGAAACTACCATTGATTGTAAGTAAGGAGACTCCAAAATTGTTGAATCTAAGTGAACTTTTAAAATTTGACTAAGTAAGTATGCGAGAATAAATCAAACTAAATTAAGTAATGTAAAAAATCTTGAAATTAGTTTTTAGTGAGGGCTGAAGCCCTCATTTTAGGACTAAAGTCCTCACTACAAACCTTTAATTATTTACGCCGCTCTACTTAGTTCAATAATTTGCTCTATACCTAAAGACTGAGATACCTAGCTTCTTGAAGAAGCTGAGTATCTTATTTATTCTGTAGAAATTCGAGCGACTAAATTAACCGTTAGAGAATAAAATAGGAGAATCGAGAATCTTCAACTGAATAAGTAGTATAATCAGCAGGGTATAAGCTGTTGAAGAAATTAGACCAGTGAATAATTCTTTTTTGAGGTTATGCTCTTGAGGTTCTTTCTGAAAAATGTCTTTAGAACCGAATTGCATCAAGAGAATTCCCACAATATTAGAGAGCCAGTATCCGATAATTGAACAAGGTAGAAGTAATTTTGGGGAAAGAAAACTACATGCATACCCAAAACCATAAGCTATTGGCAAATTGAATAGTAGGTCATTCCACCAACATAGTGGTGACAATAAATATCCCAATACCAGAAAAAATCCACCTCTGAGTTTTTTGAAAATGTCTTTTTTAAACTCTTGTGGTGTAGATTGTTTTAAATCCTCTAAGACTGTTTCTCCTGTTACATTCAATTCTTGACTGACGTTTTGGATGCTTTCCATAAAAAACACTATTCCTATCGGCTTACTGTATTTTAATATATAAACTAAGCCAAAGTCTAGTACAGTCATGATGTAACTTGAGCTTTTGACTGCTGAAAGTTTTACCAATACATAGTTTCAGCAAATACGAAATTACAGCCGAGGAAGCGATCGCTAATGTGCAGTCTAACTTTTGTTTAATTAATTTTGTTTTAGTACTTAATAGTAACCGCCTAATTAGCGTAAATATTCAAACCTCTCACTGGTTTTACTACGCAAAAGTATCCCTCTCCGACTCGGAGAGGGACAGACTTGAACAAAAGTTCAAGACAGGTGAGGTTTCTCAAAACTCCTCACTTCTAACCTTTTAAACCTTTCCCGCCACAACCGAATCTTTCTGCAAAAGTTGCACTGCTGCTTGATATTGCAAATCCGCTTCCGTACCAATCTGTTCGCGGTTAATTGGGTCTTGGGAAATCACTTTATCTGGCTTAATACCTAATTTGTTAATATCCCGGTGTTGAGGAGTTTCATACTTAGCAATTGTAACCGCCAAACCCGAACCATCTGATAATTCAAATAAAGATTGAATTAGACCTTTACCAAAGGTGGTTTCACCTACCAACTGGGCACGACCGTTATCTTGGAGTGCGCCGGCAAGAATTTCGCTAGCACTGGCAGTTCCTTGATTCACCAAAATCACTAGAGGATCTTTCGTCAGGGCTGGCCCAAAGGCTTCAAAACTACCTTGAATACCTTGTCGGTTCACAGTGTAAACAATAGTACCAGAATCTAACCACAGACGGGCGATTTCAATTCCTGATTGCAATAACCCCCCAGGATTATTTCGTAAATCTAGAACGTAGGCATCAGCGCCTTTTTTTTCTAGACTAGAAATAGCGTGTGCCAATTCTGTTGAAGCGTTGGCATTAAATTGAGTGAGGCGTAGGTAGCCAATGGGCGTACCCTCTGTGGAAACACGCAATTCGGAAACTACAGGGTTAAGAGCAATGCGATCGCGCGTTAGTCTAATTTCTGCTTCTGCCTCTCCGTCCCGTTCAATCAGGAGAGTTACCAGGCTGCCACTTGGCCCGCGCATTTTAGTTGCAGCTTCATCTAGGGTAAGATTTTTTGTGGGAACGCCTTCAATTTTAAGAATGCGATCGCGTGGTCTAATCCCCGCTTTATCTGCTGGTGAACCCGCTATAGGAGCCACTACTTCCAACTTCCCACTCTCAGCATTCAGGGCAATTTGTAATCCTACTCCAGTCAATTCCCCAGAAGTATTAACTTGTAAGCTGCGGTACTGCTCTGGGTCTAAAAAGCGGGTAAAAGGGTCATCAAGACTCTTGAGCATCTTCCCAATAGCCGCATAACTAGCATTTGAGTCTGACAGAGGCTTCTCTAAAACCTTTTGTCTTACAGCCGCCCAGTTCTGATGATTAAAAGTCTCATCTAGATAAGTGCGATTAACAATTCGCCAAACTTCCGAAACCAGCTTTTGTTCGCCTGTCAAAGCGATCGCAGGCTGGGTAAGCGTACCAAACGCCAACCAAAACGCCATTAACAATGAAAATCCAACCCGAAAGACTTGTTTATTCATGAACCCCATTATCAATTCCACCTCAACCGAAATTGCCTAGAAATGCTCAGTTGCCCTGTTGTTGATGAAATCTATCTCTCGATTATGTTACTTTTTTTATAGAAGTGGTGCATTTCTCTCATCAAGTTGTTCAGTCAACTGATGGGTTGTATCCACTCACGAAAGGATAAAATCTACTTTGTGTCCACCATTTTGTGTGCAGGGGCGTAAAGAGATCGCAATATATTCCTTCTTTACAGAGTGTAAAGTTTCTGAAGACTCTTAGCACGCTGAAAGCTGACAAGCAAACGAAAAAACTCGCCTTTACTAAAATCCCAAACTTGCTAATTGGGAGAGAAGTCACAAGAGGCGGCTTATGAGAAGTCCTTAGACAATTCTGTTATGACCTTAGCCTATGGCAACCCCTTGGGCGAACCCGCAGGATGCCGAGGCTGGGAACCATCAGAATTTTAGTCGCCGATTTAGAACTTCGGGATTTATCAACCGCAACCGACTTTTAGGAACTTGAGATTGTATGGCCAACGTTTCCGACTGGTTTGAGGAACGCCTGGAGATTCAGGCACTCGCTGAAGACGTTACTAGTAAGTACGTCCCTCCCCATGTCAACATCTTCTACTGCCTGGGTGGTATTACCCTAGTTTGCTTTCTTATCCAGTTTGCCACTGGATTTGCGATGACGTTCTACTACAGGCCAACAGTCACTGAAGCTTTCTCTTCAGTGGAGTACATCATGAATGAAGTCAACTTCGGTTGGCTAATTCGCTCCATCCATCGCTGGTCTGCCAGCATGATGGTATTGATGATGATTTTGCACACCTTCCGGGTTTATCTGACTGGTGGTTTCAAAAAGCCCCGCGAATTGACCTGGATAAGTGGTGTGATCCTGGCTGTAATTACAGTTTCCTTTGGAGTCACCGGCTATTCCCTACCTTGGGATCAAGTTGGCTACTGGGCTGTAAAAATCGTTAGCGGTGTACCAGAAGCAATTCCCGTAGTTGGCGTTTTGATCTCCGACCTGCTGCGCGGCGGTTCAAGTGTTGGTCAAGCAACACTAACTCGTTACTACAGCGCCCACACCTTTGTACTACCTTGGTTGATTGCAGTCTTCATGCTGTTTCACTTCTTGATGATTCGCAAGCAAGGCATTTCCGGGCCTTTGTAATCTCAGTTATTAGCGAAAGGCAAGATTTGTCAGTTTTCAGATGAAGTTGTTTGTTTTAAATTTATGAAACACAATAATAATTGCACATAAGTTCCAACAAACAAACACTTCTATCTGAAGCCTAAAGCTCTAAACTCCTTCCAGGCGACTGACTGGAGACAAAAACGCTGATTCCCGTCTGCTAGGGATCCCTAGTACCTGATAGCCTTCACAAATGCTTTAATTTAACTTAAGCAGGAGACACATTTCAAAATGTCAACACAAAAAAAACCTGACCTGAGCGATCCTCTGTTAAGAGCTAAACTCGCTAAAGGCATGGGTCACAATTACTATGGTGAACCCGCTTGGCCTAATGACTTACTTTATGTATTTCCCATCGTGATCATGGGTTCCTTCGCTGCAATTGTAGCTCTAGCCGTGCTAGATCCTGCAATGACCGGTGAACCAGCAAATCCTTTCGCCACACCATTGGAAATTTTGCCAGAGTGGTATTTATATCCAGTCTTCCAAATTTTGCGATCGCTTCCTAACAAACTTTTAGGAGTGTTAGCAATGGGTTCTGTACCAGTTGGGCTAATTCTCGTTCCTTTTATTGAGAACGTCAACAAGTTCCAAAACCCTTTCCGCCGTCCAGTTGCAACCACAGTCTTCCTCTTTGGTACTCTTGTCACCCTGTGGCTGGGTATTGGTGCTGCCTTGCCATTGGATAAATCTTTGACCTTGGGACTATTCTAAATTAGTCTCCTCAAAGTGCTTTAACGCCTGTGAGTTTCAAAAGTGTATACAGATGTGCTTTTGAAAGAAATCTACAGGCGTTAATTTTAACAGGATTGCGGAAGTCCTCACCCTATCTACGAGACGCTACGCAAACAACTCGTAGTAGTGTGGGGATTAATAGTCTTCAATCAATAGAGCATTAAGACTAGCCTTTCAAGGTGGGTAAAATTTTGTTGAATAGACTCGTCTTTAACCTCTTAACTCTGTGTCGCGCCAATTGCTACAAGTCGGGGAACCCGCCCAACGCACTGGTTTATCTGTGCCACTATGGTTAAATAAAAGACTTTTTAACCGCAGAGAACGCGGAGGACGCAGAGAGAAAAAAGAGATTTTACAAGTCACCTTGAAAGGACTAAGTATTAAGCCCCATCGTATTGACAAATTCATTAGCTCAGTCTCTCCAATACGATTTCTCAGTCTCCATCTGAGAATGCCTAAGACTTGCGCTAAATTCATCAAATATAAACATTTTTTACTTAATTAACATAAGTTGCTAGTTACGACCCTTGAAATGCCAAAATCGTTAGTGTTTTGTATTTTGGTACACAAAATATCTCAATTTAGATTTTTCTATATCAAAAAAATTTGGCAAATAGTGCAAAATTTAATAACTAGCAACTTAGGTTTATTTATATTTAAGTCACAGTTAATGTTTACTATAGTGCAGCAAGACCATCTGAAGGTTAAGAGCGAACTTACTCTCCTAAACCAGGTGCAAGAATGGTTTGAGCAATTTTGTCTGCAACATTTGTCTCAACTTGGTTGGTCAAAAACCCAACTCGATCGCCTCAATTTAGCATTAGCAGAAGGCTTTACCAACGCTGTTCGTCACGCTCATCATGCTTTACCCCCAGAAACAACCATTGAGATTAATGTCGATCTGTGGATCGATCGACTAGAGATTAGAATTTGGGATTATGGAAAACCTTTCAATCCCGATGCGATCGCAGAGCCAGCCCCAGGTACTCTACAAGTAGGTGGGTATGGATGGTTTCTGCTGCGGCGGTTGGCAGATCGTGTTGTATACGAACGCGGTGCAGATGGTAGAAATTGCCTTCTCATTGTTAAATACTCAGTAGAAGCACAAATGTAAAAGTAAAGTTGAGCCACTAACTTTAAAACAAAAGCATAAGCAGAAGGGATTATACTTCAAGATATAGTTATTTGATTGATAAAAGTATACTCCTTCTCAATAGTTTTTGAATTAGGGTAATATATTTTTTGCGTAAAATTGCTTAGTTATTATAATTTTTTTGTAAAATCTCAAAGAATATTTTTGTATAAAAAAAATTTAGTGAATACAGTAAAGATAACATTCGAGTTACACTAGCTCCCTTGTTAATATTTGTCAGCAGTGTTGAGAACCGGAATGTTTGTTTCCCAACAAATGCCATTTAGTCCTTAAAGAGATAGAGATAATAGGGGACAGACTATGATTAAAACAGCCCTAATTACAGGAATAACTGGTCAAGATGGCTACTATCTCAGCCATTTGCTTCTCAACCGTGGTTACAGAGTTGTCGGATTAGTACCCCCACATCGACAACCTAATTTAACAAAGCTGGGAACACTGGCCAATCAGGTAGAGATTTTTACGGTTGACTTGAGGGATAATGCAGCGCTATTAACCGCAGTTGAACAACTGCGTCCCCAAGAAATTTACAATTTGGCGGCTCCGAGTTTTGTACCCGACTCTTGGAACGATCCATTGGGAACCCTAGATTTGATTACTGGTACAGCTACCAGACTTTTGGAAGCAGTACGACAGGTTGGTTTGTCTACCAGATTTTATCAAGCCAGCAGTTCGGAAATGTTTGGCGATGTATTTAGTTCGCCTCAAGACGAAGAAACGTCTTTTCGCCCTAAAAATCCCTATGCTGCCGCGAAGATGCACGCCCACTGGACAATGGTGCATCACAGACAGCGCTATGGATTATTTGCCTGTAGTGGAATTTTATATAACCATGAGTCTCCGCTACGCGCACCTCAGTTTGTCACCCGAAAAGTTTCTTTAGCAGCCGCATCGATTAAATTGGGTTTAACTGACACCTTAGAAATAGGTAATCTAGATGCTAAACGCGATTGGGGATTCGCTGGAGATTACGTAGAAGCTATGTGGTTGATGTTGCAAGTAGACGAGCCAGAAGAATATGTTATTGGTACTGGTAAACTGCACAGTGTTAGAGACTTAGTTGCTACAGCCTTTGAGTCTGTCGGATTGGATTGGACGCATCATATAGTTTTAAATACCAGTTTATTGCGACAAGATGAGCATTTTGAACTAGTAGCTAACCCTAGTAAAGCTAAAAGGAACCTTGGCTGGGAACCCCAAGTGAGCTTTGAGGAACTTTTAGAAAAAATGGTAAAAACAGATTTAGAGCGGTTACAAAACGGTGCGATCGCGCCCTTATCGCAAGTGTAATTAGGGAGATAGTAGGTAAAAGGCAAGAGGAATTACTCACGCTTAAAAATCTAAGTGGGAGTTAAAATGTGAACACTTTGCATCATGTTATGGCATGTCTTGTAACAGTATCTTTTTGTGAACTGGGTTTCATTCATACTTCTTTCCCTTTGCCTCCTGCCTTTTCCCATAACCTAATATGCACACCAGTACAGTGACGGAAAACCTCAAGTTAGGTGATAAAGTTGACAAAAAAACTAACCATGTCTTCGTATTTTTAGAAATTTTTGCTCACGAAGGTGGTATCCAATCATATATAAAAGATATTTTCCGTGCCTATCAGGGATTGAGTCAAGTTTACAAAGCGGAAGTTTTTTTGCTGAGAGATAGCCCCGATAGGTTAAATCCGTTTGAAGCCGAAAACTTAAAATTTCATTACTTTAAAAATCAGTCCCCTCATTTAGGGAGGCTACAAATGGCAGCAGCTTTACTTAAATGTCTGTTGCAAAACCGTCCGCAGCAAGTTTTCTGCGGTCATATTAACTTAGCAGTATTAATCCAAACTCTTTGTCAGCCCTTGGGAATTCCTTACACCGTGCTAACTTACGGCAAAGAAGTGTGGGAACCTTTGAAAAATCAAGAACGTCGCGCCCTGACATCAGCAGATAGAATCTGGACAATTAGCCGTTACAGCCGCGATCGCGCTTGTCTTGCCAATGGTTTAAACCCCAAAATGGTAGAGATGATGCCTTGTGCAATTGATGGGGATAAATTTACTCCTGGTTCCAAGCAGCCAGAATTAGTTCAGAAATATGGTTTCACCGATTCTAAGGTGTTAATGACAGTAGCACGCTTATGGTCAGGGGATATTTACAAGGGTGTAGATGTCACGATTCGGGCATTACCACAAATTGCTCAAGTTTTCCCAAAAGTGAAATATTTAGTAATTGGTCGTGGTGATGACCAACCGCGATTGGCACAGTTAGCAAATGATTTAGGTGTGAGCGATCGCGTCGTCTTTGCTGGTTTCGTTGCCACAGAAGAATTAATGGAACATTACCGCCTTGCTGATGCCTATATCATGCCTTCACAAGAAGGTTTTGGCATTGTCTATCTAGAAGCAATGGCTTGTGGAGTACCGGTGTTATCCGGTGATGACGATGGCTCTGCCGACCCCTTACAGGATGGTAAACTAGGATGGCGAGTACCACACCGCAGTCCTGATGCTGTAGCAGCAGCTTGCATAGAAATGCTTCAAGGGGATGACCAACGATGTGATAGACAGTGGCTGCGAGAACAAGCGATCGCTCTGTTTGGCATAAACGCCTTCCAACAGCACTTGCAAAAAATGCTTCTATCCTCAGTCATCAAGTCAAAATGACAAATGACTAATGACTAATGACTAAAATCGCTATCCTAGAAGGAGAGCAGGACGACATTTAAAAAATGAGCTTTAAGTCATTTCAATTGAATCTTTTAAATCTCCGGCCTTGGCTCACCCTGCTAGCAGTTTTTTGGTTGCTGGCATCACTGGGCTTAGGTTGGTTGGTTAATTCGTTGCTAATTATTGTTGGGTTGGTGTTTTTGGCACCCGTCGTAGCTTTTTTTGGCTTTCGTTGGTGGCTGCAACGCAACTTGGTTGCCGATCAGTGTCCCGTCTGTAGATATGAATTTACGGGGTTAAATAACAGTCAGTTACAGTGTCCTAACTGTGGTGAGTCGCTGTTAGTACAAGATAGTCATTTTCAGCGCTTCACACCAGAAGGCACAATTGATGTCACTGCTGTCGAAGTTCAAGCTAAATCACTGGAAGATTAGTCATTAGTCATTAGTCATTAGTCATTAGTAAAAGACAAATGACTAATGATTATTTATTTTGTTGCGAGATTGAGAGGGTGTAGTTAAACTGCTGCTGGGATAGTTCGCCCACATGCACCGTGTATCTTCCTGCTTGCCAGTAACCAGGAAGCTCTGCCTTGCCTCCAGAGGAACTATCGGCCATTACACAAAAACGCCCTCCTGGCCCGTCGATCAACAGCGTTGGCTTCCCTTGACTTTCTACTGTTAATCGTAAATAAGGTAGTGACTCTGTAACTTGGATAACTTGACTAGGTTCAGTGGTAATATTGCCACAATTACTTTTGACAGTTCCCCCAGACTTTCCGTTCAAAACTAGTGGATCTGGTTGGAAAGTCCGATTTATTTGGACTTTTGGTGTCTCTGCCAAATTAGCCTCAGCAAAAAACAAGCTCATCACTAAAGCTGTGGGAACAATTGCAAGTAGCCGAAGCGTTTTCATTTTAATTAATGCTCCAGATTTTTTAGAGCAATGTTGTTATACGGTCTAATTTAATCGACGATATCAATCCATCTTGGTTCCAAAAGCTGCTGTGTCACCTAATACCATTAAAAATTGTTTGTGAAGATGGGATGTAGAGATATTGCCAAGTAAAAGCTCTACATTTGTCATGCAAATTAACTCATATATGATGGCTAGCGATCGCTTGTCTGACAAAATGTTTAAGAAGTATTATAAACATCACTTTAACAGGGGATTTACTTGCGTAAATAACACTATTTATCCTAGTTGTATATGTGCTTTTTTTATAGTTTCTAGTGCTTTTATATACTTTATCTTCAATAAACAGCCATACACGAAGTAGTATTTTTTACGGTTTTTACTAGTTAAAATACTGCATAAAAAATATCACAACAAAAAAACATAATTTTTACCTGTCAGAAAGGTATTGCACACACAGACATTAGCTAAAATCACTAAGACAACCAGCAAGAATAGAATCTAGTTGGTTTGTTATCTAAATAAGTTACCTAGCTGAGGTAGATAAAGATTTATGAATCTTCAACCAGAAGAAGACTTACAGCGTCGCCTCGATAAGCTAGAGGCGGAGATTAATTCACCACCTGGGGTTGTTTCTCAACCACAAGGACAAAAACAGATGCCTCAGTCTGTTTTTGCTAACTTGAACTTGCAACTAGAGCGATTTCAGATTTGGTTCAAAGGCTTATCTGGGACGAAAAAGCTGGTAGTTTCGGGTGTGACGGTGCTAGTAGCCTTGGCGATGCTGCAAGCAGTGTTTAAACTAGTTGCATCTGTAATCACTCTGGCACTTTTGGCAGCGTTAGTGTATGTTGGATACAAATTTTTTGTGTCTGGTAGCTTTCAACGTAAGCAATAAGTTGATATGCAATTACTTGGCAATCTGCCCGGAGTTATGAGAGCCAGGAGCCATAATACAAAAGGTTCTTGACTCATAACTCTTAAATTCTATTTCAATATGCTTTTCTTTTTGCTGATTAGCTGAGTCTATTTTAATAGTGCCGATCGCGGCGTAAAAATAATATCAAAGGGAATTATTCGATGACCTCACCAATTGTCAGGAGAAGTAGTAATCAATCTGGTCAGTCAAAAGAACCGGAAAGAGCCAGTTCGATGTTGCTAGCAAGTAGGCGTTTTGCTGCTTGGGCGGCTGAAATCACACTAGTGGTTGCCAGTGGGTTGATTCCCTTCGGCATTGGTGTATATGCCAATACTAGAAGCGATCTGAACCGAGTACCGCTTAACCCCGTGCTAGTAGTTACAGAAAGAGCGATCGCAAGACCCCTAGCTCTACCTGTAAGCTATGGCATCCGTAATGTGGCATGGCCGACTAATATTTTGTGGACAATCGCCCTATTAGCCCCTGTAACCCTTTCCTGGTGGCAATTGTATCTACTGGCTAAAACTGGTAGAACAATTCCGAAACGTTGGTTCAAAGTGCGGGTTGTCAACGAGCAAGGGAAGCCGCCCGGATTGGGGGCAGTTGTCATTAGAGAAGGAGTTGGACGTTGGACTGTACCCATTTCCATCGCCTATCTGTTGTGGCGCTACAGTTTTGCTTTCCCAAATTTGGGATTATTCACATTTTTGTCTTTATTAATGATTGTGGGTGAAGGGATCGGCTTACCGTCACGTCGGGGTCGTCGCGCCCTGCACGATCAACTTGCAGGCACTTATACAATAGATGCAACTCGCCCCTTACCATCCTCACTCTTAAGTAACAACAGACAAACTCAATCTGCTGACGGGAATGATGAAACAGAAGCGCAAGAGGGAGAAGAATTTGCGGCAGATGAAACCAACCATTCACCCAACCTGTGGCGGCGAATACAGCAAAATCCTAACCTAACATTGTTTGGGGTAGGGCTTACGAGTATGACGGCTGTGTTAGCAACTTTAATCGGCACTCAAGTTTATATCCAAATTCAACAATCCCAACGAGCAACTAAGCAAATTAATAGCCAACAGTTCCTCGAACTTGTCAAACAATTGACTCCCAACTCTGGGGTGACTAATGAGCAACGCCAAAGTGCAATTTTGGCGATGGGCGGTCTTAACGATCCACAGTCTATTAAATATCTGGCGGATTTATTGGTTAGCGAAACCAACCCCAGCCTCCTCGATACGATTCAACAAGCTTTGACAACTGTCGGGCCCCAAGCCATCCCCGAATTAAAAAATAAGAATCAGTTTTTGGTTAGCGAACTGGAATCTGTGGGCAGCACTGCAACCCAAGAACGGGATTTGCGGCAAGGGCGGCTACAAAGAAACCAGAGAACAATCAACAAAATTCTCTCTGTGTATAGCGGAAAAATGGAGGGCGTTGACCTTAGTAGCACCCAATTGGGTCAAAGTGGTAGTCCAGGAAGTTCATTCTTCAACTTGGTACTAGACAACCTTGATTTATCAGGAGTTAAGTTTAAATCTGCAAATCTTAACCAAGCCAGCTTTAAGGGTAGCCGTTTTCGGGGTGCAGGTGAAGATGGACGTTGGGATACCTACGATGATGTAATAGCTGATTTAAGTCAAGCTCAGTTACAGCAAGCAAATCTGACTGATGCTAACCTGAGTCGCGTCTTGATGAACCGGATAGATTTGAGCCGCGCCACTCTCAACAGAGCCAACTTATCCAACGCGCGTTTATATGACGCAAAACTCAACAGTACCCAACTAGTAGGAGCCGATCTGCGAAACGCAGTTTTGGAAAGAGCCAGCTTGACTGGGGCTGATTTAGGTGACGCTAAATTGAACGAAGCCAATCTGTATGCGGCCCGTTTAGGTCGCGTCACTGCTATAGGAACACAATTATCCTTTGCCAACTTAACTAACACTGATTGGCAAGGAGCAGATTTATCAGGAGCCTATTTGGATCGTGCTAATCTCAGCAATGCTAACCTGAGCGCCACTCGTCTCGCTGGTGCTGTTTTGCGTTCTGCCCAGATGGAAAACGTTAATTTACAAAATGCTGACTTGAGTCTTGCAGATTTACGGGGAGCAAACGTGGCAGGGGCAGATTTTAAGGGAGCAATTCTCGCCCCTAGTAAAGAAGATCCAGCAGATCAATTTGTCAAAACCCCAGATTTAGGCTCAGTATCTGCCGTAGTCCAAGGGGTTGATTTTTCTAAAGCCAAAAATTTAGATGCCAAGCAATTAGCATACATTTGTACTCAAGGGGGCATTCATCCTCGTTGCCCGTAGAATGGAGAATGGGGCATGGGGCATGGAAATAATTGCAATTCCCAATGCCCAATGCCCAATGCCCAATTCCCAATAACAAAATGGTGTGAGGAGTCAGTTATGAAATATATTCCATATTTGGTTTCAGTTTTGGGGGCTGGTTTGGTCTTGAGTCTGGCGACTACTAAACCAGCACAAGCTCAAGTAGCTTATGGCAGTTATGTAGGTATAGGCCCCACTGTTGGTTTTACTGATGGTATCCAATTCGGGGGAGTGATAGCTGGGCGCTACAAGCTTTTGGAAGCACCGCTTTCACTGCGTGCCCAAGTGTTAATTGGCAATAATACGGCAGTTGTGCCAACGGTTTCTTACGATTTCCCTCTTAACTGGCAAGCTGATGTGTACCTGGGTGCTGGGTTAGTGTTGGCTGGTGGTGGTGGTTCTTCTCCTGTGGGTGACAAAATCAGTTTTGCTTTACAACCGGGCATCGATTATATGATCCCAAATAGCAATACTGTCCTTTTTGGCAATGCCATCATCGCTTTTGATGCCTACCGTGATAGTAGTGGTACAGCTATTTCTGTACAAGGTGGTGTTGGTTTGAGGTTTTAATGGGTAAATGAAAACCCTGGTGCGATCGCTATCCCTAAGAAGCGTTAAACTTCATTGCAAATTAAGAAGTTAGTCCAAACAACATGATAATTTTTTGTCATGAAGAGAAATAGCACAGGAGAACACAGTGGCAATGGAATCAAATTTATTAACAGATGCGGGCGCAGATGAAGTGAATCAAGATTTCAGTGAGTATGTCGCCAACCTGCAACTTCACATGACTCTGCAAGCTCGCAATCTTGTTCCATCCCTGAAACAAACACTGGTAGATAGCCGCCAGCAATTACTCCATCAAACCCAAGCCCACTTTGAAAAGCTAGTTTCTCGACAAGGGCTGTAAATATATACAAACTTTAATCAAAATTCCAATAAAATAAAGGCAGATGTTGTTGGGGTAATGCCAATGGTATGCTCACAATGTCTGCTTTTTCTGCTTTTTTTAAGTATTGAGTGACTAATAATCACCCTTTTGGCACAACAGTAAGGAACAAAAAGCAGTTAGTATAATTGCAGTAGTTCCTTTGAAGAGCAGTTAGTTAAGGCTAAATAGCGGCTCGAATAAAAATGACTTCATTACTTCCCAGAAACCTCAGCGTTGTTATCCGACCAGTCCAATACCGTGATCTGGACGGAATTGAGCGCATAAATCAAGAGTCATTCGCAGCCCTCACTCCCCAGGGAGCAGGTTTTGCCATCAGCCAGATGCTCATACTACGTCGCTGGTATGGATTACTCAAGTTTTTGAGTTGGTTTCCTAATCCACTCCAGTATCGCCTCTGTGCTTACGTTGCAGAGCAAGGGCGGATGCTTTTAGGGATGATTCAAGTATCACCCTTTAACCGAACACGCAGCACTTGGCGTATTGATCAAGTGTTGTTAGAGCGCGGTGTCGATAAACAAGGAATTGGCTCGCAACTTTTGCGTCATTGCTTTGAATCGATGTTGGAAGCTCGCACTTGGCTACTGGAAGTTAACATCAACGATATTGAGGCGCTAGCACTATATCGACAAAATGGATTCCAGCGTCTGGCAGAAATGACGTATTGGGAAATTGAGCCAGAATTACTAGCTGAATTGGCACAAGCAGAGCCAGATTTACCTAACCTGTTGCCAGTGAGTAATGCTGATGCTCAGTTGCTATATCAACTAGATACGGCATCTATGCCACCTCTAGTACGTCAGGTTTTTGATCGAAATACCCGCGACTTTAAAACCAGTTTGTTTGGTGCTTTAAGTGATGCTGTGAAGCAATGGCTGACCAAAACAGAAGTAGTCAGTGGTTATGTATTTGAACCCCAACGCAAAGCTGCGATCGGCTATTTTCAGGTACAACTTGACCGAAAGGGTGAAGTTCCCCACGTGGCAACGTTGACGGTTCATCCTGCTTACACTTGGCTGTATCCAGAATTGTTATCTCAACTAGCTCGGATTGCCCAAGATTTCCCCCAACAAGGGTTACAATTAGCTTCCTCTGACTATCAGGCAGAGCGAGAAGAGTATTTGGAACGAATTGGGGCAAAGCGGATAGAGCATACATTAGTTATGTCTCGCTCTGTATGGCACAAACTACGAGAGTCTAAATTCGTCTCTCTAGAAGGTATTCAGTGGACTGATATGCTGCAAGGTTTACAACCAGCACGTAAACCTATACCAGGTGGAATGTCATGGATACAACCAGGAAAGCTGCCATCTTCAGATAAACCACTGCCAATCAAGTCAGAACCGATTAACTTTCCGATAAAAAACCCAAGCATAGAAGCATCGCCGATTCCTGAATCAGTAGATGTAGAGCAGGAGAATTAGTGATATCCCAAGACCAACCAAAACCGTTTATTTCAGCCTTGGGACTAGATTTTGGTCGCAAGCGCATTGGTGTGGCTGGGTGCGATCGCACTGGTTTAATTGCTACTGGAATTACCACAATTGAGCGCACATCTTTTGAGCAGGATGTGGAGCAAATTCGGCAAATAGTTAATGAACGCGAGGTGCAAATCCTAGTTATGGGCTTGCCTTATTCAATGGATGGCTCAATAGGATTTCAGGCGCGTCAAGTTCAAAAATTTACTACAAGACTTACTAGAGCCCTAAAACTGCCTGTGGAATATATGGATGAGCGATTAACCTCATTTCAAGCAGAGCAACTGCTGATCGCTGAGAATCGCTCCCCGTCACGCCATAAAGGTCTGATTGACCGTAAAGCTGCCGCTTTAATCTTACAACAATGGCTGGATGTTAAGCGTGCTAATTCCCGCAGTTCAGTTGGGGCTATTGAATATTGAATATTGATACCTTTTAACGTGATATTCTGAAAACGATTAGCCAGCACTTGTATCTACGTATAAAGCTATTTGCTTGATATAATATGTCATTAATATAGTTAAGCGATTTCCACAGTTGCTGGTATTTATTAAATTTTTACATTTCGGCTATGTTTTCCCCTCCATTTCCTGAAGAAAATGATAACGCTCATACCAGTTCCATCACTTTAACCGATGAAAAAGGGCGATCGCTCGAATGTTATGTAGAGCATTCCCTTGAGGTAGATGGACAAGAATACGTTTTACTTCTGCCTGTAGACTCACCCGTAGAGATTTTTTCTTGGGAAGGTGATGATGAGGAAGAAGAAGCGGTTCTGGTAGAAGACGACAACATCATTGAGCAAATTTTTGCTAATGCTCAAGCTGTACTATCTGAGCAAAATCTGATATTGAAGAACACAGCTTATGCTTTGACAGTTGCAGGTGATTTGCCGCCAGTTGAAGAATCAGAACTCTTTACCTTAGAAATCGAAGACGAAGAAGCAGATTTAGATCCAGAGCAATTACAGCTACTCGCTAGCTTCTATGAGGAAGATCAGGAGTATGCAATTTATACACCACTCGATCCCTTGTTATTTTTTGCACGGATAGCGAAAACAGGTGAACCAGAATTGCTCTCTCCAGAGGAGTTTCGCCAAGTGCAACCTCTGTTAGAGGAACATCTTTTTAATGAAGTAGAATAAAATTCAAAATTCAAAATGTTACATTTTCATTTTGAATTTTGAATTTCCATCAAAATTTACTTAAACTTTTTACCATATCCAATTAAATGTGGAAGCAGTGAAACATTGACACTAAATTGGGACATTTTGTGTTGTTGAAAATTCTAAAAAAGCATAGAATTTTACAGTGTTGGCTGCAATTGTCCGACTTAAGGCTACTGCTCAAAAGCAGCAATTGTTACGATCTCCAAATTGAGCGTTAGCCTTTGAAAATGATGTCGTACAGTGACAGCAGAATCTCCACCACAATCAGAATCACCACATACCACTCTACTCGCTGGCTACTGCTATGCTGCATGAACTCTAGCACTGTTTGGGCGGTTTGGGTAATTAGTTCTAGCTTGCGTTCCAAAGCATTGTGACGCTCCCGGATTTCGTATTCATCTTCTAAGCGGAGATATAAGTTTTCTAACTGTGGGGCTTCCCAGAGCAACTCCGGCTTATCAATAATCTCTACTCGACCTACAATCTTATGTTGAACTAACAGCGCAGTCCCAAGTTGACGGAGTAATTCCCTACTCTGCTTTCTTCCTCTGTTTTCGCGTTGGAGACTAGCTGCAAATGGTTTAATTTGATCAAATACAGTCGCTAGGCTAGTTTCATAATGAGACAGCACAACACTCTTTGCAAGGATATCAGCTACTATTTGCAAGCGTTCTACACTAAATTCATGCAGCAAAATCTTTCCTTCCTTAACTCTCTCACTCTCCGCAATGTTGAGATGAACTTCCACTTCTTCTGTTTCTGGATCGGCAAAAGAGTCACTAACTTGAGAGGATAGTTTGGTCAAGAAAGCTACCTTTTCTACAGGCTCAAGATTAAACAAGACAACTGCACCATAGTCTAGCAGTACCACACATCCGTGTTCACCGACTGTAACCATTAGTGGCATAGTCGCCAAACAAACGTAATTATCCAACGTCTGTAAGTGAATATCCTCACCAAGGAATAGGGCCTGCGCTCTAAATTTATCTCTGTCATTAAAAAGGAGTTTTTGCATTGTTGCCCTACTTGCTTTTCTGCCTGTTGTAATAATGGGGGATGTTTGGAAGTTTTTGAAGTTACAACAAAACAATATATTTATTGATTTGAATAAATATTACATCAAAGAGATAGATAAGATTTTAGGGATTTTATCTCAAAATGTTCAAGGAGATATTCTAGGATGGAGTTCGACTAACTAAACTATATTGGGTTATGCTCATTTGTCTGAGCTATTTAAATTTGACTGGTGACTATGGCCTGGAACAATCTTTTGCAACCTGACTTGATTTTAGAGGGTTCAGTGTTGAACCTAACACCAGATATTATCCAAAAATACGGACTTAAAGGGCTGGTGTTGGATGTAGACGAAACCTTAGTACCCTTTACAGTCGGGATGGCTTCACCAGAACTACGAGAATGGGTGGAGCAAATTCGCACCTGTACTGCATTGTGTTTGGTGAGTAACAACCTGAGTGAAGCGCGAATTGGGGGAATTGCGCGATCGCTCAACCTACCCTACTATTTAGGTGCAGCCAAGCCCTCTCGACGCAAAATTAGGGCAGCAGTCAGGACAATGGATCTACCAGTGCATCAAGTGGGGATGGTAGGCGATCGCTTATTTACCGATGTCATAGCTGGTAATCGTCTGGGGATGTTTACCATTTTAGTTGAACCCATTGTCCATGCCGACGCAGCTTTGCGTTCTCATCCCATCCGCAACTTTGAAGTATGGGTATCTGAAATCTTAGGAGCCTCTATTACCCCAAAGAAAAGCAAGATTCACAAAACTTGAAAAATCGTCAGGAAAGTAAATCTAAAGAAATGCTTAAGGAATCTTACTGGAAGCTAAAAATCGGGGATCATAAGTATTAATAACATGGGGTCAGCCAAAAAAGACCCTAACTCATACTAAGTAAATATACTTCCGTAAAGCGTCAACCTTCACTATAGAGGGATTGGCGCTTTACAAATTGAGTTAGGAGTTAGAAGTTATGAGTTATGAATTAAATTCAACTCCTAACTCCTCACTCCTAACTCCTCACTTTTTAGATGTCACTAACAATTGTTGTCAAAATCGGTACTTCTAGCCTTACTCAACCAGAAACGGGACAATTAGCACTTTCTACGATCGCTACTTTGGCAGAAACACTCTGCCATTTGAGAAGCCAAGGACATCGGGTAATTTTGGTTTCTTCTGGTGCTGTGGGCGTGGGTTGTGCGCGGTTGGGCTTAACTGAACGTCCGAAAGCGATCGCACTCAAACAAGCTGTAGCAGCAGTTGGACAAGGTAGATTAATCCGTATATATGATGATTTATTTACTACTCTGCAACAAGCGATCGCTCAAGTATTATTGACACGTAGCGACTTAGTACAGCGCAGCCGCTATCTCAATGCTTACAATACTTTCCAGGAATTGCTAGGACTGGGAGTGATCCCCATCGTCAATGAAAATGATACTGTAGCGATAGACGAACTAAAATTTGGTGATAATGATACCCTTTCGGCATTGGTTGCTAGTTTAGTAGAAGCAGATTGGTTATTTTTGCTTACCGATGTCGATCGCCTCTACTCAGCCGATCCCCGTTCAGTGCCAGATGCTCGACCGATCGCTTTAGTTAGTAGCATTAAAGAATTAGCCGAATTACAAATACAAACAGGTTCCCAAGGTTCTCAGTGGGGGACTGGCGGGATGCTGACAAAAATTTCGGCGGCAAGAATTGCGATCGCGGCGGGAGTGCGGACTGTAATTACCCAAGGGCGATTTCCCCGGAATATCGAAAAAATTATTCAAGGTGAACTGATTGGGACGCATTTTGAACCGCAACCTGAACCAACTTCGGCGCGTAAACGTTGGATAGCTTACGGACTTTTACCTGCGGGTAAATTGTATTTAGATGAAGGTGCGATCGCGGCAATCTCTCTAGGGGGAAAATCGTTATTAGCTGCTGGAATTAAGGCAGTAGAAGGAGAGTTTGACGCACAGGATGCGGTGCAATTGTGTGACAGTAACGGTAACGAAATTGCTAGAGGACTTGTGAATTACAACAGCAACGATCTGCAAAAGATTCGCGGTTGTCATTCACGAGAAATTCCCACAATTTTAGGCTATGCCGGTGTGGAAACAGTAATTCACCGGGATAATTTAGTTTTGACTTAAAATGTAAATAAGATAAATTCTATGACTACTAACTGGGAGAGTAAAAAATCTTATGACTCAAACGTTAGAAAATGCTATTAACTTACCAGAAGAACAACGCTTTTTCCGGCATGGATTAACTTGGGAAAAGTTTAAAACGATTCAAGCCAGTTTTGAAAATGTACCAGGGGTGCGACTGTTCTATTGTGATGGAGTATTAGAAATAGTGACAATTGGTAAGTCTCATGAGGCTATTAGGTGTTTAATGGGTCTGCTGCTGGGGCAGTATTTTGTGGAACAGGGCATTGAATTTTTCCCTAGTGGGAGTTTTAGCCAGATTATTCCTGAGATGGTAGAATATCAAGCAGATTTATCTTATTGCTTTGGAACCGACAAACCTGTACCAGACTTGTGTATTGAAGTGGTGATTACTAGCGGTAGTCCCATAAAGTTACAGAAGTATAAATTAATGGGAGTCTCAGAAGTTTGGTTTTGGGAAGATGGCACAATTGAGGTTTACTGCTTACGAGAACAAGAATATGAGAAAGTTGTTAAAAGTGAGTTGTTTCTAGAGTTAGATTTATCCCTGCTCAATCGTTGTCTTTTGTTGTCATCTCCCTTGGAAGCGATTAGAGAGTTTCGCCAGGGAATTCAATAAATGTAGACTGAGACGATTCACTCTGGTTGGCTGCGTTCAGAATGACAAAATTATTTTGTTTAAGGTTCGCGCAGCGTGCCGGAGGCATTACCGCAAAGAACGCAAAGGGCGCGAAGTATAGAAAGAGAAGATTTTACAACTGTAGCTGGATTGAATATCTTACAGCAAATATCAAACTAACATAGAAGCGATCGCCACACCACCCCACAATGGCGCATCATCACCCAACACCGCCGGCACAATTTCAAAATCAACCTCCGGTAAAGCCGTCTCCCGCGCCACCTGACGCACCATCCGCCAAAAATCCTCACCCGCTTTCGTCACCCCACCTCCCAACACAAAGCGCTGCGGATTCATCAAATTCGCCACATTACCAATACCCACACCTAGCGCCCAAGCAGCCTTATCCAAAACTTCCTTAGCCAAATCATCCCCAGCCGCCGCCGCTTCACTTACCAACTGCCCCGTCAGCAACCTTAAATCATCCCCCACCAAACCCCTCAAAACCTCTCCCCCTTGGCGTACTTGGCGACTTGGCGGTTCGTTCTCCAAAATTTCCCTAATATTTTGCGCCATATAAGGCCCCGAAGCCAAACGTTCCACACATCCCCGCTTCCCACACAAACAAACTGGCCCAGCAGGATCTACAACAATATGTCCGATTTCCCCAGCCATCCCACCAGCCCCCCGCCAAGGCTGCCCATTGAGTATCCAACCACCACCCACGCCAGTGCTGACAGTAATGTAAAACAAACTATCGTATCCCTGTCCCGCACCAAAACGGTGTTCACCCAAAGCAGCAACATTGGCATCATTATCTACACCAACACTCACACCAAACTCATCCTCCAACAAAGCTTTGAGAGGTATATTTTCCCATCCAGCCACATGATGAGATAGTCGCACCGTCCCCGTGGAAGCATCAACCGGGCCGCCAAAGCTGACACCGATCGCAGCAGGTTTTGCGTCTTCTAGCAGCGAGTAAATGAGCGATCGCATAATTTCCAAGTCAGTGCTAGCATCTGCACCTACTGGCGAGAGACGACGTTCATAACGCAACCACTTTCTCGAACCGATGTTTACCAATCCTGCCGCTAATTTAGTTCCGCCAAAATCTAGAGCTAAAATTAATGTCATTTACTTACTTCATTAATAAACTGTTGTAATCGCTCATCATGCGAACCTTTCCAATAAATGCGATCGCCATAGCCACAGATATTTGGATTACCCTACTGGCAAGAATTTGTCACAGTTGCAAAACTTTATCTATTGTATTGAAACAATCAATGCTTCTTCAAGTGACCTATCTCCACTATAGAATGACTATTTAGCTTGATTTAAGCAACCTGATAGAGATAAAAAATTATAAAGATTCTCAAATACTTGCATTTATTTTTGAGTTCAGTTACAGTCAAGGCAGATACCCATCATCAAACCCTGACATAAGCTTCAGAAAGTTAGATTAGGTAAAAGAGTAAATAACAAGTTTGTTAATGTTGATACCAGTGATGCTGTTGATAATTAGTCACTAGCTTTCAACATTAACGTATCATGTATTAACTACGAGGTATTAAAGTATTTACCCCTAATTTTGTTGTTTTTATTTTTCGATTATAATTGAGAATTATTCGCAATATGTATAAATCGATGGATATTATATTGAAAGTAGATAGTGGAGAAAGATTTTGTAACTCATATTGGCTGATTTCACATCGTTCTTTAGGAATATATTCTTCACAAGAAAAACAAAAAATTATATTTTTAGATGTAAAAACAGGATTTGTAACTAGCTATATAAATAACTTCAGCAAAACTTTAAACAAATATCTTACTGCGAACAATATTTCTGATTGTAGTATCAGCTACATTGATATTATCAGGAAGTTAATCCTTAGTAACTCTCCAAGTGGCTTTGTATGTATGTACAAGGTTTCATTTATTTGATTTTGCGAAAGAAAGCAAGCTCATAAAAGTCGAGTTTCAGCAAGTGAAAATTTATAAAATACCAAATAACAATAAAACTAGATACAAAATTAACGCCGCTCATACGGAAAAATCTATCTTGACACTATTTATCTTTATTGTGGAGAATTTATTAACCGGAAAGACCTCGATCAATAATGATGTTATAAAGTGGCTACCTAGTTTTAATAGGGAAATGAATATTGTTCCTTTCTATCTCCTTTAGCCAAGGATATTGTAGCTAAGAACACAATTGTATTTTCTAATACCTTTTGTCCATAAAATACGCTAATGAGTACAGCGAGATGAATACTTTTTTTTGTTCTGATGAGTCACAGCAAGTAGGAGAAGATGTTATTGGTAGCGCCACCAATTATCAAACTTATATTTTAGTTGAGTGTCCTTTACCGTGGACATCAGAAGCATTTAATTCTAAATGGGTTCCTCAGAATTTGAGGATTTTGGTGGATGAAGTAAAGCGTGCGAAACTACCGATTAGATTTCTTTTAATTGCTAATGATATCTCACACAAAGTAAATCACACTACGCTGTTGATTTATCAAAAACAAGAGGGATTAAGTAATGGATACTATAAACAAGAGTTTAAGCTAGAAAATATTGAGCAAGTAGCAGCAGTTGTCCAAAAATGGTTATGGGGTATCAACTCTAATTCTGAGATAGAAACTAGTACAACTAGAGATATTTTAATTTGTACTCACGGTAGCCATGATAAGTGCTGTGCTAGATATGGCGCTCCTTTTTATTTCCATGTTACCGCTAGTAATGCTGATTTGTGCTTAGATAATGTGCGAATTTGGAAATCATCGCACTTTGGGGGACATCGGTTTGCACCAACAATCATCGATTTGCCAGAAGGAAGATACTATGGTCGTCTAGATCAAGATTCATTCAGATCGATTTTGACTCGGACTGGTGATATTCAAGCTTTACAAAAAGTCTATAGAGGCTGGGGAATTCTACCTGCTGCACTTCAGATTTTGGAAAGAGAGCTAATCTTTTGTAACGGATGGGATTGGTTTAACTACAAAGTTGCAGGTAAAATTTTAGAGCAAAGTTTAGACAACAATACTATCCTAGCTGAACTAAGTTTTGAACAACCTTCTGGTTCTCTCTACACTTACCAGGCTAAACTTGTGAAAGATGAAACAAGGACTCAACAACTCAAGAGTTCATGTAATGCAACAAAAGAGTTGGTAGTTACTAAATATGCTGTAGATAGTCTTTGGCTTACCTCTAATAAGGTGATAAGTTATAGCGTATAAAAGACTGGGGTATGCATCTACCTAAATTCGTAATTTGCGTAATAAGGCTCTCGTAGAATTAATAAGTCCAGTTTTGCTTAGTCTGCAAGCTATAGGTTCCATCTTGCACATTCACTCGCTCAGGAATTAGATTTAGATCCCTAAATACATTTGCCTGATGCTGTAGAGCAGTGAGTGATTGATCGTCAATAGGAATGATGGCACGTTCGGCACTACGTTGCTGTAAAGTTTCTAGAATGGATGGATCGATTTCATGATTTTGTGCCATTCGTTGAACCGCTTCCAATTCCTGCCTCTTAGCCCAAGCTCCAGCTTCATTTACCTCTTCTAAAATCACCTTGAGCAGGTCGGGATAGTCGCGTACTATCTCTGGAATCGCGTAGTAATAAGTCGGAACTTCTATAGAAGCTTTGTCACCAAATATGCTCTCCAGATCGGCAATCGATCGCCCTGGGTAAGCGCTTCGGGTCTGAGTTGCCGTGTAGGGAACCCAAATCACCCAAGCATCGACTTCACCACGACGGAATAGGGGTAGCGCCTCCGGCTGTGTGAGATAAACTGGCTCAATGTCATTAAAATCTAGACCTACTTTCGCCAGCGATCGCACAAGTACGTAATGGGCGCTTGAACCTTTGTCAAAAGCTATCTTTTTACCCTTCAAGTCTGGTAGTGTCTGAATCGGCGAATCTTCCGGTACCAAAATCGCTTGACCTTTGGGAGCAGTATATTTTTCTTTTGCTACCCGCACAAATATATGATCTGCTGCTTGTGAGAAGATGCTTGCCGTACCGCCACCGCCGCAGAAGTCAATTGTCCCATTACTGAGTGCTTCTATCAAAGAAGAGGCTGATAAAAAGCTTGTCCAGGTGACACTCAGCCCATAAGGTTGCAAACGCGTTTCGAGCAAGCCTTGAGTCCGAAGAACTTCCAGATTTGTCATCCCCTCTGGATACCCTATTTTGAGTTGCTTGAGCCGCCGCGCTTGTTCAGCTAAGGGCGTGTTGCTAGATCGAGCAGAACGGCTAGAAAACCAGCGATCCAAAACTATACAAAAAATTATGCCCCCCACAAATAGCCCTACGGTTTCTAGTAACCGAGTTGTCGAATCTTTGGGTGTATTGGCAGATTCAGCAGCAACAGCAAGACCGTCAAAAGCCATCAAGACCAAACTCGCAGCAAAACCGATGCAAAATAAGACTGCAAACCTGTAGGCAGCCGATCTCCGAATGGCTGCTTTGAGCGACTGTAAGATGTTTTGACCTGTGCCTCTAGGTAAAAGGTTAATGAAACGGCTAATCATTATGAGTCCTTGGCTGAAATATCTATTTGGTTAGGCGGCTGATTGTGAAGGATTTGGGCTGAAACCCCTCTAGTAATTGATGCTGGGAATGAATGGAGCATTACATACGAGAATGCAGCTATAGTGTTATACTTTTTTGGGCCGTTTATATATTATTACTGAGGCTTACCCCATTTTTTTTGAAGTTAGAGAAATTGGTAAATAACTTAGGTTTTTGGATGATGGCAGTGGAACCAACATCCAAGATTAATTACCTCTGTTGGCGATCGCCTCCGGTGGAGTGTCACTTATGGAAATCTAAGACAAACAAACCCTATTTCTCGATATTGCGGGGCTGATTGCTCAGGTTCAGCGATTGGTAATTTCGGTCATCAAACAGGTGTTGAGCGAGTGATGGTGATGGATTGGTTAATTGCAACAATTAAGATCGGGCTAGCTGCTGCTGTAGCAACAACCTTTGACGACAATATTTATCTGACTGCTTTTTTTAGCTCAGTTAATCGGACTTTTCGGCCTCAGCACGTTGTAGTTGGTGAGCTTCTAGGGTTCACAGCATTAGTGATAGTAAGTTTGCTTGGTTTCTTATTGGGTCTAGTAATTCCGTCAACTTGGATTGGTCTACTAGGGGTTCTGCCGATACTAATTGGTTTGAACAATTTACGCAACCTTAATAAGGATGACTCAAATGAAGATAAGTCAGCCAATCAGAAAATAAACTCTAAATATCGAGGATTTGATTCCAGAAAGCGATCGCTCTGGGATGTAATCCGCGATCCACAAACCTATCGTGTCTCTGCCGTCACGCTTGCCAATGGTGGTAACAATTTGGGGATCTATATTCCCCTATTTGCCACTAGCTCAATTCAAAATCTGTCCGTAATAATACCAGTTTGCTATGTCATTGTTTTCTGCTGGCTATTGATGTCCTATAACCTGACTCGCCTACCTGGTATTGCTTTAGTCCTCAGCCGCTATGCTAGTAAGATATTTCCCTTTGTACTAATGTGGCTAGGCTATAGAATTTTGATGGATAGTGAATCCTATCGTCTTTTTTTACCGAAGAGTTGACGGTAAAGGAGACTGGGGAGAAATAATTTCTAACTCCTCACTTATGGGACTTCCAAATTAAAAAATACTCAAGTACTTCTTGTGGGGTGGGCATCTTGCCCGCCTTTGTATATGAGCGCTCATGTTGCCCACCCCACAAGATTGAGTAATTTATTTGTTGGAAGTCCCTATACTAGTTCTGCATGAAGGTGCGCCAAACTATATGAGGAACGAACCGCAAAGAACGCAAAGGACACAAAGAAAGAGAGGAAGAAAAAAAAAGCAAAGGAAATTTGGCGCAGCTTCACAAAGAAACGGTATTAAGCTGTCGTGCATTTAATTTGCACAGCTAGGGCGGGCAAGATGCCCACCCCACAAGAGATTTATTTTTTTGAGGATGCAAATTAAAGTATTTTCAGCTTAGAAGCAAAATTCTAGATCCAAAATCAAGATGAAGCCATATTTAAGACTTTCCTTAACAAAACTTGGTCTTCTAATTTGGCTTTTAAACGACCATTTTCAATATCTCGAATCCAGCTTTGACTTTTACCTGTGAGCTTTGCCAGTTCTCTTTGGGAAAGATTCAAATTTTTTCGCGCCTGCAAAATCTGTTCGCCCAGTAAATCGTTTGTAGCTTTGGGTTTTCTTTTGGCTTTAGCAGTTCGCCGTTGCTTTTTTTCTGATTCTGAAATTTGCTGTTCCCATTCTGGTGGGAGTTCAAAAGCTAAAATCCGCGCATTCATTAACAAATTCCACTTACCACGGGGGCCTGTGTCTGTGAGGCGAGTTTCAGCACCACCGTCGTTTGTCCAAAATTCTAATGCTTCATCTGGATCTTCGGGAAGATCAACTAATTTCGCCCACAATGGTTGAATTTCTGGTGGGTATGTAATTGGATCGAAAAGTGGCTTCATTCCATAGTGATTGAGAATTTCTAAATCGCTTTCAAAGGTTCGCAGCAAACGTTTGCGTTCTTCTCGTTGTCTCGATGCAAGGGCGACTTTTTCTTCGCCGTAAGCAATCCGCAGCAAGGTAGGAATAGTGATGCGTTGTTCCTTGCCCATTTTGGTTTTAAACAGCAACCACAGCATTAACCGAACTGCGCCTTCATGTTGCTGCCAAATGCTCATAACTGTGGTGAGTAGCGTTTTGGGGAGACTACCGTATTGATAGAATGCGGTTCGCTCTTTACACGCTTGTTTATTTAAGAAATATTGCGCCCATGCACCTGCTCTGATTTTAAAAGTTAGCCCAATCAGATATTTGCATCCAAGATTGTCTTCTTGAAAGTGATGCTGAATATCTACTAAGTGCCATAGGCGGCTGTTTGTAATAGAGAATCCGTTAATTCGACCTTGTTGCGGCCAGTCAATGGAGATAATTAGGGAGCAAGCTTGCTGAACAAGATTTTTCATTAAAGCTAGCTTGGCAGCTTTGCTTAAGTCTTTGCGTTTCTCCATCCCTAGATATTTCTCGATTTGGCGCTCATCGATCGCAAATTCTTGTTCCCAAGGTTGCTCTAAAGCTGTGGCGTAAGCTGCAAAAATTAGATGTATGCAGGCGGCTCTGATGTCAAGCCCCTCAATTGCTGCTATATCTGTGGCTTTGTCGTTAACTTTTAATGGATCTTGGATGTGAAATGCGATCGCACCCTTACCTTGATTAACTTGTCTGCTGTAACTGATGTAGCCTTCTTCGTCGGTTTCCCAATGTAGTGATGTGCGTTGTGCTAGTACATTACAAGCTTCCCAAATTGCGATCGCAGAAGCAAATGGATTATTCTTGCCGTTAGAAAACAAGTCTAAGCTGCTAGCATCTCTCGGTTCAACCTTGCATCTCCCCTTTTTCGCCTGCCAAAGAATGGGAGACTTAGTTGGACAAGCTATTACACATTGTGGTTTAGAATAATAGCCCTCACAATTATTACAAAGACCAGGATCAATCCAATATTCATTGTCCTCTATTCTGATTGCACCCGTAGGACATTGGGGGCGGCAGTTGTCACATCCAACGCAACTGTTGTTAGGAATTGTATAAGGCATAAGGCTCTTTTCCCACTCTAATCGTTGAGATGTCTGTCTCAGTTCTCCCCTGGATGAGTCCTGTCTATTCATGACTCGCTACCACATCATCTTTCTGGCGAGAATAATCTTTTCTCACCCATTCACTCTCCACATCCATATTTTGACTTTGCATCCAATCGGAAGCTATTTAAGGCTTTTAAACCGAGCCGGACAAAACTTATTTATTAACTATACATTTCATGAAAAAAATGATTAATTTGTTCGTACCGAGCTTAGAAAGATATCTTAATATTCATTTAATTACGTATTGAATGAATATTTGACCTTTAACCATAAAGTATTTTGAGAACATATTTAAGCCTGATACGATTGGGTTTCATCTGATTTATTAATAATTTTAATATTTAAGGTACGATCGGATTCTGCCATAAAAATCACAGTTACTTTATAAATCAATTATGTTTCCTTCATAAATTCATTATATTTATTTAAATGGAAAAACAGTATTTATTTTGTCATCATTTATATAAATAGTTGAATCAAATCAAATTGTAAATTGTTGCTTCGCAACATACATATTGCATATATCAAAATGTAATTAATGAACATTTATTTTTGTATATATCTATACTGTTTATCTAGATTTATTTGTCTAAAGCTAAAAGTATTTGAAAAATACTATCATCATACTTGCGTTTACATGAGGCTTTATCAATGAGGGTAGGTTTAAAACCTGTAATTTATGCATCTCTCCTTTCTATGATTTGCATGAGAATAGCTGATTAGGGACTTCTAAATAAAAAATACTCAAGTACTTCTTGTGGGGCTGGCATCTTGCCCGCCCACATACAAAGGCGCTCATGTTGCCCACCCCACAAGATTGGGTAATTTATTTGTTGGAAGTCCCTTAGCGGCTGCTGTATCCAGTCAGAGATTAAATTGGAGACTCAATAAATGCGTTCTTATACGGATCGTAATAACGAGGAAATTTGAAGCATTAATAATTATTATTGGCAATGATTTGCATTTACTTTTAATTTAAAAAATGATTTTTCATTGTGTTCAAAGTTATCGATTTTTTATGAAGCAAAAGTGAGTTTTGAATACAAAATAATAAAAGATTAGGATAATATGATGATTAATGCACAAACAGATTGATAGGCAAAATTGCCGAGGACTTATTCATGGCGCAACTAACAGGTTTGACATTTGGCGGTAAAGCTTGGACACCAAAGTTCGCTCAAGAAATTGACAAGGATAAATGTATCGGCTGTGGCAGATGCGTTAAAGTCTGCGGATACAATGTGCTAGGTTTGAAGGCGCTCAACGAAGAAGGCGAATTTGTAGAAGATGAAGACGATGAAGAAATTGAACGCAAAGTAATGGCAGTTACTTCTCCAGAAAACTGTATTGGTTGTGAAGCATGTTCACGGATTTGTCCCAAAAAATGCTACACCCATGTTGAATTAAACAATTAAGGTTTTTGGAGTTAGTCAAAATTGTTGTTCATTCAAGGAGGCACTGTTTGTAATCAGCGTAAATGCGCTAGGCAAGGTAACTTGAGGGGAATATTAAATATTTACTGTAACCGACAAAAGGTTCACAGTGAACAAATCCGTAAGTCGCAAAAAGTTAGCTATTAACAAATTTAAACTTGCTGCTAATATAGCCTAATCAATATTAGGTCAACAGTGCCCCCTTAGAACAACTAGCTTTTATGAAAGCAGGGGGCTAACTTTGTGGTATGAGTTGAAATATAATTTATATTTTTTGGGGGGAAAGATATGGAAAGAATCTGGAAGTTTCCCCCTTTTTTTATGGCTGCACGTTAGAAATTTAATAAGTGAAAAGAAAATGGTAATGGGGAATGGGGAATGGGGAATGGGGAATGGGGAATAGGGAATGGGGAATGGGGAATGGGGAATGGGGAATAAATAACAATGCCCAATTACCAATTACCAATTACCAATTACCAATTACCAATTACCAATTACCAATTACCAGTACCTTTAAAGACGGTTTACAAAGCAGGTAGCATGTATGCAACAAATTCCTGTTTCACTATGGACTCTGGTTGCTGGGGTAGTAGTTACAGCAATCAGTATTTGGATCGGTCAAAACCACACTCTCATGCCGGTGCAGGCTTCACTACAAGCGCCTTTGGTAGACGGTTTTTTCAACGTCATGTTTACCATTGCGATCGCACTCTTCTTGGTGGTAGAAGGAACTATTGTACTTTTTTTGATTCAGTTTCGTCGCCGCAAGGGTGATGATACCGATGGCGTGCGAGTGGAAGGTAACGTCCCCTTAGAAATCTTCTGGACGGCAATTCCAACGGTGATTGTCCTCTGTTTGGGCATCTACAGTGTAGATGTTTTTAACCAGATGGGCGGTTTTGAACCTGCGGGTCATCCTCATTCAGCGACTCATGTTGCTAGTATGCCGGGGAGTGCAATTGCAGCTACACTCAGCGATACTTCTGAAGCAACAGTTACCCCAACAATCGCCCCAACAATTGGTATTGGCGCGTCTCCTCAAACTCTAGGGAAACCAGCCGATTTAGTTGTTGATGTCAAAGGCATACAATACGCCTGGATATTCAACTACCCTGATAGTGGCATTACCTCTGGGGAATTGCACATACCCGTCGGTGCTGATGTCCAACTCAACCTTTCAGCACAAGATGTAATTCATTCCTTTTGGGTTCCAAACTTCCGCTTGAAGCAAGATGCACTTCCCGGTATCCCTACCGAACTACGATTTGTTGCCACCAAACCAGGTACATATCCCGTAGTTTGTGCTGAATTGTGCGGTGGTTATCATGGTTCAATGCGGACAGAGGTAATTGTCCACACACTAGAAGAATATAATAGCTGGCGCACAGAAAACCAGATTGCTCAACAGCAAAACCTCAATCAAGTTGTTGCAGTTAATCCCGCCGACTTATCAACATCAGAGTTTCTCGCGCCCCACACCCATGATATGGGAATTAGTGCAGCAACTCTAGAGTCAGTAGTTATTGGTCATTAGTCATTAGTCATTGGTCATTAGTCATTGGTCATTAGTTATTGGTAACTGACAAATGACAACGGACAAATGATAAAGGACAAACGATAAAAGGCAAATGACAAATGACAAACGACAAAGGACAAAAATATGACGCAGGTAGAATTTCCACCAGAAGGAAAGAAACCGGAAATGGTGGCTGGCCACACTTTGCATCCGAAGGCGTGGAAATGGCAAGATTATTTTACATTTAATGTTGACCACAAGGTTATTGGTATTCAATACCTGGTGACGGCGTTTGTTTTCTATCTCATCGGCGGACTGATGGCGATCGCGCTGCGGGTGGAATTAGCAACACCAGAATCAGACGTACTCGACCCTAATCTGTATAACGCTTTCATGACCAATCACGGGACGATTATGATCTTCCTGTGGATTGTGCCTAGCGCTATTGGGGGATTTGGTAACTACTTGGTGCCGTTGATGGTTGGTGCTAGGGATATGGCTTTCCCGAAGCTGAACGCGATCGCCTTTTGGTTAAACCCACCAGCCGGATTACTCATATTAGGTAGTTTCATTTTTGGCGGTTCGCAATCTGGTTGGACAGCTTACCCACCCTTGAGTTTGGTGACAGCGCCAATCGCTCAAACTATGTGGATACTTGCGATCGTTTTGGTAGGAACTTCCTCGATTTTGGGTTCGCTGAACTTCGTAATCACCATTTTGATGATGAAGGTTCCTAGCATGAAATGGGATCAAGTACCCCTATTCTGCTGGGCAATTTTGGCAACCTCCATTCTAGCGTTGCTTTCCACACCAGTATTAGCAGCCGGTTTAGTTCTGCTGTTATTTGACCTCAACTTTGGTACATCCTTCTTTAAACCAGATGCGGGCGGTAACGTTGTAATTTATCAACACTTATTCTGGTTTTATTCGCATCCGGCAGTATATTTAATGATTCTGCCCATCTTCGGCATCATGTCGGAGGTAATTCCAGTTCATGCCCGCAAGCCAATCTTTGGTTATAAAGCGATCGCTTATTCGAGTGTAGCAATCTGCGTTGTGGGTTTGTTCGTTTGGGTACACCATATGTTCACCAGTGGTACACCCGGTTGGATGCGGATGTTCTTCACCATCTCCACCCTCATAGTTGCAGTTCCCACTGGCGTGAAGATTTTTGCCTGGGTTGCTACCCTTTGGGGTGGTAAAATTCGCTTCACAGGTGCGATGCTTTTCGCCATTGGTTTGTTATCCATGTTTGTCATGGGTGGCTTAAGTGGTGTGACGATGGGAACAGCCCCCTTTGATGTTCACGTCCATGACACATATTATGTTGTCGGACATTTTCATTACGTTCTGTTTGGCGGTTCCGTTTTTGGCATTTACGCCGGCATTTATCACTGGTTCCCCAAAATGACCGGAAGAATGTTGAATGAAACCTGGGGACGGATTCATTTCGCCCTTACCTTCATCGGCACAAATCTCACCTTTTTACCCATGCACGAATTGGGTTTAAAAGGAATGCCCCGACGAGTGGCAATGTATGACCCCCAATTTATCGACCTCAATCAAATTTGTACCTTCGGTTCAATTGTTTTGGGGATATCGGTAATTCCTTTCGCCATCAACATGATCTACAGTTGGTCGAAAGGGCCTTTGGCTGGTGATAATCCTTGGCAAGCTTTGACTTTAGAATGGACAACTAGCTCACCACCTGCAATTGAAAACTGGGAAGTGTTGCCGGTTGTGACTCATGGCCCTTATGACTACGGTCATGGTCATAGTACAGAAGTACAGCCATCAGCAACGTCGGAAGCTAGTGCTTAGTTAAGAAATCACTCTTGTGGGGTGGGCATCTTGCCCGCCCCAGATATTAGGACGGGTGAGACACCCATCCCACAAGAGAATCAGAACTGTGAAGAATTAAATTGCCCGACGCTTCATCTTTGAGGGTAAACAATATGACTATAGCTACAACCACGAACGAAGACCACAGTGCAGGACACGAAGAACATCCAGATTTAAGAGTTTGGGGATTGTTGACGTTTCTCGCCTCTGAATCCCTAATGTTTGGGGGATTTTTTGCCACTTACTTGTTTTTTAGAAGTATTACACCCGTTTGGCCTCCAGAAGGGAGTGAAGTAGAACTACTTGTACCGACGATTAACACCATTATTTTGGTGTCTAGTAGTTTCGTCATTCACTTTGGTGATACGGCGATTAAAAAGAATAACGTCAAGGGAATGCAACTGTGGTATGCCATTACTGCAATCATGGGTGCAATTTTCTTAGGTGGTCAAGTTTATGAGTACTCAACTTTAGGGTATGGTTTGACTACCAACGTCTTCGCCAACTGCTTTTATATCATGACAGGGTTCCACGGTTTGCACGTTTTTATAGGACTGTTATTGATATTACGTGCATTGTGGCGATCGCGTCTCCCCGGTGAATATTCTGCAAGCAATCATACTTTCATCGAAATGACAGAGATTTACTGGCACTTCGTAGACATTATTTGGATTGTTTTATTCACTTTGGTGTACGTTCTTACTTTGTTTTAAATTGGGCATAGGGGATTGGGCATTGGGCATTGGGAATTAAGTTATTCTTATTGTCTCCCTCATCCCCCTAATCGCCCTAATCGCCCTCATCCCCCTCATCCCCCCTTAAGTATGAAAGCTAATACAAATAAATTCTCATGGTTCCAGGTTCCAGATGATATCAAAAACCTATTAATTTTAGCTGCACAAAACTGGGAAAATACATCAGAATCAGAAAAATATATTCAACAAGCTTTAGACCAGACTAGTGATAATACAGATGTCTTGGTAGCAGCATATAGATTTTTCTATTATAAAAACAATTATTCTCTTGCATTACAAACAACAATCAAATTATTAGTTAAAATTAAAGAACTAGAAAAATTCCCTGATGACTGGGAGCAACTTCAGCCGATATTAGTCAATCGCAAAGAAGACCCACAAATTCGATTGTACTTAAATGCTTATGCTGCTTCTGGATTAGTACTAGCAAAGTTAGGAGAAATTGAGCAAGCCAAAGAAATCAGCACCAGAGTCAAACAGATAGATGAAAAGAATGATTTTGGTTCTGGGATTCTGCTGGATATTTTGACACGTCCACCAGAAGATGATGATTAATGAGGGAGATGAGGGAGATGAGGGAGACAATGCCCAATTCTCAATGCCCAATTCTCAATGCCCAATTCTCAATGCCCAATTCCCAATGCCCAATTCCCAATGCCCAATTCTCAATGCCCAATTCCCAATGCCCTTTTGTGTGAAAAATCATGAACAATTGGTTATCTACTAAATCATATTCTCTATTAGGATCAGCGACTGATAGTAACTCTATCTTTCCTGTAATTACCATACCTACTAAACTTCCTGTAGGTAACATTCCTAATGTGTCACCGATCATTGTGATCAAATCTTCTCCGCTATCAATTTAAAAGCTATGAAAGGTAGGGATTGGCTGCTAACAGGGGACGGTCAACATCAAGCCTGTAAATCTGTAAGAGCCTGGGATTTATTGAGAGAAAATTACCGCCTTTATCGGTTTTTAACTGAGGTGGAAGACGTTCTCAATGGCAGTGACAATGAAATCAATTGTCTGCCAGAAATTCGGATGCTTGTAAGGCGCTTGATGGTAAATTCCTACTGGGTGCAAAGTCAACATTTAGAAGCTTCACCCAAAACGGGAAGCTCTGTTTTACTCCTATATGATGAATTGGGTTTTCCGTTGACTGTGCAAACAGTAACATTTGCACCAGGAACCCGTTCAAACATTCATAATCATGGGACATGGGGAATCGTGGCGGTGCTAAAAGGCCAGGAAAAAAATACTTTTTGGCGACGCACCAATAGCCCAGAATTTCAGGACAAAATCGAAGCAACGGGAGAGATAACTCTCTTCCCAGGAGACATTATTAGCTTTACTCCCGATGCAATTCACAGTGTAGAGGCAGTGGGTGATGAACCAACTGTGACTTTTAATATTTATGGCGAAACTGATCCAAATGAGAGATTTGAGTTTGACTCAGTTAGCCATAAAGCGAGGAATTTTTAATTTCATCAGTTCGTAGTTGGCGCTTTAGCGCTAAAGAGTAATTAGGAGATAATGGAATGGCAAGAGTAATTTTCTATAGCAAACCAGGCTGTAAAGGTGGTGTTAAGCAAAAAGTTTTGCTAACAGTTGCCGGTCATGAGGTGATACCACAAAATATGCTCACAGAACCTTGGACAGTTGAACGGTTGCGTTCATTTTTTGGCGATCGCCCCGTAACCGAATGGTTTAATCTTTCCGCCCCCAAGGTAAAATCTGGTGAGGTGGTTCCCGAAAAGGTGGATGAACAAACCGCCTTGGCGTTAATGTTGAAAGAACCACTGTTAATTCGCCGTCCTTTATTAGAAGTAGGCGATCGCCGCGAAGTAGGATTTGATGTCCAAAAGATTGATGCTTGGATTGGCTTACAAGCTGTAGATGAATCCTTGCAAGGAATCAGCGACAATCTCATGAAGGAGAATTTGCAAGGCTGTTCCCACGGTAAAGATCATAGCCATCAACACCATAAGGAAGGTGGCTGTAAGCATTAGACATCTGGTGAAAAAGAATGTAGAGAGACGTAGCAGTGCTACGTCTCTCTACAAAGGTTCCGCATAACTACTTAGAATGATATAAATTTGCTTGAGGAACAAAAGAGAAACGTGTCAGCACGTTGTTGATAAATGTAAATCTAGTGGAAGCATCTGTATTAAGCGTAGCGTACACAAAGTCTACAACCTTTTGCTGCTTAAACACTGAAGGTTGTACAAAAGTAGGCTGACCATAGAGCGATATCGCCTGCTGTGGGTTCATCCCAATTCGGATACGTTGGTAAGCAGTCCCACTTTTTGGCATTACTGGTTCTGCTGGTAAGATAACTTGCAGAATTTTGTCTGGAGTTTCCAATCCTACATTCATACCTTCCACTCGACCATCTGTGAGAATTATATTTACTGGTAGCTGCCCATCTTTTATATATGCGAGTCGCTCAAGTTTGTAATTAGAAATATCATTGCGTTGCTGAGAGAAAGGCTCCCCCATTAATTTCAGCACCTCTTGACGGCTCATCCCAATTTTAACGCCCTGAGCAAAAGGAGGAATATTATTACTAGTTATGGTTTTGACTTCGCAAGCAATCCCCGACAGATAACCATCAATCATTGAGATTTTAGTGATAACTGGCTCTTGGCGATAATTCAGAATTTCAAGTTGCATATCTGAATTGGAAAACACCTTGATATCAGTTGGTTTTCCCATCACCTTTTCCACTTCAGCTTTAGTCATACCTTCGTATAACAGACTAGATTTAAGCGGTTGACGCTCAATTTTAATATCACTAAGGATTTTCGGCAAAAAGGACGGTTTGCGATCGCCTTGGGACTCAGTGTGAACTTGATTCTGTCTGGGGATGGCAGTTTGAGCCATTAGGTGTGTGCCGGTAGTTGTGAGACTGAAGGCCACAATGCACCAATGAAGGCACAGTTTTACTGGGATGATCTCTTGTAATTGCATGATAGTAATTAATTAACCACAGATAGACATTGATAAAGCTGTAGTTTATCGGGATAAACACCGCTATATTGGTAATTAATAAAGGGCGCTGACTCAAAGTCCAATCACCCCAAATAAATCAAATCCAAATAAATAAATCAAGCAACCTTAAGCTGTTGTGCATCTAAGTTATATACACAACAGCTGATTTTGTAGAACTTCTAAACCAATGCTTTGGAAGGTTTATTTGCTTGAGGGAGCAGAATCTACCTGATTTAACGGAGCGATTGGGGCAGAGTTATTTACATTACCTGTACCTGGAGCTGGTTTTGGATCAGAGAAAGTAGCTGGAGCGTTCCTGTCTGTTGGATTAGGATTGACAGTTGTTGGTGTAACGGGGCCAAGTATTGTTGTACTAGCTGCTGGGATATTGATCAGTGGATCGGGTGGATTTTTCACGACAGGAGCAGTTGTAAACTGACCGTTCGGCCTTATGGGCACCAAGATGATCCTCAGCTTACCAGGATTACTTGGGTCTGAACTCAGTTGTGGCCCTACAGTAATGGTGGCTTTCTTCTGGGCGAGGGTAGTAGTCGGCGTACCAAAAGAATTAAACGACGGTGGACGACTATACACAGAAGCAGCAGTATTGCCACCAAGTGGGGAAGCATCGTCTCTATAACCTCTCACTACTGCACTACCAATGGTATACCCCAAGGCTTCACCAGCTACTGAGTCAGAGTAGTAATGTACACCTCCTTGTCTGCGAGCAAGGGAAGATTCTCTACCCAAAGCAACAAAGTTCTCCACTGGTTCTTCAGGAAAACATGCGGGGCCTACAGCCATAAATACACCAGCCGAGGTGGAGTGACCAGAGGGATAAGACGGGTGGTAAGGTGTAGGTAGCTTGGGATTATCAGCTCGAAAAGCATAACCAGTCACTTGATCGGGGCGGGGACGCAGGTACATAAATTTGTTGTACCACGCAGATAGAAGGCCAGCATAGATACCTTCGTTCAGCATGGCGCTACAACGCGCTGCCAAGGGTGGACTGTATTTATAACGTTGAACTAAATGGTCAAAATAGTAGTTGTAATTTGAAGCAGGTGGGTCAAAGTTCCAACGAGTGATAGTGTTGATCACATCGGGATTGTTACGAGTAGCTGCCAATTGGTTCAATTCCCTTAGTTCATCTGCGGTTTGGGCAGATGTATTAGAGGGCGGTGGGGGAAGGATGAACTGGTCAAATTTTCTCACCGGATTCTGGGGAATCACCCAGTTGGGAGCAGTAGGAGTAACAATCTGCGAATCGTCTAAGATTGTTGGAAACTGCGGATTCGTAAAAGTATCTTTAGGGTTAAAGCGTACACTATCAGGCTGATTGGGAACCTGAGCATAAGCTGGGATGGCCGCCAAAAAAAGCACAGATGCAGCAGATATGCTCTTAATAAAAAACAAATTTTTCATTATTGCCAGTGGGTAGTAAATACCAAAGGTGTCGGACAAAAGACTGGAGATTGAAGAAGAATTCAGAAGGGGAACTGGAGACATTTCCGTGAGATGCGGTCAGAATTAATTCTCAATTCTGACGACTGACTCCTGAATTCTGTTTCGATAATCTAAATAATCGCCGTTATCAAAAATTATTTGTAAAGTAGGGATTAAGGCTGTGTAGGTTAGAGAGCCAGTGCAGTAGATAAGTTTCCACAAGAAACTAACCCCGATTATCACAAGGTAAGATATAATATCTATTTAACTTTGCTGGATAGGCTAACCTGAACATAACCGACAATATATGTCAGTTAGGCTTTTAAAACTTACTTTATAAATGATCTATCAGGAACATAAAATGTTGTTTGTAACAGCATATTTGTTTCCAGTCCTTTTGAAAATCTATCTTAAGATAGAGAAAGATATAATTTTTGTGTGATAATCCTGGGGTTAAACTAGCGATCGCACAAAAACAGCGTTAAGGTGTACGGCTAACTGAACTACAGAGTTAAATAGTAGAAAGTATATATAAATACTGTTTAGAAACCAGAAGACTCGTGACTTTTGGCTCCTAACTTTTATCGCTCTGCTTAACGCACGCCAGAAGTTTCTAAAGACAAATCCTGAAACATGGGTGTGCTGAGATAACGTTCGCCAAAGGAAGGCTGAATCATCACAATTAAACGTCCGGCATTTTCTGGACGTTTACCTACTTGGATTGCAGCACACAAAGCTGCACCAGAGGATATCCCAGATAATAAGCCTTCTTCTTTTGCCAAACGTCGCCCATAAGCGATCGCTTGTTCATCGCTGACTCTAATTACTTCATCAACTAATTCTAGACGCAGAACGTCGGGGATAAAGCCTGCGCCAATGCCTTGAATCTTATGTGGCCCGGCTTCACCACCGGAGAGAACAGGGCTGTTACTGGGTTCAACTGCGATCGCTTTAAAAGTCTTCTTACGCTGTTTAAGTACCTCTGCAATCCCAGTAATCGTCCCACCAGTCCCTACCCCAGCAATGACGATATCCACTTCTCCGTCTGTATCCGTCCAAATTTCTTCGGCGGTGGTTTCCTTGTGAACTTTAGGATTAGCAGGGTTGCGGAACTGTTGCAGCATAAAAGCATTGGGAGTATTAGCCACAATCTCTTCAGCTTTGCGAATCGCTCCCCGCATTCCTTCCGCGCCTGGTGTCAACTCCAAAGCTGCACCATAAGCTCTCAGCATAGCCCGTCTTTCTTGACTCATCGTCTCAGGCATGGTCAAAATCAAACGGTAGCCACGCGCTGCTGCTACCATCGCTAGAGCAATTCCTGTATTACCGGAGGTTGGCTCAACTAAAATAGTTTTTCCAGGGGAAATTGAGCCAGCCGCTTCTGCTGAAAGTACCATACTCAACCCAATGCGGTCTTTCACCGAAGCTGCTGGGTTCATCCCTTCTAATTTGACAACTATCCTTGCTACTACTCCCTCAGCTTGAGGAATCTTGTTTAGTTGAACTAAAGGAGTTCGTCCGATTAGTTCTGTGATATCTTGAGCAATCCGCATTATTTAACTCCTAAAATCCTAAATCTTAGTAAAGAGTATTTACTTATAACAATAAGCTTTTGTGTATTTAATTTGCAGTTTAGTGACAATGAGTGCATATACTATCTATTTTAACTAAACCACAAAATATGAAAGTTTAGGAAGAACTTTTATCAGATGCTCTCATTGATTCTCACTTTAGAAGATGTCTAGCTTGCCATCTTTGTATTTTACCATTTGGAATTGCTGACTATTGTCTCTTAGGAACGTGGATTAAATAAAATGTAAAACTTCATGTTGTCTCTAGCTTCCCTCTCCTTTATAAGGAGAGGGATTGAGGGTGAGGTAAGGCCCGGACATAAACTGTATGTTATTTAATTCTTATTCATTAGGCTAAGATAAATTTCTATAATTCTGTATATATGAATAATTTTTATCATAATCTTCTGTTTGTTATGGAAATAGGACTTACTTTCAAAATATTTAATTGATTTTCTTAATTTATTAGTTTATCTTTATCAAAAGACATTAATATTTTCTTTTGAGTGCAGATTTTATCTACTAAAACTTACATCAAAAACCGTTCTAAAGCATTGCCTACATTGCTTTTAGGTTGAGTACAAAAACACCAGAACCCCACATCAAAAACACTAGAACCCCCTCTCAAAAACACTAGCACCCATACCCCAATAAATTTTTATAAGACTTATCAGGCAATGATTACAGACGTTGAGTACTATTCTAATGAATTTAATAATCTTAACAGGGCTGGGGTAAACTGTTTTGTGGAAGGCGGCTGATATAAATCGTATAGGATTTACGCAGAGATTCCCCTCTACCCCCCAACATTCCTGAGCGAAAGCTGAGTGAACTAGGGGGGACTTCTTAATCTCCCTTTTGAGAGCAAGATGAAACTAGATTCCAGAATCTAAGTGCGTTCTTTCTGATTGAATAATCCTACGTTTTGCGAAAAGGTTGGTAAATTTTCAGTGGTCAGTAGTCAGTGGTAATTACAAAAAGAACTGACAACTAAACTATTGTGAAAATTACCGTTTACACATATTTTAATATCAAAACTGTTTGATATAGACAGCAAAAGATATTTTCTTACTGGGTGCATACTACCTAGCAAGGGAGAGCCAAGATGAAAGCAAAACTTTTAAATGTTCTTACAGTTTTCGTAGTTACTTTAGCAGTGCTTTCTCCAGAGCTAGTAGTATTTGGCATAGTTTGGGAGCGACATCTAGATTTAGTAAAATCCCAGAACTTAGCCTACGAAGTTAACAAGACTACTAAAGATGCTCCTAACTTGGCTCCCCAGACAGAGGTTACACATTCCCCTCAGACTAGCATCCAATCCTCTGACCGTAATGTGATTCATCAAATGCTGACTGTTGCTGAACAATATAAATTTGCCGCTATCTTGCAATGGTTCTTCTTGTTAACCCCTATTTGCGTTGGGTTAGGAATTCTCTTTTATGACAGATATCTTGTGCATCGTGCGGCTGTTTTAAAAGAACAAGTTGAAATGTTAGAGAGACTGTGGCATCAAAGTATCGAACAGTAATCAATTCACAATTTACTCACTACAATCAACAAAAATACCATGTCAGAACAACGCCAGCAATTGTATTTCAACCTGATTGATGAATTACTCAAATGCCCTAATGGTCAAGAACCAGAAATTTTGGAATCTAAGCCAGAATTGATTGATTCTGGTTTCGTAGAAACAATGTTACAAGTAGCGACTATGTTTGCCCATGAAGGCAATCAAGATGGTGCAAAATTTTTATTTTTTGTAGCGCGTGAGCTAGCTAAAGAATTAGGTTTATACCCGGAAGTTCCCAATACTGAAGTTGCAAATCCTGAAGTCGCAAATAAGGAGTAAAAATGCTTTTGACTTCAACGGATGCGGGACAAATAGCTTTAGAGCTACTCATGGTAGATTGGAATATTTCAGAAGAGAATCGGGAGTGGTTCACAATCTTTAACTCTCGTCTGATTGGCGAGAGTTGGTACACTGTGGAATTAGGTGTAGAAGGATTTCCCGATAGATGGTTTATTCAAGTATATGACACTGGAGCGTGCGATCCAAACTATACATTTATATCGCCAATTCGTGGTTCTGAAGGATTTACAGATTTTGGAAATGTACCCGATATCATAGCAGAGGTATTAGTTTGTGAACGCAATGCGCGATAATAATTAAAAATTCAATATTTAGAATTCAACATTGAAATGTGCTGATTAAATACATTTTATTTGAATTCATGATTTTTGATATCAGAGTATTTGGGAATATGTCACCTTTGCAATGGGTATTAAAACCAATACTTTGATATTTGATTCAATATAAAAATGCTTTACGCAAATCGGAGGTGATACCAAATAAGGTACACCTCTTTTTTCTGTAATATTTAATATTTTATTTAACCATTGTAAGGTATTTTTGTCATCTTTAATTGATAAAATTATGTTATATTAAATAGCGTGATAGACGCTACAGAAATATCAGTTCCAATGATTGCTGAAGATATCTTAGCCAAAGAATTCACAAGAGTCCTCAACCACTACTATCCAAAAGTTGGGGAATTATTAGATGGGTGTCATGTGAAAGTCATCACCTGTTTTTGGGGACGACCTGCTAGACGCTTGCAGTATATAGGAATTTATTGCTCTGCCGAAATGATTTCCTATGTGCAAGCCCACAAAGAAATTCTCAGAGAAGTAGCAGGCAACATGGGTCTAGTGCAGGTAGTCTGCATTAATGCCAAGCGATTATTGCGCGATCCGATGTCAACGGTCAAACACAATAATCCACGCCTATGGTTAGAGTTGCAGTGGGTTGCAAACTAGTCATTTATCGCATTATTTGAGAGGGGAAAGTTGAGGACTAAAGTCTTCAAATATTTAAGCACTAAAGTGCTTACTACGAACCTATCGACCACTAGAATAGCCAGCACAAAGTATCAACGCAAGTAATGAAAACTGGAATTTTCTGCAATTACGATAATTATCACCAAGATGCTCGTCGTGCCATGTTTGAGCAAGTCGCGCTGGTAAAACAGGCGGAAAGTTTAGGTTTTGAGTCAGCCTGGGTGAGTGAACATCATTTTAGTGAATCCAATCTCAGCCCGTCTATGTTGCTGTTAATGGCACACTTGGCGGGATTGACTTCAACTATCCAATTGGGCACTGCGGCGGTGTTACTGCCATTCCATAACCCGATTCGGGTGGCGGAAGATATCGCCACTCTGGATAACTTGTGCAATGGACGATTATTATTTGGAGTTGCTAAAGGCGGCCCCTTTCCTCAACAAAATAAGCATTTTGCGACACTCCCCAGTGAAGCCCGTCCTAAGATGCTTGAGGCGATCGCACTAATTCAAAAGCTGTTATATGAAACTGATGTATCATTTAATGGCAAGTATTATCAGTGCGATCGCCTGACAATTTACCCGAAACCATTGCAGAGTCAAATACCGGTGTATGTTGCCACTGGCGGCGATGACGGTATCGAAATTGCCGCTAAACACTCCTTCAGCTTGATGGGTGGGCCGCCATTCTCCCTACACAGATTGAAGGATACTGTTGCTAAATATCGAGCCTTAAATTCTAGTGGTGCAGAAAACTTCGTGCTGGCACGCTTTTTTTATGTTGGCAAAACATTTGATGAAGCAGTGAGTGAGGCATTGCCTTTCATCCGCCAATTTAGTCAGAAAATGAAGGCTAATACGGCTCAAGTATTGCAGAATAGTGCGAATCCTAACCAAAAACCATTCGATCGCACCAACATTTGTTTCGACGAAGATTATTTGATTGAAAACTCAATTATCGGTGATGTGGAGACTTGTCGAGACAAAATCAAGAAATTTCAAGACGAATTAAATTTAGCTACCCTAGCCCTCAAACCCTCGTCTGCGGATTTGCAAAAAAACCTGGAGAGTTTGACGCGCTACAACCAAGAGGTGCGAAATTATGTCTTCTAAACTTTACTTGCTTCCTCCCGATGATTTACCTCCAACTGAGGTAACTAAACAGGATGGAATGCTGCAAATGGAGCTAGAACAGTCTACTGGCAGATGCTTTTTTCTAGCTTGCGATCGCATTACGCGAGTTTTGTTGTCTAATTGTCAGTGGTATCTCACAACAAATGCTAGCATCCTAACATTAATTATTGATTGCCCTGACTTAGTATCTTACTGGCATATAGTCAGCAATATTGCCCAATTGGGTAATAGGTTAGAGCGGTTTGCTAGCAATGGCAAAATTCGCGTTTATCCGCCATTTGGGAAAGGGATGCCGTTTGAAATCAGCGTAAATGAAATATCTGCTTATCGAGATTGGCTTTGAGGTAAATAGAAACTGGGAATCACACAAAATATAGCTTACTCATCCTTATTACACCCTGTACTTCTAAAGTGCAGGGTGTTGCAATTTTATCAGAGTTACAATATTGTCTGTGTTTTCTTGTTATCTTAGATAACTCAAAGTGTATGCACTGGCAACCTATAGATAATTTAGGGATTTCCAAGAAATAAATTATCCAAATAAACGAACCACAGAAACGCAGAGAAGCCAGTGCGTTGCGGGGGTTCTCCCCGTTGTAGCACCTGGCGCAACACAGAGTCAGAATGAATTAGAGAGGATTTTGGTGTCATTCAGAAGTAGGTTAGAAGATTACCGTTAAATTACTTTAACGCTTACAAAAATCACTCAGACTCTTCACCTAGATAAGATTGACGACTGTGGCGAACATGAAGAATTGCTACAACATCTTCTTCAACGACAAACAAAACTCGATATTTTATTCGTTTTCCAACCCAAAGTTGCCGAATTTTGCGACCAATCACTGGTGCTTCTGGTGCTATGCTACAGCGATGAGGAAATTTTTGAAGCGAAGCGATAGCGTCTTGAAGTTGGTAATACCAGTTGTTGGCTACTTCAGCACTCAGATTGTCGCAAATCCAACGATAGGATGTTTCGATTTCTTGAAAGGCAGTAGGAAGAAGAACAACCTGGTAACTCATGGGCGAGGGGGAATGCCAAGTTTGTGTTGTAGGGTTATCAATGCTTGCTCCGCAGGAATTCCTTCACCCTGTTCAAACTCATCTAGTCCTTGACGAATACCTACTATTGTTTCTAAGTAATCAATACGTTCCAAAAGTTCTCTGTATGTGGCTAGTGGCTGTTTTGGGGCTGTTTTGAGTGATTTCAAAAAGCCAAGTAAATCCTCTAGCAGTTCGTTTGGAATGTTGTCAATTTCTTGTAATAGCAATTCTTTGATCGTCATTACAGCTAATAGATAAGATTTATGTTTCCAGTATAGCGATAGTTACCCCCAGAGCAGACACCGCTATTCTCACATCGTCTAATCTTCTTAACTTAGAACTTACGCATTGACAGGAAAGACCAAGTATAGATGATTGCAAAAACTAGATCCATACTAGGGGCAATTCATGAATTGTCCCTACCACGCGGGTCTATCTGCCATCAATAAATGATTAAGAAAAACCTGAAACGACGTATTTACGTTAATTCACAGCATGAGTCCTTTGTACAGTGCGTAAGTACTCTAACTGAGTAGTATCGAAAAGCACCCCACCTTCAACCTTGCAAAATCTACACTTTTGCAAGGTTGAAGTTATGGGTACTAAAGCAGACATCATATTAGATATAGCTACGCCAAAATTGCCATTCCTGAAGGAGGCAAATCAATTCGCACAGTTGCACGACGGTCGTTATGATGTTGCACAGTTACAGTTTGATTCTGCCGTGAATCGCGTAAATCGGCATCTCTCCAATCACTTTTGTATAAAAAAGTCATTTCCGAGTCTTGAGGATGCATGTAAGTATCTACTGTCACTTCTGCACCGCGATTTTCTAAGCCGTTGGTATTCAATACCATTAACACTTCTGTGTCAAATAGTACTTGTGACCAAGCAACTAATTCACCTTGTCCAGGAATCGAGAAGGGGTAGTTATAAAAGGATGTTTCGCGCAGGTAGTGATGTCCACAGCGCAATGCTTTGCCAATTTTATCGTGACTGTTGCGAATTCGCGCGATCGCAGCTATCCGCAAATAGGTAGGATGGTCGATATCGAAGAAATGACAGTCGGCTGTTTGAAATGCGCCAAAAGCACCGCCAAACATAGCTTCTTTGGTATATCTATCTTCGGCAAACCTTCCACCTTCTATGCTGTAATCGTGATAACCTTCATTCCCATCAAAAGCCTGTTCTGTCCCATAATAAATAGCAGGGATTCCTGGCATAGTTAATTGTACGCCAACAGCATGAGCAACTTGCTCATAAAGATGAGGCACATTACTGTATGCGGCAAATCTTTGCTTATTATTATCGTTATCCAAGATGGAGACATGATATGTCCCAATTTGGCGGTATTCTCCAGCGAGATGGTTTTCGCTATACAAATCGAAAAACTGCTTGGGATGTACTAACCCTTTTGCGAATGCAGCCAATTCATTCGGGGTTTGTACGTTGTCTAATACAGCACTAAGGTTACGAGCAATAATGTCTATGTAAGCACCAGCCATACTACCAGAGGTTATTTCTCCAGTCAGTAAAAAGTTGTCTTTACCGATAGATTCGGCATATTCACGGATAGCTGTGCAGAATTTGCGGGAATCTTCTGGAGAAACGTGTTTGAGGCTATCTATTCGCAAGCCATCGCAGTCAGAAAGAGCAATCCAATATTGGTAAACTCTGGCTAAGGCTGCAATTACATCGTTTCTGTTGAACCAGTTATCAGAATTCTGGTCGTATATTACATCTAGGATTACATACATCCTGCGATCGTGGGCAGCATCAATTAAATCTCTTAAATCTTGACGAGTGCCAAAGTGGGGGTCAACATCTAAAAATTCTTGAGTGCGATCGCTATGGTAAGCTTCTAATTCAGAATGTTGTCGCCAAGGTGGATTAATCCACAGCGTTGTTATTCCCAATCGCTGCAAGTAGTCTAATTTACTCTTAATTCCTTTCAGAGTACCACCTACAAACGTTGTCCCTGCTGCCATCCAGTCGGCTTTATCTGTAACCTGGAATTTTGCCGGGTTAGTGTGGTCAAAAAGCTCCCTTTGATTTTCATTATCATCACTGAATCTATCTAATATCAATTGGTACAAAAACTGGTCGCGCCAACTGATAGGACTCGGATAAACTCTCCCTCGTGGTTTCAGGTCTGTTTCGGAGAGTTGCTGGGGTGTCAATTCTTCAACTTTAGCCATGAGGATTTACGCACTGAGAGGAAAATGGCAGTATGCATTTTCTATGCTAGAAAAAATACTGATAATTTTCATTAACCCGCAGAGGGATTTTGTGATGATAGGTTTTTAGTTTAAAGCAGAAGAAGCCCCACGTCTCAGCCTGTACTCAGGGGAGCGTGGGATGAATTCTGGGCAATGATAGCGAAGTCTGCGAGCGTCGGAATTGACCAACAAGCGGCATTAAACGCAAAGGGAAGCGCAGAGTGACGCGGAGTTTTTGTTACAACGATATTAAATAAAATGCAAAACTTCATCCTGTCTCTAGCTTCCCCCTCCTTTATTAGGAGAGGGATTGAGGGTGAGGTAAGCCAGCGACATAAATGATATGTTATTTAATTCTTATTCCTTAGCCACGTGTACCAATTCTCTAATCCAGCACCACTAGTTGCAGAAACCTCAAAAATCTTAATTTGGGGATTTACTTCAATAGCATAATTTATGCACTTTTGAACATCAAAATCTACATAAGGAAGCAAATCAATTTTCGTGAGAATCATTACATCACTAGCACGGAATATATGCGGGTATTTTATCGGCTTATCTTCTCCTTCTGTAACAGAGAGAATCACGACTTTTGCATTTTCTCCCAAGTCAAATAAGGCTGGACAAACCAAATTTCCCACATTTTCAATCATCACAACTGAGTTGAGAGGCGGATTGAGTTGTTGTAAACCCCTGTCTATCATTGATGCGTCTAAATGACAGCCTGTTCCAGTGTTGATTTGGATGACTTTAGAACCAGTTTCTTTAATTTTTTTGGCATCATTAGCAGTTTCTTGGTCGCCTTCAATGACACTAATAGATAATTGATGCTTTAAATCATTGATGGTTCGCGTCAACAGAGTTGTTTTCCCTGAACCGGGAGAACTCATTAAATTTAAAGCGAGAATATTTCTACCTTTAAACCATCCCCGATTTTGGGCAGCTAGTAAGTTATTTTTTGCTAAGATATCCTGTTCTAAAGATATCGTCGTGTTGTGTATTTTGGAATGAATTTGAGGTGCTTCTCTATGAGTATCATGACTGTGGGAATGAGTGATGATAGTTCCATCTGGTAAAGTGTGAGTATGATGATGTTCCGCTTCATCTATTTCTAGATTAGTAATTTTGGCTTCACCATCATCAGAACAACCGCAGGTTACACACATAATTCCTCTATTTCTATTTCTTTAATTTTCAGTTCTTCACCAGTAATCAAATCTAATTGCACGCTACCACAGCTACAAATACCAAATAGTTTATCTAAATAAATTTCTGCACCGCATTGGCGACATCGCCCTAATCCAGGAATTTCTAAAATTTCTAATATCGCCCCTTCTAAAACTGTATCTTGAGTGCAAATATCAAAACAAAATCGGATAGCATCGGGCATAATGGCTGAAAGTTTGCCAATTTCTAATAAAACTCGCTGCACTTTTGCATCTTTGGCGTGTTCAATTACAATTGCGACAATATTTTGAGTAATTCCAAGTTCGTGCATACAAATAAAACTAAGCTAAAAATCTTTTAATTTGCATCCTTAAAAAAATAAATCTCTTGTGGGGTGGGCATCTTGCCCGCCCTAATTGTGCAAATTAAATGCACGACAACTTATTAACAAATTCGTGGCAATTGGTCGCCTACCAACATATCCACAATCCTTTCAGCACCAAAAACTGTTTTTAACAATACAATACCTGGAGGTGAAGAAATGACTTCGCCAATAATACAAGCATCTTTGCCTGCTGAGTGAGATTTCATAGCCGATAAAACATTATCAGCATTCTCTTTTGGAACCACTACAACTAACTTACCTTCATTAGCTAAATACAATGGGTCTAAACCGAGAATTTCGCAAACTCCGTTGACTTCTTCGCGCACTGGGATAGATTCTTCATAAAGACGAATTCCCACATTAGAACTGAGGGCAAATTCATTTAAGACTGTAGCTAAACCCCCACGTGTGGCATCTCGCATAGCATGAACTTGGGGACATACATGGAGAATAGTTTCTACTAAACTATGCAACGGCTGACAGTCACTTTCGATATTAGTTTCTAAGGCTAGTTCGCCACGGGCGATTAAAATTGCTGTCCCATGATTACCTATTTCACCATTAATTATTATTGCATCTCCGGGTTTTATATTGTGAGCGGAAATATTAACTCCTCGTGGGATGATACCAATACCAGCAGTATTAATAAAGAGTTTATCGGCAGCACCACGATGTACAACTTTTGTGTCACCAGTGACAATTTGAATACCAGCTTTTTCTGCGGCTGCTTTCATACTGGTTGCGACACGGCGTAAGGTTTCTACAGGTAATCCTTCTTCTAAAATTACGCTACAAGTTAAATATAAAGGTTTAGCACCACTGACAGCTAAATCATTAACTGTACCGTTTATCGCTAATTCTCCTATGTCACTTCCAGGAAAAAATAACGGGTCTACAACATAAGAATCTGTTGTAAATGCGAGTCTGTCTCCTTGTTGCATGAGACTAGCTAAATTTAAGCTGGCTTGGTCTTCTAATTGGGAGAGAATCGGGTTATCAAAATTGCTGATAAAGATATCATCTATTAAATCGCGCATGGCTATACCACCGCTACCATGTGCGAGAGTTATATGAGTGTCTTGCACTTTAGTTTGGCGACGGCGGGCTTTTTCTATGTTTTGAAATAGGGGATTTTTTATTGAGTTTTGGGGGGGAATATTCATATTAAAATTTTTTTAAACGCAAAGGAACGCAGAGGGAAGCGCAGAGGTACGCGGAGTATTCTTAGTCTGAGGAGAAGCCGCAGGCGGGGAGAGGTTCTTGAGTTATTTTTGGTTTTTGGGCGGTTGTTCTTTTGGCAATTGTGGAGAGTCGTCCGTATTTGTAATAGGCTGCACAAGCACCTTCGGAAGATACCATGCAAGTACCGATTGGTGTTTCTGGTGTGCAAGCTGTACCGAATACTTTGCACTCCCAAGGTTTTAAGACTCCTTTGAGAATTTCTCCACATTTACAAGCTTTATGGTCGGCTACTTTGAGATTAGGAATGGTAAATTTAAGTTCGGCATCAAATTGGGCATATTCAGGTTTAATTTTTAATCCTGAATAGGGGATGTCACCTAAGCCACGCCAATCAAAACTATCTCGCACGGCGAAAACTTTATTGATGGCTTGTAGGGCTACTGTATTTCCAGATTTTTCAACAATTCGGTTATATTGATTTTCAACTTCGCAACGATTTTCTACTAACTGTTGCAATAGCATCCAAATGGATTGCAGAATATCTAAGGGTTCAAATCCTGAGACGACTATCGGCTTATTATATTGTTGGGAAATAAATTGGTATGGGTCAGTGCCAATTACCATGCTGACATGGCCAGGCCCAACAAATCCGTCGAGTTGTAAATCGGGATTATCTAATAGTGCTTTGAGGGCGGGAATCACAAGGACGTGATTGGAAAACATACTAAAGTTATGAATTCCTTCGGCTGCTGCTTGCAGAATGGTGAAGGCGGTGCTGGGGGCTGTGGTTTCAAAGCCTAATGCGAAGAAAACTACTTGTTTGTCGGGGTTATCTTTGGCAATTTGCAGACTATCTAGGGGAGAGTACACCATACGGATGTCTGCACCTTGTGCCCTAGCTTGCAGTAAATTGGTTTTGGAACCGGGAACTCGCATTGCGTCGCCAAAGGTGGTAAAAATGACGTTATAATTTTGAGAGATTGCGATCGCATCATCTAATCTCCCTTTTGGCATAACACATACTGGACAACCAGGCCCATGAATCAGTTCGATGGTTTGGGGTAGAATTTCTTCTATACCATATTTAAAAATAGAATGGGTATGTCCGCCGCATACTTCCATTATTTTGATGGGTTTTTCTAGCTGGCTGCATAATTTGGCGATTTCGCGGCGGATGGCTTCAGCTTTTTCTGGTTCGCGGAATTCGTCAACATATTTCATAAGGATTGGGGAATAGTTAATTTTATGTCAATACGGTATTTCTTTCTTCTCTCTGTGCCCTCTGCGCCTCTGCGGTTCGTTAAGTTAAGTACTAATCCCTGCTTGTGCTGCTGCTAATTCTTCAAAAAGTTGTAACGTTTCCGCCGCTTCTTGTTCGTTAATTCGATTCATGGCAAAGCCAACATGGACTAATACCCAATCGCCAATACAAGCTTCGGGGGGATGTTGTTCATCAACGATGCAAGCAATATTTACTTCGCGCTTAACACCACCAATGTTAACTAGGGCTAATTTATGGTTAACGTTGGTAATTTCGATAATTTGTCCGGGGATTCCTAAACACATTTTTTTTTAAGATAAACGAACCGCAGAGGCGCAGAGAACGCAGAGAGAATTATTTATGAGAGGAAGGTTGTCAAATATCAACACTCTTTTATTAATTGTGCGGCTGCAATAACTGCTTGTCCTAAAGATAACCCGCCGTCATTAGCTGGAACTAAGCTATGAGTGAGTACTTTTATTCCTAATGGTTGTAATCGTTTGGCAACTTGCTGCAACAATATACAATTTTGAAAGACTCCTCCTGTTAGGGCTACCTGATTAATCAGATTTTCTTGACAAAGATATTTAACCATTTCTACAATCGCGTTAGCTAAACCTTTGTGAAATTTGGCAGCTATAACTGGTTGGGGAATCTGCTGCTTTAGGTCATTGAGCAAGGCTTGCCACATTGGGCGCGGGTCTATACAATAAATACTATCTGAAAAGCTAAAACTAAAAGGATATATTAGCGTTTCTTTATCATTATTTAAGCTGCTAACATCTACTATAGCTTCAAGTGCGATCGCAGCTTGTCCTTCATAGCTACATTCTTCTCTATAAATACCGATAGCCGCCGCCACTGCATCGAACAACCGCCCCACTGAAGAAGCTGGAGGAGAGTTAATTTTTTTCTCCATAAGTTGATTGAGTAATTTTAGTGGTTTTTTATTCAGAAATTTTACGATTTCTAAATCAGCAAACTGTTCTTGGCAATCATCCCAAAGATTAGCGGCTATTAACTGGGCATAGGTATTACGCCAAGGCTGATAAATTGCTTGTTCACCACCAATCATTGGTACTGGTTTAAATGTTGCTAGTCGCTGAAATTTCCGATAATCTGCTAAAATAAACTCCCCGCCCCAGAGTATACCATCATTACCGTAACCTAAACCATCTAAAGCAATACCTAATACTGGAGGTGAATCTAAAGGAATCCCATTTTCTGCCATACAAGCAGCAATATGGGCATGATGATGTTGGATTTGATGAATTGGAATTTGATTTGTATCCGCTATTTTTTTACCAAGTTTGCTTGAGAGATATTCAGGATGTTTATCAATGGCGATTATTTCTGGTTTATGTTCAAATAAATTCAAGTATAAATTTAAAGTGTTTTGATAAGCATTGAAAGCCGCAGCATTTTCTAAATCCCCCAGATGTTGAGAAAGAATTGCTTCTCCTTCACGCAATAAGCAAAAGGTATTTTTTAACTCACTACCCATTGCTAAAATTTGCGGTACATTGTCAAATCCTGGTGGTAAAATAATCGGTGCTGGTGCATATCCTCTGGCACGGCGAATTGTTTGGATTTTATCCCCGATAACTCTCACCACTGAATCATCTACCCGATTAATAATCTCTCGATTGTGAAAGAGAAAATAATCAGCGATTGTCCCTAACTTTTCTCTTCCTTCGTCATTATCAATACATTGTGCTTCATCAGCAAGATTACCACTTGTTAAAACAATTGGGCGATTCATCCGCCGCAGAATTAAATGATGTAAGGGCGTATAAGGTAGCATGAAGCCAAGAGTATTTTGCCCCGATGTTACTGATGGTGCAATATGAAGACTAGAGACGCGATTAATCGTGTCTGGAAATATATTTTCCCCATCTTTCTCTCTCCCTTTTATCTGTAGTAAAACAATTGGTGCAGCAGAACTTACCAATAATTCTTTTTCTTTGGCGTTGACAGTACAATACTGTTCAATTATCTCAATATCTCGCGCCATTAAAGCAAATGGTTTGTGATAGCGCTTTTTACGCTGACGCAGTTTTTGTACAGCAGTTTCTTGAGTTGCATCGCAAGCCAGATGAATACCACCTAACCCTTTAATTGCGACAATCTCACCTTTTTGCAACAGAGTACAAACGGCATCCACATCATCCAGCATGGAAAACATGGAAGCAGTAACCGATTTACCATCAGCGCGTTCTAACCAAGCTGTGGGGCCGCAAACATGGCAAGCTACAGGTTGGGCGTGAAAACGACGATTTTCAACATCCTTGTATTCCTTTGCACATTCGGGACATATAGCAAACGCAGACATACTGGTATTGCATCTGTCATAAGGAATGGTACGAATAATACTCAGGCGAGGGCCGCAATGAGTGCAGTTAGTAAAGGGGTAGCGAAAAAAGCGGCTAAAGGGGTCAAATATTTCTTGTTGACATTGCGGACAAGTGGCTGAATCAGGGGTAATTTCTGTTTTAATTGCACTATTGACGCTACTAGAAATCACAAAATTATTAAAGTTAAATTTACCTTTGTAAGGTGTTCTAGTTAGTTGATTAATTTTTGCCAATGGCGGACATTCTGTTTGCAATCTTGCAACAAATTCTGTTAATGCTTCCTCATTACCAGATACCCGAATTAATACACCTTCACCATCATTACAAACATCTCCATGCAAACCACAGGCTTTAGCCAGACGATATACAGTAGGGCGAAATCCTACCCCCTGAACAGTACCGCGAACTCTAATTTCTTCAGTCGCCATATAAATTTGACTTTCAAAAATTACAAATTACCTTATATAATTTCTTTGTGAGGCTGCGCCAAATTTCCTTGGCTTTTTTCTTTACTTCGTGTCCTTTGCGTTCTTTGCGGTTCGTTTTTCATAAAATTTGGTATTACAAATTATCAAACTGCCACAGCAATATTCGGTTATTTCCAGAATCAGCTATTATCGCCGTATTGCCACAAATTTTTATCCCGTAACACCAATTTAAACTATCTCGTTTAGGCAGTCCGAAATTCCTATTTTCACCTTTACTTTGAAAATTTATTTGTCCTGCCAACCCATCTGCCATTACACCTTGTAGTGATAAAATTGATTCTGGCTTTCTCCATCCTAATAAACGAGAATTAGCAGTATCTGCAACTACTAACCAATCTCCAGCCACCGCTACACCATAAGGCATACTCAAACTACTAGCGCTAGGATAATAAACTCCTTGATTCATTTCCACAAAATCAAAGCTTTTTTGTCCTAAAACCACCGCACAAGGGGTATTATTTTCTGTTGGTATTCCCTGCCAAATCATTATCCGGTGATTACCTGCATCGCTGACAACCAAATCTTCTCCCCAAAAGGTGATGTCATGACACCATCGCATACTGGCTGCGGTTGCAGAACCACCACCATTTTCGTTGCGAGATATCATATCTGGTTGTCCCAAAACTAAATCAGCAGGTTGACCATTTTCTGTTGGTAATTGATGCCAAATTAATAGTCTTCGATTACCAGTGTCAGCAATAAATAGCCTTCCTTGATGATAGTAAACACCATAAGGCCAGTGCATTGTATTAGCAGATGCTTGTTGATTTCCTCGATTTGGTTCATTATCGGTAAAATTAACTTGCCCTAATACAAAATCTGCTGGAACATTGTTATCTTCTGGTAAGTTTTTCCAAATCAAAACCCGATGATTCCAAGCATCTGCTACAGCTAACCCTTCGCCGCAAGCACAAATCCCTGTTGGGACACTTAAGGTTGCGCTTCCCGGTGTATTTTTAGCATTTTGTCCTTCATGATAAAAATCAGGTTGTCCAATTACCCAATCAGCCGGTTGACTATCTCTTGTGGGTAAATTCTGCCATCCTAATAATCGATGATGTCCGGTATCTGATACCCATAATGGGCCAGTTTCTGATAATAAACAAGCACCACGAGGCCCAAACATATTTGTAGCATTCGGTACTACTGGTATGACTAATTGTTCTGGTTCAATAATGTTACCTAAAATTACCTCTGCACCTTGAGGTGATAAAGGTAAATCTTGAGAAATTTCTGTTGCTTCTAGCGGTAATTGTGATATGGGATTAATTATGATTGGGATATCCATGAACCGCAAATAGACGCTGATAATTATTTAAAAACATTAATGTTGATTAGCGTGTAACAACAGTAACGGTTTTGCATTATATTTTTTTCAGATTAAGTTAAAATCTTTAATCAACTTCGATATTAATCAATTTTAAAAAAACCTATAGGAATCATATTTGATTTTTGAAAAAATATAAGTATTTGTAGGGTGTGTTAGACGGAACGTCGTAACGCACCCTACGTAAGATTTCAAAAATCAAATAATAGTCCCATAGTCGAATATATTTAGTGTAAACTGCAACTAAAATTTCGTCATCTGTAACTCTAATAGTTGGCATTTTTGTAACAAAGTTAGATTTTTCAATTTAAGGAGAAACGTCAACCAGTAACGTGCGTCTCGTTTCCTCTGTTGCCGTAATATAACAATATTGATATATTTAGAGGGTATGCTGTGCCTGAAACCCGTGTTGTTTTCTACCAGGAAGAAGACAGGGAAGTTCCCGTCCTTGAATGGCTGACGCGACTTTTGAAAGAAGACCGCAAAGGTTATGCAAACTGTGTTGCTCGAATCAAACAACTTGCGGTATCAGGATACGAACTCCGTCGTCCGGCGGCTGATTACTTGCGCGACGGGATATATGAGCTTCGGGCAAAGCATATTCATGTCCAGTACCGAATTTTGTACTTCTTTCATGGGCAAAACGTAGCGATTCTCGCTCACGCCATTACAAAAGAAGGGTCAGTTGTACCACAAATTGATATTCAACGAGCGATCGCACGAAAGCTTTTATTTGAAGAAAACCCAGAAGTTCACACCTACCTAGAGGAACAAGAGAATGCCCAAGACTAGCGATGCGATAAAAATCATTGACAAAATGACTAGCAGCGACCATGAGCTTGAGGCATTGGTGGAGTTAGCCTCAATCAATGCAGAAGTGGCACAGTTGATTTATGAAGCTAGAACAAAAGCGGGGTTAACACAGAAACAGCTTGCTGAACTTGTTGGCACAAAACAACCTGTGATTGCACGGCTTGAAGATGCCGACTATGAGGGACACTCCCTTTCAATGCTACAAAAAATCGCTCACGCTCTCAATCAACGGGTAGTGATTCAACTAGCTCCGATGGAACATGAGCAAAGCGCATAGGGTGTTTCAGCAGCCGAAAGCAAATTAGTCGTGATTGACTAATCGCCAAGTATATTTGCTGAAATGTTCCCTTCGCATCATCATTTTTGCAGTTTCACAAAAACCTTATCGTCTTTAATCTGGACTGGATACGACTGAAGCGAAATATCAGGCGCAGTTAAACATTCACCTGTCTCTAATTTGTACTGAAATGCGTGGGAAGGACAGGTAATAATACCATTTTCAACCTTACCATTTTCTAAGGGAGATCCTAAATGAGCGCAACCATTACGGTAGCATTTTACTGTAGTACCTTGACGATGTAAAATTAGTGAAGTACCAGCAAGTTGTACTGCCACTACACTAAATTCAGGAACTTCATCGAGGGTTGCTACTTTCATCCAAGTACAAGTTATTTTTGCAGAGAATGGACTGATTAAACTAGAATTAGCTTTGTTCACAGTAGAACTGTTATTGACTGCCACTACTTTAGTAATTTCGGGGCAATGGTTTTTTATTGCTTGTTCTACTCCCTCAGATAAAGTTAAAGTAGAAGTCGGACAACTGCTGCAAGTTCCAATTAATCTAACTTCTACTGTATCTGGTGGCTTAATTGCCACTAATTCTACATCACCATTATGGCTTTTTAAACCTGGGCGAACTTCTTCAAGGGCTGTCTGAATGCGTTGTGCTAATGGTGCTTTTGGTGGTTTGACTAGTTCGTGATACAGTAGCACTGCATACACTACTTCATCTGCAACAGCATGGCGCAAAGCTGGCATTGATTCTTCTTTCAGGCTTTTAATCAAGTTAGTCAATGCAGCTTTATGCAAAGCTTCAATTGCTCTTTTTAAACCAACTGCTACACACCGTTGGCTTTCATCCCACTCGGATATAATTGCCTCAAAACGATTAATTTCCTGAACTAATTCTTCAAGGTTCGGCATTGGGCATTGGGCATTGATTATTTACAAATAAAAAATTACTTCGTTTTAAAATCCTTGAAGAGGAACGGCATAATCATGCCTGTCACGAAGCTAGATAATATTATTGGTAGGTAGAAGGGAATTGGTGCTTGTGCGAGTAACACTAGCAGTAAAAAACCTACAGCAATACCAATAGTAGTTTGCTTGACAAAATACACTGGGTCGCGTAGTAGCTTTCCTTTGAAAAATAACTTAGCAGAAAACCATCCTATCTCTAACATATTTTCTCCTAATAATTTGTTAAGAAACTTAAGGCAGCCAGCCCTAAAAGGATGGCAGGAATTACACCCGCAGGGGCAAATAATGCACCAAGCATTGCTGAAAGCTGATAGCCTATATCTTTACCAGCTAACAGCATTCCACCAATTGCACCGCCGACCATAGACAAGGCTGTTGCTATGATTAACCAGACGAATTCTGTTGCTATATTAAGATCGCCATCTGCTAAACTAGTGAGAAAATTTATCACATTTGGGTAAGTAGAAATATCTCTCATGCTGTTTTGTCCGCTACAAATTATGAACTATGAATTGTTTAACTCTATTTCTACATCTTGTAATGCTTGGACTACTACCTCTGCTTGTGCAATTTGTTGGTGTTCCGTAAATATTTCTAAAGCATCTTGATAGTAGATACGCGCTTGCAAAAGATTTTGGGGATTACCAGATTCTGGTTTTTCGTGGTCGTCTGGTAAGTTAAATAGAGCGTTGGCTTTGTTTGAAATTGTGTTAGCGTACTCTAAAGGTGTATCTTTAGGATTACGCACTTTTAACGCTTCGTCATAAGCTGCGATCGCACGTAAGTTATTCTCCACAGGATGGGAACTCACTAGGTATTGCAAAGCATTACCTAAGTTGTTTTGCAACATCGCATATTCTCTAGGATGATCGATCAGAGTAATATGCTTTAGTGCTACCTCAAATGATTGCACAGCCAACCCTTGACGCAAATATTCCCGTTCTGATGCTAGGGGCATGGAAAGATATGCGATCGCAATATTGTTATACAAAATAGCGTATTCTTGGGGATAATCCTCCCAAGTAAACACCCGCAAAGCCTCATGATAAGCCTGGATGCTGTCGGTTATCCGCGCCAAATTGAACGGCACTAGCGACTGCAACACCAGCCCAAAATTCATCTGTGTCTCCGCCACTTCCTCTGGCGCAGCTAATTGTTGTAGAATCGGTAACGCCTCTTCATAACCGACTTTCGCTTGCATCAACAGTTGGTAATCAGCATCCGGTATTGCCTGTAATGTCCCCGCCATGCCCACTTTAGCCCTGGCTTTTAGTAGGGGATACTCCTCACCACACATTTCATAAGCCCGGTAATATAAACCAACTGCATTCCGCAAGTCTTGTGCAGCTTTGGGCTTTTTTTGAAAACCCTGTGCTATCTCAATCAGCATTTGGATTTTTTCTTCTGCTGAAGCTGACTCTGAAGCAACAGCTGCTACGGCAGCCTTCACTGCTGAATCTGTAATGCTGGGGTTCATAACTCTGCCGTACTCTAGCCAATTGGGAATTGAGTCCAACACCCATGACGCATTTCATCACGGGCTATACTGATTTACGCAGGCTTCGAGTCCTTTAGGCGGAATTCCCCTTTTGTCTGAGACTAGGGCTAAAGATTAAGAACTAGGGAATAGGAAAGAAACTTCATCCCCAATGCTCAATGCCCTATACTCAATAAAATACTATAAAACACCCTACTTCTAAAACTCTAGGGGGAAATTGCTAATATTAATGTCAGCTTTAAACACCTAATATTTTTTAAATACTTTTTGTATCATCGTCGTATACAATTTAAATATTTTTTATTGAATTGCTGACATACATAATATTTAGTATACTCAAAATAGTCGCCACAGGTTAGTCGTTGTGTAAAATATATTCGTCAACTGTAAAATAAGCTCCTTTGAAAACAGACAGCATCTTCTATCGGATCTTTCAGAGTATCCCTAGCACTTTCTTTGAGCTGATTAATCAACCGCTCGAACTAGCTAGTGCTTACCAATTTTCTTCAGTAGAAGTTAAACAACTGGCATTTAGAATCGATGGTGTCTTTCTCCCAAATACGTCAGACTTGCCGATTTATTTTGCCGAAGTGCAATTTCAGCCAGATAAAAAATTCTACTCGCGTTTATTTACCGAAATTTTTAACTATCTCGACAAAACCGAATTAACCAACAATTGGCGGGGTGTTGTCATCTTCCCCAACCGCAGCGTTGATACTGGAGATACCGAAAGATATACAGAATTACTCAACTCACAACGAGTAACTCGCGTCTATCTCGACGAATTAAGCTCAATTGAAGCATCATCAATTGGCATCGAGACAGTTAAACTCATCGTTGAACCCGAATCAACTGCGACAGCAAAAGCTCTAGAAATAGTCAACAGTGCCAGAGAGCAAATTTCAGATGTCACTACTATTAGGGAAATTATACAATTAATAGAGACGATATTAATCTACAAGTTGCCACGATTGAGCCAGGAGGAGATAGGAAAAATGTTTGGATCAAACGAGTTAAAGCAAACTAGATTTTACCAAGATGTTTTTGCAGAAGGTAAAGAAGAAGGGAAACAAGAAGGTATACAAGAAGGTAGGCAAGAAGGGAAACAAGAAGGTAGGCAAGAAGGAAAACAAGAAGGTAGGCAAGAAGGGAAACAAGAAGGTATACAAGAAACTAAGTTACAAACTATACCTCGATTATTAGGATTGGGTTTAAGTATTGAGCAGATAGCTCAAGCATTAGGTTTAGACGAACAAGCTGTTAGGCAAGCGATACAACCAAAATCCTAAAACAATAGGGTGCGCGAAGGATTAACTGTGCGTTTAATAGAGACGATATTAATCTACAAGTTGCCGCGATTGAGCCAGGAGGAGATAGGAAAAATGTTTGAATTAAATGACTTGAGGCAAACTAGATTTTTCCAAGATGTTTTTGAAGAAGGTAAAAAACAAGGTAAGCAAGAAGTTTTTGAAGAAGCTAAAAAAGAAGGGAAGCAAGAAGCTAAGTTAGAAGTCATACCGCACTTATTAGCGTTTGGTTTCAGTATTGAGCAGATAGCTCAAGCGTTAGGCTTCGACGAACAAGTTGTTAGACAAGCTGCACAACCAAAATCCTAAAACAACTGATATATAGCTGATGGGGCACAAAACTTTGTGCCCCTATATTTTGCTCAGTTATTACATGAAAATCTGATGACTTAAAATACTCATCACCTTATGCAAATTAACAGTTGACATTAATTATTAATAATTACATAGTTTTTTTTGACAACGATTAATTAAGCATATTGAGTTTGTTTAACGTCAACATTTAAAAACAAGAGGCAGTGTTTATTTTTACTATTTTGTATTTATTGAATGTGTCACATATATAACAGACATAGTTCTTTAAAATAATCTTGAGAGTATTTAATTTATTGTTAATGATTAATTCTTTTTTAATGAAAGTGAATTAAAGAAAAAAATATCTTACTATTGAAAAACAAATATTGATAAACAGGTGAAACTTTGCAAGCATTATCACCTATATCATGCATGGGAAACAATACAAAAACACCTAGCCGATGACTAACGTACTATGGCTACAAGGTGGTGCTTGTTCAGGCAACACCATGTCATTCCTCAACGCTGAAGAACCGACAGTCTGCGATTTAATTGCCGACTTTGGTATCAATTTACTTTGGCATCCTTCCTTGGGAGTGGAACTAGGCAACAACTTACAAACACTGCTGCGGGATTGCATTTCTGGCACAATTCCCTTAGATATCTTGGTATTTGAAGGCAGTGTTGTTAACGCCCCCAACGGCACTGGCGAATGGAATCGGTTTGCCGATCGCGCCATGAAAGATTGGTTAGCAGACCTTGCCAAAGTTGCTAAATTTATCGTCGCAGTGGGAGACTGTGCCACCTGGGGAGGAATCCCCGCTATGTCACCCAACCCCAGCGAATCAGAGGGTTTGCAATTTCTCAAGCGTCAAGAAGGCGGTTTTTTAGGGAAAGATTTCGTATCTCAAGCCGGATTACCTGTAATTAATATACCCGGATGTCCCGCCCATCCCGATTGGATTACGCAGATATTAGTTGCGATCGCTACTGGACGCATAGCAGACATTGCTTTCGATGAACTAAATCGTCCCCAAACTTTCTTCAACACCTATACCCAAACAGGTTGTACCCGCAACGTCCACTTTGCCTACAAAGCATCAACTGCCGAATTTGGTCAGCGTAAAGGCTGCTTATTTTATGACTTGGGTTGTCGCGGCCCCATGACTCATTCTTCCTGCAACCGCATATTATGGAACCGCGTTTCATCCAAAACTCGCGCGGGAATGCCTTGTTTAGGTTGCACAGAACCAGAATTTCCCTTCTTTGACCTCAAACCAGGAACTGTATTCAAAACCCAAACAGTAATGGGAGTTCCCAAAGAATTACCGCCAGGGGTGAACAAAAAAGACTACGCTTTACTCACAATGGTCGCCAAAGACGCAGCACCACCTTGGGCAGAAGAAGACTTTTTTACAGTTTAGGGAATTGGGCATGGGGCATTGGTTATTTCTTCCTCATCCTCCTCATTCCCTACTCCCTAATCCCCTTAACAATTAAAGGATGAAAAAATGGGAATTCAATCATTAGATATTTCGCCCGTCGGTAGAGTTGAAGGCGATTTAGATGTCCGAGTCGATATCGAAAATGGGCGGGTAGTTAACGCCTGGACACACGCCGAACTTTTTCGCGGATTTGAAGTTATCCTGCGCGGTAAAGACCCCCAAGCCGGCTTAATTGTCACGCCTCGCATTTGCGGAATTTGCGGCGGTTCTCACCTGACTTGTGCATCTTGGGCATTAGATACAGCTTGGGAAACAGAAGTTCCTCGCAATGCAATTTTGGCGAGAAATCTCGGTCAAATTGTTGAGACAATTCAAAGCATCCCCCGCTACTTTTATGGACTATTTGCCATTGACTTAACTAATAAAAAATACCGGCATAGTCGCTTTTATGACGAAGCTGTGAGACGCTTTGCTGCTTTTACTGGCAAATCTTATGAACTAGGCATCACAATTTCCGCGAAACCCGTAGAAATTTATGCACTATTAGGGGGACAATGGCCCCACAGCAGTTATATGGTGCCTGGTGGCGTGATGTGCGCCCCAACCCTTACAGACATTACCCGCGCTTGGGCGCTTCTCGAATATTTCCGTACCAATTGGTTAGAACCAGTGTGGTTGGGTTGTTCTTTAGAACGCTACGAACAAATCCAAAGTTATGATGACTTTAGAAATTGGTTGGATGAAGACCGAAATCATCGAGATTCCGACTTAGGTTTTTATTGGCGCATGGGTTTAGATATCGGTTTAGATAGATATGGCGCTGGTGTTGGTAAATATGTCACTTGGGGATATTTAGCCCATGAAGATAAATACCAAAAGCCGACTATTGAAGGACGAAATGCGGCGATGATTATGAAAAGTGGAGTGTACGACAGCTTTGCAGACACTCACGTTTTAATGGATCAGTCATTTACCCGCGAGAATACAACTCACTCTTGGTACGATGAAGGGACAGAAGATATTCACCCTAGCGATCGCACCACTAAACCCACTGCAATCAATACCAAAGACTTCGATAACGCCTACTCTTGGTCGAGTGCAGTCCTTCACAAAGATTTCGGACGCTTGGAAACTGGCCCCTTAGCGCGTCAATTAGTAGCTGGTGGCAAACATGGCGAATCTTGGCAACATTACGACCCCTTCATCCTCGATGTCTTCAAAAACATGGGTGGGGCTAGTATTCATGTGCGTCAGCTAGCACGAGTTCACGAACTTGTCAAGTTATATCGTCAAGCTGAACACTGTTTACGCGAATTCAAATTAAACGACCCTTGGTATATCAAACCCACAGAAAAAGATGGCAAGGGTTGGGGTGCAACGGAAGCAGCGCGGGGTTCCTTATCTCACTGGGTAGAAATAGAAGGCGGTAAGATTAAAAATTACCAAGTGATTGCCCCTGGTACATGGAATATTGGCCCTCGTGATGGTGAAGGAATTCGTGGGCCGATTGAAGAAGCGTTAATTGGTACACCCATTTACGATTCTAGCGATCCGGTGGAAGTTGGTCATGTGGCGCGATCGTTTGATTCATGTTTGGTGTGTACAGTTCACGCCCATGATGCTAAGACTGGTGAAGAGTTAGCGCGGTTTCGGACTGCTTAATTTAGTTGTCAGGTGCGTTAGTCGTAGGGTAACGCACCAAAATTTCTGTAGTTAGCCTGGTTTAGAAAGTTCAAACTCATACTGCTCTCGGTCAAATCTGAATTGACCTAAATCAAGTTGCCAATCACGATGAAACTGACTAAATTCTGACCACTGTACAGTTGACTCATTAAGGGTGATGCGAACTAGCATAAACCAACACTGAATCACCCCGCATGTACAACCCAAAACAGTTGCCTTACCAATTCTTGGATCGCCTGCTTCTAGGCTAAAGTTGTGATTCCAAGGTTCATTGAGAAGATTACGCGAAGGTAACACAACCATTGAGGGTAGTAAATAGAGATAATCTCCTGCGAGGAAATCAATCTCACGGATTTTTTCACCTTCAGCACGACGTTCCTCAATCTCTGCTCGGACAAATGGTTCTTCGATTTGACGTACTAACTCTATTAACGGTTCATTGTTGATATAAATTTCAGCAACACAAATTCCTCTACTCTGTATCCAATTGCTAGAAATAGATGGATTAATGCGTATTTCAAGGCGATCAAAAGTAGGCATTTCTGGTAGTAAGATGCAGGGCTTAGTAGCGACGTGGCACAGCTAACATAGTGCATTAAAAATCTCTGTAACATTCAAAACCATATTGTTCTCGCTATCACTCCCAATAGTTTTCCCAGTCATCTTGGAAGGCTTGCTGTAGCTTTTTCATATAGGCCTTAGTTTTGATTTTTACCATCCACAAATCAGCAGGATTGCTACCACCTTTGCAGACTACACCCTCAGCTACGCCATACTTCCCAGCGCGGACATCTTCTACAAATTGTCCGGTGAGTTTGCCACGATAGACAACGCGGGCGATCGCTAAATCACTAAAATCCTGTAGAAACTGTTCAGGCGGAACTATACCGCGATTAGTTTCTACATCAAAGAGAATCAGTTGTTTTGGTTCGTCGGGTTTATGCATCCCCGCAAAGGAACTAGCACCGAAAAACTCAGTAAAAACGGTGATTTCTGGGCTATTGTAAGCGGGGTTTACTCGAAACAGTTTGTCTAGGGGGGTGGCGAAAAGCTTTTGAAACAGGTTAGAAGCCTCTTCTAGCCCCGGATGGGCGGCGTTGAACTCAGCAATACCCCTGTCATCCAAATCAAAGCGATCGCGCCGAGTCCCAAACCCATACCACCCTAGTTCGACTTCCCAAACCCAATGCAGATTCGTACCGTCGTATTTATCAAAAGCAATACAGCGACTGGATGGGTAGTTTTTGCTACCGGGAATTTTAGGATATGCTAGCTGAATGCGAGGCATGATGTTGAGAATAAAAAACTATTTTCCCAGCCTAGCTTGGGGTAAACGCCAACCGAGATAGTTATTAATATCGGCGATCGCATCTTCAATCCGCCACCGCCATTCAGTTTGACTTCGTAATTCCCGCAATATCACTGGTTTAACTAAGTGCTTTTCTAACTTACCTTGGGTACGCGCCACGTAGGCCAGCCCTAGGCAAGCATTTGCACGAATGCGATCGTCGGCATGGTTGGCAAGTTTAAGGCACACATCTTGAGCATATTTCCAGTCGGGATAATGTTCGCCCAATGCCAGAGGTAACACCATCAACTCATCAAACGATCCATGACTCAAAATTGCTTCTGTCTCTTCCCGTTGCGTAATTATAGGCAATGGCTGATAAAGGCGCAAACATGGTTCAGACTCAGGATTAATCATTTACACAATCAGCTGATTCAACAGTCGTAGCGTAACATACTAAAACTTCCATAAACAGTGCGTTAGGCTTGCCTTAATGCACTTGCATAAAACAGCAATTTACACGGTAAGCTTGTGTCTGATTTAGCGCTACATAATTATCTCCCTCGCGTTCCCGATGCAGCATTGCAAGAATACATAGAATGGTGTGTTTTAGAACAGGCAAAAGCCGCAGAATGTAACTTTACTCCTGATAGAAGTAAGTTAGATAATTTGCCACCAGAAGACTACGCTGCTAAACTTGTCGAGCAGTTCATGAAAGTTAAACCAGACCCAATTAAAGCCGGTTTGGTAGCTGCGATCGCTGGTAAAGAAGCAGACAAACATGCTTTATCTGGTTTAGCGATCGCAGCAGATTTTGTGTCTCTTTATATCAAGTACTTAATTCCTAAAGAAGGAAGTACTAAAGAACAGGCTGAAGAGATATTAACTAAAGTGTCACAAGATCAGTATGATAAACTGAATGAAATCGCTAAGAAACATGGTGTAGAGTTATAGTTTCCTGCTGATAAATTATTTTTCAGAGGCTTTGTCTGTTTCATAAGTCAGAGCCTCCTATTTTGCACATTATGGCAATAACTCGAAATAATCACAATCAGCAGAAGCTTGATATAGCGTTTCCTAATCACATTAAGTACGTCATAGCCCCCTCCTCGCTTGCGGGGAGGGGGTTGGGGGTGGGGTTCTTGTACCTCACTCAACTGATAACCGCTATAATGAGTTATTCTTAATATTATACCTTTACTATGACCTTAAGCTTTAAAGTATCTTTCACTGAATTTATAGATACAGTGTGACTTTTTATTTTATAATTTAGGAAACATATTATTATTTTATAGTTATATGGACAGAATTGTAGTTAACTCTCACATTCATTTTGGAAAACCTTGTATTGCAGGCACACGCATCACTGTACAAAGCATTCTTGAACTGCTCAATGACGGACTTGCATTTGAAGAAATTATCCGAGATTACTATCCAGACTTACAAATTGAGGATATTCGTGCCTGCTTAGGATATGCGATCGCTTTAGTGGCGGCTGAAGACATTCGCCTAGTATCTATTTGAGCATGAGATTATTACTAGATCAAGATGTGTATGCTATAACAGCAAGATTTCTAGTTGATACTGGACATGATGTGGTTCTTGTTGCTCAGATTGGTCTTTAGCAAGCAAGCGATGAAGAAATACTTAGAACAGCACAGGAACAGAACCGTATTCTCATCACGCGAGATAGAGACTATGGAAATCTTGTTTTTGTTAGAGCAATGGGATCTGGAGTCATATATCTCCGAATCTTACCTACAACTGTGAATAACGTTCATAACGAATTGGTACGAGTTATAGAAACTTACTCAGAAGTCGAATTGGTAGGCGCATTTGTAGTTGTAGAACCAGATGGGCATAGGTTTAGAAAAGTATCTTTGTAAAAGTTAAAAGTGGTCTAACAAGTTACCTTAAATAATTAAATCTCATCCCATGCTCACTATTATTGGTTGCGGAAATCTCAATCGCAGTGACGACGCAGTAGGTGTAATTATTGCCCAACGCTTACAAAAATATCTAGCTGAAAACCCTTCTCCCAATGTGCGAGTTTATGACTGTGGCACCGCAGGGATGGAAGTAATGTTTCAAGCTAGAGGTAGTAAACAATTAGTAATTATTGATGCAAGTTCAACTAATTCTGAGCCGGGTGCTGTGTTTAAAGTTCCAGGAAAAGAACTAGAAGCAATACCCGAACCAAGTTATAATTTGCACGATTTTCGCTGGGATAATGCTTTAGCCGCCGGACGGAAAATCTTTCACAATGACTTTCCCGAAGATGTGACAGTTTATTTAATTGAAGCTGCAAATCTTGCTTTGGGACTAGAGTTAAGTCCTGCTATCCAACATTCTGCTGATTTAGTTTTTGAAGAAGTAGCTGCACTTATTAAACAGAATATTAACTAATCCAAAATCCAAAATCGAATCACGCCCAATCCCGATAAACAGAAAGTTCATCTACCCTCATTTCAAAAGGTACGCCTTGACTCTCTGGTGGACAAACACGGATTTTAGCACTGCTAACAATTCCATACAATAATGTCCCCATTGGCACGATTTTTTGCAGAATCCGCCAATTAGTAACTTGATCGGGACATTCAATTACCAATGTTAAAGCATTAGCATGGGTTGTAACATACCACCGACAATCAGACAGAAGATTTTGAATGGTGCGATCGCAAGCTTCATAAAAGTATCTACTAATAGAATCCTCTAATTGCTGCCGCAGTATAATATCTGCCGATGTCGGCTGCTTAGGATGTGAGTCATCACTATTAAAGTAATACATATTTCTAGCCATCTCTCTTTAGCTTCCTGCTTATATTCCAATCACCATTCCATAAAGTACATCTTTATTTGTCTCTAATAATTTCTTGGTTTCATCATCATAATAAGCACCTATCCCACTACACTGAATCCCCAAATAATTACTAGCTAAATAAAGTCTTTGTCCGAGAAAACCAGCTATTTGCATAGCAGTTTGATAGTTTAAATAATCTGACACAAAAAATAAAGTTACAGCGCTATCTTTAGCAATAGCCTGATTAATACATAAGTAACCCGTCTTTTCACTAAAATTACCTGCCTTAACCAGATACGTACCTTTATATAACCCAGGTGTCATTCCCTCTACTCGATGCACCACTGAGTAAATTTCTATTTCCTCATAGTTTTCTGTCGGTATTGACTGCTGAAGTTGTTGCACTACATATAAATAATCTTCTTGAGAAATAAACTCTTTCCGGAAACGTCTAATAGAACGTCTATCCCAAATAGTTTGATAAAATTTATCCTTGTCAAAGTCAAATTGAGGATACTGTAATTTCTGCTGGCGACTCTTTTGTAAAGTAGTTGCTTGATAGGCATCTTCAATAAATTGATTGGATTCAAAATAATCAGTACCGGAAACAAAAGGAACTTTCAGCCTTAAGCTTCTAATTTTCTTGTCTTGTATTTCTCCCGACACCGCACAAGCAGTAATAAACTCTTTATTCTCAAATCCCAAATCTGAATTGAGAGTGAGTTTATCAAAATCAAAAATTAGTTGTATATCTCGGTTGTGGAGAAAAGCTGAAGCTGCAACTGCACCTAAATGATGTCCGCTATCTAAAAAGCAATATCTGATGCTTCTATTTTGATATTTCCAGCTAGACCTATAATAAACACAACTAATAAAAAAGATGAATCCGTTGATACTTTTACCCGGTATAATATAATTCTCTAACCCATCATCAATTAATTCATAGATCAGAGTTAGACAATTATTCTCAACTTCTAGATGATATATACCATCTAGCATTCCCTCAACACTGCGAACCTGTACGTAAACTTCCGTCGGGTACAAAGCGCCTGCTGACGGATTCACCCGCAGTTTATAAGGGCCATCTTTATATACTTTTTCTAGTGTTATCGCACTGGTTAACGAAATAAAAGAATGAACAGGATTATTGAGATTTAATTTCACTCTCCGATAAAACTTTGGATAAACTTTAAATGCAGATGGCTGTGTTGAAGCATCTACATAATTTGGATCGAGTTGTACCGATAAGTAAGAATGCTTCGTTGCGTCATGATAAGCTTTACCCGATATCTGACTTGATGGCATCTTTAAGTATCCTTAAAACTTCTACATTGCTAGCAAAATCTATCGCTTTATAGTCGTCTAAATTTTTCAAATATAAGTTAGGATGATGCTGTAAAAGCAACTTGACGACTTCTGTCTTTCCGGCTGACGCTGCGTACATTAAAACAGTTGCACCATTATCATTTTGGTTATCAATGTTAATATTGACAGCCAGTAGTAAATTAATTAAATCGTAGTGATTACCAAAACAAGCAAACCACAAAGCATTGTTGCGATCGCTATTTCGGGCATTGATATCCACGCCTGCGTCAATCAATTCTTTAACGACTGCATAAACTCCCTGTCTTGTAGCCTTCATCAAAGCTGTATCGCCATTTTCACCCGGCTGATTTAAATCCCCAGAACTATAGCCATTTGCTATTAGCCATTGGTTTGTTGCTTCACTCAACTCTTGTCTGTTTAATTGACTCATAATTGTTCTTTAAACGTCACACGATTAAGTATTTTCCAAGTAAAATTATGCTTGGAAAACTTAATGGTGGGCATTACCCACCATTATTTTAAAATGCTATACGAGTAGCTAAAGTCTAGTAGTTTACCAAAGCAACTTTGCTAAGTATTCAAAAGTTTGGTAAAACGAAAAAATATTTCCCCACTTCCTAATCCCCGTCCTTACCTAACAATTTTACATTGGTCGAATACTAAGTTAACTAGCAACAATTTAGCTTAGTTATATATTATCACTCTGATAAGTTTGAATTATGAATCATTTATAAAGATCCCCAAATACATCTAAGAGAAATATTGAAATACAATTAAAATGCAGTATTTATTACAATGTTGTTTCAAAATTGAGATTAATAGCAGATAGACTTTTTGCGTAAATATAGCAGCCCTGAATGAGTTACGAACAAAAAGATCCCCGACTTCTTCAAGAAGTCGGGGATCTGAGCATCTCGATGTTTGCGAATTAAATAGGATTGTTATAGTTGGTTACTATTAAGCTGCTATTGAAATTTGCCTAGTTTTAACAATTTATTCAAGCCATTGTCTTGCTCAAATTTGATGTCATGTTTCCATTGAATCTTGCGTTTAATAAAATAGAAATATTAGGCTGAGATTTACTTTATACCCTGAGAGTTATTAAGAAATCTCAAATAATTTCCTTTTTCAAGCCAAATTTGCTAGCTTGTTTAAGTATAAATAAGTAAAACACACACGAAACATGGAAATTAGCGCTCGTAATTCTATCAAAGGTACTGTAAAGAAAGTTGTACCTGGTACAGTTAATACTGAGGTAACTTTAGAAGTTGCACCAGGAGTAGAATTAGTGTCAATAATCACAAAATCATCAGCAGAAAAGCTGGGACTTGTAGAAGGTAAGCAGGCTTATGCCGTGATTAAGTCATCAGATGTGATAGTTGCTGTTGAGTAGAAAATAGGTAAGTTGCCTTTTCATGCAAGCGGCTCTATCTTTAATACCAAATTGCATTCATGTCTATAAAAGGACTTACGCGAAAAGGCAATGTAGGGGCAATTCATGAATTGCCCCTACATTTTGTAATTCGTAGTTGTAATTAATGAATTATTGCTTTGTAAACTCTTAATTACGAAGTAAAAATTATTTGGACAAGAGAATATTATTATAAATGTTAATTAATTTAGTTATCAATAATACGGACATAAATAGCGCGGATACTTTCTATATCTAGTGTTAAAGATGTATTTTCTATTTTAATAAGCAATGAGGGAAAATGTTGTTCTAAAGTGATAATAGTTCCTAGTGTTACACCCATTGATATCAGTTTATTTAAGATGGTTTTGTCTTGACTTTTACAGAAGGTGACGATTCCTCGCTCTCCTATTCTCAATAATTCTAATGAACAGCCAGTCACACTAAAGTGGGTAAACATTTGAATTGTAAATTAGAAATTGTGAAGGGAAGAATGAAGTATATTTTCATCCTTCATCCTTCGTGTTTTATTTAGTTGCAAAAGACAGCAACCAAAGTAATACTTTATACGAGATAAGCTTCTTGATGTGTCTTAATTGTGCAATTAGAACGAGGATAAGTTACACAAAGTAGAGCGTATCCTTTAGAAACCTGATCGTCATCCAGGAAGTTTTGATCTTCTTGATTAACTTCACCTTCGACAACCTTGCCTACACAGCTAGAGCAAGAACCTGCATGACAAGAAAAGGGTAATTCAATACCATTTTCTTCTGCTGCTTCTAAAATGGTAGTCTCTTCATCAACTTCAATTGTTGTATCGATGTCTTCTTTTTTGTTGATTAATCTAACTTGGTAGGAAGCCATTTTTCGATTCTCCTCAAACGTTATACAGTTGGTTTAATTTCCGAAGTTTTTGAGCAACCTATCCTACTTTTTGCTCTCCTCTTTCTTACGGAGATGCAAAGTTTAGTTGGCTTCTCTATAGAGGTAAGGAATGCAAAGTGAACTAGAAGCTACCTCAAGGCAAGGCGATCGCATCTACAATCAGACTTGGCGCTAACGGAATGATGCTAGCTGCAAGGTACACCAGTAGGCGTACCGTCGTCTGTTTTGAAGGACTTTCCACAACCGCAGGTATCAGTTGCGTTGGGGTTGATGAATTTAAAACCGCTTTCCATCACTCCCTCAACGAAGTCAACGATAACTCCGTCTAATAAAGGCGCACTTTTGGCATCAACGTAAACTACAACTTTGCCTTGGTGACTTACCAAATCATCTGGTTGGGGCTTGCTGGTGATATCGATTGCATATTCATAGCCACTGCAACCACCATCTTTTACCGAGATGCGGACACCTTTAGTTGCGCCATCAGCGTTGGGTGCTGAACCTTTGAGGAATGCTCGCAGATGGAATTCTGCTTTTTCTGATAAAATTACGGCCATCAGTTCTCCTGATTTGTAGCGATTGGTTGTTCTGATTTCAGGTGTAGGGTTGTCATTTGTCAGTTGTCCTTTGTTATTCACTAATGACCAATGACCAATGACTAATGACTAATGACTATTGACTGTGGGTTCCATCGAATTGGGTTGCGCGTGTCTCCAAGGCGCACTATTGCCGCATACTGGACAAGAGCGATCGCGGTGAGAACGACGTTTAGCAAATTCCATCCGATTCAGATCGATGGTTAGCAATTGCGACAGTAGAGGCTGACTAAACCCGGTGATCAACTTGATCGCTTCCAACGCCGTGAGACAAGCTAGTGTCCCAGAAACAGCGCCTAGAACGGAAAAGCCGCGCTGATCCCAGTCGGGCTTTTCTGGAAACAGACAAGATAAACAAGGAGTTACACCAGGAATAATCGTCGTCAGGTAAGCCTCCATCCCATTCATTGCGGCTTCCACCATTGGCTTACGCGATCGCACACAGGCTTCATTTAACAAATTGCGCTCTGTAAAATTGTGGGCGCAATCGAGAGCCATATCAGCAGATTGCACTAAGGAATCTACATTTTCCGGGGTGATGTAATCATGAATAGCTTCCACTTGGACATCAGGATTAATCGCATCCAGAGTTTCTTTAGCTTTAAATACCCTTGGCTTACCTACCCAATCATCAGTCATGAGAACCTGACGATTCATATCATCTAGCCGCAAGTCACCACCCCGAACTAAGATTAGCCGCCCAACGCCCGCTACTGCTAAATAAAGCGCCGCCGTACCGCCTAATCCTCCCACACCTGTAACCAAAACTGTCGCTGACTTCAAGCGTTTCTGTGCTGCTTCGCCAAAATTCGGAAGCATCATTTGGCGACGATAGCGTTCTAATTCGGTAGGCGTTAGGTTAACCAATTTATACCTCCTAATCAGAAGTGATTTCTGTCAGTGTGACTACATTTTTTGGCTTGTCGTTAAATACTTTGAACAGCTTTTGTTCGTAAGCTGTCGATTCGGTAAATAACTGATAAGCTTTTTGCAAAGCCAAAGAATATTGATTTAATTTCTCTTCTTGACTCAAGTCAGGAGAATTATCATCAATTTCCTGTATATGTTGAGAAAACTTTTTCAGAATATGTAGACGATGCACATTCACAACTTCTAAGTCGTAGGGCATATTAAAGAATTGAAAAAATTCTTCTGCATCTACGAGCTTCTTGAATTCATCAATTGTTCCAGTCATTTCGCATTCTCCAATTGTTTAAGATGTTGCTTAAGTTCATCTAACTGGCGATAGATTTCATAAGTCGCGGCGGCAACATCCATAAGCTGTTTGTAATCTGTTGGCAGACCTTCAGCTAAATCATGCAGATCCATCTTCATTTGACCTGCTTTACTGTTCAGCCGTCTGATTTGTCCTTGTATTTCTTCAATTGTCATTTGTTCTTCGTCCTTTGTCTTTTGTCATTAGTCATTTGTCTTTTACTAATGACCAATGACCAATGACTAATGACTAATTAAAGTTTGCCAACTTCAGGGAACCGTTTCGCCAAATCAAGACCTTTTTTGACGTAGCTTTCTCCCTCTTCTGCTAATTTCTCTACTGAGTCAAAGCCAAAGCGTTGAGCATCCCGTAAGGTTTTCACAGCTAACAAGAGACGACCAGAAAAAACTAGCGCCCAGCCAAATCCTTCATGACTCAAATCAATCACAACCTGAGATATCAAACCTGTTTCTTGTTCAATCCCAGCCGCTACAGCGCGAAAAAATGCCATAATTCGAGCTTGAGTAATTGGATCAACTTCACCCTCAACGGAAATTTCCCGTTTCTTTTGTTTGGTGACAATAAAGGGTTTTAGAATCAACTCATCCGACCAACTACGATAAACTCCATAACTGTCTTGACCACGGATTTGTTTAATTAATACCTTCAAGAAAGGTGAGTTCAAGACATCTGTTGTAGCAGTTCCGTTAACACTATTATTTGTGGTCATACTGTTGCTTCGTCTTCAATTTCATCAGCAAAGTTTTTTGTTTTTGGCTGTAAAGCTTTACGCAACCAAGGTGGAGGATTACCTTTGAGGGTTTTAACTAGCTTATTTAGCACTTCATTAATTTCTTCTTCTTCCGATCGCGCCTTCACTGGAGTAACACCTTTCTTGATTAACCGAGCGGCGGCGCTACCACCAATTGCTGTTACATAAACAATTGTGCAGTCAACGATCGCATCCAGTTTTGGGGTGATTTTGTCTTCGTTGCCGTCTTCCTTGAGTTCGCCTTCAAAGGTGAGGGTTTCTACGAAGTGATATCCCTCATCGGAAATTTCGTAAACATCAATCATTTTTGCCCATCCGAAGTGGGCGTTAATATGAACTCGGTCACTCGTCGTGAAGGCTATTTTCATCGTAATTCTCCTCTCTAAAGTTTTGAATTTTGAAGCAATACGGTTCAGTTAGTGATATTTAGCCTCGGAAGATCCCCCTTAAAAAGCTACGGTGTATACACAAGTCTGAAATAGCTGAAAAACCCAAGGTTTTACCCCACCCTAACCCTCCCCTTATAAAGGGGAGGGAACTAGATTTGATTTATTGTTTCCCCCCTTTATAAGGGGGGATTAAGGGGGGTAATTCGACTTGTGTATACACGCCTTAACGAGGGTTAGGGAGGATCAATTTTTAACTGAACTGTTTTGAATTTCAAGTGTGAATTCAAAACTCTGCGCTCACAATTCCGAACTCTTGGAATTGCTTAACTCTCGCTTCTTCTGCCTCTAAAAACAGGTTGCCGATGCCAAATAAAAGCTCCATTGTGCCTCGATAGCCAACTTTGGTAAATTGACCATTACCTAAGCGGTCATAAATGGGCAATCCTAGACGATAAAGAGGAATCGAGAGGCGTTTTGCGATCGCACTCACATTTGAGTTACCAATCAGCAAATCAGAACCGTCTGCTAAAGACTCAAAGTCTTCCAAGTCGCCAATGGTAATGCTTTTAACCGGGAGTTTTTCTAAAAGGTGCGATCGCGTGGTTGTCACCACACCATGAATTTGACTACCCATCGATTGCAGAAAATGCACTGTTGACCAGAGCAAATCTGGTTCCAACGCTAGGGAAACTCGTTTTCCACTGAAGTAAAAATGGGTGTCCAGCATCGCATCTTGCAATTGACGACGCTGACGGCGGTATTTTTCCGGTACGCTGTTACCGCTCAGAATCGCCAATGCATGTATAAATTCATCTACTGGTTCTAATCCAGTCAGTTCACCAAACACCTCATAAGGTGTGCCAAACCGTTCTTCCAGTATTTTGGCAGCCCCCCGCATACTTTCACCCAATGCCAGGGTAAAGGCAGAACTACCGACTTCTCGTAGCTGTTTTAAGGTAGTCCCACTAACTGTAACTGCACTATAAGTATCCTCTAAGTGTCCATCTAGAGAAGCACCAAGATCAGGTACAAAGATCGGCACTAATCCAAAGGACGTTACCATCTCCTTGATTTCCTGGACATCCCCAGGTGTGAAGGCAGAACCCGCCAAAATTGTGACTTGTTCAGTTCTGAGTCCACCCGCGCGAGGAATTTCTTTAACTATGCTTTCGACAGCGACAGCAAAGCCATCTTGCAACGCACCTTTAAAATCTGGGGTAGGGGCAAAAACGATCGCTAAATCATTTAATTCGGGATGGCGATCGCGGATTTCCTTAAGAAAACCTTCAATATCATCGCCTCTAGTTTCCGTTAACCCAGTGGTACATAAACCAATAATTTCTGGATTAGCCTTTTCCACCAGAGTCAGAATTGCTTCTTCCACATTCTCTTCACCACCCAAAATAGTAGTGACTTCCGTCATCGCCGTAGTCGCTAGGGGAATCGCTTCCCGGAAATGCCGCACTAAAACAACTTTGGCGAAAGCAGTACAACCTTGAGAACCGTGGAATAAGGGCATCGTCCCTTTCAATCCCAAAAAGGCTAAAGTTGCGCCCAAAGCTTGACTTTGCTTGAGGGGATTAACTGTCAGTGCTTTGTTAGAAACGGTAACGATCGCCATTAAACTACCTCCTCATTTGGAAGCTCTTTACTCTGCGTTCTCTGCGCCTCTGCGGTTGAAAAATGATTTTTTTGAACCACAGAGGACGCAGAGAAGCCAGTGCGTTGCGGGGGTTCCCCCAGTTGTAGCAACTGGCGCGGCACAGAGAGAAAAAGATGAGAATTCGCCATTAAACTTCCTCCTCTTCTTCCCAAGGAGCGGGTTTGCGTATTTGTTCCCAAATTGGGCTATACAGAGCTTCGTACAATTCCCGCGCCATCTCAATCATTCCCACATAACCTGCATAAGGATGGTGACGTTCTTGGTTGATATCAAGGAAAGGAATTCGAGCTTTCAAAGCGGTGTATTGGTTACGTCCGCCAGCAATCAGCATATCTGCGCGAGTGTCCTTAACCAGTTGTAGCAATTCCTGAGCGTTGCCTTTCTCCAGCATGATGCCATCGTTGCCGATCAACTTCTTGATTTTGGCCTTATCTTCCTCAGTACTTTTCCGAGTACTGGTAGCAACAACTTCAATGCCTAAGTCTCTAGCAGCCGAGATAATCGACCAACTCTTAACACCACCTGTATACAAAACAACCCGCTTACCTTTGAGTCGAGCGCGATAAGGAGCCAGTGCCAAATCTAAAGCAGCCGTCTCTTCTGCAATTAGCTTTTCTGTCCGCTCCTGTAAATCAGCGTCGCCTAATTTAGCAGCGATATTTCGCAGACAGCGATTCATATCATCAATGCCGTAGAAAGACTCTTCAATGTAAGGGATGTTGTAACGCTCCTCCATCTTTCTGGCCATATTCAGCAACGCTCGTGAGCAGATCATGACGTTGAGCTTGGCGCGGTGGGCGTAGCGAATTTCATCGTAGCGAGCATCGCCCGTAATTTTGGATAAAATGCGGATGCCTAATTTTTCTAACAGTGGTGTTACTCCCCACATTTCCCCGGCGATATTGTATTCGCCGATTAAGTTAATATCATAGGGCGTTGTATGTTCCGGTTCTGCTGTTCCGACAACATATTCTAACAAAGCTTCACCACCGAAACGGTTGCCGAGATTTTTACTGCCAATGAATCCTGGAGCAATGACGGGAATAACAGGAGTACCAATTTTTTCAGCAGCAGCTTTGCAGACAGCATCGATATCATCACCAATTAAAGCTGTAACGCAAGTGGCGTAGACAAATATTGCTGCGGGTTGGTAGCGCTCTTTTAGTTCCAGAATTGCTTTGTAGAGTTTCTTTTCGCCACCAAAGATGACATCATTTTCACCCAAGTCAGTCGTAAAGCCCATTTTGTAGAGTTGAGGGCCAGACGACAGACTACCACGACTGCCCCAGGAATTACCAGCACAAGCGATCGGCCCGTGGACTAGATGCGCTGCATCTGCGATCGGTACTAGAGAAATCATTGCACCATCAAAAGCGCAGCCCCCTTGAGCCGCGCCAGGTTGTGCCTGTTGGGTGCAAGACTTGTTTTTCTTTTCTGCTTGTTTGTGCTGATTATGCTCGCATCCTGTCTCAGTCAGCAGCTCGTTGATTTTACCTTGGGTGATTTTCATCTCTCTTCTCTTAATTGTTAATTGTCCTTTGTCATTTGTCATTTGTCCTTTGAATAACTAACAACTAATGACCAATGACTAATGACTAATGCCCAATGCCCCATGCCCAATGCCCCATGCCCAATGCCCAATAATTAACAAATGTATTTTGTGACATCCTCTCCACATACATCTGCGAGGTAAGATAGAGCGCGAAAACGCAATCCTACAAATTCGTCATATAAAGGATTGAGTTTACATAGTGGTGGGATATCAATACACTTCCCAAATAATTTAATTTGTCGCTCAAAGGGACAACAACAAGGAATTGTTTGGCAAATTAGATGAGCGATGCGATTATTTTTAACCTGAATTTCATCCACCACACGGCGCAACGGATTAAGAAGATTGTTGAACCATCCTGGTTTTTTCTGATTAGGTGGATGGTAATTAGGATGAGGATGTTCGTGACTATGTTCGTGAGTGTGATTGATAGTTTCCATGTATAAATCCCTTGGGTAAATGCTATCAAGAAAAAGGGGAGTTGGGGATTGGGCATTGGGGATTGGGCATTGGGTTTAAATATTTCCCCATTCCCTATTCCCTATTCCCTATTCCCCTTCTTTACCCTTTAATTAACACGTTGTGTTTCTACGCAATTTCTAACGAATCAAGTCGTAGGAAATATCTGTCTTAGAAGGAATGTTGGTGTTGCGATCGATTTCTTCAAACAGAGTATTAACAACCCAGTTGAGCAGGTTGATTATGCCTTGATAACCAATGGTGGAATAGCGGTGTAAGTGGTGACGATCCATGATGGGGTAGCCAATTCTCACTAAAGGAGTCTTGGTGTCACGCCACAGGTACTTACCATAAGTATTACCGATCAAGAGGTCTACAGGTTCGGTGAACATTAGAGAACGCATGTGCCACAAGTCTTTACCAGGCCAAACAGTTGCATTCTTACCGAAGGGACTAGAAGCAAGCAATTCTTTCATTTCTGCTTCAAATACGTCGTTACTGTTGTGAACCAAGATATGCACAGGTTCAGCACCCATTTCTAGCATAAAGCCAACTACGCTGTATACTAAATCTGGTTCGCCGTAGATAGCGAAGCGCTTGCCATGAATCCATGAGTGAGAGTCAGTCATGGCATCAACTGCACGACCGCGTTCGATTTCCAATTCTTGAGGAATGGGGATACCGCTCAATTCGCTGAGTTTCATCAAGAATTCATCAGTACCCTTAATGCCCCAAGGACGGGAAACAGAGGTTGGTTGCTTCCATTCTTTTTCAATGTACTCGCGGGTTTTGAGAGTAGAATGTGCTTGCAGAGCGATCGTAGCTTTAGCATTGATTGAATCTGCTGCATCTTCTAGCTTTGTACCACCTGGATACATATCAAACTCACCTGTGTTAGGTGAATCTAGGTAGTCGCTGTTGTCGGCTAGAATTGTGTAGTCAAAGCCGAACAAAGAAGCAATCCGCTTGATTTCGCGGTTGTTGCCTACATAGGTGTCAAAACCTGGGATGAAGTTGATTTTACCATTGCTGGTTTCTTTCTTATGACCTGCGGTCAAGTTAGAAAGAATTCCCTTCATCATGTTGTCGTAACCAGTGATGTGGGAACCGACAAAGCTAGGGGTGTGAGCGTAAGGTACTGGGAAATCTTGAGGAACTGAACCAGCTTCTTTGGAGTTGTTGATGAAAGACTGTAAGTCATCACCAATTACTTCTGCCATACAGGTGGTGCAGACAGCAATCATCTTGGGCTTGTAGAGTTGGTAAGAGTTCGCCAACCCGTCAATCATGTTTTGCAGACCACCAAACACGGCTGCATCTTCAGTCATTGAAGAAGATACACCAGAGAATGGCTCTTTGTAGTGACGGGTTAAGTGGGTGCGGAAATAAGCAACGCAACCTTGAGAACCTTGAACGAAAGGTAGAGTACCTTCAAAACCAACAGCAGCAAATATTGCTCCCAATGGTTGACAACCTTTAGCAGGGTTAACGGTTAAAGCTTCACGAGCGAAGTTCTTTTCACGATAATCCCAACCTTTTGTCCACTCCGAAACCCGTTTTACTTCTTCGGGATCGTGACCATTTTCAAACTGCTTTTTGTTTTCAAATAGCTGTTGGTACTCTGGTTGGTGGAATAACTCGACGTGATCTTGAATTTTTTCAGGATTCTGAGGCATTTTTGGATCTCCAAGCTTACTGAATTCTTTACTAATCGAGGAATGAAGATTTAAGGCGGGAGTGGGAATATGATTCAAAATTCAAAATGCAAAAATCAAAACGAATTTTTAATCTTTTAATTTTGAATTTTGGATTCCCGACTCCCACCTGGGGTTTTAGCCCCAGGTTATCCTTACTTATCTCTCTCTCCCATTTCCCTAAACGGCAGCCTTAGCCTTAGCTTCAGCCTTCTTAGCCTGAGCCTTTTCATTCCAAGGAGCGCCAATTAATGCCCAGGTTGGGCTGTTGAGTGCCAAGTCCATGTCACGTGCGAAGATGGCAAAGCCGTCATAACCGTGATAAGGGCCGGAGTAATCCTTTTGGTGGTTTAATTATTTTCCGCAGCTTAATGTTTGCAGTAAACAGTGTCAGCGATAAACATTGTTCGCTGATAGCACATTTATTTTTAGACTAAATATAGGCTAAAAACACAGCATAATTAGGTTTAGGACTCACGCATCATCTAAATGTTGTCCTGAGCCAAGGCGGTTAAAAAATCGCCCGTTTTTTTGCTCATCTCTGCAAGCACAGCAGCAAAAAGAACACATGAGAACGAAAGTACTATTAGAATTAGAGAAAGTTAATCTGCGTTTGAAGTCTGCAAAGGCTAAGGTGACAATTAGAGAATCGAATGGAAGTCTGCAATTACGGGCAACGTTACCAATTAAGCCGGGAGACAAAGATAGCAATGGTACTGGGAGAAAACAATACAATATCAGTTTGAATATTCCCTCTAACTTAGATGGACTCAAGACGGCTGAGGAAGAAGCTTATGAATTAGGTAAGTTAATTGCTCGTAAAACTTTTGAATGGAATGATAAATATTTAGGTAATGAGGCGATTAAAAAAGAATTTAAGACTATAGGAGAATTACTCGAACAATTTGAAGAAGAGTATTTTAAGACTCATAAACGAACTACCAAAAGCGAGCATACTTTTTTTTACTACTTTTCTCGAACTAAACGATTTACGAATCTCAAAGATTTAGCGATCGCGGAGAATCTGATAAGTTCCATTGAGCAAATCGATAAGGAATGGGCTAAATATAATGCAGCTAGAGCTATATCTGCATTTTGCATGACATTTAAAATCGAAATCGATTTATCTAAATATTCCAAAATGCCGGAGAATAATTCCCGCAATATCCCTACAGATGCGGAAATATCTGAGGGAATTATCAAGTTTGAAAACTACCAACATAACAGAGGTAATCAAGTTAATCAAAATGTTCAAGATAGCTGGCAACTTTGGCGCTGGACGTATGGAATGTTAGCAGTTTTTGGTTTACGTCCACGGGAACTTTTTATTAATCCTGATATTGATTGGTGGTTGAATCAAGAGAATATAGACTTGACATGGAAAGTTCATAAGGATTCTAAGACTGGTGAGAGACAAGCATTGCCATTACATCGGCAATGGATTGATGAGTTTGATTTGAGAAATCCGAAATATTTAGAGATGTTGAGGAGTGCGATCGCTAAAAAAGATAACACCAATCATGCAGATATAACGGCGTTAACACAACGAGTTAGCTGGTGGTTTCGTAAAATAGGATTAGATTTTAAACCTTATGATTTACGTCATGCTTGGGCAATTCGGGCGCATATTTTGGGGATACCAATTAAAGCGGCGGCGGATAATTTAGGGCATAGTGTGCAAGTTCATACGCAAACTTATCAGCGTTGGTTCTCGCTAGATATGCGGAAGTTGGCAATTAATCAGGCTTTGAGTAAGAGGAATGAAGTTGAGTTGATTAAGGAGGAGAATGCTAAGTTGAAGATGGAGAATGACAAGTTGAGATTGGAGATTGAAAAGTTGAGGATGGAGTTAGTTTATAAGCTTAGTTGAATTCTCTAATAAATAGTACTGTCTTTATAAAGTTTGGTATAATTTATGGGTAAAAGATCATCAAAATAAACCCATTAAGATATTTATGTCGGCTACTGACATTGGAACACTAATTTTTAAGTCACCTGAAACTTTAGGGGGTCGTCCCCGCATTGCTGGTACTAGAGTTTCTGTTCAACGCATCACAGCTTGGTACAAACTTGGGCTGAATGCAGAATAAATTGCTGAACGGATGGGAAATGTAAATCTTGTACAGGCTTATGCTGCTCTAACTTATTATCACGCTAATCGAGAAGAAAGTGAGGCGTATATTGCTGCTGAAAAAGCAGATTACCAGCGATTAGCGATAGAAATGGGACAAGCAATATGAGTCCAATTAAATTATTTGTATAAGGATGTTGGCAATCGAATGCTAGAAAACGTAATACTTCATAACTTCAAAAGTCATAAATCTACAGAACTTAGTTTTGATAGTTCTAGATTACATGCACTCGTGGGAAAAAACAGCGCTGGTAAAACAACAGTACTACAAGCGTTACATAATCTCAGTAGGCTTGCTGCTTCACCATTTAAAAGTATTTTTCAGTATGAGAGATCACCTCAATTCATTACAACAATTGGGGAAAAATATATTTCTGTTACTGCAAGTGGTTTTTGGGGATCTACCACTCGGCAGAATTGGCAAGCTTCGTATAGTTGGAAGCAGCAAAACAATGATTCTTGGTATCCCACAGCATCATGGAACATAAATGGAAAGCCAGGAGAATTAGAAGGATGGTCAAGTTCTTTAAGCGAATCTCCATATCCAATTCCTCAATCTCTGAAATATGCTGTTTACCTGAAGTTAGTTGCAAGTAATCTTGCTAAAGCAGCTTACAGTGAAGAAATTATGCCGAGGGTTGAATTCGACGGTTCTGGATTAGCACCCACTTTAGATTTTTTGCGTAATGAGGCTCCAGACAAATTTGAATTAATAGAGGGAATGTTGAGTCGGATTGTACCAAATGTTCGCAAAATTGGTATAAAGCGAGCAAAGGTTCCAGTTATTCGCAAACGTTTAATCGAAGTTGATGGTAAGTCTATTTCTTATGAAGAAAGTCAGGAAATGACAGGGCAAGAAGTGATATTAGATATGAATACTGGTAATCGGATTCCAGCCCATGCAATTAGCGAAGGAACAATGCTAACATTAGGTTTGCTAACTGTTTTGATGAATCCTACTCAACCTAATTTAGTTTTTTTAGATGATGTAGAACAGGGACTTCATCCAAAAGCACAACGTGAATTAATGACTGTTTTTAAGGAAATAATTCAATACAATACAAATTTGCAAATTATTTTTTCTACTCACTCTCCTTATATTATTGATGAGCTTGTTCCTTCTCAGGTACATATATTAAATAACAGTAATTCTGGCTTCACAATCTCCAAGCGATTGGATGAACATCCTGATGTGGAATGGGCAAAACAAACTTTGACAACTGGTGAGTTTTGGGATGCTGAGGGTGAAGAGTGGGTTGTTGCAGGAGAAGTCAGTGTTTGAGTTCATTGTAATAGTGGAAAGTGGTGCAGATGCAAGAACAGCTACTAAATTAGCCGAGCGCATTTTGATGGAGCAAATCGATTGGTTAGAACCTGAAATAATAAAACATATATTTAACTGGAGTGGCTTACAGGCAGGAACAGAACATTCCTGCTGGAGCGACGTTACAAAAATCATTGATGATGCAAAAGACCAACTAAGATATAAACCTCCAAGATTTCTCGGTCATGATAGTAAGAATCTATCGTTAAAAGCCGATGGAGCAGCATCTATCAAGGTTCTTAATTTAGTACGTTTTCTTCAAAGAACGCGACAGATTAAAGCTATTATCTTTATCCGTGATTTAGACAATCAACCAGAGCGTAGAGAAGGGCTTGAGCAAGCACGCTCAGAACATATTAATCGACAGCCCCAACTAAAAATTGTTATTGGTGCAGCTAACCCAAAGCGTGAAGCATGGGTTCTCAATGGGTTTATTCCGTCTAATCAAGAAGAACGAATTCTAGAACAAATCAAGGCTCGATTGAATTTCGACCCTTGCATAGAATCACACAGACTACGCTCTATCTCACATCAAGAACCCGATCGAATTAGAAATCCAAAAGTAGTAGTTGAGCAGCTAACAGGCAAAGATATGGAACGCGAGCAAAAGTGTTGGGAAGATACAAGTTTGAATCTTCTACGTGAAAGAGGTGTTCATACAGGTTTAACAGCCTACATTCAAGAAATTGAGCAACACTTGACTCAAATTATTTTGTCTGAGTAAAAAATTCGCACCCCTCCCAAAGCATACATCGTCACAAAGCTGATTTACTCAAAAAACAACGCCGCTATAAATTTCTGCCATCGATAATGCGATCGCAACTGAATCTAAAGAATTAGCTCAAACTATTTTGTCACAAATTTGGTTGTGAGGGGATATCCTCTCTTTTCTACGAGATGCTGCGCGATCGCCTTCAGGTTCTGCAAAGGCAATGTGCCTACACCTAATGCTGCTTGAGCAGGATACACGATAGAATTTAGCCAAAGACTTTATCTTTCTGGTTAGCTGTCTACCATGTCTGCAAGAGATAGGTTTCATGAATTGGTCAGAACTGCTCTTGAGAAGCAAGGGTGGGTAATTACTCACGATCCGTACCACATTGATTTAGGATTTGTTGATTTTTATATCGATTTAGGTGCGGAACTGTTGCTAGCAGCGACAAAGGATGAGGAAAAGATTGCTACAGAGTTTGCTGTAGGGTAACTTTGAAGTATAAATTCATCTCAAATCTATTATATGGAAAGCCTGTTTGCGATCATTACTCGCAAACAGGCTTGACTTTTTCTATACCTCTAATTTAAGCTTGCTCCTAAAGCCCATTAGTGTCGAAAAACAGTCACAATAAATAAGTCCGTTGGTATAAAAGCAGCCGAAACAAAGATGCTAGAAACAACAAACATCGAAATTAATACTTGCCATGTCAAAGTACCTAACAATGGCTTAGAAATCGATGCTTACTTAGCTCAACCAGCACAAAAAGGAACCTTTGGAGCGGTTATAGTTTTTCCAGAAATTTTTGGAATCAATAACAATATTCGAGATATTACGGAATTAATCGCTAAACAAGGATACGTAGCTATAGCTCCAGCGATGTATCAACGTATTGCTCCCGGTTTTGAGGCTGACTTTAGCCCGGAACATGTTGGCTTTAGCCCAGAAGCATATCGCCTTGGCTTGGAATATTATCAACAAGTTAAGTATCAAGAGATATTCAGCGATATTCAAGCTGCCATTATTTTCCTGAAAACTTTACCCAATGTCAAAGATAATGCGATCGGTGTCATTGGTTTCTGTTTCGGTGGTCATGTTGCTTACATGGCTGCAACATTACCCGATATCAAAGCAACAGCTTCGTTCTATGGTGGTGGGATTACCACTTCTAGTTATGGTGAAGAGACTCCAACTATTAATCGCACCTCGGAAATTAAAGGTACTATTTATGCGTTTTTTGGTACAAGAGATTCGTTAATTTCCCAGGAAGATAATGAGCAAATTGAGGCAGAACTAAAGAAACAAAACATAAATCATCGTGTATTCCGATACGATGCAGGACACGGATTCTTCGCCGGATTCTTTAAAGACAAGTACCCATTTATGGAACAACACCCAAGTTATAATCCTGAAGCTGCTCCTGATGCTTGGCAACATGTTCTAGAACTGTTTCAAAATAATTTGTGATAAAGCAAACGCAATCGCATCGCTCGTTCAAGGTAGATTGCACGAGCGACAATAAATACTGCCTTTGTAGGCAAACAATTGAGCGGCTCTGCCATTAGTCATCACGTCACCCCAACTGCAAGATATCGCCATCAAAATTTTATAAAGAGAAATGCACAAGCGGAAAAGGATGAAATCAGGAAACCCCAGGCAAGCCCTGAGTAACGGCGAATAGCATTGGGTTTAAAGAAGCTAATTGCCGCAGTTACACAAGCACCCAAAAAGCAAATTAAAAAAGTTCTAGACCATACGATAGTTGCCATTAACTGAATATCAGCAGTTGGGCTAGGAGCGGGTTTATTGTTTGAGACATCCAAAAAGGTTAAAAGCAGAAGGATAGCTGGTATGAAAACCGATCCTATAATCGCAATATTTCGATATCCTGGTACAGTACGACAACGAATAAATGAGAGCGCAACTGAGCATAAGCCTGTAAAATTTACGATTGCCCAAACGCTTAAGACAATGACAAAGACTATTCCCATAAATAATACAAACAGATAAAGGTAAGTAAGTCGGTGAGAATAAATCAAACTATCTTAAGTAATATAAAGGTAGATAAATTTATCAAACAGAATTCAGGAGTCAGGAGTCAGAATGGGCTAAACGCCCCGCTATCGCTAACAGAATGAATTCTGTACGAGTGGCGGATGAATAACTGGGTTTAAGACTCCCACCAAATTTTAAATTTGGTGGTCTTCAATCAGTGGCGGGTCTGAATCCCCGACTGATTGATTCTGACTCCTGTTAGCGATAGCGGGGCGTTTAGCCCATTCTGACTTCTGAATTCTTCTTCAACTCGTAGTGAGGGCTTTAGCCCTTTTCTTAGGACTAAAGTCTTTACTACAAACATTGAATTGTTTACACCGCTCTATTTACATCTATTATTCATCAGATTTCAAGATTATTTGCCAAATATCAAAACCTCAACATTTGTATATTATTTTACTTTTCTTTCTTTGGTTTGAATTGCACATATCCTAACTTGTGGCTGCTAGTTTCTTTCCATTTTTGCTCTCCACACTGGCAATGAATGACGGTTCCTCAGTAGTAGGAGTTTGCGAATCGCCTCGCAGTCCCTTACGACGCTGGTTTTTAGGAACTCCTCCCGCCATACCATACTCGACACTGCTTTTACCATATCGAGTGCCAACTGCCATTAGCATGTGTTCTGTCATATCTCCTAACTGGTCTTCTGTATCTAGCATTTCCCGATACAATTTATCCAAGCTGGAAAGGGCACTATTATATGCATTTTCTCTGGTTCGCATCGTTTCAATCAGAGTTGAGAAAGTAGGTAAGCTTAGTCCATTGCCTAAATCTAAATTCGGAGCAATTGAGTTTATACCAGCCGCACGACGCACTGCTTTTTCTAACACTACGGAAGTTCTTTTTCTCCGAGCCATGAGCTACACCTTGTAATACAGTACGGTTGATATTCTTTACTTTAAAGTATTTACGTATAGATTAGGCTGAGAGAATTTCGGTAAATCTGCAATAGTTTTTGCTACAAACGCGATCGCTGTCATAAATGCGTGAAATACCTAAATGAGAAAGTCAAAGCTGCTTTTGAGTAAGTAAAAGCTTGTTTTACTTGCAGAAAACACCAAAATGAATAAGTAAAAGCTTGTTTTGCTTGCGCGAAATACTGAAATGAGAAAGTCAAAGCTGCTTTTGAGTAAGTAAAAGCTTGTTTTACTTGCGGAAAACACCAAAATGAGAAAGTCAAAGCTACTTTTGAGTAAATAAAAGCTTGTTTTGCTAACTAAATTTGACTTTATCTATATTTATGCGCTGTAATGGCACTGCGATCGCAAAACATACTGCCTAAAGGGAGCAATCGAAACAACTGCAAGAAATTGCTAAAATATGACTAAAGCTCGGTTCACTTAAAACCGAGCTTGGATTGCAATTTTATTTGATGATCTTGTATTCAGGCAAAGGAATTTTACTTGCGAGTTAGGTTAAGCAGTTCTTTAGGAGAAGCAAGTAAATCAATAGCCACAAAATAAATTTGACCTTGAGGATCAAGTAAAAATCGCCAAGCAATGTTCATCCCAACATTACCTCCAAACCAAGGAGTTTCAACTGTACCAGTAATTTTATGCTGTGTATAACCATCTTCGATAGTTTCTGAAACGCCTTTAGTTGGCTTCATCACTAATCCTTGTCCCTCATCTCTTAGGTAAGAAGTGATAGCTTCTCGGCCAACAATTGGTTTTTGAAAAGGTGGTTGCAGTGCCCCGTTGTTAGCAAATAAAGCAACAGCAGCTTCAAAGTTATCTGCATTCATAGCTTCAATGTATTTCAGCACTGTTGGTTCTGTAACTCCCTCAATAGTAGATTGGGGACTTAAGGATGTACGTGGGAACTTAAAGTTTATGACTTCTGCTTGTTTTCTCTCAACTAGAGACGGATCAAACCCCATATTTACTACAGTATTGCGTAGTACAGTAATTTGCTGACTCTGATCGATTTTCTGAACAGCTTCTAGCACTGCTTTAACTTGAGTTGACATTTGATAGCCAACTGGCATTGGAGCTACAATACCCTGTTTCATCCACTCTCCTAACTGCCACCAGAATCCCAGCTTGGCGTTGACACCAAAATATGCATAAGAACGGCTAATAGGAGTGTCAGCATTACTCGCTAAATCTCTCATTAATTGTGTTTGTTCTTCATGAGACATCTGCTTAATTTCGTTGAATATACCTTCCATTAATTGGAGATTTGCTTTTCCAGGAGCAGCTGGAGTAATTGTACGACCTAGTTCAGCGTAGGCATACCAAAGAAATGCCAATTGATCATCAATATTGAGTTCAGCAAACATTGTTGTAGTGGCTGGAACCGCATCTGCCACTTGAGTACTAGAGAAAATATTGCGTGCAGACTCGATAGTATAGTTCATGCTTGTTACCTTAAAGATTTACCTGTTGAATAGTTAACTTCGGCTACATTTTGTAGCTTGGAAGATATATCTAGGGATTTTTTTTGAATGACACAATTATCCCTAGATAACTAAATCCAAATCATTATCATTCACTACTCTGGTATCATAGCTGGTAAACGTTAACAAAAGACTAAGATTTATCTAATGAATATCATTGAATTAAATGTATATATTATTATTTTTTAATTTTATAGGTTCTTAATTTTTTTTGAGGAAAATATCTCTCTCGAAAGAAAGATATTAATGATTTAGGATTGCTATAGCATCTATAACAATCCTAAATCATTGACAAAAATCCCTCTTTATTTTGTCTTTGTTCTGTACGCCACTCTGGTAGCCAAGCACAACTCCAAAAAACCCCAGAAATGTTGGGTTTTTTTCCTAAAACGCCGCTTGCTTCTTCCTTGGCGCTAACCCAAGTATATTGGTCTATAACCTAACCTTAGCTGAGGTTTTGCTTTCAGTCAGAAGTCATGCAAACAAAAGAAAGCTGAATCGCCCAACTAAGGAATAAGAATTAAATAACATCCAGTTTATTTCTCTGGCTTACCTCACCCTCAATCCCTCTCTTTTACAAGGAGAGGGAAGCTAGAGACAGGATAAAGTTTTACATTTTATTTAATCCACGTTCTTAAGTGCAAGATTACTAACTCTGGCATTAGCAAATAGCATACATGATCTATAACTATGAACACTGCGGCTAAGACTTTAATCCTAAAAGCTGAAACTTTAATCACAATGCTACAGTTACGTTGGGTTCCTTGATATAAAATCCCTAAAATTTGATAAGTTTAATATAATAGTTATTCAAAATCCTAGCAATTTGATAACATTAACAAAAAGGGCAATGTCTACGCGATAGGCTATTTCGCGTCGCCCTCTTCAGCATAAAATGCAAAAATACTATGGCAAAGCGTAAAAAAAGCAATCTCCAGTGGATCAAAGAAACGCTTGAATTAAAACCTGACCACCGTTGGGAATCTCCATCAGGCTACAAAATATTTGTAGCAGATCGAGGCGCTGTTCGCTTCAATGTTCCCCATGATTGGATTCTTGAGCCACAAGAAAAATCTTTCAAGTTCCTCGATAAAAAACCGCCTAACGATGATTGCTGTCTAGAAGTATCATTCAATCGTCTGCCACCCAACGACTGGAGTCAGTTTCCGCTAAAATCTACATTGAAGAAAGTGCTGGAAGACGACAGTCGCAACGTCATTGCCAAGGGAGAAATTATTACTATCAAGCGCCAAACCGCCAGAATTGTCTGGACAGAGATGAAGTTCATTGATGTTCAAGAAGAACCACGGGAAGCATTTTCGCGGACTTGCATTGGTTTGGGGTCAAATGTTCAGTGCTTGATTACATTCGATTACTGGGTAGATCAAGCAGAACAATTAATACCCGTTTGGGATGAAGCGATGCGTAGTCTCACATTAGGATTATATATTCGTGACCCGATGACTGGACTAGCTTTTCCAGACTGAGCCACAAAAAGGCATCGTGAGCATCTATTACAGCTATTTTCAGGTAAATAGACCACGCGGGAAGGGCACAGCATTGCTGTGCCCCTACGGTGGATGTGGTTCAAAAACTTGAATTCTGCTGTAAATTATCGCTATTACAATCTACATCTACACATTTCCATGTGCTAAATTTAAAACGGTATAGTAATAAAGTTACAAAGCTATGGTTTAGGTTCTATATGCCTAACTGGTGCGCCATTCTCTGATACAAGCGTATACCGCAGAGTACTTTAAACTATATCTTTTGATTAGCTCAGTTGGTAGAGCGATCGACTATTAATCGATGCGTCACAGGTTCGAGTCCTGTATCAAGCCCCAGGAAGTTAGCTCACTGGTAGAGCAATCGACTCATAATCGATGTGTTGTAGGTTCAATTCCTATACTTTCACCCAACCCTGTCCGGGTTAAAAGACAATACCCTTCCAAGGTAGCCAATATGGTACGGATCTTAACGGATTCGAGACCCCTCATTTTCTCAACTCTGCGGTGTAAGTGTTTTGCTATCGGTCATTGCTCGTAAGGGTGATGTTCGGTAGCCACAGTTAAGGAGCAAGCGCAACTGCATCTCTCCCTAACTTGAGTATGTCCCTTTGTTTTTTACATCTAGTTTTCCTTCGGGGATTCTAGATTAGCAACCGAACGGCATATTTGAGCGCGGTTCTTTTTTCTAGATTGCCATTGAGCAGTTTGGAAAAATAACAGCAATCTTAATCCAGCTTTGGAGAAGCTTTTGCCCGCACCTAAACTGTAAACACTTGCACTTGCAGATTTAAAAAATATTTTGTAGTATATAGTAGTACAAAAAGATAAAGCTAATCTTTTAGCCTTTTTTCACGAGGTTGCAAACTCAAAAAACTTTAGTACTTAAGCTGTAAGACAGCGATTTGCATCGCAGGTGGTATTTAAGTTCAAGCAAGGTTATAAATGTGTTGTTCAAATCTTCTTAGCTGGTTGCGATCGCGTAGCCCGTCGTAGACATCGCTACGCTAACCCAGGTATTGCCTAGCTTACTTAAATTATCACACAAATTATTTATGCAAATTACTATGTGGCAAACATTTTATATCAAACCTAACGAAATCGGCATCTTATATCACCGCAGTGACTTTAAGAAAATTTTGCAACCCGGTACACACACATATTTTGGTCGGCATTGGCAAGTAAAAATTCATGACCTCAATCAGCCACTAGCTCAAATTGAAAACCTAGAACTGCTATTGCGAAATCACGAAGCCGAACTACAAGAACATTTATTGATTATCAGAACCGCATTCAATCAAGTTGCGTTAGTCCGCTACGGTCAGAATTGGGTAAGTGTTGCACCAAATAAATTGATTGCTTTTTGGCGTGGTTTTATTGAAGTAGAGTCTCATATATTCAACTTGGAAGAAAGCTTAGAATTGCCTAGTTCCTTTGTGCAGCAATTGCGCTCAGTTACGTTGAATGGATTGAAGAAGTTCCAAATCTCCGAGTCTGAGATTGGTTTACTATATCTGCAAAACAATTTTGTGCGACCTCTAGAAGCAGGAGAGTATGCTTTTTGGTCGGTAGATAGAGATGTTACAGTCAGGACTCTCAGCCGAATTATCCCTAACCCAGATTTTCCCCTCGAAGATGTACTCATTGAAAAACATCCCGACTTTATTGCTGCCTATTGTGAGCCAGTGCAATTACAGACTTCACAAGTTGCAATTGTGCGATATCGGGGTAAGGTGATTTCTATTTTGCCACCTACCACCCGCAAGTTATTTTGGCAGGGTGTTGCAGTGGAAATTCTCGACATCAGCGCTGATGCTCAGTTACAGCCTAGCTTAGTGGCTGAGTTGGTTGAGGGTTCAGCAGAAGTGAAATTGCTTAGTCGCAACTGTTTGCATATTTGCCAAGTTCCCGCCCAGCACGTTGGACTAGTATACATTAATCAAGAGTTTCAAGGATTGCGATCGCCAGGAGTACATGCTTGGTGGTTATTTGGCCGCTCCTTTCTCACTGAAGTCATTGACCTACGACTACAAAATATGGAAGTATCCGGTCAAGATATCCTCTCTAAAGATAAAGTACCTCTGCGGTTAAATTTGACGGCTGGCTTCCGTATCCAAGATCCATTGAGAGCAAAAAGCACCTTGTCAGATATTTCCGGCTTCTTATACAAAGAATTACAGTTTGCTTTGCGTGGTGCGATCGGCGAACGCAACTTAGATACTTTATTAGAAGATAAAGGTGCAATTGATAGAAGTATATCTGAATACATTCGCCAGAAAGCCGCAGACTATGGAATTGAAGTAGATTCTGTAGGTGTCAAAGATATTATTTTACCTGGTGAGATTAAGGCTATTTTGAGCAAGGTAGTCGAAGCAGAAAAAACCGCTCAAGCAAACGTAGTCAGACGTAGAGAAGAAACAGCTGCTACCCGCAGTATGTTAAATACTGCCAAGGTGATGGAGGATAACCCCGTTGCATTGCGTTTGAAGGAACTGGAAGTATTAGAGCGAATTGCAGAGAAGATTGATCGCATTCAAGTTAACGGTAGTTTGGATAGTATTTTAACAGACTTGATTAGTATTAATCGACAGTAATCAGGCAAATAGTCACATAGGAAAAGGCCAGTATAATAACAGTAGTTCTATCTACAATAAAGGTGAGTATGCATCAGTCAGCTTCAGACTCTCAACAAAACCTTGTTCAAAAAATTGCAAAGTGGAAAGCTGGGCTGGCTGACTTAGGAAAACGAAATCCTCTCATCAAGTTTCGGCAAGATAGTCCTCGAACTTTAGAAATTCTTACAGAAGAACCAGATGTTATCTTCACAAAGCTAACAGAAGAGAAAAAGAAAAAACCGCTTCATTTTTTAATAATTGATAGTGAAGATCAAGATATTACCCAGGTTAAAACAACTAAAACATTACCAGCAGAAAAAAATCCTCTCAAATTAATTATGCGTCAAAGAGGAGATGAGCAGCTAAAACGGCTAAATAAATTGCGTCTTGATGCACGACGCTCATTTGAAGAACGAGGAGTAAATAGTCTATTTCTGTCGTTTGGAACGTTGACCTGGTATGACAAAGATAAGCCAGATGATCCTCTGTTATCGCCACTAATTTTAGTACCTGTAGAGTTAATTAAAGAACCTAGACGAGATGTTTATAAGATATCTGTTTTAGAGGAAGATATTGTATTAAATCCAACGCTGGTACAAAAGTTAAAGCAAACTTTTGGGATTGAGCTTCCAGAGGGAGAAGCTATACAAGAAAAAACTTATAACGAATTAATTATCGAGATTCGCCAACTGTTAGCACAACAAAATTGGCAAATTAAAGAGAATGTGTTTCTCTCACTATTTTCTTATGCAAAAGCTGCAATGGTTCGGGACATTATCGAAAATAAAGCTCTAATTTTTGACCACCCAATTTTGCAAGCTATTAGTGGCGATTTAACTAGTTATCAGTCTAACTATAAAGAACCATTACCTGCATTCGATCTAGATTCAAAAGTTAAACCTGAACGAATATTTCAAATTCTTGATGCTGACTCTAGCCAGCAAGTCGTGATTGAAGCAGCAAAAGCTGGTTCTAGCTTTGTTGTTCAAGGGCCGCCAGGAACGGGCAAAAGTCAAACTATTGTAAATATAATTGCAGAACTGATTGGCGACGGTAAATCAGTTTTATTAGTTGCAGAAAAAGCAACAGCACTAAGTGTAGTTTATAAGCGCATGGCTGAATGTGGTTTAGCTCATGTGTGTCTTAATCTCCATCACAGTGGTACAACAGATAAGCGAGAGCTTGTAAATAATTTATCGAAAACTATTGAATATATTCAACAAGTTTATGGTTCAGAAAATCATCAACTTTTCTTTAATCGGCTGGTTTCTACTCGTCAATCGATAAATTCATATTTGACAAGTTTACACGCGAAGGAAAAACCTTTAAATAAATCACCATTTGAGATAATTGGCGAGCTTTTGAGAAAAGAACGCGAAGTAGTTCCCAACATCAATGTCATATTTTCTAATTTCAGCCAATGGAATCCTAGTAGATTACAAAAAGCACAAGATTTATTAAATCAATTAGCACAATTTTTACCTTTCTTTAAAGGAGAGAGAACAACTATTTGGGCAAAAAGTTCTCTAAATTCTTATTCTTATGAGGTGGAATTGCAAATTACAGAGCAATTAGAGGAATTTCAGGAAGCAATTTTGTCAGCCCAAAAGATTAATCAAGAATTACAGGCGATGCTACAAGTTCAACCTTTGTTGAGTTTAGACTCTCTGGATAAATGCTATCCAGCCCTGCTGCATATACTAAAAGCTCCATTAAATTTACCAGAAAATTGGGTAGGAGTAGATATTGCACTTGCTCAAGATGTTTTTACTAGTCTGAAAAAAGATGTTCTAGAAATTGAAAAAAATAAGCGATTACAAGAAACCCAAAACCTACTAAGCAAGCTTTTAGAATTATTTAACATTTTTCGTAGGAGTAAACCTAATTCTATTGAGTCTTTGCAAAATAAGCTGCGTCAAATTGATTACCCCGCTCGTCAGGTTTTTGGATCTTTATTTAACCCGGAAGTTTCTGGTGAAGCAGAGTTAAAAGAAATTGAACAAGCTTTAAATTGGTTGATTGGCTTACAACAGTATTCCCTTTCTGCTGATTCCGTCCAGCGCGTGATAAATTATCCTTCTAAACGACGCGAACTAGCTGAATTAGTTAAGGAATATGAGTCATCCCATCACAGTGTTAGGAAAGGATTAGATTTTCTATTATCGCACTTTGATGAAAGCGACATCACAGATTCTTACTTACCTCGTAACCAAATTACTTTTGTAGAACTAGAAAGCTTCTTAAACTTGGCTCAATCTGAACTGCCTTATTTTCAAGAATGGCTGACTTATAAAGAAGTTTACCAGAAACTTGTAAATCTGGGTAATAATAAGTTTTTAGATGCTTTACGTGATAATCAAACTCAACCGGAACAATGGTTTCCAGTTTTAAAAAAGCGAATTTATCAAATATGTCTTGATGCTATTCTTGCCAAAAAACCTGAATTGAAGAATTTTAATTTTGAAGTACACGAACGGCAAATAAAAGAGTTTTCTGAACTCGATTCTAAGCAACTAAATACTGCTAAAGAACGTCTAAGACAGCTTCATGTGCAACGCTGGCAAAACTTGGAAAAGACTTCAGCTGCTCTAGCTGAGATACCAAATTGGAAAAGGGAAGCGAATAAGATAAGGCGACATTTGCCCATTCGTAAACTCCTCAACGACACAAAAAAGGGAATACCAAATCTTGTCAAGGTCTTAAAGCCTTGCTGGATGATGAGTCCACTTTCTGTTAGTCAATATATCAAGGCAGATATACATCATTTTGATGTTCTCATCTTTGATGAAGCATCTCAACTTCGGACTGAAGATGTAGTTCCTTCAATTATCCGTTCTAATCAAGTAATTGTGATTGGGGATAATAAGCAGCTTCCTCCCACATCATTCTTTTCAACTGGAGACAGTCAAGAAGATATCGATAATGAAGATGATGAAAGCTATGAAAGCGTTTTAGATGAATGTTCAAAATTTATGTTTGGACACATGCTGAAATGGCACTACCGCAGTCAGGATGAGCGTTTGATTGCTTTCTCCAACCGTCATTTTTACGAGTCTAAATTAGTTACGTTTCCAAACCCAGTTCAAAATCCAGATTTGGGAGTATCGTTCCGACACGTTCCTGATGGCGTTTACGATAGCGGTGGAAGTAGTACTAATCGACGTGAGGCTCAAGTTGTTGCTCAGTTAGCATTGGAGCATTTTCAACGGTTTTCCACTGAACAATCCCTTGGTATTATTGCCTTTAGCGAAGCCCAAGCCGATGCGATTCGGGAGCAAATTGAGATTTTGGGGAAAAATCACCCCAATCTGGAGAAATTTTGCAGTGATAACTCACCTGAATTTTTTCTCAAAGCCCTAGAAAACGTTCAAGGTGATGAGCGAGATGCAATCATACTCAGCGTTGGGTATGCTCGTAATTCTCAAGGTAAACTTTTTCTCAACTTTGGCCCCCTGAATCGGAAAGGTGGAGAACGACGACTGAATGTAGCTGTCACGCGGGCAAAAAGTAAAATTACACTTGTTTCTTCCATTGTGGCTAGTGACATCGATTTAACACGCGCCAAAAGCAAAGGTGCAGAAGCACTGCGTAATTACTTAGAATATGCAGCCAGTGGTGGAGAAATACTACAAGGGAACTCTTATACAAATACGCTCCGCTTTGACTCGCCATTTGAAGAAGATGTTTACCATACCCTAGTCCAGCAGGGATACACTATCCGCACCCAAGTTGGATGCTCAGGATATCGGATTGATCTTGGTGTAGTCAATAGCGATCGCCCTGGTGAGTTTTTACTGGGGATTGAGTGTGATGGTGCATCTTACCATAGTTCACCTACTGCCAGAGATCGCGATCGCTTGAGACAAGAAGTGCTTGAAAAACTTGGTTGGAAAATTCACCGAATTTGGTCAACAGACTGGTTTCGTAACAAACCTGCTCAAGTTAGTCTGTTGATAGAAAGGATCGAACACCTGCAACAAAATAAGCAAAGGTGAGATAGTCTCTGTAAAATATATACTTGATAGATAAACTCTAATTATGCCGATTCAATGGCATGGAGTCACTGCGATGTCAATTGATGAAGTTGAAAACCACCAAAATAACGATCTAGCTCAACCCGCTACAGACTTAATAAAAAACCTAGAAAAGGCAAAAGACAAGAAAAAATCTCAAAAATCCAAACGAATTTTTGATGGTAGCACAGAAGCTTTTGCGAAGAAAATTCCCAAAAAGACTTTTGAAACAGAACTAGAGCAACTCCAGATTGAGCTAGTCAAAATGCAATACTGGATTAAGCACGTTGGCTATCGGGTTGTTGTCATATTTGAAGGGCGCGATGCAGCCGGCAAAGGAGGAGTAATTAAACGTATTGCCGATCCACTCAACCCTCGTGGCTGTCGTGTAGTGGCTCTGGGAACCCCTTCCGATCGCGAGAAAACTCAGTGGTATTTTCAACGTTACGTGCAACATCTTCCGACAGCCGGCGAAATTGTCCTCTTCGATCGCAGTTGGTACAACCGAGCCGGAGTTGAACGGGTGATGGACTTTTGCACTGAAGCAGAATATCAAGAATTCATGCAATCTTGCCCGGAATTTGAACGAATGCTGGTGCGATCGGGCATTGTTTTAATTAAGTATTGGTTCTCGGTGAGCGATGATGAACAAGAAAAACGCTTTCTCTCTCGCAGTCACGATCCAGCAAGGCGCTGGAAACTCAGCCCAATGGACTTGGAATCACGCGATCGCTGGGTAGAATATTCCAAAGCCAAAGATACTATGTTTGCGTACACGAATATTCCAGAAGCTCCCTGGTTTACCATTGAAGCAGATGATAAAAGACGGGCGCGGCTCAACTGCATTCATCATTTATTGAGCAAAGTTCCTTACGAAGACATGACACCTCCTCCCTTAGAGCTTCCATCTAGACCTGTGGCTGAGGATTATATTCGCGCTCCCCGCAACGAGCAGTTTTTTGTGCCTCAAGTGTATTGAACTGCAAGTTATCGCTAATGATTGAATATGGCAAACTTTATCTATAGGTGTTGCGATCGCCTATAGCTTCTCTCCAAAGCAATTTAGATTTCTGAGTAATGCTATCGAAAATTAGTCAATTTCTTGTGCATGATTATGATAATACATCTAGTCTATCTATATCTAAATTGCGGGAACGTGATGAGGCTCATATTCTACTGCCTAAAATAAATTGGTGTGTTTTAGGGCTTGAAAATTATAAAAAAGTGACAGCTTTTTTTGATGAAATAAAAGCTAGTTATACTGTGATTGTGTATAGAGGGGAAGAATACAATTACTTTGATGATTTCATTTCCAATGTTCGGAATTTCCTTGTCCAAAATGTTGACTTTTCAAGTATCAGATCGAATATCCCCTAGCCAATCGCATTAAAGCGAAGATTGATATCTTTGGTACTTGTACAGAATATACCTATGATAATTTACAGGGCAAACGCATCAAATTACTCTTGATCACAACCAAGGTTAAGAACCAACGAAAAATCAGCATTTTTCGTTTGATTTATTTTCCAAGCCTCAAAGCAATGTCTACGACGGGCTACTTCGGGAGCATTTCACACAGAATCCTTAGACAACTCTACAACAGGGTAAAATAGAAGCAATTCCCTTTTATTGAAAACGTCATATACTCAAAGCAGTGCAAAACTATGGCGTACAGTGACTTTACTTTAGAAAAAGTTTCGGCTGTTTTGGGAATCACCACCCAAGAAGCCGATCTGTTTCCCAAGCTTGTAGCTCTTTCTATTCCTTCGTGGTTGAATGAAACTTTGGGAAAGCGAACCCAATTAGCTCTGATTAGTGAAAAGGCTCGAAGCGAATTTATTATTGTACCAATTTTACTAGCCTGTCGGGATCTGAGCCAAGATAGTTTGGCTATTTTCTCTGGACAAAGACTTGATGTTGATCCTGCACAGGGCTTGATTGGGGAATGTGATTTTATTTTAGCAATGGCTCCACCTTTACCACCGTTGCGTAGCCCAATTATCACTGTTGTAGAAGCGAAGAAAAATGATGTTGAAGCTGGGTTAGGACAATGCATCGCGCAAATGGTGGCGGCGGATTTATTCAATCGTTCATCTGGACAAGCAGAAATACCCGTGTATGGATGCGTGACAACAGGAGAAGTATGGCAATTTATTCTACTTTCACAAAAAGTGGCTTTGCTTGATCGGCAAAGATATTACCTGGATAACGTAGGTGCAATTTTGGCAATTGTACAGACAATTGTTCAGCAATTCAGTAGTTGATTTGTGTAATATTTTGTTCTCATAAGTGGATGAATCTACTTTTGAGTTGGAGCGATGATTAGAATATAAGATTAGCGATCGCAGGTGAGCTATATGGATGACAGAGTTATTAAGACATTAGGGTTTTGAGATGCACGTTATTACTCGTAAACGCCTGAATGAATTTGCTAAACTTCATCCAGATACAAATAACGCCTTGGCTCAGTGGTATCAATTGGTTAAGGGAAAAGAGTTTGCCTCATTTGTGGAACTCCGTGAAATGTTTCCATCAGCAGATCAAGTCGGTAAATTGACAGTGTTTAATATTGGTGGTAATAAAGTTCGACTCATTGCCGCAATTCATTACAACCGCCAAAAAGTCTACATTCGCGCTGTATTAACGCATTCACAATATGATGAAGGAAAGTGGAAGGAATAATGCAAAGCTTTAACCTAGATCAAACCATCACTGCTTGGTCATCCATTGGCGAAAACGTCTTTGTTCCACACACTGAAGAGGAATATGAACGCTTGGTTGAGATCCTCGATTGTCTCATCGATCAAGTTGGTGAAGACGAAATCCATCCGCTTGCGTCTCTAATGGAAGTTATCGGTGTTTTAATTGAAAACTACGAAACTGAACATATTCCTGAGTTAGAGGCGATCGCTTAACTTCACCCAGTATGAATATGCAGTGGCGTGTTGTCGAATTGGCGCGATCGCACCAACAGTCTACTTCTTATGCATCTCACGGATAATCTTTAAAGGCGATCGCACCAACAGTCTAATTCTTATGAATCCACAGATAATCTCTAAATGTTGTCGAGTGAAGGCGATGTCTACGAGGGGCTATTTGGTGTCGCTTAGGTGCTAAATTAAAGACGGTAATATTGGAGTATCAGGCATTACCAAAGATAGTCAAGCTGTTTATTTATGTAGCTCCTTACCGCAATGAAGCCAAAAGTTTACATTGAAACCTCTATTCCCAGTTTTTATTACGAAGCACGTACTGAACCTGATATGGTGGCGCGACGGGACTGGACACGGGAATGGTGGAGTTATGCAAGTGACAACTATGTGCTTGTAACTAGTCTTGCGGTGCTGGATGAACTTAATCGAGGTAACTTTCCTGGAAAAAGCGAGGCAATAGAACTTATTAGTAGCTTGTTGTTTATCCCAATTGAATCTGCGATCGCGGAAATCGTCGAAGTGTATATCCAGCAACACCTGATGCCCAGCGATCCGCTTGGAGATGCACTACATCTTGCCCTGGCTTCATATCATAAATGTGATTTTCTATTGACTTGGAATTGTCGTCACTTGGCAAATGCCAACAAGTTTGGGCATATTCGACGGCTGAACGTTATGCTGGGGTTATACGTTCCAACGCTAGTTACGCCATTAGAGTTAATAGGAGCGCAAAATGACGAAGAATGATGAAGCAATCAACCAAATACGTAAAATTCGCCACATAATATCTCAGGAAAATGGACATAACCCTGATAAGTTTGTGAATTACTACATTGAACTTCAGAAGCAATATCCCCACCTTATTCAGTACAAAGAGCAGCATACAAAAGTTTTAGAATCCGCATCACAACAAGGTATTGAAGCCGAAGCATAGAAGCGATCAATTAAGTCTGCAAAGTTATCTGCGTAGGATGATAGGGAATGTTACTGCGATGTCTTCAATGGGCTATTTGGCATCGCACTATCTCGTAAATTAGTTTTATTAACGCGCAATCATCGAGATTTGGGCAAAGTACCCAGATTGTTAATTGAGGATTGGACGGTTTAATGCGTAGATGTAGTCCGTCATAGACATCGCATCCTCTCATCAAGCGATCGCAACCTGGTTGTCGAGTGAATGCTTAGGCGTAGCCCGTCGTAGACATCGCTAAAACGGTCTACTTATTGTCCAAAATTTTGTAAATAGCAAGATATTGGTAATATAAAAAATTACTGGTATCATCAAAAAGCCCAAAAGCCTTAATTTAACCTAGTTGCTAATACTGTTATCTATCTAGGAAAATTCAGTATAATTAGGTGATTTAAAAGTAGTGGTTTTGGGTATTCTCTTTATAAGGATACATTTGCTAAACGATACTGAAATACCAAAAAGTGATAGAACTTCAAAAGCAACTAAATTTCATATTTGACGCAGCTTTTATATAAATGCCACTTTTTTTAGCCCTAGTATCTTCATAACTCTCAGTGGTCAAGCAAATCTTATGAATTCGGTTAAAATTGGCAACTTTTTTGCATCTCCAAATACAGGGGTGATAGGAGAGTTAATTACTATTTTAAATAATGAATATGAATTAAAAATAAACAGTCAAGTATTTAGGCTAAATCAGCCACAGTTTAACAAACTGATACAAGTTCCAGACACTATACTTCACTTATTGAACCGCCCAGAAGAAATATCGTTAGCAACTAATAAGCAACTTATAGATTCTTTTCTTGAAGCAGCTAAGGTATTGTACTTTGATGGAAAGATGGAATATACAGTGCTTGAAGAATGGCGAGAGAAGCTTGGATTTACATTTTCTAATGAAATGTCTTCAGTAACGAATTATGGCGACTCATTAGAGTATGGCGGTCTATATCTGGGTGGGGATTGGAGAGATGATTACGATCCACGTTACTAAATTTTGACCTTGAATCTGTTTTTCACTTCATAATACATACTACACCAGACAGGTGATTAATTCTAATGATGCAAGAAGTTACTTGCCACAAGTTAGGTAGTTAGTGCTATTGCTCCCGCAAAGCGAGGTTATCGCATCTCCCCCATCGCCCTATTCACGATCGCCTACCTTGTCTCCCCTTCAAAGCGATCGCACCATTTAATCTAAAAAATCGTCATTTAAAATAGTCTTTCATTTTACAGTTTTTCTTTGAGCAAAATGCAAGCAAATCCTAAAAATCTTACTCCATAAGAGTTATACTTTCTAAAGCATCAAAATAAATTGTTAGTACATAACACTGTAACTTGCATTTAGGCTAGAAATAGGCTCTTTTTTCTCCGGCCGCTAAAAAACCTTGCATTATATCAATTGTAAGAGCGTTGGCGCGTAGCCCGCCGGAGGCATCGCTAGGTTCGGAGTAATCCCAAGAGTGCATTTGACGGAAAGGAAGACCCATCTTTTGGAAGACATACTTCTCTTTCACACCAGAAGCAACTAGGTCAGGCTTCAGCGCTTTGATAAATTCCTCGAATTCGTAAGCGGTAACGTCGTCATAAACGATGGTGCCGTTCTCGATGTAGCCAGCAGTACGTTTGTAGTCATCGTTATGAGCGAACTCATAACCAGTACCTATCATCTTCATGCCCAAGTCTAGGAAGGCTGGGACAACGTGGCGAGGACGTAGACCACCAACCATGATGGCAACAGTCTTACCTTCTAAGCGGGGGCGGTACTTACCGACTACCGCATCCATTGTTGGCTGATACTTGGCGATAACTTTCTCAGCGTTTGCTTGGATTGTCTCGTCAAACTTAGAAGCAATTTCCCGTAAAGATTCAGCAATCTTGGTGGGGCCGAAGAAGTTGTATTCTAACCAGGGTATACCATAAGCTTCTTCCATGTGACGGCTGATGTAGTTCATCGAGCGGTAACAGTGAATGAGGTTCATCTTCACATTGGGGGTCATCAACATTTCGTTGATGGTGCCATCACCAGACCACTGAGCGACTACGCGCAAGCCGATTTCTTCTAACAGGATGCGGCTAGCCCAAGCATCACCACCGATGTTGTAGTCACCAATGACGGCTACATCATAAGGGGTACCTTCAAACTTGAGTGTACCGTCTTTCTTAGCTTGGTCTGCTCTGGTGAAAACCCAGTCACGAACCATGTCGTTAGCAATGTGGTGTCCTAAAGATTGAGAAACACCCCGGAAGCCTTCGCAACGAACGGGTACTACTGGCTTACCAATTTCTTTGGATGTCTTCCGAGCAACAGCTTCGATGTCATCCCCGATTAGACCGATGGGACATTCAGATTGAATGGAAACACCACGGTTGAGGGGGAAAAGTACATCAAGTTCTTGGATGAGCTTGGTAAGTTTCTTGTCACCACCGAAAACGATATCTCTTTCTTGGAAGTCGGAGGTGAAGTGCATGGTACCAAAGGTATCAATACCTGTGGTGCCGATGTAGTAGTTACGACGACCAGACCAAGACCAGTAACCGCAACCTACAGGCCCGTGGCTGATGTGGATCATGTCCTTAATAGGGCCCCAAACCACACCTTTAGAACCGGCGTAAGCACAACCACGAGCGGTCATTACCCCAGGAAGGGATTTAACGTTAGACTTAACGCCGCAATCGGACTTACCTTCTTCGTATACGTTTAAATGCTTTTCGCGCTTTTTAGCAGCTTTTTCTGGGTAAGCACTGAGAACTTCTTTAATTAGTTCTTTTCTTTCTTCGATGATGTTTTGATTTTCTGGAGGTGTCATACTTAGCCTCTGTGACTCGTAAGGATCGGGATAGGGGGACTAGGAGTCCCCTCTAAGATTAGGGGGGAGAAGCGAGAGGATGAAAGGTCAAAGGGAAGATTGATATCTTTCCTTTTTCCTTGTGCTAAAGCGTTATTTCTTAGCAGCGATTTATACTACAGGAGCTTCAGCAGCACTTTTGCCAACTAGCATTGCGGTATTTTCGTCGCTTTCGAGGATACCGAATTCAATCAACAATTCTTCTAGTTCTTCCATTTCGATGGGTGTAGGAATAGATAGATTCTTGTTGTCGATAATTTTCTGAGCCAATGTGCGGTATTCGTTAGCTTGGTTGCTTTCTGGTGCGTACTCGTTAACAGTCATCCGGCGCAATTCTGCGTGTTGAACGATGTTGTCACGGGGTACGTAGTGAATCATTTGGGTGTTCAACCGTTTTGCCAAGGTTTCGATCAAGTCGATTTCTCGGTCTGTGTTACGGCTGTTACAAATCAAACCACCCAAACGCACGCCACCTGTGTGAGCATACTTAAGAACACCACGAGCGATGTTGTTAGCAGCATACATCGCCATCATTTCACCTGATGTCACGATGTAGATTTCTTGTGCCTTGCCTTCGCGGATTGGCATTGCGAAACCACCGCATACAACGTCACCTAATACGTCGTAAGATACGAAGTCTAGGTTTTGGTAAGCACCATTTTCTTCTAAGAAGTTGATGGCGGTAATGATACCACGACCGGCGCAACCTACACCGGGTTCTGGCCCACCAGATTCTACGCAACGAACGTCACGGAAACCGGTTAGCATTACTTCTTCGAGTTCGATATCTTCTACTGCACCACGTTCTGCGGCGAGGTGAAGAACGGTTGTTTGAGCTTTGCTGTGCAGCATCAAACGGGTGGAGTCAGCTTTAGGGTCGCAACCGACGATGAGGATGCGTTGACCCATTTCTGCCATAGCTGCTAAGGTGTTTTGGGAAGTGGTAGATTTACCAATACCGCCCTTACCGTAGAAAGCTATCTGTCTGATCTTTTCTTCTGTCATGATTCGTGTTTCCCTGCAATTGGTTGGTTGGTGGGTATGCGCGTTTGTCAGTTGCGTTCACGCCAGTTGAGCGACAGTAGTGAGCGCGTGTAGAGCATCGTTGGTACAGTTGGCATAAATGCCTGCTGGGGGCGATCGCTCCACAGCTAAAATGATCGAAAGTAGGTACATATATTTCGTGGTTAAATTTTTTTCTTTTTGTTCTTTGCCCTTTGTCATTTGTTCTGACAAAGAACAAAGAAAGTTACGCGATTTACAAATACGTCATAATGTGCTTTAGCTTGCAAGACTCAATAGGACTTGACTTTGCTATTTGTCAACAATCAATGTGTAAATCCTATTACTTGTTTAAAATAGCGCCCTTCATGTTTGTGACACGCTCTAGTGCAGCTTTGCTGTTTTCTGCTGATACCCCACCCACAGCCATTGCTTCGCCGAGATGTTTAGCGATCGCATCGAAGTGTTGTTGCTGTAAATTCATTCCAGTGTGGGTTTTGTCCATTGGACGACCGGCGTATTGCTTTGGCCCCTCAAATATCTGAGATAAGAAAGCAACTAGATGATTACGTTGCTTGACCATATCTTTACCAGCAAAAAATGTGTTGAGGGTGCTGTCTGCGGCAATGCGTTTGTGGAGTTCATCTACTGTTTTCTCAATAGCTGGTTGTCCGCCAATGTTGTCGTACAATGTACTCATATTCTGTTCCTTTGAAGCGAGTTAGATGATGAAATTCGCAAGTAGGCGCTTAATCTATGAAGCCTATATGCTGTTAGCCGTCATAGTGGTAGGATTGATACCAATTCGTAATTCGTAATACCTTTAGGAGAGCAATCCTTTGGATGTCTACGTAATTTTTAATTAAGAAAGTTAAGTTTGAATCTGTGACTTTCTTTTGACGAATTGGCATGAAGCATTGAGTGGAGACAATGATTCGGTTCAAATCCTATTTTCTGTTCTTGGCTGAATGCATATTAGGGCGTATTTGTAGAGTCCGTTAAGTCCTACAGCAATTCTTAAACTGCTTCGACTACAAGGCTCTTGCTGACACGATCTTGTAATCTGGCTTCGATCGCAATTTTGAGAGTTGCTGTACTACTTGAACAGGAACCGCAAGCACCTTGCAGGACAACTTTAACGCGATCGCCTTCTACATCATAGAGTTCTACATCTCCCCCGTCTGCAATCAGTACGGGTCTGACTTCTTCATCGAGAACTTTTTGAATTAGAGCAATCTTTTGGACGTTAGTTAGCGATCGCTGCTTTGACGTAACAATTTCTGTGGCAACTTTTACGCCGTAATCGTTGAGAGCAGGTGAGGCGTATTCCTGTTGAACTGATCTAATAATATCATCAATGTTCGCCAAACAGGAACCGCATCCGCCACCAGCTTTTACATAATTTGTTACTTGTTCAGCATCCGTGAGATGATTTTCTAGAATCACGCGACGAATTTTGGATTCGCTGATGCCAAAGCAACTGCAAATTAATGCACCTTCATCATCATCATCGTGGGTAGCTAGAGGAATGCCACGATAATTGTAGATAGCGGCTTCTAGGGCTTCTTGTCCCATTACAGAGCAATGCATCTTTGCTTCTGGTAAACCACCAAGGTAATCTGCAATGTCTCTGTTGGACACTTTCAAAGCTTCATCTAAGGTTAAACCCTTGATCATTTCGGTTAATGCACTAGAAGATGCGATCGCACTAGTACAGCCAAAGGTTTGAAAGCGAGCATCTAGAATCTTATCAGATTCTACTTCCACTTTCAGGTGCAATCTCAGAGCATCGCCGCAAGCAATGCTACCGATTTCGCCCATTGCAACCTTAACCCCAGGTTCGCTCGTTTCTTCAATTGCTCCCTGATTTTTGGGATCGTAAAACAGTTCTAATACTTTATCGGTGTAGTCCCACATATTAAGTTATGAGTAATGAGTGCTGAGTAATGAGTAATGAGTGGGGAGTGGTAAATTCTTCATTCCCTATTCCCTATTCCCTATTCCCTAATTAACGGTGCGCTAGTGCTTGTTCTTGTTCTTGCAGCCAACCTGCATCATCATTTTTGAAGGGTGAGAGGGCGCGTAAACGTTCTACAATACTGGGCATTACCTCTATGACTCGATCGATTTCGGCTTCTGTGGTGTAGCGACAAAGACTGAAGCGAATGGAACCGTGCAAAGTTGTATAGGGTAAACCCATTGCCCGCAGGACGTGGGAAGGTTCCAGTGAACCGGAGGTACAAGCAGAACCGGATGATGCACAGATACCGTATTTATTCAAGGATAGTAAGATAGCTTCACCTTCAATATACTTGAAGCCGATATTCGTCGTGTTGGGCAATCTCTGCGTAACATCACCATTGACTACACAATCGGGAATTGTAGCTAGTAAAGTTTGTTCTAGGCGATCGCGCAGTCTTCTTTCTCTTTTGGTGGCTTCTTCTAAGTGTAACAGTTCCAGTTCCGCAGCTTTGCCCAAGGCAATAATTGCTGGTACATTCTCAGTTCCCGCCCTACGTCCGCGTTCTTGGTGTCCCCCAATCATGAAAGGACGGAACCGAACCCCGCGCCGGATATATAAAGCACCAATTCCTTTCGGCCCGTGCAGCTTGTGACCAGACAGGGTTAACATATCGATGGTGCTAGTCTTCATATTGAGGGGGATTTTTCCCACTACTTGCACCGCATCTACATGGAAGATAGCGCCAGAAGCTTTTACACGCAACCCAATTTGTTCAATCGGGAAAATCGTGCCGGTTTCATTATTAGCATACATAATTGTCACCAAGGCGGTGTTACCCGTCAAGGAAGCTTCTAGTTCATCTAAATCCAGCTGCCCTTGATGATTTACTGATAGATAGGTAACACTATAACCTTGGGTTTCTAATTGTTTGCAGACATTGAGTACTGCTGGATGTTCAACTTGGGTGGTGACGATGTGTCGCTTTTCTGGTTGCGCTAACAGTGCGGCTCGAATCGCCGCGTTATCTCCCTCAGTACCGCAACTTGTGTAGACAATTTCAGACTCATCGGCTCCCAGGATGGCTGCAAGTTGTTCTCTTGCTGTTCTCACTGCTTTACCGACTTGCCCACCAAAGGTATGCATACTGGAGGGGTTGCCGTAATAATCTGTTAGGTAAGGTAGCATTACCTCTATAACTTCTGAGTCTACCTTAGTGGTTGCATTATTATCGAGATAGATGCAGTTATTTTGCATTGTTGTCTTCAATTAAGAATTACGAATTATTTAAGCTTCTGCTGCCATTGTTTGGGATTGGCGCTTTTGCAACTGTTCCGAGTATTTCTGGGAATAGCTTTCAAACCAACGTTCCCAGTAATCTTGTTTATTTGTTAATTTAGCAACTACGCGGTTGTAATTGGCAAACCAGCCTTCCCAATAATCGCTAGGCTGCTTAACGCAAGCGTCGCAGGTGGGACAACCAGCTTTACACTGAGGCATGGTATGAATACTACCAATACAATTTGTACAAAGTTCGGGGTCAATCCAGTGCTGTCCGTCAACCACTTTTACTGCATTTGTGGGACATATCGTTAGACAGAGATTGCAGGAAATACACTGGCTAGTAAGAATTTTGTAAGCCATGATTTATTCTCCTTTTGGGAATGGGGCATTGGGGAGGCAGTACGGTCTTGGGGTCTCCCCAAGTGGAGTAACTGCCGTCATTGGGCATTGGGCATTGAGGATTGGGTTTAGGCGAGGGCATTGAGGATAATTCTTATCCCATGCCCCATGCCCTATGCCCCATGCCCTATTCGTTATTCCCTAATTCCTTAACGTATTGCTCGTAGAACTCTAAAGCAACCTTTTCAATTACGTCGTAAGCTTCAACAGTCTTGATTCCAGCTTCTTGCAATTTTTCTTGAGGACAGTTACCAATCTTGGAAACTAAAACTGCTTTGCAATCTGCGATCGCTTTCATAATATGCTCAAAAGAAGCTTCTTCGCCGTATCCACCTTGGCAGTATTGGTCAATTTTGCGATGACCGATAAAGCGAACTTCATTCCCACCCACTTCGTAAATTTGGAATTCTTTCGCATGACCGAAGTGTTGGTTAACTAATCCGCCGCCTTTGGTTGCTACTGCAACTAAAACTTTCGGACTATTGGCAATTTTCTTGCCAGCTAGCGCCTTATCTTTCGCTACTTTAAGTTCTTCTTTAAACTTCTCAATTCCTTCGTGAACAGTAGCGCGTTGTTCCATGTCATATTCGGGAGCCATTTCCAAGAATTTCTCTTTGGAAAACTCCTGACTGCGGTCTTCTCCCAGTAATCCGACTGCATCGGCACGGCACTGGCGACAGTGACGCATCATTTTCATGTTACCAGAGCAGTTGTCTTGAACTTCTTTAAGTTCTTTAGGTGTGGGGCCGCGTTGACCGATTAAACCGAAGTGTGTGCCATGTTCTGGTGCAGAAATCAACGGCATGATGTTGTGCAAGAATGCACCTTTCTCACGAATGACTCGATTCACTTCAACTAAGTGATGGTCATTAATTCCGGGAATCATCACGGAGTTAACTTTGCACAAGATGTCAGCATCTTTCAGGGCTTGCAATCCTTCCATCTGTCTTTCGTGGAGGATTCTTGCGCCTTCAATACCTCTATAACGCTTGCGTCTGTAGTGAACCCAAGGATAAATCAATGCACCGATCTCTGGATCTACCATGTTAATGGTGATCGTCACGTGATCTATATTTAATTGTTTAATGCGATCGATGTAATCGGGCAGCATTAAACCATTGGTTGATAAACACAGCTTGATGTCTGGTGCTTGGGCTGCAATCAACTCAAATGTGCGGAAGGTTTTTTCTGGGTTCGCTAAAGGGTCGCCAGGACCAGCAATTCCCACAACTGTCATTTGAGGAATCTTACCACCAATGACTAAAGCTTTGTGTGCTGCTTCTTCTGGTGTTAGCAATTCGCTAACTACTCCAGGACGGCTTTCGTTAGCGCAATCATATTTGCGGTTGCAATAGTTGCATTGAATGTTGCAAGCTGGTGCAACTGCAACGTGCATCCGGGCGTAGTGGTGATGAGCGTCTTCGCTGTAGCAGGGATGTTTAGCAATGCGTTCTTGGAGCTTTTCGTCTCTTTCCACGGTGGCGCTGCTGTTGCTGTCGCAGCCGCAATCACCGGATTTTGCTTGGGTTGGCGATTCCGTAGCGTTAGAGTTGAGGAGTCGTGTAGACGATGATGTCATTGAATTTAGCAAAAAGGTCGGTGGACTCGGCTGCCACTGTGGGAGATGCTGTTGCCACTCTTTCATGCCCAGAATTGAAGTCGCGTCTTTCACACTGCCTGCAAACCCTTGGGTGAGGGCGACTTGTTTTCAAGTCAGGCAGGCAATAGATATCTGATGTTCGGCTGGTGTGTGTCAACGTTCGGTTCTTGGGTAGAATTGGTGCTTACAGCCGCGACTTCTCTTCAGGCATGGTGCTATGTCATCCCTCCACTCACTTTTCGCTTTGTTTTGTTTCAGAGCGTTAAGTGATTGGCGATAAAAGATTTATATCAGCCGTCTTGAAGCTAGGCGATATGTTTATCTAGGATAGAATTTATTGGATTTATTACTTTTGTACTCAAATACTAAAGACCCTAATTCTTCAAGCATTACAAGAATTAAAAAAGTTTTTTTCGGGTAGGGGTTCTAGTATTTTTTGGTTGGGGTTCTAGTGTTTATAGATAGGGGTTCAGGATTTCTTTGTACTCAGCCAAAACCCAATCCCCGCAAGGAATTTAATCTACTTGTAACTGGGTTTGGGTTATTTAAATGTGTACTCATGTTGCCCTCAATTTCCGTCAGAAGCAATAAATGCCAAGGGTTTGAGGGTGAAAAACTGGAGTAGTCTATATCGTTCTACTCCAGAAACGTGCGAAATTCAATTCTGTATCTAACATATCATTTTTTTGAGGGTAAAAATGCAATTCATATTTATTTAATTTTTGCTTTGACAATGATATTCAATTGTGGTTCTAAGTCTTGTCTGATAAGCGATGTGAGGTAATGGAAATAGATGTGTTACTGCACATAATTTTCAAAAAACTTAACTTTTAACTCCTTTTTTTTCATTCCCACAATCAGGAGATGGGTAGAAAACTCTCGGATTTTGTGTTTAAGAGAAACAACAAACTATAATCTAACATGATTGTGCGATCGCAATGAATTTTCTGAATTGCTCAATACAAACCTTAGCAAAAAACCCCACCCCCTAAGCAGCTACAATCAAGCCAAACGTGAAAAAATCTGAGTTTATGATAACCATCCTCCAGCAGCCGCCAAAAATGACCGTTGAGAAATATCTGGAATGGGAACCTCAGCAAGACGTTCGCTATGAATATGCCAATGGCGAAGTATTTGCCATGACAGGCAGTACAATTCCCCATAACGACATTGCGCTTAACTTGTACACTGCCTTACATCCTCATCTGCGTTCTAAAGGTTGTCGAGCGAATGTGTCAGGGGTGAAAGTGCAACTGACTCCCCAGAGTCGCTACTATTATCCTGATGTTATTGTCAGTTGCGACCCTCAAGACCTCAATGCCCGGAAATTTATTCAACATCCCAAGCTGATTGCTGAAGTTCTTTCGCCAGGTACAAGCGCGAAAGATCGGGGTGAAAAATTTACTTATTATCTCAAAATCCCCAGTTTGCAAGAGTATATCTTGATTGACTCGGAAAAAATCTCCGTTGAGCGTTACTGTCGGGGAGAGGGTAGAATGTGGCTTTACTATCCCTACACGGCTGGAGATATCGTCACTTTATCGAGCATTGAATTTGAATGCTCGATTGAACTGCTGTATGAAGGTGTTGTATTTAGCACTGAAGAATGAAAAGCGATGTCTACGACGGGCTGTTCGGTGTCGCACCTTAAGCAACTGCATAACCTGTATAGGGTCTTAACTCCGGTGAACGAAAGCCAAGTACTATATGTTCTTTAGGAATTCCAGCCCGTTCTAAATCGGCGGCGATGCCTTCTTCTGTACCATCCCGTTGAATCCAGATTTTGCCATCTATCAGGTCAATATGAACCAGACAGCCATGAATGCGGCGATCGCCATCCCAACCTATATCCATCCACAAATAGCGATCGCGGCTTTGATCAAACACCACTTCTGATTGAATGTTGGCATAAGAATAGGGTAGTGAAGCATATTCACTGAGGATAGTTTCAATCACCTGGCGATAGTGGTCTAATTTGGTATAATCCATTGTTTAATGACCTCCTGTTTTGGATCAAAGGTAATCAGCTTAAAACGATGATTTTTTAGTAATAGTTTGCCGATAGGTTCTTCAAATAAATCATTAAAAACACTGTTAGGTACTGCAAGATATAACACCCGTTCTGGCTCTAATTCAGTTAATACATCTTGATATAAAATATACTGACCCAATGCTTTTTCTAAATCATCAACATCCGATCTTCCAGTAAAACTTTTAATTTCAACTGCAATTTTAGATTCTGCTTTTTGCGCCGCCAACATCTGTTTAGCACCTAAATCAATATACAAATCTTTTTTACCAAATTTTAGTGTCAGTGGGTCATGAGTAATTATCCATTTGTCTTTAATTAAAGCATTTTTAACATTATCGTGATATAAGTCTCTAGCTGGCATACAGGTGTAGTTTTAGACTGATTATTTCTATTTTAGGAAATCGCTACACTAGATTTATCAGAAAAAACAGGCTCTCTAAGTTCATTCACAAAAACAGGGTAGCAGGAGAAATTCGATGAAAGCAATGGTTATCCGTCGGTATGGCGCGGCTGAGGTGTTGCAGTATGAAGATGTGGAACAGCCAAAAATTGAGTCAACACAGTTACTTGTGAAAGTTCGTGCTAGTAGCGTTAATCCTATTGATTGGAAAATTCGCCAAGGGATGTTGAGTTTGATTACTGGCAGCAAATTCCCGAAGATTCTGGGATTTGATGTGGCGGGAGAAGTTGTAGAGGTTGGCTCCCAAGTCACGCGCTTTAAACCAGGAGATAGTATTTATGGCAGTACTAACTTCCCTGGAGGAGGTTACGCGGAATTTGCAGCCATCCCAGAAAACTTGGCGGCGCTCAAACCAACGAATCTATCTTATGAAGAAGCTGCGGCTGTGCCTTTAGCAGCACTTACGGCTTTGCAAGCACTGCGAGATCAGGGAAATATTCAAACAGGGCAAACTGTCTTAATTAATGGCGCTGCGGGTGGTGTAGGGATTTTTGCGGTGCAAATTGCTAAGGCTTTAGGGGCAGTGGTGACGGGAGTTTGCAGTACCAAAAACTTGGATTTGGTGAAATCTTTGGGAGCAGACCGCGTGATTGATTATACGCAGCAAGATTTTGTCGAAGATACAGTGCAGTATGACATTATCTTTGATGCAGTGGGTAAGCGATCGCTCTCACAAACCAAAAGAGTCCTCAAACCCAACGGAATTTATATCACAACAGTACCCAGCCCCGAAGTATTCTTAGAGAGCGTCTTAACAGCGTTTCTTCCTGGTCAAAAAGCTAAATTTCTCTTTGAAAAACCTAACACCAAAGACTTGCTTTTTCTCAAAGAATTGATTGAAGGGGGTAAAATTCGCGTGGTGATTGATCGCACATATCCCTTACAAGAACTAGCGGCGGCTCATAATTATAGCGAAACTGGGCGGGCTGTGGGTAAAATTGCGATCGCCGTAACTGCCAATCGTTAGACATCGCTCGGCATAGATCCAGATAATCTTGATTAATCTATGATCGTCATAATTTTTCCATTTTGTGAATAATATTACTGACTTTTTGAACAACTTGGCGATCTGGTTATTTCTCAAGCTGTTTAATGCGGTTTAGAGCATCTTGATAGTTGCTTTCTCTTCCTTGTTGCTTATACAAATCGGCAGCTTTACGAAAATCTTCAATTGCAGCTTGCTTATGTCCTAAAGCAGAGTGAGCATTACCCCGGCTGATGTAAGCATCTGCATAGTTGGGATTAATATTGATGGCTTGAGTGTAATCTTCAATTGCTGCTCGCTTATCTCCTAAACCAGAGCGAGCATTACCCCGGTTTTTGTAAGCTAGTGCATCATTGGGATTAATATTGATAGCTTGGGTGTAATCTGCAATTGCTGCTTGCTTATCTCCTAATTCATAGTGAGCTGCACCTCGGCAGATATAAGCATATGATGGATAGTTGGGATTAATGTTGATGGCTTGGTTGTAATCTTGAATTGCTGCTTCCTTATCTCCTAATTCATAGTGAGCTAAACCCCGACCCATATAACCATTTGCATAGTTGGGATTAATTTTTATGGCTTGAGTGAAATCTTCAATTGCTGCTTGCTTCTCTCCTAAAGCAAAGCGAGTATTACCCCGGTTGCTGTAGGCATCTGCATAGTTGGGATTAATTTTTATGGCTTGAGTGTAATCTTCAATTGCTGCTTGCTTATCTCCTAAAGCAAAGCAGGCATTACCTCGGTTTTTGTAAGCGTCTACATAGTTGGGATTAATTTTTATGGCTTGTGTGTAATCTTCAATTGCACCGCGAAAATCTTTGTTGTTGTATTTTTCTAATCCTTCTTTATAGTAAGTATCAACACTTTTCTGTTTTAGTTTTACTGGATTTCTCTGTCCTAGCAAATAAACAGACTGTGAATTTAACGCTTTTAAAACTTCCTCAGCCGATTGATAACGCTGTTGGTGTTCTTCTTGCAGCAACTTATCCTGCATTCGCCCAAATTCTTTACTCACTGGTTGCTGTAAATGCTTTCTCCAACTACTAACCCAACCATAACCTTGTCGTTTCCACAGTTCCCAAGGGTTAATTCCACTCAACAGGTGAAAGCAAGTTACACCGATACTATATAAATCACTGGCTGGGTAAGCTTCACCCCCCTGCATCTGTTCTAGTGGCGCATAACCAAAAGAACCGATCGCTGTTCCTACTTGCGTGATCACCGTTGCTGTCAGTTGCTTGGATGCCCCAAAGTCAATTAGTACCAACTTCCCATCACCACGACGAATAATATTCTCTGGTTTAATATCGCGGTGAATGACTTTCTGTTGATGAACTATTTTGAGAATATCTAATAAATCAAGCAATAATTCTCTGACTTTTTGCTCGTTGAAAATTCCCTGCTGTTGTAATTCAGCTAATAAATTCTGCCCGTCGATAAACTCCTGCACTAAATACAGGCGATTATCTTCATTAAAATACGCCAACAGTGTGGGAATTTGGGGATGTTTGCCTAACTGTTGCAGTCGCCTTGCTTCTTGATCAAATAGTTCTGTAGCTTTGTTGAGTGATGCTGTTCCCTGTACTTGGGGTGCAAATTGTTTGATGAGACAAGGCTCATTGAGTTTGTCTATATCTTCTGCTAAATAAGTTTTACCAAATCCCCCACCACCTAATGTTTTAATCGGGCGATAGCGGTTTCTCAACACTACCAGTCCTACACCGCAGTTGAAGCAAAACATTGTGCGATCGCTATTGGGCGGATTGTGGCAAGCTGGATTCAGGCAGCAGGTCATAAACTGTGCTTTTATTGGCAAAATGTAATTATTATCGCTTCACTATAAGCTATTCATCTCAGAAATCGCAAAATAGTAGATAAATTGAGTTATTCGCAGCAAGTAGGTTGTAAAGCAGTCGCCATCTAGGTTTATATTATCCATGTCACAATTGAGGAACAGACGATTTACCCAACATACGCACAAGCTATAGCCTCTCTACGTGTCTGTCAGATGTTGTCAAACACTTATCGGAGTATTGAGCTATTTCGCTTTGATGACCAAACAGGAGTTGTATTTATTTTTGTCAATGAAGAACTCCAAATCATTGTACCCGCTAATGGAAACTGGAGGTTTTTAAATGCGACCGAATTTTGAAGCAATGACTAACAAAGAACTAATAGCTTACGCACTTGCACACCGGGAAGATGTAGAGCCTTTGCGTGTTTTGTATGGCCGCCGCACTCCTGACTCGGAAGCAATATGGTACGGGCCAATGGTAACTGAAGACGGTACGCCAATAGAAGAAAATATTCGCATTGCAGAAGAAGCAATTAGGCAGCGTATTGAGCAGACAAATAAAATAAAGGAAGATTTTCAAAGTTAAGGTTAGATCCCCGACTTCTTTGAGAAGTCGGGGATCTGGACACCGTGGATCAAAGCGCCTAACGCACCCTACTTAAGACTAGGAAAGTCGTTAAAAGTAGCGTTGTAAATCAGTAAAATTAGATAAAAAGAGGTAATTTCATGACTACATCTGTAAATACTACCAAAGTCTATGACGAAATTATAGAGTTTATTGCTGCTGGCACCACTCCCCAAAGTGTTATCGATTTTCAACTCTCAGATGCAGCCAAAGACCGTTTAGAGGATCTGGTTTATCGAGCAAAAACTGAAAGTCTTACTGAAAGTGACCAGCGAGAGTTAGATCATTTCCTCACGCTAGAGCATATTATGAGGTTAGCAAAAGCAAGAGCTAATCAGTACGTTAACCCTAAGTAAGTATTCAAAATGTCTCGTCTATATATTAATGCAGAACTGCGGCGTTTAGTTAGCGATCGCGCCGCAGTTCTATGCGAGTATTGTTTATATCCAGAAGGAGACGGCTTAAGCTTTCAAGTTGACCATATAATCAGCATCAAACACGGCGGCGCTACAACAGCAAATAATCTCTGCTATGCCTGTATTTTCTGTAACCTGCAAAAAGGGACGGATTTAGGGTCAATTAATTGGCAAACTGGCGAACTTGTGCGATTTTTTAACCCACGCAGAGACTTTTGGGGTGAACATTTTCGACTAGATGAGGCTGTAATTCAACATCAAACGGAGATTGGAGAAGTCACAGCACGCATTCTAGATTTGAACAGCGACGATCGCATTGTAGAACGACAAGCTTTGATTGCATCTGGTCAGTATCCATTAGCATCGGCGCTAAAACAGATAAATAAATAGGTTATGATGTAATGCTGCGTAGGTTTTGCCTAAAAAATCGCTTCGGTGTAGGTTGGGTTGAGGAACGAAACCCAACATTTTCGGGTTTTGTTGGGTTTCACTTCGTTCAACCCAACCTACAAATTTTCTACAAATTTTTTAAAACAGATAAATAAATAGGTTATGATGTGCGATCGCATCCACCAATGGGAATTATATACTTAGCAGCAGTTGCTACTTTACTACTAGAAATCCCAAGGTAAATATACGATGGCCTATCAAAATATTACAGCGTCCCTTTCTGCACAAGATATCCAAGAAATTAAAGCTGCGTTACAGACAGTTCAAAAAAAGATGCCCTTTCTGATTACTCTCAGCACTGAAGAACGGCGAAAGTTGCTAAAAATGGGCGATAAAAGTCTAGCTTTTGTAAACAATAGCGTCACTGCTGCTCAGTCTAACCGCGAAATTCTTCCAGCCACTTTTGACGTTGAAGAACTTGTCCGGGATTATCAATTAGCCACTGCGCTTACGGAACTTTTAATCTCGGTGCAACAACTCGCCGAACAAGTCGATGATACCCTAATGGCAGTCGGTAGTGAAGCGATGACTAGCAGTTTGACGGTTTATAATTACGTTAAGACAGCATCGAAAAAGACTCCAGGCTTAAAAACTGTCGCTGAACAGTTAGGCGAACGGTTTAAGGCTATCAAAGGTAGACCGACAAAAGCTGCATCTGGTTCTTAATAAATTAATACTCATTAAAGAGTCTTTGATACTCATTAAAGACTCTTTGATACTCATTAAAGAGCCTTTGAACCTCATTAAAGAGTCTTTGAACCTCATTAAAGAGTCTTTGAACCTCATTAAAGAGTCTTTGAACCTCATTAAAGAGTCTTTGAACCTCATTAAAGAGTCTTTGAACCTCATTAAAGAGTCTTTGATACTCATTAAAGAGTCTTTGAACCTCCTTAAAGAGTCTTTGAACTCCATTAATGAGCCTTTGAACTTCATTAATGAGCCTTTGAACTCCATTAATTGACTCGGAAGCAATTATAGCGCTTCTCTGTTAAGTGCAATACAGACCTAACCCCCAGCCCCTTCCCTACAAGGGAAGGGGAGCAAGATTTAAGAGAAAATCAAAGCCTCTCTCCTAAAAGGAGAGAGGAATGGAAGTGAGGTCTATTTGTGGTTCATTTCCCTGAAAATAGCTGTAATAGTGTAGTCCCTACGGTAGCCGCTAAATTTTGATGGTATTGTCAAGACTACCACTGACAAGGATCTTGCGATCGCAGTTATATTTGATTTTGTGGATTTCTAGCCAGTTGCAGAGTGCTGTATCAATTATGTAGAGCTTTTCTACAGCACTCAATTTGACAACTGGCATAGCCGGGACATCAGAAGCGGGAAGTTTTGCTCTATCCCTCGTACAACTTCATTGCTGTCCCGTTGCGTTGATATCTCCATTAAAACTTCAACTCGAAGTCATGAGATGCCAAATTGCCAAAATTGCTGAGGGCGGTATTTCATCCCCATATTCTTTTCGTTGAACAGCTAATCTTTGCCCAAGATTTGCCACCATACTGCACTCATCACTCTAATATCTCCTGTTACCTGAAGTTAAAGAGGTGTCACAGAAGCCTCTTGCGCTCTATTTTTTTTAACGGTTTGTGATTCTACAACAGGTTCTTTACCTGTAATCAATCTAGAACGACGATTACGAGTGATATAATTCCACGCCCACTGAAATACTACTAGGAATTTAGTGTCAAACTCGATTAAGAAGTAGATGTGGACTACTAGCCAAAATACCCAAGCAAGGAAACCTGTAAGTTTGATTAAGCCTAAATCTACAACAGCTAAATTTTGCCCAATCATCGCCAAACTACCGACATCGTTGTAATGAAATTGTGGCAAAGTCTGACCTTTAAGCCGTCGTCGAATTAGTTTACCTACATATTCTCCTTCTTGTTTAGCTACGGGTGCAACACCAGGTAAGACTTTACTATCTTGATGGGAGAAGTTGGCTAAATCTCCAATTACGAAAATATTGTTATAACCCTCGATAGACAAGTCAGGTTCTACAATTACACGTCCAGAGAAATCGCACTCTACACCTGTACTCTCTGCTAAGACTTTCCCCATTGGGGAACCTTGGACACCTGCTGCCCACAATATAGTTTTTGAGGCAATTTTTGTCAATTGATCGCCTTGCTTGAAAGTAACGATATCATCTTCAAGATTTATCACTCTGGTGTGAGTGTGGAGTTCCACACCCAACTGTTGCAAAGATACTGCTGCTGATTTCGATAACTCTGGTGCCATGTGTGGGAGGATGCGAGGGCCACCTTGTAATAGTAAAATTTTTGTTTCTGAAGTGTCGATGCTGCGGAAATCTTCTTTGAGAGTTTTGTATGCCAATTCTGCGATCGCACCTGCTAATTCTACACCAGTCGGGCCACCACCCACAATCACAAAAGTCAATAAAGCACGGCGAATTTCTGGATCGGTTTCTTTTTCTGCTGCTTCAAATGCGCCAAATATCCGGCGACGCATTTCTAGCGCATCTTCCACGGTTTTCAAGCCGGGAGCAACTTCTTTCCAGTTATCTTTACCAAAATAGGAATGGTTAGCACCTGTGGCGATAATTAATGTATCATAAGGTACTATTTCGTCACCCAAAATAACTTGTTGCGCTTTTGGATCAATCTCATTTACTTCTCCTAACAACACCTTTGTATTCTTGCGTTTGCTAAATACAGATCGCAATGGTGCGGAAATATCAGAAGGTGATAGCGCACCTGTCGCAACTTGATATAAAAGCGGCTGAAATAGGTGAAAGTTCCGTTTATCAATGAGAGTAACGTTTAGATTCGCTGCATTCAAAGCCTTGGCTGCATACAGTCCACCAAAACCACCACCAACGATAACAACGTGATGTGGTGCATTCTTCTCTAGTGAAACTACCATAAGAAATATTGCCTTGTCTTAAGAAGTTGTAACTATTCTTAATAAAGGTGTAACAGCATTATGATAGAGGTTGCTGTCTATTTAGAACAATTGAAAAAATCATAAAAGTAGTCAAAGTTATTAATCAGTCATTATGTAGTAGACATCTCCAGAAAAGGCGTAGGGACAATTCATGAATTGTCCCTACAAAGGGTTCTAGGTAATGCATATTTAATTTTCGGAGATGTCTAGTAATTATCAATTTGGCAAGTAGGTATATTTGCACTCATTGAACTACTTTCATTCAATATAGCGTTTATCGGTTGAGTGAAGTACAATAACCCCTCCCCGCAAGCGGGGAGGGGGCTATGATGTAACTCATCTGGTTGAGAAACGCTATATATCTATATAATAAGAAAACAGTCACGACGAGCGATAACTATATTTTGAAAGGTATATCTGCATACAGACAGCAAATCCTAAAAGAAAATAAAGAAATCTGTCTTTCGCTCAACTCAATAATAGGATAATAATAGTAGTGGGATATACAGAAAATCGATTTGTAGCCTCATCTAACCCATGATTGAGTGCATCTGAGTACAACTTAATATATTGCAAAATATCTTGACTAAATCTTAGCAAAGGCTTACGGGTAAAGTTTCTTGTAGCGTGAACATAAATTCTTAAACCCTGCCCCAAAAATACTAGCACCCCTACCGTTAAATACTAGCGCCCCTAACCCCAGACAAATTTTAACTTTATGTTAAGTCTGGGTTTTGGCGTTTGAGTACAACCTTAATTAATCCAATAAATCCAATCAGCATTGAGTTTGATATCGAGTTGGATGTCACCTGATATAAGCATAAAAATAGCAGATGACTCTTTCTACCAGATAGACATTACCGATGCAACAGTCTTTAGACAGTATTAGCGATCCACCAACTACCAAAACGCAGGATTCTGCACATACATCCATGCTGAAAAATTTCCTCACAGGCAATTTTTTTGAGCCATTATTGAGTGATTTTCGCATTATTTTTGAGCGCGATCCCGCAGCACGGAATTGGCTAGAGGTGGTGTTTTGCTATCCAGGATTGCACGCACTCTGTTTGCATCGTCTTGCTCACTGGTTACATAATCGAGGAGTGGGTTTTATCCCCCGTTTCATTTCTCATTTGGGGCGATTTTTGACGGGAATTGAGATTCACCCAGGTGCAGAGATTGGCCAGGGCGTGTTTATCGACCACGGAATGGGTGTTGTCATTGGCGAAACTGCGATCGTTGGTGACTTTACACTGATTTATCAGGGCGTTACCCTTGGCGGAACTGGTAAAGAAACAGGTAAGCGTCATCCCACAGTGGGGAAAAATGTAGTGATTGGGGCGGGTGCAAAAGTTTTGGGTAATCTGCAAATTGGCGATCGCGTCCGTATTGGTGCAGGTTCTGTTGTCTTGCGAGATATTCCCAATGATTGCACAGTTGTGGGCGTTCCCGGTCGAATTATTTCCCGAAATCAAAACGCTAGCCTTTCTCCTTTAGAACATGGAAAGCTACCCGATATGGAAGCAACTGTGATTCGTTCTTTGCTCTCGCGCGTTGAACAACTCGAAAAACAACTGCAAATTTTAAGAGAAGAGTCATTAGTCACTGATCATTTGTCATTAGCAAATGACATAGACACGCCAGTGGCTTCCCGCAGGGTAGAACAAAGGACAAATGACAAATGACAAATAATACTTTATGCGATCAAGTTTTGCAGATACCTTTGAGCGATCGCTGGCGAATCTATCACCGATTGCAAGAGTTAAAAATTAATAGCTCTTGTCCCCCCGATGGTTCGTTACGAGTGCAGGTGAATAATTTGCTAGAAGGGATTCTAATTCGCAGTATAGTTATGCAATTTCTCGGTTCTCGTCACGAATTATTAGAGTGGCTAGAGCGTTGCTGGATTTACAGCGATTAGCCTTGAATCTTCTAATTCAGAGACTATTAATCTTGAATTCATGACTAAATCACTGCACTTTATCCTTTTTGCTCATAGATGCACAAAGCTCAAATAGGTTTAGAGTTTGAAGCTACTGTATACTTGCAGAATTTGTTGCAGACTGAGATGGATTAGATGGAGTTTAGATTTTGTTTATTCTCCTAAATCTGAAATTACCCTGACATATAGCAACAATTAAAAATCGGAATTTCTGATTTTTAAGTTTTTCCCAAATTAAGAAATTGAAAGTTCAATCATTTATGGCGACTCGGAACAGAGATATAAAACTCCTCAATTTTTTGCAAAACGAACTTGAACTTTCAAATGCTGATATTGCTGTAGCTCTGAGACACCGTGAATTAGAAAATGGCCCGTTACCTATGCTTCTCTGGCAATATGGTTTAGTTGATTTAGAGCAGCTAGGAAAGATTTTTGATTGGCTAGCAGAACACAGTTAACTAATTTATCCCCTGTACCTCTGAGTCCCATTCCCTGCCGAAATTACACACCAATGCTCTACAAAATCTGAGGTTACGAAGATGATTACATCCTTAATTGCTGGCTTCTGTGTTTTACTTTGTTCAGGATTTGCTAATAGTTACATTAGTTCGTTGCTACTCGAACAAATTACAACTGACATCGGTAAAAACGATTAGTAAATTATACATGGTTTTAGATCCCTGCCATACAGATGTGATGCTGCTAATAGGTCAATAATAAAGGATCATGTATCCTACATTATGAATTGTGATATTTTTAGCATTTGCCATCGCTGGGGATTGTAGAGAGAAAAGATATTAAGAATACTTCCAAGAGAGGGATATTTGCAATGAATCAAATCATAATTAATGACACTACATTACGTGATGGCGAACAGGCAGCAGGTGTTGCTTTTACCCTAGAAGAAAAAGTTGCGATCGCTAAATTTCTCGATGCCATTGGTATACCTGAATTAGAGGTCGGTATACCGGCAATGGGTGACGAAGAAACCCGTGCGATCGCAGCAATTTCTGACTTGGGTTTACAAGCAAAACTCCTGGGCTGGAACCGCGCCGTCATCTCAGATATTAAGGCTTCTATTGCTTGCGGACTGAACCGGGTGCATATCGCAATTCCCGTCTCTGGTATCCAAATCGCTACTAAATTTCATGGTCAATGGCGAGTAAGTTTGCAAAAACTCAAAGACTCAATCAACTTCGCCCTCGATCAAGGTCTTTGGGTAGCAGTCGGCGGCGAAGATTCTTCCAGGGCTGATGAAAACTTCCTCTTAGATGTAGCGCTTTATGCCCAAGAATGGGGTGCATCCAGGTTCCGCTTCTGCGACACCGTAGGAGTTCTCGATCCTTTCACCACCTACAACAAGGTTAAACGGCTGGTTTCAGCTTTGATGATTCCCCTAGAAATCCATACCCACAATGATTTTGGTCTGGCAACAGCCAACGCTCTTGCGGGTATCAAAGCCGGAGCCTTATCAGTGAATACCACAGTTAACGGATTAGGCGAAAGGGCGGGAAATGCAGCTTTAGAAGAGGTTGTGATGGCTATCAAACGCATCTACGGCGTTGATTTGGGCATCCACACACCCAGTTTGCTGGAACTTTCTCAACTGGTTGCAGCCGCATCAGGAGCTAGCGTACCACCTTGGAAAGCGATCGTTGGCGAAAATACCTTTGCTCACGAATCTGGTATCCATGCTCACGGGGTATTACAAAACCCCATTACCTACGAACCATTTGCACCTGAAGAGGTGGGTTGGGAACGGCGTTTAGTATTAGGTAAACATTCTGGACGGCATTTGGTTGCTAACTTGCTAGAACAGCATGGAATTTTCTTGAACCCCCAAGAAACCCAATCTGTTTTAGACGCAGTGCGCCATCAATCGGTACAGAAAAAACGTAGTTTGACGACAGAAGAACTATTGAATTTGGTCAGAGAACAGAGGTATTCTCATGCAACGCGATGAATTAGAGCTAAACTTGCCACCTGCTTTTGAAATTGGTGAAAAAGTCAGAGTTCGGAAACTGCTCAAAAATGATGGTACCTTCCCTGGTAAAGAAGTCGGGCAAGTTTTAGTGAATAAAGGAGATATCGGCTACATAGCGAGTATAGGGACATATTTGCAGAGTTCCTATATTTATGCTGTGCATTTCTTGGAAACAGGATTCGTCGTCGGCTGTATGAAAAAAGAACTAGAATCTGTTGAGGAATCTCATGAAAGTAATGCTACGGATGAATGATGCCGGTACTTTAGTAGTCTACGTTGCTAAAAAAGACCTTGAAGAAGAAGTCGTCAAACAAACCGATGGAAGTGATGGCAAAATTCTCACCCTAGCAAATGGTTGGGAATTAGAATTTCGTGATTTCCCAGATGCAGCAAATTTACCCCAAACAGTAGAAGCTAAACGCCTCTCTTAAAAAATGGGGAGTGGGGAGTGGGGTGGGGAGTAGGGAGATGAGGGAGATGAGGGAGATGAGGGCGAATTATTTAACAAGTTTCTTCCCCAATTCCCAATTCCCAATTCCCAATTCCCAATTCCCAATGCCCAATGCCCAATGCCCAATTCCCAATTCCCAATGCCCAATTCCCAATTCCCAATTCCCAATAACTTTTTATCAATCATGGGTGACAAACATTTGACGTTATCAGAATTGAACCTTGAGGGACAGTTACTAGGTTTTATTGGTGGTGAATCAGGAAAATATAAATACTTGCAATTAGCAGTTCCATCTGGAAATATGGAAATTAAGCTGTCTAAAGAGTTGCGCCGTTCTCTAAGTTCATCCTTAGTTCCTGGCCAGCAAATTCGCGTTTGTGGTTATAGTAAGATAGATTCGCGTACAAGTGAAATTAAAATCAAAGCCTATCAGGTAACACCAGTTAATGGCTGTCCAAAGCAAGATTTACCACCTCAACCCAAAGCGAGGATTATGGTATGTCAAAAAGGCGGTTGTCTGAAACGTGGTGGTAAAGGGTTATTATCAGAGTTAGAAAAAACTTTGTGCGATCGCGGTTTGTCAGACAAAGTTACTATTGAATATACTGGTTGCCAAAAATGCTGTGGCAGCGCTCCCAACTGTGTTTTACACCTTGGTAAAAAGAAATACAAGAATATTCATCCTGACGCGATCGCATCTTTGTTAGAAAGTCATTTAACCCAATAGTACTAAGCTTTTCTAGCTATTCTTAAAATAATACACAATTTTGTAGGGGTAAAAATTTTACCCCTATTTTTATTGAACTGAAAGTCGAGGAGGACATTATCGTTCTGATTATCGCCAAACCTCATTGGAGTGGTAGGTGCATACGTTGGTGGAGGGTGGTAACAAAGCTTCTAAAAACGAGACTCGTTTTTGGATATCCTTGCCAACAGAAAAGAATTATGTTAATCTTTATTAAAAAAATTAACCCTATTCAATGTTTTAAATGCCCTTTCATTCTGAGCATAAAATTGAATAGATAATCATCATGTTATGGTTAGTGTTAATATTAATATCGATAAATCGGTAGTTATTCAGCCAAAATCTTCAATATTTATCAGAGTAATGAAAGAGCAAACAAGGCTAGAAAGTTTAGATTCTTCACCTTTAGAATTCCAGGTAAAATTTCTGAATTTTCCAGAAACAGCAATTTACTTTTGCTTTGCTGACGAAATTCCCTATGGTTGCTTTTGCAACTTTTCAGCACATGATTTTATATTAGATAATTCGTATTGGCAAACCAGTGAACATTATTTTCAAGCCCAAAAATTTGTCGGTACACCTTATTTTGAAAAAGTGCAGAAAGCCGAAACTCCTTTAGATGCAGCAAATATTGGTGGCGATCGCTCCCTACCTCTGCGTCCAGACTGGAGACAAGTTAAAGATGAATTCATGTATAAAGCTGTTTTAACTAAATTCCAAAAACATATAGATATTGAAGAGATTCTACTTTCAACTGGCAATAGATTATTAGTAGAAACTACATCGCATGATTACTATTGGGGTTGTGGTGAAGATGGTAGTGGTAAAAATCGATTAGGACAAATTTTGATGGAAGTGCGAACTACACTTCGTCATTCTAATTAACCCAAATATCATACTGCTCAGTTAAGTACAAAACTAGTATATATATCGGGGTAAATTTATTTTATTTACCTCTGCTTAACTGAAGCTTATTATCATATACGAATGCAGCTTTATTTCTGAATTTACTCGTAAAAATAGGAAACACGGAATAGGGAACTCTTAACAGGAAATGTACTGAGTTTTTTAAGCGCAGGCTACGCCAACAAAAATCAAATAAGAATCCTATTATGATATTCAAATTATGAGCAAACAGCTAGCGATCGCTAATTATAAATCTGATGACAAAGTAACAAAAGCAATGATTGCTACTTTAATTGCTATAGCGATTTTTGGAGTTATGCCCATATTGATCCGATGGAGTGAAAACGAAATCAGCCCCAGTGTTACAATGTTCAGCCGTTGTTGGATAGCGGCCGTAATTTTTGGACTATGGCAAGAGGTTACACTTGTGCATCAGCGTTGGTTTAAAGAGGAAACCATCATCAAGCAGTCACTCGACAACAAACAAATTTTACTATTAGTGGTGACAGCAGTATTTTTCTTCAGTACACAGCTTTTCTGGGCTTTATCACTGACTCAAACTAGTATTGCTAACTCAGCATTACTACATAGCTTAACTCCATTTTTCACCACACTGGGGGGATGGTTACTTTTTAATCAACGTTTTAATTATAAATTTTTAATTGGTCTGGCGATCGCAACTATAGGAACAATCGTCTTGGGGTTTGATGATCTACAACTTGCCTCTGTTAAACTTCAAGGTGACTCGCTTGCTTTGCTCTCCGCAGTTTTCTGGAGTGCTTATCTTCTGGCTATTGAAAAATTGCGGACGCAATTAACAGTTTCAACTATCCTGACTTGGGTTTGCAGGATTGCGACGCTTTTGTTTGGAGTGGTTATATTTATTACTCACGACGAATGGTTTCCCCACTCTGGGAACAGCTGGTTAGCTGTTATTGCTTTGGCTTTAACTCTTATTCTCGGTAGTGGGCTACTTGCATATAGTCTCAAACACTTATCTTCTAGCCTGGTTGCAATGATTAATTTGTTAGATCCGATTGTGACTGCTTTTTTAGCTTGGCTGATTTTTGCAGAGACTTTGGGTTGGTTGAACTTGGTAGCCTTTGCTATTATCATACTGGGCATTTGTCTAGCTCTAACTAGTGAGGTAAGAATTGAAACGCAATCTGCGAAATTAGAAAAAATTTCTTCAGAACAAACTAATCAAGCATAGAATTACTGTATGAATTGCTGCCTATTTATCATTGATATCCAAAATGGATTTATAACTCAAAATACAAGCCATATTCCACAGAGAGTTAAATCTTTATTAGAGCAAAATCTCTTTGAATACGTCATCTTCACAAGATTTATAAATACTCCTAACAGTCCTTATGTAAAATATCTGAATTGGCATGAACTCAAATCACCAATTGAACTAAAAATTGTGGATGAAATTGAACCATTTGCTCAGGTAATTTTTGATAAAACTATATATACTGGTTGTAATGAAGATACACTTAATTTTCTAAATAAACATAATATCCAAAAAGTATTTATTTGTGGATTGGATACTGATTCTTGTGTTTTAAAAACAGCCATTGATTTTTTTGAAAACAATATTCTTCCTTATATTTTAGAACATTATTCAGCATCAACTGGAGGCGATAAATTTCATCAAGCAGCTCTTTTAGTCCTCAGTCAGATGATTGGCATAAATCATATTCTAACTCAACCTTTAGATCAGCATATTTTAAATAAATACTTGTAGTTAGTATAGAAATCTTATTTGATTTATGAAGGAATGTATACTTAAAATATTTTATATGAATAAAAATTGATGATGGGATGGAATTACCAATGTCCAATATAGCTATTGTCTATTTTTCTGTTTTTGGTCATACGCACTTGATGGCTGAAGCGATCGCCGAAGGAGCCAGTAAAATAGCAGGAGTAAAGGTGGAGTTATTGCGGATTGCAGAAGAGCAGTTTGTGAATGGATCGTGGCAAGACATAGAAATCATGGAAAAGCTTAATCAGGCTGATGCTATTGTGTTTGGTTCACCTACTTATATGGGAGGTGTAGCCGGTCAATTTAAAATGTTTATTGATGCTGCTAGAGATGTTTGGGCTAATCAAAGCTGGAAAGATAAGCTTGCGGGTGGTTTTACCTATTCCAGCTTCCTAAGTGGTGAAAAACAAGGAACATTACTTTATTTAGCAATTAATGCTGCCCTCAATGGGATGATTTGGGTTAGTGTTGGAGATTTACCTAGTCATTTTTTAGAAAAAGATAAAGAAAAAGATAATGGTATAAATCGTTTAGGCTCTTTTCTAGGAGTAATGGGACAAACCCAAGATACAAGTGAAGGCGAAGCAATACTTGATCCAGGTGATCGACTAACAGCTTTTCGGTTCGGACAACGGATTGCAGAATTAGCCCAACGTTGGACAAAAGTTAAATAAAAATAACTCTGCATTGTCGTAGTTGTTATGAGCCTTACCATTCAAAGTCAGAGAAGTTGCGTGTTGCTATGGTTGCTGCATGGGTATAACAAATAGCTGCAATTTGAGCATCGGCTTGGGAAATAGGAGTACCATTGTGTCGTCTTTGAGATGGAATATTAGCAAAAGCTACAGCAGCAGCTTGATCAAAAGGAAGAACACGCCCAGCGAAATCTTCTGAGAACATAAATTGTGCTGCTTGACTAAGCTATTCTCGCCGTTTTACCGCAGGGAGTAAGGCTATACCATACAGAATTTCTGCTTGAGTGATTGTTGTGGTAAACAGAGTCATTAAGGATTGTTGAGCAGCCCAACTACGAACTATTTCAGACTTTTTAGGCTTCATTAATTCTGATAAAACGTTTGTATCAAGAATAATCATTCTTCCAATATTGATAGCCTGCGAATAGGTTCTCTAGGAATTTACGGTAATTCAAAGTCTCCCAAATCCGCAAAACGCTGCTCAAGCATAGTAGCTAAGTTTAAGGGATGTTCCTGATTTTCTGCTACAGCCAGACGAAGAATTTCTCTAGCTTCTTCTTCGAGAGAACGACTATGTTTTTCGGCTCGTTTTTGTAAACGAGATTTGATGTCATCATCAATATTAGATATAGTAATATTGTTCAAAATTAATTGATAGCATATTTATGTCAATTCCCATTATAGCGAGTGTACACGCTATAATCGGTTATGATTGCTCTTTTCCTCTGATCCTGGTATTCTCTTAATGTGAACTCATCAGGACGTTAATTCATAGATTTTGACTATAAATTGTCATGCTAGACTACAAGACACCTGAGTATCTTCCTTCCTCAGAAGAGTTACCTTGCTCCGACGATACCCCTGTGGATAATGAACTACAAAACCTAATTCCTAACTTATTAAAAGCAATTTTAGCCTTAATTTGGCAAGACCGATGGGACTGGTTTTTTGGTGTTGATATGGGCATTTATGACCGCACAGGTCAAATTCGCCGAACTCCGATAATTCCCGATGCTTTTCTAAGCATAGGAGTACCACGGCGCAAAAATGATCCCAAGGGACGTTTAAGTTATGTTTTGTTAGAAGAAAATAACGTTTCTCCTACATTTGTATTGGAAGTTGTTTCTCAAACCTATGGGGGAGAATACGATAAAAAAATGGCTGCTTATACTCAATTAGGTGTCTTGTATTATGTTATTTACAACCCTGATTATTATCAGCGTGATAAACATGAACCTTTTGAAGTTTATCGGCTAGAAAATGGCGAATATATGCGCCAGCGTGGTGAACCAACATGGATGCCGGAAATAGGCTTAGGAATTGGTAGAGGTTTAGGTATCCATGAAGGATGGCAGCGTGATTGGCTATACTGGTTTGATGAACAAGGTAATAGATTTCCCACTCCAGAAGAACTTGCAGAACAAGCAAGTATTCGTGCTGAACAGGAACGACAGCAACGAGAATTAGCTGAACAACTTTTGCAGCGTTACCGGGAACGTTTTGGTGAATTACCTGATTAATTCCTTTGTCTGAATAAAAAAATTAAATTCATAAGAATAAATAAAGACGTGATTAATCGCGTCTTTATTTATTACATCATTCGTTTCTAGATTTATATAAAGTCTTTTCCTTACTACTGCTTACATTGTTACCATTGTTTTGCTTGGGGATGACATTTTTTCAAGGTTTGAGTGATAAAGATGCATCCAAGATACAGTTCTGAAGCATTTACCACGACCTTTTCTGTAAGGCTCTAACATCTCATACTGAAACTTATGTTTGCTAGAGGATAATATATCTACATCTACAAATTTTGCTTGATTACTTAAAGCGTGGTTGTGGCTTTTTAAATCTTCCACTTCAGGTAGCAAATGTGCTACTCCGAATAGTTGTCCCAAAGGAGACGTTTTCAGGAAAGCTTGCCTTTGGGCGTGAGTCATAACAACTTTTGACCCGGCTTTTATTGTATTACTGGCCATATAACTTTGGCACTCCTCTTAAGCTTTCTTGTTGATTACAGAACGATAGGGCTGCTTTTCGCAAGAATCTGAAAGCATATCCATCCTCTTCTGGAGCGATTGTGACAGGCCCCAGATATTCCATCTCTATCTTATTACTATAATAGGACAAAGCTGTATCTAGAGCAACCAAGACAACGAGAGGTTCATCTGTTTCTGTTTGACATAACTCCAAGGCAACCTTGGTTGCATACCAAATTAACCATTTGCCGATTGGTTCCATAAAGCGTTCAGCCCCTTCTCCTCGACTTGTAGGATGAGCTTCTATCTGTTCTATCTCTAAAAACTTTGGAGAGCCGGGATAGGGATAAAGACCATATCGCACTAATCCCCAAACTTTACCCTCATAGACAAGTTTGACGATGTTTTGACAGTCAAAATCGGTGTTTTGCCACAAATTCAACCAGTTAAAAGACCAATTAGTAGGCATATCATTGTTTGTAGCTGGAGAAAGCATAGCAATTTCCTCGACTGCCGATTTAATTCGGACTTTTACCTTATAGGAGCCAATAGTAGTCAATTAAGTTGTATAAACTTTTAGTAGCAACGTTTCAGATTTATAGATTATAAAGAACTACCTAGTCAGATGGCAATTAACAGTTGAAGAGATTTTATAGATTACAATGGTGAGGGAAATGAATAGCCTCACCATCATAGTCAAATCAATCCTTCCAACGCGTGTTGCAAATCGTTCGTTACATCAGCAACAGCTTGTCTAGCGGACAAACGATTTTCCTTATATGCTGGATAATGCTCAGAAATAGATATGGGTTCACCCACAGTTATTTTTACCTTTTGCTTGCCAAATTGTGGACGCTGCAAACCTTTATCGGCTTTGATTTTAGCAATCATTCGCCACAAAATTAAAGTCGTTTCAGCAAACCTTTCTACCGTTGGATTTTCACGAATATAATTACCAGAAACGGCTACAAAACTTTCTACTAAACGCATGTGCCACATCCGGGCATTTGCTTCTTCAGCAATGCGATCGCCTAATGCTCTTTCGACAGCAGATACTCCTTTTACATCCTTAAATTCTTCTCTAAATATATAATTCCAACCTGCTTGTTCTACTCGCCGACAACGGTCACTTAAAGTACCTTTTGACTGTAAATTAAAATACTGTTCTGAGATTAACAGGGCTGCATTTAATAAAGCTTGTAAACGAACTGCTAACGCTTCATTTCTATCTGGAATTTGCCCAGCAACAATCTTGGGATCTGGCAGTTTTTGATGATAAAATCGGGTATAAAATTCTTCCATTTCCAAAAGTAAATGTTCTGCCAAGGCTAACAACCGGGGATAAAGCGACTCTATAGAAGCATTTTCTGGTGAATTCACAGGTAAACCACTAGCCGCTTCCATTTCACTTAAAAGATTTGCGATCGCACCCCAAGGAGCATCAACGTAACTATATTTAATCCCAACTGGTACAATTAGAACCTGTTCGGGGCGTTCAGCTTTGTGCAAGTCTTCAGCACACCAAAAGCCTAATTGGGCGATACCGGGTTCTAGAGGGCTGATATTCTCAGATAAACCATTGGTTGCACCCTCTGGCGCAGCAGCCATCGGGAATTTCCCATTGGCAAACAAGTCACGCGCCGAACGTAAACCCGTCCAGTCAGCTTTACCTCGCTGAATCGGAGTTCCACCTAAATGAGACATAATCCAGCCAACGTGGGAACCTGCCCATAGTGGAATGCCGCGATCGTAGATAAAATGGGCGTGAATTGGAAGTTGTAGTGTTGTGTCCTGCGATCGCGCTATCTTTGGTACAAGTTGAGATAACAAGTAACCTAAACAAAATGGATCGTCTGTTTTCGGATGGCGAAATGCCAGCATAAAACGGATCTTACCCTCCTGAAATTGGCGATAGAGATCCACTAGAACCTCTACGTTGTCTGCTTCAATTTGGGTAATGGGTGTTTGCCATTTTATCAAACTGGGTAGCAACAGATGGACGACTCGCAGCAATAAGGGGTTAAACGCCGGAGGAATAAATTCTAAGGGTGCTTGTGCTTGATAAATTACATCTGCCAAGGTAGTTTCTCCTAAAGATGCCCTGATTCTAATCGCCTGGGATTATTTCTTTTAAGATATCCTAATGGCTGTAATATGCCCTTATATAACTTAGGTTAGAAAAATAGGATACCTTCTTAGTACAGTTTTGGGTAAATTCATGGCGAATTTAGGGTTGGAATTTAAACGCAAAGGATCGCAAAGGTTAGCGTAGAGGAACGCAAAGGTTTAATTAAAGTAATTTTTTTCGCTACTAATATCAGGTTCGGTTAAACACTAGGACTTAGGGACTTCCAAATAAAAAACATCCCAAAACTGACATAAAAATCTTTTCTATTTCTCTTCTCTCTGTGTTCTCTGCGCCTCTGTGGTTCGCCCATTTGAATAATTTATTCCCTGGAAGTCCCTTACGCAGAGGTAACGGTTTAGCAGCACTTGCAAATCTTAATAACAGCAAAAACTCAAGCTAAATCCTGGTAATACATTTTCACCCGATAATTGTATGGGTAGATTTCGCACTTCTACATCTTGTTTTTGGCGATAAATTTCCACTTGCTGCTGTTGGGGGTTAATTAACCATGCCAGTTGCACCCCTGCATCCATATATTCTTGCATTTTGGAACGTAGCATTTCCAAATCATCTGTTGCTGACCTTAATTCAATGACAAAATCAGGTGCAATAGGGGGAAATTTGCGTTTTTGTTCAGGTGTAAGTACTTCCCAACGTTCTCGTTGAATCCAAGCGGCATCTGGGGAACGATCAGCACCATTGGGTAACTTAAATATAGTAGAAGAACTGAAGGTAAAACCCAGTCCAGTTTGCCGATTCCAGATTCCCAGATCAATAATTAAATCTGCTTCTCGATTGCCGCTTTCTCCTCCAACGGGGGACATGATGATTAATTCTCCCTTGGCAGTGCGTTCAAATTTCAATTCGCGGTTATTTTGACATAAGTGATAAAATTGTTCGTCACTCAGGTTAACGGTGTCTAGTTTTAATGTCAAAGGACTCATAACCTAGACCTAGATTAAATAGTTGCACAAATTATATAACAATCCAGTTCAGATAAGCCCAAAACACTTGTAGAGACGGCGATTCATCGCGTCTCGAAAACCCAAAATTGTTGCCAGTAGACCTTAACTGAACCGTATTGGTTTATAAACAAATTAGAGATTCTGGAAAGGGAATAAGGGAATAAACGATGCGACTGTCACAAATGTTATTCGTTACACTCCGGGATGATCCAGCTGATGCTGAGATTCCCAGTCATAAATTATTACTCCGTGCAGGTTACATTCGTCGCATCGGTAGTGGTATCTATGCTTATCTACCGCTAATGTGGCGGGTACTGCAAAAAGTTTCCCAAATTGTGCGGGAAGAAATGAACGCTACAGGCGCACAAGAATGTCTTCTACCACAATTGCAACCTGCTGATTTATGGAAGGAATCGGGACGCTGGGACACTTACACCAAAGCTGAGGGGATTATGTTTTCCCTAATTGACCGCCGTGAGCAACAATTAGGATTAGGCCCAACTCATGAGGAAGTCATCACAGCGATCGCTCGTGATATGATTCGCTCTTATCGGCAGTTACCACTACATCTCTACCAAATTCAAACCAAGTTCCGCGATGAAATTCGCCCCCGCTTTGGTTTAATGCGCGGACGCGAGTTTATCATGAAGGATGGCTACTCATTCCATACCGATGAAGCCAGCCTCAAAGAAACTTACCAGGATATGTATAAAGCGTATAGCAATATGTTGCGGCGTTCTGGTTTAGCTTTTCGGGCAGTAGAAGCTGATTCTGGTGCAATTGGTGGTTCTGGTTCCACAGAATTTATGATTTTGGCGGAAGCTGGTGAAGACGAAGTTCTCTACACTGAGGATGGTAAATACGCCGCCAACGTAGAAAAGGCTGTTTCTTTACCAATTGATGCCGAAACCTCACGGTTTACAACCTACGAAAAACGCGATACACCTGGAACAGAAACTATTGAAAAGGTCTGTCAACTTCTCAACTGTTCTTCAACTCAATTGGTGAAAAATGTCCTTTATCAGACAGTTTATGATAATGGTATAACAGTGTTAGTTCTGGTGAACATCCGAGGCGATCAGGAAGTTAATGAAGTCAAATTGCAAAATGAATTGACTAAATTAGCTTCTGAGTATGGCGCTAAAACTATTATTAGTTTGAATGTACCAAATGTAGAAGCCCAACAAGCATGGACAGCGAAATCTCTACCTTTAGGCTACATTGCGCCAGATATCGCAGACGAGTATATTACCGCTAATAAACAGATTCATCCTAAATTTTTGCGCTTGGTGGATCAAACAGCCGTTGATTTAAAAAACTTTGTTACAGGCGCGAATGAAGCTGGTTATCACGTAGTTGGTGCTAATTGGGGCGAGCAATTTAAGTTACCAGACCGAGTAGTAGATATTCGTAAGTCAAGACCAGGCGATCGCGCCATCCATAACCCAGAACAAACCTTACAAAGCGCTCGTGGAATTGAAGCCGGTCACATCTTCCAATTAGGCACTAAATATTCCCAAGCGATGGGTGCAACTTATACCAATGAACAGGGCGAAGAAAAGCCGCTATTTATGGGTTGTTTTGGTGTGGGTGTGTCGCGGTTAGCACAAGCTGCCGTAGAGCAATCTTACGATAAAGATGGGATTATTTGGCCAGTTGCGATCGCACCCTATCACGCGATCGTCACAATTCCTAACATTAAGGATGCTCAACAAGTCGAAATCGCCCAAAAACTTTACACAGAACTCAATCAAGCGGGAATTGAAACCCTACTAGATGACCGCGACGAACGAGCGGGAGTAAAATTTAAAGATGCTGACTTGATTGGTATACCTTATAGAATTGTAACCGGGCGGGCGATCGCTAACGGCAAAGTCGAAGTTGTAGAAAGAGCAACCCGCAAATCTCAAGAAATAGTCATTGATGAAGTTACAACTACACTCAAACAGTGGATTACGGAAGCAATAGGGAATAGGGAATAGGGAATAGGGAATAGGGAATAGGGAATAGGGCATTGGGAATAGGGCATTGGGCATTGGTTATTAATTCTTCTTCCCCTGCTCCCTCATCTCCCCACTCCCCACTCCCCACTCCCCAAAATTTACATAATTTGGTAGGTGACGGATTAGAAATAAAAATTCTAAAATTGAGTTAGGGACTTGCAAAATTAAGAGGCATAAAGTAAGTCTCCTTTGGGTTGTGGAAACTCTAAACTTATAAGTATCGTCGTTAACCAGGCTGCTCCTCACATAACTACCATATCAGCCCTCAGTCAGAAAGGTTTTGAACATGAAAGACCAACAAGGATCTAATCGTATTTCTTCAGGCGCAATTGCCGCCGTCTCAGCAGTGGTTGTAGCGGTGGGTGGCGGTGTGGCTTGGTTTACCTCCCACTCCAACAATACTCCTACACCGACAAACCCCTCTGGGCGCATCGAACAACCAGCACAGCCATCAACTAGGCAGCCAGTTGCTAATGAGCAAACTGCTAATGTTTATTGGCTAAAATCGAATGACAAAAATGTTGCTTTGGTTCCCCAACCTGTTAAAGTCGCTTCTATACTACCCAACCAGCCTTTAGAAGCAGCTTTCCAAAGTTTGTTAGCAGGGCCACCAGCAGAAGCAGCAGGTTCGACAACTATCCCCAAAGGCACTAAGCTGTTGGGACTAAAGTCAGAAAATGACGAGGTTCACGTTAATTTATCTGAAGATTTTACCAGAGGTGGTGGTAGCACCTCAATGATGGGTCGCGTGGGACAAGTTGTTTATACTGCGACAACTTTAAATTCCAAAGCGAAGGTGTATATTGACGTGAACGGCAAACCCTTAGATGTTTTAGGCGGTGAGGGTGTAGAGTTACAACAACCGCTAACTCGTGAAAGCTTTGACAAAAATTATCAGCTTTAATCATTGGTCATTAGTCATTAGTCACTGATCATTAGTTTTTTACAAATGACAAAGGACAAATGACAACTGACCTAACGTTTGATATTTAACACACGAAAATTACGGGCTTGCTCCTCTAACCTTGTGGCAAGGCGATCGCAAACCCGATTACACAAATCAAAAATCATTTCATCTTCCACCCGGTAATAGGCGCAAGTTCCTTCACTGCGGCGGCTAAGGATACCTGCTTGCCACATTACCTTCAGGTGTTTTGACACATTTGCCTGAGAAGTCTTTGTTGCCTCTACCAACTCTTGCACGCATTTTTCTTCATCCCGTAATAAGTGGAGCAGCCGCAAGCGCATCGGCTCACTTAACAGGCTGAAGTATTCAGCTATTTGTTGCACCACTTCTGGCGGTAAAGGCAACGTTTGTTTCATCAGGATTAACCCGCAAGGACTGAAGTTTTAACAATTACTCACTTCATATATAGATTAATACTTAATCGGGGTTAATTCGCATCAAAGGTTGACCATATTCTACAGCGTCGCCATTTTGGAGAAGAATTTCCATTACCTGTCCAGAGACTTCGGCTTCGATTTCATTCATCAGCTTCATGGCCTCAATGATACAGACTGTTTGACCCTTGCGGATGCGATCGCCAACTTCCACAAATGCCGCTTCCCCAGGTGCAGGAGCGCGATAAAACGTTCCCACCATTGGGGAAGGCACTTCTACTAGTCTCTGATCGATGGTTGAGGGAGGATTTACTGATACCTGCAATTGTGTGCTACTACCAGTATTCTCAAACATACGAGATGTGGACACCTCCGTTACCTGACTCGTGTTCATCTGGTTTACCCCAGATGAACCCGATGTCAAGCCCGAACCTACCACACCGCCGAAGGTCGGTTGACCTACCGACAACATCTGATTGCTGAAGCTCACAGCCTTACGGACTGTTAGTTCAAAATCATCGCTTTTAAGCGTGACTTCTGCAATATCTGTTTGTGCGATAGTTGCCAATAGTTGGCGGATTTCATTAAAGTCCAATGGCACAGTTTTTATTACCTCGACCTATCCGTAAATTAGCATCTTAAGTGTGGCAGGGATTTAATCCTTATGTAGGGATTTCAATCGGGAACAAGCATCTCCGTAGAGATGAAAGTTATTCCCTGCTGATATACTTATCTTCTTGGGTATCAACTTTGATGCGTTCTCCTTGAGAAATAAACAAGGGAACCATCACAATTGCACCAGTTTCTAGAGTTGCGGGTTTTGAGCCACCAGTGGCAGTGTCACCTTTTAAACCTGGATCTGTTTGGATAATTTCCAGAACCACAGATTTAGGCAATTCTACACCTAGCACCTGTTCACCCCATTTAATAACTTCAGCCTCCATACCTTCCTTCAGGTATTTGACGCGATCGCCAATTTGTGCCTTGGTTAATCTGCCTTCTTCGTAGGTTTCCATATCCATAAATACGAAGTCATCGCCCTCTTTATAGGTATGCTGCATCGTACTTTTTTCTAGGGTGGCTTGGGGCAGACTTTCCCCGGCTCGGAATGTTTTTTCCATCACGTTCCCAGTCTGGACATTTTTTAACTTAGTTCGGACAAAGGCAGAGCCTTTACCTGGCTTGACGTGTAGGAATTCAAGCACTCGCCATACAGACCCATCTAATACAATCGAAACACCGGGTCGAAAGTCGTTACTGGAGATCATGAAACTTTCAAATTTTGGAAGACAATCGGCATTTATTGTACCCTTCTAGAGTCGTCATTGGGCATTTGTCATTAGTTAGTTGTCATTTGTTCCCCTGCCCTAGACCTCTGATCCTACTCAGCCCTTAACGTGGGAAGATTATTTATGGGTTACGTCCAGTCAACAAATTAATGCTGCATTTGAGTTATCCCATGCTTAACTTATTAAAATCCTGGCTGAAGAACAGCCTAATGGCAATACTGCTGGTAACAATATTTTTAGGCATAACTACAGCTGGGTGGACTCCCTCCAGTAGCGCCGCGCTGCCAGCCGGCAACGCAATCACCGATGGCAAGGCTTTGTTGCGGTATGCACTCCCGATAGACAACAAACCTGTACGGCAACTACAAGCCAGTTTAGAAGACATCTCAGCCCAACTGCGGGCGAATCGGCGGTGGGGTGCTATTTCCAAAGACATCAGCCAAGCATCCCGTATTCTCGATAAACCCTCCCAAATCTTAACAAGCGTTCCCACAGAACGCCAACCCCAAGCCGAAGCTTGGATTACCGAATTGAAATCTGGGGTGGGTAAATTGCAAGAATTGGCGAACAGCAAAGATAAAGAAAAAATTCTGCAAGATAGAGGCAAACTTCTGAATCTCGTGACTCAGATAGAAGAGTCAATGGTGAAAGAATTCCCTTTTGAAGTGCCTACTGAGTACAGCAACCTGCCACAACTTAAAGGTCATGCCACTGTAGAATTTAAAACTAACAAAGGCGATTTGACCGTTGTCGTGGATGGTTATAGCGCCCCTGTCACTGCTGGTAATTTTGTCGATTTAGTACAGAAGGGTTTTTACAATGGCTTAGAATTTACCCGTTCTGAAGAATCTTACTTTCTGCAAACTGGAGATCCTGCGGGGAAAGATGTGGGTTACATCGATCCTAAAACGGGCGAATATCGCGCTATTCCCTTAGAAGTCTTAGTTGAGGGTGATAAAGCACCTACTTATGGCATTACTTTAGAAGAAGCTGGTCGTTACATTGATATGCCAGTTCTACCTTTTTCTGCCTTTGGTGCAGTCGTGATGGCTCGTCCTGAAAGTGAAGTAAATGGTGGTTCTTCGCAATTCTTCTTCTTTTTGTTTGACCCAGAACTCACCCCCGCCGGACGCAATCTATTGGATGGTCGTTATGCCGTTTTTGGCTATCTCACCGAAGGCAGAGAAGTTTTGGATAAACTGAAAGCTGGGGACAAAATTGAATCGGCAAAAGTCGTCCAGGGAATAGAAAATCTGGTTGAGCCGCAAGCTGCATAAGAAGGGAGTGGGGGAGATGAGGGAGAATAATTACTAAATCTTGTACAGACGCGATAAATCGCGTCTCTCCTAACTCCCCTGATTTAGATTTCCGGCAGCGAACACTTGATCAACTGCGATCGCTAATTCTGGAAAAGTCCGTGATACAATCTCCTGAGTAGCGGTAAAAACTGTTTCTTCGTAAAATCCATCTTCTAGTAGTAACACCGAAACTTTTGCTTTGAGTGGATCTACAATCCAATATTCAAGAACCTCTAAGGCCGCATATTCAGAACGCTTATGACGATAGTCCCGTTTTACCGACTCTGGACTAACCACCTCGACAATTAGTAACGGCGGTGACTGAAATACTGCTGAGGCATTCAACAATTCTCTGGCTTGCTCCAGTGTCACTACACACAAATCAGTCAGCCTAGATTTATTTCTTCCCGTTCTCACCCCACTTTCTCGAAAACATAGCCAAGGTGAGCTACAACGTTTAATTTCTGCTTCCAAGGCAGTATCCAAAAAACTGACAATCAGAAAATGTTCAATAGTTGGTGGGTTCCTTAGTTCTAGCTTTCCATCCACCAGTTCATAATGGGAACCGTTACCATCATCATAAGTTAAGTACTCCTCAAACGTGATGCTGGTTACTGGTGTTGTTACCATTCCAACTGACTCCTAGACGAAACCCTTGTATTAAACAGTAAAGCAAATCATCAGTTTTCTTAGTAATTTTGCAACACGGAAAACCGATTGTGAATAGTGACTTATCTTCTCAACAAGTAAAAGATATTGGTGAACAAGGTCTTTTAGAAAAATTGCAGCGTTTCTGTCCACCAGAAATTATCGGCGATGATGCAGCAGTCCTTGAGACTGCACCAGAAAAATCCTTGGTGGTGACTACAGATGTGCTGATTGACGGTATACATTTTAGCAACCTCACCACTTCCCCAGAAGATGCTGGTTGGCGGGCTGCTGCTGCCAATTTATCAGATTTAGCCGCAATGGGTGCTTCCCCATTAGGAATTACTGTCGGGTTGGGACTCCCCGGTGAAGTTAGGGTGAGTTGGGTTGAGCGTTTGTACCAAGGAATGACAGAATGCCTGCAAAAATACAATACCTCAATTGTCGGCGGTGATGTGGTGCGATCGCCTGTGACGACTTTAGCAATTACCGCTTTTGGTCAAGTTCACCCTAATCAAATTATCCGCCGTTCTGCTGCTGTAGTGGGAAATGCGATCGTCGTTACAGGCGTTCATGGAGCCTCAAAAGCGGGCTTAGAACTGCTCTTACACCCCGAATTAGGACAAGACCTAAAAGATACAGAACGCACGGCTCTAATCCGCGCCCACCAGCGCCCACAGCCACGATTAGATGTCTTACCAATCCTCTGGAAAATTTTAGCATCCCCATACCCCATGCCCATTGCTGGTATAGATAGCAGCGATGGTTTAGCAGATGCAATCATTCAAATCTGCCGTGCCAGTGGCGTTGGCGCTGTCCTAGAACGCAGAGAAATTTCCATGCCAGCAACTTTTGACAATTGGCTGACAGAAGAGCAAGCGCTAGCTTATGCTCTATATGGTGGTGAAGACTTTGAATTAGTGCTTTGCTTGCCACAAGAGTCAGCATTAGCATTAGTACAATATCTTGGTAAAGGTGCTGCGATCGTAGGCAACATTACACCCGGATCAACAGTACTATTGCACGATGAACAAAAAAAATTCCCTGACCAAATTCTGAGTCTCAGCCAGGGATTTCAACATTTTAGTCAATAGTCCTTTGTCATTTTTCCAATAACCAATGACCAGTCAATACGGTTCGGTTAAGGTTTTTTGATGGAAATTCTAGAGCGTAAAGATGCGATAAATCATCACAAAGACGCGATAAATCGCCGTCTCTACGAAAAAATGATTATTGTAGAGACGGCGATTCATCGCGTCTCTTGCCTTAACCGAACAGTATTGAGTGACCAATAACTAATGACAAATTATTGCCACTTCTCGGCTACCAATTCTGCCAGATCCAAAACTCGTTGGCTGTAACCCCACTCATTGTCATACCACGCCATAACTTTCACTAAGTCATTACCCAACACAAAAGTCAAGTTAGCATCAACAATCGAAGAAGCATCACAACCTTGATAATCGGAAGACACCAATTCTAATTCGCTATAGTCTAGAATGCCTTTAAGTGGGCCTTCAGAAGCATCTTTGAGAGCTTGGTTAACTTCTTCAGTAATAGTACGCTTCTCAACCTGAACTACGAAATCTACCATTGAGACGTTCGGGGTTGGTACGCGCAAGGCAACGCCATTAAGCTTGCCTTTAAGCTCTGGGATAACCAGCGCTACTGCTTTTGCTGCACCAGTGGAGGTGGGTACAATGTTTATCGCTGCTGCTCTCGCCCGTCGCAAATCCCGGTGAGAAGCGTCTAGCAAGCGCTGATCGCCTGTATAGCTGTGGGTGGTGGTCATCGTACCTTTAATGATGCCGAACTTATCGTTCAACACCTTGGCAATAGGTGCCAAGCAATTGGTAGTACAACTAGCGTTACTGATAATATTGTGTATGTTGTGGTCATAATCATGATGATTCACACCAATCACAAAAGTCCCATCCTCGTTTTTACCAGGAGCGGTAATCAGAACTTTCTTAGCTCCAGCATTCACATGCTTCAGCGCTCCTTCTTTGCTAGTAAACACGCCTGTTGCTTCGATAATTAGGTCAATTCCCCAATCTCTCCAGGGCAACTTTTCTGGGTTGCGATCGGATACGCACTTAATGGTCTTACCGTTAATGATTATAGAGTTATCATCGGCACTAATCTCAGCACCTTTGATCTTGCCTAGCATCGAGTCATACTTTAGCAGGTGAGCATTAGTTCTAGGGTCTGACGTGTCATTAATAGCGACAAGTTCGATTTGGCTATTCTCTCTACCCACCCAGCAACGTGCAAAGTTACGTCCAATCCGCCCGAAACCGTTGATTGCAACTCTAATCACAGTGTCTTGCCCTCTGTATTTATGCTTATATTTTGATATCGTTGACCCCAATCATATCGCAAAGGGGGGGGGCACTTATAACGATAAAGTGTTAGATCAATAAAAAAACACATAATTTATTCAGATTTGTTCGAGTAGAAATTGTTGTTAGTGATATATGATCTGACCGTTTCCGGGACTAAATAACGAATTGACTGCCGTTCGCGGCACAATTTGCGAATTAGACTTGACGAAACTCCGACTATTGGTATATTCAAGAGTTGCCAGTGAATGGTACACGACTGCTCCTTCAGTTGTTGCTCCACTTGCTTGCAGATTAATTTGCTTTGAGTTATAGTCTCACCACCTAGCAGTCGGGGTGCGATTAACCAATCACACATTTGTGCTAGTTCGTGTCCACGGTACCAATGAGGTAAGGTTTGGAAAGTATCCAAGCCCACAATCCAGTACCAGTGAGTATTTGGGTAACAAGCAGATAAGTCAATCAGGGTGTTAATGGCATAAGAAGTCCCAGAGCGATTTGCCTCCACTAGTGAGACAGTAAACGCTGGGTTATCTTTTATGGCTAATTGCAGCATTTTGACGCGATGCTCAAACAAAGCTGCTTCTTTGTGAGGCGGATTTAGGGATGGCACCCAAATTACCTTTTCAAGGGATACTTCTTGCATTGCTGTCTCGGCTACGAGCAGGTGTCCCCAATGAATTGGATCAAATGTGCCACCAAAAATTACTAGTTGCTGCATCCAGTTATGCCTGGGTTTTATGCAATTGAAAAATAGTTTCATTGCCAATGTACTATTGTAGTCAATTCATGCCTATACTTGATGCAATTTAAAATCAGTTTCACTAAACAATGTATTATGTAGCCAATTCCAGTAAGGTAGACAAAATATGTATTTGACATTACAAGAATTTCTTTCCCGATGTAGCCAAAATTTTCAGAATAATCTTAACAACAGTTCAGAAATAGTAAAAACCTCCAACCAAGGTAAAATCATTCTGAACACGCAAAACCAGACCAGAAACAACATCTGGGCATTAAACATAAACACGATATAGGAGTAGTTACGGTAAAAATCAAATTCCTGTTATGATACGCGTGTCATTTGTGATTATGGTGTGGTGTGGTGTAAGAGGAGCAATAAATGACTAATTCTGTAGATTTTAGTGGTAGACCATTTCATTTTATTGGCATCGGCGGCATAGGTATGTCTGCTCTGGCATACGTTCTTGCCAAGCGTCAATTTCCAGTATCAGGTTCGGATCTTCGTCCAAATCATATTACGCACAAATTGGAATCTATCGGCGCTCATATTTTTGGTAGACAAGAGGCAAGCAATCTCGAATTCTTTCGCCCTCAAGTATTAAATTCACAAGAACAATTAACTGCTGATACTAAGTCAAAACTACCTCAAGTCATTTGTTCAACAGCAATTAACACTAATAATTTAGAATACAAAGCAGCCCTGGAATTAGGTTGTCCAGTTTTGCATCGTTCAGATGTACTAGCAGCCTTAATTGCCGATTACCACAGTATTGCCGTAGCTGGAACACACGGCAAAACTACAACTAGTAGCATGATTGGCTATATGCTGCTGGAAGCAGGCCTAGACCCAACTATTTTAGTAGGTGGCGAAGTCAATGCTTGGTCTGGTAATGCTCGATTGGGACAAAGCCAATATTTAGTAGCTGAAGCAGATGAATCTGATGGTTCTTTGGTAAAACACGCTCCAGAAATTGGCATTATCACCAATATTGAACTCGATCATCCTGACCATTACGATACATTAGAAGAAGTCATTGACACCTTCCAGACATTTGCTAAAGGTTGTAAAACTTTAATCGGTAGTATTGACTGTGCGACAGTGCGCGATCGCTTGCAACCCACAATCAGCTACAGCTTACACTCAGATACCAACGCTGACTACACCGTTACTAATATTGATTATCGGGCTGATGGCACCACAGCTCTAGTTTGGGAAAGAGGCAAAGCCTTGGGCGTGTTGAAGTTGCGGCTGCTGAGTCGGCACAATCTCAGCAATGCCTTAGCAGCAGTTGCTGTTGGTCGCGTCTTGGGCTTAGAATTTGGAGCGATCGCTAAAGGTATTGCCACCTTTGAAGGAGCAAGACGACGCTTTGAACTCCGGGGTGAAGTTGATGGTATTACCTTCATTGATGACTATGCTCATCATCCTAGCGAGATTCGGGTTACTCTCGCCGCCGCCCGTTTACAAGCAAGACCAGGGCAAAAAGTTGTTGCCATCTTCCAACCCCATCGCTATAGCCGGACACTGACCTTTTTAGAAGAATTTGCCGAATCATTTACCCATGCTGATATGGTTGTGCTGACTGATATTTACAGTGCAGGCGAACCAAATTTAGGGCAAATTACTGGTGAAGATTTAGCGGCAGAAATTGCTAAACACCATTCGCAGGTAGTTTATCAACCAACTTTACCCTCAGTGCGTGAGTACTTATTAAAAACATTACGCCCAGGAGACTTGGCGCTGTTTTTAGGGGCTGGGAATTTGAATCAAGTAATTCCTGAAGTAATTACCGCACTTTGCGAACCAGCTAAAGCCACATCTTAAGTGGAGACTTTGCAAAGGTTTTATTTCTGAGCAAAGCGTCCGTCTAGCAACGGTTCCATCTGTGAATTCTATTACCGTATCTTTGCGGTAAATTAATGTAAAATTTTACCCAATACAAAGTAAAGATGACCATTTCCCAGGCAGTTGGAAACGTCTGCACAGTTTCTGATTTGAATACAAAGAAACATCAAACAACTAATTCGGTGGATAGTGAAGTAATTTATTTACCAAATACAGATTGTGTGATCAAGCCCCAGGCTTGCTTGTCAGCGTTTACTTCCTATAGAGTTGGGGGAGCAGCTGATTTATACGTTGCTCCCCGAAATTTAGAAGCACTGCAAGCCAGTCTTAAATACGCAAAAGAACGCGATTTAAAGGTGACAACACTGGGAGCAGGTTCTAACCTCCTAGTCAGCGATCGCGGGATATCAGGCTTAGTCATTGCGACTCGTCATCTCCGCTTCAGCAACTTTGACCCCCAAACCGGTCAATTAACCGTTGCTGCCGGAGAATCAATTCCTAGCTTGGCATTGGCGGCAGCAGAATTAGGATGGGAAGGATTGGAGTGGGCTGTTGGCATCCCTGGAACAGCCGGTGGTGCTGTGGTGATGAATGCAGGGGCACATAATAGCTGTATCGCAGATATGTTAGTTAGTGCCGAGGTACTTTCACCTGATGGGACACTAGAGACTCTTACCCCGGAACAATTAGGTTATAGCTATCGGACTTCATTATTGCAAGGTGGCGAGTCTCCTTCGGAGAGGCTTCGCCAACGCATAGTCACCCAAGCTACCTTACAACTCGCGCCAGGTGCAGATCCGGCAAAAGTTGTGGCAATCACCAAAGAACACAAGAAACATAGGTTAAACACCCAACCATACAACTTTCCCAGTTGTGGAAGTGTGTTTCGCAATCCCAAACCTTATAGCGCTGGCTGGTTAATTGAAGAAACTGGACTCAAAGGCTACCAGATTGGCGGAGCGCAAGTAGCACTACTCCATGCTAATTTTATCGTTAATCGAGGTGGAGCAAAAGCTAGTGACATCTTCTGTCTCATTCGCCACATTCAACATCAGGTACAAGAACGTTGGTCTATTAATTTAGAGCCAGAAGTCAAAATGCTCGGAGAGTTTCAAGGTGCTTGTGGATAGGGAATGGGGAATGGGGAATGGGGAATGGGGGAGATGAGGGAGATGAGGAAGAAAAATTAATAACCAATGCCCAATGCCCAATGCCCAATGCCCAATTCCAGAATGCATTAATTATTGGTAAAAAAAGGGGCAAATTACTTACCGCATCTATAATTGAATTTGATTTGTTATTCAACGCACACGCGTATAAATAATTATGACAGGTAAAGGACAAGGATTCGGCTTTGGCTTAGGAAAAATGAAGGAACTGGCCGAAGCTTTTAAGAAAGCACAGCAAGTTCAAGAGGGCGCAAAACGACTCCAAGAAGAATTGGAGCAAATGGAGATTCTAGGAGAATCTGGCGGTGGTCTGGTGAAGGTAATTGTCAGTGGAAACCAAGAACCCAAGCGGGTAGAAATTTCCCCAGATGCTCTAGGGGAAGGTGCAGAAGTACTTTCCGATCTCGTAACTGTGGCAATGAAAGAAGCCTACAACAAGTCCACAGCAACAATGCGGGAACGCATGGAAGAATTAACCAGTGGGTTGGAGTTACCTGGATTTTAGTCATTGGTCATTAGTCATTGGTCATTGGTCGTTAGACAAAGGACAAATGACTATTGACAAAGGACAAAAAATATCTATGCCTTACAAGTTGCTATTTGTCTGCTTAGGTAACATCTGCCGATCGCCATCGGCAGAAAATATCATGAATCATCTGATTGAGCAGGCTGGCTTGAGTGAAAGCATCATCTGTGATTCTGCTGGTACATCTAGTTATCACGTTGGTAGCCCACCTGACAGACGTATGAGTGCTGCGGCTGCTACAAAGTTGGGAATTAAACTGCGTGGTCATGCACGCCAGTTTCAAAAGTCAGACTTTCAAGACTTTGATTTGATTTTGGCAATGGATCAAGAAAATTATGAGAATATCGTCGCTCTTGATCAAACCAAGCAATATCGGCATAAAGTTCGTTTGATGTGCGAGTTTTGCTCTCGACACACCTTAAAGGAAGTTCCAGATCCTTATTACGGTGGTCAAGATGGATTTAATCAAGTTATTGATTTACTGATTGATGCTTGTGAAGGTCTGCTTACAAAAGTTAGGAGTGAGGAGAGACACGATTAATCGGGTCTGGACAAGGGTTAGGAGTAGAGACGCGATTAATCGCGTCTGTTTTAATTCCTCACTCCTAACTCCTAACTCATAACTCATAACTTTTTCATTCGACTAAACCATGCTTCATGGCAAAACGTACCAATTCGGCTCGGTTGCTGGTTGAGGTTTTTCTTAATAAACTGCTAACGTACTTTTCCACTGTACGAGGACTCAGGTGTAACTGATGACCCATATCGGCATTAGACAGACCATGAGTCAATAACTCTAAGACTTCTTGTTCTCTATGAGTTAGGGATGAGTGCAGATGGGGTTTCTGAATTTGAGTAGACATAGAATTATGGGCATCTGCCGCTTTTGTCGAGGCGGAAATGCCCAAATTATCTTTATGAGAGAAACGATACTCCGATTGAATGATTTGCGATCGCTCCAAAAGATTGCGGATTGCTGCTGCTAACTCTTCTAATTCAAAAGGTTTGGGTAAATATAAATCGCACCCTGACTGGTAGCCCAGAATTCTTTCCTGGGTCTTAGTTCGGGCTGTTAATAAAATTACAGGCAATAATCGAAATATTGGTTGTTGACGCACCCGACGCACCAGTTCGTAGCCATTCATCTGTGGCATGATTATATCCGTGACAATCAAATCAGGATGACACTCATCCACCATAAACAAAGCCTCTTGACCGTCATTAGCCGTGATCACACAGTAGCCAGACAGTTCAAGATAGTCGCTAACAGACAGACGAGTGCCCAAATCATCATCCACTACAAGAATCGTCAAGGGCATGGACAATACACCCCTAGCATTTTTTTACTCAGAAATTTGCTTCTACGCGCTTCATCTGTGAACACTGGTAATAATAGTGTTCTTATGTTTCATACTATGACAGGATTACCAGTTAATAACTGACTTTAGGGTTGATTTATAAAGAAAATCTTAAATCTTTCGGAAGGCTAACGGAATGTAACTTAGCTTTGACACCCTGTGCTTGGGAGGCATAGAGAGCTTTTTAATTTGTAATAACTCATTAATCAGGCAGAGTAAATTCTTCCTATAGATAGTATAAATTAATATTAAGTTAATCAATAAATTAACCAAAATACAAGTAAGTATAAATACTCTTTGTTTTTTTGTTTGTAATGAATCCTTAGTCAATCACTAATGATGATTAGCATCATACCAATTATTTGTAAGACTATACAAAATCAGGCTTGGCCAAACTTAGAGCTTTCTATCTAAATTCAGATGTAATCGGTATCAGGTAACTTAAAATTGACAGAAACTCTTAATTGTGAAATTAAAAAAGCTAAATTAGTGATATACAAGTTCAGCATTTATAGCGGTTCTAAGATACACCCTATAATTCATAAGCCAATCCAAATAATTTTTTAGGTACATTTAAAGCGCACAAAATTATCAATGAGCGACAAGAACGAAGGTTACAAAGTTATTGCTGACAACCGTCAAGCCCGCTATTTGTATGAAATTCTGGAAACTTACGAAGCCGGAATTGAGTTGACAGGAACCGAGGTGAAGTCAATTCGTGCGGGCAAAGTCAATCTCCAAGATGGCTATGCTTTACTTCGCAATGGCGAAGCATGGTTGATCAATATTCATATCTCGCCTTACAACGCTAGTGGACAATATTTTAATCACGAACCACGGCGGACACGCAAGCTATTGTTGCATCGTCAAGAACTCCGCAAGCTAATTGGCAAAGTAGAACAGCAGGGTTTAACTTTAATCCCTTTGAAAATGTATCTCAAACGCGGCTGGGTAAAAGTGAGTATAGCCCTTGGCAAAGGTAAAAAGCTCCACGATAAGCGAGAAGACTTGAAACGACGGCAAGATCAGCGTGATATTCAACGGGCAATGAAAAGTTATTAACGTTTTTATTGTGTCAAGTCAGGAAAAGTTTTTGCTAGTAGCATTGGCAACTACTTGGGATATAGTGGGAATTTCTCAATGCCTCTGCGGTTTGTTGCTACGTGTAGACACAAGTCTTTGGTGAGGCAATTTACGGTTAAGTCTCAGAGCCACTGAGAAACCTCACCCTGGTTTTGCTGTGCAAAACCTGTCCCTCTCCAAAGTATCGGAGAGGGATTAAGGAGAGGACAGGTTAAAAAGTAAAAAGATAATCCCCATAAATAAATCTAGGGGATTTAAAAAGGATGCATAAACAAGTAAAAAGATAAAAGTAAAAAGTAAAAAGAAAGATAAATTCAATATTTCTTTTGCCTTTTTACTTTTTACTTTTGCCTTGTACGGATGCCTTGTTTCACAGCATGTCGTGTCGCACTTCGTGCCGCTACGCTAACGAAACAAATCTTTATTTCCTTTTCCATAAATAAATTCAGGGGCTTCAAACCGATTTTATTCCTCTTTCTTTTTACTTTTTACTTTTTATTTTTGCGTTTTTCGGTGAGGTTTTTCTTTTGTTTTGGGTAATTTGATGACTTGTGTGTACACTGTAGGCGGTTTTTTAAGGAAGACTAAAACCGCAGAAGCACTAAGGGCACAGAGAAATAAGAGTGCTAAACATGTAACTAATATCAACGGTGTAGAAAAACTTAGACTCTTTTTTGATACTATTTAAGATCGGACTCTTGAAATATTGATTGACGTATGAGCAAAGGTACCCTGTTTGATAAAGTTTGGGACTTACACACCGTTGGTACACTTCCCTCCGGGCTGACGCAACTATTTATTGGGCTTCACTTAGTTCATGAAGTCACTAGTCCCCAGGCTTTTGCTATGTTACGCGAGAGGGGACTAAAAGTACTATTTCCAGAGCGTACCGTTGCTACAGTCGATCATATTGTGCCAACTGAAAATCAAGCGCGTCCCTTTGCTGATGGTTTGGCAGAGGAAATGATTCAAGCGCTTGAGCAGAATTGTCGAGAAAATAACATTACCTTTTATAATATTGGTTCTGGTAGTCAGGGTATCGTTCATGTGATTGCTCCAGAACTTGGGCTGACTCAACCAGGAATGACGATCGCTTGTGGAGATAGCCACACTTCGAGTCATGGGGCATTTGGTGCGATCGCATTTGGGATTGGTACTAGTCAAGTTAGGGATGTTCTCGCTGCTCAAACTCTCGCCCTCTCCAAACTGAAAGTAAAAAAAATTGAAGTTAACGGCAGTCTGAACCCAGGAGTTTATGCCAAAGATGTCATCTTGCATATCATCCGCACACTTGGCGTAAAAGGCGGTGTGGGCTATGGTTACGAATTTGCAGGTACGACATTTGAGCAAATGAATATGGAAGAGAGGATGACTGTCTGCAATATGGCGATCGAAGGCGGTGCTAGATGCGGCTATATTAATCCCGATGGAGTCACCTACGATTACCTCAAAGGTAGAGATTTTGCACCCATTGGTGCAGATTGGGATAAAGCAGTGGCTTGGTGGGATTCCATCAAGAGTGATGCTGATGCCCAATATGATGATGTCGTCGTATTCGATGCTGCGGAAATTTCTCCTACTGTTACCTGGGGGATTACTCCCGGTCAAGGTATCGGTATCAACCAGTCAGTGCCTCAGCCGGAAGAACTACCAGAAGAAGACCGATTTATTGCCGAAGAAGCTTACCGATACATGGATTTGTATCCCGGTCAACCCATCAAAGGTACCAAAATAGATGTCTGCTTTATTGGTAGTTGCACCAACGGCAGAATTAGTGATTTACGGGAAGCTGCAAAAATCGCCAAAGGTCGCCATGTTGCAGAGGGAATCAAAGCTTTCGTTGTCCCCGGTTCTGAAAGGGTGAAGCAAGAGGCAGAAGCTGAAGGACTAGATAAAATCTTTCAGGAAGCCGGATTTGAATGGCGTGAACCCGGATGTTCCATGTGCCTAGCCATGAACCCCGATAAACTACAAGGAAGACAAATCAGTGCGTCCTCCTCTAACCGCAACTTTAAGGGAAGACAGGGTTCATCCTCCGGCCGAACATTGTTAATGAGTCCGGCAATGGTCGCCACTGCTGCAATTAAAGGCGAAGTCTCTGATGTACGTGAATTGCTGTAACCCCACTTCGCGGCAGAGAGAAATCTCTTAAACTTTTCTTTCTTTCCTTTGCGTTCTTTGCGGTTCGTTTTCTATATAAAAATTATGGTGAGTGAAGTTAAAACAGTTTCAGGGCGCGGTATACCCTTAGTGGGCAATGATATAGATACCGATCGCATCATTCCCGCGCGATATTTGAAAGCCGTTACCTTTGATGGTTTAGGTGAAGGCGTGTTTATTGATGACCGGACAGCACTTAAAGGTGAACATCCCTTTGACCAACCCCAATATCAAGGGGCGAATATTTTAATAGTAAATAGAAATTTTGGCTGTGGCTCATCACGAGAACACGCACCCCAAGCGATCGCAAAATGGGGAATCCAAGCTTTAATCGGTGAAAGCTTCGCAGAAATCTTTTTCGGTAACTGTGTGGCAATGGGCATACCTTGTCTGACAGCTGATGCTGTTACTGTTAAACAACTGCAAGATTTAGTTGCTGCCAATCCTCAAGTAGATGTGACAGTGAATTTGGAAACTTTGCAAGTTCAAATTGGTGATTACACCGCCCCAGTTGCGATCGGTGAAGGTACTAGAAGCACATTCATTTCTGGAACTTGGGACGCTTGCGGTCAGTTAGTAGCTAACTCTGACCAAGTTCGGGCAACATCTGCAAAATTACCTTATGTGGGTTGGGGCAATTTAGCCGCGACTTAATACCTTTTTGTTCCCTAGCCCTTGCCGGGGAATGCTGATTTCTAGGCTGATGCTGTTGCTGAAAGTAGCTACCTCAACCATAGCGTCTCTGAAGTAACTGGTAGTTGGTTAATAGCTACTATTGCAATTCTAAAAACATTAGGTAAAAAGTATATTCCAGTAGTCCAGTTTTCTAGCTCTAATTGTGCGCCTGCTTGAGTAACTTGTGGCACTTCATTAGCCGTGCCGTATGGAAGTAGCTACAGCGTCGGGCTGTTTGACAACACTGGTCAGCTGCCGACGTTCACGATGGTCTCACGGTTGACCTTGCCTGCATTACCCTTTAGAAAAAATCAAAGTAGGTGATATGCTTTTTATCATTGCCAAGCATAAGTTAGGTAATGACGATCTCTCCAATAGGCGATGTCTATCGACAAGCCGTTGCACGTCTACGCACAAATTATCCGAAAGCACTAAACTTCAAACATCAATACTACCATGCTCAAACTATTGCCTAAATTTGCAATTGGGATTGCAGCAGCTGCTCTCAGCAGTGGCGTAATTGCAACAAGTCTTGCCCAAAATTCTACTGTTAGCTATGACTTTACAATTAATGTCACTAAAGGCTCGTTAGCAGGCAAATCCTTCAATGGCAGCTTCAGCTACGATAATTCGACCTTAAAAGGCATTGGAGTTGAAGAGTTGGGAGTTGCTCAAGGATTAAAGGCTTGTTTTAACTATCTTGGACGTAACTATAGCGAGAGTGATGATCGTGACTATCCTACCTTCCCGAAACTAGTTTTTGAGAATGGCTTAATCAAACAACTAGACTTTTGGTTAGAGCCAAAAAAGCGTGTTGTCTGGTGGAATTTACCTGGATGGGAAGTTAAGTATACCCAGCGTCAAGCTTCTGCACTTACCGCTCTAAATTGCCAAAAACGCTAAAGCGATACCTATGGTGAGCTACACTAACGCATTTTTTTGGTAGTGCCAGCGACACGGATAGCGTAGCGTAAAGCCTGCGGCATAGCTTCGCTTAGAGCGACGCAGGAGCGTCACAGCCCCAAAAAGTAGACATCGCTATCTGTAACATCTGCAATTTAATACTCTCGTTGCATTACTACCGTTACCCTGGAGTTGGCTGAATAACAGCGATGCCTACGGCGGCAAGCTACGCAGCGCTCTAATCTTTAGAGAGAACCAGTATTGAACTCTGTTTAGATAACTTGAGAAAACAATCGCTAATAAATGTTCACTGCGGAAAAGAATTGTGGTTTCTTAATATTGCAATAACAGATGTACCAACATGAAGCCATTGTGGAGAACTCCCATAATCTTAACTGCGATCGCTGCTTGGGCGGAAAACATATTTATCAATTTATATAAACTAAACTGTTCAGTTTGCCCCTGGTTGCAGCTACCTTCACACTACCCCGGGTTGCCTTGTGTGTCGTTACATCCGCCACGGCCCCAACGAATCCCGCCGAATCCGCTGCCAGTGCCGTCGATTTTCTCCATAAAAGTTGTACCCGATATCCGTAGCTTGAGCGTTCCATGTCCCCACGCTTGTCCGCGAACGTCGGCCCACTCCCCATCAATGATATTGCCGTTTCGCGTACCTTTGAACACGTTCGTCCAGGAACGACCGTCGTCACCGCTCATTCCGACCCACCAAATGGTACTGCCGATGGCATGAAGGTGGTATGTGCCCCCATCATTCGCCTTCCAAACTCCGCTAACATACTTCGGCGCGGCACATTGCGCGTGTATGGGCGTTGCGGACGCAGCAAGCAGCACAAGACCTGCCAATGCAATACTTGTTGGAACAAAGTTTTTCATCCGAACCTCCCTGCTGAAATGCACATGTTACGAAGCTCCCTTCCATTGAAGAGAGCGAAAGAATCCCGTTTTAACAACAAAGTACGTTCGAGTACCGCTTATACAAGAACCATACGCCGCCATCATATACTGCCTTTCCCCTGCCCAAATCTTTATTATACAGAAAGTTTCCGTATAATCACCCTTTACGGTAGAATTATATAGAATTTTTCCGACATCAAAACTGCGAGCGCATTAAATGAAAGTAGTAATACATCTAACTACGCAGTTCATATCTGGGATCTTCCAGACGCTAAAGGTTATATGGGTGCTACAGCCTGAATTATTGTGAATTCTTTCATTAAACTATCAAGGCAAGAGTTTGCTTGTCAGCCAGATGCTAAAACAGCAATAGAAAAGCTATCAAAATCCTGGAAATATCACCAAATAAAAGAAATTGAATACATAGAGAAACCAGAATATAAAACAGCAGGTAGACCAAATAAATTGACCCAGCCGAATCAAATAAAATATCAAGTTAAAGGTCAGATAGAAACTTCAGAAGCAGTAATAGAAGCTGAAAAAGTTAAAGCAGGGAGATTTATATTAGCAACAAATGTATTAGAAATTGTCGCTCTCGTCGTAAATACGGAGAGTCTGAAATTTTTTGCGTCATAGCGAAATTGGTAGCTTTTTGGGATGATACTGCATAAATGGTTTGAGATCGCCCCAATATTGAAATAAGAAACTTAACTCTTTGTCTGAACATCATGGTTAATAAGCCGCAGTCCCAATGCTTACAAATTACTATGACCTGACTTAGATAACGAAATTATGACACTTAGCACGAGACAAACATGATATAACCCCACACTACCTACACCTGCTATTCGATTTGACACATATTGGCAAGGTTTTGGATCACACCATAAAAAGGCTAGTTTTTATATGGTTTATTAATTAAAAATCCATAAAAATCAACTTGGAAGCGTGCGCCCATCAGGTCAGAATGTTAAATCGATTACCCATATTGTCTAGCCTTAAGCACTTAGTTCATCGATTCTATATGTACATGACTGTGGATAATTCAATTAGTACAAGAGCAATTCAATGGAAACCTGAACTACATTTACAGCGAAATATTGATTTATATAAAACTCAACACGACCAATTTGCAGCATTATTGAATCAACAAAGTGAGCAAGGCTTAGTTCAATTCTGGCTCGATATGGCGCTAAGTAACTTGCCTTCAAAATATAATTGGGAACCAGAAAACCGTACCCAAAAAGCATGGGAGCATTTAAGTCTGTATTGTGAAGAGAGTTGCTATCGCGCTGCTTCACAAGTATGGAAAGAGAAGCAATCTAAATGTTGGGAAGAATATATTTTTTCCGCAAGGTGCTTAATTTACGATCCCGTAAAATTTCCGAAAATTTTAGCGAAGTATGACCCCAGCATTTCGCCACTTTATGCTTACATAACTGAAGTTTTGCGAAAAACTATTAAAGACGAAGCTGCACTTGCCAAATTTTCTCAATGGCGGTTGTTGTGCAAAAAAAGTAATAAAGAACTCAAAGAAGCATTAATTCGATATGGTATACGTGAACCGGAGGTTTCCAGATTTTTGTTTGCGCGTAAATATTTTAAACAAGTTTATCAATTCAATAAAATCCAAAACCCTGAAACTCGTAGCGGACGACGTTGGATAGAACCAGACAGTAATGACTTTCAAGAATCACAACTATATTACAACGCCGAAAAACTTCTAGCCATAGCACCGCATCAAGTTGCAGTTGGTAAAGATGTGACTGGAGAACAACTACAAAGGTGGATGGAAACTTGCATTACCGCCTTGCGAAATTACCCCCAGTCAATTGTCCCAAGTATTTCCCTGGAAGTAATGGGTGCAGTTAGTTATACAATTGAGTCGGATGGGGGTTTTCACCTGGAAATAGAAGATTCTCCACCTGAGCAAGAAAGGCTTTGTCAGCAAATGGAGGCAGTGTTACAACACGAATTACTGGCGCTTAATGAGGAGCAAAAAGAAATTTTATATCTTTACTATGGATTGGGATGGAATCAAAAACAAATCGCTGCAAAGTTTGCAGTCACCCAAGGAGCGATCGCACGTCGCCTACAAACTATTGAGCGCAGGCTAATTAATGGGGTATATTCATTAAAGCAACCGTCGCAATGGGTCACAGGGTATGTGACAAGGTGGTTGAAGTATAGTTACGAAACTCCTGATTATTCTGATTTAATCCATGCAGCCTTGGTTACAGCCGTCAAATTACTGAAAACTCAATCTCAGAATTTATTGCGACTTCACTACGCAGAAAAACTAGACATTAATACTATTAGCAACCAACTTGATCTTCCTGTAGATATAGTCAACGAATTACTCTATCAAACAAATTATGAATTAGAAACTGCATTACTCAAAGAGCTTGATATAATGATTAAAAAAGTTTTAAGTATCTGGCTAAATAAACAATATAAACATCTCGAAAAATGTAACTTTAAACTACATTTTAAAGATTTGATATTAACATAAGAATTGTAAAAAAAATATATGCCTTTGTTGTACGATAAATACAATAATAAACAAACTAGATTAGCTTTGAATAACCAATTATTTTTCCAAATACCTACCTCCATACAACAGCAAGCCTGGAAAGACGCACAACGGCATTCCCATAAAATCGCGCAATATAGTGCTTATTTGAATCGTGTTTGTTTGTATACATTTTTAGGCTGGCTAAATGACCAACTCTCTGATGAAGCCTTATCCAAACCTTCAATCTATCCTAGTGAAGATGGCTTACGCAGCATTTTAGAAGTAGTAAATGGTGCTGCAATCGAGATTGGTTCGCGGCGAATTATACTTATTCCCTACGAAAACATAGATTCAGAATCACTGCGAGTTCCTCAAGAGTGGATAGATATCCCCGCCTTTGTAGGTGACTATTACTTAGCCGTACAGGTTGATTTAGAAGCAAATGCAGACGAATGTACATTGACAGTACAGGGATTTACAACACACCGTCAAGTCAAACAGTTGAGCAAGTACGAACCATGCGATCGCACTTATATATTACCAACAGACCATTTAATCACAAATCTCACAGTAATGCAGGTGACACTGGGAATACAAATGCGTGCAGAAGTCCCAGAATTGCCATTTTTATCTAATATTGAGGCTGAAAATTTATTAGAACTATTAGGAGATGCATCTATTTATTCTCCGCGTTTGCGAGTTGATATACCATTTGCACAGTGGGCAGCACTGCTGGAGAATGATGAATGGCGACAACAATTATATCACAGACGGATAGGCAGATTTGTGACTAAAAATATAGCCAAAGGAAACAACTTGAGTCAATGGTTACAAAACACCTTTGATAATGGTTGGCAATCTCTAAACACATTATTTAATCAAGAATCTGGAAAATTAGTTTATACTTTTAGACACTATGAAGTAGCAGCTAAAGGGATATCTGTAGACGGCATCAAACTAATTGATTTGGGAATGCAATTGAGTCATCGATCAGTGGCACTTTTGGTTGGTTTGACACCAGAAGCTGATGGAAAAGTAGCTGTGCGCGTACAACTGCATCCAGCTAAAGGACAAACTTACTTACCGCCTAATATCAAACTAGCTTTAATTTCTCAATCAGAATCAATTCTTCAGGAAATTCAATCGCGGATTCAAGATAACTTTATTCAATTGAAACGATTTATTTGCTCACCAGGAAAAATCTTTAAAATTCAGGTGGCTATTGATGAGTTCAGTCTGACTGAAGAATTTCTAATTGAACCAATTGCATTTACACAGCAATGAGTAAGTTAGTTATCTTAAACCTGGGAAAAGGGAACTTAGACTCAGGTTTTCCTTTTGTGACTGTTCAGCTATTCTCCGAGAAATCAGTTTCAGAACGTATACAAAAAGGAGGTAATTCACAATGGAAGCAATTTCAAGGTAATTTACCAGCTAATCCAACTCTTATTGACCTATATCGTCGTTGGCAATTATTATATGAATTAATCTACGAATCTCGCTATATAAATGTAGGTTTACGCCAATCTCAGCCAAGGGATGAAGATATCAAAATTGATGATGCTGATGTGACTCACTTTTCTGATGTAGACTTTTATAAAGTATCTTATGAGTTACAAAAACAAATCGATATTTGGTTAGATGCTGAAGAGTTTCGCCACATTGATCGGCAATTACGGATGCAGTTGAGCATTGATGATGAAATCCGCTTCATTATTCAAAGTGAAGACATATTGCTCAGGAAACTGCCTTGGCATCTTTGGCGTTTTTTTAGTGATTATTCCAAAGCAGAAGTTGGTTTAAGTTCCATCGAATTTGAAACAAAAACTCGGCTAAAAAATCATACGCGAAAAGTAAAAATATTAGCGATTTTAGGTGATAGTCAAGGAATTGATATTGACACAGATAGAAGGATATTAGAGAGTTTACCCTCTGCTAAAACAGTATTTTTGGTTGAACCAAAACATTCAGAATTAGATACACTACTTTGGGATGTTCAAGGATGGAATATTCTATATTTTGCCGGACATAGTTACAGTAACCATGAAAATAACACGGGTTATATACATATAAATAAAAATGAAAATTTAAATATTAATTATTTGAATAATGCTCTCAAAAAAGCTTTAGATAATGGGTTGCAAATAGCAATTTTTAACTCTTGCGATGGCTTAAGATTAGCACAAAAACTAGATGATTTACATATTCCCCAAATTATTGTCATGCGCGAAAAAGTGCCGGATAAAGTAGCACAGGAGTTTTTGAAGCACTTTTTAATAAACTTTGCTCAAGGTCAATCATTTTATTTATCAGTGCGACAGGCTAGGGAAAAGTTGCAGGGTTTAGAAAGTGAGTTTCCGGCTGCTAGTTGGTTGCCAGTAATTTGTCAAAATCCAGCAGAAATCTCACCTCTATGGGAAAACTTAAGAGGTGATAATCAGGAATTAAATAAATATGTACCTTCATTAAATAAGTTTAAAACTAATTATAAAACCACTTTAATTGTTAGTTTTATTATCACTAGCTTGGTGACAATAATTCGAGGTTTTGGGATATTACAATCTTGGGAAATGAAAGCATTTGACCATCTAATGCAGATGCGATCGCCAGAACCAGAAGACAGTCGTCTATTAATAGTTGGCGCAGATGAGAAGGATATCCGCACCTATGGTTATCCTCTCCCAGATGCTGTAATAAATCGGCTTTTGGACAAATTGCAGCAGTATCAACCCGCAGCTATTGGCTTAAGCATTGTCCGTGATTCACCTGTACCAATTAATGATGCAGTTAGTCACCAAACACTTATTAATAATTTCTATAAAAATCACAATTTGATGGCTGTGTGTGCGTTGAATAACAGTCCTGAACAAAGCATTGCACCTCCATCTCAAAGTCCAGAAATTTCAGTAGGTTTTGTGAACTTATACGACGACCAACAGCAAACTAACAACCAAGATAAAATAGTCCGTCGCTATCTTTTATCTCGCAGTGAAAATCCTATATCTGAAGCTTCTCCCTGTACTGCAAAATATTCCTTTGGCTGGCAATTAGCATATCAATATCTCAATGCTAAAAAAATTCCAATAGCAACTTTCAAAGATGATTGGAAATTCGGCGCATTTGTCATTAAGCGGCTGGAAAAATCTAGTGGGGGGTATCAAAACTTAGATGCACGAGGAAACCAACTGCTAATTAATTATCGCCATACTCTAGATCCCCTTCATATTGCTCAACAAGTCACCCTGAGAGATATTTTAAATGGCGATCGCGATCGCTTTAACCCCGCTTGGGTGAAAAATAGAGTCATTCTGATTGGTGTAGTTGCAGCAAGCATCAAAGACCCCCATCAGACACCCTACGGTGAAATGCGATCGCTTCAAATCCACGCCCATGTCGTGAGTCAATTACTCAGTACCGTCGAAGACCACAGACCACTATTATGGTGGCTACCAAAATGGAGTGAAACCCTATGGATATTTTGCTGGTCATTGACGGGAAGTATTGTGGTTTGGCGTGTCAAAATCTCACTTCACCGAGGCTTGGCACTTGGTATATGCAGTGCTATCTTATACGGAATCTGCTGGAGTATTTTCTCTTTGGGTGGGTGGATACCACTGATTCCAGGAATCATCGCCTTGGTCGCCCCTTGGGGTGTTATTTGGTTAGGTAATGCCGTTTACAACAAACAACAGACATGAAAGAGGTTGGGATTTTTGTCAGGGTTATCTGTAGTGGGATTTTGATGTTGGGTACACAAGCACTCGAACAACCAAATTTATCCGCAACTTCACCACCACCACCACCACCTACGACAGGTACGCCGAAAGGAAATTCCACACCCGGTACAACGCGCCCAGAAGCAACGTGTAAGCAAACTAATAAACCACTGACAGCACTTAACGCCAACAATGGCAATGATTTTACAGCCTCTCCGTATCCCAGCTTTTGGTTTTATGTACCTTACAGCCAGAACGATATACGACACGCCGAATTTATACTACTTGACGCGCAGGAACACACAACTATTTATCAAACTACAGTTAAATTAGCTACCACAACAGGACTGATAAAAATTACTCTGCCTTCAGCGTCAAAAAATTTGCTGCAACCAAATCAGAATTACCGTTGGTACTTGATGTTAAATTGTCAGGGGAGTAATAGCGATGAACCTGATGCGGTTGTTGATGGATGGATACAATACAAAGTTATTAATAGTAATCTTTTGCATCATCAAGTAGATAAGTTATATAAATATATTTTTTATACTAAAAATAATCTTTGGTACGATGCAGTCAATGATTTGGCACAATTGCATTTTAAATATCCAGGTGATGCTGAAATTCAAGGAGCCTGGATAAATTTACTCAAACAATTAGACAAAGAGTGGGTAGCACCAGAACAATTTGTTGATGCTGTAAGTGTTTCAATTCATCAATGAGTAATATTATTTTGAATGGAAGCTAAAAATAATAAGGTAGGCTTATTGCCTACCCCACAATAGTTTTGATTGATTTACTTACTTATAAATCTCGTTTTACTTGTAAAGTACGCTTTTTTCCAAGCAAGGCAAATATTAGCAAGCCAATTACGCCAGATGGTTCCGGTACATCTCTAATAGGTGATGTAGGTGGTTGTGGTGGCAGTATTACTGGTGGTGTTACTGGTGGTTGTATGATTTTTGGTGGTGGTGGCGCGTCCAAATGACCGCGAAGTGCGATCGAATCGTTTAAGCATTCTTCAAATAAACTGGCGATAAAATTACCACTTGGTAAAAGAGATCGAGAAAACTTAAAGCCAAATAATTGAGAACCTTGGAAAAGACCTTGGCCAAACCCTGCTGCATATAATGAATTACTATCTAACAAAGCTACATCACCCAAGCGATCGCCAGAAGCAATTACATTGGGTACTGATTCTGTATTCAAAGAATAGGTATAGCGTCCTCCTGAATAGCGCGGATCGCCACCCCAATAGGTATCATTCCAAGCTAAATCTCCAACATTAGCTGTTCGCTTTTGCTTCGCTGATAAGGTGTTGTAATAACGACCGAAATTTCGATAACCTGCATTCTGGGTTTCAACCCCAACACCAAAAACATTCTTGTAAACACCGAGTCCCACTTTGGAATCATTGCCAGGTGCAAATCGAATACCGAACAATTGCCGGTTATCATTAGAAGTACCGAATTGACTATTACCAGAGAAATCGAAAAATAAGTCACCCCAACCAATGTTGCCGTTAGATATATTGTAACATTGTTTACCATTGCAGACTCTGGACATATTGTAGCCATCTCGACTCATATTTGCGTTGATGCCAATCCAAACATCATTACCATCATCTTTAATACCAATACCAAAAATATCAAAAGCACTTCCATCACTTGTATCCAGCGCATCACCCGCAGCATCACGAGCATACATCCAATCAGCTGCAAGGGTTGCTTTATTTGCAGTCAGTATAAAGGACAAAGGTAGTAGAAAACAGAGCGCCTTTATCAATGGAACTGGCTTAATCTTCGGTCTGTTGGAAAACATAACAAAATATCTCCAATCAATGATTTGAAATTTAAGTAAGAAACTGCAATTTATTGAGTTAAAACGGTGAGAAAATGAATGTCTTTTACTCATAAACTAACAGTAGTTTCTAAATCCAAAATTTTGAAACAGAATAAACACTTAACAATAAATAAAAATTGAACAATCATAAAATCATGAAGTATAAATTAAAAAGATATAAATTAAAATCAATTTATGAGTTTGTACGGGATTTATAAAAGATAAAAAAAGATTTCTCCAAAAAATCTCACTACCCTCATATTTTATTGAGGTTATTCCCAATTAGATAATTAGGGGGCTAATTCTCAATTATGGCTCCATGTATGGAGGGCATTTATAGTGATTTTTTCTAGTAGTTACAAGCTTTGTGTGTGATGAGCGATCGCAAACTCTTACCAAAATAATTTTTGAGAAATTCATACTACCCTCATATTGGCTTGAGAGTATTCCCAATAGATATATTAGATTTATCCAAAAAACAGGTTATGAAGCTTGATTTAGCGAGGATTCTAAAATTCTTTGAGAAAAAATCATACGACCCTCATACTTGCTTAGGGTTAGTCCCAATTAAATAAGTAGAAACCAATCAAATCCTTGAGTAGGAGTAATTAGTTCATGATTAAAATTCGTGTTGGTGAATCGGGTGTCAAGACTTATATCAGCGCCAGTACAGGATTCTTTGGCACAGGTGGAGTCAGATCAACTCACTCAGACTCCAGTGGCAATGCATATATTGACTTTGACGATTATGGTCCCGAATTCAGTGGAGAGATTTATGTTGATGGAGAATGTATATATAAAGGAAAAATTAGTAGTAATGGAACTTACGACTGATTTTTATAAATCTGAATTTATGCATCAAGCAGCATAGTAAATATTTGTGGATCAAGTCGAGACAAGCATTTTGACCCTTAAGCTTACCAGGATTATCTGGTGAACTTTAAATACTCTGCCAGGTCTTGGTATAGCTAAGACCTGAAAGAGTATTACATATCTCAATTGTATAAGAGATTTGAGGATGTATATCCAATAAAATTTCGATAAAAATCAGAATGATCTTCAAGAAATATCCAAATATTAATTATGCTGATGACATCATCAATTGAAAAAATTAATCAACAAATTGTTACTCTAGTAAATAAGCAACAGCAACTGGAGACATTAATTGCAGAAATTTTTATAACTCAAGTCCAAGTAAACCAACGAATAGTTGATATTTTTGCAAAATGCATAATTGTACCTGCTAACACCTTCTTTTTAATATTGCGACAACTAATCAATGCTTTAGCAATAACGGCAAAGACACCAATGATGATGCTAGGTTATCGTCAAAGTATGTCAAAACTAGAAGAAATCTTAATTGATGGGACTTTTGGTATTATTAATGCTATTGTTTTAGGATTTGAACAATTAGTCAGACAATTTGCAACTCCATTTGTATTCTGTTTAGCTTTTATCATAATACTTTTTTATAAATGCATGAGTATTTGTTTTTTAAAGCTAGCCTCGTCCTTTTTTGGGATTATAATTGCTGGACTTAGTTTAAAAAAACGATATTTACAGCACCGTCTTAATAGACAGACTGGAGATACAAAAGACAAAGAAGGTTAAAACTTATAGATGATATATAGTCAAGCCAATATCATCTCAATATAAGCATTTTAATCATTTTTATTGTGAGGAAATATGTCGGAAGAAATAGCAGGGTAAGAAGAGTTGGTTAAAAAAATTAGCTGACTGGATAGGTATTTGACTTAAAAATCCAGATAATACAGCCCTAGCCTTTATTGCCAGTTATTGAGAAGAAAGACTAAAGAACAATTGGGTTGAAAAATTGAGAAATCATGAAACACATAAGACTATTACATAAAAATAAAGTCATACTTAGCGTTGGTACAAGCCTAGTAGTTATAATCGCTGGATATTTACCTACTTTGGCATCTTTTGATCGATATCCTAGCAATGGAGAAATGCAGAAACTCAAAAGCGACTTTATTCAATTAATTAACCAATTTCAGCAGGACAAGGTTCGTCGTGGATATATTCAAGACCGTCGGACTTCTGCACAAAAACAGGAAATTCAATCATTTGTAAAAGCATGGTTAAAAGTAAATCCAAACATTACACCTTTCCTCGGTAGTTGGATAGGATACGAACAGATTGAGAGTATTTATCCATCAAATGTGAAAGATCGAGTATGCATTATTTCCACAGGAGAAGGACTAGAAAGTTTTAATTTTACTGTAGGTACTGTATCTAACAGACAAATACATACTCGCGGTGATGCTATATATATTAAAGAAGGCAATTATTTAGGCATAGCTGTTGTTATAGATAATAAACCTCAGCTAAACATCAATTCCCCGCTAGCTAATCCAGAACCACTTAAAACACCTGTAGAGTGGATAAAAGACCGTGTAATAGATGCGAACCAGAGATATACAATTGCTCAGAGTTTTAAATCACAGGGTTGCGTTTTTTCACGTCCAAAATAAGACTGTTAAATAGGAAACTGGAAAGTATTTATAAATTAGGCAATAAATTATGAGAATAAGATTTATATCTTGCTTGGGTTTGAGTTTAGCACTTCTACTTACTAACTTCTCACAAGCTTTTACACAATCTCAACGTGACGATACTTCTGCTATTCTCAACTTGGTACGACGTGGTTATGGGCCAGTTAACAGTGTTGTAGTTATTGATAACTATGCCACCCTACAGTATCTTCTGGGACAAAATAGTGGAAGAGTAACTTTAAAGCGTCAAAATGGTCGCTGGAAAATTATTGACGGTAATCCTCGTAAATTTGATTATTGTGGTGAAGTTAGTTGCTTAGTCAAAAAGGGAGTTCCTCGCCAAATTGCTAACCAACTTCTTACTAGATTGGGAGATTATTCCCGAAGGCAAAGTAACGAGTTAAAATCTTTTCAACAAGCCTGGTCTAAAATCCATAGTAGTGCAATACCTTTCTTGGGATATTGGGAAAATGGTGCTTTCTCAACAGAAAATTCTATTTCTGTATTAACCGTTTCAATTTTACCTTCTTATACACCTAACAAAGTTTGCGTTGTCGGAATTACAGAAAATTCTCAATATGTAGAGATTGGTAGAGTTTTTGGGAAAATTATTAATACAGAGAATGACAAACTTTCTTTTGTGAAAGGGTTATCTGGAGTTTACGACACGATTACCTCTCAAAAAAGAGAGTTAGACTTGGCATCTATAGCGCCACCCAACAATTGGTATTTTAGTGCAGAAACGAAAGAAAAATTACAGCAAGCTGGTTGTACTACTTCTCTACCAAATAGGCGTTAGTTTACTACTTTTACATAATTCACCAATTTAACTAAAATATGAAAATCTCCCTTTTCCGAAAAATATTCTTCCTGCTATTTACTACAGGATTACTTGGAATTGTCACATTATCACCCGTGAAGGCGGAAACAGGTTGTCAAGTAACAGATCCAACTGGAACTCCACTAAATGTGCGCGATCAACCAAATGGTCAGGTAATAAATACTCTCAAAAATGGCAGACAAGTTGATATTCTCGAAATAGCCCATGATAGCCAAAATCGTGCTTGGGCTAGAATAGGCGGCTATTACAACGGTAAATATAGAGTGTGGGGCTGGGTAATTAGAGAATTTATTAGCTGCTATCAGCAATAGAGTTTTTGTTCATTTCAGTTAATAACATCAACTTGAAATCTATAAATAGAGGATTAATATGCAACATTCAACAAAAAATAAATTTTTTCACAAAACACTTTCTGTTTTCATGGCAGTGCTTTCACCTATAATTTTCGTTACATCCGTCCAAGCAGAAGAGCAGATACCTTTATCAGAAACGCGGTGTCTACAAAAATCTGGATACGGGCCGGCTCACGAATTTTCCCCCGAAATCAGAGAAGTAACTATTGGCAATCAACTATTTGACTCTATATTCTCATTAGGTGTAAAAAACTTCAGCGAATATAAAGCCTATATTGTTTGTAAAATACCAGTCAAAAAACAATCACACTCTACAGAATTTAGGGTCAAATTTGGTATTAAAGATGATGCTAATTATGAGGCAGCTAAAAGAACTAAAGTAACCTTCTTTTTAGATGGTCAAGCTATTGAGTCTCAGGTATTAGAAATTGGACAACTTGCTACTCAAAAGCTGAATGTGACTAACAATAATAATCTTTCAATAGAAGTTACCTGTACACAACAACTCTACAATTTTGATTACTGTCCAGCAGTTGAATTTGTGGAAGCATCATTTTTATGATTCTCAGTTATGACAACTAAACAGTTGAAATATTATCTGTGAATTCATACAGCTACATCTTCAAACAATCATTAGAAAAATAGTCAAGGAGAAATACCTATGAATTTTGAGTCAACATACCAATCTAAATCTAGCAGGAGTAGATATTATTATCTAATGTTCACTCTTTTTAGTACAATCCTAACTTTAATTCCATTTACTGCTTTTGCTAAAGTTGAATATAAGGTTCCTTTACCAACTGCACATTGTATTAAGGAACCAGCTTTAATGTCAGAAAATAAGCTATCTATTCATACTGAAGAAGTTACTATTGGTAGACAACTTTTGGATTCTATTTTTTCTTTAGCAGTAGGCTATTCTTCTGATAGATTACTTGTTATCTGTAGAATACAGTCTAAGGATTTACCAAGCTTCTCAAAATTTAGCACAATGTTTGGTATTAAAGATGACGCTGATAATGCTTATTCACTTATAGCAAAAGGCTCCCAGACAAAAGTTAATTTTTATCTAGATGGTGAACAAGTTGCTTCTCAAACTTTAAAGTCTGGACAAATAACTGTACAAAATCTAGATTTAACTGGTAAAAAAAATCTTGCAATAGAAGTTTCTTGTGCAAGAGGAGGTAGTAGTTGTGCTTCTGTTAATTTTATTAATGCCTTCCTATTTTAGTAAAAATTAATAACTTATATTCATGATACTTAGTCTATTTGCGAGGAACAAATGAGAAGAATTGTAAGATTAGTTGCAGGTTGTTTGTTTGTTGGTTTTGGAGTGATGACTTTGCAAAAGCCAGCAGAAGCAGTGAAAATTTTCCGTGCTAAGACTCTAGATATTCCATGTGAATTTGGAGATGTTAGCCTTGATAAAACATTAGTAGCTTGTGGAGGTAGCACCGAAGGTTCTACTCCTGAGAATTTTGCAAATCTTATTGATGCATCAGAATTGAAAATAATTAGTAGCATTGCAATCTCATCTTCTTACGGAGGTATCAAATTTGAGCCGAAAAATGAGTGGATTTCATTAACACCTGGGTACTATAATCAGAATGCTGAATATTCTCTATGGATACCTTCTGCCGGTTTATTAAAATCTAATACAAGTAAGGTTAGGCGTATAGATGCTATACATCCAAGTAGCAAGAAAATTTACTCTATAAATGATAAAGGGATTGAGGTTTATGCACCAGAAAACTTAACTACTGGTGTGCCTAATAGTTTTATACCTTTATCTAATATTCGTAATGACGATAGAAAGGAAATTTATATTAAAAAACTTTCAATAAGTCAAAATGGAAGATTTTTAGTAGGAAGAATAGGCTCACGTGATCACGCATTTTCTCATTCAGATCTGGTGTATGTTTGGGATGTTGAATCAGAACGTCTTCTTTATGCAATTAAAGCAGATATTTTTGCGCTGAGTTCAGATAGTACAAAAATCGTGACTTCTAATTATTATAGAAACGGAGTGACGGCGGAAAGTGGAAGAACAATTTTTTTGTGGGATTTAGCATCAGCAAAGCTACTTAAACAAGCGAAAATTCGTAAAGAACAATATTACGATTCCCGGATACGTAGAAATATCTCCATTGATCATGGCGGCGTTGTCTCTCTTGCTATCAGCCCAGATAATAACTTAGTTGCTTTTGGTAACTTGGTAGTTGATGACATGAATGGTTATCTTTCTACTAACGGTATGGGCGTTGTTGATATACGTTCTGGAAAGGAAATATTTTATCAAGAATTAAGTTCGCCTTTTCTAGCATTTATAGATAACGGAAAAAAACTATTTGTTGGGGCAAAAAAACTGACTATCTTCCAGATTAATTAAGAGTCAATCAAAATTATTGACTAATAAGTTACAAAAAATGCACCCTCTCAAACTTGAAATAAATTCCTTGGGATACCATTATGACTTCCCCACAAACAAAGATTAACCTTGTGCCTTGGCAATGGGCTTTGATTGGTTCTGGTTCTACACTAATACTTGTACTTGCAGGTTTTGGACTTTGGAATTTAGTTGCATCAAAATCTCCTAGTAATTCTTCTACGTTGAGTGCCTCAAATACTGGTTCAGACAATCCCACTATCAAACGCCTAGTTGGTCAGTGGCGAGATAAAGAATCAAACGTACTCATTTTTACCCCTGAAGGAAAGTCGTTTGTTATAGCGTCCAATTCTAATCAAGCCGTTGAGTTCCACTATCAAGTAAATGATCAGACGCAACCAAATCAATTAACTACCTCAATTCGTGGTAATCAGGTTTTTAACGGAACTTTTGAATTTACATCAGATAATCAGTTACGAATATCTCCAAAGGTATCGAATTCAGAAGAATTGTATCAGAAGGTATCTGATGTCGCTTCACTGCCTTTAGGGATTACCATTGCGGATGAGCAAGAGGTATTAAACAGACCGAAACAGTCAGAGGCAAAAACATATGTCGGTTCAATGAATCGCGCACAGCAAGCATTCTTTTTGGAAAACAACCAGTTCACCTCAGACTTAGAGAAGTTGGGATTAGGCATCAAATCCAATACAGAAAACTACGCTTACAGCATCGTTGCAATTGATGAAAAGCGTGTTATCCAGAATGTAGGATTAGCAAAAAAAGAAGGGCTTAAGAGTTACACAGGTATAGTTTTTGTAAAATCTGCTAGAACTGAGACTAATACCCTCGCCAAGCTCTGTGAAAGTATTCAGCCAACTCGTGAAATGCCGCCGCAACCACAGCTATCAGGAGACGATATGCAATGTCCTGCTGGCTATGTTGATTTGAACCGCAACTAAAGATTGAGATTTTAGCTAATTTCCTGTATGAATCATGTATTTATTATGGTACTTCGGAATGAGGATTAGAACGATGAAAAAACAAATTATCTCAACACTTACAGCTACAAGCCTTATAACAATGACATCTTCAATTGCTATGAGTAACCCTTCTCCTGAAGGTACTGTATGTAATTATTATGCAGGGAACGCAGTAAATGGAGAGAGGATTTATATAGATATGTGTTCTATTTCTAGGGTAAGCGATCGCACTGTCAATTTTGGCTACTATCTCGCTAAACAACGCATAGAATCTCAGGCAAACTGTGAATCTCGAACGTGGACTAGTTTAAGCGATCGCACAGTTCACAGTCCACTTTCTAGAGCCACACAAGATATGGTGCAAATTGTTTGCACTTCACCCAGCTTTAATCCAGGAATTGCGATTGGGGTTGTATTTGACCCTCCATCATATATAAGAAAGTCTCCAAATGGCGAAATTCTCTGCACTATTAAAAAACTCAGAGCTATTGAACTCTATGGGGGAACTACACCAGATGGTTGGCTTTTTACATCTGCTTGCGGTCGTAGTGGTGTTATTCATAAGAGTCAAGTTAGGTTTAATTAATAGGTTAAAACTATAGTTAGGTGGATAGATTGAGATGAAACTATCAATAATTAAGAATAGTGTAGCTTCGGCTATAGCAATTCTTGCAATAACAGCTTCAATCACAGATGCAAAGACAACTGGTGCAATAAAAATCTGTGTTGTCTCAGAACATCATTGTCTTACCCATAATCCAATTAGAAAAAATGAATATGGCTACATCGGTAAAGTTTTAATGGAAAGAGATACGAAAAAAGATGTTAGTACACAATGGAAACTGGAATTGGTCAGAGGCAAAGGTGTTCGCATTCATCCAGCGAATAATTCTAATGTATGTCTAACTAGCGATGGTGGTAATGGATACGATAGCTTTGTTGTGAAAAACTGTAGTGATGCTGTCCAAGAATATCAAAATTCTGCTCATCCTGGGGAAACAAATTTGGATGAACGTTTAAGTACCTACTTTCAAATAGAAAAAGCATACGAGGAAGGAACTGAAATCGGAATTTCTATCAAAATTGGCAACAAATTCATCATTCCCCATTCAGATACAGCTAAATGTAGACAATGTGGTGGTATTACTTCTTTAACCAATGACTTAGATGTAGGAAATGCTTTTACAGCTTGGAAATTTGTGCCTGTGAAATAAATAGTTTATGGAAATCAGAAGAACTCCTAAAATCGATAATTTAAATTAAGCATAACTTAAAAGAGAGTAAACTAAAATGCAAAATTATAAGTTAAAAAAGACGCAATACTCATGTAATCTTTTTAGGCGATCGCCGATTATTTTTAGCAGTACTATTGCTGCTTTAAGCCTATTGACTTTCTCGGTTCAAGCTCAAAATGGGAAAATGGGAGAAATCAGTTTAGTCGGCAGTTTGAAACAAATAGATAAAACTCAAGAAATTACTTCAGAAAATGTACGCGATCGCCAACTTGAGAAGGCAATTTTTAGAGATAATTCTGGATATACTGAAGTCTACCCACAGCTATCTTCACCAGCTTCATATAGCTACAATCGTATCAATTTAGATGGTGATAAAAAGCCGGAATTAATAGTTCATTTAGTTGGACAATTTTTCTGTGGTTCAGGTGGATGCACTACATTAATTTATAAACAGTCTGGCAAAAATTATAAATTGATAACTACAATAGGACTTAATCACCCACCAATTATTATTAGCAATTATAAAACTAAAGGTTGGTCAGATTTAATTATTCCTCAATTTGCTAATAGTTTAAGTGTCAATAATCATGGCTACTATGTATTGAAATTTAACGGTAAAAGCTACCCAGAAAATCCTGAAGATGGAGTTAAAATGACTAAAGTATCAAATATGACTGGACGAGCTTTATTTAACAAAAACAATAAAGCTTTTGAATTACGCCCTTAGTTCAAAATCATACCTTAATTATTACAAGTATGATTTATTTAATCGGTAATACTTTAGTAAATGAGTAATAATAATGAAAACACAATCTCTATTTAGTCTCAGCTTAATATTAGGGCTACTCGTCACTAATTCTGTTTCATCTTTTGCACGATCTTCAATGCCAGGAATTCCAGTTTCATTTGATAAATGTGCTGAATCAAAAACTTGGAAGCGTCCTAGTGAAGCAGAACAAAGAAAATATATTCAAAACAATACTAGATACGATTTAGAAACTAGGAAGCAGCTAGGAGGAGACCATTGGAAACGTGATGTTTTTGTATTTGCTGAATATCCTGGAGGTAGTGGTACATACGATATTAATAATTTATCTGGGCTTTGGAGTCTTCCTAAACTTAAGTTGTTATCAACAAGATGTAAAACTTATTCAAAAAATTTAATGTCTAAAAGAATGGCAGGAATATGGTTGTTTTCTTATCAAATAAAAAATATAAAGTGGGTAAATAATCACTATATTGTGTTAGTTAAGTCTACTGGTGCTGGTATACAGTTCATTCAAATGCACCGACAAGAACACGGTACTTCATTGCCATTAAAAGTTATGACTGAAGATGGTATTGAACTAAAGCAACTGAAATATTAGTCCATGTAAAATTATTTTCCTTATCCACTTCGACAACGCTGATATTTGCTAAATAGAATAACTAATAAAATCAATGATGAAAACATTTAAGCGGCAATGGTTAACTATAATCTTTCCGGCTGTTTTACTAATGGCGATAACCAATCCATCAGCAGAAAATTATTATTCCTGGGAATATAAAAATTTCAAGGAAAATATTAATCATAAACACATATGTCAAGGTAGTGAGGAGACTTTTTATTCTAAATTTGGACTTCCAACAGAGTATTATAAGCAATTATGTATTCCTATCTTTAAGGAGATGTAAAATATGATGAAATTTATACCAATACAAAAGATATGTTTACTGAAGAATTTTACAGGCGTAATAGATGCAAATAAATTGCTTAACATTATTTTTGGATACTTATGATTTATAACTTCACTTCTAAAACAACTCTCACAACTGGACTTACTCTCAGTTTAATACTGAGTTTATTCTCCACTATTCCCGGTAATGCTCAAGAAATATACGTTGATGATAACTGCAAACAAAATCAGCAGTTAAGTCAATCCGAGTTATTTGCTGTTTTCCACAAATCAAAGTTTCAAACTAAAGGACAAACTTATTGGTTTTACTCAGGTAAGTATCAAGATGGATCTGCAATTTTTTGTATTTCTCAACCAGGATTCAAGCAACCACGACCTTTAAGTGAGTTAAAACCAATACAGTTTCATTTCATTGAAAAAATCACCAAAGATCCACGTAATAAAACAGCGTTTCTGATCGTTACTCGTGAAGGTAATGGTTCTTATGTACGAATGATCGAATATCGACTAACTTTGTCCACACCTGCTAAACCTACACTAACAAAACTACGGACTTGGAGATCGGAACAGTAGTTGCGATCTTCCTTCACGATGTCTGTGGTAGGCGATCGCAAAATATTATCAAAATTATTTTAAAATAATTGATACTACTCTCATATTGCTATCATTTTGTCCCCAAATAAAATATTAGAATATAAAACATAGTAGAGATATGGATCAAAGCAATCGGTTCAACTCTGAAAATTTCTCTATTAAGCAACAGTATCTAACTCCCTTTGAACGAAAAGGGCTACAAAAAATTTTAGAGCAAGAAGACTTAACTAAAAAATACCGTCAGCGTATTCAAATTATGCTGTTGGCAGACGAACGTAAAACGCAGAATCAAATCTGTCAATTACTAAACTGTTCACGGGTGACAGTCCGACACTGGATTTTGGTAGTTAAATCAGGTGAGGCTCACAATTGGAACGCCTTTCCTCTTGGTAGACCAAAGATAGTTGATGACCAGTATCGAGAGCGATTGAAGGAACTAATGAGCCACAGTCCAAGAGCTTTTGGCTATTCATTTCGGCGTTGGACAGCACAATGGTTAAGCAAGCATCTAGCAAAAGAATTGGGTATTGAAGTAGGTGTTCGTCACATCAATCGTCTGCTCAAGGAAATGGGTTTATCTACTAGATTAAAAGTAGTGGAGGTTGTTGACTCTACTCGAAACAGCTATAACAGTAATCAGGTTGTAATTAGTGACCTCTCAGAAGCCTTACCACCTAATCACAGCCTGTAGCAATTGCATGAAATGAAAGTTTAAAGTTTATTTAACCTTAATCACTCATTCTTATTTTTTTACAAGTAATTATCTTGTTTCACAACCTATCATTATCTCTACTAGAGCTATTTTTCTGCAAGTCAAACTATCCAGTAAAATTACTTCTATCATTGAACAAATTGTCAACTAAAAAATTATGATTTCTGCGGCTGCTGAAGCGAGTATCACAGTCACACAAGAATAACTACAACAATAAATGATATCCGATTAATTAAGAAACTCAGAATCACTAAATAAACCTGGGCAAAGTAAATTTTATTTTGCTTTCATCTCTCGTAGGAGACGTAAATAATCCGAATATCCTAGCCTTTTGGAGAGTAGGATAGCGAGTATATTCGCCCGTTCTTGCTTTCCAGACTCGATTGCATCCGCCAGCTTCTCTGCCAATATAAGGTTGCTTTCTTGGGCAAGATTCTCACTCTGAGTTTCAGCAATCATTTTGTTGGCTTCAGCTTGGGTTTTATCAGGAGAACTGAACTGCCATACGACACCTGCTACAGTTTCCCAACTTGTTATGCCGTTACTCAACGGAACTGCTCGACCGATCGCAAAAACACAAGCTCCACCACAATTGGGATAAGTTAATGCGCTTAGTCCAGAATTAGTGAATTGAATTACGCCAGTTTGCTGACTCACTGATGAAGATGTACCAACTGTCTGCTGCTGACTAATTGATGAAGGTGTAACAACTGTTGTTTCGCTATTGGATGTTAATGGTAAAGTTCCAGATGTTTCAGGAGTAGGTGTTGTTTCACCTACTACACTCCCAGCTACGGCAACCCTACTGATACATAAAATAAGTAATAGAACAGAGATTAAAGTGAGATTAATTGAAAAAATACGCATACTAAAACTCCAAATAACTGAATTAACTAGCTGTCTAATTAATTGGATTTTATGATAGTATTGATACTTGATTATATTACTGTTATGTACATTATAAGCTATTAAAGACAGTGAGTAAAATAAATTATTCAATCTCTAGCTTTCTTGCTTAAAGTTTGATAAGTTGTCTTTATATATGCTTGATGCTTGTTTTAATACTATTTATTATTTGATTAAAGCTTTAGTCTAATAAATAAACATTGTTGAAAATTACGATTTTTCACAAAAATAATGAATAAGCCGGGTTTTTGAACAAAAGATTTTGCATTTCATGCTTATTCGTTTGCCAAAAACCCGGTTTATAGCGTAATGCAAGATATATGTCGAAATAGCTTGAAAGCCTTGGTCAAATATCTGAAAATAACTTTCTTTAGCTAGCTCGAAATTACTTTGAGGGCAAAACAGAAACTAGGAAAGATATCTCTAAAACACGCATTAGGGCGTAGAACCAGGCGCGTTCCCATTAACCACAGCACTTGCAACCCAATTTTGTGTCCCAGCAACACGATACCAACGGCGATCAGGTTGATTGGTCCACAAATCTGGTACTGAATCCCCATACTTCCAACCATCAAAAGAGATTTGCTGATTAGGTGTAAATCGACCTACGACGGACGCATTTACAGAAGCAGCAGAGCGAATGTTAACACCTGTATTGGCAGCTTTCGCGGTGAAATTGACAGAGTGAAATTCGGTAGTAATTGTGCCTTTTTTCCAGAAGGAGATGTCGTTCCGACCGTTGATAGAGCGTGCGAATCCTGTGAGGCGAACGTCATTACATCCGGACTCGTTGAAATAAGAACTACCTACGGATTGATTAGCCCCTCGCAGAGTGATCTGTCCACTGCTGGAAATACTCTCGAGAATGCCAACATGACCATAAGTGGAGTCAGCACCAGGGAAAGATCGCTCCATAACGGCGACTGCACCTGCTTGAGGACTGACTTGAATAAAGCCATTGCGCTGAAGATAGCCATCATTCCAGTCGGCTGCATTGGGATAGTTTCCAGGCAACCCAAATTTATTGGCAACATAGGTTGTACATTGACAGTACACTTCGGCACGGGCTGGATTGATAATGAGAGAAATGCTAGAGATCGCGGGCAAAACGATCGAAGCAGCTAGAAGACTAGACTGAACAAATTTCTTCATATTTAACCACAATTAAATGTTAATAACTACTTCCATAACAAGTATGGAAAGTAAAAATGGTTGAAGTAGATACAGGATAAACAACATATTTGATTTAGGTGAATCATTGGTAATTCTGTACCTTTTATCTCAGGCTTATCCTGTCTGTTTGGGGTTAGAGTTGTTTTTTTTCTTTCCTTGTTTACTATTTGATTTGATAAAAACTCATTTGTCACTATTGATTAAATAACTGAATAGACATTAAATTAGCCACTGATTTTATTAGACAGGTAGCAAATGTAAATTTTGGAAAGACGATTTACCAATGAAATAATCAAGAAAATACATTAGATATAAAATTATGCTATTGAAAAATATAATTACTTTAAATCGCTTAAGTAAGTTCACGTAACTTATATCTTTTCTGCAATTTAAGATAAATCTACTTTTGAACATAATGCTAAACATTTTGTCCAAATTGAATCTTAATTTGATGGAGAATATTGTTTCTGAAATAAATCGAGCCAATAAAAAACTGCCCGTGAATCAACTCATAAGGAACTAAATTCTGTTCCAAAACGTCTTCAATTGCTCAACCTTGAAATTCTTAGTAACGATTATTGGTTGAACCGTATTCCATCACCACCAATTCCCAACTAATATATATGGTGCCCAGTAATAAGGATTTTGATATTCAGGCTGTGCTAAAAGTGCTTTCTGCGCTCGATGCAGTGCTTCGGCTTTCGTAACCCCGCCTTTTTTCAGCTCAGTATAAAACTCCACCATCAATTGAGATGTGGAAGTATCATTAATTTGCCATAACGTTGAGAGAGTGCTATTTGCCCCCGCCCGCACAGCAAGTCCAGCTAGCCCTAAGATTGCCCGATTGTCGCCTTCAGCAGTTTTGCAAGCACTCAGTACCAACAATTTAATAGCTCTGGAATTAACTGTGTCATCCCGCAATAAGTTATTTAACTCCCTAGCTTTGATCAGTTGTTGGTAGGCAAGTAAATACGTATCTTCAGGATTAGAACTAAAGTTACCATGTGTAACAAAATGAACAATGGAAAATGCTTTTGATTCTAACTGTTTGTGGATGTTTTCTGGGGTAAATTGGGAATTAATTAACAGTTTGCTTGGTAGTATTTTAGCTATTTGCTGCAATTCATCAATATTGAGAGATGAGAAATTATGATTTTCGACATTGTTTTGCTGTTCTCCTACGCCACCTGCTAATATCTTTGGATTTTCAATTTGTGAGTTACTTAAATCAAATAATTGTGAATTTGGTAGCAGGGCGATCGCATAATCTTTTTGGATGAGATATTGTTCTTTTTCTTCGTCATACAATACTCCCATTGGAATGTTACGAAGTTCACCATCGAGGACAAAAACTAAGGTTTTTGTGTTGCTATGTGCATTTAAATAAGTTTCAATGGGTTTGATGAGCCAGCGATAAATAATTTGTGATTTAGCTTGGATTTTACTAGGGTTGCGGGTGTATATGGCACTGCGGAGTTGCATGACAGTATCTTGAAGTTCAGTCCGTGAGATGGGATGTACATAGTGTTCTAAGTGTTCTCCTGGTAACTTAAAGATAACTTCTAGTCGGTTTTCTAGAATGATGGGATAGATAAAAACGGCGTTAGGATCGACAGGATTAATTTCCCGATTTATGGGTAATATCTGTGCTAGATTACAGCGTAAAAAATTCTGGAGTTCTGCAAGTTGTAGTGTATCGATATTTACAATCGCTTGCTGGAGATATTCTTGAGATGCTTCTGAGTTAATATTATTTTTTAATAGTAAATCGACTAATCCGCGATAGACAGGTTCTACACGATCTCGATAGGAAAATTGCACATCGGAATTGATGGTAAGCAAATCACTACGAACAGATTTGAGACTTTCTACAGCCATTTTGTAAAATGCGATCGCTTGATCGTCTTTTGTCTGCGCTGCTAAAATTCTTCCCATCTGCCATTCCCACTGATAAGCAATGTCTGGTGCAGCGATGGGTTGAGTGAGGAGTAATGCTTGTTGTGTCAGCTTTTGACTCTCGAATAGGTAATCTTTATCTACTTTCAATATTGACTTCTGCGATGATTTATGTGATTCTTCTCTAGCAAGATATTCATAGAATCCACCACGATTACCAAGAGCGTAAGATAAAGCGCGGGAGTCTTGGAGTTGTGTTGCATCTTGAATCGCTGTCTCTAATAAATTATCAATTTCGTGAGACATAGAACTATCCGCAGCACTTTTTTGAGAGATGCAAGCCAGATTTTGGGCAGCGTTAATCTTTGTATACACCGCCTGACGACCATTTGGTAAGTCAGAAAGTTTAATTTCGTGCCATAATGCTTGCGCTGCGGAAAATTGCTCAGTTTCCACCAACAAGCTTAAGTAATTAATCTGTGCTTGAACGTGTATTGATGGAGATGATGGTACAGCCAGTACTTGTTTGTATTGCAAAGCTGCATTTTGATATGATTGCATTGCAGTATTGGGAAGCGATACTCCTACTGAATCACTTCGTGAACGCTCCTCGCACTGCCAAGGGATATTATTATAGTTGCGAGTCGTGTAGCGATCGCGCTCTAAGTTTCCTTTTGCCCAAAACATATTTGCTAAACTGACCAAAGCAGCACTTTTTACTTCAGTTTTAGCTGACGACGCAGGCAAGTTTTCTGCCAGTGCTAAACTATTCTGCAACGCTATTTGCGATCGCTTTAACTCACCAATCGCCAGCAGGACATTACCCAAACTTAAGTATCCTTCAGCTTTAATCGCAGAGTCGGGTATTGCACTCAACCTTTGCTGAATCTGTTCGAGGTTATTGTATGCTCGTTGATACAACCCTAATGCTTGTAAGGCTTGCGCTTGGTTGATAGTATTACCAATACTTAGAGCTTCATCTCCCAGATGTGTATAAATTTTTGCTGATTGTCGCAAACTATTTAATGCGGCTTCTGGCTTCCCACGCACATACCAAAGGCGACTTTGGATATCCAAGGATTGCGCGTAGATTTTCAGCAGGGTTGGAGAATCCTGGCTTGATTGGGAAGGATGTAAAATTTGCAAACTGGCTGATATCTGCTGTTGGGCTGCATCCCAATCGCCTAGTTGCTGATATGCTAGGGATAAGTTGCTGTGGATTAGTGCTTGAGTGCGATCGCGTAGCGGCTCCTTTGGAGCATCGCTATTGTGAGTTGTGGCGAGTTGTAATAACTTGATAGCCTCAGAATAGCGTCCTAAATTATATGCATCGCGCCCCTGGCGTACCAACTGTTGAACTTCAGTAGTAGTTGGTACTTGGGCTAATACGTAGGGAATTCGCAACCCAAACAACATCAGTATCAAACTCAAAATTAACTTAAACTTAAATCCCATCCTACGAAGCAGTTTAGTATGTTTTCTTGTCATGGGCGATCGCTGTACTCTGAAGGATGAATTTCCAAAACCTAGTCTTGAAAGCTATATATGACGCTACCGCAGAGCAAATTTACAAAAATTTCGCCAAAAGTTCATACCATCCTCATATTTAGTTAGATTGATTCCCAATTAGATAAATAGAATCACTTAACCTGCCAAGAGGATGCCGTCAAAATTATACCTAATTCTTTGTCTGCTTATCTCAGCGACCTTGAGTAAATCAGCATTTGCTGGATCTGCGAGTCCCAAATTTGCTCAAGACGTAGTAGAAAAGAGCATATCGAGTTCAGAAGCGATCGCATTTTCTCATACTTCATGAGTGCGATCGCGCAAGTCCCAGTACTCAACAACATATCTGCATTGAATTCTTAGCAATGTAAATTAAGCCTACACCATCCAAAACTCAAGTTTCTCTCTAATTACAATAATTGTCTAGTAGAAAATGTCATGTTATTCCCAACTTACGATTTCTTGCTGTTTTTCCTCATTATTTTTACTGTCGGCAGCTTTATAAAAAAACAAGTTACAGCTTATAAATATTATTTAATATGCGTCAGCTTTGTTTTTTATTCATTCTGGAGCTTACAATTTCTAGAATTACTATTTATAGATATAGTGATTAACTATCTGATTATCGAATCAATAGAACGCACACCACACAGAAAACAATTTTTATTTATTGGTATTGCCTTTAATATTCTCTATTTATGCTTTTTCAAATATTATAATTTTTTCACTGATTCTCTATATGCAACTTTAAATAACTTTCATATTGAACCTAGCTTCCAAGCACTACAAATTATCACACCAATCGGCATCTCTTTCTACACTTTCAGAATCATCTCTCATCTAGCTGACTGTTATAAAAACCAATTAAAATGCCCATCTTTACTTGATTATGCCGTATATATTACTTATTTTCCGCAAGTTATCTCAGGGCCAATCTCACGGGCTAGCAAATTTTATATGCAACTAAATAGCCGTGATAAATATCATTATCAAATAGAAGCTGTAGTGATTTTGATCGTCTCCGGCTTATTTAAAAAATATACTTTATCCAGTTTTCTATTTAACTTTACCCAACTTCCTTTTCGTTTACCAGAACAATATTCTAGCTTTGACTTGATTCTTGCTACCCTTGCCTACTCATGCCTAATCTACGTTGATTTTAGTGGCTATTCAGATTTAGCTAATGCAATTTCTATATTGCTTGGATTTGAACCAATACAAAACTTCGATATGCCATATCGCGCCCAAAGCTTGCAAGAGTTTTGGCGACGATGGCATATTAGTTTATCAGAATGGTTGCGAGATTATTTGTATATTCCATTGGGTGGAAGCCGTAAAGGTAACTTACAAAAAAACTTGAATTTGCTATTAACTATGATAATTGCAGGTTTTTGGCATGGTGCAGGCTTTAATTTTGTAATTTGGGGTGGTTTACATGGGATTGGTTTAATAGTTAAACATATTTGGAGTGATATTATCAATAATTATCAGTCTTCAAAAAACTTAAAAACACAAGACAGTAAAAAATTAAAAGCTGTACCAAAATCACACCATGAGCATTCTGCATTTTACATGAATATATTTAACTGGCTGTGTACCTTTACTTTTGTAAATATATGCTGGATATTCTTCAATACTTCTAGCCTAGAAATAGCAATAAAATTTTTGCTTAGAATATTTGATTTAAGCTCAAATATTCAATCATCACAATTTAACTGTTGGCAGTTATATACAGTTATTGCTATAGTTTTTACTATGAATTTTTGGGGGGATAAAATTAGCAATCTTTGTAAAAAAGCTTTAGCAAATAAAAATCTTATCATCCAAACTATATTTGCTTCAACCACACTATATGTTGTATTTAGATTAGGGCCAAATACCGTTCCACCTTTTATTTACTTTAATTTCTAGAAATCCCATGCAAGACTTTAAGTTTTTAATGCTTTTCGGATTAGTAGGAGGAAGTTTAATTTCTTTCAACTTTCCAGTCTTCTTAAAAAGTCTGAGTTCGAGTCACCTTGCAAATGCTCAAATCAAAGAAGTTGCACAACAAGTTAAACTGGAAGGGTTTAGTAAAGCTGAACAAGAATTTTGGAACAGCATTAAGTTAGCTGAAAAGGAACCAGAGGCAATTGCAGAATCACCCAAACTAGAAATAAAACCAGTAGATGTATCTCCTAAAATCTTTGCAACTCCTTTTTTAGCTGCAAAGTTAAAAACTCGAAAACAGTCTAATTCAAATGGTATAAAATCGTTATTTTTAACAAAAATAGCTGATTTACAAGCAATCAAAAATCCTCCAGAGTTAACGAACCAATTACCTTACAAGCGTTTTTTACTCACTGGAGATTCTATTATGTATTACCTCAGCGTAGCATTTGAGAATGCTGTTAAAAAAACAGATTATGATTTTGATAAAATCACAGTTGCATTCAAAATTTCAACTGGACTAAACCGGATTGATTTCTATAACTGGTATTTCCATACACGCGAACTTATTCAACAACATCATCCAGATGTAATGGTAGTTGTTTTTGGTGGAAATGATGACCAAAGTATTTTAGATATTAATAAAAAGTTTCGGAATGAGTTAACACCAGACTGGGAAAAAGCCTACGAAGAACGTGTAGAACGTTATGCTAAATTACTTGATGGCTATTCTGTGCGGAAAGTCTACTGGATGGGACACCCAATCTCTAATGTAGCTAGATATAACAAATTCTTCCCTATTTTCAACCGCATTTACAAAAAAGTTGCCGAAACACACCCTAAAATTGAATTTATTGATACTTGGGAAGCATTTGCTGTCAATGGAAAATTTTCTCCAGTTGGTGCAGATAATACTGGTAAACGCGGACAAGTTCGCACCAGTGATGGTGTTCATCCAACGGAACATGGCGCAAAGATTCTGATTGATATTCTCAAGCAGAAGATGATAGCAGATGGGGTTTTAAAACCAAAAATTAAGTCTGTTGCAAAAAGAGAAGTTTAAATTAGCATAACTTTGGTGTTGTAAAATATGAGAAAAGCAAACTTATTGGTTATTACATTTTTATGTATTCAAATATTTACGAATACTGCTATAGGAATTAATAAATCAATAGATTATGTCGTTCAATATAATATTACTTACCAAACAGTTAATAATCATCCGCTAAAACTAAACCTTTATCGGAACAAAAAAACAGGTTTGCGTCCTATATTAATAGTTATTCATGGCGGAGGCTGGATAAAAGGAAGTAAAGATGACGGAGATGAGCCGTTTTTTGCACCTTATTTCAATTGGGGATTCTCAGTCGTTAATATTGATTATAGATTGGCAAGTACTGCACTAGCACCCGCAGCTGTTGAAGATTCAATATGTGCTTTACGCTGGGTTATTCGCAACGCTGCAAAGTACAATTTTGATACCAAAAAGATTGTATTAACAGGGTTTTCCGCAGGTGGACATCTCGCACTCACAGCAGGAACTATACCCAATGTGACTAAATTTGACCAGCTTTGTCCTGGGAATGAACCGCTCAAAGTTGCAAGTATTATTAACTGGTCAGGTATTACTGATGTTAATGATTTACTCATTGGCCATAATCAAAAATACTTCGCTTTACAGTGGTTTGGTAATAAAATCACATCACGAAAATTAGAACTTGCTAAAAGTATTTCCCCAATTAACTTTGTTCGTCGGGGATTACCTTCTATCCTAACAATACATGGTGAAAAGGATACGTTTGTACCTTACAGTCATGCAACTCGACTCCATCAAGCATTGCGTAATATCGGGGTTACAAATCAGTTATATACTGTTCGTGGTGCAGAGCATGGTGGTTATAGTAAAGCGCAGAAAAAAGAGATATATACAGTTATTAAGATGTTTTTGACTAAGCAGGGCATAATATAGCTCATTGGTATCAACTTAAGCTCAAATGCTTATGCCACATACCTTTTAGCGCACCATAACCCTCCCCGTATGTATTGAGGAGGGAACCGGATTTCCTATTTCCCCCATTTCTAAGCAGGGCTGTTTCATTCCATTTCAAACAGGATTTGTCAAGATGGTTAGCGAGAAAATTGTAAGTAAGGGTGACGATGAGATGAATATTTAAGCACTGAAATATCACTAAAATAGTTCATTTTCTCGGCACGCTGGTAACGAGCGTGTACGCTCCTCTTCAACTTTGATTTTCGCGGTAAGCGATAATTCTTTAATGGACAGATGCAAATTAAAATATTTTCAGCTTATTACTTTTCTACGCAAAGAGAATTTGTAGAAGTTGTTGTTGAACCTGTCGCGCTATTTGAAGGATTGGTAATAGCATAACTGCGTGGAGAATTCTCACTGATTGGTCTGTTTAACTCATTTTCAATATCACTATCCAAATCAATCCATCTTGCCACAAACATTTCTACATTCTGCGGTTCTTCGGGGCGCGATGGTATTCCTCCATGTCCGCGATTGACAAATCGTACCCGTTTTGATTTACTTGGGCTTACATCGCAACCTTCACTAATTTCAACGCTACGCGGTTCACTTGGTAGATTTACTAATCCTTGAGTCGGATCGATACCGAGTGTGTTGATTTCAATCACACCGTTAAGTTGGGGATTGGTTTGTGAAAAGGCTGTAATATCACTCTGTCGAGTTAGCTGTTGGCGGGATTCTAATCCAAAAACTTGCTGGGCATTAATTTCAACAACCCCACCCTGTCCTTCAAAAGCATTTGCAATCACGTCGCTGTTTTCCTGGGGAACAGCAACAACAAAACCATTTCTGGCATTAATTCTGATATTCCCACCATTGCCAGGAGCCTGTCCAGTCCCAGCCGTGGTAGATATCAAGCTGTTTTGACGCATTAACAGTAAATCCTTTACTTTTAGGAGAATATTCCCACCGTTAGCTGATTTTGTTTCTGCTGTAATTGCACCTTGATTTTGCAAGTCGATAGTTTTAGCGGATATTTCGATATTTCCGGCAACTCCTGATCCTTGACTACTAACGGTAATTACAGCCTGATTTTTGAGATTTAATTGGTTGGATAAAATGAATACATTACCACCATTGCCTGTTGCATTCACATCGGTACTAGCTAGGACTCCACTAGCAGCACCTTGATTGGTAAATGTATCCACACCAATTTGAATATTTTTCAAAGCGCGATCGCCATAACTCAAATCACTACCAGCCAGGTTTATACTATCTAAGACATTAAGTGTGATATTACCTGCATTGCCACTACTACGAGTAGAGGTAACAATTTGTCCGCCATTAGTGGCTTCTAAGGTATGAGCGTTAATTACAATACTACCTCCCCTCTGGGCATTTGCAGTTAAGGCATTGATTACACCTCCATCCAGCACCCGTAAAGTGGCTGCATTGACTGTAATTTCTCCTCCCCGACCAATTCCACTGGGTTCGGTATTGCTGTAAAGTCCACTGGAATATCCATCGTAAGCATTGCCAGCAATAGTTACAGTATTAGCCAGATTAATCAAAATATCTCCTGCATCTCCGCGTCCACGAGTGCCGGTAACGATGACAGCACCATTGGTCAAAGATAAAGAATCGGTATTAACTATCACATTACCGCCAATTCCCTGACCTCTATTTTTTACACTGGTGAACGCACCACTGGATTGAAAAAATCCAAATCCAGGAAGATCGTTAAAACGACCATCACCGTCGAAGAGAATATTATGAGCATTAATAATTACATTGCCTGCATTTCCCTTACCAGCAGTACTGCTGGTGAGAACCGCACCGTTGCTTACTTTCACTGTTCCGGCTGAGACATTAACACTACCAGCATTTCCCACTCCCTGAGAGTCAACACGACTGTAAGCACCACTACTAAATGTAGAAGTCGATACCTGATTAAAATCAGCAGCCTCGCCGTCAAATAAAGCTGTATCACGGACGAAAATATTCACGCTACCAGCATCACCCCGTCCAACAGTACTAGCTTCCAGAATAGCCCCGTTAGTAACAGCGAGGGACTTTGCGATGATGTTGAGATTACCGCCTTTACCTGTACCACCATCGGCGATGGAACTATAGCCACCAGTATTAATCCCATTTGTCCCGACACCATCAAAGAGTACCGTATCCGCGACATTGATATTCACATTGCCGACATCTCCTTGCCCATAAGTGCCAGCAAAGATTTGAAAACCTCCAGTTACGGCGAGCGATCGCGCTGTTAAATTAATATTACCGCCTTTACCTTTGGCGTTAGCAAGCACTGCATTAGAAATAAAACCAGTACCAGAAAGAGTAACTGCCTCTGTAGCACTAATATCAATATCTCCCGCTTTGCTATCAACAGTACCCTGGGAAGAAGCAATACCTGCCCGTAAGATACTTCCTTGAGCAATATTTAAATTATGAGCCGCGATCGCAATACTACCGCGATCGCCAGCCCGGACATTAACTTGTGAACCCTGAGTTAGGGAAACATCGCCGCGAACTAAATCAGTAGGAAAACTCAAGCTACCATTCTGATTTAGTGTTACCGTGCCTTTTTGCGCCAATCCCCCTAACTCGATTCGACCTCCTGGAGCTATGATCGTGCCATTGTCTAAACTGACGCTACCACCCACTAGCGCCAGGGTTTTATCTGGCTGCATAACTAGACGCGCTGACTGTAAACTAATAGCCCCTGGTATATTCTCGAATTCCAAGCCAATGGGAACTTTAATCGTCAATAGTGGTGGTGCTTGCGGATTAGTTGCACTAAATTTTATCCCATCAGCAAAAACCACACTACTAGCGGTACTAGCTACAAATGAGCCACTGATATCCAGTTTGGCATTTGCCCCAAAAATAATGCCGTTGGGGTTGATTAAAAATAGGTTAGCTTTTCCTAATACACCCAAAGTTCCGAAAATCTGTGAAAGATTTCGGCCTGTAACTCGGCTAACAATGTTCTCAATTCCTGTTGGATTGGCGAAATATGCACTTCTTCCTTCCCCAATATTGAATTCCTGAAAGCTGTGGAAGAGATTGGTACCGCGAATTGCTCCGCCATCAATTCTGTCAACTAGCTGATTTTGCGGTGTGACTGTAGAACGTTCACTCCCAAGGGTATTATCTGGGGTGATTTTGGAGATAATTTCAGCTATTGCCTTGTTCTGGGCACCAGCGAATATCTGTGACAGGGTCGCGCCGAACCCAGTAATCAACATGAAAAAACTTAGTACTCTCAATTTGTAGTATCCACAATCAGCAATACACAACTATCACCCAAATGAACCCCAAAAATCAGGATTTTTGCATTTTCATAATTTAAAGCTACTAGCCAAAATCAAGAAGTGCGTAGGCGTAGCCCGCCGTAGGCATAACCATCCAATTTTGGCATCATCACATCCAGAACTATGAGGTCTGGGGCTTCTCGATGATTTGCTAACAAGGCTGATTCGCCATCACTAGCTTGGACTACTAAGTAGCCAATCATTTCTAGACGTGTCTGCAAAACTCGGCGGATACTGGCTTCGTCATCTACTACCAGGATTTTTCCTTTATGGACTGGCAAGTTTCTCAATCCTCCCCAAGGGCCAGAACTTTTAACCCTTTATTCGGAATCGGCCAAACCAATTCACAGTAAGCATTTACGTTTTGCATATAAGTCTATTTTGTTTTTCCATCCTGTAAGACACGCTTTAAAATACCCACCTCTTCTTGAATCTTGTCCTCATTACGTGCTGTATAACCCATAATTAACCCGTTTTTTCGTATTGGTGGGTTTGTATTCTTATCCTGACTGTCTTCTTTCTCAGGTTTTTCATAAAAATGCTTTGATAGAGGTCTTACTATAATTCCTTCTTTTTTTTCAAGTCGATCTGCAATGTCTATGTCGTTAAATCCTTCTTCCAGATAGCCGACTATTTGCAGCCCCTGATTTTCGTCTATCTTGTCTATATTTTCTATATTAATTAGTTCTAGTGAAGTCAATTCTTTCATTGCTTTTAAAAATAGTTGCCGTCGCGCTTCATAAGTCTTTTTTATTTGGTTTATGTGGCGCATAAAGTGTCCTTGTTCCATAAAGTCAGCCACAAGTGCCTGAGTTTCTCCAGGTAAACTTCGTTCAGATGCCTTAAGCGCATCCATAAATTGATCAACTAAATGCTTTGGCACAACCATATACCCCAATCGTAAAGAACCATATAGAATCTTATTAAAGGTACCTATGTAAATGACTCGATCGTAAGGATCTATTCCTTTAAGGGCTTGAATCGGTTGAGCAACACATTCTTCAGAGAAACCATCTTCTAGGATACATGCCTCACACTCTTTTGCCCACTCGAGCAATTCAAATCGTCGTTTTAGGCCCATTGCTACTCCCATTGGGAATTGATGGCAAGGTGCAACACAAGCCATTCGTGCTGTTAATTTTAGGTTTCTACCTTCTTTAACATTAAGCCCTTGCTCATCTACAGGAACAGGAATCAAATCAGCACCTGCCTTTAGTAACGCATGTTTAATGCCCAGGTAGACAGGATTTTCGATCCATACTGAATCATGTACATCGATAAGTACGTATGCTGCAAGATTTACAGCTTGTTGTACACCAGAGACAATAATCACCTGATCCTCGTTTATGTCTTTGATAGCTCGATTCGCTTTTAAATAATCTCTAATAGCAACTCTCAAGCGTAAATTCCCTTGTGGATTGCATTCTACCCAATGATCACGATTCTCCAAGTATGTTTTCAACGGCTTCCAGAAAATTTTCGAGGGAAAGAGAGATGGATCGGGTTTGCATGGATGTAACGCACTTATGACGCTTTTATGGGGATTTTGCTCCATTTCGGTATTTAACACCATTTCATCTTTGCAGCGTTTAATATCTTGACTCCTTCTAGATGCTTTAAGGGGCTTTAACTTCTCTTCCCCTTCTTTCAATTTGTCTAAGTCTTCCTGACTTGCTTGTATTAGCAATTTACCTGCTTTTACAAAAATACCAGATCGATCTTTTACTTCAATATAGTCTTCTCGTACAAGTTGTTTTATAGCAGCAGACACACTGTTCCGCCCAATTTTTAGGCCGATTGCAAGGTCTCGTGTTGTAGGAAACTCCGAACCAGGGAGAAACCCTTTTTTTCCTGCTAGAATTGTATCACGAATTTGCTCGTAAAGCTGTGCAGAAATCGATTTCTTATTATCACGGTCGAATTTAAAGCCCAATCCCAATATGAAATTTATTTGTGAGCTTTTTGAACTGTCAACATCTTTGATATCTGTTTTCTCAAGTCTTTTAATTTTACCTTTCCGAATCATATTGTCCTAAATTACTACTTATAAAGAGACTAAATTTCGCCAATTATTTGTCATATCATGTCCGCCTCAGCCCTTACGATAAAATTGCTCGTGAGAGTTTAATATTTGCACCAAATTTAAATTTGGTCGAGGTCAATCAGTCGAGGGTCTGACTCCTCCACTGATTGCCCAGCATAAAGACTTCTCTACAAGAGGCTGCGTCAACGGGACGCTCTGCGAACGTTTAGAGTGAGTCATTAGAAATCTTGACTTTGACTCCTGACTTTTTCTTCAATGTAATTAAATTATTTAGACTTGCTATTACCTAGCAAAATTACAATCTTAGTAACTAAAAGTATATTCTACACTGAGAAATGGTTTTATGAAAATTATTTTTATGAAAATTTATCTAAACCAGATAATAGCCATTGAGAATTTATGAACATTATAATTATGAGCAAAGCCAGTCCTGACTTTTTCCATTATGTCTCAAAAAGCTTGTTGAGAAAGGCTTTTGAATAAAATTCAGTATATTATAGATAACTCTCCATTCTGAGAGCTAAGAGGATGTTTGAAAAGTCCTCAAGCGTGTGTTTCACTACCCTGCCTACCGAGAAACTGCTACGAGAGAATCAGAGTTTTGGGATTTGAGATCGCGCCACTGAGTCGCACTTGAGGCTCAAGTTAACCCTTTTCAAACAAGCTCTTAAGGAAATCTACAAAATTTACTCTATTAGTCTCTTGATTTCAGTAAAAACTCATTGATTTTCAAGTTAATCTCTGTTTTTACTTTTATTTTTGTGTTTGTAAAAACTTCTCGTTTGCCTGTTTTACCTTGGAAATCCAACCCTTATGAGAATTCAAAATTTTAGAGTATGGTATGGTGGTTTCTACAAGAAGTTGAAGCAACGAAGGTGAGAAGTATTTGGGAAATCGTTGATGCAAAAACTCAGCAGTTCTTTTTCTAATAAATGACTCAAAAAACAGTAGTTTATTAGACAAAGGAAAGGTATAATCACTTAGCTCAACTAAGGCGTGAGCATCTGGCTTTCTACGTAGAGTAAATTGTGCGATCGCCTCCGCGATGTTATCAGAATACTCATCTAGTAACTCATCAAAAAAAGCTACATCTTCAAAAGAAGCATTGCAACCCTGACCTAATGAATGAGAAGTGGCATGAGCCGCATCGCCAATCAGCAAAACGCTCTCCCCATGATGATAGGGATTACAGCGAATCCTCAAAACGTTTGATATGGGACGATTTAGAAATGCTTCAGCTTCTGATTCTGGTAAAAGTTGAGCAATTTCTGGAAAGTAATAGCAAAAGAATTGTAATACTTCCTCTTTTGTAGAGAGGTTAGCAATGGTGTTGTCCTTACGAGGAAAGTTAACAACTCCAACAAGCAAGCCATTTATGTCATGCACCAGTACTGCTAACATTCCGTTGCTTGCTCTCCAATTATGGATATAGCCTGATTTGAGGGAAGTTCCACTTTCACTAGGTAAAAAGATGGATTTGTAAGCAGAGGGAGTGTATCTTTGTTCTAACTCAAAATCGTTTGTCGAGAGAAACTGCTCTCTAACTCGCGATCGCGCTCCATCTGCACCAATCAATAAGTCGTAATCAACATTAACTTCTACTGTACAATTGCCTGCTGTTTTTTCAAGGCTGACTGTTTTTGTCTCAAAATCAACTCCCTTGCATTGATGGTCAAAGTGAATATTGAGGCGATCGCTACTATATTGAGCAGTCAAAGTTTTTAACAGCGTGATGACCAATTGTGTGCGATTAAGAAACAACAAGGGTTTTCGCCTTGGAAAAAGTAGCGTTTTACCATTCTCTAGATGAATGAGTGAGCCAATACCTTCCAAGCTCACCGCTTTGACATCTGCGAGCATTCCATCAAGTTTACTTAGGGCTTTGATTCCCCGTTCATTGAGGGCAATTGGAAACGTTCTAGATTGAGAAAATGGAAGTGTTCGTGGGTCACTGCGGCGTTCATAAACTTCAACGTAATAGTCAGCATCACGACGTAGCAGGTAATGAGCAAGAAGAACTCCAGAAGGCCCTGCACCTATAATCACAACTCGCTTGAGCATTTGTTAAAACCTAATCTTAGTAAAATCAAGAAAATGTCTGCTTCTGATGCGATGAAAACTTGCGAGATGAAGACTTAAGACCTATTTGCGTATATGCAAGTTGTAATTTAAGACTTTAGAATTCGTTAAATTCCGATCGAAATTTTTGTGGAAAAAGAGCTTTCCAATAAGAAAGAAAATTCCTGATCCCATCAGAGCTATTTGTATTGATTCTGGTTCTGCAAAAAATCTTATGGTTGCCTAGTTCTATTTGAGTAACAAACCAACCTAGAAAAGTTTCAAAATCATCTGCAAAAACAAACTTGAAGTATTCATCTATACCAAAACTTATCACTTGCTCTACCTTACCTTGCTCCCCTGGATCTAAATCGATACCTACATAGTTAGCAAATCCATCGAAAGCAAAAGGAATCCATTTTTTATTAGCATACATTTTTTTGACTTTTCCAGGGATGTAAGACTCACCAGAAAGGTCATCATTTATGCCATTATCAACAAGTTCTGCCCATAGTCGCCAATTTATCAAAATTTCGTTTAGAGACAAAAATTCCAGCTCATCAAAAAGTCTAAGGTAAGATCCCTTTATCTGCCCATTATGCCACTTGTATAATTCTTTAAATGATAAGGGAAATTCGATTCCCAGTTGATTTTCTACTGCTTCAATTTCACTGGCGGTTGCTCTAGGATTTAAAGTATCTAGCATTTCTGGTAAATACTTTTGGAAGTATATTTCGATTCTATTCAATATCTCGTTCATAACATCTGCATTTTTGAATTGTAGGGTAACTTGAACACTTTTGGAAAAGAGAAAATCGTTTGACTTCAGTTTTGTAGACGATTGGCTCTCGTCATGGAACATCTCGAACTATTCGTCTAAATACATCACTGAAAATTTACTCTCTAGAAATTGGTAATTTCAACCACTCACTTAATTCACCAGCTAGCCAATTAAGTTCTAAAGGAGTAACAGGAAAAGGTTCAATGTCGTTGGTAAAAATTTCATACTTTCTATCGACTGTCCAGAGTGTTATGTAAGGTCTATTTTCGATATCTTTTGTGTATTCTAGTTGGATAATACTTTGCCTGGGGCTAGCCGAAATACGATGAAACTCAATTCCAAAAACATTAAATGTCTGTAAAATATCTTTTTGAGTAATACATAATCGCATATTTCCAAATAAATGCAGCAAAACATACAAAATATTTTTAATTAAAAGAACAACTAAATTTATGAAAAATGTGGCGAAGAAAAAGCAGAAGCCAACTTTGAATGCAAGGAGTGTAATTTGCTGAATTGCTATTATAAAAACTGCGAAAAATAGTATAGCTATGGTAACAATTGAAATCCATAAACACACTTCAATTATATTTATACTTAAACCTTTTGATGGAATAATAATTTCTATGAAATTCTCATTTTTATTCAAAACTACTTTACTATCAGCAAGAGGGAAAACTGTTGAATTAGTCGTCTTTCTCTGAGCTTGAGTTGTATGTCCGCTTTCTTCTAAGGAGCGCATAGCTTCTTCAGCATTAGCGAAGCGTTGGCTGGCAATAGGTTCTGTCATTTTCTTCAACCAATTACTAAAGCCAAAACTAATATTAGCAACTTGCTCAAATTGAATTCGCAGGTCTATATCTGGTAAATCTGCTGGATGATGACCTGTTATTAAATAAATTAAGGTTGCTCCCAAACTGTAAAAGTCAGAAGCGGAAGTAGCCCTACCATTAAATTGTTCTGGTGGCATATATCCATAGCTTCCAACAACCGTCATACTACTATTTTTTCTAAGACCAGTTTGTATCGAACCAAAATCAACTAAAGACACATAACCAACACTATTTCCAGAGCGATCTGTCAAAAGAATATTACTAGTCTTAATATCACGATGAATTATACATGGCTGTCGCCCATGCAAATATTGGAGAATTTCTAGCACATCTTTTGCTATTTGCTTGACTTCTTCTTCACTGAAAGTACGCCCTGCTTCAATTTCTGCTTGCAGAGATCGGGCCGAGATATAACTTTGTACGAGTGCAAATCCTTTATAGTTAGGTTTATCTAGCTCAAAGTAGTCAAGATAACGAGGAATAGCAGGATGGGAGAGTACTTTGAGAGTTTCCGCTTCTCGTTCAAACAGTTTGAAGTCACTCCATTCAATTCCCTTGTCAAAAAGAAGTATTTTGATCGTTACTAGCTCTTGAGTTTGTAAGCTACGGGCTAGCAGCGTCATCCGTCCTACTTTTTTAGATAGATATTGCAGTAGTTTGTAACCTTCTAATAACATCTCTTTATCAAATTCTTCTGATTGTTGACTGACCATTTACTTAGAGCTACTTGTTTAAACAATAACTATCTATAGAAGTCCTATTTGAGTTTTGAACAAGCTCCGTACATCTGAAGAGTGGCAAAAGTCAAATATTCAAACCTAACTTAGTAAAATCAAAAAATATTAGCCTCGAATGAGATGAAAGCTGTACAAATTATTTTCATTATTTCGTATCACTTCAAGATTTATTTCATCGTGTTTAACGATGCAAATTATATTGCTGATCGGTAAAATCATTAACTTTCCTAAGAATAAATAAACTGCCATTTCCAGCACGCCCAATTCTTAACTTTTCGTCTAAATAAGTAATATCAAGGGTGTCAACTCTGCCAAGAGAATTATTAACTGAAACAACCTTAAATGGATTTAGTTGGGGAGTCTCAATACCAATAATTTTCTCAATCGCTCGGTAGTGTTTGTCAAAATAGATGTTAATGCGTTTGTTTGCTAAAGGCCATAAATCTGCGATGGCAGGCTCAAAAGTAGCTGTCACCTTGACATATCCAGATAGGATGCCAAGATTATGTTTCACATAAGCTAAATTCAAAAACGATTTATTGCTAACATCAATCAGTTGATAGACTTTACCCAGTTTGAATCCTAATGGAAGGGAGTCTAAAGAACAGATTTCTCTAGCAGTGGAGTATTGTAGTTGCCAAGCTCCCTCTAGCAAATCAATAGCGTCAAGGAGAAAATTAGGATTAGGATTGATGCGCTCTAATTCCATTGTTAATTGTTCAATCTCTGCCGCAGTAATTTTGTCTAACTTCAAATTGGTAATAGGAGAGCCATCACGATGAGGTCGAATTTCATAAAGTAGCGCTTGTAGTTTTTCCTTTACATTTAACATTGCTTCTGGCTCTAGTTGTAGTTGAGGACTCCCTAAACCTATAGCTTCTTTAATTTGCTGTTCCATCCTTATTTATACTCATTTAAAATTGCATTATTCATCATCGATAAAACAAATAGGTTCCAAAAAATCTGAAATAATTACCAATTTTACTTCTAGAAAAACATTGTTTTGCTTGTTTATTGATTCGACTTATTATCTAATGACTGGAGCTATAATCAATAATTCATTGTCTCCAGCAACCAGAAGATTATGTTGTAAAAATATTTTTATCAATCTCGATTAACTAACAAATAGTCTGTATGTTTTCCAGCGATTATATTAACCCATACTATCGACTATTTATTGTTATAAAAGCTGCTGAAAGATAGAAACTTTTCGCAACATAATCAGAAATCTGAGACAATGAGTCAGATTAGCAGATGCTAAGTATTTCTATTGAGCTTAACTTATTGCATCATAGCCGAATGGCACTAAGAAAAGATGAAACCTCGTCAGGGCTATCTTATTGGGGGTAGGGTTATGTACATTTTGGTCAGATAGGAAGGAAGCATTGCTTTCTCCTTCCCTCCTTTTAACTGGACTTAGAAAACTTCTAAGTATCTAGAAGACTTCTAAGTATCTGGCTCAAACAAGTTAGTATGGCTATATTGCTCAAAAATCAATTGTTTGACGATCAAAAAGATAAATCCAGATTAATCCAATGGGTATCTTTCATCAGTATGGTTTCAATGACATTTGATAGTTGTAGCGACTGTGCAACTTCAGTCCACACCCAAATATCTAATCGTTAACCTGTTTTTTATCACAGACATACTAGATGCCGGCAATTTTACTGATGTTTTCACACGAGGCTTATCTGTTTTTTAATTATCAGTTAGCCTACTAAGTAAGCCGTATTTAGGAGAAAAATTTCTCCTAAATAGCGACAGAACACGAGGATAACTCTGAATGCATCTAAGGGTAATCCTCCAATTTAGATTTACAAGTATCACTAGAAAGAGTACTAGCAGGAGTAGGGGAAATTAGAGTTTTTTCAAATTCATTGTTAGCCTCATTTACTTTAGTGGAATGAATAAAGGGAATAAAGGCAATCGGAAAAGATGCAACCAAAATTGCTGATAAAGTTCTCTGCATGATTTTTCTCCGCTATTAATGGAAACTTACATGAGGAAATCTGAAACCATAAAATCCTTTCTAAAGATGAATTTCATAGCTTGAATACATCTTTATTTAGTTACAGGAGAGCATAGACAATTTGATCTAACCTCTAATAAATAGAGGAGTGAAAGCTGTCTTGTGCTGATATTTTTGCAAAAAAGTGCAAAGAAAGCGATCGCATTGCTACTTGTTTAGCATCTGACAACACATTAGCGCATTATCTGGTTTGATGCAAGTGTAAATTTTGGAAAAAACCCAGTACCAGATTAAAGTGCTTTTAATTCACCAATCTTATATAATTGTGCTTAAATTAGTAGTATGTGCAAGGCAAGCTGACTTACTTATGGTTATTATTCACCATAAAATGCGTTATTTGGTTGTATTTTGAGCAATTATCTTGTTTTTTACGTTTTATAACCTTTTTCTTACCTACAATTTTATCGGCGATCGCATTGATGAAAAATTACATATCGAGCATTGTCTATATTATTTTTGGTTTTACTAAAATCTAAATTTAGCATCTCTGGGAGTTCCACATTGAATCGTAAGTCATAACAAAAGAATAGACCTTTTGCAAAAATCAGTTTTATGGCAAAATTATGAATTTTAAAATTTGCTTTCTATTTCTATCAGACATCCTGACGAGGTAATAAAAGTTCTCTGTATAAATTTTGATTCTGATCGGCTGGATAGAATTTTAAACGCAATAGAATTATCCTTATCAAATGTTACCAATGAATTAAGCCATGAATTAGATCAAACTTTTACACCTGATGGGGTGAGAAAAAAGCTATAAAGCAGACTGGATAAGGTGCATAGCACGCAGACCCTTTTAAAAAGTAAAAAGTAAAAAGATAATCCCCATAAATAAATCTAGGGGATTTAAAAAGGACACCTTGTTTCACAGCATGTCGTGTTCTGCTGGTCGATATAGACCCGCAGCTTGACCACTTTCATGGGCCATCGCTGCTGTCATTTTTGGTGCAATACTCTGTCTGGGGCAATGGCTGATACTCCGCCAGACTGAGATGACACCTAGAATTTTCGCCATAATCAATACAGTGGTTGGAATTATTGTCTACTCCCTGCTGGTGTGGTTCAACCAAAAAAGCCTTGTATGGAGCGGTAATCCCATTGAAGGCTGGAAAACTGGACTCATCTTTGTAGTCGGTGGTGCGGTAACAGGTGCAGCCACAGGTAAAGCTTTGGATTTCTACTGTTGGCGAATTGAGCAGCAATTAATCTTAATTGAGAGGGAGAGGGTCGAGAAAGAAACCCTACAAGGAGAAAGATTTGAAAAAGAAAAAAAGCAGCAAGAAATCTTAGAAGCAGAAATCATAGAGAGAAAAAGAATAGAGACAGAAGTTGCCCTTGAAGAAGAACGTTTGTGGTACGAACAACATGGTAAAGATTTTAGCGACGATTATGATTATGACGAGGAGGATGAATAACTTTGTGCTGACATGAAGCCAAATTAGCGATGCCTGCGGCGGGCTACGCCTACGCTGATGAATTAGCTCTCACATCGCTTCAAACTATGTAGCATTCAGTGACCTACGCCAAGACTAGCTAACTGGACACCACAGATTAACACCCCATTTGTAATAATTTAAAGATAAGTATCGTATTTTACACAAAAACGAATGGACATTGTATGATTTTTGTTGGTGAAAAGTAGGGTTTTTGAGGAGGATAATGTAATGCGCTTACCGACTCGACAGCAAAGACACCAACAATTAATAGAGCAATACGTCATATCGCGCCGTACTATGCTTGCGGTGTTGGGTTTTGCCTGTACCCCTGGTTTGGAAAACTTAATCCGAAGTGATACTCAACCTTCAAAGCCAAGCTCTCCTGATAATGGACAGATCCCGACTTTACCGCAGTACGATCAACTGACGACTCAGCAAGAGCGTCAACAGCAGCTAGAACAAACACGTCAACAATACCAGGTCGCATTGCGGCTACCGACTGCTGTTCGTGTGGCAACTTTACCAGTTCAAGAGGTTTTTTCCCAAGGGTATACCAATAATCGTGCAACTTTGTCAGAGAAAATAGCAGCAAATCAACAAGCATTTTTGCAGAATCCACAGTCATTTCTCAGTCTGGAAGACTACGCAGCGGTTTTTCCGGTTTTACCTTTACCAGATGTTGCCAAGACCTTCCGAAGCGATGTCAAATTCACGCAACAGAGGCAATCTGGCCCCAACCCAATGGAATTAACCAATGTCTTGGCACTGAATTATAGCCTGACTCAAAAACTTAGAATAACGGATGAGATTTTTCAAACTGTGCTCAGAAGAGTATATAGAAAAGGGTACGTTAGGGAAACTGTCAAAAGTGCCATTCAAAATGGCAATCTGTTTGTCACCGATTATGCATTACTTGATAGTGATACTGTTATTCCGCAACCGAATAAATTTCTCACCGCCCCAATCGCCCTCTATTATGCCGATCGCAATCGCAGGGATTCGTGCTTAATCCCTATTGCCATTCAACTAGGACAAATTCCCGGAATAAGTCTGCTTTGCACACCGATGGATGGAGTAGACTGGACTTTGGCGAAACTGATCGCTCAGATGGCTGATTTTTATGTCCATGAGTTAGTACGTCACTTGGGGCAGACTCATCTGGCTTTAGAACCAATTGCACTAGCTACTGTTCGTGAACTAGCAGTTCGGCATCCCGTGAATGTGCTACTAAAACCCCATTTTGAGTTCACAATGGCAATCAATGCCGTTGCGGATCAGGTACTGATTAATCCTGGAGGATTGGTAGATATCATTTTAGGAGGCACTCTTGAAAGCTCACGCAACCTTGCAAATCAAGGTGTTAGCGAAGTTTTTAACAACTTCAGTAACTTTGCTCTTCCGACTAATTTACGCCAGCGCGGTGTCGATGACCGTTCTGTACTCGTAGATTTTCCCTATCGTGATGACGGGTTGCTAGTCTGGAAAGCCTTAGAAGAATATGTTAGTCAATATGTGGGAATTTACTACAAATCCAACCGAGATATTCGTGAGGATTTTGAACTCCAAAATTGGATACAAGCTTTACAAAGACCCATTAGTGAGAAAGGTTTTGGTGTAGCTTCTCTACCACCCCGTCTGACTAACCGCGATCAGTTGATTGATTTACTGACACAAATCATTTTTACTGCTGGCCCACAACACTCAGCTATTGCCTGGATTCAATACCAATATATGGCTTTTATTCCGAATATGCCAGGAGCTATCTACCAGCCTATTCCAACTATCAAAGGAATCATCCGGGACGAGAATAGCCTTACTAATTTCCTACCTGGCGTTGAGGCAACATTCGCCCAGGTTAACGTCATGGCAGTGATTGGCACCAAGCAAGATCCCAAGGCATTTACAGATTTCGGCGTGAATAGTTTTCAAGACTTTCGAGCTATTGGTGTTCTAAGACGCTTGCAAGACCGTCTCAAAGGTTTAGAAAAACTTATCGAACAACGCAATCAACACCGAAAGGAATGTTATCCTGGCTTTTTACCCTCTCGTATGGCTAACAGTACAAGTGGATAAGCTTCTTCTGGGGGGATCAAAATAACCAATTGTTATTGGTTGAGTATTAACATGAACTACCCACAGTTGGCTTCGCCTGAACTGTGGGTTTCTACATCCCTCAGTTCGTTTTTAGCAAAATTTTCTGTAGATTTTTGACGCTTCTTCGCCCCTAGTTGCTTCATGCTTCCCGCTCTCTTGGAAAATTGCTCCTCTTGGGGAGACCCCAAGACCGCATTTTCCGCAGTTTTGCGAGTGCGTGGAGTAGAGCTAGGCGACTCTGCGCCTACGAGACTGGAAAATCTGCAAGCAGCAGAGTTGTCCGTAAAGAGTTTAAAGAGCATATTGACAAGTTTTACTGGAAACCTTTGTTTTGGTCTAGTTCGTACTATGTAGCATCAAGTGGTGGCGCACCTATTGACAAACTAAAAAAATATATCAAAGAACAAGATGCCCAAACTGAATAAATATAGATTGGTTATTTCCACTTCGTTTCAATAACCCGCTCCAACCCCTACCCTATGAGTACATTGAGTCACGGGTACTGCCGCGATACGTTCAAACCATCCATTCAGTCCACTGTGGGGCATCTGTCACCAGTTGAGCAAACAAGTCCTGTTCAAAATCCTCAAATTTCAGCATCACGCCCCATCGCTCATCAATGGTTAGGGTACTGAGTAAAACTTTTCACAGATTCCAAATCGCCAACTGAGCGTAATATTTTACCCCCTCCCACCACGAATCACTGACTTCTTCATCTGTGTCCATACCCCTCGATTATTACTCCCATCTTCATTAAGGGGGGGTGTGGACAGAGTGTTAATCCCATACTGAACCTGCATCCTAGCCGCATAAGTGGCATTTATCTGCTGTTCCTCCTGACGCTTTTGTTCCCTCTCTTATCGTTGCAGTTGCCGATACTGCAACACCTCTTGAGCAAACACAACATCCTCAGTATTGAGTCGATAATACCGAATCCATTTCCCATCCTCCAAGGGTCGCCGCGAAGATGTAGACAGTCCGAGTTATGCAAAATCCAGATTGAGGATTCATCGAGGGGAATGCTGAGGTTATTATGTTGTAAAAACAGATAAAATATTATTATTAATCACTTAAAATCAATTGTAAATAAACCAAATTAAATAATTTCGATTTGCATATGACGAATTTGCTCGTATATTATCTGGAAGAACTGTTAAAACCTTATGGGGAAGTAAAATCATCATCAAAAATATCAGGAGAGATTAAATAAATTGATGTGCTATTTACTCCTTTAGCACAGCAAAACTCTAATTTAGAAGTTTGGTTAAAAAAAGATCATTAATGGAGATTTTGCCGTCTTGATCGGTATCTAAGGTGTTAAAAAGAGATTGAAGCTCTTGCTCGGTTGTCATAAGTTTTTATCTGAAGTAGTTTTTCAACTTAATATCTCATGAATCTTTGATTAATCTCTCAAAATTAAATAAACTTGTTTCAATTGACGTAGAAACGGCGATCGCTGGGGCTGATATCGGTTGTAAGCTGTGGGTTACAGGGTTTACACGAGGACTCAGCCTTCAAAGGGAGCATCATCACTTCGTTAGCATAATAAAAAGGATAAATGAACAGTACAAATAAATCCAGTAACTTTTATGAGTCAAACACAATGGGAACTAAAGCTACTGACCTTCGATGAATTTATCGAATGGTATCCAGAAAACTCAGAAGTACGTTATGAATTACATGATGGGGTGATTGTGGAGATGCCAAAGCCTAAAGGGGAGCATTCTGATTTAGCTGGTTTTTTGATTGAAGAATTACTGATCACAATTAGAGAGATGGGTAAGCGCGGTATCTGGACTATACCGAAAGAATCCATTATTAAACCATACCGAGAAAAATCAGGGTACGAACCGGATATTATTGTTTTAAATCAAGAAACTATTGATACCGAAACACGCTGGAAGAAGGAATCAGTTATCCATAATGCTAGTTCGGTCAAACTAATAGTTGAAGTAGTGTCAACCAACTGGCAGGATGATTATTACGATAAGCTTCGTGACTATGAAGCTATGGGTATACCTGAATATTGGATTGTGGATTATGCAGCGTTGGGTGGACGTGTATTTATTGGTAGTCCCAAAGTTCCGACTATTTTTGTCTGTGAACTTATTGATGGTGAATATCAAATGACACCCTTTAGAGGAACAAACCTTATAGTGTCTCCTACTTTTTGTCAGTTCAATCTAACCGCGCAACAAATTTTTGACTCAGTGATGTGAACTTTTTGAACTCCAAAAAATTGTCAATGCCAGATTTTTAACAGTCAACGGCAGCATCTTTAAATCATCAGCGATCGCCCCCAGTGATTCGCCCATTTCCCGACGGGCCAAGATAGTCGCCCAGGTGGAAGCAATTTTATCAGTGCGTAGACGCTTCGTCTTGTCGCAGACATCGCTTGCCCTAACCCAGAACCACCAGTGCTAAGAGAGCGATCGCTATTCCCTCAATAAAAACCTTTTGCCGAGTTACAGTAGTAAATCTAGCTTTGCTGAATCATGGGATGATTTCTCCCACTTTGAAACGAATTATCAATGGTTTAACCCGCCAATTCATCCCGCATCTATGCAACACCGTAAATCTTAAGTAGAGTGAGTGTATTACCGCTTTAACCCAACGCACCGCTAAATCTAGCGCAGGTTTCCCCAGTTGCCTCAATTCTCCCAGCCTTGTTTTTTGTTGATAATCCCTTAACTTTTAAAAGTCAGTCACTAAAATAGTTTTATTTTTACTTTATCAATAACCTCTTATTTATCTTCATAGGTAAAAGTAGAGAGAATAGTGAAAACGTCAGAAATTAGGCGAATAGGAGTGTTACAGACAGAGTACCACTGGTATCTATTTAATAAATCCCAATGTTTACTTTCCAATGCTCGACTATCACCATAAGTATAAATAATGACAGGTATTTTGTATTGTGTTGCTTTAATATATACGGATTCAAAGTAACTAAAATCAGAGCCACAACCGATAATAACAAGGCTTTTGGTATCTATATTATTAATTTTACGAATATCGCAAGTCCTAAAATCTGCATTAAATAAACGATTGTTTTTAATTTCTTCAAATTCGACCTCCATCTCTTTATTGTTCTCATAAGGTGGATAAAATACTTTAATTTTTCTTTGTAAGTTATGAAAGAAAATTTTTTCTCGTTTCAAGATAGTATTCATAACTTTGTAAGTGAGAAGCGAACCAGTAGCTATCGAAAAAATGATTGTTAAAGTACCAACTAACAAGTCAAGATTACTTAGATGTTGATAAATAGTTTGACCGTTCATGCTTCATTTACTCCACTGAAAGGTGTTTTCGTCGCCTAACTGTGATCAAGATACTCAGTAGATTAAAGCATAAAAGCTTCACTACCAGGGGACAAATGTATCAAATACTGCTGGCTATGTGTAGTGATATAGATCATTGACAGAATAGATAAATTAACTTTCGAGTCCATACTTTGAGCCAATTCCTTCCCGAAGATAAATATTCATTACCAACCAGGGAGAAATACGAAATTTTTTTATTTTTACTGGACACCCAGTATACAGTAGTGTAATTTGTTAACAGATAAAAAAGTTACTTCCTACCAAAGTATCTCAGTAGAAAATAAGACTACTGGTAGGTTGAGACTAATCACTCATTGCTTTGATTTAAGCCGATGACAAACGATTCTCGCATACGCACAATTACTGCATTAGCCTGGTGTCTTGCTTGGGGCGAAAAGCACAATCTCAATCAGGATGAACTCAGTACGTTGCATCAAATGCGACAAGCATTGCAAAAAGGGCAGGATGTGCCAGAAAGTACGATATCTGTTGTTCAACAGGCACAGTATCTCTACGATATTCCAAATCCAAAGGAGTACTTCCCCAAAACCATTAAAGAGTTACACAACGATTATCGTGACCTCTGGCAACAAGAAACACGTATTGGGTTAGTTTATGGTGGTGCGACAAAGATTAAACAATACGTTTTTGAAGCATCAAAATTACCGGATATTCGTGGTGCTTCAGCACTCCTTGACCGGATAAATTTAGTTGATTTACCTACGTTTTTTGGTGACGGGAGACGATCGTTATCAATTGAGCAGTGGCTAGATCGTAATTTTCCAGATTTAAGACAAGCTCTAATTCCTGAACTAATTATTTATTCTACAGGTGGTAGCATTCTTGCATTTTGTCCGGCAGCATTTATTGATGATTTAGCAAATGCTATTGAAAAACGCTATACTCATGAAACTTTAACAGCTAATTCCTGTGCGGTTGGCGATACTTTTAAGTTATTAGAATTTCGATTTGGTTTGTTGCAAGACAAAATAGAAGATACTTTCTGGTTTGATAAATATGAGATTAATCAAGCAAATCCCATAATCAAAGCTTATTTTGACCAATCGGAAGTTAGCGATCCTTTTGAAAGATTCCAAAACCGCAAGAATTTCAATGAACTGGTGGGTAAATTAGCCAACCAGTTCACACAAAGACGAAATGGTAATGATTTACCTAGAAAAAAACGTCCAAGTCGCTGCTATCCGCCGATATTTGAAACTCATCCATATCTGCAACGAGATGAAAGCGATCGCCGTTCTGCAATTATGAGAGTAGAGTTACCAAATAGCAGTTTTTTGTCAGAACCTTTAGCACGAAAACGCTTGGTAGGAGAGATTGCTAAACGGGAAAGTTCTCACGCCTGGTATGAAAATGCCAATTTGGAATGGAACCCCCTTGATATTTGGATTCCTAGCTGGGTAAATAAGTTTAAGGAATTTCTCAATGAAGAAGATAATCAAGAATTAGCTAATCGATATTATGGTGCTGTCAATCAAGAGGATGTAAAAGAAGCACGTTCTCTGAGAGAAATTGCATCAGCCAGTCATCCATCAGGATTTGTGGCTTATATTTATGCTGATGGTAACAATATGGGTGGCTATATTCGTCAGAAAATTAAGACACCACAAGATTATCGACTTTTTAGTAAAGATATTTTTGATGCAACAGAGAAATCTGTTTACAAAGCTTTAGCTAATTATTTGCATCCTTATCAATATACACCTGATGCTAAATCTAGCAGAACTAACAAAGAAACTGTTTGGATTCATCCTTTTGAAATTATCACGATTGGTGGTGATGATGTATTACTAGTTGTTCCGGCAAATAAGGCTTTAGAAATTTCTCAAGCTATTGGTGATGAGTTTGAAGAACATTTGTGGAGAACTGGCCGTTATTCATTAGAGCCAACAACACCTAATTTATTAGCTCATCGCTACACCACAGATAATGTACCGCCAGTTTCTAAATGTCTGTTGAGTATGTCAACTGGGGTATTGATTACAGCACAGGATACGCCAATTTATTATGCAGACAAGCTGGTAAGTCAACTACTCAAATCGGCTAAAAAATATGCGAAGGAATTAAAGAAAGACCACAAATATTATGGTGGAACAGTAGATTTTCTAGTTATGAAAGCTGTAACGATGATTTCCTCAAATATTAAGGAGTTTCGAGAACAGGGATTAATCAAAAATAAAGATGGAGAATCCAAGTTAAAGCTTTATGCTTCTCCTTATACATTATATGAATTAGGTGGACTGTTAGAAACTGCTAAGGCATTTAAAAAAGCCGAATTTCCGCGATCGCAACTTTACCAAATTCGCAGTTTACTAGAACGAGGTAAGCGTACAGCTATTCTTAACTATCGCTATTTTAAGATTCGCCTAACGAATGACAAGGCTAAACAAGAATTAAAAGATAAATTTGAATTAGCTTGGTGTCAACCTAAAGATTCATCTAATAACGGTAATTTAGCACCTTGGATGTCTTTACAAGAAAGCGATTCACAAGATGCAGAAAAATCGAGAATGACTTATGAAACTATTTGGCGAGAATTAGTTGATTTGTATCCGTTTATTACTGAAGAAGTAGAAACTATTCCAGAACAATCAACTACACCAGAGGTAAGATAATGATTTATTTAGATTGTCTTTCTTCTGTTGAAACTGATACTATCCGACTTAAAGCTGTAATTGACACTGCGTTGTGTGTAGGTGCGGGTGGTTCCTCTGGTTCATTAGCAGATAAACCCATTGTCCGCAATGCACAAAGACAACTGCTAATACCCGCTTCGCAACTCAAAGGAAGATTGCGTCATGAATGCGAAAAGCTTGCACGTAGTTTAGGATGGGAAATATTTTCTGCACCTTCAGCGCAGTTACTTTGTCCGACTGAAGAACAAGTATCGAGTCAGTTTAGAAACGATTATCAAATTCCCGGTTATAAAGGATATCACTGTTTTGTTTCTAAAATATTCGGCGATCCAATTTTACCTTCACGGGTTATTATTGATGACTTGATTTGCTCTTTTGCAGCAGAAGATTTAGAAGAAGTTTTGCGTCCTGGTGTGACAATTAACCGCAAAAGACGTACCGCAGAAGAGAAGAAATTGTATTTATTAGAAACTTCTCCAGTCAATACTCAACTAAGTTTTAAGGGAGATATTCATCTGTTACCAAATTGTCCCAATTATGCCAAACCTTTGATAATTGCAGCTTTACATCATATTCACGCCTTGGGTGGTAGCAAATCTGCGGGGTTAGGATGGTTGCATTGGGAGGGACTACCGCAAATTTCTAGTGATGATGTAGTTTGGTCAAGTTTATTACCAGAGGCGGAATCATGACACGACTGGAATTAACTATTACAGCTTTATCTCCACTTGCGCCAGGACGACAAAAACCCGGTGGTTCGGTTAGTGAGGTGGAAAACTATATTTCTGGTTCGGTGTTACGGGGTGCGATCGCTTCCCAAATTTTACAACTGTCTGGTCAGCAGTCAGCAAATTTAGCAGAGGATGGTGGTAATTTTCAAACTCTATTTTTAGGGGGAAATCCGGCAATTTTTGGGAATGCTTACCCCGCAGTTACGAAAATAGACAATGAATCGACAGATGTAAGTCAGCAAATCAAGGTTTTACCTGCGACGGCTGTTAGTTCCAAAACCAATCCAGGCTTTACTTCCAGTGGTGGCGGACATGGAGTTTTTGATACTCTCATCGATGCCTTTTGTGCAGCAGCCTATAATCAACCTTACGATCCCAGCGACCCCAAAGCGATCGCACAAGGAACAAACCCCCAGGTCGAAACTTACAATAGTTTTTACAGCAAAGTAAAAGATAAATATTACAGCCACGATGCAACTAGCCGCTTTTTGACACGAGTGGGAATTAATCGTCGTCGCGCTACCGCAGAAGAAGAAATCCTTTACAGTGTGCAAGTTTTGAATGAGTCTTTTTTGAAAAATACTAAGACTGATGAATGGGATAAGGTCGTATTTCGGGGTTTTGTTGTAGTTCCTGATGAAACTTTGGCTGAAGCGTTGCAAAGATTCATCGAGAGAAATTCCTACAACTTCCGAATTGGTGGTTCGGCTTCCAGAGGTTTAGGTAAGGTCAAAATTGCAGTCAGCAAAGGACAAGCACCAGCAAAAAGCGTTGAATATCGAATTGAAGAGTTTAACAAAGCTTTGCAAAAAAGGTGGGAACTTTGGGCGGTTTTCTGTAAATATAAATATGACTTGTTAGCAAATAGAATTTATTTCACTCTTGATTTGCAATCTGATGCTATTCTTAGCGAAAATTGGCAACGCACAACGGTAGTTTCAGCCGATATGTTGAAGGATTTTGCCAATGTTAAAGATGATTCATCGCTGGAAATACACATTGCTTACAGCAGTTATGAATATCGTTCTGGCTGGAATTCTGCTTGGGGATTAATGAAAGATGTAGAACTTGTGACTAATAAAGGTTCTGTATACTTGTTCAGTACAAGCGAACCAGAGAAATGGTATGCAGCATTAGAAATTATAGAGGAACAAGGAATAGGCGATCGCACCTGCGAAGGTTTTGGACAGGTGGAGGTTTGCAATGAATTTCACAAAATTTTTCGAGAGGATGCAAAATGACTCAGATATTAGACCCCAAGGTAGCGCTAAAAGTACAAAAAGCAATTCGCCAAGCCGAAGATTATTTAGTAATTGCGATTGAAACCGCTTTAGATAATTGTGAATATAGTAAATCTGGTGATAAAAAACTAGAGGAATCACAGTTTAATAATTTGCTGAGAGTTGCTGACACAACTGATAGTCCAGAAGTAATTAAAAATTTTATTTGTTATCAAGTTGGTAGGGATGAAAAATGGGGAAGAGGTAAAAAATCTCTTGCGGCTAAAATCATTCAAGATATAGATATCTCTTTAAAAATAAGAGCTAATCAAATTGTGGCAGATAATCCAAGTTCAGATTTTAAATATATCTGGATACAACTTATTCGTCGCTATATTGGTTACGGCTCACGTTATTTAAAATATCTTAATGAAGTAAAAGGGAAGGCAAATTCATCCGTTGTTGACCCTCGAAATGCAGAAGGAAGTAGAGAACAAGTAGAAACAAATAGTAAAGATGGCAAATAGAAATTATGTTTGATATTTTTAAAAATCGTTTAGAAATTACAGGAAAACTCTCTACAGTCACAGCATTGCGTATTAGTTCTGGTCGTTCTACTGAGCCAATTGGGGCTGATTTACCTGTAATTAAAGACGCATTAGAACAACCATTGATTCCTGGTTCTAGCTTCAAAGGCGCATTGCGATCGCGTCTCGAAAGTTTCTTGCGAGGAATTGATATCAGTCTTGCTGAAGATCCTGCTACTTTTACGAGTCCAACTCGAAATCAAATTATCAAAAAACTCAAAGAAGATTATCAAGATGATGCTATTTTAACTGATAAATTACTCAATCAAACAGATTTGATTTCGCGTCTTTTTGGTTCACCTTGGATTGCTAGTAAATTTCAAGTTCGAGATTTAACAGTAGATGTTGATACATGGTTTGGACAATATCAAGAACGTGATGGTGTTGCAATTGACCGCGATACAGAAACAGCAGCAGAAGGAAAACTTTATAATTTTCAAGTTGTTCCATCTGGTACAAGTTTTCATTTAAAAATAGTCGTCGAGAATGCAGAAAACTGGGAACTAGGTTTACTGATGATTGGATTACATCAATTTGAAAGCGAACAAATACCATTAGGAGGAGGACGTTCTCGTGGTTTAGGGGTAGTTAGTTTAACAATCGATCAAATGCAGTGGTTTGAGACTGAAGGCGATTCCAGAAAGCTTTTGAATTATCTGCAAAATCAAGTCATGAAGAACATGAATAACTATCAATATTATGAAGAAGAAATGGAAATACTCAAGCAAGACTGGACGGAAGCTTTAATTCTTCACTTGAGAAACTTCATATCGAGTAATTCTACAATCTCAGCTAAGACTGAGTAAATTTAGCCATGCACAAGCGATTAGTTAACCACTGTACGATTGATTTGAGTATCATTCCTGTTGGGCCAATTCTCATTAAATCGGGAAAAGAAGGTGCAAACCCAACTAAACCCAACATGGAATTTGTGGAAACTTACCACGCAGGTGGACGTTCGGTTTACCTTCCTGGAAGTTCCCTCAAAGGTGCAATTCGCGCTCATGCTGAACGTATTGTACGCACAGTAGGAAGCGATAAACGTCCCACCTCAGACCCCAAATCAGATAAATTTGAACTTTGGGCTGATGACCCTTTAAAAAATGAAAGTTACGAATATTTAAAGAAATTAGCACCTGCTGAAATTTACAAACAATCTTCTTTTACTGACCAAATATTTGGTAATACTAATATTGCTAGTCGTCTCCGCATTCAAGATGCTTATCCTGATGCAACTAAACCTCTGAGAATTGAAGAACGTAATGGAGTCGCAATTGACCGCGTTTTTGGTTCTGCTGTGCGAGGTGCATTATTTAACTACGAAGTTTGTACATTCGGAGATTTTCGCACAAAAATCCACCTGAAGAATTTCTCTCTGGCACAGTTGGGGTTAATCGGTTTAGTATTACGCGATTTAAATGACGGTTGGTTTGGTCTTGGTTTTGCCAAATCTCGCGGTATGGGTACAGTCAAATTACAATACCACTCGGCTGTAGTGCAATATCCTGGCTGTGAATTACGAGGTGATAAAATCTACGCTATTGGTAAAGAGTTAAATTGGCCAAATACTTATTTGCTAGGCGCAGGAGTATTTTTGCAAGGGAAAGAAGCAAACCCTTATAAATTTCCTATTGATGATAAACAAGATACCATAATCACTGCCGAAAAAATGTCTTATGGTTTTGGGGTGCAGTTAACTTGGAAAGGAGAAGATGAAAGGGGCATTCCAGATTTATTTACTCGTGCTGTTCGTCAATGGCGTGAGTTATTACCAAAAGGAGTTGGTGCATGAGTTTTGTGGGATACAAGCAAGTCTTATCTTCAGAACAATTACGAAACCTAATCCAAAATTATTATCAGCAACCTAGTTATTATTTTTTGCGTTGGATGTATCAAGTTAGTGGCATTGTAGCTGATTTGCCACCAGACTTTCCTAGCCCTGAAGGACAAATGTTTAACACAGAATTAGAGCTACGCTGGAAGCAGAATAATGATGGTTATCAAGTGTTATTACTCAGTCAAACTCAGCCAAAAGGAGAATCAAAATTTACTCCTATTGGTAAAGATTGGACAATCTGCGATCGCAATGCTTATTTGTATAATATAGATGAGACTAAATTTCCTAAAGGATTCGTCTACCCTGAAAAACTTTCTTTAGGTCAACGCTATTTTCAAGATACTGAAACATCGACTATACATTTTGTTGCTTTAACTATAAAAATATAGAACTCTAATATTTCAGATATATATGCCTAGAAATTATAACTTTATCTCTCTACCACAACAGAAACCTGACAGATTAAACATTCTAGGAAATGAAGGAAAGGATAAATTTGGACATGATAAATATCAACTCAATAATCAACGTTTTAGCGGTAAATTATTTTTAAGTTTAATAGTTGTTTCACCTGTGTCTGTAAATTCAGGTATCACTGTTATGGGTAGCGATTTAGCACAACAAACTTTAGATGCTACCTCAGCCAAATATGTTGCAACAATTAGTCTGATTCAATCTTCTGTACAACAAAACCAGCGACTTATCATTCCTGGCAGTTCTCTCAAAGGGGTTGTACGCTCAATATATGAAGCCATAACAAGAAGCTGCTTGTGTAAAACTAATGCGACAGTTCCCGATGGCTACAGTGAATGCAAAGATACATCACAACTTTGTCCAGCTTGCGTAACATTTGGTGCAATGAGTTGGCTGGGACTGGTACATTTTCATGATGCCAAATATGACCCTGATAACGATAAGCCAGGGTTCCAAACAGGACTGATTACTCCTTTGTTTTCTCCTAAACCTGAAGCTGTTGATTTAGAAACTGGTGAAAAGGTTTATTATGATAAAAACAATAACATTCGCGGTCGTAAATTTTATCCTCATTCTTATGAGGAAGAAGTCAAACCAACCATTCGTATCCAACAGGCAGAATTAGGTAAAAAGTTTACAACTTATGTGACTTATGCGAACTTAACAAAAGCGCAATTAGGAACATTATTAATTGCTTTAGGTCAAGACCCAGAAAACCGACTAGGATTAAAAATAGGTAGCGGTAAAGCTGTGGGAATGGGAACCATAAAGATAGATGTAGTTAAAATCGAGCAATTAAACATTAATCGCTACTTATCTTATAATTCAAACTCCTCAGCTTTAGAAGGCAATCAACTACAAACATTCATTTTAGATGCTATTCAATCTGCCAAACCTCAACCTGAACCTAAGCAATCGACAAATCAACCTAAGAAACCAATAAAGAAGTCTGCTAATCAAGCATTAGTACAGCTAAAACAATTACAAGAATTAAAAGAAATATTAAATATATAAATATCCCCAATTTCTTAAATAAGTCGGGGAACTGAGACTCGCGTAAATAGCTTGAGGATAATAACCAGTGCAAATTAAAGAATCTTTGCCAGAAGACCAGATGTGGAATACTGCTCATGATATCGCAAATAAGCTTGTTCAAGAACAACAGCAAATTGAACCCACTAAAGATGGTATTCGCTCTGAGTTAAATAAAATTATTGCCTATCTTCGTACTACGATTAGTCAAAATCAAAATAATATAGGTGAGAATTTTTTCAAATATTTAAAAGCACTTGTTGATAATAGTAAAAGCCTAAAACGTAGCGATAAAACTCCAGATTATTATCGTAGCATTCAGAAAATTTGCACTCAACATCTAACAGCCATACAGTCAAATCCTGAAGCCATGCTAGAAGTCTTGGGATGGTCATCTCGTCTATTCATAGCAGCTACGTTAGAAAATTTTGGCGAATCTGCCCAAACAAATCGACAAATGGAAATCCAAACGGCTGCTAAATCTCAAAACTTGCAAGAAGGTGATGAGATAGAAGCCAACATAACAAAAATTAGTGGCAATAAAGTTACCTATCAGTTATTAAATATTTTCTCGAAAACAGTAAAAGAGCCAAAACATTATACATCATTACAAATCGGGCAGACAGTCATAGTTGAAATTACTGAAATAGAAAACGGAGTTCCAAAGAAAATTAAATATATTAGACCTAAATAAATAACGAAATAAAAACTACAAATTATGTTGACCCTCTGCTACATAAGCTGAATCTGCAACAATCCCTATCAAAGTTACGGAAGTATTTGCAGCAACATAATAGTAATCAACTCGCGTTGCTAAATTCTTCACTTCTTCAGAAAATCCATCGATATAGATAACTAAAACAGTTGCTTTATCTAACCAGTTTAGTGCTAAATCAATCTGATTTTTTACTTTCTCTTCTCGTTTGTTTCTAGCATCATCTTTTGATAATCCAGCAAAATCTTGTCCTTCAAGTAGCTTAGAATTAATCAAATCTAAGACAAAAATATCTCCAACTGGCTTCTTGGGTTTTCTCTTTTGATGCCAAAATCTAACTTTGGCAAAACCTCTAGTTCGCAATAGCTTACAATCATCTGGTTCTGTTGTATCATCACTAGGTAAGTAATAATCCACAACTGTTGAACCAATTACCCTTTCGCGCTGCAAAGAACGCTTGACACTCTCAACTTCTGACTGAACTAAATCTGCAATTTTGTTCTCTACTTCTCGGTTAATTAATTGACTAGCGACTTTCTTAGCATCATCTAAATTTTTACCAACAGCAAAAGCTAAAAATCCACCTAAAAAGGCAAATACTACTAAGGTAAATTGCATCGCTGCAACAAATCTGTTAAAGCTTTCACCTAGTTGACCGTTTGTCGCTTTGAGAAATTCTAACTGGCTTTTTAATAGTTCAATATCATTGAGGTTTTTCGCAGGGGTTAATACTGGTGAAGGTGTGGGTGTAGGAGTTGGAGTTTGGGCAATAACCAAATTCCACAGGTGAGATAAATCAATTGAGGGTAGCCAATCCATAGATATTTTGTTTATGGCGATTATTTCTTTATTTAATCATGTGCGATCGCATCACTCTACAATTCCAACTTTAATCCAATCAAGCCCGAATCTATTTCCATCCCCGTGAGGGGTAATGATTTGAAAACTTGCCTTCAATGTGGGAATGGTACGTTATTTTTGTAGTTTCCATCCCCGTGAGGGGTAATGATTTGAAAACCAGATGAACCACTGCACCTCATAAGTGCATAACATAACGTTTCCATCCCCGTGAGGGGTAATGATTTGAAAACTCAAATGTATCTTGGTGATTGGTCAAATGCATTTAAAGTTTCCATCCCCGTGAGGGGTAATGATTTGAAAACTTTTATGCTCGGGTATGGTATTGTGTGGCACTCTAAGGTTTCCATCCCCGTGAGGGGTAATGATTTGAAAACGACTGTGGTTGTATATCTAATGAACCATCAATATTGGTTTCCATCCCCGTGAGGGGTAATGATTTGAAAACGCCCTTCCTTTAAGTGCAGCACAAGCACAAAAAGTAAAAGTTTCCATCCCCGTGAGGGGTAATGATTTGAAAACTCAAAGTTGATGTTCTGGAAAAATCACCGTACAAAAGTTTCCATCCCCGTGAGGGGTAATGATTTGAAAACCCTACCCTTCTAGAACACTTGCTACAACTGGGTTTGAAAGTGCCATTTTCGCGGGGGGTCTGATTTTACTGTCAACAAGCATACTTTACTGACACTAGCCCAGCACTATAGACATCTTAAAGCCATACGCAGTAAGCGATTCGCGGGGGTCAACGAAATTACAAGGGTTTCAAGCATTGGCATACCCCCGCTAAAAATTTGCGTGTGTAGGGTAAAAACTAACACTTTAACTTTCACTAGGAAACGCAATATTAAATTTTCAAGGTTCCGATTATCTTAAACAAGAGTATACCAAACTACTCCTCAGTCTTCAAGGCGCGTCGTGCCAACTTGACATAAGTCTTCACCGTTTCATAAGGCATCTCTAAATCTTCTGCCACCACCTGCAACGACTCGCCCATTTCCCGCCGTGCTAATATTGTCGCCCATTTTGAGGCTATTTCATCCGCGCGATCGCCACCCGTCCGCTTGCGTCGTGCTTTAAAAATCTGTGTTAAATCTTCAATGCGTTTCGCCAAGACAATTTGCACATCAGGTATATTTTCGACAACTTGAGATGACCAACCCAAACGTGTTTGTCCCAAGCCAAAAGTAGTTTTGTGACCAGTACCGCAGTAAGGTGCAAGTTTTCCTAAAGCAGAAAATAACTGCCCAAATTCTGGCTGCTTTGCTGCATCTTTAGCTAAACTCAACTCAATCGCCCCAGTGAATCCTGTGACTGCGCCTTTCTTCCCCGCCAAAACCTTCGCGGTTGTTAGTTGGCAACGAGTAATCAATATATAATCATCTACCCAAGCCAAAAAAGCATCCTGGTCAACAGACATCCCCGAAAAGTCATTCCAGCGCCGTAGGTAGCTATGAAATACATTCACTGGTACTGGTAAGGGAAAGTGATGACCTTTGCGGCGAAAACTTGTAGGACTGAGAAATTTTAGGGCGAAAGTCTCATTAAACTCAGATTCTAGCAGTTGCTTATAAGTCGTGGGAGGATGGGCAATATTGACAGAACGAATCTGCAAAGGCGCATTTTTTAAATCAAGCACCTCTGGTAAATTTTCTACCCATTGCGCCATCCACTGTTGCACTCGATGAGATAAAGCTGTGACATACCAACGATAGGAGGTGTTTGCAGATAGTTGTATTTGTCTACCGCTACTGATAATCTCTCCATTTAAAGCTGAGATAGTAAAAGGTTTTTCTGACTCTCCATCATGGAGGTAAGCAGAAAGTTCTGAGTCTGTGGAACCCACTTGTTGGAGAAACCAGGCGTGTAGTCCAATAGTGTACTGAGGGAAGAGGTAACAATCTTTTGCAGGGACTAACTCAAATTCTAAGCCGATTAACTCTGTGTCCGGCAACCATGTAAGCTTATATGGAGCGATATTTGGCGTTTTTTGAGATTGTCGAGGCATAGTATCATTTGAGCCACAGTTTCTGTATTTTATCTTTTTTTCATCCCCTGATGGGGATTAAGATGTGAGTGATTGCTACTGTTATAGGTGTAAAATAAAAATCCCCAGCAGTTTGAGCGATCGCTGGGGATGATTAATGTTATTGTCATACCAGCTCTCCCCCGTCTTGCTTCATCACAATTACCCTCGACTGTCCCGATCAAAGGACTTTGGAGAATATAATTTTTAGCAATAATCAGGATAACTGATATTAACAAAGACGCAGGTGTTTAGATAAAGTCAATCAACTCAAAGCCTCATTATCGGGTAAATTTCGCACTCCTTGCACATCAAAAATAATCAAGAATTTGATATTTTTGATTGAATGTCGCAACACTTGTAAGTAAGCAACTGCATCATCACGACGGCGAAACCGTGCAACAATATTAGACTGTTGAACACCAGAAGTTACGCCAGCATTATCCAACAGTTGTTCGTTAGATAAAACGCGAATAATGCACCACGGATGCAACTGCTGAAAATAGGTCATGATAACCACCTTACAAATGCTGTAAAATACCCAAAAAATCGGCTTTGAAATGACTATCATTACCGTAGGCTATGAGTATTTGCTAAGACAGAGCAAGATGCTATTGACAAATTACTTAAGTTGTGAAACTTTAATCTGTGAAGATCAATGGGTTTCAGATCCCCGACTTCTCAAAGAAGTCGGGGATCTTGTTGTTCACAAATGATTTAAGACTGCTATATCACTCAAGATGATTAAGGTGCAACCAGTGCAAAACCTGTTCGGGAATCTCCTCGAAATGTTCGAGAAAAAGATCCATCAAAGCCAGATGAAGTAAATCATTATGTGTGGGATAGCGTCGATTAGAACCATTTCTAAACCAGCCTCGAACTGTTGAATCAGAACGAGAGCATATCAAGGCAATTAGTTCATAACTTACAGCCCATTTCGCATAAAATTGTGTTGGTGTCATGCTAAAGTCCCAATTACTATAGAGTAAAATCAGATGTCGTTCGCGTGTGGTGATTCGACGAATATTAGACATGATAAACAAGTTAAAAGTTCAAAGGCATTCAGAAAGAGCAATTTCAAGGAATTATAAAAAGTCAGAATTTATCAGGAGTTTAGTATCATTGGTATAGCGTTTCTCAACCACATGAGTTACATCATAGCCCCCTCATTGCTTGCGGGGAGGGGGTTGGGGGTGGGGTTCTTGTACCTCACTCAACTGGAAAATGCTATATATTCATTCATCAAATGTTCTGCTGACTCCTGAATTCTGACCTTGATTAGTGCGAATCTAAATGTGTGATGATGATGCTCATATCCTCCATATAACGCCAGTAAAACCGTTTCGCCATTGATGCAGAAGAACTCCAGAGTTCGCCATCTTTGCAACGATATCGATGGGTTCTTAAGCTGGGATATGTAGAACCATGATTAGCGAAACATTCAAAAGCTTTATCGTATTGCTTGCGGTCTTTTGGGGATAATGAATCAAGTTGTTTTTGGGCTTTTGCAGCAAAAATTAAACGAAACTTGATAGATTGAATGTGCATTCAAAAGTTTCCGAATGTCCAAACTTGACCGAAAGCGCAGAGACATTCACACAGGTGGAGCGCGTGCTTTTTTCCAAGCGTTCATTTTGCTATGATTTATGTGGTCAATACTTTGTCAAAATTGCGTGTAGCTAAACGATAAACGCCGCGTCGTCTACTACAAACTCAGGTTGCGTTCCTAAAACTGCGACCTTACAACGATTGTGTGCAGACATGGGGTAGAATCTAACTTGGTCTTCGCGTTTGTTAACGAGTCGGAAGAGGTATTTGGATAGGATTTCGTATTGCTTTTCATCCAACACGCACTCGAAAACCGATTTTTGCACCCGCAACCCGTAAGCTTCTAGAAGTTTCGCCACTTTATTGCGACGGGTATCGCTAACAATGTCATAGCAAACCAAATAAAACATCAGAGTAAGTAAAAAGTAAAAAGTAAAAAGGCAAAAGAAACAAGAAAATAGAGAGTTGTGTTAACTTGGATTTAATTCAAACTTAAAAGCCTGGGGTTTAAGCATTTTTTTCTTTTTACCTTTAACTTTTTACTTTTTACCTTTAGGGTTGATGAATCAAGATATAACTGAGAGAACATTTGACTTTGCGGTTAGGATAGTTAGGTTATGTCAGTCTTTAGAAGAAAAACCTGGAGTTCCACGCACATTAGCTAAACAGTTACTACGCTCAGGAACCTCAATTGGGGCTAATGTCGAAGAAGCAAGAGCAGGACAAAGCAAAGCGGATTTTATTAATAAAAATGCTATTGCTCTCAAAGAAGCTCGTGAAACTCAATATTGGTTACGCCTACTTGTTGCGACAGAAATTGTCTCACAACATGACCTCAATAAATTATTACAAGAGTCTGAGGAGTTGAAGAGAATTTTGGGAGCTATCATTGTCAGCAGTAAAAAGTAAGTCTTGTACTTCTTCTCTTTTGCCTTTTAACTTTTTACTTTTTACTTCACTTGCAGGGCGAAACTTTAACGCTAGAGGGCGGTAAAATTCTACATCCCCCATTAAAGATGCGCGATATTCTCGTACCTGTAAGTCGAGACATTGACGATAACTTACTTCTCCGGCGTAAGGATGCAGTACAAAAGTTCGCAGTTTCGCTTCCCAATGTTGCAGAAACTTTTGTAGAAGATTGTGTGAGTGGCTTTTACCATTACCATTACCGTTACCATTGCCATTACCATTGCCATTACTATTAGCCAGATTGCGAGCAAAATTTAACACCAAGTCATCGACAATAGGTGCGCGAAATTCGGCGGTAAAGTCCCATGCTAAGGGCAGTTCGTGATGACCATCGCGGTGTAAAATTGGGTAATTAGGATCAAGTCCTGCGGTGTTCAGAAGTGTGTAAATATATTGATGCAGTAGTTGATTTCCCAGGTTTAGGAGTCCGCTAATGCGCTTTGCTATTGTATAACTGGAACCATTGTAAAAGCTGAGTAGGGAACCAACGGCACAGTAGTAGATGTTATCAGCTTCCTTGCTGTATTCGTCCAATTCATCAATTCCTGGTGCTAGCGGTAAGTTGTCCATCAACAGCGTCAGGTAATTTAATGCGCGTTGGATTGTATGATTAGCGTGGTAGCGAGTCCAACTTTGCAGAAAAGTATGTTGGTTGTGCAATTTTGCCCAGATAATACTTTCTGCTGTAGTGCGATTAAATTCGGTATCCCGTGCGCGTCTACGTTGGTAGGTGAGATATTTTGCTTGTAGTTTGGATGGGTTTTCTACCCGTCCTAAATATTCACCAGTTTGGGTTAGATATAAGACGGGAATCTGATGTGAATGAACAATTTGAATGACTTCTTTTGGTAAACTGATATTACCAAAGATGATGAACTGACTGAGATTACGAATGGGAATACAGATACGTTGATTTTGTTGATGAAACACCTTTAAATAATGGTGTTGAATTTGGAATGATACGTCCTGCTCGGTGATGTAAATCGTAGACATAAATTGAAACCAACTAGGTTTAGTTGTAGGTCAGAAAATTTTCTTTCTTTACCTATATTTCAATTTTCTCAGGTTGATATATGAGTTCGTCTTTGCGTAAATGCTATTTTTATATGACTTCGTATATGGGTTATATGAGTTGCTAAAAAGGCATAAAAAAAGCCGGAGATATTATCCCCGACTTAGAGCTTATTTGAAAAGTAGTTGGCTGTGACTTTAATCGAATTATTACCCCCCTTAATCCCCCCTTATAAAGGTGGGAAATAAGAAAATCCGCTTCCCTCCCCTTTATAAGGGGAGGGTTAGGGTGGGGTAAAGAAATATTTGATACATCAATCATGACTTTTAAAACATCCTCTTAGCCATAGTTTACTTAGTAAGAGGTTTCCATCCCCGTGAGGGGTAAAGGAATTAAAACCGCCGTCAATAATAATGCTAGCTCCGCAATTTTAAAGTTTCCATCCCCGTGAGGGGTAAAGGAATTAAAACCAATAAATTTTGGTATGAGTAAGGAAGATTTGCCTCAAAGTTTCCATCCCCGTGAGGGGTAAAGGAATTAAAACGGCTAGTCACAATAAGTGCAAGTTTATTGAAATTAGGTTTCCATCCCCGTGAGGGGTAAAGGAATTAAAACTAGTCTTGCTTGGTTCCACAACCAAAACGAGCAACAGTTTCCATCCCCGTGAGGGGTAAAGGAATTAAAACCCAGTAGAAACCAACCCAAAAGTTGGTGATCTAGAGCAATCGTTTCCATCCCCGTGAGGGGTAAAGGAATTAAAACCCTACCCTTGTAGAACCATTGCTACGAGAGGGTTTGAAGGGGTCATTTTAGCGGGGGGTCGGAATTGCCTGTCAATAAGTACAAATTATTGACAATGGAGGACTCATACACCCTATTTAAACCCTTGTACAGTAAGCGATTAGCGGGGGTCAACGGAATCATAAGGGTTTCAGCGATTGGTCTACCCCTGCTAAAAACTTACGTGTGCAAAGTTAAAACAAATACTTTTGCTTTCACTTGGAAACGTCAGATTAAGTTTTCAAGGTTCTGTTCTTTTGTGGAATAGTATAACAAAGTACTTTGGAATTTTCACAGCGTCAACCGCAAACTTAACATAAGTTTTATTGGCTATCTCTCCCAAATCATTGGTCGATACACTTGGACTTCACCCTTCAAACAAGAAATATACTCTCGTACCTGCAACTCAAGAGCGCGACGGTATACTACTTTTTGTCCAGTATGAGGATGTGTCACTTCTGATTGCAATTTCTCTTCCCAATGTTTAAGAAACTTCTTGAGTGCGTGAGGCTGAAAATACACCCCTTGTCGTTCATCAGGTAATGTAAAATCATCAATCGTAAAAACTTCAGAATTGACTAAATAAATAGTCAAAGAATCGACCAAGCCAGCCCTCCATTCTTCCATCAAATCAGAAACTAGCGCTGGATGATTATCGCGGGGAACGTGTAAATTTCCAAAATGAGTGTGCAAGCCTACAGATTGGATGAACGAATAAACATTTTGGCTTAACAACGTATAGCCCAAACTGAGCATACTATTAATTGGATCAGTTGGTGGACGCTTGGTGCGCTTTTCAAATGTAAACGAACCAGAAAACAAACTTCCCAGTGTTTGAAAATAAATTGCCGCTGCTTTTCCTTCATACCCCCGCAGCATATCCATATTATCTGCAAAAGGTAGTTTACTCATCAAAATTTCCAAATCATTAGATGCAGCTTTAATGATTTTCTCATCTACATTTTTAGATTTTTGACGACGGTTTAGCCTCATCAATAATATGCGTGAATTATGCAATTTTGCCCGAACTATTGCTTCTGCTTGTTTTTTGATAAACTCAGGATTTTTACAATGCTCAACCTGTAACATCAAATATTCAACCTTGGCATCACCTTCTACTTGCAACCGACCAAAATACCTGCCCTTCTGTGACAAATACATAATCGGAATCCGCCGCCGCAATGCCATACTCACTGCGCCATGTGATACATTACAACAACCAAACAGCACAACATTACTCACTCGACTTACTGGAACCTTAATCCGCAATTCACCTTGATAATAAACTTGAAATTGCTGATTTTTTACACTTAAATAAGCACCTTGGTCGGTTACATATAAAGTAGTCATGGTTTCCTGCCAATAATGTGATAAAGATGCTTTGGGAAAATTGATCGGTTTGTCGATACTGCAACCTTTGGGAGGACGAGAAACTGGTTTTCTAGGTCTTGGTTTACTACGAAAATAAGGTGTACCCGAATCATTAATTACCCATTCCCCTGCAAGTACAGGTTTGGGTGGTGGTGGTGTATATACTTCACCGCCAGCAAAGCGATAACCCAAAAAGGTAAACTCATCATTGGGAGTAAAAATCTGTGTCTTCTCTGGTTGTAGAATTAAATAAACTTCCCCCAACCAAGCGGTAATTTTGTCAAGGATACGGTTTGCTTCATGCCAACTATTACAGGCGATAACAAAATCATCTCCGTATCGCACCAAGTTAATACCTTGACTGAGACATTTTCGATCAAAAGTAGTGAGATATAAATTTGCTAAAGCACCAGAAAGTATCCCACCTTGTAATACTCCCTTGCCAAAGTTGCGATATTGTCCAGCAACGATGATTCCTGACTTTAACTGTTGTTCTAGCAACTGTAATACAATTGGTTCAAGTGATAATTCATCCAATGCAGTTAACAACAATGCCCAAGAGAGATTATCAAAAAAATCGGCGATATCGGCTTTGATAATCCATTTGGGTTGACATTTGTAGTACCCATACAAATGTTGTACTGCTTGGTGAATACTGTGTCCAGGACGATAGGCGTAGCTACAATCAAGAAAAGTATCTTCTAAGGGAAAATACAATTCATCAAGTAGCAAGCGCTGGATAATTCTATCTCGCACAATCGGGATACCAATTAACCGCTTACTGCCATTTTTTTTAGGTATATAAAACCCTTTAGCTGGGCTTGCAGTGTAAGTTTCGTGGTTGAGTTGATATGTGATATTCTGTAATTGTTCCGCAGCCATTGACTCGAATAAATCAACAGAAATACCATCAACACCTGCGCTCTTACTTCCCGCACGAACTTGTAACCATGCGAAATTAAGATGTTCTTTGGTGAACATGGTGATAAGTAAAAAGTAAAAAGGTAAAAGGTAAAAGAAAGAAAATATTAAGTAGGGTGTGTTACGGCTATGTTAGGATTTGATGGTTACAGAGAGGATCAATTAGCCGTAACGCACCGTATGATTGTGGTGCGTTACGCGTTGCTTTAACGCACCCTACAATTAAGATTTACTCCTTGCAGTACCTTTAATTTAATTGTTGCAGTGCCATATATGAGTTCGTGTATGGGTTATTGACTCTTGTATATGACTTCGTATATGACTTAGATAGAATTCTTGCTATTCTTCTTTTACCTTTTTACTTATTATGAGCCGGACTCTGGTTGCATCACCTGAAGGCGTTCAGCTGGCAAGAAAAGCCTTAAAAGCCAGAAATTTAACTCAAACAGATTTTGCTATAGAGGTAGGATTAGGTTACACAACTGTTAATAATTTCCTCAACGCCAAACCGATATATCGCACAAATTTTCAAGAGATGTGCGTTTTCTTGGGCTTAGACTGGCAAGATATCGCTGTATTTGGTGAAGCAGAACCCCAAGAACTCACACCCCTCGATAACCTTTGGCAACAACTGCAATTATTAAGCTCTGCTACTGAACAAATGGGGGTAGTCTTAGTAAAAGAAGAAACACTACGTTGGGGACATAAAATACCGAGTCGTTATGAAAAATCAGTGCGGGTAGGCAGTTATATTCGTTTTGAAGTCAACTTAGAAACGCCTGGATATTTAATACTGTTGCAAAAAGATACATCTGGACAGTTATGGTGTTTTTGTCCCTCGTGTTTTGCTCCCCAGGCGCAATTGAACACGGGTAAAACAACTTTGCCGCAAGAGGGTTCGCCAATAACCTCTTTCCCCATAGAAGGCGAACCAGGTAAGGAGGAAATTATCGCAGTTTTTACCAAGGAAGTACCTGCATTAGACTGGCTACCGCCAGGAGATAATGAGCCTTTGGAATTAGAAGCAAGTCATCTTGTGGCATTACTAGAATACGTGACTGAAAGCGGAGAATATCAACTTTGGTATACAGATTATATGGTTACTGCTCAGTAAAAAGTGTAATTTGTTACTACCTTATGCAGATTGAAGTCACAGCTACACAAACAAAAACACCTACATAGGTTTAAAATCCTGAATTTAGCATGGTTAACAATTATGAAGTAGATTGACTTTTATAGTTTGTTTTCATACTATTTATTCTTAAGCATTACTGAACCATGAAAAATCAATAATATCTAAATAAAGTATTTCCATTTACTCGGAATCATTTAGTAAACTTATAGTTTATTGCTGAATGATAAGCATCTGAGGGGGTAAGGCAATGTCTGAAACCCTGATTCTTTCGTTGACCCCCTCAGATAGCTTACTGAGTAAGCGTTTCAAGTCTCTTCAGGTTGATACTGTTGATATCATTTCTCAATTATTTACCTTGAAAAACAACCCCCTCAGATTGACCTATCTCAAACTCAGTCTTGATAAGGCTTCTAAAAGAGTAGGGTTTTAATTCCTTGACCCCTCACGGGGATGGAAACCTCTGGTTAGACTGGACAACGTTCGCTCCTTGGTCTGCGTTGTTTTAATTCCTTGACCCCTCACGGGGATGGAAACTTCCAATTTGATTACTGTTGCTATTGTAGTTGATACTGTTTTAATTCCTTGACCCCTCACGGGGATGGAAACAGGTATGAAGGAATGTATAATTCCTGTCCAGTAGCAAGTGGTTTTAATTCCTTGACCCCTCACGGGGATGGAAACCTTTCCTTCTAATTTGATGGATGCTGCATTGTTAGTTTTAATTCCTTGACCCCTCACGGGGATGGAAACTGGAAGTTTGTCTTGTGACAATTTTATGAAGTCAAAACCGGTTTTAATTCCTTGACCCCTCACGGGGATGGAAACATAGAGTTTCATTGCCTTTGGTAATTTTGTAGGCAATGCAGTTTTAATTCCTTGACCCCTCACGGGGATGGAAACTTTAACTTCTTGATCTCTCATTCCAGCTAAAGCAGTTCCAGAAAGTTTTAATTCCTTGACCCCTCACGGGGATGGAAACATTCAACTAATTTTTTAACTGCCATTTTGCCAAAGCGTTTTAATTCCTTGACCCCTCACGGGGATGGAAACAAAAAACCGTTCCGTTGCAATTCGCTTGGAAAGTTTTTTCACGTTTTAATTCCTTGACCCCTCACGGGGATGAAAACTTTTGTTAGTGTTTGCGCTGTTTCCACTTCCCTCAACGTGTTTTAATTCCTTGACCCCTCACGGGGATGGAAACTTGAAAGTTTTTTGCTTCCAACAAACTAACTAAAGTTGTTTTAATTCCTTGACCCCTCACGGGGATGGAAACCTGGCTGCACTCAAAAAGGCTTTTGAGTAATTTTCCTTGGGTTTTAATTCCTTGACCCCTCACGGGGATGGAAACACTTCTGCTTCAAATTTTGCGTTTGAGGCGTTACTAGTTTTAATTCCTTGACCCCTCACGGGGATGGAAACATTTGATGGTTTGATGAGCTTTACTTTTCCATCACTGGTTTTAATTCCTTGACCCCTCACGGGGATGGAAACTGTCATCATCATCGCACCTTGACCCCTCACGGGGATGGAAACGTGATTAACGAGGCACCCCTCTGGAACTTATTCCAGTTTTAATTCCTTGACCCCTCACGGGGATGGAAACCGGTTTTAGCCGTGTTGTTACGCAATTGAATACAGTAGTTTTAATTCCTTGACCCCTCACGGGGATGGAAACATAGCAATGCTGATCTTCAGCATGTACCTTTTCAAAAGAGTTTTAATTCCTTGACCCCTCACGGGGATGGAAACTTTTTGCTTGCTTCAGTTTCTACTTGTGCTTTTTGTGTGTTTTAATTCCTTGACCCCTCACGGGGATGGAAACCATTGATATCAACCTCCTGATGCTGCTTTAGAGAATTTGGGTTTTAATTCCTTGACCCCTCACGGGGATGGAAACCATAAACTTAAGTCCTGTTGGTATCACGACTAAAGCTAGGTGTTTTAATTCCTTGACCCCTTACGGGGATGGAAACTTATGTGAACGATTTTAGATAAAATAAGTAATTGATTGAAAAGTAAAAAATATATAAGCATCTGGAACTAGCAGATGGAAAAACTCATACAAGAATTGAATCAACTTAATTCACAGGTTGTAGAACTCGCCGGACAGGGAAACTTACAACAAGCAATAATTGTTGCCCAACAAGCTGTCAACTTAGGTGAAAACCAGCAGCTAACTGAGCATTCAGTATATTGTGATAGCTTGAATAACCTAGCAGAATTACATCGCATACAAGGACGTTACTCAGAAGCCGAGCCTTTATATTTACAAACTTTAAAGATTAGAAAAAAACTGTTTGGTTCAGAGCATCCCGATGTAGCTCAATCTTTAAATAATCTGGCAGCACTCTATCATGCTCAAGGTAACTATCCAGCAGCAGAAGAACTATTTTTATCAGCTTTAGAATTATGGAAAGTATGTTATGGGGAAGAAGATTTTGAAATTGCTACTACTTTAAACAATCTAGGAGAAATTTATCGAGAACAAGGACAATATCTCAAAGCTGAACAAGTGCATTTAGAAGCTTTAGCAATGCGAAGATGCTTATTTGATGAGCAACATCCTGATATTGCTCAATCTTTAACTAATTTAGCTGCTCTTTATACATCATTAGGACGCTATGCTGATGCTGAAAAAATGCACTTAGAAGCATTAGCAATGAAAACACAATTGTTTGGTGATGAACATCCTGATATTGCTAGCAGCCTGAATAATTTGGGAAAATTGTATGATGCCCAAGGGCGCTACTCAGAAGCTGAAATCAAGTTTTTAAAATCATTAGAAATCTGTCAAAACATATTAGGTGATGAACATCCATATATAGCATCTATTTTGAGCAATATTGCTGGTATTTATCAGGATCTGGGAAATTATATAGCAGCAGAGCAAAGGTTTTTAGAAGTCTTATCAATGAGAAAACGCTTGCTGGGTGATGAGCATCCTGATATTGCTAATAGTTTGGATCATTTAGGAGAGGTTTATCTAATTCAAGGTAACTATTTAGCATCTGAACAGAAGTATCTTGAAGCTTATTTTCTGAGAAGGCGCTTGTTTACTGGAGAACACCCTGATATTGCCGAGAGTTTAAGTAATTTGGCAGTAGTTTATACATATCAAGGACGCTACATAGAGGCAGAACAACAGTATTTACAAGCATTACCAATGCTGGAGAGATTACTGGGGAAACAACATCGGTCAATTGGCCATATTTTTAATAATATGGCAGGACTTGATGAAGCACAAGGGAATTATTCTCAAGCTGAACAAAAATATCTCAAAGCTTTAGAAATTCAAAAAAATATACTAGGTAATGAGCATCCCGTTATTGCTGACACTTTAAACCAGATAGCAGCACTTTACCGCATCCAAGGACGATATTCGGAATCAGAAGAAGTGCATTTAGAAAGTTTGGCGATGAGAAAACGCTTATTAGGAGAGAGTCACCCATTCGTTGCAGTTAGTCTCAACAATTTAGCTGTATTATATGACGACCTAACTCAATACGATCGCTCAGAGTCATTACTTTTATCAGCATTGGAAATTGTTAAAACTGTGTTTGGGAATGAACACCCACACGTATCTAGTAGTATGAATAACTTGGCTGTTATTTATGATTTTCAAGGGCGTTATCCAGAAGCAGAAAAGCTACACTTGGAAACATTAAGTTTAAGAAAATTATTATTAGGTGAAGAACACATACTAATTGCTAATAGTTTGAATAATTTAGGAGAGTTGTATTTTTCTTTGGGACGCTACGAAGAAGCCGAACAGAAGTATTTAGAAACCTTGGCGATGCGAAAACGCTTACTAGGAAAGTCACATCCCGATGTGGCGTTTAGCTTAAATAATTTGGCGACTCTACTCGCTGCTACTAATCGTCCAGAGGAATCTTTGTTATGTCGTGTGCAAGCAAGTAACATTAATGACAAGATTATTCGGAATATATTTGCGTTTAGTTCTGAGAGCGATCGCCTAGCCTTTCTCCAAAAAATCAGAAATAATTTTGACTTATTTCTTTCCCTAGTCTGCAATCATCTTGCTGACTCAGACAACGCTAAACTTGCAGCATTCGATTTTGTCCTCAAACGCAAAGCCTTGACTGCATCGGCTCTAGCGGCTCAAAACGAGGCATTTTATAACGGACGTTACCCACAACTCACAGAAAAATTTCGCCAACTGCGCGATTTGAGTAATCAAATTATCCATCTCACTTTTGCAGTTCCCGAAACAGATGATTTGACTAGATATCAATCAAACTTGAGACAACTGGAAAGCAGACATAACAACTTACAAAAACAATTAGCTGCACAAGTTCCAGAAATTCAGTTATCTGAGCAAATTTTTGATCGTCAGTCCGTAGGACTAGCTTTACCGCCTAACTCCATTTTAGTTGAGTTTGTTCGCTTCGATGTATTCGATTTTCAGGCAATCCAGGCGCAGGGAGTAACACAATGGCATCCAGCGCGGTATTTAGCATTTATTTTTACAGCCGGAAAACCTGATGCCGTGCAGATGGTAGATTTAGGAGCAGCCGAAACAGTTGACAGACTAATTCAAGTATTTCGCTTACAAGCATCTGACTACACCCACCCCACATTAGCCTGGGGTAAAAGTAGTCACGCACCAAAGCTGCAAATTAAATCATATAATCCCACAGATGCGATACAACTGAGTCAAGCAATTTTTCACCCTATCCGTGACTTGGTGAAAAATTGTAGACATTTGATTATTGCACCCGATGGTAACTTAAATTTAGTGCCATTTCAGATATTACCAATTGATGTCATCGGCTCAAGTCTATTAATGGATGAGTATACCATCAGTTATCTCAGTGTCGGGCGAGAAATTCTCCGCAGCAAAGTTCAGATACCGACAGGTTCTATCTCTGCACCATTAATTATCGCCGATCCTGATTTTGATTTAACAGCAGATACAGCCAGAGATCGAGAAAGTGGCAACGCACCAGCACCAAAAATACCAGAATTACTTACTACTCTCACTACAAAAGGCTTATTCCGCGCTCCTGGGACAAGGTTTTTAGGCGAAAGTGTGGCAAAAAAACTACCTGATGCCAAATTATACTTAGGTGCAGAGGCAGTAGAAACCCGCCTGACAAGTAGTGAGTGTCCCAGTATCATGCTAATTGCGACTCATGGCTTATTCCAAAGCGATTCTGTATCAGTCACTAAAAGACGTAATCTATTAAGCATGGAACGTCTGCGAACAACTAAGGTAGAAAATCCGATGTTGCGTTCTGGACTGGCTTTAGCGGGTGCTAATACTTGGCTGGCTGGTGGGACACTTCCTCAAGCGGCAGGTAAAGGCTTTGTTTTTGCCCAAGATATTGCCAGTTTAGATTTGTCGAGTAATGAATTGACGGTTCTTTCTGCCTGTGATACTGCCAGGGGAGATATTAAAATTGGCGAAGGTGTGTTTGGATTACGTCGCGCTTTTGCCGTCGCGGGTACAAAAACTCTGGTGATGAGTCTGTGGGCAGTTCCCGATAAGGTGACTGCTTTACTGATGGAGCGTTTCTTTGATAATTTGCAGTCTGGGATGAGTCGGGCTGAGGCGTTACATTCTGCTCAGAATTATATCCGTAAAATTACAGTTAAACAATTGCGCGAATCAGCTTTGGGTTTAGAAGTGCTAAAAGAACTTTTGGCGGTTAAAGAGTTATCAGTAAATAGTAAAATTAATTGTCAAGAACAAGACACACCGTTAGAACATCCCTTTTACTGGGGAGCTTGGATTTGTCAGGGAAATATAGATCCGTTGGTTAACTAGGGGTAGGGGTCAAGGCAATACTGTTCGGTTAAGGCAAGAGACGCGATGAATCGCCGTCTCTACAATAATCATTTTTTCGTAGAGACGGCGATTTATCGCGTCTTTGTGATGATTCCTCGCATCTTTACGCTCTAGAATTTACATCAAAAAACCTTAACCGAACCGTATTGGGGGTCAAGGTGGCTAAGTTGTCACCTAAGCGGAACAGCTTATCCTTCACTAATTAACTGTAACAAGGCTTCCGTTGATATTTTGCCACTCATCTCAGTACCTTCCAAGAGACTATCTGCTAAATCTCGCTTATGGTGATGCAATTGCACAATCTTTTCTTCAATAGTATCCTTTGCAACTAGACGATAAATTGTCACCGGACGTTGTTGTCCAATCCGATGGGCGCGGTCTGAAGCTTGGTCTTCCACAGCAGGGTTCCACCAAGGGTCTGTATGGATGACATAATCAGCCGCAGTCAGATTAAGTCCTGTTCCCCCGGCTTTGAGACTAATGAGAAAAACATCCCCTGAACCAGCTTGGAAGGCATCTACCCGTTTTTTGCGCTCTGCTACTGAAGTACTGCCATCTAGATATTGATAATTAATACCTTGCTGTTCCAGATAATTGCGGATAATGTGCAAATGGTCAACAAACTGACTAAACACTAATGCTTTATGACGATTTTCGAGCAGTTCACCCAGCACCTCACCAAAAAGTTGCAACTTGGAACTGGGTAATTCTGTGTCAGGCATAACCAAGCTAGGATTACAGCAAGCGCGACGTAATTTCATAATCTCAGCCAAAACTTGCAAATGTTTCTTTCCAGCATCTGCATCACTTTCGGTAAGTTTAGATATTGCCTGACGGCGCAACGCTTCATAGAATGCCTTTTCCTCTCGACTTAACTCTACATGAAGAAGAATTTCGGTACGAGACGGCAACTCTTCTAATACCTGATTTTTTGTCCGCCGCAACAGAAATGGTTGAATCAGTTTTTTGAGTTTGTTACGTGCAAGTTTATCCTGATATTTTTCAATGGGGATGGCAAAGCGTTGATTGAAGCTTTCAAAAGAACCCAATAATCCAGGATTGATAAAGCGGAACAAATTCCACAACTCACCCAGGTGATTCTCAATGGGAGTCCCAGTAGTCAGTAACTTAAAATTAGATTTTAGGTTCATGGCTGCCTGAGAACGTTTAGTGGTCATATTTTTAATCGCCTGGGCTTCATCCAGGACAATAGTTTGCCACTGTACAAGAGAGAGCATTTGAGCTACTTCTTCCTGCTGTAATAAACCATAGCTGCATACCAACATATCCAACGGTTGTAACCCATCCAATAATTTTTGGCGGTTAGCACCAGAAAATTGAATAATATTTAGGGTTGGGGCAAACTTCTGCGCTTCACTCACCCAATTCATGCACACAGAAGTGGGCGCAATAATTAGGGTTGCCCCTTCATGGGCATTTCTGAGGATGACAGCCAATGCTTGCACGGTCTTACCGAGTCCCATTTGGTCTGCCAAACAAGCACCCACACCCCAATGTGCTAGCCGCGCCAGCCAACAAAAACCCTCCATCTGGTAGTCACGTAGTTCTGCTTGAAGCGTAGATGGCAGTTCTGGCTGAAGGTTTTTTACCTCATGGAGACGCTGGATATGTGTTTTCCAGTGTTTATCTGCTTTTACCTTACCTACTTCATCGACAAAATCCTCTAACCCTAATGTTGCCAATGGGTGAAAACGAATACCTTTACTATGTTTTTCCGAAAACATCCGCAATTCGTCGAGGCGTTTCCGAAAAGCTTGAGTTAAAGCCAAGAATTGACCATCGCCAAGGGGGATAAAACGGCTAGGGGTTTTCTCTAATAGTTCTAATAGTTGCTGCATATCTAGCACTAGATCGTTATTCAATTTCAACTCCCCAGTGGCTGCAAACCAGTCTTGCTGACGCTGAATTGATAAATTAAAGTCTTTCAGGTCGGCATTGTGGCTAACACGTAGCTTTTCTCCTTCTGGCCATGCCATGACTATTTTATTTCCTAGTGCTTGCAGTTCTAGCAGCAGTTCTAAACATTCCTCTGGTTCAACTATTACCCATTCACCATCTTGTTCTTCACTTTGAGTCAAGCTGGGACAGGCGGCTACAGCGTCGGTGGCAAGTTGCTTCTCAAGAGAAAGATTTCGTCTGGTTTGGAGACGTTTACCCTCAATCTCGGCAATGACAGTTTCACCACCTGTACCAGGACGAAAGTAAGGGCCACCTTGGGCAAAGGGGCGCGACAACAGGGTGATTTTCAAGCCGGCATTGGCAGGTAAAAGGTGAATATGGGGCAGAGTCTGGGCGGGTACTTCTTCTGCACCTTCTGAGCCGCCACCAATGTCAGAATGTACGGTGACAATGCCAGAGACGGCATTTATGGCTGCCAAAACTTGCTTTTCGGCGATCGCAGGCACGTTTAATTTATTATCCTTACCTATAATCTCTGCGATGCGTCTGTGTTCTGTTGTAATCTCAATGACTTTGATGCGGGTTGGGGTTTCTTTGATATGCAGAATATTCTGTGATTCTGGTAATTTGGGAGAAAATTCTAAGGTGAGACGACCAAGTTTCTCTTTTTTAACCAGTAATTCTGGTTCTCCCTTGACGATTTCTACACGAATATTAGGTGTATCTTCCCAAAAAACCAACGGGTGTCCAATTAAAGCAGAGATGGCTTTTTCACCGAATGTATAATCAACTTTGCCGTAATAAGAGCCATCTTGATATACCTCAATACAACTACATACCCGCATATCTTGAGATGTGATGTAATCAAACTCAGATAATGCACTGTTGAGACGCTTGAGGGCGATGGGGCGACCTTTACTCCACTCCCCTTTAGCATTAACTTTCTGTTCCTTTGGTTGTAAGACACATTTGCTGGGATAGAAGGTAATGAACCATGCTAAACGCAGTTCGGATTCGGGTTTTCCTGGTGTTTGTGGTTCTTTTTGGAGATTTGCCAGGGCATTAAGGCACATTTCCCAAGCTTCTTGGGGTTGAATTAAGTCTACGATGGAATGAATATCGCTATCTTCTCGCAGTGCCTCTGCTTCTTTTTTGTAGTTACTACTAGGTTTGAGCCTGGATAGGAGTTCTGCACTTTCCATTGCTAACCAGTGATAACCGGAGGCAAGCGATCGCCGATATAATGGCTCTAATAAATTAGGTAAGCGTTTTTTCGCACCCTCAGCATCCATCCAGTAAAGGCATAGTGAACAAAACAATGTTTGTAAGCTATTTTCTTCTTCTACTGAGGAAATATGACCGCTAAGTACAAATTGTTTTTGGGTAATATCACCCTGGTGTACTTGCAGTACCATTTTCAGTCTGCCATAAATAAACCTAAGCCAATGATCTGATTGACGAGACATCAAACTGGTGTACTCTTCTGCTTCTTTGAGGCGTTGTGCTGAACCATCTTTTAACAGTGCGAGGATAAAAAATAAACCCCCCATTGTATTGAAATATATTTGGCGTTTGCCTGTCGCTTTTTTCAGCTTTTTCAGAGCATCTGTATAATAGTTAATTGCTTGCTCATTCTCCCCCCGTAGAAAACTTAACCAGCCCCAAAAGACGGCAGCGTTATCTTGATATTCAAGCGATATCCGCTCCAGACTTTCTTGTGCTTCTTCGGTACAACTTCGAAGCAACATTTGTTCTGTCAAAATCAGGTGCAGATAATCTGAGCAATGTCTTCCAGTTGAAGAACATTCTTCTTCTAACAGTGTAAAGGCATCTTGAGACGCAGACAATTTTAATGTTGAATTTAGGAGGATGCTAGATATGCTACTTTCATATAATCCTTGTGGTAAGGTACTCAACCAATCGGCATCAAATGGGTTATTGCATATCTGCTCAAAGATATTTTGTATTACTATTTTTTCTTCGCTATCACCATACTTCTCGTAATCTTCAATTTGCTTATTAATAAAATTAGGATCTTGGCGATAAAAACCTATACGGATTTCTCTGATACACTGGCGTAAACTATGGAATATCCGACGAGAATCATGGTTCCAATGAGTACGTATAGGTAGCTTTTCTTCAACTGCTATCACTTGGATTTCAAACTGTTCAGTTTTTATAGCATGACGAGTAGCAATTTCTGTGAGTAACGGGTGACATTCAGCACCTTGTTTGCTTTCTTGCACTAACAAGCCTGCTTTTAACAATTTATCAATTTTGGGACTGAGAGTTTTAGTACTCCAAGGTTTATTATTTTCATCTAAAGCGTCCGTTTTGCTAAGACAACTTATGAATGAATTTTTGTCTATCGGTGCATAAATTACTGAAAATAACTGGATAATTCTTTGTAAGGAAGGGTGTAACTCGAAGTATTTCTTCTCAAGGAGTTTTGTTTCCAATTTTGTGGTGTCAGTTGCCAAATTAATCATATTATTTATTTAGTTAGGTCTTGGCGATGGGGCAAGGGACGATCGCGCGTTCAAAGTGGGAATACTCAATTTATGTAGTTGAGGTTATTTCCAATGGCGGATAAACAAGAGATTAAATGTACATACTGTTTTGGCAAAGGTAAAATAGAACAACCCGAATCAATAGGTTCATCTCCCATACCACAATACAAAACTTGTAGCTTTTGTGGTGGAACTGGAAAAATTATTAATAAAAAGTCGTAGAAATGTCTAGTTTAACTCATTCGGGCATAACAAACCCCTACTCTCTCGTTCTCTGTGATGGAAGAATAGGGGCTTAATGATGCGGTCTGTGGGCAATCGGATATATTTGCTCAGATTGGTATTGTAACGAGATTGTAGGTCATTAATTCAAAAAAGCCATATTTAGCTTATTTGCCAATTTCTCTACCTTCAAAAAAAAATGTGCCAACCCCAAGTTATGATATCTAGTTATGAAAAAGCTAACAAAAATCGCTTTCATCAGTGCTGTTTTAGCGGTGAAACTCGGTATAAATATTCCGGCTCAAGCTCAAGAAAAACGCCTGCTGACGCTTGAAGATCAGTTTGCCTTTCGCCAAATTAGCGACCCCCAACTTTCTCCCACTGGAGACTGGATTGCTTACACAGTAACTAATACGAATTTGAAAAATGATACACAAGATAAACATATTTACATGACTTCTTGGGATGCTTCCCGAACGTTACATTTAACTAACGGTAAAGATAGTGAATATAACCCTCGGTTCAGCCCAGATGGGAAGTATCTAGCTTTCATCTCCAGCCGTGAATCTGGAAAACAACAAATTTGGTTGATCAACCTAGCAGGTGGTGAAGCTGAAAAAATATCCGACTTTGCTGGTGATGTTAGCGATTTTGTCTGGTCTGGTGACAGTAAACGACTAGCTGTAATTGCCTCTCAACCAGCTCCAGAAACTCCCTTTAATGGCAAAACTCCACCACCGATTGTTATCGATCTGTTTCACTTCCAAGAAGATGGTGTCGGTTTTATTGACAAAAGTCGAGAACATCTTTATGTATTGGACTTAGCAACTCATAAAACAGAGATTCTCACCCCAGGTTCATTTAATGAGTCTTTACCTGCTTGGTCAAGTGATAGCAAAAATATTGCTTTTGTGAGCAAACGCGGTGAAAATAGCGATCGCAACAATAATTGGAATCTTTATGTCATCGCTGCCCAAGCTGGAGCAAAAGCCCGCCAGCTAACCACTTTTCCTGGTGCTGACTGCGATCCTGATTGGGGTAGCCGTCCAGCTTGGAGTCCAGATGGGAAGTCAATTGCCTATCTTCAAGGAGGTTCACCCAAACTCATTGAATACGCAGTTTACCATCTAGCGGTGATTCCTGTCCTTGGCGGCACTCCGCGTCTACTGACTAAAAGCCTTGATCGCAATGTTGTCAAGCCGCGTTTTACCAAAGATGGCAAATCAATACTGTTTTTAATCGAAGACGATGGTAACGTTCACCTTGCAAAGATACCCGTAGCTGGTGGCAAAATTCAGCGATTGTTAGCAGGAAGGCGAAATATTAGTAACTTTGATTTAGGAGGCGATGACAAAATCGCTTTACTTTCTTCAACGCCACAAGAACCAAATGAAGTCTTCGCCTTCAAAGGTAAAGATTTGCGTCCATTATCGCACCAAAATGATCAGTTGCTAGCTCAACTAAATTTAGCAACTACAAATGAAATCACCTTTAATAGTAAGGATGGAACAGAAATTCACGGTTTTCTTGTCAAGCCACCTAACTTTCAGTCAGGGAAGAGATACCCGACACTGCTGATGCTGCATGGTGGGCCTGTGGGTCAGTTCGCAAATCAGTTTATGTTTAATTGGCAACTGTTTGCTGCTCATGGTTATGTTGTCGTTGGTGTGAATCCACGCGGGAGTTCAGGAAGAGGTGAAGCCTTCTCAAAAGCGATTTATGCAGACTGGGGAAACAAAGACGCTCAAGATATTATTGCCGGTGCTGATTATGCGATCGCTAGCAAAATTGCTTCGCCATCGCGTTTAGGAATTGGTGGGTGGAGTTATGGGGGGATGTTAACCAACTATACTATTGCTCAAGATACTCGCTTTAAAGCCGCAGTTAGTGGGGCTAGTGAATCAAATATTCTGGCTACCTATGGTACAGATGAGTATATTTATGACCAAGAACAGGAGTTAGGCGTACCGTGGAAGAACCTGGATACATGGCTGCGAATTTCTTTCCCATTTCTTCACGCTGACCGAATTGTGACACCGACAATATTTCTGGGAGGTGACAAGGATGGTTCTGTACCACTGCTAAACTCGGAACAGATGTATCAAGCCCTGAAAAGTCTCGGAATTGATACTCAGTTAGTAGTTTATCCCGGACAATCCCACGGAATTAGCAAACCGAGTTATCAACGTGATGTCCTAGAGCGTTATTTAGCTTGGTATGATAAATACTTGCTCCCCTCAACCGCAACTACTGGAAAATAGTCTTGAAGAAGAATTCAGTGTTCTTCTGGAAAAGAAAAAGTAGAGGTATTTTTGAACCTCGCATGACTAAAAGTCACGCGATTCCTGCTTCATAGATCCCTGCCTAAATTGCTCCAGGTCTTATGGGTTCTCCACAGGCGTTTTGATGAGTCTCCGACGCACCGGCGGCGACTTTTGAACAACTACCTTAAAAGTATGTTCAACCTCAGTACCTTAAAGATTTTACCTACTAGAAGGATGCGGCACAATGTACCCATTTCTCAGTAGAACCCCATATCTTTAGTTGTCGTGGTTCTGTTAGCTTGGTTTTCGCTATGTATATAGTGTATCAGAATATGGATTGCTTAACTCATGACTGGAAGTCACGAGTGTGCAGCTTGCAGATATCAAAGGTCAAGCTAGGGATGAGAGCAAAAAAGAGCTATTGAAATCCGGTAGTAGACAAAAAGATATTTGGGCTTCCAGTTTTATGCCAATAACTGGAAGGATGATTTTTGAATCAATGGTTAATCTTCGTCACCGGCAAAATAGGTCAATGGAGATTTTAGATCCTAATAGACATCTCCAAAAAAGAAAAAGCCCCCTCTCCAAACCTCTCCCCGTTGGCGTTAGCCTGTCGTCAGACAAGCGGAGAGAGGCTTTAAAACCCCCCTTCCCTGGTAGGGAAGGGGGGAAGGGGGGTTAGGTCTGCGTATAATTATGTGGTATCTAAATCTTTTTCGGAGATGTCTAATATTAAAGAAAGGGTTGCTCAACTTCTAATAGACCTATAGACATCTCCGAAAATTAAATATGCATTAGCTGGAACCCTTTGTAGGGACAATTCATGAATTGTACCTACGCCTTTTCTGGAGATGTCTATTGGATTGACAGTAGTAAAGTAAATACATTTGTATTGATTAGGGTGCAACTTTTTCCCGAAACTGTTTCCCAGCAGAAAATGCAGGCACTTTAGTAGCTGGGATAGTCATTGGCTCATTGGTTTTCGGATTACGCCCTTCACGCTGGGAGCGATCGCGTCGCTCGAATGAGCCAAAACCAATGAGCGTTACCTTATCCCCATTAGCTACAGCCTCAGTAACGACTGACAAAAAAGCACTGATGACTTCATCAGCTTGCTTTTTTGTGATGTTGGTCTTGGCTGCTACAGCATCCACTAATTCGCCTTTGTTCATAATAATCGCCCTGAAACATTGCAAGTAATCGAAATCTAGCATTATTACCTCTTATTCAGAAAGGGGAAAAGGAATAATTTTCTAGCAACACGCAAAAATTAACAATGCACGACTACTACTGTGTCGATTTGGCGCGATAGATAATCGCTATTTTGCTCCAAAACCGTCTAATTGGTCTAACGGTTTCGTTGCTGTGGAGGCTTAGACATTAGTCAGCCTATGAAGCAGCAAGTCTCGTTTGTGAATCCGAGTGTCGGACGCTACATTGCTTGGAATGACTGATGAGAGTTGTAACGTTCAAAGCGAGTTTTTTAAGCTAGAAGCTGTTTTTTCTGGATTTCCTGAAAACGGAAAAACTAAGATGCTTTTGATTTTTGGATTATCAACTAATTCTTTTAAACGACCAAACTGCCGATCTGTAATTGCAACTCCAGCATATTTTTGAGCGTAATTTAATTCTTCAACAAAATTACTATCATTATAAGCTTGAATAAATACGCGATCCACACCCCATTTTTCCCAGTCAGCTGCAAAATATTTTTTAGCCCAATAAGGATTATGATGACAAATATCAAAACTCACTGATTGATTAGCTTTTTTCATAGAAGTTACCATTTGCTGCACAAATTTGGTCAAATTTTCTGTGCGGTCAACTTTTCCAGGTAATTCAGCATAATAACCTAGATAATCATCCCATTGAACTGCATCAATATCAGGATATTTATTGACAAACTCTACTAAGATATTTTTAAAAATATTAGCAATTTCAGGAATTTCCACATCCAGTACATAATGATCAATTCCAGAGTAGGTTTTATCCACTCCTGGAACAATCCATTTCCGATTAATCGCTAAACTAAAAATCGGGCTATTTTTATCTATTTTAATCCCCTTTTCAAAATAAGCATGAACTTGCATTCCTTGTTTATGTGCTTCGTCTATCAACCAATTTAACCACTGCTCTTGAAACTGGTTTGGACAACTTTTATACCCAAAGGTTTGCTGCATAACCTCACTATTATACATCGTACAACCATTCCCCCAAACACCGTGAATAATTGTATTAATTCCTTGAGAGCGATAGTAACGAACTCTTTCACGAATCGTTTGTTCATCAGCATTATTGGTAACTTGATAGCGAGTTAAATAAATTCCTCTAATTACTTTCTTTTCCCAAGAGGTTTGAGGCAATTGGATTTTTTCTTTTAGGATTACTTTTTCTAAAGTTTTGTTGTTGTTAGGAGCTAAGAGTGGAGTAATTTTTACAGAAGCTGACGGAGCTATAGAAGCAGTTGGAGTAATAGTTGGAGAGCTAGTTATAGCGGGGTTAAAAATATGTATATTTATCTTCTTGCTATTATCTAAAAACTTGCTTATTTCTAGATATCCTCTCTGGCTAAACCACCAATAACCACCTCCTAAGATAATTAGGATTATAGAGATCGGAATATTTGAGCATCCACATCCGGTTGGCTCTTTCTTTTGACTCGGCATATAAAACTCCAATTTAGTTTTTGACAACATACTAAGACTAGATAGCCTGTTTCATTAGGGTTTATCTAAATTTTTTCTCACAAATAAGACAAGATTGTATCTAGGATAATAACGATAGCGTTCCTAGCGATTAGGCAAATCACCATCTATCATCATTTCAATCACAATACCCCCAAATCGAGCTTCTTCAGCCCAGCACTTCACTCCGGCAATATAGCAAATATGACTTTCGTATTTCTCTTTAGTTTCAGTTACAATTGCCTCAAATCCTCCACTCATTGAGGTATTAAAGAAACTCAACTTCCGCCCCTGGACATCACAAGCTTTACTGTAGCAATTATCACAAACTGCGCGGGTATATCTTGCAAAATATCGAGTTGGGATCGAACAGATTGGGCAAGGATGAAATTCAGTATTGCTCATAAATGCAGTAATATTTAGGATTGATTTGAAATAACCTTAAGAAAATTTACTACACGACTTTTGCGGCATTAGAATTGCTCTTGACAGATGGCTTGTTAGAAATGGATGGTGCATGAGATTTTTACTCAACCCACAACAAAGAGTTTTGTACGATTATGCTCTGTTGGAAATAAAATTATCAGCCAGTTGGGGAGCATCGGATAAGTCAATAAACGAGCGTTCGCACTCTGGCGCAACCGCTTTTGAAGATTGCACTTAGAATTTATCAATGGAAACTGATGAATAACCAACCGAATCACGATAACGTTAGTCCACAAGAAACGCCTAGTTAAAGTTAAGTTCTGTATCCGTAAACAGCTTCTCCTTTTAGAAGTTTCCGTGCGCCAAGAATAGGGCTAATGCAGTTATTTAATTTGCCAAATATGTATAGTACTATCCTCATTACTACTAGCGAGGGTTTTACCATCTGGACTAAGAGCAAGCCCTAAAACAGAGCTGGAACCATCCCTCCATGTGTGCAACAGTTTTCCCTGCTCTAAGCTCCACAGTTTAATAGTGCCATCATAATTGCCGCAGATCAGAATTTTTCCATCGGGGCTAATCACAAGAGATTCAACTGAACTAAAATTATCAGCAAACTCATGCAGCAGTTTTCCAGTTTGAAGATTCCATAACTTCAGGGTACTAATTGCACGATTTCGAGAAACTAGCTGACCGAAACTTCCAGTAACAAGCTTTTTGCTATCTGGAGTAATGGCAATAGCATCAACTGGGGTCTTGTGTCCTTGGAGGGTATGACGTATTTTGCGATTTTTCAAATCAATCAGGTTAATTGTGTTGTCATCACCGCCACCAGTACTGACAAGAGTTTGCATATCAGGGCTAAATGCAACTTTACTCACAAATCCTGAGTGTGTAGTAATGGTATCAAGCAGTTTAAGCGTGTGTAAATCCCAAAGCTTGATTGTGCCATCATCACTGCCACTGGCAATCAATCTGCTATCAGAACTAATAGCAACCGTTTCTACTGGTAGTGTATGTCCGCTCTCAACACGAAGCATCCCAAAGGTGCGTAAATCCCAAATCTTCATTGTCGGGGTGGTTATTCCACCACTAGCAAGAAGCTTTCCATCTGGACTAATGGCAATTGAGGTAACGCCGTCTGAGTGAGCATTTACACTACGCAGTAACTTTCCTGTCTGTATATTCCAGATTTTAATAGTATCGTCCCTACCTCCACTAATCAGGGTTTGCCCCGAAGGGCTAATCACAACTGCTCGAACACCAAAAGTCACTTTTTTATGCCCAGTCAGTGTGTGAACAAGTTGAATCTGTGGTTGGGACTGAGTAATTATACTCTTCCTTATGGGAAGATTTGAAGTAGAAGAATGTACATCAATGACAGTGATGCTTACTGCGTAGTTTACCGCCGCAGGCATCGCTAAAGCTATAATCACCGGTTTGGATTTGAGAAAATTCAATATTTTCATGGTGCTGCCACAACCTCAACTAGAAAAAGCGAGTATTATCTTTGACCAATATGTAGAATTTACTCCAGAAAAGTTGGAACTGTGGGACGGATACCTGGGCTACGGCGGACAAAAGCAACTTGGGTTTCATTTGGCTGTTTAATAGCGAATCTTGTCTACAGCACGTTCTTGCGTTCGAGCGTCGAGCATCATAGCCTTCCGTAGGCATCGCTTCATATTTTAAAGATAAAATTAATTGTCTTGTATAATTTAGTACTGCAAATTTCCTCGTTTGAATCTCAAGAATGTAAGATCGCCAACGGAGGGCATAGCAAACATAGCATTGCCACACAACGTTTGTGTCAGTTTTTCGCCAAAGGTCAGTTTTTATGTTTGAACAACAACCTGAAAATTTACAACTTCATGTTAAACAATTAGCAAGCGTTGCAATAGACAAATCAGAGCCATCAGCGTGGTTTGAAGTTTTATATGCCGAAGCTAAAGGTGATACAGCAAAAATTCCTTGGGCAAAATTAGCTCCTCACCCTTATCTGCACGATTGGTTAACGAATCATCAACCGTTGGCTTCACAGCAAAAGGCGCTAGTTATTGGTTGTGGCTTGGGAGACGATGCTGAAGCTTTAGCAAATCTAGGATTTGAGGTAACGGCTTTTGATATTTCTCCAACGGCAACCGCTTGGTGTCAAGAGCGATTTCCCAATTCGGCTGTCAACTACGTAGTTGCAGATTTGTTCGCAGTTCCAACACAATGGCATCAAGCCTTTGACTTTGTGTTCGAGTGTCGTAACATTCAAGCTTTGCCATTAAATGTGCGTTCTTGTGCTATTTCTTCGGTTGCCTACTTTGTGACTCCCGGTGGGACACTTTTGCTGATTACTCGTGTTCGAGACACAGAAGCTCAACCGGATGGCCCACCTTGGCCACTATCAGACTCAGAACTGGAACAGTTTGAAAATTTGGGATTAGAGCTAATAGAAAAGATTGTATACCTAGAGTCTGAGCAATTTGATGTTAAGCAAGTGCGGATTGAATATCAATTAACATCCCCTGAGCGCTAACCACTTGTGTTCTGGCGGGGTTTCCTGGGAGGTGTCAGATGAGCTACTCATCGCTCCATCGTTGCCCCTCAATCTGTTTGCCTCTCTAGCATATCTTCAGGAGTGATAAAAGTTGTTTTGCTCTCCACAATCGAACGGTTCGCAGGGCAGTTGATTTCTGCAAGCTGCACACTCGTGACTTCCAGTCATGAGTTAAGCAATCCATATTCTGATACACTATATACATAGCGAAAACCAAGCTAACAGAACCACGACAACTAAAGATATGGGGTTCTACTGAGAAATGGGTACATTGTGCCGCATCCTTGTAGTAGGTAAAATCTTTAAGGTACTGAGGTTGAACATACTTTTAAGATAGTTGTTCAAAAGTCGCCGCCGGTGCGTCGGAGACTCATCAAAACGCCTGTGGAGAACCCATAAGACCTGGAGCAATTTAGGCAGGGATCTATGAAGCAGGAATCGCGTGACTTTTAGTCATGCGAGGTTCAATCTATAGACAGTTCAAGCTGTTCAATCTGGCGTTTTAACTCCTTTGTCAGAGCCTCCGCAGTTCCCTGCCAGTGACGCACGTCCTCAAAGTACATAACTGTAATCGGATTATTTTTACATCAATTACTGTTATGCAGTAATTGATGTAAATTAAAATGTCAATGTATCAAATAAATAATCCGTTATTTTTAATTTAGCTTATTACTTGAGCAACTCACAATTACTGAATCAGAACAGGGAGAAAAAAGGTTTCTGGATTAAAAGTTCTTCTCGACTAAACTTTTGGCATACTCCACAATTGTCTCAACCAATTCAAAATTCAATAAGCCTCCCACATAGAAGGTTTTACGTTGACCTTGCATGGCTTCTAGGCGATCGTAAAATCCCGCTTGCATAGCCTCTGAGGTAACGTGAGGAAAGTAAGGCCACTTATCGTAGGTGTAGTAATCATCACCTACCTTCGCTCCCAAATTCTCTACTGTGTTTTGAATTTGCTGGAGAACATCTTTTTTAGTAATTTTGTCCTCGCTGTCTAGGCGAGTGTAAAAGGCAATCAGGTCATTGTCAGCAAACTGTTGAGCAATAAACCAGGGATTCCCCATCGCATTTACGGGAATGACATTAGTTACCGGGGTTGGCATTTGCAGATCGGGAATCAGATAGGTAATCAAACCGTAAGGATTGAGAATGATCTGCTCAAATAGGTCTTTCTCTGCTGGCGATAAATCGAGAAAAGTATTGAGGACATCCAGTGTCAACGGACAAGCTAAAATCAGATAGTCAAATTCTAAAATTTCTTCACGTATATCAATATTGTTAAGAATCTGCTCCTGTTCAGTTAACCGCACCCGTGTAATTGCCCCGCGCTTGATTTCCTTGATGTCAATATTCAAGCGGACATTTAGTCCCCAAGCAACAAGCTCCCAGAAACGTTGGAAACCATCAGTAAATCGCTTAGGCCAACCGCAGCGTAAATCTGCACCGTAAGTAATTAAAGTCCAAAAGGTTTCTAGAGTCATGTATTTTAAGGCATAGGCGGTGGGGATTTCGTTTAAATAGCCATAGCCCATCGTGGTAATGGGAATTTCAAACAAAGTTTCTAGACATGACAAATCTTTTTGTGCTAACCACTGGGAAAAAGGTTGAGTCAGTTCGGGATGTTGACTGATACCGGCAAACCCAGGAACAGAAATAATTGGCTCTAGCCAAAGACGCTCCCACCAAAAGCGCCCAACGGCTGCCAAAAACGTTGCTAGGTCAGTTCCCTCGGTGACAGCATTCATAATTGAAGTGTAGGCTGGTTGTCCTGGTTGAGATTTAAAAGGATTGTAGACTTGACCTGGCCCCTCGGTGTAAAGTGTAGCACCGACTTCTTCAGCCATTTTTAGGACTTGTTTGTAGGCAGGGGTGAGATAATTTGCTCCTAAGTCAAAGGAACGGGAATTGTAGGTAATGGAACAACATAATCCCCCTACCCGTCCAGCTTTTTCTAGCACAACTACGTTGCGGTAGCCTTGCTTTTTTAAAAAATAAGCTGTAGATAAACCGGCTGCTCCCGCCCCGACAATACAAATTTGTGCATCTTGAGAGAATTTAGTCATGATAGTCTTTCTTCTTATGTAGTAATAAAATTTTTTACTGAAAATGCGGATAAACTGCTTCTATGAATAATTGCTGAATAGCTGGCTGGTTAAGTAGCGATTCATAGTCTTGTCGCACGGGAATATCGTAACTAGCAGTGCGAGGAGCGATCGCAGATAACCAAGTAGTATGCATTGTGAAGCCAAAATCCAGTTGCGGATGGCTCAATTTGCATATCGGGCCAGCCCCTAACTGATCGGCTTGGAAGATCCAAATTTCGTTGTTATTTCCCCCAAATACCGTACAAACGATATAGCCATCTGTAGAACTACCATTGCTGTTCAATCTCGGTACAAACTGGGGTGAACTGATGAAGTTATTTGAGGGCGCATCATAAAAATCTGCCACCTCCATTTTGGCTGTATCTAGCCGGAACAAAGAAGAAGGGCGTGCTTCTTCTTGTTGCAGTAATTCTTTTAGTGGTACAGCCCGGTAGGGATAGTCTTGGTATAAGTTGTAAATAAACTCAGTCAGCAGTTCTGGCCAAAAACCGAGGGATTGCCAATAAATATGATCAATTCGCTTCGGAGGCAATCCAGAAGCCAGCCTATCTTGGTAAGCGTAGAACCCTATACCCCAATGACGGCGAGTATCGTAAATGACTTTGGAGTCTCGGATTTGGCCTGTCTCGCCGTCTATTTGATAGCGACCCAGACGACCCACATCCATTTGCCCATTAGCCAGCATTCCTCCCAACCACAGAGGCGCAGATTTAGGAGCGTCGAATTTTGAGATATCATACTTGCGAACCCATTCGGCGATATCTGTGGCGCAGAGATGGGCAGCGTGCAAAGTGATTTGACCGTCGGGGTTTTCGTAGTCGGTCAAAAAATGCACTGTTTCTAAGGGAATTACGACTGGGCGGACTACCACAGTAGTTACATCTGCCTTGAGGTCAGCCCGACTTACTATGTAAATGGGGGAATTGGGCTGTTGCGATCGCGTCAATAATAGCCGCAGTAGGCGCTCAGTTTCCAAACTATCGGGAATTGGGTTATTTAGGATTTGTTCTGGCCCAATCTTTAGGGAAGTGTCCATCAGCACGACGTAATCTTTGGTAACTGCCAACTGATGGATGCTTTGTTCAATTCGCACCGGGGAACCATCTGGCAGGATCAATTGCCAGTGCTGGAGTTTACCTACACCATCCCATCGCAACAGATAAACAAAATCTGGCATGGCAATTTGCAACCAATGCTCGATCCAGGCAATCAATTTTTGCCAGAAACTTTGAGAAAACTTCGAGAACATTCTCAAGGGAATCTGCAAAGGATTATTGTCTAAAAGTTGAGCGATCTCACTCAGCAGTTGCTTTAGTTCCTGGGGTAGTTGTTCGAGGTCATAAATGAAACGCGCACTTTCGAGGAAATTAGTCAGCGATCGCCCATAGTTAACTAAGAAAACTTCATTGGTATAACCATCAAAGGTGGGGTGAGACGTACTCAATACAGGGGGAAAAGGATAGGAAAAAGGGAGAAACGCTTTCCACTCAGTGTTACCTCCCACTGGGGTAACAACCTCTAGGCTATTGGTATCAATTTCGTAGGGACGACCAGCATCATAGGTAATCATTAATCGCTCTTGGCTGTCTGTGGCTGTATTAAAGGCGAGAAAGGCAATATCTACCTCATCTCGCAAGCCCAAGGAAGGGGAGAAGCGCAACAAGCCATGATCGCGAAATTGATGAGAGCGATAAGCAGGATTTTTAAAAGTTGCCTGATCTGCATAGTAGCAAGGTGTACGTGCCAGTTTCGTCTTGACAGTAACCTGTCCCGCTTGCCAATCTAAGCGGTAAATCATCCCATCACCATTAAAAATGTGGGTTCCATTAATATTGGGTAAGCCCCCAGAAGCAACAGTGCCTACAGGTGCAATGATGAACAGATGTCCAGATAAATCTGTCGGTACATCCCCATAGATTACATTCAGTGGTAAATTCGATAGTTCCTCACGACTGGCAGTCATTGCTGCCTCTGGAAATCGGGGTTTGGGAATTTCACGATTCATTTATTTATACCCTGGCATTGCAATCTGATTTGGTGTTTCGCTTCAGGTATAACACTAGGTTTTAATTTAAAGGTTGAGTTTTTGCCCTCAAATGTCCCAATATCAACTTTTTCAGGATTTTTAAATTTCTTAGAGGATGTTTGAAAAGTTGTTTGCTGTAATTTTAATCACATTATTACCCCCCTTAATCCCCCCTTGTAAAGGCTACCGTGTATACACAAGTCGGGTGTAAAGTAGGTGCAGAGGATTTTTGAGAAGCAAAACTATGGATAATCCAATCTTAATTCACGCTTCGACGACACCAGGAACGGCATTTGGAGACCCAAGGCTGATAAAAAGGGGGCAGCATTATACGAGGCGATTCGTAAGCACCAATCGATAAATATCCGGCAAATCAGTCGAAATTGGGCAGAACAGATGGGTTATTATCGGTTTTTGGAGAATGAAAACGTAACACTATCAGAACTAGTACGTAGCCTTTCTTCTGATTGCGAGTTTCATCTGGCAAAACGACACGTATTGGCGATTAGCGATACTAGCGAGATTAACTTGCAGTCTCATGCAGGTAGGCTGTCACCGTCAGGATTAGGAGTAGTAGGCAATAACACAGATGTCGGGTTTTATATCCATCCAACATTGGTATTAGATGGTGAGAGTGGATTTCCACTGGGGTTAAGCACAGTAAAACTGTGGAGCCGAGCTATAAACCATGCAGATAAACATCAGCGAGACTATCAAAATTTACCAATTGAGCAGAAAGAATCTTACAAATGGTTAGCATCGGCATCGAGTAGTAAGCGATGCTTTGAAGTGGGTGGAGCAAAAATGGTAACTCATATTGGCGACCGCGAATCGGATTTATTTGAGGAATTTGCAACTGTACCCAATAAAAATAATCATTTACTGATAAGAGCTTGCCAAGATCGTCGATTGTTAGGGCGGTCTGAATCACTATTTGACTACTTAAATCAGCAGCCTTGTGAAGGTACTTATATAATTAACGTTCCCGCAGACTCACGTCGAAAGCGAATGCCAAGAGAAGCAATGCTTATTGTTCGTTGTGGACAAGTTGAGATTCAACGCCCCGATAAATTAGGCGTTTTTGGCTATCCTCCTAGTGTTACCCAAGTTGGCTGTTGAAGCTCTGGAAGTCCAACCACCCGCAGGACAAGAACCGATTCATTGGCGGTTGCTGACAACTCACGTTGTTGTCTGCTTGGAACAAGCACTGCGAGTCATTAAGTGGTACGGATGGCGATGGAAGATTGAACAACTTTTTGCCACTCTCAAAAAAGCTGGATTGAATATCGAAGCGACTCAGTTAGAGTCTAGTATTGCAATCCAACGCCTAACAATCCTTGCTTTATCCGTAGCCGTGCGAACCTTACAAATGGTTGAGGGACGCGATAATACTCAACTTTCTGCCGAGCTTACCTTTTGTCAAAAGCAGCAGCAATGCTTATTAGGACTTCAATCTTCTGTTGAAGGCGATACCAAAAAATTACAAAATCCTTATCCACGGGGTTGTTTGCCCTGGGCTACTTGGATCATTGCTCGACTTGGTGGATGGTCTGGTTATACCTCTGGTAGGCCTCCTGGAATGCCTACCCTTGTTCATGGTTTAAGACAATTTGAATCCATCTTTATCGGCTGGAAACTCGCTCTGGATCGACTTGTGTATACACGGTAGCTTGTAAAGGGGGGAAACAAGAAAAATCCGGTTCCCTCCCCTTTATAAGGGGAGGGTTAGGGTGGGGTAAAAATATTTGATACATCAATCATGACTTTTCAAACAGCCTCTTAGAGGATGTTTGAAAAGCGTAGCGATTCACTGTTAGGTAAGGTACAGAAACAATGTTTTTAAACGCAGAGGGGCGCAGAGGAAAACGCAGAGTTACGCAGAGGTTTACCCAATTTTATTAGCGATATACTAAGTACCTCGGCAGATTAGGACATTCTATACTAGAAGTAAGTATTTCACCTCTTAAAATTTAACTGCCTCGGTAAAAATTGATGCTATTTGTTTTCCTGGCTGACAGCTGTCAAAATACATCTGCGCGACTTGATCCCACGGATTTTGCTGCAAGCAATCTTGAAAATACTCGGCTGCTGCTGCAAATTGCTGTTGTTCATAACACGCTAATGCTGAAGCAAATAACTGTAAGGTGGCTGTTTTGCCTGCACTAACTTTTGGGGGATCGGCTGCAAACACTTCATGAACAGTCACAGCATTCATTTTACCCTTCACCTTCACTTGACCGACTACCCGAATGCCGTAGCGATCGCTATTTTGTAAGCGCTCAAAAGTTTGGTTGGTAATTAGGAGTGGGGCGTTAAATGTTTTGGTCAATCCTTCGATTCGCGCTGCTAGATTAACTGCATCACTAATCACAGTGCCATCCATGCGATTCAAACCACCGACTGTCCCCAAAATTAGCGAACCAGTATTAATCCCAATGCCGATTTGAATTGGTAAGTAACCTTTGGCTTGGCGTTTTTCGTTGTAGGTTGTCAAGGTTTGCAACATGGCAATTCCCGCTAGTACCGCATCATCGGCATCGCCTGCAAACAAGGCCATGATGGCATCACCAATATATTTGTCGATAAAGCCATTGTTTTCGAGAATTATCGGCTCCATGCGACTGAGATAGGAGTTAATAAATCGGAAATTTTCGGCGGGAGTCATGCTTTCTGAAAGGGTGGTGAAGGCGCGAATGTCGGTAAATAAGACTGACATTTCTCGCTGCACCTGATCGCCTAATTGCACATCTATAATGCTTTGCTTATTGAGAAATTGCAGAAATTGGCTAGGGACAAAGCGCTCATAAGCTTTGTTGAGTGCGGCTAAATCCGTATACAAACGGGCATTTTCAATAGAAATAGCTGCTTGTGCTGAAAGCAGGTTGAGTAACTCCAAGCGATCTGGGGTAAATGCTCCTGTTGTCAAGTTATTTTCTAAATACACAATCCCAGCTAACTTTCCTTGGTTAATCAAAGGAGTACACAGAATTGATCGTGGCTGGTATTGGCGAATGTAGGGGTCTTTGCTGAATTCCCCAATTCCCACTGCTTCGTGGATGGCATCGTTTAGAACTATATTAGTTTTAGTGCGAATGACATAGTTGACGATCGCACTCGATAACGTTTGACTATCTTCAATACTGAGTGATTCCAATACCTGAATAGTATTTTCACCAACGCTTCCCTGAGCTTCAATCAGAAATTTGCCTTTGGTTGACAACAGCAAAAACCCCCGTTGGGCCCCGGCATTTTCCATTAAAATCCGCATTAAGTTAGATAGAAGTTTATCTAGTTGAATTTCTTCGGAAAGGGTCTGAGAAGCTTTGATGACTGTCACCAAATCCAATGATTCTGAGCGACTATTGCTTGTAAGACTGCTGGGGTTAAGACTAGTGGTTGATAAAGTTGATTTAACGGCTTTTTCTCCGATCCGCGTTAGAATTTGGGGATACTTGGCTTCTAAATCTTTTACCTTGGCGATCGCTCCCCACTGCAAATAAAGATAACGAGCTTCTTGCATATAAACTTGGGCGATCTTCAATTTGTTCTCAGCTAGGTAAAACTTGGCAGTCAATTCATTAGCTAGAGCCGCTTCATTAAAATACTGGTGTGACTGGGCTAAGGCGATCGCCTGATCGTAACAAGCGATCGCCTGATTAGATTCTCCATGCACCCGATGCCATTCTGCTTTTACCAGCGCTAATTTATGGGTATAGTTGACAGGAGAAGATTTCGCCCATACTTGCAATTTTTTCTGGTTTGCGGCCACTCGCTGGAGTAACTTTCGACGCTCCGCCGCACTGACAACAGAGGCTAAAGCCAATCGTCCTAAAGAGTCATAAAAGTAGAACCATCCCACAATATATAAAGCCACAACCGCATCTAAATAAGGAATTGCCAAATCAGCATTTTTGACGGCTGTTGCATAATCTTCAAACCAATAATTCAGCGTGAAGTGATGGATATAAACATAAAAAATAGCTGTGCGATAGTTACTCTCGATATGCTGGGGTAACATGGCGGTTGCATCATAAAATTCCCCTACCAACTGACAGGGATTAGCATTTTTACCCTGTAAATTAGCAACTACTTGGCGATAAAGTTGAATAATAACAAAAATTGGTTTTTTCTTAAACTGCTGAACTGCCTCTGCATAAATAGCTAAACATTCATCCAATTCAGTAAGATTTTGACCAGAAAAATAGCAATGCATTGAGCCTGTATTGGCACAAAAGGCAGCGTATTCAGTATCACCCGTATCACGCCCAATTTGAAATGCTGCTTGCAGTGAAGGAATAGTATTTTGGAGTGGTTCTTGCCAGTGGCGGACAAAGGAATTAACTACAAATAAAGTTCTAGCTTCCAGGTGCTTGGCATTGAAACGGTCTAACAGTTTCAAGGCTAATTCACCAAATTTATATCCCCCTTGCAGATCCCCAACAACACCACAGAGAATCAAGCCATAGGTAGCATAAGCAAAAGCTGATTCCGCCGCATTGCCGTATCTAGCGAATAGTTCCACCTGTTTAAAGACAGTCAAAGGAAAAACGTTAGGAGATGCTAAGTAGGTCGCCGAGACGATACTAGCCAGGATGCGAATTGCAGCTAATTTTGTGGGATTGGTAAGTTCTGGCAAGTCGGCTAAGGTGTGTACCGATTTACCTGCCAAAGCGAGTTTAGTTTTTAACAATCCCAGGAGAATTTGCGGTTGACTGGGGTTGTTAGCTAAGGGAATGCCCAGCAGTTGCATCACTTGCAGACCAAGTTTAGAAGCTGCCAACAATTGATCGCGGGCGATCGCAGCTTGGATTTTGATGGCATAAACCTGCACCCGATCGATCGTGCTGCGGGTCTTTTGAAGTACTTCTTCTGTGAGTACATCCATGCGCTCAAAGTCCCCACCTAAATAAGCAGCAACGGCTGCGGCTGTGTGCAATGCCAAAGCTAGCTGATACTGCTGCTGCCAACAGTTAGCTGCTAGGCAGTTAATCCCCATTGTCAGATAATCTAAGGCTGACTGATAGGCTGCTGAGGCTTTGGCTTTGTTACCTGCTGTTAAGTTTAACTGAGCTAGTTGCTGTCGCTGTTGAGGGTCTGTAATTAGGACGATGCCAAAATTCAGTTGGTTAACAATGTCAAAAATCTTTTCTTCTTGCTTCTGGGGAGTAATGTTTTGTAATAATAGTTGCCCAACCCGCAAGTGTACTGCCTGTTTTTGCTCGCTGGGAATCAGTGAGTAGGCTGCTTGCTGGACGCGATCGTGCAGAAATTTGTAGACTATATCCAAATTTGTCAAGTTTGCTGTTACTTCTCGATCGGCAACTTGCAAGAGTTGGTAGTCATTGCCTTGGGGTAAAATTAGTCCTGTCTGCACGGCTTCCCAGAGTTGGGCGGCTACATCTGGGAGGGATTTTGAACTTGCGATCGCTAAGGTATGTAAATCAAAGGAATTGCCAATACAAGCTGCTAATTTTAAAGCTTGTTGGGTGGTATCTGGCAGCTTTTGAATTTTCAGCGCCATCAACTCAACTACGTTATCGGTAATCTGGGCTGCCTGGATTTTTGCTAGTTGCCACTGCCATTGTCCCTGGGTGAAATTAAACTGTAGCAATCCTTCTGAATACAGCGACTTCAAAAACTCATTCATGAAGAAGGGATTGCCATTAGTTTTTTGCTGAAGCAGTTCTGCTAAAGGAGTAACTTCTACTAAATCGGCATTATTAAGGGTATCGCTGAGGAGTTGTTGAATTTGAGGCAATGCTAAGGGTCTTAAGGTCAGTTCGTGAATAGCCACTCCTGCTTGTTCTAAAGCTGCGATCGTTGTCCGCAGGGGATGAGTTTTATCTACTTCATTATCACGATAAGCACCAATCAGCAACAGATATTGACTATCTACTTGACCGATTAACAACTCAATCAGCTGGAGTGATGCACTATCAGCCCATTGCAGATCATCCAAAAACATTACTAAAGGATGTTCCTTTTGGGTAAAGACCTGAATGAAGTTTTGCAAGACTAAATTAAACCGAGTTTGCGCTTCTTTGGATGATAGTTCTACAACGGGTGGCTGCTGACCAATAATCAGTTCCACCTCTGCAATCACTTCGATAATCACCTGGCCATTGACACCAAGAGCATCTAATAATTTTTTGCGCCAAGTGGTAATTTCTGCTTCACTTGTAGTTAACAGTTGACGAATTAAAGCTTGAAATGCTTGAATTAAAGAACTGTAGGGAATGTTACGTTGAAACTGGTCAAACTTCCCGGAAATAAAATATCCCCTCTGCTGGGTAATCGGTTTATAAATTTCTTGAACCAGGACTGATTTGCCAATCCCAGAATAACCTGCAATCAGCATCACTTCGCTCTGACCGTGACTAGCCCGCTCAAAGGCTGCGAGTAAATTTGTCACTTCCGCCTCGCGTCCGTACAGTTTTTGCGGAATTTGAAATTTACCGGAGTGATCTTGCTGTCCTAGTTCAAATAATGGAATTTGCCCTGTAGCGGTGAAAATTTCCAGGCATTGCTGTAAATCTGCCTGCAAACCAAAAGCACTTTGATAACGCGCTTCGGCGGTTTTTTCCAGTAACTTCATCACAATTTGCGAAAGTGCTGGCGGAATTTGGGGATTGATTTGATCGGGCGGAATCGGTTGTTTGGCAATATGGCTGTGAACTAGTTCCACAGGATCATCGCTAATAAAAGGTAAATGCTGGGTTAACAGTTCGTAGAAAGTGACTCCCAAAGAGTAAAAATCGGTACGATAATCAATTGAGCGATTCATCCGTCCTGTTTGTTCAGGAGAAATATAAGCGAGAGTCCCTTCTAAAACATTCAGATTTCGCAAGGTGGGATTTTCCCGCGATAGCAAAGTAGCAATGCCAAAGTCAATTATTTTCGTTTGTTGAGTCGTGGGATTGAGAAGAATATTGGCAGGATTAATGTCTTTATGAATAATCTGTTGCTGATGAATTTCTTCTAAAGCTGCTGTTACTTGTATAGCCAATTGCAAAAAATTCTGTAGCGGTAGAGGCGATTGATAGAGTAACCCCCGCAGGGGTTGTCCACCAAAATCTTCTAAAACTAACACTAAGGTGTTTTGATATTTTTTCAAGTCGTAGGCTTGGATAATTCCAGGGGCTTGAAAGCGGCGTGTGAGATCGTATTCAAGTTTAAACCGAGCGATCGCTTCTGGGGATGGGTATTCTTGCCGTAGAACTTTTAGTACTACTGGTTGTTGATCTAAATCTCGATATCCCTGATAAACCTGAGAATTGGGGCTTGCGTGCAGTTCTGTCAGGACTTTATACCCTTCGAGTGCGATCATAGATTACTCAAGCGTTTGCTGTATTGTTACGGTCTATTCAGTATAATTTGAGCATCTTGCAAGTGAACAGAGATTAGCCCAATGCTAATGAGATCAAATTTACCGACTTAGTACTGAGTGCTGAGTGCTGAGTTATGAGTTATGAGTTATGAGTTATGAGTTATGAGTTATGAGTTATGAGTTATGAGTTATGAGTTATGAGTAAATTAAGAAGTACTCAATACTTTTGCACTTGGGTTTTTGCCCCGCCCCTTGTAGCCAAGAATGAATCAAACTATGTTACGCAATGTAAAATAAAATTGGCGGCTTTAACCCTATTCTCAGGGCTAAAGCCCTTACTACAAACCTTTAATTATTTACGCCCACTTACTTAGTAGACCTTTGCGTAAAAATGAACTACCTCAGATGTACAGGGGATACACAAAGGTTTAACGAGTCGCGGAAGTCCCCACCCTCAATGTACTCATAGGGTGGGGATTGTGAGCGGACGGCGACGAAACCAACTCCGACCGATATTAGTCG
>NZ_JBALDM010000046.1:0-8789 GCF_036917435.1 Nostoc sp.
GGTCGTTTTCCTAGTGGCTTGTTAGCCTCTGCTGAACCCAACTCAACTGGAAATGCTGGAGACTTGAAGGTTGATACCCAAAATTTACTTGTGCGAGATGGGGCGGAAGTATTGGTCAACGCCAGAGGAACAGGTAACGCAGGTATTATGACCATCAATGCTGATACCATCAACTTAGACAACAAAGCTTCTCTCAACGCTAACACCCGCAGCCCAAATAAAGACCCCAAAAGAGAACAAGCAACTATTAACCTCAATACCCAAAATTTAACGCTTCGTCATGGTAGCAGCATTACTACCAACGCTACAGGCGAAAATGTCTTTGGTGGCAATATCAATACATATACAACAAAATTTTTAATTGCTGTAGAAGATAGCCGCATCAGCGCTAACTCAGACAATTCTCGCGGTGGCCGAGTTGTAGTCAACGCTCAAGGTGTATTTGTTGGTACTCAACCTAGTGATGTTTTCAACTATATTACAGCGACTTCTGGAGTTGGCTTATCGGGAAGTGTTGAGGTTAATTCCCCTGACAATAGTTCTATCCAAAACGGCTTCACCGAATTATCTCCAGTTATTGATACTAATGCACTCATTGCCAATAGCTGCATTTCACGCGGTACTAAACGACAAGAGAACTCTTTTACTATCACTGGTTCTGGTGGTTTGAATACTAATCGTCCGGGAATTTTAGTTTCTACTTACTACACAACTGGAGATGTACAAGCTGTTGAAACTACATTCCATCCTTGGAAGAAAGGCGAGCCAATTATGGAACCGCAAGGATTATATCGGCTGAATAATGGACAGATGGTATTGAGTCGAGAATGTTCTAATTAGCCTTGTATTATAGCGGTTCCCATTCAGATGCGGTACAAAATAATATCGCTTGGTGTAAGGGCACAGCATTGCTGTGCCCCTACGGGTGTACCTCACGCTTGTCGAGAAACGCTATAAATCTGCTTGATTACTTATTAAATTTAACTCTAATAAACCTACTCCTAAATTCTCTTTGCGTATATCTTAGGGACAACGCTAAAAACTGCGTGTACATTAGAAACGTAAAGACGGGAGTCGCTACACAAAAGACGGGAGTCGCTACACAGAAGACGGGAGTCGCTACACAAAAGACGGGAGTCGCTACACAGAAGACGGGAGTCGCTACACAGAAGACGGGAGTCGCTACACAGAAGACGGGAGTCGCTACACAGAGGACGGGAGTCGCTACACAGAGGACGGGAGTCGCTACACAGAGGACGGGAGTCGCTACACAGAGGACGGGAGTCGCTACACAGAGGACGGGAGTCGCTACACAGAAGACGGGAGTCGCTACACAGAAGACGGGAGTCGTTACAAGTATGTAAAAAATAGTCTAAGCTTTGACTTTCTGGTAGGGGCAATTCATGAATTGCCCCTACCAGAATCAAAATTCCTAAATATTAAAACGGTTGATAGCGAATTGAAAAATTAAAGCCATTATCTTGTAGCGAATTACCGCGATCGCTAGTGCCTATAAATGGTATACCATAATCTGCACGCAATACCAAACCTTTTAAAGGTTGCCAATTTAAGCCTAAACCCAGGCTAGCAATGGTTTGCGGGTCAATATTAGTACCGCCATTGTTCCAAGCTGTGCCGATATCAAAAAAGGGTGTTAGCTGTAAAGTTTCGATATTCGATGTCAGGGGAATCCGAACTTCCACTCCTCCAACTACCCCATTGTCAGCAACAAGTTGATTTTGACGATAACCTCGGACTGTATCTACTCCGCCAATGCTAATTTTTTCGAGTGAAAGTAAAGAATCAGGTGTCAGTTGAGCGTTAATTTTGGCTAACATCAAAATGCGGGGAGATAGCCGTTGCACCAATTGTAATTGCCCCACCCAAGAGAAAAACCGCCCATCAGTACCAGTATCGTTAACGGTTGCGTCAATTGCATCGATGCCAAAACTAAATTGCGATCGCGCCGCAAATACACTGTTAGCATTACGTTGTAACCAATCTTGAGAAAAGCGAATTACTGTAACTTTTGATTTCCCATTTTCAGGGCCTTCAGTAAAAGAGAAGGGGATATCATTGAGAATGAAGGTTTGACTCTGGCGTAAATCGAATGCTAAACCTAAAGCAAATTCGTTATTTGGCTTGTGGATTAGGGGTTGACGGATGTTCAAAGATAGGGTTTCGGCTTGGCTACGGATATCCAAGTCACGGAATTCGCTTTCAATAATCCGGCTAGCACTGTTACTATAGCGGACACCAATAGTTCCATCTAAGGGGTTAAAGGGAATAGAATAACTGATATCATAAATATTTAGACCTTCACTTTTAGCATATTCAGCATTAAATTTATCCCCGAATCCTAATAAGTTATCGTGAGCAATAAAAACACTTCCCTGTTCTGAACCAACGCTAGGTGATTGGTTATTGGTAAAGTTTACCCCGGCGTGGAATGCTGGTGATTCGGTAATTGTCACCTGTAAAATATTGTTACCTGGGGTGCTACCTGCGGTTAACTCGGCATTAACTCGTTCAATGGCAGGATCGAGTTGTAATAATTGCAGCGCTTCTTCAAGACGTTTTTGGTTTAAAGGCTTATTTGCCAACCGTGCAATCCGAGAACGCACATAAGCAGGTTGTAATCTTTGTAAGCCTAAAATGGAAATTCCTTCCAGTTCGCCTTCTACAACTTGGATTTGCACAACACCGCTTGCAATATCTTGATTATTGGGAATAAAAGCACCACTGCTGATATAGCCATTATCAACATAGAGTTTGGTAATTTGCGATCGCAGTTGCAATAATTGCTCAAATGTGACGTTTGTATTTTCTAAGGGCTGTTTTAATTTAATAATTTCATCTTTTAAAACAGAATAGCCCATAACTCGGATTTCTTTGACAAAAAAACTTTCGCCGCTCGGAAAAGTGGTATCAGGTACATTTTCTTGTTGTGATGATGGGAGTATAGGAACAGTTGGTGCAGGTGGGGTGGGAGAAATTATTGGTGATGGTGACGGTTGAGGAATAGTTTGTTCCACTTTTCCTGGAGCATCGCGGGGAATTGTAATTCTTGGTGGGAGTGTCGATTGGGCAAATACTGCGAGTGGATTTATGCTGATGCCAGAAAGTAATATGAAAAAAATTGGTTGAAACCGAAGGCAAAAACCCATTGTTTATCTACTATTTGTAAGGGTTATCATTTTTAATTGGTAAAGCTTTTAGATTGATTTTTGCTATGCAACATATTTCTATTCATTCTCACCAACTGATTTAGCGATCGCATTAATAATTAGATATTTAAAAAATCCTATATTATAGCTTAATCAAAATACCATAATACTTTGTTCGATGGCTGCATTTTTATGAAACCATCGAGCTTTAATTCGGCGATTCTAATGTTTAGAACTTATATAGGAATCAGATTTGACTTTTGAACAAAAGTAGGTATTGTAGGGTGCGTTAAAACGCAGTTCGTAACGCACCAAACCCTTGATGATTTGAAAAACCACATTCGTCGTAGGGGCAATTCATGAATTGCCCCTACGACACGTGTCTATTTGCCATCAATAAATGATTAATAAAAACCTGAAACTGCATATTTACGTTGATGCACAACATGATTGTTTTATACAGTGCGTAAGTCCTATCTATTAGCCCTTTCAAGGTGGATGAAAATTTTAGTCCATAAATTCTTTTTTAACCTCTTCTCTCTGTGTCGCGCCAGTTGTTACAAGTCGGGGAACCGCAAGGGCGCACTGGCTTCTCTATTGCCTCTACGGTTAAATAAATTACTTTTAAACCGCAGAGGCACAGAGAACGCTGAGAAAAAGAAGAGATATTACGAGTCACCTTGAAAGGGCTATTTAAGATTGAGACAATATAGTTTCCACATCTACAGCTGAACATCGTCGTAAATCGTCGCAAGTATATGCTAGTACTGAGCCATCAGGCTCAATAGAAAACAAAAAATTATCCGCAGCATAAGTAGGGTGTTTTGTAGAAGTTCCAGAATAGACAGGGTTATATCCCAATAAAACTAATCCTTGAGGAGAAGACTTGAGGCTAATTTCTTGATCTATAACTTGCCTTTTATTGATTGTAGAGTCAAAATATCTAGTTCTCATGGCTCCAGAATATCCTTCCATCACCAAGATACTTTGATAAATGGTTCCATCAACGCTATATTTTAGACTCCAAGTTCCGTAAATCGGAGAATTTGCATCTACGAGTTGCGCCATCAGCTTCTCTGCGCCGGAGGCGATGACATAAGATGAAGATTCAGGAACATTTTGTGTTTGCACTAAGGCATTTCTTGCATCTGCTGACTTAATACCAAATAATCCAATTCCAGCTACTAAAATTGCCATAGAAGCAGTTTGTTTGAACTTTGGTAATGTCAAAGGTGTTGCTAAAATTGTGTTACGAACTAATTTATAAAACATAATCAACCTCTCAATCTGAGTTAAACAAATAAAGATATTTTCATCAGAACGGTTGATAAATTGATAAAGTTTGTTGTTTTTCGATTCATTAACCGTTTCTTTAATACTCAGATTAGGGGAAACGACTAGGGAATGCATTCACCTTTTATGCACATACAAGTGCATAATTTATCTGGTGCGTGTACAGAAAACTGCACATCAAATTTACCCAAAATGTGCAATATTTCAGTCTAACAGCTTCGACTCAAGATTAATTGCCCATTGGGTAATCGATACAATCCTTGTGGTTCAATAATCGGATTGCCTTTTTTCCAAGCATGGGATGTAATTTCAACACCTCTCACCTCACCGAAACAGCACAGAAGGTTTGAGAGCAACGGCTTTTAAGTCATGAGTATTGCAGAAGCATTGCAAAAAGCCCAAATTAAGATGATTCATCCTCAAAAATCATCACCATCTTATGAAAATCCTGCTTACTGGGCTGGCGATCGGTAATTGGCTTTGATGTTGGGGCGCGATGACTCAATACGGTTCACTTTAGGGCTATTGGTAAAAATTTTGGGTTTTTAAGACGCGATAAATTGCCGTCTCTACAAGTGTTTTGGTCTTATCTGAACTGTATTGTGCGATGACTGGTAAATCACAACTAAATTATGCGGATATGATAAGTAATCAGACAGAATTAATTACACAAGTTTTTTACTGTAACCTCTAACCTGTAACCTCTTCCCTATCTCCACTAATGAATTTAATTGTGTCCGACTACTTATAACTCCCCAAAGCGATCGCTCAACAAATACTGAGCAGTGGAAGCTTAGACTGATAGATTACATGATTAGTTGGGCAATATTTAAGTGAGTGGTGTGAAGTCTCCTTAATTATTTATGGCTTTCCTAATTAAACAACGTCGATGGCTATATATAAACCTGAGTATCTTGAGCTTATGTTTAGTAGTAACCATCACACCTGTTAGAGCATCTGTGCAAGTATTGGCATCTACTTTCAATGCTTCAGCATCCACTAACCAGATAGAACAGGGACGAAACCTCTACCGTTCAGGACGCTTTGCAGAAGCGGTGATGATTTGGCAAACAGCAGTACAAAAGTACCACACTCAAGGCGATCGCCTTAACGAAGCCCTAAGCTTAAGTTACCTTTCACTGGCACAACAGGAACTTAACCAATGGAAAGCAGCCCAAGAGTCGATTGGGCAAAGCTTGAAACTGTTGCAAGCCTCTATTCCCTCTGCTGATGCAATTCTCTGGGCGCAGGTACTCAATACCCAAGCAAATCTGCAATTGCACAATGGTAAAACCGAAATTGCCCTGGAAAATTGGCAACAAGCTCAAAAATATTATGAGCAAGCAGGTGACAAAACGGGTAGCTTGGGTAGTCAAATTAACCAGGCACAAGCTTTACAAAGTTTGGGATTTTATCGTCGTTCTAAACAGCAGTTGGAGGACTTAAATCAAAATTTAGCAGGAATGCCAGATTCAGAAATAAAAGTTAGTGGACTGGAATCGCTTGGTTTAGCCCTGCTGATGATTGGCGACTCTAGCAAGAGTCAACTGGTGTTAGAGCAAAGTTTAGCGATCGCTCGCAAAATTAAAACTACACCTCAATTGAGTTCCATTCTCCTAAGCTTAGGAGAAACCGCCGTACACTTAAAAGATCCAGGGACGGCATTAGATTACTTTGAACAAGCAGAAAAGTTAACTACAAATCCAGGCGATCGCTTACAGGCACGTTTAGCTCAGTTTAAGCTTTTTCTCGACTACAACAAGCCTGAGTTAGCTAACCCACTCGCACTTCAACTATTACAACAACTTGCAGAACTACCTCCAAGTCGCACTTCTCTCTACGCAGCGATTAATTTTGTTGCCTCACTGAATGGGCAGTCAAATTCTAACCAAATTATACCACTCAAAGACCTGGCGCAACTGATGGCAGTCACGGTCAAGTCTGCCCAACAAATCCAAGATGCCCAAGCAGAAGCTTACGCACTCCATCAGTGGGGAAAACTCTATCGTCAAACACAGCAGTTATCACAAGCACAGGAGTTAAGTCAGAAATCCCTCAAAATTGCGCGTCAACTCCAAGCTGAAGATATCATTGCTCAATCGGCTTGGCAGGTGGGACAGTTGTATAAAGAACAGGGCGATCGCCCAGAAGCGATCGCTGCTTATACTGAAGCAGTTAAAGCTTTAAAGTCAATCAGGGGAGATTTAGTTTCCGTCAACCCCGATGTTCAGTTCTCCTTCCGTGAAAGTGTGGAGCCTGTCTACCGAGAACTTGTAGGTTTACTCTTAGATCAACAACCCAGTCAAGCAGAACTGATGGAAGCTCGTGATTTGATTGAGGCCCTGCAAGTTGCAGAACTCGATAACTTTTTCCGGGAAGCTTGTTTAGATATATCTCAGCAGATTGACAAAATTGACCCCAATGCAACTGTTATTTATCCGATTATCTTGCCAGATCGCCTCGCAGTAATCCTTTCTAAAACCGGACAACCGTTGCGTTACTATGTGACACAAAAATCTCAATCTGACATCGAACAAACTCTCGAAAAATTGCTACTTGGCTTCAATCCTGTCTCAGATTCTAAAGAGCGCGATCGCTTGTCTCAAGAAATTTATGGTTGGTTAATTCGTCCTGCCGAAATGGATGGAGCTTTTAAAGATACCCAAACACTAGTATTTGTTTTAGATGGTCGATTACGTAATATTCCCATAGCCGCTTTGTATGACGGTAAGCAATATCTGATCGAGAAGTATGCTATTGCTCTCTCACCGGGAATGAAATTGCTAGCTGCGCGATCGCTAAAGCAAAACAAAATTAATGCGATTGTCGGCGGTATTAGCCAATCTCGTAATGGCTTCAGTGCTTTGCCTGCTGTAGAATTAGAAGTTAAGCAAATCTCGAAAGCAGTCCGATCATCGATGTTGCTCAATCAGCAATTCACTAGTCAAGCCCTTGGCGATCGCGTCAAATCTAGTAGCGCTGATGTTGTCCATCTGGCAACCCACGGACAGTTTAGCTCCCGCCTTGAAGATACCTTCCTACTAACTTGGGATGGAAAAGTTAACGTTAAAGAATTGTCAGAACTTCTCAAAAATCGGGGTGGCGAATCCTCCAAAGCAATTGAGTTGCTAGTACTGAGTGCCTGTGATACGGCAGCAGGCGACGATCGCGCCGTTCTTGGACTAGCAGGTTTGGCTGTCAAATCTGGTGCCCGCTCAACCATTGCCACTCTCTGGCCCGTCAAAGATAAAGCAGCCGAGATGCTGATGACGCGCTTCTATGATCAACTGCGACAGCCCAACATTACTAAAGCTGAGGCACTGCGGCAAGCTCAAATCAACTTAATTCGCCAAACTGATTTCCACGATCCTTTCTTTTGGTCTGCCTTCGTTTTGGTTGGTAACTGGCTTTAAAAAGTAAAAAGTAAAAAGTAAAAAGATAATCCCCATAAATAAATTCAGGGGAAATGATTAAGGACGCATAAACAAGTAAAAAGATAAAAGTAAAAAGTAAAAAGAAAGATAAATTCAATATTTCTTTTGCCTTTTTACTTTTTACTTTTGCCTTCTTCGGTGAAGGAGGCGGGAGATTGAAATTTATCTTTTGCTCTTAACTCTATCTAATTTCAAAGCGCCAAATCTCTGAATGAATAAGAATTCTGACTCCTGAATTCTGTTTGGTAAATCGGAGATTTCAACCGCAAGCTTCGCTCTACCTTCTGATCTCTTTTTGATTACGTGGTTTTACTTAGTAAATTTCCACCAACTTGCACAAACTTTTACAGTATTAAATTCGGACTTGGTTTATATTTCTAGTATGTCTTGAAACCTTTGACTCTCATCTAATAAACATTTATCCAGCTTTTTCCCACAATCAGAATCAATGTATTTAGTATTACTTTTCTCAAATGAGGTGCTACGTTATGAAACGTTTATATTTGGCTAGTGCATTGAGCTTCATCGCTCTGCTCACTAGTAGTACATTGAACAGTGCCCATGCTGTTACATTTACGCCACCAATCAATAATGGCGCTCCCAGCCAAGCGACTGGGGGGGCTTCTCGTGGAAATTTCTTTATCCCTACTTCTGGTAAAGGCGCTCCCAGCCAAGCAACTGGAGGAGCTTCCCGTGGTAGCTTATTTACACCTAGTGCAGGCAAAAGCGCTCCCAGCCAAGCAACTGGAGGAGCTTCTAGAGGCGACCTTTTTACACCTAGTGCAGGCAAAAGCGCTCCTAGCCAAGCAACTGGAGGAGCTTCTAGAGGCGACCTTTTTACACCTAGTGCAGGCAAAAGCGCTCCTAGCCAAGCAACTGGAGGAGCTTCTAGAGG
>NZ_JBALDM010000047.1:0-224267 GCF_036917435.1 Nostoc sp.
ATGCTTGAGGTTGCCCATAAGCTTGTTCATAGAGCGTTTGCCAGTCGCTCACATACTCACTTTGCCATTGAGCAACCTGCTGGGGTAATACTTTGTTTTTGAGTGCAGGCACTAAGTAAGCCGCTAACTGTTTATCACCAGTGTTATCAACTCTGGCGACAACTACACCTTCTTGTACTAAGGGGTGTTGGCTTAAAACTGCTTCAATTTCACCTAGTTCTATACGGAAGCCGCGCACCTTTACTTGGTTGTCGATGCGTCCCAGGTATTCTATGTTGCCATCTGGTAAATAACGGGCTAAATCCCCTGTTTTATAAAGTCGGGGACTGGGGACTGGGGACTGGGGACTGGGGATAAGGGGTAATGGGGATTGGGAATTAGAAAGATTTTCTGCCCCTCTACCCCCCTGCTCCCCTGCTCCTCTGCTCCTCTGCTCCTCTGCCCCTCTGCCCCCCTGCTCCCCTGCTCCCCTGCTTCGACTGAAGGGATTGGAAATAAATTTCTCTTGTGTTAATTCCAAACGGTTGAGATAGCCTCTTGCTAACCCTATGCCACCAATGTGCAGTTCTCCTGGTACACCAATGGGTACTGGTTGTAAGTGCGAGTCTAAAATGTAGATTTCTTTGTTGGCAATTGGACGACCTATGGTAACTTTCTCATCAAAAGGCGTGCATTTTGCGATCGCAGCGCAGACGCTAGCTTCTGTTGGCCCGTAAGCGTTGAAAAAGTTTCTCCCAATAGACCATTGTCTAATTAGTTCAGCAGAACAAGCTTCTCCAGCGACAATTATTGTTTGCAGGGCTGGGAGTTCTTCAATAGGTAGAACTGCTAATGCTGATGGTGGTAGGGTGACATGGGTAATGTCATAGTTGCGTAATCGTTCAATTAACGGCGCACCCGGCATGAGAGAGTCTTTTGTTCCTAGATAAAGAGTTGCCCCTGATGCCCAACTTATCAATATTTCCGAGATGCAAGCATCAAAACTAAACGAGGCAAACTGAAGAACGCGACTATCACAATCCACGCCAAAAGTCTGAATTTGAGCTTGAGCTAGGTTGCATAATCCGCTATGTTCAACCATCACCCCTTTGGGTTTACCTGTGGAACCGCTTGTATAAATAACATTCGCTAGATGAGAAGCCGTCACCCCACTAGGAAAGTTTTCCTGGCTATTTTGGGCAATTTCTGACCAGATTTCATCTAAAAAGACTGTGTTGGCTTGATTTGGGGGGAGTTTCTCAAAAAGGTGCTGTTGAGTCAGTAGTACCCAAACTTGAGCGTCCTCTAACATAAAGCTGAGACGCTCAGTAGGATATTCCGGGTCAAGGGGCACGTAAGCACCACCCGCTTTGAGAATTGCCAGAAGCCCGATCGCCATTAAGAGCGATCGCTCCACACACAATCCAACTAGCACATCTGCCCCGACTCCCAAAGACCGTAAGTATTGCGCCAACTGGTTAGCGCGACAATTCAATTCGTGGTAGGTGAGTTGTTGATTTTCAAAGACAACTGCAACTGCATCTGGAGTCCGCTCTACCTGTGACTCGAATAACTGATGAATACACAAATCTTGAGGATAATCCACCTGAGTATCGTTCCACTCCACCAACAATTGATGTCGTTCTTGCTGGGTGAGTAAGGGCATTAATGCCACTTGCTGCTGGGGATTATCGACAATTGCCGTAAGTAAAATTACAAAATGTTGCATCATGCGGGTAATAGTTGCCGCATCAAATAAATCGGCGTTGTAAGAGCAAAAGCCCCCAAGCCCGGATGGTGCATCCCAGAAGTAAACTTCTAGGTCAAGGCGAACTGAGTCAAATCCCGAAGGTATATCTTCGACCTTTAAACCAGGCAGATCCCAAGGGGAAGCGGGAGCATTTTGGAGGGCAAACACTACCTGCACCAGGGGATTACGATCCATATTCCGCTCAAGTTGCAACTCTTCGACTAACATCTCGAAGGGCAAATCCTGATGGTCGTAGGCATCTTGGGTAACTTTTCGCACCTGCGCTAGTAAAGCTTCAAAGGTCGGTTCTTGGGATAAATCGAATCTTAGTGCCAGAGTATTGACAAAAAAGCCAATTAACCCTTCTATTTCGGTGCGGTTACGATTTGCGATCGGTGAGCCAACTACTAAATCTGTTTGCCCACTGTAGCGAGACATTAAAACCACAAAACCCGCTAGCAGTGTCATAAACAGCGTGCTTCCAGACTCAAGAGATAGCTTTTTGAGTTGCTGTGTCACCAAGGGATCTAGTCGAATTTGCTCTGTACCGCCTCGAAAAGTCTGTATGGCTGGGCGGGGACGGTCTGTAGGCAATTCTAATAAAGGTGGCGCTCCCGTTAACTGTTGCTTCCAGTAGCTTAATTGACGCTCTAATACCTGATTTGTCAACCACTGACGCTGCCACACGGCGAAATCAGCATATTGTATAGGTAACTTTGGTAACACGGCAGAACTAACCGTTAAATAGCTCCGGTACAGGGCTGACAATTCATCGATCAAAACGCCCATTGACCAACCATCAGCAGCAATATGGTGAATTGCTAATAGCAATACATACTCGTTTTGAGCAACTTGCCAAAGCTTAACTCGCAGCACAGAACCATTAGCCAAATCAAATGGTTTACAGGCTTCTACTGTCGCCAGTTGCTCCACAAGTTTTTCGGGTTCTAGCTGATTCTGGAGATCCACCACTGGTAATGTAATGGTTGAATTGGCATCTATTACCTGTATTGGCTTGTTATCTTTGATTTCAAAGCGAGTCCGCAGAACTTCATGGCGTTGCACTATCTCCCTAAATGCTTGTTCCAAAGCTTTGACATTGAGATTTCCCCGCAAACGCAAGGTCATATCTATTGTGTAAGCGCCACTTTCGCCAGACAACTGATTCACGAACCACAGACGCTCTTGTGCCCATGACAAGGGTATGTCTCTGTCTCTGGAAACGGGTAGAATCGCAGGCACCGCAAAACCCGAACCAGTTTCAAGTTCAGCTAAAATCGCCTCACTTAACTCGGCAACTGTCGGTGACTCAAAGAGATAGCGTAACGGTAACGAAATTCCAAAGGCTGACTGCAAGCGAGAAATTACCTGAGTCGCTAGCAGGGAATGTCCCCCAAGTTCAAAGAAATCATCATGAATGCCAACTTTATCTAGTTTTAGGACTTGTGCCCAAATGATTGCTAGGGTTTCCTCCGTGGGGTGGCGGGGGGCAACAAATTTATCTAGTTCGCTGTGTAAATCTGGTGCGGGTAAGGCGCGGCGGTCTACTTTACCATTTGGTGTTAGCGGTAGAGCCTCTAGAATGACGAAAGCATTGGGTACGATGTGGTCTGGTAATTTTGTTTTCAGGAATTGTCGTAGTTCGCTAGTTGTGGGTATTACCTCTGTTTGCGGTACCACATATCCAACTAAGCGCTTCTCTCCTGGAATATCTTCGCGGGCAATAACACAAGATGTCTGCACATTAACGTTTTGATTCAGGACTTCTTCAATTTCTCCTAACTCAATCCGGAAACCACGTATTTTCACCTGATTGTCGATCCGTCCTAAGTATTCTATATTGCCATCTCGTAAATAACGTACTAAGTCTCCAGTTTTATATAATCTACTTCTTCCCGTCTCCTCAAAGGGATTGGGGATAAATTTCTCTTGTGTCACTTCAGGGCGGTTGAAGTAGCCGCGTGCTAAACCCGCGCCACCAATATGTAATTCTCCTGGTACACCGACGGGAACGGGTTGTAAGTAAGAGTCTAAGATATAGGTTTGGGCGTTGGCGATTGGGCGGCCAATGGAGATTTGGCGATCGCTACCAGTGCATTTAGCGATCGTGGTGCAGATGGTAGTTTCTGTTGGCCCATAACCGTTGTAGAAGTTTCGACCAACAGACCATTGTTTTATCAGTTCAGCAGAACAAGCTTCTCCACCGACAATTATTGTTTGCAGTGCCGGGAGTTCTTCAGCCGGGAGGACTGCTAATGCTGATGGTGGTAGGGTGACATGGGTAATACAGTAATCCTTTAATAGCTGAATTAACGGCGTACCAGGCAGTAAAGAGTCTTTTGTTCCTAAGTAAAGTGTTGCTCCTAATCCTAGAGCCATAATCACTTCCCAGATAGAAGCATCAAAACTAAGTGAGGCGAACTGGAGAATGCGACTATCAGAATCTAAGTCAAAAGTTTGCATCTGAGCTTGAGCTATGTTAGCCAGTCCGGTATGCTCAACCATCACACCTTTAGGTTTACCTGTGGAGCCGGAAGTATAAATTAGATTAGCTAGATGAAAACCTGTCACCCCACTTGTAGGGTTATTTTGATTATTTTGGGCAATTTTTTCCCAGATTTCATCCAAACAGACAAGCTGGGCTTGATGCTGGGGTAGTTTATCAAGAACTCGCTGTTGGGTCAGTAGTACTTGAACTTGAGCATCTTCAAGAATATATTGTAAGCGTTCTTGGGGATACTCAGGGTCGAGAGGGACATAAGCCCCACCTGCCTTGAGAATGCCTAGTAGTGCCACAATCATTTCTAGCGATCGCTCTACACAAATACCCACCAGTACATCGGCTTTCACACCTAAAGACTGCAAGTAGTGCGCCAATTGATTTGCACGACAATTCAACTCATGATAAGTTAGTTGTTGATTTTCAAACACCACTGCCACTGCATTTGGAGTCTGTTGAACCTGTTCTTCAAACAACTGGTGAATACATTTATTCTGGGGATAGTCTACCTGAGTATCATTCCACTCAATTAATAGTTGATGTTGCTCAACTTCTGTCAGCAGAGGCAATTGGTCAATTCGCTCATTAGGATTCGCCACAATTGCTTCTAGCATTGTCACAAAATGACCCGCCATCCGCTCAATAGTTTCTGCGTCAAACAAATCAGTATTGTACTCCCACGCTCCCACCAATCCAGTAGCAGTGTTCTCGATTGCTAAAGTCAAATCAAACTTGGCAGTTACACTTTCTATTGACAAATCACTTACAGTTAACCCAGTCATTTCTACTTCAGACATAGGCGCATTCTGGATCACAAACGCTACTTGGAACAGTGGTGTATGGCTGAGGTTTCGTTGAGGCTGCAATACTTCCACCAGCATTTCAAACGGTAAATCCTGATGAGAATATGCATCCATTGCCATGTCCCGAACACGGGTGAGTAACTCTTGAAAACTAGGATTAAGAGATAAATCAGTCCGCATTACTAAAGTGTTGACAAAAAAGCCAATCAACCCTTCTATTTCGCTACGATTCCGGTTAGCGATCGGTGTCCCTACCAAAATATCTGCCACACCTGTGTAGCGGTAAAGTAATGTATCATAAGCTGCCAACAGCGTCATAAACAAAGTCACCCCTTGTTGCTGACTTAGTTGTGTCAGCTTTTGAGTGAGATCAACTGAAAGTGCAAATTTTTGATATGCACCAGCAAAGGTTTGCACAGCAGGTCTGGGTCGGTCTGTGGGTAGCGATAATAAAGCTGGTGCGTTTGCTAATTGTTTTTGCCAGTAACTCAATTTGCTTTGCAGCACCTCGCCTTGCAACCACTGTCTTTGCCAGATGGCGAAATCTGCGTATTGAATCGGTAGTGGCGCTAGGTTGGAAAGCTGACCTTGAGAGTAAGCACTGTAAAGCGCCGCAAATTCTTGCACAAACACACCGATTGACCAGCCATCACTAACAATGTGATGCATACATACTAACAACAGGTGTTCTGTCTCAGACAGCACTACTAATGTCGCCCTAACTAATGCTTGTGTTGCCAAATCAAAGGGTTGAATAAATTGTGTAATTGCTAATTGCTGTGAAGCTATTTCTTGTTCGGTTGTAGATAAATCCTTGAAGTCAACAATTGATACAATTCCATGTTGCCTTCCCGTTTGAATGACTTGAGTTGGTTGTCCTGCAACTGTGACGAAATTGGTGCGTAAGGCTTCGTGGCGATGAATGATTTCTTCTAAAGTTTGTTCTAAGGCAGCAACATTGAGAGTTCCTACTAGACGCAAAGCTAAGGGGATGTTGTATAATGCACTGTTTGGCTGCAACTGGTCTAAAAACCATAAACGCTGTTGAGCATAAGACAGTGGTAATTCTGCATTTCTTGCCCTTGCTAAGATGGGTGGTGCTGTTAGTTCTACGTCTTGTTGCTGTAACTGCCCAAGCGATCGCGCTAATTCTGCAACTGTTGCTGCGGCAAACAGAGTCCGTAAGGGTAATTCTACTTTGAAAATGTTGCGGATGCGTGAAACCACTTGCGTTGCTAGTAGTGAGTGTCCGCCAATTTCAAAGAAGTTATCATGAATGCTCACTTGCTCTACTTTTAAGACTTGTGCCCAAATTTGTGCCAGCATTTCTTCAACTGGGGTGCGGGGAGCAACATATTTGTCTCTGCAATCGCTATAGCTAGATAAATCTGGTGCTGGTAAAGCGCGGCGATCGACTTTCCGGTTTGCTGTTAACGGTAGTGACTCCAGCATCACGAAAGCCTGGGGCACCATGTAAAGAGGCAGTTTACTAGAGAGGAACTGACGCAGTTCGTGAGTGGTGGGTATCTTTTGCTCGAACGGTACTACATAGGCGACTAAGCGCTTATCCCCGATGGCATCTTCGCGGATGATCACACAAGATATCTGCACATCAATATATTGGTTCAGTACTGCTTCAATTTCTCCCAACTCGATGCGGAATCCCCGGATTTTTACTTGATTGTCGATGCGTCCAAAGCACTCAATGTTACCGTCGGGTAGATAACGAGCTAAATCCCCAGTTTTGTAAAGTCGGGGATTGGGGACTGGGGACTGGGGATTGGGGATTGGGGATTGGGGATTGGGAAGATTTTCTGCTCTCCTGCTTACACCGAAGGGATTGGGGAGAAATTTTTCTTCTGTCAATTCTGGGCGGTTGAGATAACCCCTTGCTAAACGAACACCACTTATGTGCAGTTCACCTCTGACTCCAATCGGTACTGGTTGGAGATGACGGTCAAGGATGTATGCTTGGGTGTTGGCAATGGGACGACCAATTAGCACCGAATTGGTTGTTTCTAATTGGGGATGAAGCAAATCGTGGACGATCGCTGTCACTGAGGCTTCGGTGGGGCCATAAACGTTAAGACAATTGACGCGATCGCCTACTAGTTGCTGCCAGATTGTCACTGTTTCCGGCAGAACTGCATCCCCACCCACGGCGACTAAGCGCAGACTTTGGGGTACGCTTGCATTTTGTTGAGATACTGCAACTGTCCATTCATGCCAATAGGCTGGGGTAATATTTAAAACACTCAGACTTTCTTGTGCAATAAATTGAGCAAAATTGGCAAAGTCGGAGAACATTTGCGCGGGTCTTAAGACCACAGTTGCCCCTTTGTACCAAGTGGGGAAGATTTCTTCGGCTGCAACATCAAAGCTGAAGGAAGCAAATTGCAAAACGCGATCGCTATTAGTTAGACCAAATACTTCACTAATTGCACTGCTATGGTTAACTAAAGCTGCGTGAGTCAGCATTACGCCTTTGGGTTTGCCTGTAGACCCAGAGGTGTAGAGTATACAAGTCAGGTTTTCTGGTTTTACTTCACTAACGAGATTTTCTTGACTTTGATTTGTCAGCGCCGCAGATTCTCTGTCTAAGACGATGATTTGTATCCCTTCCACTGGCAAGGAATTGAGCAATTTCTGTTCTGTAATCAACACAGACAGTTGTGAGTCTTGGGATATGTCAGCTAATCGCTGCTGCGGATAATCAGGGTCTAGGGGGACATAAGCCCCACCTGCTTTCAGAACGGCTAATAATCCGACGATTACAGATAGCGATCGCTCTAAATAAATCCCCACTAAAACTTCTGGCCCCACACCAACAGTTTGTAGGTAGTGTGCTAGTTGATTGGCTTGGGTGTTCAATTCACCATAAGTTAACTGTTGATTTTCAAACACCACTGCTACTGCATCTGGAGTCAGCTTAACCTGCGACTCAAATAACTGATGGATGCACTGATCCCAAGGGTAATCTGCCTGAGTGTCGTTCCATTCAACTAATAATTGCCGTTGCTCAACTTCTGTTAATATTGGCAGTTGGTCAATTCGCTCATGAGGATTTGCCACAATTGCTTCTAGCAGTGTTACAAAATTACCTGCTATGCGTGCGATCGTGCTGGCATCAAATAAGTCTGTGTTGTATTCCCACACTCCCACCAGTCCAGTAACTGTATTCTCCATTCCTAAAGTCAAATCAAATGCTGCCGTTTTACCTTCGATTGGCAACGAACTGACAGTTAACCCGGTTAACTCCAATTGAGACAAGGGTGTATTCTGGAGAACAAACATCACCTGGAACAGTGGCGTGTGACTGAGATCCCGTTCTGGTTGCAATGCTTCCACCAACATTTCAAAGGGCAAATCCTGATGAGAGTATGCACCCAAAGACATTTCCCGAACGCGAGTCAGTAATTCGCTAAAGCTAGGATTGCCTGATAAATCAGTCCGTAAAACTAAGGTATTGACAAAAAAGCCAATCAACCCTTCAATTTCACTGTGATTGCGGTTGGCAATTGGTGTACCCACCAAAATATCTGATTGTTCTGTGTAGCGGTAAAGTAGGGTATCATAAGCTGCCAACAGCGTCATAAAGAGGGTACAACCTTGCTCCTGGCTCAGTTTTGTCAGTTTTTGAGTTAACTCAACTGAGAGTGCAAACTTTTGACGCGCCCCGGCAACAGTCTGCATGGCAGGTCTAGGGCGGTCTGTGGGTAGCATTAATAAAGCTGGTACGTCTTTGAGTTGCTGTTGCCAGTAACTCAACTGGCTTTGCAGGACATCTCCTTGCAACCACTGTCTTTGCCAAATAGCAAAATCTGCGTACTGAATTGGCAGTGGCGCTAGTTTGGCAGACTGACCTTGAGCATAAGCATCGTACAGCACCGCTAATTCTTTGACAAACACACCCGTTGACCAGCCATCAGAAACAATGTGATGTATGCACACATTCAAGATATGTTCTGTATCAGACAGGACTACTAATGTCGCCCTGACTAGTGCTTGGTTTGCCAAGTCAAAGGGTTGCAAAGCTTGTTCTTGTATTAATTGCGGCAAAGCAAGTTTTTGTTGATCTGTAGATAAATGCTTTAAATCAACAACTGATACTGCCCAATTTGTTTGTGTTTGAATGACTTGTGTTGCTTCTTGTCCATCAACTGTAATGAAGTTGGTGCGTAATGCTTCGTGGCGATGAATAATTTCTTCTAAGCTTTGTTCTAAGGCGGCAACATTAAGAGATCCTACTAGATGCAAAGCTAGAGGGATGTTGTATAAAGCACTGTTAGGCTCGAACTGGTCTAAAAACCATAGTCGTGTTTGAGCATAAGATAGTGGTAATTGTGCATTCTCTGACCTGGGTAAGATGGGTGGGGCAGTAGCTAAATCCTGTTGCTGTAACTGCCCAAGCGATCGCCCCAATTCGGCAACTGTCGGTGCGGCAAACAACTCACGCAATGGGAATTCCACTTTGAAAATCTTGCGGATGCGTGACACCAGTTGCGTTGCCAGTAGCGAGTGTCCCCCAAGTTCAAAGAAGTTATCATAAATACCCACTTGCTCTACTTTTAAGACTTGTGCCCAAATTTGTCCCAGCATTTCTTCAACAGGGCTGCGTGGGGCTACATATTTGTCTTTGAGTTCGCCGTGTAAATCGGGTGCGGGTAGGGCGCGGTGGTCTACTTTCCCATTGGGAGTTAATGGCAAGGACTCCAACATCACAAAAGCATTTGGCACCATGTACTCTGGTAGCTTGGCTTTGATGAATTGCCGCAGTTCGCTTACTGCTGGTGTCATCTGTAGATGTGGGACGATGTAAGCAACGAGGCGTTTATTCCCAGTTGTATCTTCGCGGGCGGTGACTACAACTGTTTTGACTTCGCTGTGTTGGCTGAGTACTGTTTCTATCTCGCCCAACTCAATGCGGAAGCCGCGTATTTTTACTTGATTGTCGATGCGTCCCAAGTATTGGATATTGCCATCACCGCAGTAACGCACTAAATCCCCTGTTTTATAAAGTCGGGGACTGGGGACTAGAGACTGGAGACTGGGGACTGGGGACTGGGGACTGGAGATAAGGGGTAATGGGGATTGGGAATTAGAAAGATTTTCTGCTCCTCTGCTTCCTCTGCCCCCCTGCTCCTCTGCCCCCCTGCTCCTCTGCTCCTCTGCTCCCCTGCTTCCACCGAAGGGATTAGGGATAAATTTTTCATTGGTCAATTCTGGGCGGTTCAGATAGCCTCGTGCCAAACCTGTGCCACCAATGTGCAGTTCCCCTGCTACACCAACAGGGACTAGTTGTAGGTCTTGATCCAAAATATAGACCTGAACATTGCTGATAGGTCGTCCAATCAAAATGTCGGTGGTTACTGGAGAATTTACTTGGTATAGAGTGGTAATAACTGTTGCTTCTGTTGGCCCATAACCATTAAATAATTGGGGTAGCTTGGGGAAGTGAGCAACACTATTGTGCCAACGCTTGACTTTTTCCAGTTGAGCTTTTTCTCCGCCAATAATCACCATTCTTAGATGATTGGGAATTCGGGAGTCTTGGGGGGTAAGTTCCCCAACTAACTGATGCCAATAGGCTGTTGTGAGATTCAAAACAGTTAATTGCCATTCTTGGCAACGCTGCCAAAATTCATCACTTGAGTCCACCATCTCTTCAGTTCGCAACACTAATGTTGCACCAACTAAAAGACAAGGAAATATCTCTTCAACGGATACATCAAAGCAGATAGACCCAAATTGCAGAATTTTATCGTTTGAGTTTAAACCATATTCTTGGGTGGCGGTGATAATAAAATTTATCAGTGAGCGATGTTCAATCATCACCCCTTTGGGTTTGCCAGTCGAACCAGATGTGTAAATAATGTAAGCTAGGTTGTGGAGTTGAACGTCACTAATGGGGCTATCTGTACTGTGTTTAGCGATCGCTGACCAGTCTCTATCTAAGCAGATTGTTTTTTTAACTTGCTCTGGTAGTTTAACAAGGAGTCTTTCTTGAGTTAGCAAAATGCCCAGTTGTGTATCTTCAAGAATATAAGCTAGTCGCTCTTTTGGGTAGGTAGGGTCAAGGGGGACATAAGCACCACCTACCTTCATAATTCCCAGTATTCCTACTAGCATTTCTAGTGATCGCTCGACACAAATACCCACTAGCACTTCTGCACCCACACCCAATGACTGCAAATAGTGCGCCAACTGGTTAGCCTGACAATTTAACTCACTATAAGTCAGTTGTTGATTTTCATGTACCACTGCGATCGCGGAGCGTGCGATTACCGCAATCGCATCTGGTGTAAGCTGCGCTTGCTGCTCGAATAACTGATGGATACAAAAATCTTGCGGATAATCTACGCTTGTATCATTCCACTCAACTAACAGTTGATGTTGCTCAACTCCGGTCAGCAGAGGCAATTGGTCAATTCGCTGCTTTGGATTCACCACAATTGCTTCTAGCATGGTTGCAAAATGACCCGCCATTCGTGCTATCGCGCTGGCATCAAACAAATCAGTGTTATACTCCCATACTCCCACCAATCCAGTCGCAGTATTCTCCATTGCTAACGTCAAATCAAACTTGGCAGTGTTATTTTTTACCTTAAGTTGACTCACCGTTAACCCAGTTAACTCCACAGTCGGCATGGGCGCATTTTCCAGCACAAACATCACCTGGAACAGTGGTGTATGGCTGAGGTTTCGTTCTGGCTGTAATACTTCCACCAACATTTCAAAAGGCAAGTCCTGATGAGCATAAGCAGACAATGCCATTTCCCGAACACGTGTGAGTAACTCTTGGAAACTCGGATTTTCAGATAAATCAGTCCGCATCACTAAAGTGTTGACAAAAAAGCCAATCAACCCTTCTATTTCACTGCGGTTGCGGTTAGCAATTGGTGTTCCCACCAAAATATCTGATTGTCCTGTGTAGCGATAAAGTAAGGTATCAAAAGCTGCTAACAGCGTCATGAACAAAGTTACCCCTTGTTGCTGACTTAGTTGTGTCAGGTTTTGAGTGAGTTCAAGGGAAAGCGGAAATAATTGACGTGCGCCAGCAAAGGTTTGCACAGGTGGTCTGGGTCTGTCGGTCGGTAGCGATAATAAAGCTGGTGTATCTTTTAGTTGTTGTTGCCAGTAACTCAATTGACTTTGCAGTACTTCACCTTGCAACCAGTGTCTTTGCCAAATAGCGAAATCTGCGTACTGAATCGTTAGTGGCGCTAGTTTGTCAGGCTGACCTTGAGCGTAAGCATCGTACAGCGCTGTTAGTTCTTGGACAAATACACCCATTGACCAGCCATCAGAGACAATGTGGTGGATACAAACACTCAAGACGTGTTCTGTCTCATTCAGCACTAATAATGTTGCCCTAACTAATGCTTGTGTTGCCAGGTCATAGGGTTGTAGAGATTTTTGTTGCACTAATTGCTGCGTGGCTATTTCTTTTTCGCTGGCTGGCAGATGTTGCAACTCAACAACTGATATTTTCCAATCTGTTTGTGGTTGAATGATTTGAGTTGCCTGTCCATCAACTGTGATGAAGTTGGTGCGTAAGGCTTCGTGACGCGCAATAATTTTTTGTAAGCTTTGTTCTAATGCTGCAACTTTCAGAGTTCCTACTAGACGCAAAGTGATGTAGGTATTGTAGAAGGGGCTGTTCGGTTCCAACTGGTCTAAAAACCATAGCCGTGCTTGGGCAAACGACAGTGGTAATTCTGTATTCTCTGTCCTTGGTAAGATGGGTGGGGAAGTCAGGACTATATTTTGTTGTTGCAACTGCCCAAGCGATCGCGCTAATTGCGCTACTGTTGCTGTAGCAAACAACTCACGCAATGGTAATTCCACTTTGAAAATCTTGCGGATGCGTGACACCAATTGGGTTGCTAGTAGCGAGTGTCCCCCAATTTCAAAGAAGTTATCATGAATCCCCACTTGCTCTAATTTCAGCACTTGCGCCCAAATTTGTGCCAGCATTTCTTCAATTGGAGTACGTGGCGCAACAAATTTTTCTAACTGGGTGCTGTCTAACTCTAGTTTTGGCAGTGCGAGGCGGTCTACTTTGCCGTTAGAGGTGAGGGGTAAGGATTCCAGCAGCACAAAAGCGTTTGGCACCATGTAGCTTGGCAGTTCGTTGGTGAGGAACTGACGCAGTTCGCCGACTGTGAGAGATTGTCCCACCTCCGGCACTACATAAGCCACTAAACGTTTGTCGTCAAGTTCATCCTCTCGTACCACCACCACACTTTCCCAAACGGCTGGGTGTTGCGCTAGTAATACCTCAATTTCTCCCAACTCAATGCGGAAACCGCGAATCTTAACTTGATTGTCAATTCGCCCTAGATACTCTAACTCGCCATTGGGTAAATAACGTGCCTTATCTCCTGTTTTGTATAATATGGCTCCTCTGCTCCCCTGCTCCCCTGCTCCCCTGCTTCTTGGGAATGGGTTAGAGATAAACCGTTGTTCTGTCAGTTCGGGACGATTGAGATAGCCACGCGCCACCCCTGCACCACCAACGTACATCTCTCCTGGAACCCCGATTGGCAATGGCTTTTGATGTTCATCCAGCACATACACCTGTAAGTCGGGAATTGGACGACCAATTACACTCGCCGTGCCATTTAAATCGGCTTTGCTCAATGGACGATAGGTTACGTGTACAGTGGTTTCCGTAATCCCGTACATATTCACTAACTGAGGCATCTGGTCGCCGTGGCGTTCAAACCAAGGCTGCAAACTCTTAATTTCTAAGGCTTCTCCACCAAAAATTACCAGGCGTAAGTTCAAGTCGCCGTTAGTTGCTAATGACTGTTCGGCTTGAATTAACTGGCGGAAGGCTGAAGGAGTCTGATTGAGAATTGTGACTTTCTCTTGACACAGCAAATTATAGAAAGATTCAGGCGATCGCGTCACCAAATACGGCACTACTACCAGTCGTCCACCATACAGCAATGCACCCCAAATTTCCCAGACAGAGAAATCGAATGCATAAGAGTGGAATATTGTCCACACATCTTCATGGTTAAAGTTATACCAAGAGTCTGTCGCTGCAAACAAACGAACAACATTTGAGTGATTGACTAAAACGCCCTTGGGTTTCCCTGTAGAACCAGAAGTGTAGATGACATAAGCCAGATTATCGGGTGTGGCGGTGTCAGAAGGGTTTGACTCACTCTCTTGAGCAATTTTTTCCCAATCGGTGTCTAAGTAGACAATATGCGCTTGATTTTTGGGAAGAGACTCTAATAATGGCTGTTGGGTTAACAGCACCGAAAGTTGAGCATCTTCTAATATAAAGCTCAGACGCTCTTGGGGATACTCAGGATCAAGGGGCAGATAAGCACCACCAGCCTTGAGAATACCAAGTAATCCTACCAGCATTTCTAAAGAACGCTCTACACAAATACCCACCAGCACATCGGCTTCCACACCCAATGACTGCAAGTAATGCGCCAATTGATTTGCACGACAATTCAATTCGTGGTAGGTGAGTTGTTCATTTTCAAACACCACTGCTACTGCATCGGGTGTACGCGCTACCTGCTCCTCAAACAACTGATGAATACACTTATTTTGAGAATAATCCGCCTGAGTATTGTTCCAATCAACTAATAGTTGGTGTTGCTCAACTTCTGTCAGTAAAGACAATTCAGAAATGCACTGATTAGGGCTAGCAACAATACTTTCAAGCAATGTTTGGAAATGCCCCAATATGCGAGCGATCGCAGCATCATCAAATCGACTAGTATCGTAGCTAATCTTCAGCAGTAATTGCTTCCTGGGGAGAGCAATAACTGTTAGAGGGTAATTAGTTTGTTCAAAGCCCCGAATACTGTCTATAGAAAAACTGTCATTGTGTAATCCGAGTCCAGCATCAAATGGATAATTTTCAAAGACAACAATGCTCTCAAATAAAGACGTACCTCTGGGGATATCACTAAGACCCTGAATCTCTACTAATGAGCTATATGAATATTGCTCAGACTCAACTTGTTGCGCTTGTAAATCCTTTAATAAAGTCAGCACTTGGGTATCTGCTGAAACTTTAACTCGCACTGGTAATGTGTTGATAAATAGCCCCACCATCGATTCCACGCCAACAAAAGATGGCGAACGCCCGGATACAGTCGCACCAAAAACTACATCTGTTTCTTGGCTGTAGCGAGACAGCAATAATCCCCAACTTGCCTGTACCACATTACTTAGGGTCAAGCGATGCTGTCGGACAAAAGACTGGACTACGGCTGTTGCTGACACCGTTAGCTGAATTTTCTGCTCGCCATAGCTGACATTGCTATTTTCTCGATTTTGTAAAAGTTTATCTACAGTCAAAGGAGTGGGGGCTATAAAACCTTGGAGTTTTTGTCTCCAGAATTTTTCAGCTAGTTCTCGATCTTGTTGCTGTAACCAAGTAATATAGTTGCGGTAGCTTAGAACTGGTTGATAACCGAAAGTTTCACCCTGAGAAATTGCTTGATAAAAGTACAATAGGTCTTTGAAAACCAGAGGTAACGACCAGCCATCGAGTAATAAATGATGATGACTCCAAACAAATTGATGAGTATTTCTGTCCAATTGGATCAGATGTAGACGCATCAATGGAGCTTGAGACAGTTCTAAACCATTTTGGCGATCGCAGTCTAGAAAGACTTGTAATTGCTGTTGCTGTTCTTCTGCTGATAATTTTTGCCAATCAGAAGTTTGAACAGTAATGTCCACCTGTCGATACACTACTTGCATTGGCTGGGTTGAAGACTCCCAAATGAAAGCGGTGCGGAAGATGGAATGCTTTTGTAGTATTTTTTGCCAAGCTTGCTCGAAGGTTGGCACATCTAAGTTCCCCGTCAAAGTGCAACTGATCTGCCCAAAATATACCCCAGACTCAGGAGCATACAAACTATGAAACAGCATCCCTTGTTGCGTCGCAGATAAGGGATAAATATCTTCAATATTTTTTCTGTTTGTTTTGTTAACTTTTGATTGCATAGATTTGAGAATATTTAATCTAGTTCTAGTTGGCTCAGTTTTTCTAACGGGAAATCTCTGGAAGTATAAGCCCTACTGTCAGGATATATTTAATACAAAATCCGTGAGCAATTGTTTTGAATTTGTGGCAGCAATAAGTAGTCGGTGTACTTTAATTCTTCTAATTTCCTTAAAATTTTCTCTGCGCTTTCGGCAATACTTTCTTCATTAGTTTTGCATTCAACATCAGGGTGAAGAGGTATTTCATATAAATCATCAATTCCAGTAAAATTTTTGATTTCACCGCTTCTAGCTTTTTTGTACAAGCCTTTGACATCTCGCTGTTCGCAAATTTCTAATGGAGCATTGACGTATACTTCGATAAAATCTCCAATGCGTTCTTTAACTTCTTCTCGAATTGCCCGATATGGCGAGATGACCGAAACCAATACAATGACATTATTTCTAGTTAGGAGGTGAGCGACAAAACCAATGCGTCGAATATTTTCGTCTCGATCCTCTTTACTAAAAGTTAACCCTTTGCTTAGGTTCTGGCGAACTACATCGCCGTCAAGTACCTCAATTTTATATCCGGTGCGTCGCAATTCTGTTTCCAGAAATTGACAGATGGTGGTTTTACCAGCACCACTCAAACCAGTTAACCATATTGTTACACCACGTTGTTTTTCCACTATCCTTTCCTCGCCACTTCTACTAAACTTCTGATTTTAAAAATAAAAGTCTATTTTCTAAGTTTTAATTTTTCCTTTATTCAATTTCTGCTAGTAGTTCGTCTAACGCTTCTTGGCTTAAACCAACTTCCGGGAAATCTGAAGGGGTATAACCTCCTGCTTCTGGAGATATACAATGGTCAATAATCGCTTCTAAGACTTTCACATAGTTGTTAGCCAAATTTTCTATAGTAGTCTGATGATGGAAAGCCGAGCTATATTTCCACTCCAGTTGCAATCTGTCGGCAATCACTAATCCATTCACATTCAACAAATGGTAACGCCCTCCTTTGGGACTGTGAATAGAACCGCTAGACTCTTGAGCATATTTCCAACCAAGGGGTGCTAAATGCGTTTGGTCGAATTGACCCAAATAGTTGAAGCTTACTTGAGCTTGAGGCAACAACTCAAGTTGTTTGTTTATGGTTGTATCTGGAGTCAGATACCGCAAAATGCCGTAGCCAATACCTCGGTTAGGGATGCGTCGCAGTTGCTCCTTGATTGACTTGAGTGCGTCTCCAGGATGGTGAACACCTCCAAGTTTTAAGCAAACGGGGAATAAACTGGTAAACCAGCCGACTGTGCGCGACAAGTCTACATCCTCAAACAAGTCCTCCCGTCCGTGACCTTCTAATTCAATCAGTAAGGAATCATCGCCTGTCCATGCAGCAAAACTTTGCACTAATGCGGTCAATAGCACATCGTTAATTTGGGTGTTGTAGGTTCCAGGGACATCTTGTAACAGGGTACGAGTCTGTTCTATGCTCAGGGATACGGAAACAATGCGACTTGAGCCGACTGTATTTGCTGAGGCAACAGCAGAGTAATCTAACGGTAAAGGAGCAACTAAGGAGGTTGAGTGTAGCCAGTAGTCTAACTCTCGCTGGAGTCCTTGAGTACCTGCATAATCCTGCAATTGCATGGCCCAATCTTTGAAGGAAGTTGTTTTTGCTCTTAGTTGGATTTTATTCTCAGTGGCTAATTGTTTGTATGCCTGAGATAAATCTTCTAGCAAAATCCGCCAGGAAATGCCATCTACAGCCAAATGATGGATAACGATGAGCAAACGTCCAGGGGAAGATTTGCCGAAGTTAAACAGAACTACCCGCAGCAGCGGCCCATCTGCTAAATTTAGCTCTCTCTGGATTTCATCGGCCTTTAGCTCAATTGCCTGTGATTGTTCTGTTGGCGGCAGGTTGGATAAATCAGCAATATCTAATAATACGCGATCGCACACATCACTGTTGTACTGTTGCCATTGTGTTGCTTGCTGCACAAACCGCAGCCGGAAAGCGTCATGATGGTACACCAGCTTTTGCAATGCTGGCTCTAATAATTCCGGTTGGATATTTGGCGGAACTTCTAGCAGGACAGATTGGTTAAAGTGATGGGGTTCGGGTAAATTTCGCTCAAAGAACCAATGCTGAATCGGTATTAGGGGAACAATGCCTTTAACTAAGCCTTGTTCTGCCCTCTTGAATGTAGTTGTCACAGCTACAGCAGCCAATTCAGCGATAGTTTGGTGCTGAAATAGCTGTTTGGGAGTTAGTTTTAATCCCGCTTGGTTGGCTCTGGCGATAATTTGGATGCCAATAATGGAATCGCCGCCCAATTCAAAAAAGTTGTCGTGAATAGAAAGTTGTTTTAATCGTAAAACATCTTGCCAAATTTTTAGCAATATTTTTTCAGCATCGGTGCTAGGAGAGACAAAGCCAGTGGTGTCTTTAAACTCGAATTCTGGCACTGGTAAGGCACGGCGGTCTACTTTGCCATTGGGTGTAATCGGCAAAGCCTCCAGAACTGTGAAGGATGCAGGTATCATGTAATCAGGAAGCTTCTGCTTGAGGAACAGGCGCAACTCGTTACTGGTGGCCTGTTTTCCTTCGGGGATTACATAGGCTGCCAAGCTTTTAATACCAGGCTTATCTTCTCTGGCGATGACAACGGCATCCCGTACTTGGGGATTTTGAGTTAAAACAACCTCAATTTCTGCAAGTTCAATTCGGAAACCACGGATTTTAACTTGGTTGTCAATGCGACCAATAAACTCAATATTTCCATCAGGTAAGTAACGCGCTAAATCTCCTGTTTTGTACAACTTTTTGCTAGAAGTTAATTGTGCTTCAGCAAATGGATTTAGAATAAACTTTTCCTCGGTTAAATCTGGGCGATTGAGATAACCTCTGGCTAAACCATCACCACTAATACATAGTTCACCAGGAACACCAATCGGTACAGGTTGGAGGTAACGATCCAGAATATAGATTTGTGTATTCGCAATTGGTTGTCCAATTGGCAAATTTGTTGCGCCTTCTGGAACTTCCTGCACTAGATACCAGGAAGAGAAAGTAGTATTTTCCGTTGGGCCATAAACGTGCAGCAATCGCTTTGGAGGTTGATTTTGCAGTAATGTTCTCACTGAGTTTGGTTCTACCGCTTCTCCACCAAATAGAACAGTTTGGAGATTTTTAAATATTCCCGGTACTTGACTTACCAACTGGTTGAATAACGCTGTTGTGACAAACAAAAAGTCAATTTGCTGCTCTTGCAGTTGTGTGGCTAGTAGTGGCGGCGATAGCAAGACTTCTTTAGTAATACCTACTAACCTAGCTCCATTAAGCAAAGCTCCCCAAATTTCAAAGGTAGCAGCATCAAAAGCTGCATTCGAGGCTTGAGCAACTCGGTGATTAGCGGTTAATTCTAGGTAATTAGTGTTACAAACTAACCGATTTACAGCTTGATGAGTAACAGTGATGCCTTTCGGTTTTCCTGTAGAACCAGAGGTATAAATTACATAAGCTAGATTTTGACTTGATGACTCAGTGGTGGGGTTTTCCTGACTATACTTGCTAATTACTTCTTGCCAACAAGTATCTAAAAATACAACTTTAGCGCTAGTTTCCGGTATCTGTAACTGTTCTTGAGTCAGTAGTATTGATACCTGAGAATCATTCAGCATATAAGCCAAGCGCTCTTGGGGATAGCTAGAGTCTAAAGGAAGGTAAGCGCCACCTGCTTTGAGAATTGCCAGCATTCCGATAATCATTTCTAGCGATCGCTCGACGCAAATTCCCACCAGTACTTCTGTTCCAACTCCCAAGGTTTGTAGATAGTGTGCTAATTGATTGGCGCGATCGCTTAACTCTCGGTATGTTAGAGACTCATTCTCATACACCAGTGCGATCGCATTACTGTTTTGTTCTACCTGTTCCTCAAACACTTGATGGATACATTTCGTATCGGGATACGCTGTGTAAGTATCATTCCATTCCACTAGCAATTGATGACGTTCACGCTCAGTTAGTAATGGTAATGTACCCACCGATGCTTGCGGATTGGCCACAATTCCCGCTAATAATGTCTGGAAATGACCGGTCATGCGGGCGATTCTGTCTTCATCGAATAAATCGCTGTTATATTGCCAAAACCCTTGTAAGCAGTTATCTTGTTCCCACATTTGTAATGTGAGGTCAAACTTGGCATTGACGTTATCTAGATGTAGAGGAGTAACAGCTAATTCAGGCGTTTCTAATTCCTCTAATGGAGCATTCTGCAATGCAAACATCACCTGAAATAGGGGACTATGGCTGAGACTGCGCTCTATTTGCAAAGTTTCGACAATCTGCTCAAAGGGAACATCTTGGTTGGCGTAGGCATCCATGCAAGTAGACCGGACTTGCATTAGTAGCTTTGAGAAACTCGGATTATCTTCTAGTCGAGTTCGCATCACCAAGGTATTGACAAAAAAGCCAATTAACCCTTCTATATCCTGATGATTGCGGCTAGCGATCGCTGTTCCCATTAGAATATCTGACTGACCACTGTAACGGAACAGCAGAGTCGCATAAGCCGCCATCAAAGTCATAAAGAGGGTGGTTTCTGACTTCTGGCTAAGTTCTTTCAGCGAAGCCGTCAGTTTTGCATCTAGCTGGAACGAAAAGCACCAACCCCGGAAAGTTTGCACCGAAGGACGGGGCCTATCCGTAGGTAGTTCCAACAGAGGTGGTGCGTCCGCTAACTGTTTCGTCCAGTAATTGATTGAGGTTTGTAGTACTTTTCCTTGCAACCATTGGCGTTGCCAAATCGTAAAATCTGCGTATTGAATCGGTAACTCTGGAAGGGGAGAAACTTCGCCAACCAAAAACCCCCGATACAAACTCGACAATTCTTTGATGAACACTCCCATTGACCAGCCATCACCGATAATGTGGTGCATAGTCAATAACAAAGCATAAGACTCCGAATTGAGTTGCACACCTTGCTGAGTCAACCAAATTTGAGAATCTTTCTCTCTTTCTCTGTGTTCTCCGTGCCTCTGCGGTTCGTTATTCAACCTTACCAAAGTCACCCGCAGCAACAATCCTCTACTAAGATCAAAGGGTTGCAATTGATCCTGAGTTGCCAAGCATTGCAATTGTTCTGACTGTTCTTGTCCTGACAAACCTTGCAAGTCTACAACCGAGAGTTTCATAGTTGCGTGGGGAGCAATTACTTGTACAGGCGTTCCCTCAACTGCACTAAAATTAGTACGTAAAACTTCGTGACGACGGATAATCTCGTTGAGACTGCGTTCTAAAACTTCTATATCCAAAGCCCCATTCAAACGGACAGCTTTAAACATATTGTAAAAAGGGCTATCCGGCTCCAATTGCGCCAAAACCCATAGGCGTTGTTGGGCGAAAGAAAGCGGGAATGTCTGAGATTCTGTTTGATTTCCCCGACGAACTGGAGTAATAGCCCCATTATTTCTTTGATATCCCAAAGACTCTGCTAACCGCCAAGCTACATCGCCTAAAAAGTCACTGCTATAGTACTGCTTCCAACTATCTGCGGTACTAGCATTAATGCCCTGATGTTCGTGAAATTTCACATCTCCCAACATTCTCGACTGGGCATAAATTCCATCAGTCATGCGCTGCTTTTTCTCTTTGTGTGGTTGCAGCATATCAGGATGGAATTCTAGCCCTAAGAATTGGCATAAGCCCTCAATACTAGTCTGTGGTTGACTAACGATGTCTTCAAATTTGACTTGATATTGTCGTTCTTGGGGAACTTGTTGCAAAAATTCGAGAATATTTTGATGGCTAATCAACCAAACGAGTTCAGCGAGTTCTCGCCGATTAAAAGGATGTTGATAGGGAAATATTTGCTCTACTCTGGCTTCTTCATAAGAGCGCATCGTTGCATAAGGATGACGCACAAGATGGATGTAGAGTGGGTTTTGAAAGTTTATTTCTGCCCGTTTGAGGGTTTCTAAATCTATGGAGTAAGAAGGAGTCTTGTCTACCAAGATTTTATCGCCCAGCGATTGCTGTATAAGTTGGTAAAATTGCTTGGTAGTGAGATTTTTCGCTTCTAATTCTTCCATAAGTGCGATCGCTTCTTCTGCACTACACCCCCGAATTTGCATAATTGTGCGAATTGTCCCTTCCGCCCAAAAGCTGTAACGTCCTGAAAATGCTGCTTTTCGTTCCCCAAGTGTATTAAACGTCAGCAATTCCAATTCTGGAGGCGCGAACAACTGCGGATTTCCCCCCAAAATGACGCGGAGTAAAGTAGAACCACTACGATGAGGCGAGAGGATAAAGATAGCTGGCGGGTTTTTGATTGCGTCGTCATCGATTGGGAAAGCAAGAGAAGGAATAAGCGCTCGCATTTGCAAAACTTTAGCTTCACTAATTCGCTCTTGTGGTAAGTCAATAGTTGAATTTATTTCCTTACCAACCAGTTGTGCTGCTGCTTGTGGGTAGTTTTCTTCTATGTAATCTGCTAGTTTGGCAACTGTTTTAGTATCAAATAAAACAACAAAATGAATAATCTCGTTTAATTGCGCTTGCAATTTATTAATCAGAATCGCACCCCGAATCGAATCGCCACCGAGTTCAAAGAAGTTATCATTAATACCCACTTTGTCTAGTTTGAGGGCTTCTGCGAATAAATGTGCGATCGCCTTCTCTATAGGATTGCGAGGAGCAACAAATTCTATATCTAACTGAGAACGTTGGCGCTGTTGTCGAGATGCAATCTCTTTGAGAATCAGTTCGGGACTATATAGATTCCGAGCAATGCGCTCAAAAAAGTCTGCAAAAGAGGCTATTTTTGCCGATCTATCAGATCCTAATTTCGCTTCTCGATCGGACTGATTATCTACTGCATCTATATCGGATATGAGTACTTTGTTGCCTTCTGGCGAGGCTGTTTCTACTAGGCTCCCATTAGACTGATTATCTACTGCATCTATATCGGATATGAGTACTTTGTTATATTCTGACGAGGCTGTTTCTACTAAGCTCCCATCAGACTGATTATCTACTGTATCTATGTCGGATATGAGTAGTAATCTACTTTCGGATGCGGTTTGAGATGGAAACTCGAATAACCAACCACCATCTTTCTCTTGCTGAAATTGTCTACCAACACTAGTAAGAAAATCCCAGGCTGGTTGATTCTTCTTGGTAGGTATATAGAAAAGCTTGACTCGTCCTAATCCTCTTTGTTGAGCAAGAGTTCCTAAATAGGACAGCATTCTATGCTCCACACCCCGACCAAGTACCCGACAACTGAGTAAAAAGGTATCTACAACTAGCGCATTTTCTTGAACTTCAAACAACAGCAGAGCGACTAAACCATAATCTCCAAAGCGGTCTTTAACTTTGATCGCCCGACATTCTAATTTTTCTAAATTACAAAGTTGTTGAATTTCAGCGTCAGATCGGCGGATTGTTGTGAGGTTAAACTGATTGGTGCGTTGGGTAAGTTGAGCAACCCGCGAAAGTTGCTCGCTTTGCATCGGGGAAATCTCTATTTCTAAGTTCAGTTGGGTAAGGAAATCACTAAAAGAAAAAGAATCCTGTTGCAAACGCTGGCGCTGGACATTCTGTTGATAGAGATTAGTTCTTTGTTGGTCTTCTTCAGTGGCTTGGAGTTGGTCGAAAGCCCAAATATGCTGTAAAAATTGCGGGATGCGATCGGGTTGTTCTGGAAGTTGTAAGGTCAGCACTTCTGGACAGTTTGCTCTAACTTCAGCACACTCAATTGGATTGTCATCAATGAAAATGAAGCTATCTAAACTCAGTTGCAATTCGGTAGCTAAAGACTTCAGATTCTCCGATTTCGATTGCCAGTTAATGCGCCAATTAACAAGATGATGGCGCTGAAGTAACATATCTGGATGTTGGTCAAAGACTGCCAATACATCCTCTTCTTGATTCTTACTACACAAACAAATCAACTTTCCTGCTGCTTGCTGCGCGATGATAAATTCTTGGAGCGCTCTATAGGGTGCATTGATTTTGACTCCTCCAACTTCATCCTCTCCACAAATACCACTCCATAATGTATGGTCGCAATCAAGGGCAATCACCTTATAAGGATAGCTTTGCAAAGCAAAGATTTTCCGCGCCAGCATTGTCCCCAAAGTGCAAAAAAAGGTTGGCGTGTAGGGAATGTGTCCTAGTTCGTCTCCGTAAGGGTCGTAGTACTCCTCTACTGGGTAGATACTGGTCAATTCTTGACTTTTTATCAGATACATCCCACTAACATCTTTGAGATCAGCTGCTAACAGTTCCTGCATTCTCTCATATAAAGTGTTATCTGCTGCATCTGTTGTTGGAGAGGGAGGACAGATAAAGACCAAGTAAGGATTTAGCGATCGCAAAGCGCTGCTGCTTTCAGCAGATCGCGTTGTTGCAGTTTTCAAAGCACTGGCAAAATCCTTAACGGTTTGCTCTAGTTGGACTGGATTTTTTTCAAATTGCTGTGATACTGAGCTTTGCTTCAGGTTGGGGCGAGTGGCGTAGATATTAAACAGTCCAGAACCGTGCAAGAGAGACTCTTCATCGACAACAAATTGAAAGCCTTTGTTTTCAAGCAATTGCATAACGTGTTTAATTGTACTGCCTTCTTGGTCATGCACCTCCATAGCTATTTGTTTAATCAGTGACCAGTGATGGTCTTGAATACCTTGGAGAATTGCTAACTCGCTTTTTTCAGCATCTAGTTTCAGTAAATCAATTTTTTCAATCTTATATTCTTCGATAATTTCTGAAAGAGTTCGCAACTGAGCTTGATAAGTTTCTCGTTCAAGCCTATCCTTGAGAAATTCATCAGCTAGGCGTTCTAACGACTCTTCATCCAGAGAATTATCGCGTTGCAGCATATTAATAATGACTGAGCGAATAGCTTTTTCATCTTGCTCTGTATCAGCTGCAAAACTTGAGAAAACTGAGGAACGAGGATAAAAAGTGAAGGTTTCTTCTTTACGTTCACCACCTAAACCGCAGTTAAAAAGATGGGTGTTTTGACAGTAAAGCTTGGCGTTAATTTGTAATTTGTCAAAAGCGTGAGGTGCAGGTTCAAAAGCATAAATAGTCCCTTTTGGGGATTTTTGTTGAGCAAATAAGGTAAATAGACCAATATTCGCTCCCACATCAATTATACAGTCGTCTTCATTGAAGACAATTCCATGCTTTAAATAGACTCGATCGCCAAAAATCTCTTGATATAGATACTCGGTTTCGTACTGGTTAAGGTGAGCTATTTCTAAGTGATTTGGTAAGGTGTGCCGTAAGCGATCGCCAAAAATTTCTTCTTTTAGATAATCGTCAACTGTTAATTGCAGACGATTCTTAGTTTCTTCCCAATCCTCAAACCTAACTAAAGCTACATTGACTCCATTTTGATTGTTAGTCAGAAGGCTGACTGGATTGAGAAGTTCTTGAAATACCTGATTGTAAGGAGCAAACTCTATTGAATAAGGGACTCCTATTTCTTCGAGCCAATACGATAGGGAATCCTCAATGGGTTCACTTGTAAACGTAGCTGTAATAACAATTTTCTGATTAGAGATGTGTTTTAATAAATCTTGTGTATTCATACTTGTATATTTATAAAAATGATTTTCATTAATTATTTCTATATCAAAGGAAATTAGGCGATAGTAAAAGCATCTCAATCAGTCTTAAAATAAGGAATCAAAATAATCTGATGTATATTTTTATCCGCATGATAAAACATCGATTTAACGGTTTCAGATCGATGAATTCTAATATCTAACGGCAGGTGTCATCGAACAGCATTCCTTTTTTTTAATGCCAAAAACTTTTCAATCACTGTACTGTTCTTTGATTAACAGTAGGTTGACATCAGGTAACAGTAGAGTTAATAAAAACTCTCCGCTTTTTCCCAGCGCTTACCTATTGAGAAGTTATAATTTATTCCTCAACGATTTAAACTACTTTTGGAATCTCAACCTTTTGGGCATCAGTACTGTTTTCTGGTGTCAGTTCATTTTTCAGTTTGAGTTTTAGCTCTTCTGTAATTGGTAAATCTTTAATTTCATTGAGGAGAAATGTCACGGATTCAGTTTTGCTTCGTTCTTCATAGATAGCCTTGAGAATGGCTTCTATTCCATATCCGGCTACGGCATCTCCGGCAACAGTTATTAGACCAAGCAGGGCTATACCTCCGACGATACCAAACGGACCCCCTAATGCTGTAAGGGTAGCTGCAACGGCGGCGGAACTACCTCCTGATGTAACCGCTAGAATCACGAGAATTACGCCAGGAAGTCCCAGTCCAGCAAGCTTTTTAACGACTTCATTCATTTTAATCACCCTCAAAGTTTTTATTTGCTAGTTAAAAATTATAAATCGTAATAAAAGTTATTTAGCCTAATGAAAAGTAGAAATTTTTTTATTTTATCGTTTTTCACAATTATTTTAATAAACAGATAATCTCAGGTTTCTCAATAAAATGCAATAGCAGTTTAAGTCACTTAAACGGACAGTTAAGACAGTTAAGACAGTTAATAATTAATTACTCCCGGTTCGCACATTTTTTAATGAGTTAGGAAAAGTAGATAGTCAAAAGTATACCGAAGGACATATTCCCAAAAAGACTCGATTAGGTATATGTTCGCACTTATGGCTACTAAACCCATAATCACAAAGGAACGAGTCGATGATATACCTATACTTCTAACTCAAATAGAGCGTATGGGCGTACAATCGCTAATCGATAAACATTTTCCCAGACATGGAAATTGGCAAGGTGTAAGTCTGGGAAATGTAGCAGTAATTTGGTTAGCACACATATTATCGCAAGCAGATCACCGTTTAAATCACGTCCAAGCCTGGGCTTCTAATCTGGCGAATCTACGTTACAAATCAAACAAAATCTCTGTTATCTTTGAAACAAGTTGTTCGTGCCTATAGAGATGAGTATTTAACTGAACGAGGATTTGCTCGACTTAAAGGCTTTCCTCTATTTTTAACTCCAATTTATTTACAGCGTGGAGATCATATAGCGGTTCCCATTCAGATGCGGTACAAAATAATATCGCTTGGTGTAAGGGCACAGCAATGCTGTGCCCCTACGGGTGTACCTTACTAGGTCGAGAAAGGCTATATTACAGGATTAATTCGACTACTTTCAAATGGAAAAGCGTGTTTTGACCCTTTTAGAGTTTCAGGTTTGTCGCAATCTGGAGCAAAATAAGGAAAAGTATCTATGTCAAGCATAATGCAAGTATCCAATGCCAAATAGATAGAGAACACTTGCTTTCTTTAATTCCAGTTGTGTTTAGAGTGATGTGATTCTGAGAGCGGTCAAAACTTGATTTCATCCTAATTTCATTTCTGAATGAAAGACTAGTAAGAGAGTGTATTTCTAAAACTTAAAAGTACTTTTGACCGTTCGCAATATCCTCTCTCCCATACTCAAGGACTTTTAATAGCAATGTCTAACTCTCTGCGTTCCCAAACACCTACAGTTATTGGTTGTGTTTCTGGCACATTTCTGAGCCTGCTGTTATTAGCAAGTCCTACAATTGTTATGGCTCATGGCGGACATGGAAATGAGTTTAAAGGAGGAAGTGAAGCCACTTCAACTAATAATTCTATTCAGGTTGATGCCGATACAGCCAAACGTCTAGGGATTAAAGTCGAGCCTGTCCAACGTCAAAAGTTAGCCATTGGCATCAAAACTACTGGACAAATTGAGACTCTTCCCAGCCAAAAAGTAGAAGTGACTACTCCAATTCAAGGAGCGAAAGTAGTTGAATTGTTAGTGGAACCTGGGGCATCAGTAACAAAAGGTCAGCCTGTTGCTGTTGTTACTAGTCCAGATTTAGTGACATTGCGTGTAGAATCTCAGGACAAACTAACACAAGCTCAAGCTGATTTACATTACAGCGAAGCTGATTTAAGACTGGCTCAACAAAATTACCAAAGATATCAACAAATAGCTGACTCTGAAATTGCCCAAGCACAGAGTCAAGTTGACTTTGCTCAAGAAAAATACAACAAAGACAAACAATTAGCTGATGCTGGTGCTTTACCTCGTCGCAATGCTCTGGAATCTCAAACCCAGCTAGCGCAGGCAAAAGCCGAACTTACTAAAGCGAAGAGCCGCCGGGACGTTATCGGGGCAGAAAATCAACTCAAACGCGCTCAAGCATCAGTTCAGTTAGCAAAGTCAAATATTAATCGCAGTAATACTAGTTATCAAACTCGACTTGCTCAACTAGGAAATCTCCCAAATTCTAAAGGATTAGTGACAGTAACTGCTCCTATATCTGGTAAGGTTGCTGATAGAGAAGTGACTATTGGTCAAACTTTTAATGATGCTGGTGGCAAATTAATGACGATTGTCAACGATAGTCGGGTTTTTGCTACAGCTAACATATATGAAAAAGATTTAGGTAAGGTAAAAATTGGTGAGAGAATTAGATTAAAAGTTGCTAGTGTGAGCGATCGCACTTTTTCTGGTCAAATTTCCCGGATTGGTACGGTGGTGGAGGGAGAAACAAGAGTTGTACCAGTACAAGCAGAGATAGATAACTCACGCAGACAACTCAAACCGGGAATGTTTGCGGAACTAGAAGTTTTAACAGATGAAACGTCCTCTGCTATTTCAGCTATTCCTACCTCAGCAGTGGTAGACGCGAATGGGAAGAAAGTTGTTTATGTGCAGAGTGGTAGTGCTTACCAAACAGTTGAAGTCACATTAGGCCAGACTTCTGGCGATATGGTTGAAGTCAAGAGTGGCTTATTTGAGGGAGATATGATTGTCACTCAACGCGCACCACAACTCTACGCCCAATCTCTGCGAGGTGGTACCCAGATAAAAGCCTCGGAACATACAGAAGTTCCATCGCAGACAACAGAGGTTAAAACAGTACCTTTGTGGTTACTGGGAGCAGGTGGAGGTGCTGCAATAGCTGTAGTAGCTTTTATGGTAGGTCGTCGCAGCAATAATCAAGTAATTCCAGTAGGGGCAGAACTTCCCTATGATGTATCAAAGGATTGAAAATGAGGTAAATATTGTAATTGTTTACCGACAATTGCTAATTTCCACAATCATTTCTCCTTGACGTAATTGTTCCAGTGCATCAGGTAAAGTAATTGTCAGAAGTTGACGTAAATTACGATTAGTAACATTTCCAAAAGTCAACCAAAGAATTTGGGGAGGTATCCCTAGCCGACAAACCAAGTCCACGAAATCACTATCTTTCGTCATAATTATGACATTGGCGATTCTTGCAGCCTCAAAAATTTCTATATCTTTAGCGTCACGTAAACCAATATCTCTTAACGACAAAGCTTCTACAGCAAAAGTATTTGTTACCCAACTTGCCAATTTCGGTGGTAACTGTGCATCAATCCAAATCTTCATGCTGTCAACCGCACAAAATCAGTCCGTCGTGCAGCAAAAAGAAGACAAGCTTGAATATCTTCTGCTTCTAAATCGGGAAAGTCTTCTAAAATTTCGCCAACAGTGACATTTTCCGCTAACATTTCTAAAATGTCACTAACTCTAATTCTCATACCTCGAATGCAAGGACGACCCCCACATTGACCAGGAATTTGAGTAATACGAGTTAATAATTCATTCATTGAGTTAATTACTGATTTTGACTAGTAAATAATATTTTACCATGTCAATAGTTTTGCACTTTATTTAATCCGCATTCGTTCGCTACAAGGGATCACAAATATCAACCCTAATTTCATCCTGATTTCATCTTCATTTGAGACATTAGATACAGTGCCGAACTTCCCAGATAGGTATCTTCAAGCAAAAAACCCTTGATTTGTCTCAAAAATGCTCAATTCCATTGTTAAATGGTCGATCGCCCAAAGGTGGCTCATCGTTATTGCCTCGATATTAATTAGTCTGTGGGGATTGCGTGTCATCACACAAATGCCCCTCGATGTATTTCCTAGCTTCGCTCCGCCGCAAGTGGAAATTCAAGTTGAAGCTTCCGGTTTAGCACCAGAAGAAATTGAGTCTTTGGTGACTCGCCCAATTGAGAGCGCGATTAATGGCACACCTGGATTAGAGTCTCTGCGATCTTCATCTGCTATTGGAATTTCTGCTATAAAAACTGTCTTTAGCTGGGATACTGATATTTACCGCGATCGCCAACTAGTAACAGAACGATTACAAGGGGTAAAACTGCCACAAGGAGTTGAACAGCCAGAAATCTTGCCTATTAACTCGCCCTTGGGATGGGCTGTTAAATATGCTTTTTCTGCTGAAAGCACCGACATGATGGAAGTGTGGCGGATTGCTAATTGGGATGTGAAAAATCGCTTGCTGGCTGTACCGGGGGTGAGTAATGTTTTTCTCTACGGAGGCGATGAGCGACAATATCAAGTTTTGGTAGACCCAGACAAGCTTAAAGCCTACAATGTCTCGCTGCCAGAAGTCACCCAAGCAGTGCAGAATGCTAATGTCAATGTGCCGGGAGGATTTTTGATTACTCCCGATCAAGAAACACTAATTCGGGGAATTGGGCGAATAGAGTCGATTAATCAACTCAAGCGTTCAGTTATCAAAGCGACTAAAGGTACACCCGTATTACTGGAACAAGTAGCAGAGGTGAAAATTGGCCCAGGACTAAGACGAGGAGATGGACTATTTCAAGGGAAACGAGCAGTAATTTTAACTGTCTCTAAGCAGCCTGCGGCAGATACTCCCACTGTAGTCAAAGCTGTGGAAGCAGCAATGGAGGAGATTAAGCCAGGGCTACCGGAGGATGTCAAGGTTACTAAAACCTTTGACCAAGATTTATTCATTGAGGCTTCAGTTAAAAACGTTGAGGAAGCCTTACGGGATGGCATCATTATCGTTTCAGTCATCCTGATTATCTTTTTGATGAACTGGCGCACCGTAATTATTAGCCTCAGTGCGATGCCTTTGTCATTACTGTTAGGCATGATTATTCTGAGTTGGACTGGACAAGGTATTAATACAATGACCTTGGGTGGACTAGTTGTTGCTATTGGTTCAGTGGTGGATGATGCGATCGTTGATATGGAAAACGTCTACCGCCGATTGCGAGAAAACCAACTAGCAGGGAACCCAAAAAATCCTTTACAAGTGGTATTTGACGGTTCAGTGGAAGTGCGTGTCAGTGTTTTATTGTCCACTGTGATTATTGCAGTAGTTTTTGCACCTATTTTTGTTTTGTCTGGCGTGGAAGGTCGAATTTTTACGCCGATGGGAATGGCATATTTGTTATCGATTCTCGCTTCTACCTTAGTTGCATTAACACTAACTCCAGCATTATGTGCCTTATTACTAGCAAATCAACCTTTACCAAGTACGGAAACTTGGCTTGAGGGCAAAGCACATCAATTTTATCGTCCAGCGTTGAAGTTTTCGATTCGTTACCCCAAGGTGATTTTAGGGGTGGCACTTGCGGGGTTTATTGCATCGATAATTATTCTACCTGGGTTGGGAAAAGTCTTTTTACCTGAATTTCAAGACCGTTCTTTGGTTAATTCAATGGTTCTTTTGCCTGGGGAATCTCTGAATGCAACTAACCAAGCGGCTTTAGCGGTGATGGATGCCCTGAAAAGCGATCGCCGTTTTGATTTCATTGCCTTACGATCTGGGTTTGCTCAAGGAGATCCTGAAGTGGCTGGGGTAAACTTTGGTGAGTTGGATGTCCAGATTAGCGAAGAAGGCGCGAAAAATCGGGAGAAGACTGTTGAAGTCCTCCGCCAAGAGTTTGAAAAACTTCCTGGTGTAGCAACTAATATTGGTGGATTTATCTCCCACCGCATAGATGATATCCTCTCTGGCGTGAGAAGTGCGATCGCAGTGAAAATTTACGGATCTGAACTCGAAGAACTCCGCACTCTTGGGAAACAGGTACAATCCGCCATGAATGGTATTCCCGGTATTGTGGATTTGCAACTAGAACCCCAAATTCCAGTCAAACAAATTCAAATTCAATTTGATCGTGATGCGGCGGCTCGTTATGGGTTAACTGTGGGGGAACTGGCAGAAACGATAGAGACTGGGTTAAATGGCAAAGTAGTCTCCCAGGTGTTGGAGAAGCAACAAACGTTTAATCTCGTTGTATGGTTGCAAGATAGCTCCCGTAATAATTTGGATGTCATTGGTAACTTGTTGGTAGATACACCCAACGGGCAGAAAATTCCTTTATCCCAGGTTGCCAAAGTCGATTATGGCACAGGGCCAAGTACGATTAATCGTGAAAATGTTTCCCGGCTGATTGTGGTTTCTGCCAACGTTGCTGGGAAGGATTTGGGTTCTGTAATTAAAGATGTACGCGATCGCGTTAAACAAATTCAACTACCTGGAGGTTACTACGTCCAATTTGGCGGTCAGTTTCAAGCGCAGGAACAAGCAACGCAGACTTTAATTATTGCAGGTGCGATCGCCTTTGCAGTAATTTCCGTACTGATATACTTTGCCGTCAAGTCAATTCCTGCCACAGTCATGATTATGATTAACTTGCCACTGGCATTAATTGGTGGGGTTATCTCTGTGGCCTTGAGTGGTGGTATTATTTCCGTTGCTTCGATGGTTGGTTTTATCACTCTATTTGGTGTAGCTACTCGCAACGGATTGTTGTTAGTGGATAACTATAATCATCGCCTCGCTGAAGGAATACCACTTAAACAAGTAATTGTTGATGGTTCGATGGAAAGATTAGTTGCAATTCTCCTCACAGCACTTTCGTCAGCACTAGGTATGGTTCCCTTAGTAATTGGTTCTGGTGCAGGTAAAGAAATTTTGCAACCTTTGGCTGTGGTAGTGTTAGGGGGCTTATTTACTTCTACTGCTTTAACATTATTAGTTTTGCCAGCTTTGTATTCTCAATTCGGTAAATTTTTAGTTCCAAAAACTACTGCGCCAGTACAAAATATTGAAGTTATTCAAGGTTCAATTGTATGAAAATTTAAGTTTTTGTAGGGTGCGTTACGAACTCTGTTCTAACACACCCTACGTATATTTTCAAAAATCAAACTGGATTTCTATATCTTGTTTCCATTTTTAACTAATCCAAATCAGGACTAAATTAATGAAATCACTCAAATTCGGCTTTGTTGTTTTCGCAAGTGCAGGGTTATTGTTTTTAGCAGCTTGTAGCAATCAATCATCTGAATCTAATAATAAATCATCAGCCCCAACCTCTGGAACCGCAAGTAAAACAGAAACCGTCGCTAAAACTCAATCATCTGGTCATCCTGAAGCCAATCACGGGGGTCAAGTTGTTGAGTCAGGTGCTTATCATTTAGAGTTTGTACCTGAGAAAGAAGATAACGGCACACACATGGATTTCTATTTGCAAAAAGGCAATAATCACGAAGCAATACCTAACGCCAAAGTGACGGCTCAAGTTCAGACACCTAATAGCAGTGAAAAAACTTTAAATCTTGTCTATGATAAAGAAGGTAAACATTATACTGTTTTGTTACCAGAAAAAGCTTCTGGTCAGTATCAAGTGAAAATGCTTGTAGCTGTTGACGGCAAAAAATTAGACGGTCGTTTTAGTTTTAATAAATAAATTACCTGCAAGCAATTTTAAATAAGTTACGAACAAAAAAATCCCCGACTTCTTGAAGAAGTCGGGGATCTGAGCATTTGCGTCTTTGTATTTTACGGCTTTGGATTGATTGAAGAAGAATTCAGAAGTCAGAATGGGCTGAACGCCCCGCTATCGCTAACAGGAGTCAGAATAAATCAGTCGGGGATTCAGCGCAAAGTGCGGTCTTGGGGTCTCCCCAAGAGGAGCAACTTTGTAAGAGAGACCGGCGCAGGATTTTGAGCTACTGAACGGTAGTTCAGTAGGGGTTTTAAACCCAATTATTCATCCACCAGTCGTACAGAATACCCAACTGAATTCTGACTCCTGACTCCTGAATTCTGTTCGATAAATTTTCATCTTGATTTCATAGTCAACTGTCAAACTAGTAAATAGGGAAACGTACTTTGTTTAGATAATTTAATAATTTTGGCAGTAAATATGAATAAGCTACTGATTTACACTATTGCATTGACTCTGACTACTGCATCTATGATCTCTCCTAGCTATGCAAGTGCTAAGACAGATGATGGTAGGGTTCCCCATATTGATGGAAATACACAATTCCCTCCCACACGCTGGGGACTTTTTAGACATACTTTCCGGCTACACATTCCCCAAAATAGCAAAGCTGTTACCCAACTACTGATCAAAGTTCCAGACAATGTAACTATAAGTAGTGACATTAAAAATATTGATGTTGTGGATGAAAATGAACACAAGATTAACACTAATATCTCTGTCAATGGTAAAACAATACTATTAGCTTTTCCCGAACCAGTTGCTCCTAACACTATGTTTTATATTGACTTGAACAACATAAAAAGACAAAATATTGGTAATGGTTCTGTCTACAGCTTTTCAGCTAAAGAGGTTGGCATTGATGCAGAAATTCCTATAGGTATAGCTTCATTTCGTCTCTACTAATACCAATTCTCTATGAAGATGCGCCTAATTATTTTGAGACATAGCGAATTATCTTTAAAAAACCTCTGCATACCTTAGCGCTAACCTCCCTTCGGGTTCACCAGTCGCCTACAGAGGGAAACCCTCCTGCAGCGCTGGTTCACCGCGTACCTTTGCGTTAAAAAAATCTAGTATTTGACGCGGCTTCACAAAGAAACGGTATAAGCCACAAGTATATAAGAACTAAATTTGATATGAGGGTGCTGCTAGTCGAAGATGAGCCAGATTTAGGGACTGCTATCAAGCGTACCTTAAATCAACAAAAGTACTTAGTTGATTGGGTAATAGATGGGACTGAAGCGTGGGCTTACTTAGAAAATAGTTCGGCACAATATACAGTAGCAATTTTTGACTGGATGCTTCCAGGAATTAGTGGTTTAGAACTGTGCAAAAGATTGCGTTCTCAAGCAAATCCCCTTCCTGTCTTGATGCTAACTGCTAAAGATAGAATGGAAGATAAAGTTACTGGCTTAGATGCGGGTGCAGATGACTACTTAGTGAAGCCATTTGGTATGGTAGAATTGCTAGCACGATTGCGGGCTTTGCAGCGTCGCTCTCCACATTTCCAACCTCAACAATTAACTGTTGGTAACTTGACTCTAGATTATGGTAACAGTACAGTTGTAAGACAAAATACTATAGGCGAACAGCAAAGCATTCCTTTAACTAATAAAGAGTTCCAACTATTGGAATATTTTATGAAGCACCCCAAGCAGATTGTCACTACTGAACAAATTCGTAATCAAATTTGGGAAGTTAATGCGGAATCTAGTAGCAATGTAGTGGCGGCGCAAATACGTTTGTTACGTCGCAAACTCAGCAATAGCGACTGTCCTAATTTGATTGAAACTTTGCATGGTATGGGGTATCGTCTGAATTTCACTAATGAATCAGAATAAGCTGTTTCGACTTACCCGTATTCGGTTAGCTCTGTATTATGCGATCGTTATGGGTTTAATTTTAAGCATATCTGCTTTCGGTTTTTATCGAGCAGTGTTTCATGCTCATGTGGTGGCTTTAGATAGTGAAATCGAATCTGTAGGGGGGACACTGCACGACAGTATTGAACTAAAACTACAGTCGCCTGGAGATTTGAAACCTTTAGCGCATCAGTTATTCCCAAATCTAGATAACTGTGGAATTCAAGCTACTAATTGTATTCAAAAACATCCCCATTCTAAACGCCATCTTCTTGGTATTGTTACTAAAACTAGCTACTATATACGTTTTTTTGATATTTCAGGAAAATTAGTTGCTAATGCTGGTTATTATCCCAAGGGATTACCTGATGTTTTTGATCCAAAAATTTGGCAATTTCTCAAAGATAGTAAAGGTAAGGATTACCATCAAATTACCCTAGCATTGCATACCCAAAATTATCAAGACTGGGGATATATGCAGGTAGGGCGAAGTCTACAAGAGTTTAATCATTACTTGGATAGTGTAAAACTAATTTTGGTGTTAGGGCTACTAGTTGCAATGGGTATGATTGCTGCTGCTAGTTGGTGGTTATCAGGATTAGCTATGCAGCCAATTTATCAATCTTATCGACAAATTCAACAGTTTACAGCAGATGCAGCCCATGAATTACGAACGCCTTTAGCTGCAACAGGTGCAACGGTGGAATCAGCACTTTTAATGTCACAAATAGACGAAGAAGAAGCACGGGATATTTTGCAAACTATACAGCGTCAGAATCAGCGACTAACTACTTTAGTTGTTGATTTATTAATGTTGGCACGTATGGATAGACAAGCCCAAAAGTTACAATATGAAATTTGTTGTCTAACTGATATTATTAGTGATTTAATTGAGGAATTTGAAGCGATGGCAACTGCCACAGAGGTAAAGCTGACATCTTTGATACAATTGAATCAACCTCTGAATATTATAGGTAATTCTGATCAGCTTTATCGCTTAGTTTCAAATTTAATTGTCAATGCAATTCAATACACACCCAGAGGGGGAGAAGTAACAGTTTTATTAGATCGCAATGACTATAATGCTGTAATTAAAGTTCAAGATACAGGCATTGGTATCCCGAAACACGAACTGACTCGAATTTTTGATCGTTTTTATCGGGTGAATAGCGATCGCTCTCGTAATACTGGCGGTTCTGGATTAGGATTAGCCATTGTTCAAGCTATTGTTCAAGCGCATCAAGGTAAATTAAATGTACAAAGCGAATTAGGTAAAGGCAGCACTTTTACAGTTCAACTACCTTTTGATGTTACACCCTTAAAGAGCGATCGCTTCACTCGACCATTTGTCAGGATTTGGTACAGGCGGCGTGGAACATGATCTCCTTATATGATTTCTGTATTAGCGGCGGCTCTCTCAAACTCTTCCCCTCTGCTATAATCCACCTGTCAATAGAGTTTGAGACGCGCTAACCCTGGGGATAAACTCTGGATATCTGAAATTGGTTTAGGTATTGGACGTAAAAGATGAACCTACCAAAAATAAATATTGCTCTCTTATGCTCAGAATATCCTAACCTTTAGCTTCCGTATCTTCCTCAACTACTTCAGATTTATCTTGTAACGGCTTCACAACTCGCGCGATCGCTTCTTGAATAAAAGCTTTAATAAATTCATCTCTGCGATTAATCTGAAACTGTTTCTGCACAACTTCCGTCATTCCACCATCACCCCAGTCTTGATCGTGACGAAAATATTCAATAAAACTTTTACCAGCAATTCGCGTTAAATAAGCTGCTGTCACGCCTTGAATCGCTCTACCTATTAGAAAGGTAGCAACATTAAGTTGCAACGCTGTAGATAATAACTGAATCGCGCCTTTAACAATGCCCAAACTGGCGATAGTTTTCGCTAAAGAAAGGGCTAACTCTCTTCCCCGTTCCATATTCAATTCACAGCCGTAGACTCTGCCAATTTCCACAACCATTTGAGCGTTTACTGCGGCTGTCGCCAATAAATCCACAACTGGTATGGGCGTGACTGAGACTACACCAGCACCAATCCACTGAAAGCGTTCCACAATTTTGTCAGCTTGACGGCGACGCTGACTATCGATGAGTTTTCGCGCCTCGTCTCCCAATCGCAGAGATTGCAAAAGAATGTTATCCGCTACCAAATCTTCACCCTCGGCGCGTAAAACAGCAGCTGTGCGTCGTAGCAAAGGGACGATATCGGGTTCCGGCTGGTAAGTTTCGCCAGTTTCTAGTTGTGCAGATTGGGGATTAGCTGCGATCGCCACTACATCATTAGTAGCAATAAATCCCCGTACCCGTTGACGCAACCTAGCAAGGATAGCTTCTTTATTTTCATCTGTATATAAATCAGTTTTGTTAAGCACCAAAAGCGATCGCTTGCCAATCTCCGCCAACCCCCGCAACGGCTCATATTCTGAGCGTCGTAAGTCATTATCCACCACAAATAATAATAAATCTGCTTCTGTCGCCAGTTCTCGCGCCATTTGTTCGCGTTCTGTTCCCGCCACCCCTGCTTCTAAAATCCCTGGCGTATCTGTAATTAAAATCTTCCGTTCTAATCCCTTCAACCGCAAACAATAGGTTTCTCCAACCTGGGTTGTACCCATAGGTGCATCCACTTGGCCAACCATGCGTCCCATAATTGCATTAACTAGAGAAGTTTTGCCAGCACTCCCCGTACCAAATACTACTACTTGAATTTCACCACGGGCTAAGTTCGCTTCAATCTCGCGCGATCGACTTAATAAAGCTTGGCGTGTGACTTCATCTTGAATTTGCGCTACCTGTTGGCGCACAGCTTGGAGAGTTGTAGAAGCAGCGTCAGATTTAGCAGCAGGAATTTGCGCCGCAGTGACTCGCTTGGGGTTGCGGCGCGATCGCTTTTCCCCAGATTGAATTACCAATACATAATAGACAAAAGCGGCAACCAAGGCTCCGATAAGGACAATCAGCAGCAACAGCAGCAAATTGCCAAGCAACGGCGAATAGGACAATTGCCAATAGAGGCGCGATAGAGAATCAATTAGCCATAGGGAAAGCCCCAAAATGACGATTAGACCAACAATTAGCGTTACTATGCGCGACAGAGGCATGGCTGAGAAAGGTTAGTGGGTATTTAGTAGGCAGATGCTTCTGATCTTAATAGTTTCAGGATTTTTTGAGATCAAATTCAGATTGTTATATCTCAGTAGGTAGATACATATAATCTTCATAGTTTCAGTATTTTTGACCAGGGTAGAAAAAAGCTCCTTTTGATAAACTAAGAGCGCATTTTGGATTAAATGTGTTCTTATTTGCGGCTGGATTTGTTGTTTTTGATGAAAAACCGCGTAGTAAAAAATTCAACAGCGAGTAATACATGACTCCGACACCTCAATTAAAGTACTTTAACTGGGTTCAACAAAGATTCCATCGCCTGAGTATTCGGCAAAAAATTTTTTATGGATATGGTTTGGCTTTGGGAATTGCAGTTTTAGGAACAACAGCAGGGTTGGTAATAGGCGATCGCTATTTTCAACAAGCTAGAGAACAAATGAACTTGGCAGACGAAAAAGGAAGCTTGTTAAGTAGTTTACAAGGGGAATTGTTGAAAATACAGATTTATCAGCAAGAAATAGTGCTTTTTTTACAGCAGCCACAAGTGTTGCAAAGAGGAATTTCTGATTTCAAAAGCAATTTGGCAGAAACTGAAACTTTGCTTTCTCAGATGGAAGAATTTAGTCAAACCAATTCGCAAGCGGATTTACAAACTCTGCTTACAAAGCAGAACAGCACAATAGCGGGATATTTTGAACAACTCAGAGCGCTGATTCAGCAAATTTTACCGTTAAGTTCACAGCCGGAAGGAACATTAAAAGTACAACAATTAATCTCAAAATTCAGTCAAAGTCAGGAGTCCCTGAAGTTTTATCAATTTTCCCATGAGTTAACCGACTTTGCCAAAACAGTTCAAGAACAACAAAAGGACGCTGATCTAGCCCAAGAAAAGGCTGCGTTAATCCAAGCTCAGATTATTATTGGTAGTATGGTGCTGTCAGTAGCGATCGCTGCTATCCTAGCTTTCTACACCAGTACAATCATTGCCTATCCGATTAATGCGGTGACAAATATCGCCCAAAGAGTCACCCAAGAAGCTAATTTTGACTTGCAAGCACCCGTAATTACCCAAGATGAAGTTGGGGCTTTAACTACGTCTCTTAACCAGCTAATTCAACAAGTGAAGCACCTTTTAGAAGAACAACAAGCTGAAGCCCAAGTCCGACTTATTCAAAGTGAAAAAATGTCTAGTTTAGGACGGATGTTAGCTGGTGTTGCTCACGAAATTAATAATCCTGTAAATTTCATTTCTGGCAACCTTGTACACGCGAAAACTTATACTGACGATTTATTAGCATTACTACAAATATACAAAGCCGAAGTTCCTCACCCTTCCACTGCTGTGCAAACTCTAGCAGAAGAAATTGATTTGGAATTTCTAGAAGTGGATTTGCCAAAACTCTTTAATTCAATGAAAGTGGGCGCTGAACGCACGCGAGAAATTGTCCGAAGTCTAAAAGATTTCTCTCGTTTAGACGATGGGGAAGCGCAGTCACTAGAGCTACACGCTTGTTTAGATAGTACATTATTGATTCTAAATAATCGCCTAAAAAATGGAATTAACCTTGTTCGCAGCTATGGGGAGATTCCAGCAATTCCAGGCTACACGGGTTTACTTTACCAAGTATTTATGAATATTCTCAGCAATGCACTTGATGCTTTAGAGCAAAAATCGGCTGATAATCCTGAATTTGTCCCTAAAATCACTATTGTTACAGAGCGTTGCCAGAATGATTTCGTGATAGTGCGAATTGCTGACAACGGCCCTGGTATTTCAGCAGAAAATCAGAAAAAGATATTTGAAACGTTTTTTACAACCAAACCGCGAGGTATTGGTACTGGTTTGGGGCTAGCGATCGCGTATCAGATCGTGGTAGAAAAACACAAAGGCAAGATTAGCTGTCAGTCTGAGTTAAATCAAGGTACAGAATTTGCCATTGCTTTGCCCACCACAGATATCACTTTACCGATTTCTCATCCTTGAGCTAGTAGCTTTCCAAAGTTAATTTTTTCATAATAATTAACAGCAAGTAGAAGCTTGCGTGTTTAAATCTTTTAGTGGACTGACGAAAGTTTGCCTACATGAAACACTTCAAGCCATTTTTGGCAAGCTTTTTGAGAATAAAGGGAGAAATAAATTTATGGGACTTTTCGATCAAATTCTTGGGGCCGTCACTAATCCTAATCAACAGGGCAGCTTAGGGCAACTGGGAGGAATTATTAACACTGTACAACAGTTGAGCCAAAGTACTGGCGCAGACCCTTCTACCATTCAATCAGTTTTGTCAATTGTCGGTGGTCAAGTGCGTTCTGCTTTACAAGACAAGCAAGCTACAGACGGAAATGAAGCCGCACAAAGTTTAGTTAATCAATACGCTGGAAGTTCAGCTAATCCCGAAGCAGTCGATTCGCTGTTTTCTCCTGAAATACAACAGCAAGTAGCCGAGGTTGCTGCCCAGCGCACCGGATTAGATGCTGGTATAGTTCAACAATTGCTACCTTTAGCAGTACCTTTAGTGCTGAATTTCTTACAATCAGGCGCAAATGCTCAAAATCCGCAAGCTGGCGGGAATCCTGTACTAAATTCCTTTTTGGATGCTGACGGCGATGGTGATGTTGATATCGCTGATGCCATCCAAATGGCAAGTCGGTATATGAGACATTGAAGAAGAATTCAAGTGAAGTGTGTGGAGTACGTCACCTAAGACATAGGCTGAGAAGATGATGAATTTCCAAATATAAATCAGACAGTCTATGTCTAAAGTTTTTGACTGTATTACTGACGAACAGCAAGAGTTTATTGCAGCCCAACATCTTTTCTTTGTTGGCTCTGCACCCTTGAGTCCTACAGGTCATGTTAACCTATCTCCTAAAGGTTTAGGATGCTTTCGCGTTCTCTCACCCAGCCGAGTAGGTTACTTAGACCTTACAGGCAGTGGTAACGAAACCTCAGCCCATTTACAAGAAAATGGGCGGATAACCTTCATGTTTTGCGCTTTTGAAGAACCCGCGCGTATCCTGCGTCTTTACGGTCAAGGAAACACGATTTTACCGAGTTCTCCAGATTGGGACTCTCTATATTCTTTGTTTGTGCCGATGCCTGGAACTCGTCAAATTATCGTCGCCGACATTGAAAAAATACAGACTTCCTGCGGTTTTGGCGTACCACTCTATGAATATCGAGGTGAGCGCCAGACTTTAGTAAACTGGGCTAGCAAAAAAGGCGAAGAGGGAGTTAGAGAATTTCAAGAGAAGAAAAATCTTGTCAGTATTGACGGTTTAGCGACACCCCTAAGTAAATTATCCTCTAAATTGCCTCAAAACCCGTAGCTTCATACTTCATCCAAAATAAAACTGCTGTATGGATTGTTATACAGCGTATTGCGGGTAAATGAAGTAAGCTGAAAATACTTTAATTTGCATCCTCAAAAAAATGAATCTCTTGTGGGGTGGGCATCTTGCCCGCCCTAGCTGTGCAAATTAAATGCACGACAGCTTACACGGGTAGGGGCACAACATGTTGTGCCCCTACGATGATCTGTACCTCACGCCTGTTGCAATCTGCTGTATTTGTCCACTCACACAAAAACATGAGCCTTTTCTCCGGCCAATGTTTTATCAAGCAATCTGGAAATCTTCATTTGGAATTATGCTTTTATGACCCTTTTGGGTTGGTATCACCACCAATTATTACTTGGAACAAGTTTCCTAGTAAAGATAAAAACGCCGAAACTAACAGTATCAACATTAAACTAGCAAGGGCTGCAAAGGGAGAAATGATGAATAAGAGTAACAGGGCAAACATCAAAATCGTTAGTAATGTCTTATTCATCTTTTTTCACCTTTAATAGTTGCTGTTCTCAAGTTAACCAACTAAGCCATGCACTTGACCACAGTCAATAGAAAGAATTAGTCTTGGTTCTCTGGTAAGATTTTGCAACCAAATTGGATACCAAAATCTAATTTATAAATTAAAAAATTTCGGCGGTTTAACTACCCAATTCTAACAAGCAGTAAGTTTTTTCGCTGGGTCTAATATCAAGTTCGCCTACCTACTTATAATTACCACAGTCATTGCACCCCACCCCGAACGCCTCCCCGCAGGCGGCTACGGTGTACACACAAGTTGACCAGTATAGGTTTCAACTCTTCTAGTAGTTTCGTAGGGCGCGTTATGGACACGCCGAAATAACAAATGCGTATGCCGAAATAACAAATGCGTATGCCGAAATAACAAATGAGTATGCCGAAATAACAAATGAGTATGCCGAAATAACAAATGAGTATGCCGAAATAACAAATGAGTATGCCGAAATAACAAATAAGTATGCCGAAATAACAAATGGGTACGCCGAAATAACAAATGCGTATGCCGAAATAACAAATGGGTACGCCGAAATAACAAATGGGTACGCCGAAATAACAAATGGGTACGCCGAAATAACAAATGGGTACGCCGAAATAACAAATGGGTTGGGAGCATCCCAAATGTGTAAGGTTAATTTACATACGGAATTTTGACTTACCCCGGAGGATAAAAACGAACCGCAAAGGACACAAAGGACACAAAGGGAAGAGGATTTAAAAGGGTTTTTGCGTCAGTTCTGTGTATTTTGCCAAATTGGGATGCTCCCAATGCGTTGGCGTAGCCCGCCGCAGGTATCGCCATGATTGCAACAATTTAGCTTTGTCACGCCGTCGATTCGCTACGCGAACGGGTGACAACAGCAGTCGCCTGTGGAGGGAAACCCTCCTGCAGCAATGCTTCACCGCAAATCTTTGGTGGATGAAGTTTTTCAGACTTGTGTGTACACCGTTGCCGCAGGCGGGGTGGGGTTCTTCGGGTTTAATAAGTAATCAAGCGAACATGATATAAATCCCAGTTGCATTATTTAATTACGAATTACTTTAATCATCTGTCACTTCCCCTCTGTTAGACTTAACGTGTCCGCGCTTGGTTTTGTAGTCAAGACGCTTTCTTTGAGAACTGCGAGTTGGTTTCGTAGGTTTGCGCTTTATGGTTACTACAACTGCGCTTTGAATTAGTTCTTGAAGTCGTTTCAAAGCTGACTCCCGATTGTTTTCTTGGCTTCGGTGTTCTTGCGCTTTAATTACAACAACTCCATCCTGAGTGATGCGTCGATCGTTCAGCTTTAAAAGCTGTTCTTTATAATAATCCGGTAATGATGAAGCGACAATATCGAAGCGCAAGTGAATTGCCGTGGAAACCTTATTGACATTTTGGCCTCCTGCTCCTTGCGAACGAATTGCACTAATTTCAATCTCACTCTGTGGGATGATAACTTTATTGGAAATTTGCAGCATTAATTCAGAAGACAAAAAAGAAACTTTTCAATTTGGGATAAAAATCCCTTACTCAGTTTGTTCAGGAAAATCTATCACTAAGTGTTGGTCTTCATTGTTATCCAAATTCACCTCTAAAGTTTTTCCTTCTATTGTCACTTTATCACCCGGTACTAGTCGCCGCCCTCGTCGGGTTTCCAGCATCCCGTTTACTTGGACATCGCCACCTTGAATCATTAGCTTGGCTTGTCCTCCAGTTGGCACTATACCCATCAACTTTAAATATTGATTTAACTTAATTGTGTTGTCTCGGATTTTCTTCATAGTCAATAAAGGTACACGATCTTAATTCTATCGGCGTTAGCGAATATTCGTTGGCTTTTAGCGTCTCGTAGGCATCGCTATAACAAAAACTGTAATGCCAGTTTATTATCTATAATGTTGATCTACAAAATTTCCAGATATTTAGGTGAACAAACTAGTCTGGAAAGTTCTTTTAGTGTGTTCAGGGGACTGGATCTATGATTAAGCTCGGTTTATTAGTACAGTCCCAGAATAACTCTTTGGGTATCGGAAAAGTTACAGAAATATCTGATGCCAATGCAAATGTTGAGTATTTCTGCTCAATAGGGCAACGTCTTCAAAAAACTTTACCTTTAAGTTCGCTCTCTGAGGTCAGGCTTGAACCCCAGGCTCGATGCTATATTAAGTACCAAACTCAGGATAAATGGATAGTTGGCAGAGTTTTCATTTGGGATGAAGATACAGAAATGTATCAAATTGATTTACCAGATAAGAAAACTGCGATCGCTACTGAAGAAGACATTTACGTTCGTTGTAATCTGCCAAACACAGACCCCATCGAAACTCTGGCGATGAAGGGTCATGAAACGCCCTACTTCCACGATAAAAGATTGGCTTTCGTCAAATCCTTGATTAAGCAACGCGCTGTTAGTCGCGGGATGACGGGATTGATTTCGGCAAATATTAATCTTTATCCTCACCAAGTTGAAGTTGTTAGGCGGGTGCTGGAAGACCCAATTCAGCGCTACTTGCTAGCAGACGAGGTTGGACTCGGAAAAACTATCGAAGCGGGTGCGATTCTCCGTCAATTCCTCTTGGATGAGCCGAAAAAAGGAGCGGTGGTATTAGTTCCGCAATATTTGCTAAAACAATGGCGGACTGAGTTAGAAAACAAATTTTATATCTCCCATTTTGGCAAACGGGTAGCGGTGCTGGCGGTTGAAGATATCCATAAAATCAACCTGAAAGCGAGGATAGGCTGCTTAATTTTAGATGAAGCTCATCATATCGCAGCAATGGCGACTTCCAAGGATGCGACAGTGCGCCAGCGTTTTCAGACTTGCAAAGAACTTGCTCATAAGAGCGATCGCTTACTTTTATTATCAGCTACTCCTGTTCTCAATCATGAGCAAGATTTTCTCGCCATGTTGCACCTGCTCGACCCAACAACCTATAAAATTGGTGATTTAGCAGGTTTTCGCGCCAAAGTTGAAAGCCGTCAGGAAATTGGTAGACTTCTGCTTTCTTTTAAAGAAGGGGCTGAACCTGCTGTACTCAAAAGCAACTTGCAGCAACTACGAACCCTCTTAGCTGAAGATGAGTATTTATTGAAGTTGGCGGATGATTTAGAAAATTGTTTACAAGCAAATTCTACCGAGCAAGATCAAATCGTTCAAGCAATTCGCACCCACGTCAGCGATATCTATCGACTACACCGCCGAATGCTTCGCAACCGTCGCGCGGCAGTGGAAGATGTGATCTTTGACCGCAACTTTACGCCCAAAGAAGAGTACGATCTAGACGAGCGATCGCCTGATATCCACGAACTACTCAATCAGTGGCGTAGTGTTGCTCCCCATGAATTGCCATATCAGCAAATTTTTCTGGTGTTATTCCTAGCTGCTGGTACTTGGTTAGGGATTTTAGAGCAGGTAATTAGCGATCGCTTAACTGGTAAGCCTCATGCTAAACTCACCCAGGAGTTTAAAGAAGATGATATTCGCATCTTAACTACAACCCCTAAATTTTCAGGGGAAGAAGAGATTCTGCAATCCATCCTAAAAACTATTCGTCAACCCCAAGAGGATGGAGAACGGACGGAGAATTTAAAAACAGTGCTGCTGAATCAGCTAGGTACATACTACAAAATTCCCGCCAACATTCGGAAGAATCAAAACGAATTCCTGACGAGGATACAGCAGAGAATTCGCAGACCAATTTCTGGCGATATTCTGCCCAAATTTATTGTATTTACGAGTTTTGTGCAGACTTGTGGCGAAATTGTCCGGTATTTGTCTAATATCTTTGGTGCAGAGGCTCTAGCGAAACATCAATTTGGAGAATCACCCGACAAAGTTGAAGAAGGCTTAAATAGGTTCAAAAATAACCCCAACTGCTTTATTCTAGTATGCGATCGCTCTGGAGAAGAAGGGCTTAACCTGCAATTTGCCGATTGGTTAATTCATTTTGACCTTCCTTGGTCGCCGAATCAATTAGAACAAAGACTTGGTAGACTTGACCGCATTGGTAGCAAAATTGGAGTCCAATCTTGTGTTTTGATTGGCCCTTATTTGGAAGATAGCCCTCACAACGCTTGGTATCAAGTATTGAAAGATGGGTTTGGTATTTTCCAACAATCAATTGCGAGTTTACAATTTTATGTGGATGATAAACTTGCAGAATTAGAAACAGCTTTGTTTAAATCTGGTGCTGCTGGATTGTTAGAGATGATTTCGCCAATTCAAGAGCAAATTGAAACCGAAATCGCAAAAATTAGCGAACAAAATGCTCTAGATGAAATCGACGCTAACGACGAAATTGCCACCGAGTATTTTCAAGAACTAGATAATTATGATGCTTGTCATCTAGAAATGAAACGGGCAATTGAAGGCTGGATTTGTGAGGCGTTAGGATTCCGAGGACTCAATAACCCCGATTCTTCAGAGATGCGACGTTATCAACCCTCAACGCGGACATTGGTTCCCATAAATGATTTAAAAAGCCGTTTTGCTGATAGTTATCTAGACCAATTTGGTACTTATAATCGTAGAGTGGCAAACCAGAATCCTGGTATTAAACTTTTTCGAGTTGGTGAAGGATTTGTTGAAGCACTCTGGAACTACATTAACTGGGATGATAGAGGTGAAGCCTTTGCTTTGTGGCGCACTGATGCATCTTGGGATGCTAAAGAAGGGAAAGAGTGGTTCGGTTTCCAGTGCAATTATGTAGTGGAGGCAAATTTAAGAATTGCCAAACAAGTTTTACTAGATAACAAACTAGATAGTTCTCAATTCAAACACTTGCAGCGACGTGTTGATGCTCTATTTCCACCAATTATAGAAACTATCTATGTTGATGGACGCAAAGAACCAATCCGCGTTGTTGAAGATAAAGCACTCTTAAGTATTCTGCAACGTCCATATAAAGATAAAAACAATAATCAAGGACGAGATTACAATTTAGCAAAAGAGCGCTTAGGAATTATTGACGATTTTGTTGACCCTAGTAAATGGCAAAATTTCTGTTATCAAGTGCGGAATACTTCTTCGGAATTACTCTCAAATCGTTCAGATTTTATTGACTTGTGCCAAAGTTGTGCTAAAGTTGCCGAGAAGAAATTAGCCAATCGAGTTGAACAATTACGCCTGCGTTTGAACCAACAAAGTTGGGATAATGCATTAGCTGAAGAATTGCAGATAGAAACTGCTTTAAATGCAGCCATCCTCGAAGGAATTCGCCAACCCCAGATTAGGCTTGATTCTGTCGGCTTTATTGTTGTATCGGGGCGATCGCTTGTGCAATTTGAGTGATGTTATGTGCGGTTAAACTGTAAAAACCGAGAGGCTTAGATCCCCGACTTCTTAAAGAAGTCGGGGATCTTTTTCTTCGTACTGATGACATTGCTGTAAAAATATATATAGTAGTTATCATTAGTCATTGCAACACTATGTTAATTAATGAATTAAGAGATATTAATTTTATTATTTTTCCTAACTGGTCTAATTTAGAAATAGCGATTGCAGAAGATTTGATAACTGTTCTCAGAACTCTTTTCACACATCCAGCTAGACAAGATATAACACTACTAATCGACACCCAAAGCTTATCGGATGAGCTACAAGATAATGCTAATTCGTTACTTTTTGAGACTGTTCTGAAACTAAGCTTAGAAGAGGTTGTTTGTGAAGACCTCAATGTAGGGCTTACGGGTCAGTTAAGCATACAAGAATGGTCTGTAATTAAATCATTTATTAACTTTCGTATTCCAATTAATAACGAAGATGGCTGTATTATCCAGCAGCCAGAAATTGCCCAAATTCCGATATGTGATTTGTCAGAAATTTGCCAGCAAACTGTTTATGAAGCTGCTCAGTTAGAATCTTGGCAAAGATGGGGCGACTATTTCGCAGATAGTGAATTGCCTGAAAATGCTATCCCGTATTACAGCAAGTATTTATCTAGTTGTCCGTACCAAATTGACTATTATCTGAAGCTAAGTAATATTTTTTATAAAACTGGCCAGATGCAAGCGACTATCGAAACATTGCAGAACGGTATTAGCCATTGTCCTCAAGCAGAAGAACTCTATTTTTGGCTGATTATTCGTCTAAAGCAAAGCCAAAAATATCTGGAAGCTCGTAACTTCGCTCAAGAGGTTACGGATAAGTTTCCTGAAAACTATATATTTAAGATGTTAAGCCATCTTATGCTGCCAGTAATTTATCATACTCCTGACGAGATTGATACTTACCGTGCATGGTTTCAGCATGGGCTAGAAAAACTCATTCAAACCATAAATAGCCCTGGTGAAGAGAAAAAAGCTTTAACAGGAATCAGGAATCATACAAACTTTTTTCTTGCATATCAGGGAAAAAATGATGTATTACTACAGCAGCAATATGGCCAGCTAGTTCACCAAATTATGGCGGCAAATTATCCACAATGGATTCGGGATCGCCCGATTTCTTGTATTAGCAACAATCAGCGAATTAAGATTGGCTATCTTTCCTATTTTCTGTGTGGCTGGAGTGGAACAGTTTTATTCTTAAACTGGCTGAAATATGCAGATAATCAAAATTTTGAAATTTATTCATATCACATAGGGCATCAAGTTGATCCTGCTACTCAATTATTTCAGTCTTGTAGTACCAAGTTTTATCATTTACCGAATAATTTAGAACAAGTGTGTCAACAAGTTATTGATGACAACCTTGATGTATTAATTTTTCCAGAATTAGGAATGGATGCCACCACACTATGTATTGCTGGACTTCGTTTAGCACCGATTCAATGTATGGCTTGGGGACAACCTGTAACTTCTGGATTGCCCACCATTGACTATTTCTTATCTAGCGAATTGATGGAACCTGTGAATGGGCAAGATCATTACACCGAAAAGCTTGTCCGTTTGCCTGGTGTGGGGATTTCCTATCCTGCTATTAAAGTTGACTCAATCCGCCGCAACCGATTATTTTTTGGATTACGAGAAGATGCTGTTGTCTACATCTCTAGTCAAGCTGGCTATAAATATTTACCGCAGCACGATTACATTTATGCCGAAATTGCCCGTCAAGTTCCCAATTCTCAGTTTATGTTTCTTCGCTCTGGGATTTCTCAAGAACGTCTGAAACGGGTATTTGCGGCTGTAGGTTTAGATAGTCTTAATTATTGTGTATTCTCGCCTGTTTTACCCCGTGATGATTACTTTGACTTGCTTTCTTTGGCAGACATTTATTTAGATACCTTCGACTGGGCGGGTGGGAACACAACACTGGATGCGATCGCTTGCCATTTACCCATTGTCACTTGTCCTGGTGAGTTTATGCGAGGGCGACACTCTTATGGTTTCTTGCAAGCTATGGGTGTAACTGAGACAATTGCCGATGATGCCTCGCAATATATCAAGATTGCAGTGCGATTAGCGGTAGATATTGATTGGCGATCCTCTATTCGTGAAGCTCTCAAACTGTCCATCAACGTTCTGTTTGACAATCCCACCCCTACCCAAAACTTAGAAGCATTCATCAAGCAGGCGATCGCTAACCAATAAGTAGGTAGGCGTAAAATATAAGATCAAACCTCTCCCTCAATCCCTCTTGTTAAGCTGATGTGTATTTAATTTGTATAATTAGGGCGGGCAAGATGCCCACCCCACAAGAGTTTTATTTGATTTGATTATTCAATTTAGATGATTTTCAGCTTAGTAAGGAGAGGGAAGCCGGAGGCAGGGTGAGGTTTTATATTTAATTTGACTCACTTACTTACTACAAATACTTCTGCAACAATAACCCTAACTTTTGCTTGGTTGTCGCTGGTGCTTTATCTAACTGAGTCAAAATTGCATATTGCAATGCTGAATGCGCCTCACTCGCAGGTGGATTTTCACTCAATCGCCGCACAGTTTCTTGAATCACTTTTTGAGCATTGGCAGCATTCCGCAGCAAATTACCAATTACCAATTCCACCGTCACGCTGTCGTGATCTGGATGCCAACAATCATAATCTGTCACCAGCGCTAAGGTTGCATAAGCAATTTCGGCTTCCCTAGCCAGCTTCGCCTCTGGTAAATTCGTCATACCAATGATTGTTGCACCCCAACTGCGGTAAAGATTCGATTCCGCCTTGGTAGAAAAAGCTGGCCCTTCCATGCACACATAAGTACCGCCGCGATGGAGGGTAACTTTTGGTAAATTCAGAGACGCGATCGCATCTGCCAATACTACAGCCAAGTTCTTACAAATCGGATCGCCAAAAGCAATGTGAGCCACAATTCCCTCACCAAAAAACGTGGAAATCCGATTTTTCGTTCTGTCAATAAACTGATCTGGCACTACCATATCTAATGGTTTCGCCTCTTCCTTCAAAGAACCCACAGCACTAGCTGAAATTAAATACTGCACTCCCAATTGCTTCATCGCATAGATGTTAGCGCGAAACGGTAATTCCGAGGGTAACAGCGTGTGATTGCGGCCATGACGCGCTAAAAAAGCTACTCGTGTACTATCCAATGTCCCCAAAATCAAAGCATCTGATGGTGAACCAAAGGGGGTTTGGATATGTATCTCTTCTACGTCTTTGAGTGCGTCCATTTTATACAGACCACTGCCACCAATAATCCCAATACTAGCTTGAGCCATGATTCTGAACCTGTTACTTTCCGATCTGCTAAGTTATTTTACCGAAAAGGGGAGTAGCAGAGAAGCCAGATTCTAGCTTGGGCAAATTTCTGAGTAAGTGTTTACTCTGGATGTCTTGTCAAACTATTCTTTACTCAACACTTAGAATTGAGAAAAGCCCATTGATTCTGTTAATTTGCGATCGCGCTACTCCTGAACAAATAGAGCAAATGCTCCAAGAACACAAGTTCTACATCAAACTTGCAGTTGATATCGAGCGACGGGTAATAGTGGGAGGTGGTGAGCTACACGCTGACTGTGAAGAAGTTTTGTTGAATGAGGGTAGTAGACAACAAAATATTTGGGCTGCCAGTTTGATGCCTGCAACGGGGAAAGTTATTTATGAGTCAATGGTAAATCTTCGCCCTCGTCAAAACCGATCAATGGAGATACTTGACTCTAATATTAAAGAAATAATGGCTCAAATCATCAAGGAGTTTTTCGTTAACTTATGACAGACTTTATCTTGAAGCAACAAAGCTTTGTGCAGGACGATATCCCCACACGTCTGGGTTACTTAGCAGTAAATTTATCTCAAATTAAAACCTTGTGGCTTGAAGGGTTACATCAGGACTCAATCATCCAACTTGTTAAAGAAAGTAGGTATTTTATTGAGTGGATTGTCCCAGATATGGTAAAGGCAGACGACATTGATCAAGCCGCAGAGTTAGTTGACTTAGTTCGGGTTTTGACGCGCTGGCTGTTTAAGTGGGATACAATCTGGTCGGATGCTACAGAAAAGCTATCTGCTGCTCAACAAACAGAAAATTGGTTGAAGCGCGTTCTCGAAATATCGGGTAGAGAATCTGAATCACTGAGCGCTTGACTTACAGATTTTAGCAATCAAATCTCCGATAATTTTTGGTGATTAATGGCTATGATTTGCCATAATTTTTAATCAATACTTAATGTATACAAATGTTAAGTAAATGCACTCCTGAGCAAGGAAAGAAAGTTAGGGTTATACTTTTGGGAAAAGGCTTATTTCAACCACTGCTTTTAACATTTTCATAAATCAATGGCTCTCAATTTTCGTTTTGCGGTAGTCAGTGACTTACACCTGGCACTTCCCCATACAATCTGGGATCATCCTAGTCGGTTTCATCTGGTAGAAGTTAGTATTTCGGCGTTTCAAAGTGTACTGGAACATCTAACACAACTCGATTTAGATTTTTTATTGTTACCAGGAGATTTAACTCAGCATGGTGAACCAGAAAACCACGCCTGGTTACAACAATGTTTAGCCCAGTTACCTTTTCCCGTCTATGTTGTTCCTGGCAATCATGACGTTCCTGTTCTGTTGGCCGATCGCCAATCAATCGCTTTTGCTGATTTTCCCTACTATTACACCAAGTTTGGCTATGAAGATCCGCAGCAGATGTATTATGTTCGTCACTTGCTGCCTGGAGTTAAGCTAATTGGACTAAATTCTAACTCCTTTAATGACCAGGGTGAGCAAGTGGGGTGTTTGGATGCTAAACAACTACAGTGGTTAGAAGAGGTATTGGCGGCATCTGTTGATGAATTAGTTTTGGTGATGGTGCATCATAATGTGGTAGAGCATTTGCCTAATCAATCGAACCACCCACTGGCAAATCGCTATATGTTGGCGAATTCAGCAGAACTATTGCAATTGCTAAGACGCTACGGAGTCAAGCTAGTATTTACGGGGCATTTGCACGTTCAGGATATTGCTTACTCAGATGGAGTATATGATATTACCACTGGCTCTTTAGTTAGCTATCCTCACCCTTATCGGGTGCTAGAGTTTCATCGGGATAACCAAGGTAAAGAATCGTTGCAAATTGTATCCCATCGCGTAGAATCAGTACCTGATTTTCCTGACTTGCAAGAGTCATCACGGCAATGGATGGGCGATCGCTCTTTTCCCTTCTTAATCAAGTTATTAACTCACTCTCCATTAAACTTACCACTATCACAGGCCAGAAAATTAGCTCCGAGTTTGCGAGATTTCTGGGCAACTATTGCCGATGGAGATGCAGTATTAGACTATCCCCAGTTTCCATTAGAAGTACGTCGCTACATTGAGACTTATAATGCATCGGCACAGCCTAACCCAGGTATGGCTACTAGTGGAACTCTGACGCTAATTGATAACAACAGCACACTTTTGCTGCGTTAGGAGTGATGAATGTCTGAAAGTTTGGTAGTTTATTCTTAACTGTTTCTTTTTAAATAGCGATCGCTCCTGTCATAATTCTCTGATAAAATATCACTTTGGCAGGGCTAGAAATCGCTCTTAAATACCAGAAGATGTATTCTGGCTAAAACTCCTATGTGCCTTTTGAGAGATTGCATTTTTTAGCTTAAAAATCCATACTGCTAAGACTAGGGACTACCTACTTTTGAAGTCGGTGTTATTTAGTTATAAATAGTGTGTTAAAATGCAAAATGTTGATAAAATTACCTCTAAATTTACTGATGAATTAGCAGTTTTGCGACAGCGTGTAGCTGAGTTAGAGCAATCAGAAATATTTTATCAGCAAAGGCAAGCAGCACTTGAGGAACAACTAGCAATAGCGACACAAAACTCCCATATTCAAGTTGTCGAGCATGACATAGAATACAATCTTCAACAAGGGAAATCTCCAGCTTTAAATGCTTCAAAAGATGTAGCATTGCAGCAACTCCAAGAAGAAATTACTAAGCGGCAACAATTAGAGGTAATTTTAAAAGAGAGTGAGGAACGGCTAAGGTTAGTTTTAGATGTTTCCCAAATGGGCTTGTGGGATTGGAACATTATTACCAATCAAGTCATCTGGTCTGAAAATTATGAACTGCTTTTTGGTGTAATTCCAAATAGTTTTGATGGGCCTTATGAGACGTTTCAGAAGTGCGTTTATCCTGAAGATAAGCAATCTGTAATGCAAAGGATTGGCCATGCCTTGGCACAAAAAACCGATTACAACGATGAATTTCGGATAGTTCGCTCAGACCAAAGTGTACATTGGATTTCTGCCAAGGGAAAATTTATCTATGATGAACGGGGAAAAGCCCTGCGGATGATTGGCGTTTGTATGGAAACTACTGTGTGCAAACAGGCAGTAGAAAGTACTCGTGAACTAACAACCCAAGTTCAAGAACAGGCAAATATTTTAAATGCCATCCTCACCGCCTCAGTCGATCATATTTACATCTTTGATCGCAAAGGTTGCTATGAATATGTGAGTCATGATGCAGCTATTATATTAGGTTTTCAACCCCAGGATATTATTGGAAAAACTTTGCAAGAACTGGATTTACCTACAGACTTAGTAGAACAGGTAGATAATCAACGAGAAGCTGTCATGAAAACTGGACAGCCAATCAAAGATGAGTGTAAATATGTAACTACTGATGGGGTGCATTATTATGAATACATTCTTACCGCATTACGGAATTTCGACCAAAATATTGAAGGCGTAATTATTGTTTCTCGTGATATTACCGAACACAAACGCGCAGAAAAATTGTTACGCGAAAGTGAAGCAAGATTTCGGCGTTTGTTTGAGTCTAACCTAATCGGGGTCGCTTTTTGGAATGTGGACGGCTTTGTGATTGATGCCAATGATGCCTTTCTTCAATTAGCTGGTTACACTTATGAAGAGTTTGCCACTTTAGGTAAAATTAATTGGCGAGAACTCACCCCGATTGAGTATCAGCATTTAGACGATCGCGCCATTTTAGAGGTGCAAAGCACTGGAGTTTCCAAAATTTACGAGAAAGAGTTTATCCATCGCAACGGAAAACGAGTACCAATTGTTTTGGGGGTAGCCTTGCTGAATGACTCCCAAGACAACGGTGTTGCTTTTATACTAGATATTACCAATCGCAAATTGGCTGAAAAAGAATGCGATCGCCTCCTTGAATGCGAAAGAACAGCACGCCAACAAGCAGAGATCGCCAACAAAATTAAAGATGAATTTTTGGCGGTTCTCTCCCATGAACTGCGAACTCCACTGAACCCGATCCTGGGATGGTCAAAAATCTTGCGGACTCGCAAGTTTGATGAACAAACCACTCATCGCGCCTTAGAAACCATTGAACGCAACGCCAAATTACAAACCCAGCTAATTGAAGATTTGTTGGATGTGTCTCGCATCCTTCAAGGAAAATTAAACTTAAATATCTGTCCAGTGAGTTTGGTAATGGTAGTTGAAGCAGCAGTAGAAACGGTACGACTAGCAGCCGAAACTAATTCCATTCAAATTAAGACCATATTTGATGCCAATATAGGGCAAGTTATGGGCGATCCAAATCGACTCCAGCAAGTTGTGTGGAACCTGGTTTCTAATGCGGTAAAATTTACACCAGCAGGAGGACGGGTAGAGATTCGACTCATGGAAGCTGGTAATCAGATGCAAATTCAAGTCAGCGATACAGGTAAGGGAATTAACCCAGACTTTTTGCCTTATGTGTTTGATTACTTTCGCCAAGCTGATGGCACAACTACCCGGGTATTTGGCGGACTAGGTTTAGGATTAGCGATCGTGCGTAATGTTGTAGAAATGCATGGGGGAACAGTTCAAGCCGAAAGTCCTGGAGAAGGATTGGGTGCAACTTTCAGTGTTGAGTTACCGCTTTTGGTGAGAAGCGAACAGGTTAGACATGAGGAGAATGAGTCTTTAAATTGTCACCCTGAATCTTCACTTCTTTCGGACATTCAAGTTTTAGTTGTAGACGATGAACCAGATATCCGCGACTTAGTATGCTTCATTTTGCAAGACTACGGTGTAGAAGTAACCGCCGTATCCTCAGCGCAGGAAGCATTACAGGCACTGTCTGAATCGATACCAGACGTTTTAATCAGCGATATTGGAATGCCAAAAACAGACGGTTACATGCTGATGCGGGAAGTGCGATCGCGATCGCCAGGGCAAGGAGGACATGTACCCGCGATCGCTCTCACAGCCTATGCAGGTGAAATGAATCAGCAGCAAGCATTAGCAGCCGGATTTCAAATGCATATCTCTAAACCAGTAGATCCAGATGTATTGGTGAAAGCGATCGTTAATTTGATTGAACCAAAACCATCTAGGTAAACATCCGAGGAGCAAAGTCAAAAATTTATTCCTTATCTTCAAACAAAGATTCTAAATCTCTATAACCATTGAAAACACGAGTTACAAGAATTCCATCCTCGCTGGGATAGTAAAATATAATGTAATCATCTACAACAAAACCGCGCAAATTTGTTACAAGTCTTCCGTAACTTTTCCCCATACTAGGAAAACCTGCTACTAACTTACACTTGTTACGAATATCATCAAAAAGCTTACTGGCTGCTTTTGGGTTAATGTGAGCAATATATTCACAAATTTCATCTAAATCTTGAATTGCCTCATCTGAAAATGAATAACTACTCATTCTTCAGACTCCTCAGCAATTTTTCGGATTTTTTCTTGAAGTCTAGCGAAAACAACTTCACCATCAGTTAATTGCTCATTAGCGATTTGTTTAGTTCCCACTGCAATTTTTTGGCGTAATTCTTCAATTCGCTGTTCTCTTTCTTGAAGCAACTTAAAAGCTTCATTTATCACATCCTCTGCACTAGCAAATCTACCACTTGCAATTTGCGCTTGAATAAACTGCTCTATTTCTGACTTGAGTGTGATATTCATAACTTGTTCCTCAAAAAAATGGATGCATTAACTTTGTTTTAACAACAGCGCTACATTCTCTGCAATTCTCTGGTTATGTTAATTAGGGAAAGCAAGCCGAACATTAGAATAACATCTCTCTCATGGTTGACGATTTGTGATGATAAATACTTTTGAGTCAGTGTATTATTTAAAATATGGGTAGAGTGAGAAGCCAAGACGGTAAAGATAATCAAAAAAGACGATCGCCCAGATTTATACACTACTAACGGTACTGGTTATCCCTTTGAGAATCGCTATAAGATTATTAAAAGAATTTTCTAGATCAATAATTTCAATTTAAACACAATGAAGTGTGCTGAATTAAAAGGTATCTACCGTTTTAAGGAAAATGACTGAGCAAGATGATTCTCAGCAATTGAGTAAACCGACTGATGGAACAACTACCAAGTCGGTCAATAATTCCTGGAAAAATCGCATTGGTGATGTCTGGAACAAAGCAACAACACGTTTCACCCAAGTGTTACCTGTAGAACAAGTGGCACAAACAGTTGTTGAATGGTTTAGTGTGAGCGAAACTCAAGTTGCAGAGATTTTAGAGAAAATCCGAGCCGAACTACCAACCACAGAAGCACTGCTAATTGGTAAACCCCAAGCCGGAAAAAGTTCCATTGTCCGGGGATTGACAGGAGTTTCGGCTGAGATTATCGGTCAAGGATTTCGTCCCCACACGCAACACACCCAGCGCTATGCCTATCCTTCTAATGACCTGCCGTTACTAGTTTTTACTGATACGGTGGGGCTAGGCGATGTTAACCAAGATACCCAAACAATCATTCAAGAGTTAGTTGGCGATTTACAAAAGGAAACTCGTTCCGCCAGAATTCTCCTTTTAACGGTCAAAATCAATGATTTTGCAACTGAGACACTCCGACAAATTGCTCAACAGTTACGCCAAAAATATCCAAATATTCCCTGTCTGCTAGTAGTTACCTGCTTGCATGAACTTTATCCTCTCGATAGTATCGATCATCCTAGCTATCCACCAGACTATGAAGAAGTCAACCGCGCATTCGCCGCAATGCAACAAGCCTTTGCAGGGATAACTGACCGCTCGGTACTTATTGACTTTACCCTAGAAGAAGATGGCTATAATCCGGTATTTTATGGCTTAGAAGCACTGCGAGATTCATTAGCAGAGCTACTCCCACAAGCAGAAGCGCAGGCGATTTATCAATTATTAGACCAAGAAGAAGCTGGCAAGCAACTTGGTAATCTTTACCGAGATGCTGCACGCCGTTATATTTTGCCATTTGCGATTATGTCTGCCACCCTAGCGGCTGTACCTTTGCCCTTTGCTACAATGCCAGTACTCACTGCCTTACAAGTATCAATGGTGGGTCTGTTGGGTAAATTATATGGACAGACAATTACACCATCACAGGCGGGGGGTGTTGTGAGTGCGATCGCAGGTGGTTTTGTAGCACAAGCCATTGCACGGGAGTTAATTAAATTTATACCAGGTTTTGGAAGTGCGATCGCAGCGTCTTGGGCAGCTGCCTACACCTGGGCGCTAGGAGAAGCAGCCTGCGTTTACTTTGGTGATTTAATGGGAGGAAAGAAACCCGATCCCCAAAGAATTCAGTTGGTAATGCAAGAAGCATTTCAGGCGGCGCAAGAACGTTTTAAGGGAATTAAACGTTAAGCCTTAGAAATTACCGCAAATGTCACAATCACTATTATCCAGTGAATATTATTGAGTTATCACCAAAGACTTTTTTAGCGAATTTTGCATAATTACTATTACTCAAATATACAAATTGCATCTTAAAGCGATCCAGAAAACTCATTTCGTATCTGAATACTAGATTTGGATTCTCATGACTGATTCATTTACACATCACGTCCCTTTAAAAAATTGTAAATTGCAAGCCCAATAGCTAAAAGCAATACTGCATGAATTAAACTTCCCGCAATATGAAATACCAATCCTAATGCCCAAAAAGCAACCAGTACAACAACAATACCCCAAAGTATGCTAAACATATATTTACTCTCGATCAAGTGATTTTTCTTTGTTAAAAGACTTTATCATCTCACTTGCATTTATTCTATTTGTCTTGAGATAGGTTTATAAATATAATTCATCTATCTAGAGAAATAATACGCAAGTCTTTATTCTTTTAGATAAGAACAGTATTCTAGAGTGTGTTAGAACGGAGTTCGTAACGCACTATTATCAAGGGTTTAATGCCGTACTCTCCGCGCTCACATCCTACGGATATTTTCAGAAATCAAACCGGATTCCTATAGGTCTATAAATATACAGCAGATTACAACTTGGTGAGATACAGATCATCGTAGGGGCACAACATGTTGTGCCCCTACCCGTGTACTTCATTTACCTGCAATACGCTGTAATTCATCTATCTAGTGGTCGCGCTATTCGTAATTCATAATTGAATTACGTAAAGCCTGCGGCATAGCTTCGCTTAACGCGGAACGTGCCGGAGGCTCTATTACGAATTAATTTGCAGCTGTTTGGGCTTCTTGATAAACTATTTCTTGAAACTGGATCATATCTTTTTGCGGATCGGCGTGGCTAACTTTTACCAATATCTGTTCGCCCAAATTCACAGAACGTTTGAAAACCATTGGTAACTGCAAGCCTAAATCTTCTATCAAAATTAGGGCTAAATTGCTGTCTTCTCGCAGCCACATCAATACTGTTACCTCCCAAGTTTCCTCTGGATGGCGGCGTAAATACTCTAGAGCATAATATCTATTAGTTTGCCGTTCTACCATCGTCACCTCTTGGGTGATGCTGCTGACATTCATCATCACTTCTTTAAGTTGATCTGCGGAAAATGGCAGAACTTCACCGCGCAAATGGGCTTTAAGTTGGAAGTGGGTAAGTAAGTCACTGTAGCGGCGGATGGGAGAGGTTGCTTGAGTGTAGGTATCCAAGCCCAAACCAGCATGGCGCAAAGGCGTAATGCTCATTTCACTCTTGGGCATACAACGACGCATGGCGCAAGCGCGAACGAATCCGGCCGGAAGTAGCAATAATTCCTCATCTGGAGGTAATTCTGGTTGCGGCTGACCGCGAAAGGGCAAAGGTATGTTATGAGTTTTACCATAACGAGCCGCAACTTCACCGGCAACAATCATCATTTCTGCGACTACTTGCCGTGATGGGGAATCGTCCAAAATGTCAATGTGGATCTCTTCACCTTTGACTTTGATCGTTGCTTCGGGCATTGTGATACTAATTGCCCCTTGAGCATAACGCCAAGTTTTGCGTTTTCGTGCCCAAGTTGCGATCGCAGCAATTTCTGGTTCTGCCTGTACTCGTAATTGCAGCATTTCATCTACATCTTCGTAGGTGAGGCGATAAGTCGGCTTAATAGAACTGGTATGAATGCTGTAATCTTCTACTCCCCCAGTTGTATCTAAAACAATTCCGAAACTGAGGGCGCAACAAACCCTTCCCTGAATTAGACTCATTGGCCCAGTTGCCAATACCTCTGGGAACATGGGAATCATCCCTGTAGGTAAGTAGACTGTACTACCCCGCTTTCTGGCTTCTAAATCTAATTCACCTTCCGGCACTAACCATCTAGTCGGATCGGCAATATGCACCCACAGGCGCTCCCGTCCATCGGGCATGACTTCCCAACTTAGACCATCGTCAATCTCTGTGGTAGTTTCATCATCAATGGTGTAGACCTTTAGGTGAGTCAGATCAAGGCGGTTTGTATCTGAGTCAATCGGCGGGAAATCCAAACGCTGTTGCGCCACTTCTAATACCTTATTAGGAAATTGAATCGGAATTGAAGAACGACGCAGGAACAAGTTTTCATAAGGACTCCAGCAACCTAAATCTACTAATAGTTGAAAGGCTCCTTGGGGCGTTGTGGGTCGTCCCAGCATGGTCATCGTTTCTAATACTGGAGCGCTGGGCGGATAAGCGCGAGCTAAGGAGTCATAATTAACTCCCGTCCGCACTGTGTCAGCAAGCAACGCTGCGTATTTTTCGAGTCCTTCTAGGCGCTGGCGATCGTGACGCTGCCATTCTACTGCTTCACCTTTGAGCGCCTGCTCTACACGAGTTAAAAATTCCTGCTGTCCCTTAGCTTTTAGTGCCTCTACTTCCACCTGGTGCTGGCGTTCTGCCACCTGAGCAGCAGTTCGCGGCTCGTAAGCGTCTCCTTTTTGCTTGAAATAAAGTTTGTCGTCGGATAACAAGCAATAGGCGGCGTAACAATGAGGGGCGGCTGATTCAGAAAATAGCAGATTCGCCATTTGGTCTGGGGTGACAGTTTCCCCATCTTCAACCAATATTTCCCAAGCTACCTCTAAGCTAGATGGATCTAAGTAAGGATTGACTTGCTCTAAAAAGCTGGCAATCTCAGACGGCTTGTAGGTCTGTCCGGTAACTGTATAAGTTATTTGTCTAGGCGCGAGGCTGTGGGATTGACCACGGTCGTCTACCACAAACCAGCGGGTTTTACCGTCTGGGCGTTCTACGATCCCCAGACGGCGATCGCCTTGAACCCTAAATTCAACTAGCGTCCCCTTCTCCACAACTCTCGCACTTTAATTTTGGTGAACAGTTTAAATAGTTTCAAGTTAGGAGTAGGAGTTAGGAGTTAGGAGTTTTGATTCTTAACTCAGCACTCATCACTCATAACTCATCACTCTTTTTAGCCTTCCGCATTGATAAATGGCAACAAGGCCACAATCCGCGAACGTTTAATTGCTAATGTCAACTCTCGCTGTTGCTGAGACGTAAGCCCAGTAATCCGACGTGGGAGTATTTTACCCCGCTCGGTGACAAACTTACGTAATAAATCAACATCTTTATAATCGATTGGATCTCCTGGCTTGATCGGAGAAAGACGACGACGGAAATAACTCATCTCTACTTAATTTCCTTGTGAACGGTATGTTTGTTGCAGTGGGTGCAGAACTTTTTCAGTTCTAGCCGGTTAGTCGTGTTGCGGCGATTCTTAGTGCTGGTATAACGGGAAACACCAGCAGAACGCTTATTTGAATTTGTCCGGCACTCGGTACACTCTAGTGTCACAATAATGCGGGCACCTTTACTCTTAGCCATAATCTTACAAACAGTGGAGCCTGAAGAGATTTAACACAAATGACTATCTTCTCACATTCCGCCGCATATTTTCAACTAATCTTTTAACTTTTATATCAAGTGAGTAGCCACGACGCGACGAGACGATGAAAGTTCCACAATAGCGATCGTGTAAAGCCTGCCGCATCTGGGTATCAGAAAGGGCAGTTCCACAATCAATTGCTAGGGGAAGTACTAGCAGTATAGCAGTGGGATTGGCTCTAATATTGCTCAGGGCAATTGACACTAGAAGCGCACCCAAGCCGATAATCGCTTCTCGCTTCACCAATGAAGGCAAATCTGGGATTCTGCCCACTACTTCCCCGTCTTCTACTTCCAACACCTTTAAATCGAATGCCCAACGCCCTAAACTTTGCCCTTGATTGTTGTATGGCACTACAACCCGTAAAATCAGCCAAAATATCACAAAAACTAGGATTTGCAAAAATTGAATCCCAATATCGCCGCCTCCCAGTAGGGAACTGACTAACCAGACACCAAGGAAATCAAGTCCTAATGCCATACCTCGCCGCCCAATTTCAGCCTTGGGATAGTGTTTTTGGGGAAGTCGTTCGATAGTCATACAAAATAGGTATTTTTATTTAGGGGTTGGAGAATAATGATTGCTCCTGTTTTTTATATTAAAGTGATGACTTGGGTTTGGCGTTTAAACTCTGTTGTTCCATAATCTAGCGCCCTGATCTTGCCCAACCCACAAGAGTCTGTTTTTGAGAAGTATTGTATTGTTGTAAAAACTATTTGGAAGTTGTATCTATGACACGTCTGTTTACTAAAAAAGCTATTAGGATGGTGGCGACTATGGCTTTAGTGTTAGCGATCGCTATAAGCACTCACAACCTAGCTGATGCTGCTGAATTCAACTTTAGCTGGAAGGGAGACACAGGTTATTCAGCTAAAGGTTCATTTAACTACGATACAACAACCGCTCCCAGCGTAATTTCGGAAGCAGGTTTGGGAACTACGAACAACTTGCAGTCTCTCTCAGTTTTGTTTTTTGATCCATTGAGTACTCTCATAAATAGTTTTACTCCAGTGGTTAGTGGTGTGTCTAACTACAGCTTTTTGAGATTTAACTTTGATAACACTAAAGAGCAAATCTTTGGCCCCTTTGATGTTGGCAAGGATGATGAACTTCCTGGCGACACATGGCTTAATAATAATCTCGCACTTATAGACGAAGGTTTTAGTGATGAGGTTCTAGCTAAAGAATTTGGTTTTAACAATAGAAATGCAGCAGGCACAAAGCAAATACTAGATTTAAGTAACAATTCCGTTCAGGTATCCAAAGTCCCCGAAGGAAGCATAATTATCGGTTTACTAGCGGTATGTAGTCTAGGATTTACCGCTTATAAAAATCTAGGCAAAGCTAACCAAGAGTAGACTCAGTGTTACTTTACAGGGATGAAGTAAAAAGTTGGAGGCGATCGCTATGGTATCAGTCAGCGATGCACAAGCAATTATTTTAAATTTAGTCCAACCGTTGGATCGTCAACAGGATACAGAAGTTGTAAATTTATTGGCAGCTGATAGCCGGATTTTAGCAACGCCTGTCACCAGTCCGTTAGATTTTCCCCATTGGGATAATTCGGCAATGGATGGTTACGCAGTTCGTTACGAAGATGTGCAGCACTCTAGCGCCGAACAACCCGCCGTTTTAGAAATTGTTGAAGATATTCCGGCTGGCTACCAAACAAAGTCTACGATTCAACCAGGAGAAGCCGCGCGGATTTTCACGGGTGCGGTGATTCCAGCAGGTGCGGATACTGTAATTATGCAAGAGAGGACACGCCGGGATGAAAATCGCGTGTATATCCTGGCTGCACCAAAACCGCAAGAATTTGTCAGACACAAAGCATCTTTTTACCAAGCTGGAACACAACTATTACCAGCCGGAATTAAGTTAAATGCTTCAGAAATTGCTATATTGGCGGCAGCACAATGTCCGCAATTAAGTGTTTACCGCCGTCCACGTGTGGCAATTTTTTCGACTGGTGATGAGTTAGTACCAATCGATCAACCATTGCAACCAGGGCAAATTGTGGATTCTAATCAGTATGCGATCGCAGCTTTGGTAAAGGAGAGTGGTGCAGAACCATTACTGTTAGGGATTGTGAAAGACGATCCAGTTGTTCTGGAGAAAGTTATTGCCCATGCAGTTGCGATCGCTGATATAGTTCTCTCTTCTGGTGGTGTCTCAGTAGGAGATTATGATTATGTTGAAAAAATTTTACAGTCCCTAAGCGCAAAAATCCACATTCGCTCTGTGGAAATGAAGCCAGGTAAACCTCTCACCGTCGCCACTTTCCCCACTCAAAACTCAGCCCTCTATTTTGGTTTACCAGGAAACCCTGCGGCTGTGTTGGTGACATTTTGGCGATTTGTGCTACCAGCGATTAAGAAAATTTCGGGAATTACTGAAGGTTGGGAGCCAGTATTTTTGAAAGTGCGATCGCATGATGAGTTGCGATCGGATGGCAAGCGAGAAATTTACCTTTGGGGTAAATTGCATTTAATTAATGGTGTTTACGAATTTCACAAAGCCTGTGGTAGTCACAGTTCTGGCAATTTAATTAATTTAGCTCAAACCAATGCCTTAGCTGTTCTCCCAGTGGGTAAAACATTAATTTCCCCACAAGAAGAGGTGCAAATTTTGCAGCTTGTTAATAAATATTAGGGAATGGGGCATGGGGAATATACTGACAAGACAGACAAGGTGAATGCCCCATGCCCAATGCCCAATCCCCAATGCCCAATCTTAAAATATCTGCTCAAAAGCCTCAATCAAGTTGTTAACTTCTTCAAGGGTGTTGTAATGTACCATACTCACCCGGACTATTCCACCTTGTGAGGCTAATCCCAGGTATTCAATGAGCCGTTTAGCATAAAAGTCTCCGTAGCGAATCCCAATGTAATGCTGGTCAATTTTTGCGGGAATGGTTGAACTATCCATTCCATCTACGACAAAAGATATAGTCGGTACACGGCATTGACAGTCAGCCTTTGGTTGACCAATCACTCGCACATTAGACTTGTTGTTGAGGTAGTTTAGGAGGCGATCGCTAATATGTTCTTCATGTATGCTCATTAAATCAAATGCCTGCACCATCTGACCTCTCAAATCAGGTGCAGCTTGATCGCCGTAGTGCAGTTGTGCTAACTCACTTAGATAATCGCATAAACCTAACATTCCATAACTTAATTCAAAATTGACATTACCTAATTGAAATTTATAAGGTATATCTGTCTGTTGAATAAAATAATGATTAAGTCCAGGTAATCTTAATAAATGTTCTTCTTTGCCATAGAGTAAGGCATGGTGTGGCCCGTAAACTTTGTAAGAACTCAAAGTATAAAAATCAACATCCAAATCTTGGACATCAACTAATCTATGTGGTGCATAAGCTACACCATCTACACAAATCATTGCGTTGCGATCGTGTACAAATGCAGCAATTTCTTTGATCGGGTTGATGGTTCCCAGAACATTAGAAGCATGAGTCAATGTTACTAGTTTGGTGCGATGACTCATCAATACTTCTAAATCTGCTAGATGAAGTTCTAAGGTATCTGGGCGAATTTGCCATACTTTAACCTTAATTCCTTGTTTTTCTAAAGCAACCCAAGCGCCAATATTTGCTTCATGGTCACAATTAGTAACAATAATCTCATCACCAGGTGTAAAAGTTTGACTTAGACAAATTGAGAGAACTCTTAACATCATTGTCGTAGATGGGCCCATAACTATTTCTTTAGAAGAATTGGCATTAATGAAAGTAGCCATTCCTCTAGTTGCTAAAGCCAATCGTTCTCCCGCAAGTTCAGAAACGGCATAAGAAGCTCCTAATTGGACATCAGAACTCAGGAGAAATTCGCTAATTCTATCTACTACCTTTTTCAAGGTTTGCGATCCGCCAGCATTATCAAAAAAAGTCCATTCACCAGCGAGGGCGGGAAAATATTGACGAACTTTATCAAGATTCAAAAGCATAGTATAAGTTTTGTAGAGAATGTTCTTTACCCTAACCTACCTTTTGGCAAGTCGCCCAGAGAGCATCTTTGATGTTTAAAGCTTGTTGTGACAGCGTTCCTGCTCTACAAGAATCTCTCTATAAGATGTATATTTGGGAACCCAAAGAGTATCTTACTGACATATCTAACTTCCAGCAAGAGTTAATGTCTTGATTCTTCACAATTCTCGCCAATTTATTTGATAAGTTTAAGGTAGAGTCAAATAAATTATTGTTTTGATTCTTAATTCCTTGATTGAAAATAAAGGAACGACCTATGAACACTACGATTAAATACGACATCGAAGTTATCAAGAAAGAAGCACTTCAACTTGTTAAAAAGAGACTTGTTAACCGTCAGCAGGCAATTTATACCCTGTGTAAATATATTCCTCATCGTGACTGGATTAATTTTGAACTTGAGCTAGAAAAAAATGAATTTCTACTCAGAGATAGAATCATCGACTTACTCAATCACGAATCTTGGGAAGATGATTGAGGCTGCATATCATATATAAGAAGTAATAGATGAGTAATATATTAATAAAATCAAAATTACAAATTCATTTTTCAGCATTTAAAACCCTCGAATGAAATCGGGGGTTTTCAACAATAGATTATTAAGTAAGTGGGTCAAATTAAATATAAAACCTCACCGAACAAGGCAAAAGTAAAAAGTAAAAAGGCAAAAGAAATATTGAATTTATCTTTCTTTTTACTTTTTACTTTTATCTTTTTACTTGTTTATGCGTCCTTAATCATTTCCCCTGAATTTATTTATGGGGATTATCTTTTTACTTTTTACTTTTTACTTCTTAACCTGCCTCCGGCTTCCCTCTCCTTAGTAAGGAGAGGGATTGAGGGTGAGGTTTGATGTCTCAAAAGCCTGATTTGTCGTAGCGGTAATTCATGAATTACCGCTACTTAAGAACTTTTTTTTGCGTAAGTCCTGATTGAAATTAGTTCGTAGTGTTCGCGTAGTGTCTCGTAGATAGGGCTGAAGCCCTCACTACAAACCTTTAATTATTTACGCCGACTTAACTTATGTCTTGGAATATAGCCGTTTAAATTATGGTGGCGGTAGGTTTTTTTATTTGTTCGTGGCTCATTGCTCTTATTCTAGCTGTATTTTTCCGTACATATACTATTCGTGCAAGAGGTCTGACTGTCGTATAAATAGATATAAGCTAATACAACCAGATCGGCAAAAAATATAATTACTTCTAATCATCAGTAATCCTATCGGTAAACCGTATATTATGAATAAAGCAATAAAATAATCAGCTTCAAAAGGCAGATTTTGAAGTAATCAAGCAATATCGTTTGATATTTAGCTAATTTTGCTGTGCTTATTTGAATAATCTTCTCAAAGCTTGCTAATTCGAGTATTTACGAAGCTGGAAGCTATTAAAAAGTGAAAAGGAGTGAATGTGATCAACGCCATACAGATTAACGAAAACTTGACAACTACAGGACAAGTCATACCAAAACAGCTTGAGCAAGCTATCCAAGAAGGTTTTAAATCCATCCTAAATCTGCGATCGCCTGATGAGCTAGGATTTTCTAAGGATGAGCAAAAAGTAGCGGAAGCATTAGGGCTGCATTATACAAATGTTCCACTCAAGGTAGATTTAAAAAATTTCAATGAAGAGGCCATTACCAAAATCCTCACGACACTCGAAGAAATTCCTAAACCAGCAGTTGTGCATTGTGCAGCCGGGATGCGATCGACTGGAATTGCACTGTTAAGTATCGCTATCCAAGAAGGATTAACACCAGAAGAAACCTTAGCAAGAGCTAAGAATCTGGGGTTTGGATTCTTTGAACATGCTGGCATTAGTCCCCGACTGAAGCAATTATTTGTGGACTACGTTAGCAAACACGCGAAAGTAGCCGTACCTAGTTACTGAAATAGATTTACTCAGGTAACGTGAGTTTGACAAACCTCTCCCTGCCTTGAACTTTCGTTCAAGTCTGTCCCTCTCCGATTCGGAGAGGGACGGTTTTGTGTAGTAAAACCAGGGAGAGGTTTCTTTTACTCAGATACAATTCGCGCAACTCAGCAACAGAAAAGGCGTAGGCGCAACCCGTCCTAGACATCGCCAGACTCCGAAAAAACAGCATAAATTGTTAACACCCTTGCCCCCAGAGATAACGAAAGTGATACACTACATCCATGCTAGGGGTGCCTACATAACCAGGCTGAGATCACACCCTTAACACCTGAGTCTGGGTAATACCAGCGGAGGGAAGCTGTTTATAGAGGAATCACAGTATGCGGACAGAATGGGTTGCTAAACGGCGTGGGCAGGTTAATGTATCGCAAATGCACTACGCCCGCCAAGGTGTCATCACCGAAGAAATGCACTACGTCGCCCAACGAGAAAATCTCCCTGCCGATCTCATTCGTGACGAAGTGGCGCGGGGGCGAATGATTATCCCCGCTAATATTAATCACACTAATCTAGAGCCGATGGCTATTGGCATCGCCTCTAAATGTAAGGTAAATGCTAATATCGGCGCTTCCCCCAACTCTTCTAACCTTCAAGAAGAAATTGATAAGCTGAATCTAGCGGTGAAGTATGGTGCTGATACCCTGATGGATTTGTCCACAGGTGGCGGTAATTTGGATGAAATTCGTACCGCAATTATTAAGGCTTCAACTATTCCTATTGGTACGGTGCCTGTTTACCAAGCTTTAGAAAGTGTCCACGGCACAATCGAAAATCTGACTGCTGATGATTTTCTCCATATCATCGAAAAACACGCCCAGCAAGGGGTAGATTATCAAACTATCCACGCTGGAATTTTGATTGAGCATTTGCCTTTGGTGAGAAACCGGCTCACAGGTATTGTCTCTCGCGGTGGCGGTATTTTGGCGCGGTGGATGCTGCATCACCACAAACAAAACCCGCTTTATACCCACTTCCAAGATATTATTGAGATTTTCAAAAAGTACGATGTCTCCTTCAGTTTAGGAGATTCCCTGCGTCCTGGTTGTACCCATGATGCCTCAGATGAAGCACAATTAGCTGAATTGAAAACCCTGGGACAACTAACTCGCAAAGCCTGGGAAGATGATATCCAGGTGATGGTGGAAGGGCCTGGACACGTGCCGATGGATCAAATTGAGTTCAATGTCCGTAAGCAGATGGAAGAGTGTTCTGAAGCACCTTTCTATGTTTTGGGGCCATTGGTGACAGACATTGCTCCTGGTTATGACCATATTACTTCAGCCATTGGAGCAGCAATGGCTGGATGGTACGGTACTGCAATGCTGTGCTATGTAACACCCAAAGAACATTTGGGTCTACCAAATGCCGAAGATGTACGGAATGGATTGATTGCCTATAAAATAGCGGCTCATGCGGCTGATATTGCTAGACATCGCCCCGGTGCAAGGGATAGAGATGATGAACTTTCCAAGGCGCGTTACAACTTCGATTGGAACCGTCAGTTTGAATTATCACTCGATCCAGAAAGAGCTAAGGAATATCACGATGAAACTCTGCCAGCAGATATTTATAAAACTGCTGAGTTTTGTTCGATGTGTGGGCCTAAGTTCTGCCCAATGCAAACTAAGGTTGATGCTGATGCGCTGACAGAATTGGAGAAGTTCTTGGCAAAAGAGCCTGTGAGTCAAAGCTAAGGCATAGTTTTGTAGGGTGTGTTATGCCGTAGGCTAACGCACCATCCCAGATTTTCGGTGCGTTAGGATTAACGTCCATAACGCACCCTACCAGATTCAAGCTAATCATCTCCAAAAATCAATTAAGACCCCTCTCCAAACCTCTCCCCGTTGGCGTTAGCCTGTCGTCAGACAAGCGGAGAGAGGCTTAATTTCCGTGATATTTATATGTAAATTTAAGGTAACTAAATCTTTTCTGGAGATATCTCTTGTAGAGACGTAGCACTGCTATGTCTCTACATTCATTATCAGAGATGTCTATTGGCTTAAAATCCAATTTCGATGGTTAAGCTGCGAATCTTTCCTGTATCTGCGTTAGCTTTATCTGCAACTTCAAGTGTCCAGGTTCCTTGAGGATTTTTACCTTTAAAAGCAGCAAGTTTTGGGGTGTTTACCTCGTCATAAGTTGTTTTGATATTATCTGTAGCTCCGCCTTGGCGATCGTGCAGAATGATGGGAAGTATGCCTATTTGCACTGGAGGAAGGAGGGTAACGACAAGATCGCCAATGTAAGTATGCTCGATGTCTACATTAACTTTGATGGACTTCATCAGACTGGTATTAGCGATCGCCAACGACAATGTTGATGTTTGTAAGTCGTTAATGGGGATATCTTGCACTGCCTTGAATATAGTAATGGGCGATGTTTGCGCCGGCTTGGCCAATTCTACAGCTTTGAGAGCATTCATTCGACCGTAACCGTAAAAAGGGCTGCGACCATTGGCATCATATTTACCTCCAGCTTGGTCGATGCGATCGCAAGAGCGTTTTATAATATCTCGTACTTCGTCCCAACGCAGATTTGGATTTCTGGCAATAATCAAGGCTGCTACCCCAGCCGCACCTGGACATGAACTAGAAGTTCCCCCGAATTCGTTCGTGTAATTACCTCCGGCATCACCCAGACTCACATTAAGCGAATTATAACCAACGACACCAGAACGATCGGTTGTCCAAATTCCTGGGGTTTGAGAACTATCACCATTGTTACTGGGGAAGGCACACCACACCGCCTGACCAAAGTCGCTGTAAGCGCTTCTCGTGCCAAAGTCGTTACAAGCTGCCACTGCAATTACCTTTTGGTAGCTGGCGTAGCCGTCGTTATCCACGCTTTCGTTACCATTGCCAGCCGCGAATAAAATTACACAGCCCTTGCCGTTGCGTCCTTTATTGATTGCAAAGTCCATAGCTAGTCGTGTGGAATCAGGCAGAGGTACTTTTTGCTTGTGTACAGGATCGTTTGGCTCAAACCAAACACCATCTGCTGGGCCCCAACTACAAGAAATGACATCAGCGCCATTTTGAGCCGCCCAAATAAAAGCATCTGCTTCATCCTGTGATCCCAATGACGAAGCTAAACGAATCGGCATTAGTTTTGCACCTGGTGCTACACCAGATGCACCAAATTTCCCGTTTCCACAAGCTACTCCGGCACAAGCTGTACCGTGGTTATTGTCGTTTCCGGGTCTAGGGTTGTCACTTTTACGTGTGACATCACGCGGGGCGACAATCTTTCCAGAGGAACGGAATTCTTCATGTTCGAGATCCACACCATCGTCAATAATTGCAATAATTGCCCCTGTGCCATCGCTTAATTTCCAAGCTGCCTCAACGTTGGCATGGGCGTTAATTACTTTACCATTGATTGTTGTTTGCTTTAAGTGCCACTGCTGCGGGAAAACCTGACGTTGGCGTGATTCCCGTACTAATTCAGGATGGCACAGTTCTACTGATTCTTCATTCAGAAGTCTCTCGGCGATGTCAAAGATAGCTATACCAGTATTTGCAGGTGCATTGACAAAATAAGCATTACGTGCGTAATTAAGTTGGCGTTTAATTGTTAAACCGTAACGTCCTAAGACATCTTGGCAAACGCTCGATTCTTCTTCGTTATCGAATTTCACGAAGAGGTTTTCGGTATAAATTATCGGTTGACTCGACACTGGATCGATGAGGACACGTCCGGCAAATTGGACTTCAGATTCTTGATTGAGAATATCACGGGCGCGATCGCGCAGAGCGACACCTTGATTCGGAGTTTTCGCACGCAAAATTTCTACACCCGCTTGCCGAAACCGCGTTGTTAACTCGAATTGATTGAGGATGTTACGAGCCGTGGGTGACACAGGCGCGACTTCAAACGGTCTTGCACCGACAATAGTACTGCGGCTTTCGGTACGCACTACAACGTGTTCGTCACTGATAGCAAGTTCATACTGTGTACCGTTTTGTCCACCATAGCGAACCTGAACCATATTTTAATCTCCTAAATGTTTTGAAAATGGGGAATTGGGAATTGGAATTACTTTTTAAGCTGGCTACATGGTACATGCAGTTTGCACTTAGGTTTACTTTATAGATGCTTTTTATTTCATGTGCTATATGTGTATTACGACATTAAATAGGATTTAATCTCTCTTAAAGTTCATACAAACGTTTGATTCGTCTTTCCACAAATGAAGAGATTCAAAGCAGGCTGCTTTAAGAATCTTCACTATCATTAGGGGCATATAACTTGCATACCGATGAAAAATTTGTATTCCACACCACTAAAAAACGCTATAACATCATTAGAACTTAAGAAAGATGTTTTATTTTCCGGCTGAGTATTTTCTCCAGGTGTACTCTTTACCCCTGATTTCTGAAGTGAGATTTCAAAACGACTATTTTTCTGAGTATCCTGAACAAATTCGTGTTGGTAGCGATTTCACTGCTGTATCCTACACTCGTAAGTCTGGGTACTATGCAATACATTATAATCAGCCCAAGACGGTTGCACCAGGAGCAATTTTACAACTTAATGATGGTGTGACGGGCTACACCTACGCAGTTTTTTCAGGCGAACCCAATCAATCAGAGCAGAATAAACTGAGTCCGATTTACACAGTGCAACCCAATGGTTCTTTAGCAGTACCAACTGGACTGGTTTTTATCCGCTTTGCTGAAGGCGTTGATGTGGAATCTCAGCGCGAGGTAATTAATCAAGCGGGTTACGAAGTAGTACAAATCCTTGACTATGCACCTCATGGCGCTTGGTTGCGTGCCCGATCGGGTAATATTGCTGATGCGATCGCTAAGATTCCTCAGCTAGAAGCAATACCTAAAGTTGAGAATATCGAACCTCAGATGCTTATGGAAAGAGGTTTGAGACTAGAACGTTGATAATTCCTAACTTATCTTCACATAGTTTGTTTTTTCAAGTCGTTCTACTTAATCCAAATTGCCAAAACGATTGAAGTTGTGTCATAGAGTAATTGGTGTTCTCAATTCATCGGTTGGACTATTTGGTGTCACAAGCGATCGCAATGCAATATTTGTACAGAAATTGCGATCGCTAAAACTATTTGCATTGAACAATCAAATGCGGGCTGCTAAAAATAGCACCCCGCAAACCGTACCATTTAGTGATAGCAGAAGGCTAATTCCGATTACAATTAAACAAGCACAAAATTGTTGTTGGTTAATGACAATCCAGTAGATAATTGTGCAAATTGTACTTGAGTAAACCCAGATGCACCGCCATCTTGGTCAAAGAACAATGCACCTGTAGCGCTATTGTAGATAAATCGCTCTTCGCTAGTGGTTGCAGATATTCCGATGATAAACTGACTTGACTGAAGTGAACCTATTGAGAACCCACCATCAAAAGAACGAAATTGAATGAATTCATTAGTAGCATTGAAGTCATCAATAGTATTAATGCCTTCATTGTAACTAGCAAAAATAAAGGTATCAGTCCCATCGCCTCCAAAGATCAGGTTATCGCCTGCTGAACCGCTCAAATCAAATATATCGTCACCAGCGCCACCGTTGAGGGTGTTATTGCCATTACTTCCAACAATGTTGTCATTGTAGGCTGAACCTGAAATATTAAATTGTTCGATGTTCTTGTAGGTAACTAAATACGTGCCTGCCGTAATTGAGCCAATGTTAGTAGTGCTATTGAATGTTGTTGTAATACCCCCTGTCGCATTTCTGTAATCGATGAACAACAAATCGTTATCATTACCCCCATCTACCGTTTGAGTAACTAAACTTGCGGGGGCAGTATCTGGGGATGTGGGGCTTAAATAGAAGAAATCATTACCATCGCCCCCAGAAAGAAAGTTATTACCCGTTGAACCACTAGCATTCAATGTATCGTCACCAATGCCACCATTGAGGGTGTTATTGCCTGATGAGGGGAAACTGGCACTCAATGGATTATTGTTATTGCCTAAGAATAGATAATAGGGAGAGATCGAGAGAGAATCATTCCCATCGTCCCCAGAAAGTAAGTTATTGCCTGTTGAATAATTAGCACTCAATGTATCGTTACCAGCACCACCATTGAGGGTATTATCGCCTGAAGAAGGGACAACTCTTTGCGTGTAAGGGCTACTGATAAGATAACCAGAGACGGAGAGAGAATCATTCCCATCGTCCCCAGAGAGTAGCTTATTGCCTGTTGAAATCTCAGCAAGCAAAATATCATCACCAGCACCACCGTTTAGGGTGTTATCGCCTTTTGAGTAATTAGAGTTTAAGGTATCGTTGCCAGCATCACCGTTTAAGATGTTATTGCCAGCGATAGGATCATATAATATGAAATTGCCTCGGAAAGATACGTAGTAACCAGAGGCACTAAGAGAATCATTGCCATCGCCCCCAGAGAGAAAGTTATTGCCCGTTGAATAATTAGCATCCAATATATCTTTACCAGCGCCACCATTGAGGGTGTTATTCCCTGAAGAGTTAAGAAGTTCCTCGGGGGTATAGAAATTATCAGGTATGGCACCGATGGTCAAAACGTAAGAGGCACTAAGAAAATCATTGCCTTCGCCCCCAGAGAGCAAATTATTGCCTGCTGAATAATTAGCATTCAATGTATCGTCACCAGTGCCACCGTTGAGGGTATTATCGCCTGTTGAAGAGTCAACATTCAGCGTATCATTGCCTGCACCACCAATGAGAAGATTATCCCCAGCACCACCCCGCAGCAAGTCGTTGCCACTTTTGCCGTCAATAATGTCATCACCTCCCTGACCATTGATGACATCATCTGAGTTGTCAAAGCCGTCAACAGTATTGTTCAGGTCATTAAGGAAGGTGACTGTATTTTTGTTGAAGATAGTGCTTTGGGTGGAGTCGGCATTGAAGACATCAAAGCTGTCCGTGCTAGTTTGTCCATAAAATACGATATTGCCCAAGTCTACAGTCGCTCCTGTAGATGTGCTGAGATTATCGAGATTTTCCAGGGCAAAGTTTTGCAGAGTAATTTTGGGAATGAAGTAACTGCTACCCCTTTCAAAGGTGATTTCCAGATTGCTGCCATTCTGGGTAAGCAGCAGATTTTTGGCAGTAAGACCAGGATCTCGGACTATTAGGGTATCCACTTCGGCAATGACTGCTGTTGTCGGACTTGTTCCTTGCCCTATGCCACCAAAATCCGTAATAGTATAATAGTCATTAGTGTTGACGTTATAAGTGTCGTTACCACCTCCACCAATCAATGTGTCGTCACTGCCGAATAGAGTATCATTACCATTGGTTCCACTAATGATATTTGCCATAATTTTTACCTTTTAAAATTGATTTTTTCAGTAAATTGAATGTTCAACCTGGGGTAATTGATCGATGTTTACGGTCACAAAGAAATCTGCAGAAATTGACGTTTTTGGCATCCTTTATACTTATCTAACTATTCTCAAACTATCTAAGTCTTAAGCACTGTACAATTAATCAAGGTGTATATTCATTACAATCCTTCATTTCAGGCTTTTTTAATTATTTTTGTTAAGCAGAAATTATTAAAAAAGCACCAAAAATCTTCTAATTGAATGTTTCAAACTTACGCTTGATATTTGGTTTTTTGCCAGTGCTTAAGTCCTACTAGAAGATAAAATATTCAACTGTATGACTGAGTGTTAAAGAGACTTTTATAACCTCCTTGTCGGCAATTCTACAAAGATGTATAGCTTGAAAATAGAGAACATCTTAATAATCCAACACTGAGAATATAGTACCGTATTTACTTAGATATCTTTAATGAAAAATACATCTTTGCATACTCTTCATATTATTTACTGATAAATTTACGTAAAAGTATTTTTTTTATGCGCTCAATACTTTATGGAATAAAGAGATAGGGAAGACGTAGTAAAGTTATTGTCTCTCAAAAGGACAACTCAAAACCCACAAACAGCCCCGATATTTTATAACTAAGCTGAAAATACTTTAATTTGCATCCTCAAAAAAATAAATCTCTTGTGGGGTGGGCATCTTGCCCGCCCTAGCTGTGCAAATTAAATGCACGACAGCTTATTACAATGGCTAATTCTATTCGCCCAATACTTTTCAAGTAATGTTTAGCTGAAAAGGCGAGAAACATCAACAAAACCTTTATGAATATTTACAATATTTGAAACTTCGGAATACATACTTCCGACTTTACCTGATTGATGGGTAAATAAATTATGACAACCCACAATTATTAGTAATTCTTGAGCGCGAGAAAATGCAACATTTACCCGTTCTGGTTTCTTAGCAAATCCCACATCTCCTTTGCTATTATTGCGAACCATACTCACAATAACAACAGGGCGTTCCATACCTTGAAACCTGTCTACAGTACCAGTACGAATTTCTAATGAAGGAAAAATTTCAGATTGCAAACGTTCATCAATTTTTCTTAATTGAGCGCCATAAAATGTAATTACAGCGATTTCCTTTTTTGGTTCACCATTAGCAACTTTATCAGCCCAAGTAGTCTCAAACTGCTGACACAGACGTTCAATCGCATCAATTTCTGGAGTATTAAAGTAAGAAGTTCCGTTTCTTTGCTCTAAAAACTGATTTTCGATAGGCGTTTTTACCCAAATAAGATGCTGAGATTCTTTGATGATTTCGCTTGCTAAATGATGTGCGCGTTTGGTGTCCGGCTCCAAGATTCCAGATTCTAGTTTACCATCATAAAACTGATTGATTGCACCCATAATAAATGGATGCATTCGATATTGTGTAGTCAGCATTTGTTTAATGCTTTCATCAGCCGATTCAAACTGACTTTTAAATAGCGATTCTTCTAAAAATTGTAATTCGTCTCGTGTATTGCCCATTGTCTGAGCAACTTCTTCAACAGTGCTAGTATCAAGCATGGGTGGTAATTGCCGATGATCGCCTACCATGACTAACTTTTTGCCTTTCAAAGCTGGGATTAATAACTCTGGTGGAGTACACTTACTAACTTCATCGATTATGACGACATCAAAGGATTTAAATTCTTCCGAAAAGCCTCTACTTGCAGCTTGAACGCATGTTATACCAACGACGTTAGCATTATCTAAATAAATACGTCTTAAATCGTCGCGATCGCCTTCTGTTGGCTGTCTTAATTTTCCAATCCAATCTTGGACAAAATTCTGATATTTTTTCAGATAGATTTCGTCTTTTTCAAGTTCCTTCTGCCAAAATTCAAACTGAATATTTATACCGCGTAACAACTCTATATTAAACAAGTCAGCAGCCGAATTTTCTGGCTTAAACTTATCTGGGATTCTTTGCCATTCCCTCAACCACCAATTTCTTTCTTCTATTAAACTATCTGATGGCTGTGGTTGTAATTTTTCTTCTATTTCACGTAAGCTAATTTGTAATTTTTGAAGCTGCTGTAGAGAAGTTTCAGTCTCTGCCTGTAGCTTTGATAAATGTTCATGTAGAGAATTTTTAATCATCTCTAAAATAGCTAAAGGCTGTAATGATGAAATTAAAGTTTCAAGCTGACTAATGGAAGTTGCCCAATAATTAACTTGATTTAAGAACTCTTGGGGATGCTCCCAAATATTTGATTGGGTTGCGAGATATTTTTCAGTTAAAATGCGTAATTGAGCAGGTATATTTTTTTGATTAAGTTCTTGCAAGATATTAATAACTCTTCCAAGTTGCAAATTCGCGTCTTGTTGTGATTTTTCTACCTCAGCTTGAGTAATAGATATTTGCTGTTGGCTAACTTCATTTTTTTGAAGTTCATTTAATTGTTGTTGTAGATACTGTAGCTGTTGTTCAGTTTCGGTTTTTACTTTTAAAACGCATTGACGGGCATTTACAAGGATAGTATCTAGCAATTCTTGAGTAATGCGGGTGAGAGTAGAATCGATATTATTACATTCCCATGATGCACCATAAGTCCGTTGTATTCTAATTAAGAAAACCTGGGTATTCTCAACCAGTAATTTTCGCTGTTTGGGGTTGAGTAGCTGATAATTACTAAACTGTTGATAGGTTTCTTGCCATTGGGTGCGTAGGCTTTGCCCACCGTAGGTATCGTTCTTTGATAACACCATTGGAATCTGACTAAAATTTTCTTGTAAAAAATAGCTAAAATTATGTTTCTTACCCCGTCTGTCAGTAAAACCTCCATCTATTTCATAAGCGATCGCTTTTGTCAATAGATCCCATTCTGGTAGGTTAATTTTGTAAGTTTTTGGTACTATTTGTAATTTTAATGTATTAGCAAACATCAACAAACCTAGCGGTAAGTCCACTAAATTCTCTGTCAGTGGTAAACCTGATTGCTGACAATCTTTTAAAGTTTGATACAAATGAGAAAATGCTGTAGATTTCCATTCTTTTACGGCTGAAATAATATAATCAATTTCCCGTTGGCGGTTTTCCCAAATTTGGATTGTTTGCTGTAGGTTTTGTAGTTTGGCAAGATATTTTTGATAATCTGGTTGTGCCTGATTTAATAATGCAAAATTCTGTTTGACAACCTCCACAGATGCTGCAACTTCTAAAATGGCTTTACTTGCATCTTCAGCATGAGTCAAAGCTGCTTTAAACCCAGAAGTTTCTCTTGCTACAGTTTCGCGCAACCAAACCGCTAAACCAAAAGCACCAAGCGCCGGACGCACTAAGCCAAGTTCATCAGTATATTTGATGGTTTGACGAACATTTGCTAAAAATTCTTCTACTAAACTATTACCTTCTGTGTATGGCTTCAGAAGTGGCAAAAAATCTGTAACTTCTGGAGCTTCCCAATTAATATTTGGTACAGTATTTAGTATATTTTCTAAACCTGTAACTAGAAATTCAACGTTGTTCTGTTTTTCTACAGTTTCGTTGTAAGATTGTTCTTGATTTTTAAAATTAGTTTCTATCTTTAACTTATTTTTATTGAATTTTACTTGCTGTTGATTGAATTCTTCCTCGGCTTGAAAGTATGGTGTGAATCTTTGCGCTGACAGCAGTAATTGACTGAATATTTGGATATTTTCGAGCCGTTGTGTAATATTATTTTCGCAGTCATCTGCTGTATTTTCTAACCATCTGCCAATCACTTGATCTTCTAAAAATGGCTGTCCTTCTTCCCCAACTTTTTCGGCTCTACCTTTGCGTACTGCACGAATTACTGGGTTGTGAACTAATCGACTCAGAGCGTTATCTACTGCTAAATTCGCTTGAGAAGCAATTAGAGTTCGTCCACCGCGAAGGGCTATTTGATAGCAAATCTCGGCAATTACGGTAGTTTTACCAGTACCTGGCGGCCCTTGGATGAGAACAAGATCCTTAGCGGCAAGTACCTTTTCTACTGCTGCTTTTTGACCAGGATTAGCAGAAGATAATAATAAATCTTGTGGTTGAAGTTCAACAGTTGTTTTAATTTGTCTAGCCTGAGAAGCATCGAATAAAAAGTTGCCCAAATAGGGATTTTGGGTGTAACCATTATTCAAATCATCTAAAGCTTTTTTCTTGCGCTGAATTTGCTGAATATCACCAACTGCCTCGAAACATAAAAATCCGGTAGCAGGTAATTTATAACGCTCTGATGCCATAAATTCAGCTAAGTCGCGTTCTAGTCTGAGGCTGATAATACCACGGTTGGTATCAACTTCTTCAACAGTTCCTAATTGACGACCGCTAATCCAATTTTTGCCGACAGGAGCGGTTTCAAAAAGTTTTAAATCTTCGTTTTTTGTACGTCTTGCTCGTTCCCAAAAATTACCTACATCGAGGGAATTTTGATAAAAGCCGTCAAGGGTGGCTGAGGTTACATCTATTTCAAAACTAATCCGCCTTTTGAAGTTATAATTATGACTTACGTAACGCACACAAAATTGACGGGCTTTAGCAATTTTTTCCTCAATTTGCAAAAATGCTTTCCAAGCTTTAAGCTGATCTTCTGTAGGTACATTTTCGCCACAAACTGGCGCGGTAGCGATACGTTTTAATGTCGCCTGGGGAATATCGAGATGATGCTGATGATTAGCCAGTAAACGCAAGCGACAAGGTATAGCATAGCTGTCGGCGTGTCCCCGTGATGGTTGTAATAATTGAGCCGAAAGTATTTTTAAGCCATCGCGTCCATCTTTTTGTACAGCCGCTCTAAATCCTAATGTTTTTCTGAGCTTCTCAAGTCTTGCGGGTAATGGTGAATCATCTGAGTCTGTGGCTATTGTCAAATCCCAGATTTCCTCTCTTGCCTCTTTACCTGCACCTTTACGACGCACATAAAATAGAGAAGGCTTTTTACCGACACATTCATACATTAACTCATTGGCGCGATCGCGCCGCTCCCTAAAATCGGGATATGATTTCAGGGTAGCCTCACCTTCTAGATGGCGGATGAAACTATCAATTGCTGAAGCTATAAACGTATAGCCCCAATCTTCTGAGTTTGTTTTAGTTTTCGAGGATTTTGCTGTTAGTTTACTTATTGCTAAACGAATACGTTCTGCATCGGATTCTGGAATTACACTGGTATGGCTTTTGACTGCAATTTTGAGTTTTTCACAAATTGCTAATAGCTTTTTGCTATCTAAATTTAATTCTTTTGCTAGTTCGTAGATTCTGAGTTTGCCGTTGTTCATCCACTATTACCCTTGTCCGTATTAGCTCTACTGTATTGAACGTTTTACGGATTCAAAAATACTTTTTGCGATTACAAAAAGTATCAAGATTATCAAACCGTAAAAAAAGGCATTTAAGAAAAATGCCCCAATATCTAGACTGATAAAATCCTCTCCACCAATTGTCCCCCAGCCATCTACAGGTGAGCCAGCATTATCGTCATGCAATATTGGGAATGGGAAACCAGCCGTTAAGGAATTACCACCCATACACGTATTTGGAGGACATGGTTCTCTGTAGCAGGGTCCCTTACAACCAGGAGGATTCTGATACCACAGCGATAAAATAGCTAACGGAATTCCTAAGAATGGACTCACTATTATTACTTGTATTACTGTTACAAATATTCTCATCTAAGGGGCTTCAAAATAACAAATTAATCAAAAAAACTCCAGAGGCTGTATCAAAGTTTGTACTGTTGGTAAACTTCACTGGCGGCGCGATGCAGCAGGGAATGCCGCCAAACTAAAGATTTCATATCATCAGCATAACCACCACCAATAACGCAAGCAACGGGATAACCGCTACTCATACAGGTACTTAAAACCTGCATTTCGCGGCGGAAAATGCCAGCATCGGTTAAGGCTAATTTGCCCAAGCGATCGCCTATATGAGGATCAACACCAGCATCATAAAATACTAAGTCTGGCTTGACTTTGGACAATAAATCTGCTAAGTAATTCGCTAATGTTTGTAAATAAGCGTCATCTTCCATTCCCACCGGCAAAGGAATATCCAAATCGCTATTTTGTTTTGTACCGGGAAAATTTACTTCGCAGTGCATGGAGAAGGTAAAAACGCTGTCGTCGTTTTGGAAGATAAAAGCTGTACCGTCTCCTTGATGGACATCTAAATCGACAATCAGGATTTTTTGGACGAGTCCGAATTTTTGTAAAACGCGACAAGCGATCGCTAAATCGTTGAAAATACAAAAACCAGAACCATAACTAGGAAAGGCATGATGAGTTCCACCAGCCGTATTACAAGCTAAACCTTGAGTTAGTGCTAGTTTTGCAGTGAGTATCGTACCACCTACCGCTACACAGGTACGATTCGCTAATGCTGGACTCCAAGGTAAACCAATGCGTCGCTGTGCTTTCGAGTCTAGGGTTCCTTCGCAATAAGCTTGAACGTAGCTTGAGGTGTGGACTAATTCTATCAACTCTAGCGGTGGACGTTCGGGGGTATGAAATTGTTCTTGATTCGCTACACCATCAGTTAAAAGCAATTCGTAGAGTTGTCTGAACTTAGACATCGGGAAACGATGTCCTTCAGGTAGGGGAGCAATGTAATCTGAGTGATAAACAATTGGCAAGTCCATAAGGAAAGAAAATCTCAAGCAGTTAATCCGACAACTAAATTGGACTAATTCTTGCTAAGGGAGGTGTTTTATCGGCAGGGGAGAGAGACGGCGTTTATATCGTCCTTGCAGATTCTTGGTGAGCAACACGCAGGCAAATATGGCGGTTGAAAGTAGGACTACACTAGCTCCAGAGGCAATATCGAGGTAGTAGCTGAGGTAGATGCCTATAAAGGAAATTGCAGATCCTAAAATCCCGGAGACGATCATTATATAACCAAAGCGATCGCTAACTAATCGGGCAATTGATGCCGGGATCACTACTGCTGAAATAATCAGAGTTACCCCCAAAACGTTCAGTGTCGCCACCAGTAAAGTTGCCAACATCAAAGCAAATAAAGTATCCATTGCAAAAATGGGTACGCCATGAACCTGAGCAACTTCCCGATCAAAACACCAAAATAGCAACGGGCGATAGAACAAGAAAACCAGACTGAGTAAGACAATCGTCACACCCGTCACCACCCACAAATCATTAGGGGAAACGCCCAACACATTGCCAAACAAAGCGGCTTCAAAGTTTTGGCTAAACTTGCGATAGCTACTGATCACAGCTACTCCTAAAGCAAAGCTAGCAGTCGTGACAATCCCAATAGCTGCATCTGAGTAGACTTTGCGTCCTGTCAAATATTGAATTAGCAGGGCAGCTGCAAAACCCCAAATTCCAGAGCCAATGTAGAAATTCAAACCCAGTACATAACTCAAGACGGCTCCCCCCAAAATCGCATGGGATAAACCGTGGGCAATGTAACTCATTCTCCGAGTTGTAATATAAACTCCCATAATGCCGCATAATAGCCCCGCCATCATGCCTACTAAAATCGCACGGCTAAAAAATTCGTAGCGAAAGGGTGCTAGTAAAAAATCCATATACAGTATTTATTTAACTATTACATCGTAAGTCCCCCACTGAACCTGTACCCAGGTCAGTGGCGGGATATAAGGTATAAGGTGGGCAATGAGGAATTGACCGACAGGCGATAATGACCGGAGGTCATTGAGGAACGTCGGTCGATGACGAATTGCCAATCTTGGTATTTGGTAGTGAATCAATATACTCTTCTATTAGTTGCGTCAAAGTTTTATCCTGATTCGCCGCATAGTTCCGAAACTTATTCATCCTTCGCACTGATACCCTCAAGCTTATTCTACATTCTTTCATATTTCCACCCAATAGCCGTACATTTATGTTATCATGGCATTAGGAGGAAAATAAATGAAAACTTCATACCAATACCGATTACGCCCCAGAAAACAACAAGTCATCCAGTTTGATAGATGGCTAGATATGTTGAGATGTCAATATAACTTTTTGTTGGCGGATAGATTTCGTTGGTATGAAGAAAATAGATGTTCAATCACTTCTTGCTCCTTATTAGTTTGCCACCTGTCGGAGTTGAGGAACTGTAAGACAGAGCCGAGGGTCGTCCGGTTCTTAAAGCGCAACGCCTCCTAAGCGATGGCCGGATTGGTTGCGAAGCCTACACTCTATCGGTACTCCGATGAGTGTAGGAGATGTCACAAGGATTATTACGCATTGACAGGAAAGATAAAGTTTGAACAAGAATTCAGAAGTCAGAATGGGCTGAACGCCCCGCTATCGCTAACAGGAGTCAGAATCAATCAGTCGGGGATTCAGACCCGCCACTGTTGCTTCGCTTCAATTAAAAATTGATAATTAAAAATTAAAAATTAATTTCCAGTTTTTAATTTTACATTTTTAATTTTTAATTCCCGAAGGGTGGGGGTCTTAAACCCAGTTATTCATCCGCCACTCGGAAAGAATTCATTACTGAATTCTGACTCCTGTTAGCGATAGCGGGGCGTTCAGCCCATCCTGACTCCTGAATTCTGTTTGATAAATAATTTTACCTATTAAATGTTCTTAGGTAGTTGTACAGTAAATAAACTACCTTTACCTACTTCAGAGGCAACATTGATAGTTCCTGCGTGCCCTTCGATAATGCGGTGAGATAAATGTAGCCCTAAGCCACTACCAGAGCGTTTATGTTTGCCTTGGCGAAATCGCTCGAAAATTGTTGCCCGATCTTCGGGTGCAATGCCATATCCTGTATCTTCTACCTCAATTGTTACCGAATCTTGATTTCCTGGATGAGGTGATGTTTCAAAAATACGGATTGTTATGCCTCCTGTATCTGTAAATTTGATGGCATTTGCGATCAAATTGTTTACCACTCGCCGTAGTTCTAAGCGATCGCCCATAATAACGGCAGCATTTTCACTGATTGAGTCTAATTTACTGGTGTCTATTGTCAGAGTCAAACCTTTTTCAATGGTTAGAGGACTTAGTTCGCCGACTACTTCTTGAGATATCTCACGTAAATTGCATTCTTCCCAATTCAAGGTTTTTTTACCTGCTTCAAAGCGATAGACTTCTAACAGAGTATTCACCATGTCCATCAAATTTTGGTTACTGCGAATCATAACTGCGATCGCCTGTTTCATTTCCGGCGAAATTTTGCAGAATGTTTCCATCTCAAACAAATTCAACATCCGATCGGCGGCCACTAGGGGAGTTCGCAAATCATGAGTCAGACGGGAAACGAAGTCTTCCCGTTGACGGGCCATTTTTTGTTGTTCGTCTAGACTGTGCTTGAGACGTAATAGCGATCGCACCCTTGCAAGTAGTTCATCAGTATCAAATGGTTTGCGAATAAAATCGTCAGCACCAGCATCCAAACCTTCGACAACGCTAGATTCATGAAAGGCAGTAATTAGTAGAATTGGAATATAAGAGATTGCAGGATTCTGCCGAATCCGACGGGTGACTTCATAACCATCTATTCCTGGCATCATCACATCTAATAAAATCAGATCGGGTGGAGATTGTTCAACTTGCCGTAAAGCTTTTATTCCATCTGGAGCTAAATCAATTTTATACCCCTCACTTTCTAAAATTGTTTGAACCAAAATAAGATTATCTCGAATGTCGTCAACTGCGAGGATGCGATAAATTTTATTATTTTCAACTACAGACATAATTGATCAATTTTTATTAGTTTTTCGGAAGTAATTTATATTTTAAATTTAGGATATCCTATTGGGTGCTTACCTAGCTTGAGAAGATGACTGATGAGGATTTTTAGCAGAGTAAAAAATTCCGTTGTCATCTAACGGTATTGGAGCATCGGCTACTACATTCGTTAATGTAATTTGACGTGGCAATTCAATTTTAAACATTGAACCAATACCCAATTTGCTCTCAAGAAAAATTTTACCACCCATCATTCGCACCAGGGAATTTACAATTGCCAAACCCAGACCGGTACCTGGATATTTACGAGTGATAGTTTGATCGACTTGTCTAAATGCTTCAAAAATACGTTTAAAATCTCTAGATGCTATGCCAATCCCTGTATCCCTAACAATAATTACTACTCGATTTGCAGTTAGTTCTTCAAGTTCAACCCAAATCTCACCAGACTCTGTAAACTTAATCGCATTGGAAAGCAGATTAATTAAAATCTGTTTGATCCGAACAGGATCGTTAAAAACCAAAGGATTTTGCAAATTGTTTTGCACTAACAATGATAGATTTTTGGCATCAGCTAGAGAACGCATTTCACCTACAGCGAGATTTATTGTCTTTGATAAATCAAATTTTTCCCCTTTTAAATCTAATCGTCCTACCTCCAGCTTAGAAAAGTCGAGAACTTCATTAAGTAACATCAGTAAATGCTTGCCATTATTCAAGATACGCTCAACCATATCCGCTTGCTGGTGAGTTAGTTGACCAAACTTCGGACGCAGCAGTATTTGCGAAAAACCAATAATTGCATTCATCGGCGTTCTAAGTTCGTGAGATATAGTGCCTAAAAAATGTGATTTTAGCTGCGATGTCTCCAATAGCTTGAAGTTTTGCATTTGAATTTGTTGCTGTTGTTTCTCCAACTGCTGGATCTTAATAATGAGTTCCTCTTGTGCCAAGGCTGCCTGCATTTCCGCCCGATAAATCCGAATCGCACTCCGCAAGACCTGTGTCAAGTTTTCTGGAGATATCCTAGACTTAGAAAGATAGTCTGTAGCACCAGCTTTAATTAATTGCACAGCAATTTCTTCATCTCCTCGATCAATTAAGACTACTAAAGGAACTTTAATTTCCAAAGAACGTAACTGTTTGATTAAGGTTAGTCCATCTTGGAGTGGTAAGCGATAGTCGAGTAAAATACAGTCATAAGTAGTAGTATTTAAGGCAGAAAATGCATCATTGCTATCACTCACTTCAGACAGTTCTATTTGAACACCAGCTTCAGTCAGGGCGCGACGGATTGCCATCCTGTCTACTTCGTCATCGTCTACAACCAAAAGTTTCAGCGTCTCTTTCATCGGTTTTTATTTTTGCCGCCAAACAGATGTTGATGTATATCATTTCTCTTTTCAGATTATCTAATTAAAGAATATAAAATTTTCGGACATCTAAAATCTGTAACTTGATTGACTAAGGTATTTCGCACAATACAATTTCCAATACTTATTGAGCTTTGCTATCATCTCTACAAGGTTAAAGGTTTTAGGACAGATGGCTATCCAATAAATTAGCCATTAACAAACCGAAAATTATTGCTCTGAAGAAATTTAAGTAAAATAAAATACTTTACTAAGGTTAAGACAATTGTAAATGAGTGAACAAGCAAACGTCGTCAGCCATTGGTGAGAGTTGCATATTATTATTGTGTACCATAAGCTTGAGCAGTTTTAATCTTCAGATTGATTAGACTAAGTAAATCAGAAAATACTGCCGATACCTATGTATGAATTTTAAATAATCCTGCCTCCTTAAATTTAAGTAATTTTATCAGCGATCGCGGTGTTACGCTGTTCTAAAAACTACCAAAATATACATAAAATTTCAACGCCGTCTAATTACCTTCCACAAAAATGCCCATCGGCTCCATCAACCTGATAAATCCAAGGTATTTGCTAAAAAAACCGTCAAAACCGTCATTCATTCTCCCGGAAGCCAACTTTGACCTGTTATAGATTGTCCACTTTACTAAGCTTTTTGCAAAGCTTTGTAGAAATTAATAGAATTAACTAATGTTACATGGCAACTGAAAACTAAATTTTGGGTAAGGGGGGTAGGAATTTTGCATTATCTCAATATTTCATACTTTTTATCTAACTATCCATATATCTTCAGCTAGATATGTCCTCTATCTAAATATGAAAAAGTCTGATATTTATTATTTCTATCGGCGGATGCAGACTGCTTTAAAAATCATCTATCTTTAGTTTGGGAAAATAATAGATAGCAACTTATAAAAGGTAATACCTTGAAAGATGCAAACAGCGTAAGAGCGAGTGTAGCAATGAATGAAATTAGCATTATTTTAATTGAAGATCATGACTTAACACGAATGGGGCTACGAGCGGCATTACAGTCTCACAGCGCCTTGAAAGTAATTGGTGAAGCAGCAAATGCTACTCAAGGGTTAAAACTTTTGGAAACGGCAAAGCCAGATGTAGCTGTTATAGACATCGGTTTACCTGACATGGATGGCATTGAACTAACCCGTAAATTCAAACGGCAGCAAGCTGAAAGCGGTCAAACGTCAACGAAGATTCTGATCCTGACGATGGATCATACAGAGGATGCTGTACTTGCAGCTTTTGCGGCTGGTGCTGATTCTTATTACATGAAAGAAACAAGCATCAGTAAATTAACGGAGGCGATTCAAGCAACTCACGGCGGTAACTCTTGGATCGATCCGGCAATTGCCAATGTGGTATTGCGGAAGATGCGGCAAGGTATTCCTGGTGATAGCCAAGGTTCTGATAAGCCAAAGACTGTAAAAATTGAGGCGCTGGCATCAGAATACGAGCAAGTTTTGGAAACATACCCCCTAACTCAACGGGAATTGGAAATTCTAGAGTTAATTGTAGCTGGCTGTAGCAACGGTCAAATTGCCGAGAAACTCTATATTACAGTTGGTACTGTAAAGACCCATGTTCGTAATATTCTAAATAAATTATGTGCTGATGACCGTACTCAAGCTGCTGTGAGGGCTTTACGTTCTGGGTTAGTAGCGTGATGAGTGCTGAGTGCTGAGTAATGAGTGATGAGTGCTGAGTAATGAGTAATGAGTGCTGTTAGCGATAGCGGGGCGTTTAGACAGTGCTGAGTAGAGATGAGGAAGTGGGAGAGATAATGAAGTAAGGGAGAAGAATTAATAACCAATGACAAATGACAAATGACAAATATCTATTCAAAATCGTTCCTGTAAACATTCTGCAATGCGTAGTGCGGCTCCTGGTTTTCCCATACGTCGCATACCATTTTCGGAAATAATATGTAAAATATCAGGATCTTTGAATAGAGACTGTACAACCTTCGCTACTTCTACTGGCTGCTCAATTAAAATTAAAGATGAGCCTAAAAGACGACTTTGAGCTTCAGCAAAGGCGGGGGTATATTGGGGGCCATTACCGGGAATTGCGATCGCAGGTTTCCCTAAACCGATAAACTGTTCTGTGGCTGTACCCGCCATTGCGATCGCCAAATCTCCTAAATGCAAGCAATCATTATAAGCTTTTTGAGTCAGCAGTAGATATTCATTTCTTTGTTTAAATGTCAAGATATTTGGATCGTCAATTTTGATAGGACATACTGATTCCGTGCGCCAGCCTTGAGATTGCACACTTTGGGATAAAATATTAGAGTCTAAACCAGGAGCGATCGCACCTAAAAACACTACTGTGCCAGAAGTGTAAAAGACAGAATCTCGTTCCTGAAAACTTGCTATTAACGCAGATACGGCAATCATAATTGTTTCCCAGTTTTTGTATGCCTCTGGCGTACGCGAACCAGGAAGAAGAGTCACCATCAAAGGTCTAACTGTTTCTTGCTGTTGAATATCCCGACTATAAAATTGTTGGCGCGAAAAGGTTGGTTGCAGACCATCCATCATCGGATTACCCAAATTAAAAGCGGGAATTGGCCATTGTTTTAATGTTTCCGTTGTCAGCGCATCTCTAGGGAACACCGCCTTACAACGGCGACGACTCATTAACCAACGTTCCCAAGGATGGTAAACTGAACCGGAAAAGTTTTCCCAACGCGCATCTTTAGATTTTCGTGGTAATAATCCAGCTTCATCGCGCACATGATATTCAGATTTCGCCGTACCCACAAAAGCATAATTAGCGCCACTAAAAGTTGCAAATAACAGGGGGACAATATCTCCCACAGCTAAAATCGCTCTTCTATTACCTAATTTTTTTTGAGAACTCACCCATCGGCGGACAGCTTTAATCTGGCTGAGGGTAAGTTGCAATAAACCACCGCGTACATCTCGCACCAATTGGCGGTTATCCATATAAATAAAGCCGCCAGAAGGCATAGTGCGGACTGAACCGATAAGAGGGATATCCAACTGTTGGTAAGCATGTCCTTCACCCACCAGAGGTAAAGCAAATATCTCTGGTGGGTTTGATTGTTGTTGGAGTTCTTGCAAAATCCGAACTGCAATCCCATCTTCCCCATGACCATTACTTAATACAAGTAACCGCAAAGGAGAAATTGCAGATGGGGAGTTAGAAGCTAAAGATAAGCGGGATACATTATTCATAGAAACAAAATATCAAAATTCACTGTCTATTTTGATAAGAAGTATAAAGTAAAATCGGCGAACAAGCTGGAAGTTAGTATTATCGCTATTTCTTTAAGTAGGTAGGCGTAATTAAATATAAGATCAAACCTCACCCTCAATCCCTCTCCAAAGTATCGGAGAGGGAAGCCGGAGGCAGGGTGAGGTTTTACATATCATATTGACGCTAGATAAGCCATAATAGGGAAATGTTAACAATGACCTATCAGTACGCATTAAATCCAACTTCGCAACAGATAGAAACCATGACCGAATGGTTAAATATTTGTCGTGGCGTTTGGAATTATGCGCTTGCTGAAAGGAAAGATTGGTATAAATCAAGGTCGTGTAGAATTGACGCAGCAAGTATTAAGGCTGAATACATCATTGCTGCGGACGCTCCTAGACCTAACTTTGCCCTTCAATGCAAAGCATTAACTGAAGCCAAGAAAACAAAACCTTGGTTAAAATCCGTCCAGTCCCAAGTCTTGCAGCAAGTTTTAAAACAACTTGAAAATGCTTTCACTTCGATGTGGGAGCAGAAATGTGGTTTTCCTAGATTCAAGAAACTAGGAAGGATGAGGTCTTTCTTATTTCCACAATTTGAGAAAAATCCTATACTTGGCAATAGAATAAAGTTACCTGTTATTGGATATGTGAAGATCCGTTTGTCGCGCCCTATTCCAGATGGCTTTATTCTTAAGCAGGTAAGGATAGTTCGCAAAGCATCGGGTTGGTTTGCGATGCTTTCTTTGCAGTGCGATGTCAATGTTCCTGATTCTATGCCACATGGTCATAGTTTAGGCATTGATTTAGGATTGCTTAGTTTTCTGGCAACTTGGGATTCTGAGACTATAGCCAGACCGAAATTCTTTATAGATACTCAACGTAAGCTGAAATTGCTACAAAAAAGAGCGTCTTCTAAAATAAAAGGCTCAAATAATTGGCGTAAGGCTCAGGCAAAAGTAGCTAGATTGCATGAACATATTTCTAATACTCGCTCATACTTTCATTTTAAGACTGCTCATCATTTATGCAATCAAGCACGAATGATATTTGCTGAGGATTTGAACCTTAAAGCCATGTCTAGAGGGATGCTATGCAAACATACTCTTGATGCTGGTTTTGGTCAATTCCTCGACATCTTAAAATGGGTTTGTTCAAAGAAAGATGTTTATTTTGCCAAAGTGGATGCTAATGGCACAAGTCAAACTTGCCCTAATTGTCAAACGCATACGGGCAAAAAAGAATTAAGCCAGCGCATCCATGAGTGTCCAAATTGTCAGTACATCACCGATAGAGACGTTGCGGCGGCTCAGGTAGTCGTGCAACGTGGGCTTGTAGCGGTAGGACATACCGTGTTAATGCTTTCTGAGGGTAAAGTCGTCGGACTCCCAGTGAAGAAAGAATCCCCTAGCTTTAACAATTTGCGCGTAGCAAGAATTGTGTAGCTATGGGGAGTGTCAAAGCGACCAATTGACAACTGGAATACCTCATTAGGATTAAACTATACCCGAACTAGTATTCGCGATCGCCAAGGTAATATTACTCCAACCGCCGCGCAAGGGAATCCCCTCTCTGTAAGTGGAACTGGCATTGATGACCTAACTACTGTATCCTTCACCGCCACCAAAGACCAACGAGATAATCCCCTCAATCCAACGAAAGGTTCCGTTTTGAGTCTGAGTACAGAACAATCTATACCCATCGGTAAAGGTAATATTTCCCTAAATCGCCTCAAAGCAAATTACAGCCAATATTTACCAGTGCAATTATTTAACACCAAACAGCCACAAGTATTTGCTGTGAATCTGCAAGCTGGTACCGTTCTTGGGAATTTACCGCCTTACGAAAGCTTTAACTTGGGTGGTTCCAATTCGGTGCGCGGTTACGATTCCGGTGATGTGGGAAGTGGGCGCAGTTATGTATTAGCTTCCGCAGAATATCGTTTTCCTGTCTTACCAATCGTTGGGGGTGTATTATTTGCTGACTTTGCTTCTGACTTAGGCTCAGGTGATACTGTATTAGGAGATCCGGCGGGTGTAAGAGACAAACCAGGTTATGGTTTTGGTTATGGGGCTGGAGTGCGCTTAAATTCACCACTAGGCTTAATTCGGGCCGACTATGGCATTAATGACCAGGGAGAAAGCAAAGTGCATTTAGGTATAGGTCAGCGATTTTAACCGGATTTATCAACGAAGGCAGGAAGCAAGAGGGCAGGAGGCAGGAGGGAAACTGCCCGTACTTTATAACTGCCGCGATCGCTAACGAGCTTGCGGTTTAAGACTCCCACCAAATTTTCTTGTTTTGTGGCTCCTGTACCCTTCGGGAAGCTGGCGCAACCAGAGGGGTCTAGAATCCCCCTTCTGCCTCCTGCCTCCTTGAATGACTCTCGCGTTATGAGTCGTGATGCGTAAAACCCCCGTCATTCATGCGGGGGATATAAGCGAATAGCCGAATTCATTCGGTATTATTACAGGGAACCAAGAATCCCCCGTTTTATAAACGGGGGAGTGTCAACTGCTTAGTCAGGAATCAGGACTCTTTATGTTAGCAGGCACAATTTTGCAGGATGGAAAATATACCCTAATTCAAGAAATAGGGCGGGGTGGCTTTGGGATTACGTTTAAAGCTACCCATCACTACTTGGATCAGGAGGTAGTTATGAAAACCATCAATGAACGGCTGCGACAACATCCTGATTTTGCGAAATTCGAGCGCCAATTCCAAGATGAAGCTAGACGATTAGCTACGTGTATCCACCCCAATATAGTCCGAGTCAGTGACTTTTTTGTGGAAGCCGGACTGCCTTACATGGTGATGGAATACATTCGTGGCGAAACCTTGGGAGACGCATTTGTATTACCAGGAATAACCTTACCTGAAGCGACAGCAATTCATTATATCCGGCAAATTGGGGCAGCCTTACAGGTAGTACACAACAACGGTTTGCTACACCGGGATGTGAAACCAGATAATATTATTCAACGCCTTGGAACTCAGGAAGTAGTACTAATTGATTTTGGTATTGCCAGAGAATTTAATGGCAGTGTCAGACAGACTCACACTGGTTTGGTTTCTGAAGGCTACTCTCCAATTGAGCAGTATTTGACGCAAGCGCCGCGCACACCCGCCACCGATGTTTATGGTTTAGCTGCCACCTTGTATGCACTATTGACAGCACAAGTACCTATGCCAGCATTATTGCGCGATCGCGAACAAATGCCTTCCCCCCGCGAACTGCAACCACACTTGAGTGCTGCTGTCAACCAAGCAGTAATGCGCGGAATGGCGGTGGAGTCTCGTTTTCGTCCGGCGACAGTTGCTGAATGGTTACAACTGTTACCTGGAAATGATGCAAATCTGTCACCGCAAGCCTTAGCAATTTATGCAGTCCCAACTGTCAATTTATCTGCCCAACAAGCTGCAACTGTATTGGGTAAAACTGCCCAAAATCGCCTTCATAACTCATCTGTGTTGGCGCAACCCAACCCAGGTATCGCCAAGGAAAATGTACTAACTAAAAAACCTGGATCGTCAATATTGATTGCGATCGGTGTAGCCCTGGTTGCTGCTATAGCAGGCTTTGGCATCACTAGCATCTTACCAAAATCGCAGCCGCAGCCAACTGCAAAGCCGCTTTTTGAACAGCCAACTCAAGAATCAGGCGCGAAAGCACCTAGCTTGGAGAATGGTGAAACCACCTCAAGAACCGAATCACCACCTGTTTCTAATTCCAAGCAGCGCCGGCGAAATCGTCGTTCTTCCCCCCAAGAAACTCCCAGCAGCCCTACGCAAGAATCACAGCGCGGCGATTTAGAGCAATCCGCACCATCACCTAGCGTTTTCCCCACACCCTCGCTAGTGGAGAAACTAAGGGCAATCCGCTCATCTCGGAGTGCTTCCCCCGCACCATTGCGAGAAAATAACTCACCCACATCTAATCAGAATTCTGCTTCACCTCAACGAGTGATTCCGTCAAATTCTGTGGTTATACCAACAGCGCCACCTACAGAGTCTAAACAGTCAGATCCTGCGGCTGTAGTAGTACCAACACTGGAAAAGCAAAATTCACCAACTGATAATCAACCCCAAAACGATCAGAAATCTCAGGAAAAGCTACAAGATGACAATAATTAGTCAATCGTGAAGTACCCCTTTTTGCTTCGCTGAAAAATGGGCTTCCAATTTCAACTACAGCAACGACGGTCTTATTCGTCTCTTGGGTTTCCCGTCTCAACCGCCGATGCCACGTTAGGGACTCTCATCTCTAAGAGTTCGGGACTAAACCCGATAATGGTCTTACTCAGCGTCCACAGGCAGCCGCCCGTCTACCACAGGCAGAATGATAGTTTTGCGACACGTTTACCTTGGATTTACAGCAATAGCCAACCAGCTAGGCTCACGTCTTCCCCCTTTCTCACGCTCTTAGACAAGGCATAGCGTCTTACCGCTACTGTGACCGTTTGTTATGAGCCGTGTGGGTGGGTCATCGACCATCTATATATTACCATAAATGTATCCATTTTAGTGATACATTATGAAAGAAAGATCCATCAGAGTTAGATTATCGCAAAAACGAAACGACAAACTCAAGGCTTATGCACAAAGCAAAGAAAAAACAGTTACTCAATTGGTTGAAGATTGGATCGACAGGCTGCCTAGCCCCAAGATTGACGACTTCTCAACCAACCCACTCCCTAATCAGCCTAACGGCTAATATCGGTCGGAGTTGGTTTCGTCGCCGTCCGCTCCCTATCCCCACCCTATGAGTACATTTAGGGTGGGGACTTCCGCGACTCGTTAAATTTTATATAATCGTGATTCAATCTCCTTGCTTTGAGGAACTGGCCCCGTTACACGATGGCGAAAGTCTGAATTCCCTTGTTTTTTCAGTGGTTTACTCATGACTAAACTCAATGGTGCTGAGTTTAGTCAATTAGTAGGCCCCTCTTGACAAGACTATATTTTTCTTAACTTGACACCAATGGAACAGTGCCCATCCTAAGACTCTAACTTGCTACTGCTTCAGCAGGCGCTGCTTCAACAGCAGTTATGGGTAGATAAACACTAACTTTTTTACGAGTTTTGCCCTTTCTTTCAAACATTACAACACCGTCGATTAAGGCAAACAGAGTGTCATCGCTACCAATGCCGACGTTGTTACCAGGGTGAAATTTAGTACCGCGCTGACGCACGAGAATGTTTCCTGCACGCACAACTTGACCGCCATAACGCTTGACACCCAGACGTTGGGCGTTAGAATCACGACCGTTACGTGTACTACCTGTTCCTTTCTTATGAGCCATGATTTCCTCTTTTGTATCTACTTCTTTTTATTATTCAGCAGCGACTTCAACTTCTTCAGCAGGAGTCTCATCTAAAACGGGGCTTTCCTTCTCCGCTTCTCCTTGGGCAACAAACACTTCACCGTTAAGGGTGATGGAGTCAATCATAAGTCTGGTAACTTCTTGACGATGCCCCCGTTTTTTACGGGTTTTCTTTTTCGGCTTCATCTTGTATACCAAGACTTTACGACCTCTGTAATGTCGCATTACAGTCCCTTCTACAGTCGCACCTGTCACTAGTGGCTGTCCAATGCTGACTTCGCCATCGTGCTGAACGAGTAATACGTAGTCTATTGTAACTTTTTCATCTGGTTCGATCGGAAGCAGTTCAATATCGTAAAACCGCCCTGGCTCTACTCGTATTTGTTTGCCGCCAGTTTCAATAATTGCGTAGGTCATTAAATTGTCCTTGAGGTTGCCGTACAGGTAGCTGGTTTTTATCTCTTTTAGAGAGGCTTTTGCCAGCCTTTGTAATATGTCTACCTGATCCGAGCAGGAATTAGACAGACAATCTAATATCCTATTTTATTGGCAGGTGTTAAGTCAAGCTTTTATTTGCCAAAATTTGTGATGGCGATCGCTTACCCAAAAATCAGAATTAATACTTATTAATTCAATAATACTTCTATCGTAGGGATGAATTTTATAACCTAGTAGAAATATTTTAGATTCAAACCTATAGTTTCTTATCAAAATTCACATATTTATCTTATTTATTTTAAAATTAAATTTACGCGACTAATCTAATAGTTCTTGGCAGAATTTAGGGAATCGAAAAAATCAAATTCTTACATTCAAACCTGATATTTAAAACAGGAGATGGATTGTCATGACACAGCAAAATGCTACCCGACTTTTTCAAGCTGTAAAACAAGATCAAGCATTACAGCAAAGACTTAAAGCGACAGCCGATCCAAAAGCCTTCATGAAGATTGCTAAAGAGCGTGGCTATGACTTTACCTCTGATGAACTTGACAATGAAATCAACAACTTATCTGAAGAAGATTTAGCTGCCATCGTTAATCCAGGATGGGGAACTAGACGGCACATTAATCCTAGATAATTCCTATTCTAAGAAACTGAAAGCATAGGAACAACTGAATTAACAAGTTTTGCTCCTCAAGGGATACCATTGTATCATCTCCTTGGGGAGCATTTATATTAAACTAAGCAACTTTGCTTCGCATCTCGCCACCTGCTTAACTCATGAGTTACGATGGCTATATTTTAATCAGGTGATATGGAAAGAATAGAAGTTGAGCAAAGAAGTATTTTAATTGGTTTGGCTGGTAGCTACGGCTATGGTTTAAATCGTCCTGATTCAGACTTTGATTATCGGGGAGTTTTTATTGCACCCAAAAGGTACTATTTGGGATTTGATCGCATCGAACAAAAAGATACTGGTTGGGATGAACCAGGAATATTTCCATTCATTGATGGAAACAAAGACACAGTTATATATGAATTAAGAAAAATCCTCCAGTTATTAGCGGGTGCGAATCCCAATGTTTTAGAATTGCTCTGGTTAAATAACTATCCTTTTGTCAACGCAGTTGGACAACATTTAATTAATCATAAGCAGCTATTTTTGAGTAAGAAGGTAAAACATACTTACACTGGTTATGCCTTTGCTCAAATTAAAAAGATGGAAACTCATCGCAAATGGTTATTAAAGCCACCGCAAAAAAAACCAATACCATCTGACTTCGCCATAGAAAATGAAGCACCCCTTAGCAAAGATGAGCTAAATGCCTTTCTGGAGTATCTTTATAACTTAATCAGAGGACGAATTGAGTTTTTGGAAGAAGCGGAGCAGTTATACCAATTACTAACAGCAGATATTGATTTTAAAGGAGTCTTAAAACAATATACTTTACCCGACGAGACTTTAGAATATACTCAAAATTTAACTAATAGCCGGAAAGATTTTATCCGTCTGCTTCAAAAAAGCCAAAGTTACCAAATAGCTTTAAGAGAATGGAAGGCTTACTTGTCTTGGCAGGAAAATAGAAATCCGGCTAGGGCAGAAATGGAAAGAAAGTCGGGTTTTGACCTTAAACATGGGATGCACTGCATTAGATTGTTACGCAGTGGAGTAGAAATATTGCGACAAGGTGAAGTGATTGTAGATAGAAGAATAGCTGGTGATGTTGAGGATTTCAAGGCTATTTTAAAGGGTGAGTATTCTTATGAGCATGTGATGAAAATGGCAGAAGATTTAGTTGCTCAAATGGAAGTTTTTTACGAACAGTCTAACCTACCTCATAAACCTGATTTAGAGCAAATTAATGAGTTGTGTATGGAATTAGTAGAAATGCAAAATTGGTGAATTCAAGTATGAAGATGCTCTTGATTCACGTAGGGGCAATTCATGAATTGCCCCTACCTTGAAATTAGGGTTTCGGCTATTGTTTACGCTAGTCCTGAGCTACTTCCTTTCTGGATGCGCTGCATCCTCTGGTGAAGGATTACCCATCTGATTAATTGTGGCAATCATCTGATACAAGCGCCCTAAATCGCGTTGATTGAAGTACAAAATGAGGCGCGGTAATTCAGCAGTTTCATCTTGTGCTTCTTGAGGCAATGCCTGACTTTTTTCAATCTGTCCTTTAACAAGAATGTCACTGAAATCAGCATTGAGTTGCTTTACAAGAACGTCTGATATATCTGTCTTCAAGCGAATGACTAATTGACCACTTACATAACGACAGGAGTGATAAACTTGGTAAAAACGAGTAATGGCATTACAAGCCACATCCAGGTTATCTGTCACCGTGTAAAGGCTAGGATCTTCAGGACTAACAAGACCATTTTCCACTAATTGCTGATCAATATATTTGCTCCAAGAGCGCCAATAATCACCACCAGGGCGATCGATTAAAACCAGAGGTACTGGGCCAAATTTACCATTCTGGGTTAATGTCATACATTCAAAAGCTTCATCTTGAGTGCCAAAGCCTCCCGGAAATAAGGCTATAGCATCACTTTCTTTGAGGAGAAACAGCTTGCGGGTAAAGAAATATTTGAAGTTAATTAGCTTGGGATCGCCCTCTATAAAAGGGTTTGCTTCCTGTTCAAAGGGTAACTGAATGTTTAATCCAAAGGAATTTTCTCGCCCAGCGCCTTCGTTACCTGCCTGCATAATCCCACCGCCGCCGCCGGTCATCACCATAAATCCTAATTGAGAAATAGTACGAGCAAACTCAAAGGCCATTTGGTACTCTGGTGTATCTGGTGCTAGACGAGCAGAACCGAAGATGGTGACTTTGCGAACGTGTCGGTAATCATAAAATAGCTGGAAACCGCGTTCCATATCTGCTAACGCAGCCGACAAGATTTTCCAGTCGAGACGCTCAATTTCGGTATCAGCTAGACGAACAATGGTAGCAAGTGCTTGCTGAATAAGTTGCCGATTTTTTAATGTCGGTAAACGAGCGATCAATTCAGCGATATCCGCCTGTAAAGACTCTAATGTGTCAAATGACGCAGATGAAGTCATGAGAACTGCTGCAACAATGGGATTATATTCTACGTGAATGGCTCACACTCTAGCAAGCGGGATACAGCCCTGTGATGTACGGTTACAATCTGTCCTCTGTGTGTGGAATGTTTTGTTTATTTGGATATTTGATAAGCTTTAACAAAATAACAGTTAAAAAATCTAACAATTTTAGTAAACATACTCACTACATTTGCCACCCTTGTATTTTTAGGTAAATGTAGTTTTTTAGGTATTTGTAAAGTGTCGGGGAGTCTAGCAGATGAAGATATTGGTACTGAGTTGGGAGTTTCCGCCCAGGATTGTTGGGGGAATTGCGCGACATGTAGCGGAGTTGTACCCAGAACTGGTAAAGCTAGGACATGAAATCCACCTGATTACAGCCGAATTTGGTCAGGCATCAATGTATGAGGTGGTTGAGGGAGTGAAGGTACATCGCGTGCCTGTGGCACATAGTAACGACTTTTTCCACTGGGTAGTAAATCTCAACCTGAGTATGGGAGATCACGGTGGTAAGTTGATTTTAGAGGAAGGGCCGTTTGATTTAATTCATGCCCATGACTGGTTAGTAGGAGATGCTGCGATCGCTCTCAAGCATAGTCTCAAAATACCACTAATTGCCACAATTCACGCTACAGAATACGGACGCTATAACGGTATTTACACAGATATCCAAGGCTATATCAATGGCAAAGAAAACTTGCTGGCTTTCAATGCTTGGCGAATTATCGTTTGTAGCGATTATATGCGCCAAGAAGTAGAACGAGCCTTAAAAAGTCCTTGGGACAAAATCGATGTGATTTATAACGGTATTCGAGCCGAAAAGAAGCAGCATCACGTAGATTTTCATGCGCTGGATTTTCGCCGCCAATTTGCCACAGACAATGAGAAAATCATTTATTACCTCGGTCGTATGACTTACGAAAAGGGTATACCGATATTACTTAATGCTGCACCCAAGATCCTGTCAGAAATGGGAGGTAATGTTAAATTTGTCATCGTCGGTGGCGGCAATACTGACCATCTCAAGCGCCAAGCCTGGGATTTAGGAATTTGGCATCATTGCTATTTTACCGGTTTTCTATCCGATGATTACTTAGATAAATTCCAAACTGTCGCTGATTGTGCCGTGTTTCCCAGCCTTTACGAACCCTTTGGAATTGTCGCTTTAGAAAGCTTTGCTTCCCGTGTGCCCGTAGTGGTTTCTGATACTGGTGGTTTTCCTGAAGTGGTGCAACATACCAAAACAGGTATTGTGACTTGGGTGAACAATCCCGATTCTTTAGCTTGGGGAATTTTAGAAGTCTTGAAAAATCCAGGTTATCGGCAATGGCTGGTAGATAATGCTTATGAGGATTTAGAACGCCGCTTTAGCTGGCCGAAATTAGCTAGGCACACTGAAGAAGTATATCAGCGAGTTGTGCAGGAGCGATCGCAAATTGCCTGGTAAGGAACTTCTCATATCCAGATTTATCACCTGATAAAATTCACAAAAAAGCGATCGCACTTTTGTCTTTGCTGAAAAAGTGCGATCGCTATTTATATTTATTATGTCGGGGCAGACACCTTCCCCACCTAAAATCTAAATATCTGTCTCGCTCAACTCACGTGTGATGTGATCGAATGGTTCATCCACAAAAGCAGTATTAGCCACACCTGCTGCCGCGACTTGTTCCTTAATCAGATCCTTGAGAATTTGGATACCGCGAACCGTCGGGCCAATAGGCACTCCTAAAGAATTGTAAGTTTCCCGCAGCCCTTGCAGCACACGCTCATCCAATACATTTGTATTCCCAGCAACTAGCGCATAAGTAGCGTAGCGCAAGTAGTAATCCATATCCCGCAGACAAGCCGCATAACGACGAGTTGTATAAGAATTTCCACCAGGACGGATTAATTCTGGCAGTTCTTCATATAACTTCAAAGCAGCTTGCTTAACAAGTCCAGCCGCATTAGAATTTATCGCCGCCGCCGCTTGTACTCGGACAGTACCACTATCAAAGTAAGACTTCAGGCTATCGATCGCATTCCGGTCAAAATACCGACCAGCTAAGTCATAATTCTTAATTAAACTTGTTACCGCATCGCGCATTCTTTTTTCTCCTAATCCTTGCTATTTATGGTTTGATATTTATTTGGCTGCACTTACACACCAGTAAATTTTTGTGCTATTTAAAATAGATTCGGCACAAAAACAATCTATCCACTATTTAAGGATTCTATGCCAAAGTTGACCCCTATATGATGAACTTTCCAGTTTTGTACAGATGATCGCTGAAAGGTTAATATAACCTGACAATCTGGATATCTGTAACATAAGCTACAAAATTCGCTAATGTCTACTATTTAAGATATTTCTGGTGTGTCACGGCCTGATTGAGATCAGCAGGGTTAGGATGCTTTGGAAGAAAGATTCTGGTTTACTTTAGGAAATTGGTAGAGAAGGAGTAACAATGACGACACCAAAAGAACTCTTGAAGAGAATTCAAGATGAAAAAATTCAACTGATTGATCTCAAATTCATCGATACAGTAGGAACTTGGCAGCACCTCACACTGTACCAGAACCAAATCGATGAGACTGCGTTCACTGATGGCGTACCGTTTGACGGTTCCAGCATCAGGGGTTGGAAAGCGATTAACGAATCGGACATGACGATGGTACTCGACCCCAACACTGCTTGGATCGATCCATTCATGGAAGTGCCAACGCTAAGTATAATTTGTAGTATTAAAGACCCCCGGACTGGTGAACCGTATAACCGTTGCCCCCGCGTTATTGCCCAAAAAGCAATAGATTACCTGGTTTCCACTGGTCTTGGTGACACAGCCTTCTTTGGCCCTGAAGCTGAGTTCTTTATCTTTGACAGTGCTAGGTTTGCACAAACTGCTAACGAAGGCTACTACTTTTTAGATTCCGAAGAAGGTGCTTGGAATTCTGGGAAAGAGGGTACAGCCGAAAAACCCAATTTAGCCTACAAACCACGCTTCAAAGAAGGTTATTTCCCTGTTTCACCAACAGATTCTTCCCAAGATATGCGGACAGAAATGCTGTTGACGATGGCAAAATTAGGTGTACCTATTGAAAAGCATCACCATGAAGTAGCTACTGGTGGTCAGTGCGAACTAGGTTTCAAATTTGGGAAGTTAATCGAAGCGGCTGACTGGTTGATGATTTACAAATATGTCATCAAGAACGTTGCTAAGAAATATGGCAAAACCGTTACCTTCATGCCAAAACCAATTTTTGGCGATAACGGTTCGGGAATGCACTGTCACCAGTCTATCTGGAAAGGCGGACAACCTCTGTTTGCAGGTGATAAATATGCTGGTTTGAGCGATATGGCGTTGTACTACATTGGTGGTCTTCTCAAACACGCACCAGCGCTGTTAGCAATTACCAACCCTAGCACCAACTCATACAAGCGCTTAGTACCTGGTTATGAAGCTCCTGTTAACTTGGCTTACTCCGAAGGGAACCGTTCTGCTTCTATCCGTATTCCTCTATCTGGTAAGAACCCCAAAGCCAAGCGTTTAGAATTCCGTTGTCCAGATGCGACATCTAACCCCTACTTGGCATTTGCTGCAATGCTTTGTGCTGGTCTTGATGGCATCAAAAACAAAATCCATCCTGGTGAACCCTTAGATAAAAATATCTATGAACTCTCTCCAGAAGAACTGGCAAAGGTTCCCTCAACTCCAAGTTCTTTAGAACTGGCATTGCAAGCACTAGAAAACGATCACGCTTTCTTGACAGAATCAGGTGTATTCACGGAAGACTTTATCGAAAATTGGATTGACTACAAGCTTAACGAAGCCAAACAGTTGCAACTACGTCCTCATCCCTACGAATTTTATCTCTACTACGATGCTTAATTAAGGATCGTGTCTAACTAAAATTAATAAGTTTCGCCACCCTAAAGTAGAGGGTGGCTTTTTTTTTCAGAGTCGTCAGTTGAGATATTCACTCAAAAAATCCAGCTTAAAACTCTTGAAACTTAGCTCATAGAAGCATGACTAGACCCATAAATCATTCGAGTGCTAGCATCTACCTTTCCTTGAATTGGGTTCCAGTAGTGCGCTACTTCTTCAGGAAGACCAAGTTCTTGTGCAGCCCGCATCAGTATTGATTGTTGGCGATTCTTGACTTGCTGATGTTCGCGCACCATTAACGCACGAGATTTATCTGCGATAGACATAACTATAGTCCTCTCTATTTTGTGAATATATAATTTTTTCTCACAAGACTAATATAGCAAAAATTCTGTATCTTACGCTACTTTTTACATAAATTTATGTTTGCTTATGCTGAAAAGATGAGGTACTTTTTCCCTAAATCTTTGATGGCTAAAATCATTTGACCGAAGAGGTCGGTGAGCAGGAACAGAGATTCTAGAATTGCCCTGCCTATTCGATGGCTTCACATTTATCTCACCTGGGAACCTTTACCTTTCCGACAGGAGAGGATTTTTTCGTTACAATAATTTACATAGAAGTAATCAAAACTTAAGCTATTTATTATGCCTGAGAGTTTAACTAAGCTGACTTATCAGACCTTTCACCAGGGTAAAAATTACTTTGGTCTGGCTCACAAAATATTAAGTTCACAGTTGAGGAACCTGGTGTATCCGACACTTGAACAAAAGATCAAACCTATCCCAAATGAGATTTTAGTGAAGCTTCAACAGAGATTGAACCAGCTTCTTGAAACAGACTGGCAAGATGCTCAAAAAGGTGTCTACCCGGAAAGTTTATTGTTTGATAACCCTTGGCAAGACTTTTTTTCCTACTATCCTCTAGTGTGGCTAGATTATGCTCAAATGTGGGAGCGGGTTAGACAACAGAATTACCAAGATTTTTCGCCCGAAATTGACACAGATGCTTATCCCAGCTACTACTTGCAGAACTTCCATTACCAAAGCAATGGCTATTTGAGTGACTTGTCAGCCAATTTATATGACTTACAAGTAGAAATTCTTTTTGGCGGGGCAGCTGATGCGATGCGGCGGCGAATTCTCGCTCCTCTCAAGGAAGGGCTGAAAGCAATTGATTCGGTTGCACCAGGGCAAGCCCGTATTTTGGATGTAGCTTGTGGAACTGGGCGGACATTGAAGTTAATTCGGGCAGCCCTGCCTCAAGCATCTTTATTTGGTACAGATTTGTCACCAGCTTATTTGCGGAAAGCAAATGAATTACTATCCCAAATTCCGGGAGAACTACCGCAACTTTTGCAAGGGAATGCCGAAGAGTTACCTTATGTAGATGACTATTTTCATGCTGTAACTTCTGTTTTTCTCTTTCATGAGTTACCAGCATCTGTACGTCAGACAATTATTGAACAATGCTTTCGGGTAACAAAACCAGGTGGAGTTTTTATTATCTGTGACTCAATTCAGTTAAATGATTCACCTGAGTTGGAATATATGATAGACTCTTTCCCTGAAACTTTCCATGAACCCTATTACAAGCATTACACCACTGATGACTTGGTAGAACGTTTACAGAGAGTAGGTTTTGAGAATATTGAGATGCAAGTCCATTTTATGAGCAAGTATTTTATTGCTCATAAGCCAGCTTGAGATAATACCTCTTCATTGCCTTTTCTTTAAGGAAGTTTTACTTAAAAAAGCCAAATGCAAAATTTTGCATCTGGACTTGGATGTAAAATAATTAAAATGACTAAGATGATTTGAAAAACCAGATACGTCGTAGAGGCAATTCATGAATTGCCCCTACGATGCCGGTCTATTTACCATCAATGAAAAACCTGAAACGACGTGTTTACGTTAATTCACATCATAAGTATTTTGTAAAGTGCGTAAGTCCTATTAGATGTGTTTTAGATTAACTGATAGCCTAAATAACATCTATTTTTAGAGCCATTGAGGATTGAGATGCAGAGCTTCGCAGGAATATGAGCAACAGTTATGTAGCTTTTGAGGAGTAGTTAATGCTGTTGATCAAGGCACTTAATTTGATTTGCATTTTGATCGCCAGAATTCAAACCAACTTATGATATACAAAGCTTGCAGTTGAAATACTAAGCGATCGCTGAAGATTTTCGTGTGTCAACTGTATATATCTCTACCAGAAAAGCTGTGTAAATTATATTAGCACAACATCATGTTTTCTGGTACTTTGGTTACTTTGAAAAAAAAGGTATTACCCTACGGTAGCTAAACCACAATAGAGGTATTTCTGAATTTTTGTGTAACTTCCCTACGCCCACTACCGCGATGACGTGGCGCATCATCTGAAGCTTGTTCAGATGCTGCCGAGACCCACTGTTCTGAAGTAGACGTGGAAGGCAGCCCAGTTGATAAGTTATTGACCATTGCTTGGCAGTTAAAAGCTAAGGGGCCGAATACCAGACTCGATATTAAAAGTGAAATGGCAACACGCATAGCAGATGTCTATTTTGGAACTCTCCACTTCACTGATACTTAGTTTTTTGATTAATATCCGGACAATTCATCAAAAAGTATTCTGTTTTACTGAAAATAAACTCTTTTTATCCTCCATTTAAATGTTCGACTAATAACCAGTTGCCAGAGTGATTGTAATAACCCCACAATGTAACTAATTGTTCGTGGGGATAAGCGCGTAATTGCTCGTCGATTTGCGATCGCAAAGTCACAAGCTGCCAATTTTGCCCAAGATATGCAGCTGGTGCTGTGACAGCAAATCTGTATTCCTCCTGCTGTTCCAAGCGGGAAAAAATGCCTTTGAAACAGTTACTTTCCCGAATTGATGTCTGGTCAAAAACAGAGTCAGGGTACTCATTTTCCGATGGACAAGGGCAATAACCACTATCTGGATAGGCTTGTGGGTTATTTAAGTAATACAGTTGCCAGTGCAGCCAATCAGAACGATTGGGTGGAAGATTAAATAAAGGAATAATTGCTGTTTTTGAGCGATTATCCTCTAATAAAGCTGTTTGCAGGGATCTAACAGGTAAATCCCTGGGCTGACAGTCTAACTCAACACACATCGCCGCCGCCATACCTGCTGCTTGACCAATGCCCATAACCACAGGTTGTAATCTGGTAGCGCCATTGGCAATGTGGGAGACAGAAATGTTCTTTTCACAAACCAAGAAACCATCTGTAGTGGCTGGGATTAGGGAACTGTAGGGAATTGTAAAGGGAGTTCCAGTCCAGCGTCCGCCCCAACGGATAGATTTTGGTTGCAGTGAGAATTGAACACCAGGATAATGATGATCATTGGCGTAATTACCAACTGCAATTCCATCATTAAATATAGATGCAACTCTCCCTCCTGCGATCGGCAAAATATCCTGTTCGCGGACAGTAGTTAGCCCTACTAAGCGGCGGCTTTCTCGGTAATAGGGATGCAGTGCAAAAGCTGTAGAGACGTGAGGAAATACTTTTTCTGCTAAACCATAGCGGCGACTAAGCTGATTTTGGATAAAATGGGCAAAATTTTGACTGTGCCAGCGAGATTCTTGGATGAATTCATCTCTAGACACATCTGACTCTATCAGCCGCTCTACTCCGCGATCGTAGTCATTGCCACAGATTGGCCAATTAATCATAAATTTGCCACCAGGCAAACGTCCATAATTCAAAAAGCGCAAACCTCGCGCGTCCGGATCTCCCGGCGTGAGAGTTTGCAAGACTGTCTCTGATCCATAACCATCCCAAGCGCCTGTAAAGTGTGATGGATCATAGTTAGGGGCAACCGGAATTTCTGGAGACATTGCATCACCAAAGTCTTGCATAATCACTACATGAGTGGGCGCTTGCACCGGATATTTCTTGGTGAAAGAGTTAAAAGTCACTGGGGCGCTGGGTTCTTCCCATTCAGATTGCAATTCCCAGCCCCAACGGTAAGGTATATCAGCTAAAACTAATAAATCTCCTAATTCTGTGCCGTCGAGAATAATTTTAGCTGTGACAGCAAAATCAGCAAAGCGCACACCAGTAATAGAATCACCTTGACGGAACACTTCTATTGGCACTTGTCCAGAAATCCAGTGCAGATTTGGCAATTCCTGCACCCAATTGGCAAAAATCTCTGCCCCAATTTGAGGATCGTAACTAAAAAAGCTTACCCAACTGTTATTTAATCCTCCGGGCTGTCGTTGTCGCAATTCCTGCAAAAACGCACCCCATAATCCTGTTTGAAAGGCTTCTAGTTCGTTGCCATCGGGTACAGATACTCCAGCCGAAGTTAACATTCCCCCTAACCAAGAAAATTCACTCACCAGAATTGTTTCGGCTCCACGTCGCGCCGCTTGGATAGCAGCCGCAGTCCCTCCGGTTCCACCACCGACAACTAAGACATCAGCTGTGTATGTCTGATTAACCATTACTTAATTTAGAGAGGACTTAGGCAAAAAATAACCCAAACTTCGATTTTCCGGTAGGGGCAATTCATGAATTGCCCCTACCGCGTGTAGTTTTGCGTAGTACCACTTTTATATTGCAAAAAATAAAGAACGAACCGCCAAGAGCGCCAAGTACGCCAAGAAATAAGAAATTAAGAGATTTAGTGCAGTTTCACAAAGAAGTGCTGTAAGTCCTAAAAATAGTCAAAATCTGATGAATTATCCCGCCCATAAGAAGATGTTTGAAAAGTATTTTTGGTAACATCAAAGCATTAAGAACCTAACCCCCCTTCCCTACGTTCGCGCAGCGTCTCGAAGAGAGGGAATGGGGGTTTCAAAGCCTCTCTCCGCTTCGGGGAGAGGAATGGAAGCGGGGTTTATAGTATACTTTACGACTTTTCAAACATCCTCTAAGAATATGAAGAGGTTTCTGACCCTTCATTTCGGCTATTCCCATGCAGCCTGAAAAAAGTCGCGTTCGCAAAACATAGCATAACGATAGGTTGAATGCACAACAGAATTGCTAGTGGCATAATTGTCAACCAAACTTTCTAATTGTTGTGCTAATGGTTGAAATTCTGCGCTGCTGTAAGTGCGAATCCAGTCTGCATATTGATGATTACGAATACCATTACAAGCTAGCTGTTCTCCCAAAAAGGCGTACAAACGCATACACGGAGACATTGCGGCAGCAGTTAAACCCACATCTTGCCCCCAAGCAGTTGCTAATAAAAAGTCAGTGTAGCGACGGGTGGCGGCTCCCGGTTTCACGGAGTTCAAATTGACTTTCCACTGAGAAGCATAGCCACTATGCAACCGCAGCTCTTCTAAAACTCCACTAGCTAAGTTATGAAATGTGGTGAAACCTAACCAGTCTGGTGCTTTAGCTGCGGCTATACTGTAAGCACGGGCAAAAGCTTCTAAGAAAAAAGCATCTTGTCCTACGTAGTAAGCAAATTTTATCTGCTCAAGAGTACCATCCCCAATGCCTTGAACGAAAGGATGCTCTAGGCAAGCTTGAGCTAAGTCTTGATTTGCTGCCCATAATTCGTTAGATAAAGTCATTTGTCATTTGTTTTGTATCTTCAAAAAGGAAGTATTTAAAAAGGCAAGAACTGGAGCAGGAGTGAGCCAATGTTTCCAAACAAGTCAACTAAATTGGAATTACCTGTCTTTACATTTTCATTTACGGGTGTTTGCAGTTCTTTAATAAAAGCCTGCGCTGTTTGTGTTCCAGAGTTATTGCTTTGGGATGTAAACAATTTTTCAGCAGCTTGGGCATCTTTTAATGCACCTTGTCTATCTAGTATTTGGTAACGGGCGATACCACGAGCTAAATAAGCGCCTGCATATTCTGGTTTAATAGCGATCGCTTGATTAAAATAACCGATTGCTTGTTGTTGGTTGCCTTTTTGACCTTCTGCTACACCCAAAGCATAAAATTCTCCTGGGGAAGCAATTTGTAATGGTATCCCAACTGCACCTTGGAAGTTAGCACCATTTAGGTAAGCACCAGTCAGTTCTGCATTTACTAGATAACTATTTCTCAAATCAGCACCCGCCAAATTTGCCCCACTAAATTTAGCTTCGCTCAGGTTAACACCAAATAAACTAGCGCCACTCAAGTTTGCACCCCGCAAATCTGCACCACTCAAGTTTGCACGGCTGAGGTTAGCACCTGTGAGATTAGCCCCACTCAAATTGGCTCCAGATAAGTCAGCCATCACTAAACCTGCATTAATCAAATCACAGTTTTGACATTGTTTGGTTGCTAATAACTGTCTAATATGTTCAGAATTCGCTGCTTGTACGCTTGTTGTCAAACTAATTGTGGTTAAAAATGCGGCTGCACCTAGAATTTGGTTGTTCATATTCGCGTGATATTTATTGCTCAGTAGTCAATACTAACTGAGATGGATTTATACTTCAGCTTATGATATTAGCAATCTCAACAATTTGACCTCTGTAGTTACCTATATCATTTGTAAATTTGAGTATAGGGGTTATCTGTTAGGTTTAATACACCGTGTCTGCCAGACTATAGCTTTTGGTGCGTGTGATGCGATCGCATCACAGAAAATAATAAAACTATCAGTGTCAAGCAAAATGATGCACCTTCATGCTAGTCAAAACTTTGTGCAAAATATCGTTTCAAATAAAGCATCTGTAAGATCCATTTGCTTTTGTCTGTCCTGATTTTAAATAAATATGAGACTATAGAAGCATTAAGACAGTTAGAAAAACGTGAGTCAGCAAGATAAACTCTTAGAAAAAATTCTCTCTGGGACTTCTGATACAGACATCCCTTTCGCCCAACTGTGGCAACTCTTATATACACTAGGCTTTGATGAACGGATTCGTGGCGATCATCGCATTTTTGTCAAAGCCGATGTTGAGGAAATATTAAACCTGCAACATAAGAGAGGAAAAGCCAAAAGTTATCAAGTTAAACAAGTTCGTGCAGTAATTATAAAGTATAACTTAGGAAGTAAAAATAATGTTTCGCTATGAGATTATTCTCTACTGGAGTGAATTAGATCAAGCCTTTATTGCAGAAGTACCAGAATTATTAGGTTGTGCTGCTGACGGTAATACTTATCAAGAAGCCCTGCATAATGTAGAATTAGTTATGCAGGAATGGATAGAAACAGCTAAGGATTTAGGGCGTTCAATTCCTCAACCTAGACCGCGTTTGATGTATATTTAATTGATGCAAAAACCAAGTGAAACTGATTTTCTAGTATCATCATAAATAAATATTTTATTTACACCATCTGAATAGTTAGATCCTCGACTTCTTAAAGAAGTCGAGGATCTTGATGCGTTAGTTACTGGCAATTTTACAAATCACCATGATATGTGATTTATATTTGTCAGTACTATATTGAAGCAGTTGCAATCCAGAACGTTCTAATTCTTGCAAAAGTTGAGGAATTTCAAATTTATGATGTCGCCAAATAGTAATTTCTTCACCTTCAGGAATTTCAATACTTTTAGCTATCCCCATTCGATTGAAGTTTATAGTGTAATCATGATGTAGTTTGATATTAGCAATTATACTATCGGTTTTTAAATCATACTTTCTTACCAATTCACAGTCTTCAGATTTAATCCCAATTTTATTTTTAACCCATCCATATATTTCTTCTACATGATATTTGCATCCACCTCTCACGTTTCCATCCCATGTAGAGTTAGAGCCAATTTCATTAGTAAACACCAGGTAATCGTTTTTTCCCATACTATCTCGAAAGTTTTTAAATACCTTGTCTCTATTTTGATGGTTCCCAATGGTAACACCTAAATGGAAAAATATTTTTGCTCTATTATCAATTTCAATATCGGCTTTATTTTGAAATAAGGTTATGGGTACAGGATTATTTTCTATGTCAATTGTGGAACTAATAAACTCGATTAGAGGAAACCATTTTTTAAAATTATTTTGGGATACATGAAGCAATTCTTCACTTATATCTAGAGCTATATATTTATTTACTTTTTCCAACTTATGAAGTCTTTGAATAAATTTTTTAACTGGATATGAATTACCTGCACCAACATCTACAATATTGATTTTTGTCCCATTTGGAATAGTGTTATTAAAGTAATTGAAATTTTCATTTAAAAGGTCAATTTCAACATTCGATGTTCGATACCATCTAGGAATAACATATTTTTGATAAAAATCGTCCCAAATTTTTGCACCTCTACCTTTATAAGAATACTTTAAAGGTATTTCTCGTTTGACTTCTAATGCATGAATTATCCCTAAAACTTCTTCTTCAGAAAAAATAGAGTAGAACTCAGAACTTGGCTTTGCTGTGCGACTGATAGCAGTTGACATCTTATCTGAGGGAAATTCGGAATTATTATGAAAATTTTGTGACATTATTCTTGTTCTTTGTTTTTTGTCGAAATTTATAGGAATTATCCAAACACCATGTAGGGGCAATTCATGAATTGCCCCTATAGACGGATAGTTTTGCGTCAGTCCTAATTTAAATTGATTAGCTGCAATGCTTGCTAAATAAGTATTTTCTCATGTCGTTGTCCCAAAATTAGAACCAAAATTTAGATTTTTCACCACAAATAGCTCGCGTTTAAGTAGGTAGGCGTAATTAAATATAAGATCAAACCTCACCCTCAATCCCTCTCCTTACTAAGGCTACGGTGTACACACAAATAGTTGTTGACGGGGTTTTAAAATTTATCGCGCAGCCGGAGATACCTCAGCCTGATTTTGCTGTGCAAAATCTGTCCTTCTCCTTATTAAGGAGAGGGATTAAGGATAGGACAGGGTGAGGTTTTTCTTTTGTTGTGGGTAATTCGATGACTTACTTGTGTGTACACCGTAGCCTTACTAAGGAGAAGGAAGCCGGAAGCAGGGTTAGGTTTTATATTTAATTTGGCCCACTTACTTACCACTGAGCAATTGGTTTTTTACAATCAAAGTGCGAGATAATTTTTCAAAGATACAGGGGTGCATTTCAGTGGTTCAGCAACCAGAACTCCAGGAAACTTCGTCAATACAACCAATGCGGCGTGTACTTAAAAGTTTAAGCACTTACCGATGGACTTCGCTCGGAGCATTAGTCAGCTTGTTGATGTTGACGATCGCAAATGCCGTTACTCCACAACTATTTAGATGGGGAATCGATCAGGGGATTAGCCAAAACAACCTCCAAATTGTGCTACACAGCGCCGCCTGGATGGTACTCGCCGCGATCGCTCGTGGTTTGTTTAACTTTGGACAAAGCTATTTGGCAGAAGCAGCATCTCAGGGTGTAGCTTATGATCTGCGGAACAAGATTTTTAGCAAAATTCAAAATCTCAGTTTCAGCTATCATGACCAAGCGCAGACTTCCCAACTTTTAACTCGTGTCACCAGCGATATTGAGCAGATCCGTACCTTTGTAGGTACTAGCCTGATTCAGGTCATTGGTGGCATTGTCACATTGGTGACTATTGCGGTAGTTTTGCTGGTGATGAACTGGCAACTAGCACTGATTACCCTAACGGCAGTGCCGATATCAGCATGGCTGATGGCAAGATTTGTTACTCGCAATAACAACCTTTTTCGGCAAGTACAAGAGCAATTAAGCGACCTTAATGCTGTATTGCAAGAGAACTTGATCGGAATTCGGGTGGTGAAAGCGTTTGTTAGGGAATCAACCGAAAGATCGCGGTACACAACCCTAAATGATGGTCTAGTTAAGGCAAACATGAAGACCATTAATGCCATCCATAATACCTTCCCCTTTATCTTCTTGCTAAGTAACTTTGTAACACTGGCAGTTTTTGGTTATGGGGGAGCGCAGGTAATTGGGCGTAGATTCTCCATCGGCGAATTGGTGGCGTTTAACTCCTACCTAGCATTAATTCTCCAACCTATTTTGTTAATTGGATTTGCAGCACCTGCGATCGCTCAATCAGCTGCTTCTGCTGAACGAGTCTATGAAGTTGTGGATGCAGAAATTGAAATCCGCGATCGCCCCGGTGCTGTCCCCTTTGCCTCCTGCGTTGGTAGAATCACCTTTGAAAATGTTTCCTTTCGCTATCCAGGAGCCAGTACTGAAACTCTCAAAGAAGTTTCCTTTGAAACAAAGCCCAAAGAACTAATCGCCGTTTTAGGGATGACTGGTTCCGGGAAAAGCACAATTATGAACTTGCTTGCCCGCTTTTATGATGTCACCAAGGGAGCAGTTCGTATTGACGGACGAGACGTAAAAGATTTTACCCTCAAAAGCCTGCGATCGCGAATTGGGATTGTATTTCAAGAAACCACCCTTTTCTCTGGCACAATCCGCGAAAATATTGCCTACGCTAAACCCGATGCAACCCTAGAGGAAGTGATTGAGGTTGCAAAAACTGCACAAATGCACGATTTTATTATCGGTTTACCCGATGGCTACGAGACGATTGTGGGCGAACGCGGCGTGGGTTTATCTGGCGGACAAAAACAAAGAATTGCGATCGCTCGTACCTTACTAACCGATTACAGCATTTTGATTTTAGACGATAGTACCTCAGCCGTAGATGCCGCCACTGCTGCCCATATTCAAGCCGAACTAGATGGCTTAATGCGCCAAAAAGCGTGTACCACGTTTGTCGTAGCGCAACGCATTAGCACCGTCAAGAATGCCGATCGCATTTTTCTCATAGATAAAGGCCGATTGGTAGCCCAAGGCACTCACGAGGAATTGATGCAAACCAGCCCCCTCTACGGGGCAATTTTGGAATCTCAGGTAAAGGCGAAAGAAAAAAAGGATACCAAACTAACATAAATAGTATTGCTTAACGATTTTAGGACTAGCCCTTTCAAGATGATTCGTAAAATCTCTTATTTTTCTCAGCGCTCTCTGTGACTCTGCGGTTTAAAAATAATTTTCTTAACCACAGAGGCGCAGAGGACACAGAGTAAAGAGCTTAAAGTGGAATTTATTAGCCGAAATTTTTACCCACCTTGAAAAGGCTAGTCCTAGATTTTTATAAAAACCTTGTAATCCAAAATCCAAAATCTAAAATTGCTATGAGAAGCACAGTTCCCCTTGTTGCATCTGAGCAGTCAAGTAAGCAACTCTCCACCCTACGGCGCTTTTTGCAATATGTACTACTTTATCGCAAAGAAATTCCCATTGCCTTGACATTAGTATTTTTTGGTGCTTCAACCCAGGCAATTGGCCCGTTTTTCCTCGGTTGGTCGATCGATCACCTAATTGCCCAAGGGAATTTGCAAGGACTCCTAATGTTATTAGGGCTACTAGCGCTGAACTACGGACTTGGAGTTTTAGCAACCCGGGGTCAAATTATTCGAGTCGGCTGGATTATGCAGCGATTGCTAGCTCAATTGAGGCAAGATATTTTTCTTAAAATTCAAAGTCTGCCCCTCAGCTTTTTCGATCGCAGTGAAGCGGGCGATTTAATGAGCCGCCTACTGAATGATGTCAATACTGTAAATCAAGCATTTGGACTGACGATCGCGCAAATGCTCGGCAACATTTTCAGTTTGATTGGTATAGTTATTGCCATGCTCGCAATCAACCTGCGACTCGGCTTGTTGAGCAACCTGGTTGTGCCACTGATGATTGTTACCACAAGTGTATTTGCACGTTGGGCAAGAGCCAGATTTCGCGTTACCAGACAGACCATTGGGGAGCTTTCCGCCAAGTTGGAAGAAGATATTGTCAGTGTCCGAGAAGCACAGGCATTTAATCGCGTACAGATGAACATCGCAGAATTTGACGTTCTCAACGCCGCCAATCGTGATGCCAACGTCGAGGCAGTGGCAATTACTTCCGCCTTTTTGCCCTCCATCGATTTTCTCAACACACTTGCAACCGCAGGGGTGCTGGCTTATGGGGGTTATCTTGCCGTCACTGGGGCTGCAACAGTGGGTGTGGTGACATCCTTTTTACTTTACGTCCAGCAGTTCTTCCGCCCGATCCAGATTCTCAGCCAGTTTTACACCCAAGCTCAATCTGCCTTCGCTGGATTAGAGCGAATCTTTCTATTACTAGATGAACCGTCAGAACTCAAAGACGCACCCAATGCGACAGAAATGCCGCCCATTCAGGGGGAAGTGACTTTTGAGGATGTCCAGTTTGGCTATAACCCAGATCAATTGGTTCTTAAAGGGGTGAATTTGCACGCCTATCCAGGGCAGATGATTGCATTAGTTGGGCCGACTGGTTCGGGAAAAAGCACAATTATTAACTTGATTTTGCGCTTCTACGATGTATCTGGCGGTGCAGTGAAAATTGATGATGTTGACGTGCGTAGTGTTACTCAAGCCAGTCTGCGGCGACAAATTGGCATCGTTCTGCAAGACAATATTCTCTTTACTGGCACTGTTGCTGAAAACATTGCCTTTGGCGCTCCCTATAGTAGCCAAGCTGACATTGAAGAGGCTGCACAACTGGCAAATGTACATGAGTTCATTACCTCATTACCACAAGGTTATACAACCCAATTGGGTGAACGGGGAGCGCCCCTCAGCCAGGGACAGCGACAACTAATCAGTATTGCCCGTGCGGTGTTGGTTAACCCGCGAATTCTGATTCTTGATGAAGCCACCAGCAGCATTGACACGCGCACAGAAGCACTAGTACAAACTGCGATCGCACGTTTGCTGCAAGGTCGTACCAGTTTCGTAATTGCCCACCGTCTCAGTACAGTTACTCAGGCAGATCGGGTATTAGTAATTCAGCAGGGACAAATTGTAGAGCAAGGTACTCACGCCGAACTCATCGATCAGCAAGGTGTCTATGCCAACCTCTATAGTCTACAACTCGGTGCAGCAGACACAACGGTTCTTCAAAATGAAAAGTAAAATATATATACAGCAGATTGCAACTTGGTGAGGTACAGATCATCGTAGGGGCACAACATGTTGTGCCCCTACCCGTGTACTTCATTTACCCGCAATACGCTGTAAGTAAGTGGTTCAAATTAAATATCAAACCTCACCTTGCCTCCGGCTTCCCTCTCCTTAGTAAGGAGAGGGATTGAGGGTGAGGTTTGATATTATATTTAATTACGCCTACCTACTTAGCTCGAATTTACCAATTGCCAGAAAAGGAATGAAGCTACCTAACCTCGATTCAGAAACCATCAATCGCATCATTGAGATGGCATGGGAAGATAGAACATCTTTTGATGCTATTGAAGCTCAGTTTGGACTATTGGAGAAACAAGTAATTGCCTTAATGAGGCGCGAAATGAAAGAATCTAGTTTCAAGATGTGGCGAGAGCGAGTTACCAAACGTAATACAAAGCATTTATCTAAGCGAGAATTTATTGCAGGTCGGTTTAAATCCCACAATCAAAAAACGTAACTAATTGACAGTAAAATGACGAAAGTTACACTCTATATTGCAGCTAGTTTGGATGGTTATATTGCTCGCAGCGATGGCGGAATTGATTGGCTATCAATCCTTAATATAGAGGGCGAAGACTACGGTTATGGTGCTTTCTACGAATCCATTGATGCTATTGTTTTGGGCAGCAATACTTATGAAGTAGGACTTGGTTTTGATGAATGGCCTTATCCGGGGAAGAGATCATTTGTTTTCACCAAACGTCACCTCCAATCTGAGCGTCAAGACGTTGTATTTATTTCTGATACAGTAAAGAACGCCTTAGTAAATATAGAGGCTCAAGGTTTTGAAAATATCTGGTTAGTGGGTGGCGGAGCATTAATCAATTCGTTTCTTCAGCACAGCTTGATTGACGAATATATTATTTCAACGATTCCAACTATCTTAGGTAGCGGTATACAGCTTTTCCCACCGCCTACCCCTGAAGAAAAATTGCAGCTTATTAACTCAAAACAATATTCTAGTGGATTACTGCAATCACATTATAGGCGAACAGGGCAGCCTTAAAAATGCATATTTTACAAATATGGTTCAAGTGGTGAGAAGTCCGATGTTCAAAACTTCGGGGAATTTAAACACCACCTGAAAAGTCAATGCCATTATCAGGCATCGCGTCAAAACCTTTTTGAATTACAAATTAGGTTGGAACAGCCTCAAGAAGCTTCTTAACAGCTTCACTAAACTGTTCATAAGGAGAAACTCCCACGATAGTTTCTGCTAAATCACCATCTTTAAAAATTAAAACTGCTGGAATACTGCGAAGACCGAATCTTTTAAAAATAGGCTTATTTCTGTCAACATCTACCTTAACGACTTTAGCGCGGCCTTTGTATTCCTCGGCAAGTTGCTCCATTAACGGACTGACTAGCCGACAGGGGCCACACCAAGTAGCAGTAAAATCAACAACAACTACTTTCTCTTCACTTCCATTTAAAACAACATCAAATTCACTTTCTTCAACATAACTAACTATCTGAGTATCAGCAGACATTTTTTAATTCCTTAGTATCAAAATAAAATTGCAGCAAAAAGCTTACTATACAAACTATACCTCCTTCTGCCTGTCAGATTCATCAGCCACTTGTATGAAAAAATATTCCAAAACTGAGGCAAAAATCCTCTTAATCTCTCCTCTCTCTGTGTTGCACCAGTTGCTACAAGTCGGGGAACCCGCCCAACGCACTGGCAACTCTATTGTCTCTGTGGTTCGTTTTTTGAGATAATTTATTCCTTGGAAATCCCTTAAGATGCGTAGTTTACCGCCGTAGGCATCGCTACCAACCTACTTAATCCAAAAACCTCACATCCTCAAGACGTAGAAGCATCATCTCGATCAAACAGTTCTAACAACCCAATAGTGCCTACAAAAAAAGTATAAGCAGCATATTGTATTGGCATCTTTTTTCTTGAAGGTGCATAAAAAGCTGCTACAATACCCTCAATAAAATGGCAAGTCATAGCAAAACGCTCAATCCAAAAAATTGGATTGAGGCTAATTGGTACATTAATATTATTTATTGCCGCATAAATATTCCACGATTCTAATGCGATGGCGCTGGTTATAAGCACTGTAGATAGGATTTTTACAAACGTAAAAATGGTTGAGTTTTTAAACTTTAAATTCATGCAATTGATAACCGCCAGATTATGATTTTCGTTTTTTGAAAAACTTCTAAAAAGATGGGCATGGTGTATTAGTCCTGCCATACCCGTAAACACCATGACTCATCAGGGACTTCCAGCTAAAAAAACACTCCATAATAAGTTAACACAACTGTGCTAACTTACAAATGTAAAAATAATTTAGAATAATTTATTTTTTGCAATTCCTTAAAGATTAAATCATCAAATATTTAAAAACTGATAAAAGTGTGGAATAATACACTGGTGATAAATTTAATTGCCCTTTAGAGATTGATAAAAAATATAAATCTATGATTGTTCAACATTACAACTCAATTCATGTTGAAAACAACTTGGTTCAACAAATCCAAATTAAAGAAAATCAGTTAAAAATTGCACAAGAATCTAACATGCCTCATGTAGTAGAAGCACTACAGAGTCAATTATTAAAGTTACAGTCTCAATTGTCAGAGCCGCAAGATGTTGAAGTTCAAGCGTTGATGAGTTTGCTAGACGATTAGAATTGTAAATTTTTGTTGTAAAGTTTATTCAAAATACAAAAGCTCTGTTTATCGAAAGCAGAGCATAATGATTGTAATGGCTGAGAGTGCAATTCAATTTAGCTGCTATAGCTTAAAGCGATCTGAAATGTCATAACAGCATATAGCGGTTCCCATTCAGATGCAGTGGAACATTATATCGCAAGGTGTGAGGGCACGGCAGTGCCGTGCCCCTACGGGTGTATCTCACTCAACCGAGAACCGCTATAATGCTTCTTACTTAGATAAGATACAGAACTCAGATTTGATTTTTGAACAAACTCAGTACAACTTTCCTGTCGCCTGCATATTGCACTTGTACTTCGCATCCTTACAGAAATTAATTCATAAATCAAAGCCGACTACTCTATTCAGGTTTTTGCTGAGTAGGTGGTCTTTTAATCTGCTGTACTGAATCAATCTTAAGAACAGGTTTAAGTGATGGTAGTTGCCTTTGCCTAAGAATTTGAATTTCTCTCTCAATCGAGTCTTTTCCTTGCCTAAAAAAGTCTTGAGAATTATATGGAACTAAGTCACGGGATAAACTTTGAGCTTGTGCTGGAGTCAAGCTAGGAACGGATTGTTGAGCATTGGCTAAAGTTTGTACAGCCAGTAAAAAAGCTGTTGAAAGCACTAATGTTTTAATTTTGATACATCCAGTTAATATCAGGTTTAACATGATTGATATATCCTTTGTGTAAATGCTGTTTCAAACCATCTTCTGTTAGTCTTACTATAAGTAAAATACACTTATTGCTTTGCTAATTACCTCACACAAAGGGGTGAATTAATTAGTTAAATTAACTTGTAAATATCTAAAACTGGCTGATTTAATCGCAGGTGCTAAAAGGATGTTTGAAAAATCGTAAATTATACTATAAATTACACTTCCATTCCTCTCCCCCACAGGAAGCTAGGGTGTAGACAGAAGTCTTTGGTGAGGCGATTTGCGGTAGCCCCTAAGAAACCTCACCCTGGTTTTACGTAGTAAAACCTGTCCCTCTCCTTACTAAGGAGAGGGATTAAAGATATGACAGGGTGAGATTCCTGATGCTTTGATGTTACCAAAAATACTTTTCAAACATCCTCTAAGGGACTTCCAAATAAAAAAATACTCAACTACTTATTGTGGGGTGGGCATCTTGCCCGCCCTATTGAACTGGGCGGGCAAGATGCCCACCCCACAAGATTAGATAATTTATTTGTTGGAAGTCCCTAAACAGAAAACAGCCTTGCTAAGTTAGGTTAGCTAAGACAATAAATATATTTGCAGAATGGAGGTTTAATACTAATCTGATAGACTATCTTAAATTTGAAATTATAAAAGCTGGTAGCCCAGGGCTGATAACTAAACTATGAGTGAAGCCTTATTCTGTATCGAAAATCTGCGAGTTGCCTATCCTCAACGGAGTGGAGAAGAGGCAAGCTGGGCGGTTGATGATGTATCTTTCACCTTGCAACCAGGTGAAAAAATGGGATTGGTGGGAGAGTCGGGTTGTGGCAAATCAACTATAGGAAGGGCAGTAATGCGTTTACTACCAGCCTCTAGTTGTCTTGAGGGACGGGTGACATTTCAAGGACAGTCGGTGTTTGACTTGATGCCCAACCAGTTGCGGAAATTCCGAGGAGAGGCGATCGCCTTAATTTTTCAAGATCCCATGACACGCCTCGATCCGTTGATGACGATTGGTAAGCATTGTATCGAAACCCTTCAGGCGCACTCACCAGAATTATCAACGCGGGAAGCCAAAAAAAAAGCACTTGCTACCTTAGCCAAGGTGAATATTCCGCCTAGTCGCTGGAATCAGTATCCCCACGAATTTAGCGGTGGAATGCGCCAACGAGTAGCGATCGCTTTAGCTTTACTCCTCAACCCGAAATTGATTGTTGCTGATGAACCCACCACCAGCTTAGATGTCACAGTTTCCGCGCAGATATTGAAAGAATTGACTCGCCTATGCGCTGAAGAAAACATGGGATTGTTGCTAATTTCTCACGATTTAGCAATGGTGGCTGAATATTGCGATCGCATTGGCGTGATGTACCACGGCAAAATGGTCGAAATGGGTTCTACAGAAACCGTCTTTAGGCAACCTCAACATGAATATACGCGATCGCTCTTAAAAGCAGCTTTACATATTCAAGCAGTAAAAGATGATGGAGAATTGATAATTGCCAATGACTCAGAAAAGCAATTACCGATTATTAATGATAAATCCCCAATTTTGAGTATTACTGAACTCAAACAATATTACACTATAGAACCTAACTTTATCGAACGACTGTTTAAGACACAAGCCCAGACTATTAAAGCAGTAGATGGTATTAACTTGGATCTCTATCCCGGAGAAATTCTCGGCTTAGTCGGCGAATCAGGTTGTGGTAAAAGTACACTATCACGAACAATTTTGCAACTAATTCGTCCCACCAGTGGCAAAGTTGAGTTTTTAGGACAAGATTTAACTACGCTGTCGCGTCAAGAAATTCGCTCCTCACGGCGACAAATCCAAATGGTTTTTCAAGATCCCCATGCTTGTCTCAATCCAGCGATGACGGTGGGACAAAGTATCGCCGATCCTTTATTTATCCACAATCTAGCCGATCCGGTTAAAGCAAAAGAACAAGTTTTTTGGATGCTAGAGAAAGTTGGATTAACACCGCCAGAAGTGTATTATGAGCGTTATCCATCAGATTTATCTGGTGGACAACAGCAAAGAGTTGCGATCGCTCGTGCTTTGATTACTCACCCCAAACTTTTGATCTGCGATGAACCAGTGAGTATGTTAGATGCTAGTGTGCAGTCGCAGGTGCTGGATTTGATGTTGCAATTAAAAGAAGAATTTGAGTTAACTTATCTATTCATCACCCACGATCTTTGGTTAGCTCGATTTTTGTGCGATCGTATTGCCGTGATGAATGCCGGTCAAATTGTTGAAATCGGTCTGACAAAAAAGATTTTTGCCAATCCTCAGCACCCTTATACCAAAACCTTATTAGCTGCTGCTCCCTTACTAGCACGTGCTTAAGCTGAAAATACTTTAATTTGCATCCTCAAAAAAAATCCCCACCCAGGCATTTAGCTTGGATGGGTAATATGAAGCGGGATAAAATAATCATCCCGAAAGGAGTAGGGAAATTATTTACTCTCTGTAAAATCAGCGTCAATCACATCGTCGCCGCTACCAGAACTAGAGGTGGAACCGCCATCTTGAGGTTCAGCGCCAGGTGCAGCACCCGCACCAGCTTGTTGATAGATGTTGCTACCAACGGCGAATAAAGCTTGTTGCAATTCTGGAGTGAGCTTTTTGATTTGCTCATCGTCTTCTTTAGCAACTGCTTCCCGCAGTTCTTTCACTAAACCTTCGACTTTGGTCTTGTCAGCATCGGGAACTTTATCGCCCAATTCTTGCAGCTGCTTTTCAGCTTGGTATGCCAAAGAATCGGCTTGGTTCTTGCGTTCAATCTTCTCACGCTTGTCTTTGTCAGATGAAGCGTTTTGTTCAGCTTCTCTTACCATCCGATCAACGTCATTTTTATCCAGAGTGGAAGCGCCGGTTATGCTGATAGACTGTTCTTTACCAGTACCTTTGTCCTTAGCGGTGACGTTAAGGATACCGTTAGCGTCAATATCGAACACCACTTCAATTTGAGGAACGCCACGTGGTGCAGGAGGAATACCATCTAGACGGAAGGTTCCCAAACTCTTGTTGTCGTTAGAGAATTCGCGTTCACCTTGAAGGACGTGAATTTCTACGTTGGTTTGACCATCCACTGCGGTGGAGAAGACTTCCGATTTCTTGGTGGGAATTGTTGTGTTGCGGGGGATAATTTTGGTCATTACGCCGCCCAATGTTTCAACACCCAAAGAAAGGGGTGATACATCTAACAACAAGATGCCAGTAACTTCATTATTCAGTACACCTGCTTGAATCGCTGCACCAATTGCTACGACTTCATCAGGGTTAACACTTTGGTTAGGGTCTTTACCCAATACCTGCTTCACAATCTGGTGGACTGCGGGAATCCGGGTAGAACCACCAACTAACACCACTTCATCAATATCGCTTTTGCTTAACTTGGCATCCCGGAGAGCGTTTTCTACAGGGATACGGCAACGGTCGATTAAGTCAGAACAAAGTTCTTCAAATGTGGCGCGAGTCAGGGTTGTATCCAGGTGCTTGGGCCCATCCTGGGTAGCGGTGATAAATGGTAGGTTAATTTCTGCTTGGGTAACGCTAGAAAGCTCAATTTTGGCTTTTTCTGCGGCTTCAGTCAGACGTTGTAAAGCTTGTTTGTCTTTGCGTAGTTCAATGCCTTCGGCTTTCTTGAACTTTTCAGCTAAAAAGTCAACTATTTTTTTATCAAAGTCGTCACCACCAAGGTGTGTATCCCCAGATGTGGCTAGTACTTCAAAAACTCCATCTCCTACTTCCAGCACAGATACGTCGAAGGTACCACCACCAAGGTCAAATACGAGGATGGTTTCGTTACTCTTCTTGTCAAAGCCATAAGCTAGAGAAGCAGCAGTCGGCTCGTTGATAATCCGCAGGACTTCAATACCTGCGATTTTACCAGCGTCTTTTGTCGCTTGCCGTTGAGAGTCGTTAAAGTATGCGGGAACGGTGATTACAGCTTGGGTGACAGTTTCACCAAGGTATTTGCTGGCATCTTCAACTAGTTTGCGAAGAACCTTTGCAGAAATTTCTTCAGGAGCAAACGGTTTACCAGCTATCGGACAATCTAATTTGACATTGCCGTTGCTGCTGAGAACCTTGTAAGAAACTTCAGTTGCTTCGTTACTAACTTCGTCGTAGCGGCGACCGATAAAGCGTTTGACTGAGTAAAACGTATTTTCGGGGTTCATCACCGCTTGGCGTTTGGCGATTTGGCCAACCAAGTTGTCGCCATTTTTCGCAAATGCTACTACTGATGGCGTTGTCCGAAAACCTTCAGCATTAGCAATTACTGTGGGTTTACCACCTTCCATCACTGCTACGCAGGAGTTCGTTGTTCCTAAGTCAATTCCAACTACTTTTGCCATTTTAGGTGCTGGCTCCGTATAACTACAAATGAATGAATGAATGAGAATAAAAAGGACTAAATTTTGAACCAACAGGTCAATAAATCAGCCAATTCAGCATGAATACCTTTGATTTGGCTTTCCTGGGGTTAAAACTCCAGACTATGCTGATATATATACTGAAGCTTAGTGGTAGCCAGTCCATGAAGGGTGGTTTCCCGAACCTTGCTTAGGACGGTTAAACTAACTAAATAGTTTTTTTAGTTGGTTCATAGATTGATTTGCCTTCACTCTGTCTAATGTATGAGAATTAGTACTTTCAGTAATTAGGGTGAACCGTAACATCAGAGTGGTGTTTGCCGTCTTTAGAGGTAAAGTGTTGGGAATTGGGGATTGGGCATGGGGCATTGGGCATGGGGAATTGGGGATTGGGCATTGGGCATTGGGCATTGGGCATTGGGCATTGGGCATTGAGCATTGGGCATTGGGCATTGGATAAAATATGACTCAGCACTTAGTAGTTACTTAAGTCGAGAGAAAAGAGTTTCCCAATCAATTACAGGTGGTCTTTGTCCCTGGTTGACTATTTCAAAAATTTTCTTGGAAGTACTTGACTGAAAAAGGCATTCTACGCAAGCGTTTGCTACGTCAATTCGGCTGGTATCACCTGACAGTGTATCTCCTGTGGCTACGACTACACCGTATTTACCGCCGGTTTTTGCCTTTAGCAGTGTGTTGAGGTCGTATGAGGTATAAGGCCCGTCAATCAAACGTCCTGGGCGGATAATGGTGTAGGGCAATCCTGAACTAATTATGGATTCCTCACCTTTTTGTTTGGCATCTAAGACACCAAAAGCGTTAAGAATACTGAAAGGAAACTGATCTTTACGGAGAATTCCACAGGAAGAGACGAAAACGAATCGCTTCAAATTCTGGGGTGCTGCTGTAACTACGTTGCTGACACCTTGGGCATCTACTTTGGCCGGACTATTCTTTGCTTTTGCTTCGCTAGATTTGGGGTTAAGGAAAGTTATTCCCCATTCAAGCAAGTTCGGGGTTTCGTCAAACTCCCATCGCGCAGAGGGAAAGGCAGTGGTTCCAGTACAGCAGATTATGTGGGTGACATTTTGCGTTGCGGTTGGGAGTGTAGCTGGCTGACGGATGTCACCAACGGCAATTTCTACTCTCTGGTTAAACATTTCTTCGGCTTTTGCGGTATTGCGTGTCAGAACGCGAACTTTCAAACCCTTTTCCAGGAGTTTGCCTACCACCAGTTGCCCTACTCCACCAGTAGCACCAGCAACTAGTACCAAATCTTCAGATGAAGTTTCAAAAGAAGTCATAAATTGCCTTTGAGATAGTCTATTTTTAATCTACTCACCCCTATGGGTATCTTGCTATGAGTAGCCTCTCTAAGCTATGTGGCAGACTTTACGCAACGCTTACGCAAATCAAAAATCCCCAAGCTGCATCCCAAGAGTGGATGGAGTAAATCTAAAATCCAAAATCTAAAATTCAAAATCTAAAATTATTTGACTCTGTAGCTTTCAGGCTGACAACTGGGAATTTTAGAATCAGGGCAAACTCCCCAAAACTAAATCAGCACAGTAGCCAGCACTTGAGGTTTCGAGCAAGGAATGAAGATTAGTCAGAAATTAATTTCGGGTATTCTAGGAATGGCTGCTCTCTCAGTAATTGTTGGTGCAATTAGTGCACATCAACAATTGAAGATAGCTAAATATCTTGCTCAAAAAGAGGCTGAAGAGGTTGCTGGATTACTGGGATATTTCGTAAGTAATGAGTTTGAACACCACAAAATGCGATCGCGCGAGGAAATGCTAGCTCAGTTACAAGAGCATGTGCAATCGCTACACAAACAACGTCAGCGCGATTTGGAGATTGTAGACCGAAATAAAATTATTCTGGCAGATGTGGTTGTTGAAGATATCGGTACACGATTAGACCACGATCGCAATAATGAAGTTGGTAAAACTATTCAAGATGGTGTATCAAGAACATATATTGAGACTAGTCCTGAGTACCCAAAAGGAATTAAATTGATTGCTGTTCCTTTTAAGACAAACAAGGGTGAAACAATTGGTGCAGTCGTTCTAGAATATACACCGCTTTATAAAGCAGCGCTAGCAACAGCCGAAAAAAATATTGTTGTCACGTCGTTGATCAGTTTGGCTTTTGGCATCCTGGCATTATCAGCAGGCTATTTGATCTCTAGAAGTATCTCAAAACCGATTAAACAACTCCAGCAGGCTGTGCTAAATCTGTCCGAAGGGAAGCTTGATACCAGAGTTAGTATTCGCTCCCAGGATGAAATTGGGGAGTTAGCTACCTCATTTAACAAAATGGCAGACGATCTCCAACATTCCAGAGATGAGTTGGTCAATGCTAACGAACAATTACGAGACGAAATTAGCGATCGCCAGCAGGCAGAAGTAGAACTTCAGCAAGCTCTAAAAGACTTGCAAAAAACCCAAATCCAATTAATTCAATCTGAAAAGATGTCGAGTCTGGGTCAACTAGTGGCGGGAATTGCCCATGAAATCAACAATCCAGTTAACTTTATCTACGGCAACCTCGAATACACTCATGATTATACTCAACAGATGTTGGTGTTAATTAAGCTTTATCAAAAATACTACCCCTATCCAGAGCCAGAAATTCAAAATGCTAACGAACTGAACGATATTGAATATCTAATAGAAGATTTGCCTAAGATATTAACCTCAATGAAAATGGGGGCTAAACGTATCCGGGAAATTGTTCTCAGTCTACGAATCTTCTCTCGTTTGGATGAAGCTGAGTTCAAAACGGCTGATCTGCATGAAGGAATCGAAAGTACTCTGCTAATTTTGCAACACCGGATCAAGGCACAAAATAATCGCCCTCAAATTCAAGTAGTGAAAGAATATAGCGAAATGCCTAAAATTCAGTGTTTTGCAGGGCAAATGAATCAGGTATTTATGAATCTCTTGGCAAATGCAATTGATGCTTTAGAAGAGGCTTTCCAAAAAGAACTTTGTCCCAATCCCTTGATTCGCATTTCTTCTCAACAGGTAAATGAATTTGCCGTGATTCGGATTGTTGATAATGGATTAGGAATTCCAGAAGCAATCCAGTCGCGTTTATTTGACCCTTTTTTCACTACGAAAACAGTTGGTAAGGGGACTGGTATGGGCTTATCCATCAGTTACCAGATAATTACTGAAAAGCATGGTGGATCTTTGGAATGTATTTCATCACCGGGACAGGGTGCAGAGTTTGTCATTGCAATCCCGATTCGAGCCGGGAAATCAGTACAGTTATCATAACCGCGATCGCCACGATCAGGTAACACGGTAAGTAGTATTAGGGTTTTTAGAAAATAACTGCAATCGTTATATAGGGGAAATTGCGCCCGAATTGTTCGGTTCTACCACTTACAACAGTACACAAATGGTTATAACCTCGTAGTTAGTAGTGAAATGTCTACCTTAGACGCTGTTAGTCGCTCTTGAATTAAGGGGTGAAAACCTGTGTACGAATGGATATTGCCAAGCCTGAGCGAAATCTTGGCCCAAAATCAATCAAGTGTGGCTGAATGTTCACCTGGGAAAGCAGAGCGGCAATGGCGTGTCAGCCTCGCAGCGACAGAACGTTTGCTATTAAATACTTTAGCTGATGATTCAGTTGACACAAACCAAGGATTAGTTTTAGCTGCACCAGCACCCTTATTCAGTCAGCCAAAACTGACTCAAAGTTTAGAAACAGTAACTTTCACGGCAAAACCATTTAATCCCTTGGCGCTGATGCCATTTCAGATGCCAGATGCCATTGCACCTATAGATGAAGAAATCGCTCCTCATGAATCGGTACTTCCCTTATTACCTGCCGATCCTCTCGGTGCAGAGCAGTTTTGCTTAGTATTTACTGATAAATTTAGATTAGTACTGGTTCTAGCAACCCACAAAAACGGTAAAAAAACCTTTTCATTTTCTTTTGAGCCAGAAGTAGTACAGCAAGCTTGGCGATCGCTCGGAGCGAGGGTAATGCTAGCTAATCCAGAATTTTTTGCCCGCCTAGATGCATTGGTACAACAGTATTCTCCCGTAGCACCAGACTACCGCATCATGGTTCAGTTTAGCCAGTTATTGCTTCAGGAATTAACAGAAGCAGAAGAGACTAGAGAGTGGGCAGTTGGAACTGGAGAAGAACCAGGGGAGCAGACAGCAGAGGGGCAAAGGGGCAGGGGGCACAAGAAGCATAACAATGCCCAATTCCCAATTCCCAATTCCCAATTCCCAATTCCCAATTCCCAATCCCCAAATCCTGATGTAGAATTGCTCCAAGCTTTCGCTCACGAAGTCCGCACACCATTAACAACTATTCGCACAATGACTCGTCTGTTGCTGAAGCGGCGAGATTTAGATACTAGTGTGATCAATCGCCTAAAAATTATCGATCACGAGTGTACCGAGCAAATTGACCGGATGGAGTTGCTGTTTAAGGCAGCAGAACTAGAAACTACTGCCTCTACAAAATCGTCAAAAACTCAACTCACGCCGATGTCTTTAGATCAAGTGTTGCAGCAAAGCATTCCCCGTTGGGAACAAGCAGCGCATCGCCGGAATTTAACTTTAAATGTTGTTTTACCCCAGCAATTACCAACTGTGGTGAGCAATCCGATGATGTTGGATCAGGTACTCACTGGTTTGATAGAGAATTTCACTCGCAGCTTACCCTCTGGTAGCCATATTCAAGTACAAGTTATCCCGGCTGGCGATCAACTGAAGTTACAATTATCTCCTCAATTCGGGTGCAAAGATTCGAGTAAATCCGCCACACCACCAATTCGCAAAGCCCTTGGTCAATTGCTGATGTTTCAGCCAGAAACGGGTACGATTAGTTTGAATATCGCCGCAACCAAGCATTTATTTCAAGCGATCGGTGGGAAATTAATTGTGCGCCAGCGTCCACACTATGGGGAAGTTTTGACGATTTTCCTTCCCTTAGAAGTTAGCAATAAGCATAAATCAGGAGCTAAAGCTTAGGAGTGAATATTCTTGAACCTCGCATTGACGTGAAGTCACGCGATTCCTGCTTCACAGATTCCTGCCTGAATTACTTCAGGTCTTACAGGTTCTCCACAGGCGTTTTTTAAAGTCTCCGTCGCACCGGCGGCGACTTTTGAACAAGTACCAAAAAGTATGTCCAGCCTCATTACCTTAAAGATTTTACCTACCAGAGGATGCGGCACAATGTACCTATTTCCTGATAGAACTCCTTATCTTTAGTTGTCGTGGTTTAGTTAGCTTTATTTTCGCTATCTATGTATTGTATCAGAATAGGTTGCGCCTAACTCATGACTCCAAGTCACGACTGTACGGGTTGTAGAAATCAACTATTTTTTAAAATTATAAAATTCACTCTAAATTAACCTGAGTTAAAGAAACCTCTTTCTGCTTTAAACTTTTGTTAAAGTCTGTCCCTCTCCAAGTCGGAGAGGGACAGACTTTACGTAGTAAAACCACGGAGAGGTCTTTCTATTAAACTAATTTATCTCACATTAAATTAAACGTTCGTTTTTCTTTCTTGTACTTATTGTTTAGGGCATCTTCATAGAGAATTGGTATAACTTGCCATTTGTAAAAATAGATGCCAAAAATGTATTTGAAGAAGAATTCAGAAGTCAGAATGGGCTGAACGCCCCGCTATTCGCGTACAGGAGTCAGAATAAATCAGTCGGGGATTCAGCGCAAAGTGCGGTCTTGGGGTCTCCCCAAGAGGAGCAACTTTGTAAGAGAGACCGGCGCAGGATTTTGAGCTACTGAACGGTAGTTCAGTAGGGGTTTTAAACCCAATTATTCATCCACCAGTCGTACAGAATACCCAACTGAATTCTGACTCCTGACTCCTGAATTCTGTTCGATAAATTCTGCCTAAGAACCAAGTACAGATTTGTGTGAAAATCAACAAAAAAATTATGGCAAGTTTTGAAGTAATTGAAAAAGAAAGCTTACGTTTAGTCAAGGTAACTTTGCAAAACGAAACAGTACGGACTGAATCTGGTGCTATGTATTATATCCGTGGCAATGTTCAGATGCAATCTAAAGCCCCTTCAGCAGGTGGGTTTTTAAAATCCTTAGCCACGGGAGAAAACATTTTCCGCCCTACATATACAGGTACGGGTGAATTATATTTAGAGCCGTCTTTAGCGGGATATCACATTTTAGAATTAGACGGTAGTGAATGGATTTTAGATAGGGGCGCTTATTGGGCTAGTGATGGCACGATAGAAGTAGGAGTTGAACGAAACAAATTTGTATCGGGCTTAATTGGTGGCGAGGGCTTGTTTCAAACAAAAGTTAAAGGCAGAGGGAAAGTGGTAATGGTAGCACAAGGCCCTGTAGAAGTAATCAATTTACGAAATGACCGATTAGTTGTTGATGGAAATTTTGCGATTGCTCGCACAAGTACCTTAAATTATCGCGTTGAAAAAGCTACTAAATCTCTTTTAGGTGCAATGACTTCTGGTGAGTTTCTCGTCAATACTTTTGAGGGAACTGGGACTATATTACTGGCTCCTGTACCATATTGGCAAGTTATGATGCTCCGACAAATTACCTCCGTGCTACCAAAGACTTCGAGCTAAGAATTATCGGTAAGTTTGAGAGAATAAGGAATTAAAAAATAATTATTTCTAATTGCAATAATTAGCTGGTTATTAAAGTTTTAATTCCTTTTATTAACTTAAGGGATAATCATAATTTATCACTCATTTTCGATTGCGATCGCTTTTGGGGTATCGTCAACAGTTGCTAGTTGCACTGTAAATGTGGAACCTTCATATAATTTACTTTTTACAGAAATAGAACCGCCACAGCGCAGTAGTAATTGCTGTACTATTGTTAACCCCAAGCCAGCACCAGCATAATCTTCAGTAACTCCTGTACGCACACGATAAAATCGGTCAAAGATTTTAGAAATCTCGCTTTCGGCAATACCAATACCTGTGTCGCGGAATTCTAATTGGACATAATTGCCTTGAAGACGGGCACGCACCCATACTTCACCCCCATTAGCAGTAAACTTAATGCTATTGTGCAGTAGATTAATGACAATCTGTCTCAGCCCACCACTCACACACCAAATAGATGGAAGTTCAGTGGGTACGGTGTAGGCTAGCATAATCCCTTTTTCTTGAGCTACAGGTTGGTAGGTACTGACTACTCCAGGTACTACATCTGATAGCCGCACCGACTCCAAAGTCATCCCATCCAAATGACGTTCTAGTTGCACCAATTCAAGCAAACCACTAATTAGGGAATTTTGCTGATCGCACTGGGTATTTAACATCTGCAAATAACGTTGTCGCTGCGGGGGTTTGAGATTAGGAGAATTCAATAACGAAAGTGCTGTCTTGATATGCGTCAGGGGTATACGCAGTTCTTGACATAGATTTTTCAGATATTCATCTTGTAGTTGTTCTTTATTGTGCAGTTCTTGATTTATCTGCTGCAACTTGGTAGTGCGGGCTGTGATGATTTGACGATTAATTTCATCCTGTCGCAGGAGTTGTTTGGCAAACAGTTGAGTCATCGTTGCGGCTTGGGGCATAGTTGGACAAATAAAATCAGCAGGTACAATTGGCGATGATTCTGGCGCGTAGACACCCAGTGGCTTGTCGTCAGACATCGCTTTTTCGATACCATCTAATACTTGCTGAATTATTCTCCCTTCAACGGTAGTTATAATCAGCAATGGCTGATTTTTATTAGTATTTACCTTCGCCGATGTCTGATTTTTGCGTTTTTTAAGTGGTCGATGAGCCAAAATTAAACTACAAAACTGCGGCGATACCACCATTAGAAAATTTTCCCGTCGCAGTTGGCTATCTGGTGGGAAGTGAACGGTGACATGATGAGAGGAGGGGGATGAGGGGGATGAGGAGGATGAGGGGGACAAAAAAGTATTTTCTTCCCCATCTCCCTTATCTCCCCCATCTCCCCTTCTCCCCCTCTCGTCAATCTGGCAAGTATAGATGAGACTAGACGCACCTACCGAAGATTGATAACGCGCTAATTCTGATTGCCAAATTTTTTCTGGTGGTAGCTTTACCCATAAAGTGGCTGCAATTTGCTGCTCAATTAGTAAGTCAATTTGCGCTCTCACCAGTGATAGCAGAGTAGCAGGACTGAGGGACAATGGTTTTGGAGGCACTTGCACTCCTATAACCAGTTGATAAACAGACAGATCCTTAGCCAGAGAAACATTCATGAGTCAAGCACAAAAAGGATGAAGCAAGAAATAATTCTGTCTTCGATTTTCACCTTTATACGTGCATTTTTTACAAAATCCCCACGGAAAGAAACATTAACTATGAAAAATGGGAATGGGGCATGGGGCATGGGGCATGGGGCATGGGGAATGGGGAATGGGGAATGGGGAATGGGGAGTGGGGAGTGGGGAGTGGGGAGTGGGGAATGGGGAGTGGGGAATGGGGAATGGGGAACTTATACTGAGCATAGCCGTTGGCGCAGCTTATCGTAGAGAAGTATGGGACATGGGGAAAGTTAGCAATTCCCAATGCCCAATGCCCAATGCCCCATGCCCCATACCCAATGCCCAATGCCCAATGCCCCATGCCCAATGCCCAATGCTCAATGCCCAATACCCAATGCCCAATGCCCAATGCCCAATGCCCAAATTAAGGTTATAGTCTTTGGTGTAAAGCGTCGCGTGCGTGTTCTCGGTCGTCAAAATGGATTTTTTCAGTGCCGAGAATTTGGTAGTCTTCGTGACCTTTACCAGCAAGCAGCACTCCATCACCTGGTTGTGCTTGTAAAATAGCGGTACGAATTGCAGTAGCCCGATCGCAAATTACAATTGGTTTTACTGTTGGGGCAATTCCTGCCAAAACGTCTTCTAAAATCCGTTCTGGGTTTTCTGTGCGGGGATTATCTGATGTCACCACTGCCACATCAGCTAATTCAGAAGCAATTTTACCCATGATTGGGCGCTTAGTGCGATCGCGATCGCCTCCGCAACCAAACACACAAATCACCTTCCCAGGTATAAACGGACGTGCAGCTTTCAACAGATTTTCCAAGCTATCGGGTGTGTGAGCATAATCCACAATCACGCTAATATCTTGCTCAGGGCTAATCTGTACCCGTTCCATCCGTCCGGGAACTCCAGGAAAGTCTGGTATCACAGATGCCACTAACTCCAAATCTAGCCCTAAGTGTAAAACTGCTCCTACGGCTGCTAGAAGATTTTCTAAATTATATTGTCCAACTAGAGGCGATCGAAAAGCTACATCACCCTTGGGTGTATGCAATGTACCACTGACACCATTCGGCTCGTAACTCAAATCACTCATCCATAAATCAGCACTGTTGTCGTTGACACTGTAACTCCAAACTCGTTCAGAATCTAACGAGGCAATTAACCGCTTTCCGTAGGCATCATCAGCATTAATTATTGCCCGTCCCTTCAGATAATCAGGGCTAAACAACAACGCTTTAGCAGCAAAGTAATCTTCCATGTCGCTGTGATAGTCGAGATGGTCTTGGGTAAGATTACTAAATACTGCCACCTCAAATTCACAACCCAGTACTCTACCTTGGGCTAAAGCGTGAGAACTTACTTCCATCACCCCGAACTCACTACCAGCTTTTACAGCCTCTGCTAGCTGCTGTTGGAGTTCCACAGCAAAGGGCGTAGTGTGGGCGGCTGTTTGCTCAAAACCTGCCCAACGAGTGTAGAGAGTTCCCATCAAAGCTGTGGCTAAATTAGCTTTGATAAGCAGAAATTCAATGATATGGGTGGTTGTAGTTTTGCCATTAGTACCAGTCACCCCTACCAGCTTGAGTTTTCGCCCTGGATAACCGTAAAAAGCACTGGCTATCTGGGCACAAGCTTGAGTTATATTACTCGCACTGATGACTACAGCCTCATTTGTTGGGGGATTTTTTTGTGCAGCTTCTGGAGAAACGATCGCAGCTACAGCCCCGGATGCGATCGCACTTTGCCAAAATTCCCCACCATCAACCCGCGTTCCTGGCATCCCAATAAACAAATCTCCCACACCACAAGCATGGGAATTTGTCTTCAAACCCCTAACTTCCACATCTGGATGGCTAGGCAATTGCTCAACACTATCTACCGCCGTTAGTAATTCCCGCAATTTCATGTTGTGAACCTCGTCACATTCTTAATCTTGCGCTTATTCTGCATTATTTTTTTCTAATTGGCTAAATACTTACGCAACATTTGCTCCAACTGCTGCACACTAGCACGAGGAGATGGACGCGGCAATAGTTTCTCACTCCCCTCTCCTCCCTCTGCGCCTCTGTGGTTCGATAAATAAAGTACAGGCACTTCATACTCATACTTAGCAAACCAATCTTCACGAGTCGTAATATCCCTAATTTCTAACTCGAAACTGAGATTTTGGATTTTTTCTAGCTTTTCTTGCAAGCCTTCGCATAAATGACAGCCTGGTTTACTGTATAAAATTAATCGCATTGTTTATTTGAGGTGTGGTAAGAAGTTATTTTAGAATAACGAACCGCAGAGGCGCAGAGAACGCAGAGGGGGAGAGATGAGAAGAGAGGAGTTTGATGTGGGTGAGTATGTTGATCTTATGGCGTTGTTGCTGGATTTGCAGCTAAGAGATGAGTATCGGGATGGGGTGGTGGCAAATTTTGAGAGAATTATGGCGATCGCTAATCTTGTTAATGAGTTTCCTTTAACAGAAGAAGTTGAAGTTGCACCTATATTTGAACCGTAAAGGTTTGTTTGTACATAAATTGCGAATTACTTTAATCTTCCAACTTACATAAATAATGGAAAGGGGAAGATATGGTGTTTCATATTAAAGATATGAAAAGAAACTGGTAGTTTAACATTTATAGTAGAAACTCAATTAAAGCAAATACCCTCATTAATAACTGAACTATCTCCTTAGTAGTATTGACACTAGCTAAAGATAATTTTTGTTACTGAAGGATGATGTAAATGTAGTAAAATGTTTCTACTATTTAGAAAGCTACTTATTTCTAGATTCCAACTATGCAAGAGTATGATGTTGTACTGATCGGTGCTGGACACAATGGACTAGTTTGTGCAGGTTATTTGCTAAAAGCTGGTTATAGCGTCCTGTTACTGGAAAAGCGTTCTGTTCCAGGTGGTGCAGCAACAACTGAAGAATGTTTACCCCAAGAGGCTCCTGGATTTAAATTTAACTTGTGTGCTATTGACCATGAATTTATTCATTTGGGGCCAGTTGTCGAAGAATTAGAACTAGAAAAATATGGCTTGCATTATTTGGAGTGCGATCCAGTTGTTTTCTGTCCTCATCCTGATGGTAAGTATTTCTTAGCACATAAATCGCTGGAAAAAACTTGTGCAGAAATCGCTCGTTATAATGAACGTGATGCCAAAAAATACGCCGAATTTGTAGATTATTGGCAACGAGCGATCGGTGCTATGATTCCGATGTTTAATGCACCGCCAAAGTCAATTATAGATATCGTTGGCAACTACGATATCAAAAAATTAAAAGATTTATTTTCGGTTATTGGTTCCCCAAACAAAACGCTGGATTTTATTCGCACCATGTTAACCAGCGCTGAAGATTTACTTAACGAGTGGTTTGATGAAGAATTTCTCAAAGCGCCATTAGCAAGACTAGCAGCAGAATTGGGTGCGCCGCCATCACAAAAGACCCTTGCCATTGGTGCAATTATGATGGCGATGCGTCACAATCCTGGAATGGCCAGACCTCGCGGTGGAACTGGCGCACTTGTGCAAGCTTTGGTGAATTTAGTCACAACTAAAGGTGGCGTTATTCTCACAGATCAGCATGTTGAAAAAGTTTTAATTGATGATGGCAAAGCTGTTGGTGTGCGAGTAGCTGGTGGTAAAGAATATCGCGCTAAACATGGGGTTATTTCTAATATTGATGCCAAGCGGTTATTTTTACAAATGACTGATAAAAGCGATGTTGATGGAGCCGATCCTGATTTATGGCAAAGGCTAGAACGTCGCATCGTTAATAATAATGAAACTATCCTCAAAATAGACTTAGCTTTAGATGAACCTCTGCGTTTTCCATACCACGCCCACAAAGACGAATATCTCGTCGGTTCTATCTTAATTGCCGATTCTGTGGCACATGTAGAACAGGCTCATAGTAAATGTACTTTGGGGGAAATTCCTGATACTGACCCATCAATGTATGTGGTCATGCCTAGTTACTTAGATCCGACATTAGCACCACCAGGTAAGCATACTGTATGGATTGAGTTTTTTGCCCCTTATCAAATTGCTGGTGCAGAAGGCACTGGTTTAAAAGGTACTGGCTGGACAGATGAATTGAAAAACAAAGTTGCAGATAGAGTGGTTGATAAGTTGTCAAACTATGCACCAAATGTCAAGAATGCAACTATCGCCCGTCGTGTAGAAAGTCCAGCAGAATTAGGAGAAAGATTAGGTGCGTATAAAGGGAATTATTATCATATTGATATGACTTTAGATCAGATGATATTTTTCCGTCCCTTGCCAGAAATAGCGAACTACAAAACGCCTATTGATAATCTATTTTTGACTGGTGCAGGAACTCATCCAGGTGGTTCGATTTCGGGGATGCCAGGACGCAATTGTGCACGGGTGTTTTTGCAGGCAAAACATCCCATTAGTCAAACCTTGAAGGATGCACGTGATTCGATTAAATCAACTGTCGAATCAGTGTTTGGCATTAGTTAAACGTTGTACAGACAGAGTATATTATCTATGGGAATTTACCACACAATTGCGATATCTACGATGGGCTAGATAACGTACATCTAGCAATCCTATTTCATTTGCTATTTAGCGAGAGGCTCAGATCCCCGACTTCTTCAAGAAGTCGGGGATCTTTTTGTTCGTAACTCCTGCACGGATTGCTATGGCAACACAAATAACTGTTTTTTTAGTGAAATAAGTTTTAAGCAATTGCTTTATGTATATTTAATATGATAACCTAGCATACGCTTGATTTTAAGAAACATCTAGGCGTCGTCAACAAAGCTCTTTCTGAAAATATAAGTAAATTAATGGGTAGAAACTAGTGTATTTTGATAATACTCAAAAAACGAACAAATTTTAATATCATCTTATAAGTTTTGTAGGTACAGCATGGTTTTTCAGCGCTGCTTCGTTGCATCTGGCTTGATAGCTTTCTTCGCATTTGGTTGTAGTGGTGGGGAAAACTCATCAATAGAAAATACTACACAAGTTGTCCAAGAAAGGAATGTAACCCAGCTTTTCATAGAAGCGAAGACTACCCAAAAAGCAGAAGATTTTTTTCATCAAGGTAATAATTTATTAGATGGACAACGTTATGAAGATGCAATAAAAGCTTACGATCAAGCGATCGCCATCAAAGCTGAAAGTCCTGAAGCTTGGATTAACCGTGGCATAGCCTTGACATCGTTGCAACGTTACAGAGATGCTCTGGCATCTTATGAGAAAGCGATCGCTATCCAACCCGACAAATATGAAGCTTGGTATAATCGTGGCATAGCTTTGACATCGTTACAGCGCTACCAAGAAGCTATTGCATCTTACGACAAAGCGATCGCTATCAAACCCGACAAATATGAAGCCTTAATTAACCAAGGCATTGCTCTGACTAAGCTACACCGCTACCAAGACGCTATTGCATCTTACGATAGAGCGATCGCCATCAAGCAAGATTTGCACCAAGTATATTACAACAAAGCTTGCTCTTATGCATTACAAAGCAATCTCGAATTAGCAATTGAGAATCTAGACAAAGCAATCAAGCTGGTTCCTGATAAATACAAAAAATTAGCAAAAACTGACCCAGATTTTAGCAAAGTGCGTAGTCAAAAGCAGTTTCAGGAATTACTGCAATAGGATTTTGTCACCACCACTCAGGTAGAATATAAGCTTGCTGTAGCAATGATTTACACATGAAAAAATTGTTAATCACCGGAGCAAGTGGTTTTTTAGGATGGCATATTTGCCAACTTGCAAAACAAGAATGGGAGATTTATGGCACTTATTTATCCCATTCTCTTGAAATTCCTGGCATAAAAATGCTAAAAGCGAACTTAACAAATTTTCAGGAATTGCAACGCATATTTAGTGATGTCAAACCAACAGCAGTGATTCATACTGCTGCACAATCACAACCAAATTTTTGTCAAACCCACCCCGAAGAATCCCACGCAATTAACGTCACAGCATCCGGGAATATTGCCGGACTTTGCGCGGATAACTCGATTCCTTGTGCTTTTACCTCAACCGACTTGGTTTTTGATGGCTTGAATGCACCCTATCGAGAAGCCGATGCGGTGTGTCCTGTCAACCTTTACGGCGAGCAAAAAGCGATCGCAGAAGCAGATATGCTAGAAAGGTATCCCATGACCGCAGTGTGTCGGATGCCATTGATGTTTGGTGCAGCCACGCCGACAGCAAAAAGCTTTATTCAACCATTTATTGAAACTTTAAAAGCAGAAAAAGAACTAAATTTATTTATAGATGAATTTCGTACCCCAATAAGTGGAACAACTGCCGCCAAAGGACTTTTATTAGCATTGGAAAAAGTTAACGGCATCATTCACTTAGGTGGCAAAGAGCGGATTTCGCGTTATGATTTTGGACAAATATTAGTTGAGGTATTTCAACTCCCCGCCACCGGTCTTAAATCCTGCCGACAAGAAGATGTAAAAATGGCAGCACCTAGACCGGCAGATGTTTCTTTGGATAGTTCCAAAGCTTTTGCATTGGGGTATCAGCCTTTATCTTTACGCAAAGAATTACAGGAATTAATTAATAGTTAAGAAAGTGTACCTCATAATTTCGGGAAGTGCTGTATACCTATTTAGTACGGTAAGTAAGTTCTAAGGGTAATATACCTCTGAGCAAAAAAATGAGTGTTATTACTGAAGCATTATCAGTATTTGCACCGTATTCTCTTCATTTGTAGAGCCACATTACGAGATTATCAAGAAAGCATAAAGGTATGCATTAATACGTAAGTTGTCGATTAAAACATCCATTAACTCAATCAAAGTTTAAGAGATACAAAGATATGTCAAGTAAAGTTGCTAAAGAATTGGCAGATTTTTTGCTGCAAATAGAACAGCGATCGCAGTTTCATGCCGGCTATCCATATAATTTAAATTGTGATTATACTCCCCTCGGCAAATTTTTCAATCATCTATTAAATAATGCTGGAGATCCATATATAGAGCCAGATTTTGGTCTCCATTCTCGTAAGTTTGAGCAAGAAGTATTATCTTTTTTTGCTCACCTCTATAAGATTCCAGAAAATCAGTTTTGGGGTTATGTTACTGCTGGTGGAACTGAAGGTAATTTATATGGGATATTCTTAGCAAGAGAAATCTACCCTAATGGGATTCTTTACTCATCACAAGACTCTCATTACTCAATTCCCAAAGCTGCAAAATTATTCCGCATTCAACATAATGTTGTTAATTCGCAAATTAATGGAGAAATGGATTATCACCATTTTGAACAACTCCTAAGCAAAAATAGTAGTTATCCAGCCATCATCAATTTAAATATTGGGACTACTGTCAAAGGTGCAATTGATAACTTAGACAAAGTTCTAGAAATTTTAGAACGCAATCAGATTAAAGATTACTATATTCATTGTGATGCTGCACTTTCAGGATTAATGTTACCGTTTTTAGATGGGGCTCCACAAGTTAACTTTAAAAAACCCATAGATAGTGTAGCTATTTCTGCTAAATTCATTGGTTCTCCCTTACCTTGTGGTGTAGTTTTAACTAAGAAAAAATGGGTAGAAAAAGTTGAAATAGAAATTGAATATATTGGTTCAAAAGATACAACTATTCTAGGATCTAGAAATGGTCATACTCCCCTAATCCTCTGGTATGCAATAAAAACAAGAGGTTATGAGGGATTAGCTAAAGAGGCAAAGACCTGTATTCATAATGCCCAATATCTTTTTCAACAGCTTCAAATTAGAGAATATCCATGCATGTTAAATAACTTTTCCAATACCGTCGTGTTTCAAAAACCTTCTCAAAGGTTAATTAAAAAGTGGCAATTAGCAGTTTTTGAAAATTGGGCGCACATTATTGTTATGCAGAATATCGATCGTAATAAAATCGATATTTTTATTAATGAACTATTGTTAGAAGAAGGGCTAGTTGATAATGCAGAAGAATTGCAACTACAGCGAGTACTACAACACTAATCTAGACTCTCAATTGGAAATAAATGCTCAACTTTACAAGATATTTTTCCAAACAAAATTTGATGGCAATCAATTTATATCTTTAAAAAGTTTTTGTAACACACGTTAGCAGCAAGTAGCATTTCTACTTCTGCACTTCCCATAGGTGGTAAGAAAAAATATCCTTGCCCATAATCACATTGTAACGCCTTCAACTGTGCTAATTGTTCTACAGTTTCTATCCCTTCTGCTGTTACAGACATGTTTAAATTATGAGCTAATGTCACAATCGCTCTAACAATTTCCAAATTTTCTCCTCGACTACCTATATTAGTTACAAAAGAGCGGTCAATCTTAAGGGTTTGGATTGGTAGGCGGTGTAAATAACTCAAGGATGAATAACCAGTTCCAAAATCATCCATGTGCATCTCAACATTTAACTCTGTTAACTGAGAAAGCACAGTTGTAGCTAATTCAAAATTATCCATCAACAAGGTTTCCGTAATTTCTAACTTCAAACTGCATGGTTCCAACCCAGTTTCCTGCAAAATATGTTTAACTTGCTTAAACACATCGGGTTGCGTAATTTGTTTCCCAGAAAAATTTACGCTAATTGTCAAAGGTCGTGAACTAGGAAATTGTTGATGCCATCTGTGCATTTGCTGACAGGCTTCAGAAAGCACCCATTGCCCTATATTAACAATCATTCCAGTTTCTTCCGCTAGGGGAATAAAATCTTGAGGGGAAATAAGACCTCGTTCTGGATGATACCAACGGATTAGAGCCTCAAACCCAATCATTTTACCAGTTATCAATGAAATAATTGGTTGGTAATCAAGGCGAAATTCCTCTTGCTTGAGCAGCGCATTTCGCAGAGCAGTTTCTAATTCTAAGAGCAAAGATGCACCCTCGTGCATCTTTTGGTCAAAGACCTCATAACGTGCCTTACCAAGTGATTTGGCCCGGTACATTGCGACATCAGCATCGCGGAGAATCTGCGCTGCTTGCTCATAATCTGGTTTACTTAAAGCGATGCCAATACTAGCGTTAGTAAAGACCAGATGCTCATTTAATTGAAAGGGCAAAGCTAGCACTTTTTTAATCCGCTCGGCTACCTGTATGGCAATGTTAATATCCTCAACTTCTTCAATTAAGATGGTGAACTCGTCTCCACCAAAACGAGCAACAATATCTCCACCTCGCAGAACTGATTTTAGCCGATGAGAAATTGCAATCAAAAGTTGATTTCCTAGTAGATGTCCTAAGCTATCATTAACAACTTTAAAACGGTCTAGGTCTAAGAATAGTACGGCAAATAAATAATTATTTTGCTCTTTATTGTACTCTATTGCCTGCTGGACTCGCTCCATAAATAATCTTTGATTAGGTAATCCGGTTAGCCCGTCATGAAGACTATTGTGCAGTAATTGCTCTTGTGCTTGTTGACGCTTCATAATATCTTGTTCTAGTTGTTTATTCACTCTAATAAGTTCAACTGTGCGTTCTATAACCAGTTGCTCAAGCTGATAACGATATTGCATTAACTCTTCTTCTAGTAACTTCCGCTTAGTAATGTCACGGATAATCACAACATACTCTCGTAGCTGAGAATTAAATGGCTGTGAAATAGTCGATTCAACAATTCTTAGACCTTGGTTTATTTTTAAGGTTTGTTCAGTCCTGATAGACCATTGCTTTGGTTTGCCGCGATAGGATATTAAGAGTTGATTCAAGTTTTGCCCAATTAACTGCTGAATAGTTGTTTGAAATAATTCTTCAGCTGCGGTATTTGTCTGACAAATTTTACCGTTTTCATCTAAGACTAAAACTGTATCTGGAACAGTATCAAGAGTAGTAATAAATAGGTTCTTTGCTTGTTTGCGAGCCTCATCAATAGCAACAATTTGTGGTAAAGTTGTCCAGCAAGCGATGGCTACCCCAATCAAAGAAAGCGTCACTAACAGAATAGCTAGTAAAGAGTTTTGAGGATTATCCCCAACTCTGCCTAATAAATCGCGGATAACCCAACTGCTTGTAGCAGTAATACAGATTAATGATACTAGTACCATTACCTGTAGTATTAGAAAGTCTGAATTGTTTCTACTAGACCAAGTGTAGTAACGCTGTGTCCACCATTCTAAATGTAATGGCGCAAATCTTAAGCGACGTAGCCATAAATCTCCGATCATCAGAAAAATGGGTAACAACAATCCCACTAAAAAATCTCTCCAATTCCAAGCGAAACCTCCTACTATTAGAACTACTGCTTCTACAAAGAAAAAACCAAGTGACAACCAAGGCCATAAAATATAGGGTTTTCCTCGACATAGCCATAGTCCCAGATGTAATCCCATAATGGACATCAGATAACAAGTACCTGCTACTGTCACAAGTTGAGATACATTTCCAAAATTTAGACACAGCAAACTGATTAGAAAGGTAATAGAGATAGCAGGGCCAAGGACACCTTGACGAGAAACTAATGCAAATATGGGAGCAATCTGTCTATCTACGGCAAGTTGAAATAATATCCGGGGAGAGTTAGAAACTGCCGTCGCCGAACTTAGAAGGCAAGATACAGTAATCAAAAGTGTTACTAGAAAAAAAGCAGATTCACCCCAAAAAGGTTTAGAAGCCTCTACCAGATTTAAGAATACATCTTCACCTATTGTTGGATTGTGAGCCGAACACATTAATACCCAAGAACCACCTAAAAAGACTGGAGGAATTAACCAAGCAGCTACGGTTAAGAACTTTAAGGTTTTATACGGATGGTGGCTATCAGCAACAAAAGAAGAAGTGGTTTCGCAAGCATAAATTGAATAGCTAGCCAGAAAAAACCACTTTGCCCATTCTTCAAAGGTCAAGCTATCTGTGCTAGCTGGAATAAATTGAAAGCTAGTATTTGAGAAGACTAACCATAAAACGCCTTGAATAGAAAACAATAGCAGCAATAAAATCGCTGGAAATACAAAAAATAAATGCAGGAGCGCTAAAGCACGAGTCCCACTGAACGCTAAAATAAAAGGAATCGCTGTAAATAGAAGTTTTAATAAAGTTTCTGGGCAAGAAATACCTAATGTTTCAAAATTGACTTTAATTAGGTCTGTGAGAATAATTGCATACAATGCTGGTGCTGCTGCCCAGCTAAAAAAGTATCCCAATGATACGTAACGCCCGAAGACAGGAAAATTTTCTAATAACCTTGTCGTATAATTTGGTGTTCCTCCAGCCACATCTGGCCAATTTCTACCTAGACTTTGTACCTGCAAGTTCAGCAAAATAGAAATGACCGTGCCAACCAACCAAACTAGTATCGCTTTCGGCCCTAACGCAGCATGGATAATGGGGGCAGTACCAATCCATCCCACATGGCCTGTTAAGCCAAAGCCCCAGGTTTCGACATAACTCAGTGTCCGTGGTAGGCTTATTACCGAGTTCTGATTTTTCTCTACCTGTATAGAATTATTAGTAAGCATTTTTTCTTAGTGAGATTTACTGGCCTTTTCACTCAATAGCCGAATCTCGCTATATATAGCTTCCGTATAACTGCTGAACTTATGAAAAAGAGAACTTACTTATAGCAATCTTATCTAATTTATGAAAATTCGTGCTGTCTAGATCCCCGACTTTATAAAGCTTGTCAGGGATCTATTCTTTCACGAATAATTTAGCATTGCTATATTACGCCTGATTATTTTCCTCTCCAACGCTAATAAAAAAGGGATTATGGTTAGGTTTTTAGAGCTTTTGCAACAACTCTTGAGTTAACTGAAAAAATGCTTTTGAACCAGCTGATTGGGGAGCATTTAAAACGGCTGGCATAAAACTATCAACAGCCTTCGCAACATTGACATCAACTGGTATTTGTACTTTACAAATTTTCTCTACTCCAAAATCTTCCACAACACGATGCATTACTTGTTTATAGTATCTGCCAGTCAGAAGGTTAGCGCTGGACATGCTGAATATAATTCCCAGCATTTTTATATCTATTTTGCTTTCATGCCCATGACTGTCTTTTAATTGGGCAATGCGTCTTTCTAGTAGTTGAATACCCACTACAGATAAGGGTTCTGGTTTCGCAGGAAGGATGTAGAAATCGCTGGCAGCTAAAGCGCTACGAGTCAATAAATTATATCCAGGGGCACAATCGAGAAGGATAAAATCATATTCTTGACGAACTGGTTTTAAAATGTTATTTATCAGCACTCTTTCAAAGCGATTCCAAATCATTTCAAAGTCCTGTTCACCTAATGCAGTTGCCTGTTTATGTAGCATTTCTGAAACAACAAATTCATCATATAAATCGATGTCTCCCGGTAATAAATCCAGTCCGGGAAGATTGCAAACCGGGGATTGAATTATATCTTTAATTGTCAGTTTTGCTTGTGGGTCTGGATTGATCACTTCATCAATCAGATACCTAAATGTCTTACTTTGTTTACGACGTTTGGCAAAATCTAAAGGCGACATCAAACTAAGTGTGGCGCTAATTTGGCTGTCTAAATCAAGGACAAGCACCCGCTTGCCATGATTTTTAGCTAAACAGGTAGCTAAGTTGACGGTGAGGGTGGTTTTACCAACGCCACCTTTCATATTTGCAGTAGCAATTACATATCCCATTGGTTAAGTCCTTTGTTGACGCATTCACATCTAGGTAGCGTACACCGCTCTCGATTTTAGGACTTACGCAAAATTACGCGCAGTATGGGCAATTCATGAATTGCCCATACTGAAAAATCAAGGTTTGGGCTATTTTTTGCTTAAGTCCTGGATTTATTAAATCTTCCATTAAATTTAATATTTTGAGAAACTCAAAAGGCGAGATTGTGTCAATTGTAGGCGTTGAGTTAGGTAACACGATTGAATTTTAGCTGTAGTACTGCGATAATCTAGCGATTCTCAGCCCTTGTGAAGTGCAAGAACCCCACGCCCAACCGGTGTACCTAAGAAACCTCACCCTGGTTTTACTATGTAAAAGCTGTGCCTCTCCTTAGTAAGGAGAGGGATTAAAGATTAGGGCAGGGTGAGGTTTTTGTTTTGGTTTGGGTAATTCGATGACTTGTGTGTACACCTAGCGCAAGCGGGGAGGGGGCTATGATGCACCTTGTCTCGTTTGGAAACGCTATAAGTAGATTTACCTCTGTGCTGTACTAGTTAAATTGCTGTCACTTTGGTTGAAAGCTAGATAACATTAGATTCGGCGGCGTGTTTTCTGTTCGGGAGTGCCAAAATGTCTAAACAACTGGGTCAAAAAATTGCACCTACACCTATATCAAATGATATCAATGTAGTGGATTTGATCGATCAATACTTCACTGCTTACAACTCAGCCCGGTTGCGGGAAATCTGCCAACTTCTGAGTCGTGATGTGCTGACGGAAGGTGTCACGGTGGGAGTTAGTCTTTCTGGTGCGATGACACCAGCAGGATTTGGGGTTTCAGCGCTTGCACCCTTAATTCGTAATGGCTTTATTGACTGGATGATTAGCACTGGTGCAAATCTTTACCACGATATGCACTATGGTTTGGGTTTTGAACTTTTTGCTGGTAATCCGTTTTTGGATGATGTGAAGCTGCGCCAGGAAGGAACTATTCGTATTTATGACATCATCTTTGGTTACGATGTGCTACTAGAAACTGATGCCTTCATTCGCAAGATTTTACAAGGGGAAGCGTTTCAGAAGCGGATGGGAACTGCTGAGTTTCACCATTTACTGGGTAAGTATGTTCGGGAAGTAGAAAAGCAGTTGGGTGTGCAACATTCCTGCTTGCTGGCTACAGCTTATGAGTATGGCGTGCCTATATATACGTCTTCTCCAGGAGATAGCTCTATTGGGATGAATGTGGCGGCTTTGGCTTTGGAAGGTTCGCAGTTGGTGATAGATCCATCAATTGACGTAAATGAAACGGCTGCGATCGCATACAATGCCCGTGAGTCAGGTGGTAAAAGTGCGGCGGTAATTATTGGTGGCGGTAGTCCTAAGAACTTTTTACTCCAAACTCAACCGCAACTTCACGAAGTATTAGGGCTAGAAGAACGAGGACACGATTACTTTATCCAGTTTACCGATGCACGTCCAGATACAGGCGGTTTGTCTGGAGCAACCCCATCGGAAGCTGTTAGTTGGGGTAAAATTGACCCGGAAGAGTTGCCTAACACAATTGTTTGTTATACCGATAGCACGATCGCTCTACCATTGGTAACAGCATACGTCTTGAATAAGTGCCAGCCTCGTGCCCTGAAGCGGGTGTACGACAAGCGAGAAGCTATTTTCGATAAACTCCAAAAAGACTATCTAGCAGCCAAAAACCAACCATCAGATCGGATTCCGGCAGCAGTGGGTGATAGTGCTTCACAGCAAACAGCGACTTATCCTTGTGGTCGGCTGATTCCTAATCCTCATTAGGTGGGGAGTGGGGAGTGGGGAGTGGGGAGTGGGGAGTGGGGAGAAGAATTAATAAATAACCAATACCCAATACCCAATTCCCAATCCCTTCTTTGCAAGGGAATGAGAGTAAGATGTTTATGAAAAGCACTACCTTAATAAAGGTATAAAATATTGCATTGGCTTGCTGCTTCAAAAAGTAAACTTTGATCGGATGTAAAATCGCACTGCGATCGCCTAAAATTTAATGTTGATAAAGTCGTATTTATAAACTTAGTCAAAATCCAATGAATCACCAGCGTGCGAATACTCTCAAAGCTGCATTTCAAGTTTGTAATGTTGAACCGCTAGAGGGTGAAGAAATGGAGCGCTACTATGTTGATTTATCAGCAGTCCGCAAAACTTCAGCAATTGAAGAAGTTAGTCAAATTTTAGACTTTCAAGAACCCACAGATTTCCGCACAATTTTGTTTACTGGACATCGCGGCTGTGGCAAAAGTACGGAGTTAAAACGCATTCAGAAGCAATGGGAAAAACAATACCACGTAATTTATTTAGAAGTTAACGAAGAAACCGATATTAATGATGCTCGTTATACAGACTTATATTTAATCGTCATCAAACAAGTAGAATTTGAGTTGCGTAAGTTAGGTTTAAAATTTGATACTCAACTTTTGGAAAACTTTGAATCTTGGTTTAAAGATATTACCAAAGAAACCGAAGAAACTGTGGAAAAATCTGTGAGTATTCAGGGAGAAGCGACTCTCAAACCAGAAGCTCCATTTATTGCGAAATTGATGGTCAAATTACTGGCACAAATTAAAGGATCTGATAAACAAAAAACTACTATTCGCCAAACTTTAGAAAAAGATTTATCACGTCTGAAGGCAGATATTAACCTTTTATTGGGAGATGCTTACGTTAAACTCCGAAAAAAATTCCCTCAATATAAGGGTTTATTGATTATTTTTGACAATATGGATCGTGTACCACCAACGATTGCAGAACATTTATTTTTTGATTATGCACCTCAATTACAAGAACTAGATTGCACCATAATTTATACAGTGCCAATTTCTGTACTTTGTTCGCCTAAAAACCCACTCAATCAGTTTGATGGGAATCCTCATATTGTGCCAATGGTGAATATTTATGAATTGGAACGCGATCGCTGTGATTTAAACTACAATCAAACGGGACTAGAAGCAGTTGCTAGCCTCATTGAAAAGCGGGTAGATATTGATGCTATATTTGAATCTCGCCAGGAATTGCTAGATTTAGCAAAAGCCAGTGGAGGACATGTCCGCCAATTAATGCAGATGATACAGACTGCTTGCTTAACTGCTAGCACTCGCAAACATCCTAAAATTATTGCCGAAGATATTATCTATGCTGTGAAACAACAGCAATTTAATTTTGAAAGGTTTATTCCTGAAGAACATTATGCGTTTTTAGCCCAAGTTTGTATAACCAAAAATGTCAGCAAAGATGATATCGGTCAGTTGATGCTGTTTAACACTTCAGTTTTGGAATACAACGGCAATAAACGGTGGAATTACCCCAATCCAGTGGTGAAACAAAATGAATTCTTCCAGAAAGCCATCAAATCGGCACTTGCAGCGCAACCTTAGTTTAGAGATAGGGGCATTTATCGCGCTTAATCAAGATATATTTGCTGAATTAATAACCTTTGTAGACTTTGCAGAAAAATTTACCATTGGTTTTGTAGAAATTAATTTTCACCCAGATGTAGAAATATTAGTAGAGGCGCTAAAGACAAATCCTGAGTGTCGGGATATTCAGTTTGTGACTCTGAATTTTTCTGATGAAAATTTGCGATTTCTCAGGGATGAAATTATCAAAATATTACCAACTATTGAGATAGAATCTCACAAAAAATTAGTCTTGATTGTAGAAGGTTTAGAAAAGTCTATTGGCGTTTATGGAGACTACCCGCCAGTTTTACAAGACCTCAATTTCGTCCGAGATGCTTATAAAAGAACTGTTCCTTATCCGATTTTGTTTATTTTACCAGATTATGCCCTGACTCGGTTAGCCAAATTTGCTCCTGATTTTTGGGCTTGGCAATCGGGGATGTTTAGGTTTCAAACACCTCAAATTACTAAAGATAATGCAATTAATGAGGCTCAAAATACTGAGAGAATTATAGACAGATTAGAACCTCCAGAAAAGCAAGAGCGGATCGATTTATTACACCGCCTATTAATGGAATATAAACCTACTGGACATCAGGCGGTAGGAGAAAACCTCCGCAACTGTAGTAATATTTTGCATCAGCTAGGAGTTGCTTATCTGAGTAAGAAAGAACCTATAAAAGCTAGAGAATATTTAGAAGAAGCCGAAAAAATAGCTCATGAGTTTACAGATTCTAATTTCTATGCCGAAGTCCTCAACACATTAGGAGATTCTTATCGGCAGCAAAGGCAATTTGATACAGCGATCGCTTATTATCAAAAATCTTTAAGTATTTCACAGCAACTTCAGAATCATCGCGGCGAAACTGCTGCTTTATTTAAACTGGGGAATGCTTATCTAGAGTTGAGACAATTTACACGGGCGACAACTTTCTATCAACAGTGTTTAGAAATTGAGCAACAAATAGGCGATCGCTATTCTTCTGCTAGCACCTACCACCAGTTGGGAATGGTTGCCCAAGATTTGCGGGAATTTGAGGAGGCGCGACGTAATTACCAACAAGCTTTGGCAATCGACATCGAATTTGGCCATCGCTATTCTTCTGCTGGCACTTACCACAATTTGGGAATAGTTGCCCAAGATTTACGTGAATTTGAGGAGGCGCGGCGCAATTACCAACAAGCTTTGGCTATCAAAATCGAATTTGGCGATCGCTATAATCAAGCTAGCACCTACCACAATTTGGGAATAGTTGCCCAAAATTTGCGTGAATTTGAGGAGGCGCGGCGCAATTACCAACAAGCTTTGGCTATCAAAATCGAATATGGCGATCGCTATTCTTCTGCTAGCACTTACCACCAGTTAGGAATAGTTGCCCAAGAATTGCGTGAATTTGAGGAGGCGCGGCGCAATTACCAACAAGCTTTGGCTATCTTCATCGAATTTGGCGATCGCTATTCCCAAGCTAGTACCTACCAGTGTTTAGGAACGCTTGCAGAAGCAGAAGAAAACTATGCAGAGGCGAGGGTTAATTTGCAGACAGCGTTGGAGATATATGTTGAGTATAAGGATGAATATTGGGGGGCGATCGCACGGGAGGCGTTAGAAAGATTACCAGAGTGATGGAGTGATGTTAAATAGTTATATTTATATGCTCATAAGATAAGATTGCCGTATAGGTCAAGTAGTTGCCAAGGTAACAATTTATGACTCAAGCCATACAAAAATTAGTAACCTTTGAAGATTTTGCAGCGTGGCGGCCCGAAGTCGGAAGATACGAATTACATGATGGCGTGATTGTTGAAATGGCACAACCAGTAGGAGATAATGAGGATATTGTTGGATTTTTGGTTGAAAAAATTGCTGTTGAATATGTTCGTAATGGTCTACCTTATTCAATTCCAAAAACAGCATTAGTCCAATCTGCTAGTAGCCAGTCTTGCTATTCTTACTATTCTCCAGACTTGCTATTACTCAACCGTCCTGCTTTAAAATTAGAACCACTTTGGCAGAAATATTCCACGGTTAAACTTGCCGATTCTATCCCTTTAGTGATTGAAGTTGTTAGTACTAACTGGCGGGATGATTATCATAAAAAGCTAGGTGAATATGAAGAGATAGGGATAAAAGAATATTGGATTGTTGATTATTTAGCTTTTGGTGGTAAAAAGTTTATCGGTAATCCTAAAGAACCCACTATATCTGTTTACCAATTAGTTGACGGTGAATACCAAGTTACTCAATTTAGAGGCGATGAACGTATCGTCTCGCCTACTTTCCCAGAGTTAGATTTAACAGCCGAACAGATTTTTCAAGCTGGTGGATACTCTGTATAGGGAATTGGGAATTGGGCATTGGGCATTGGACATTGGTTATTATTATTATTCCCTGCTTCCTCAGTCGGCGTAAGGGTTCAAACTAGGTCAAAATTTAACTAAACGCGATCGCACTTACCGACAATGCAAATTATCCAAAGTCTCCATACAGCAATCCTCGTCACTGATTTAGAACGCTCTGAACACTTTTATGGCAAAGTATTGGGACTATCTAAAATAGATCGTTCCCTAAAATACGCTGGTGCATGGTATCAAGTCGGTAACTATCAAATTCACCTGATCGTTGCACCTACTGTCCCCACCGAAAATCCTAACGAAAAATGGGGACGCAACCCCCACGTCGCTTTCTCAGTCGCTAACTTGGATACTGCTAAACAAGAGTTGCTCAATCACAATTATCTCATTCAACCCAGCGCTTCTGGTCGCCCTGCTCTGTTTACTCAAGATCCTGATGGAAATATTATTGAGTTGAGTCAGCAGTGAGAGGATTAGGGACAAAGAGAATAACCATAGCCAATGACAAATGACAAATGACAAATAACAAATGACAAATGACAAATGACAAATGACAAATGAAAATAATTGCTTACTCTTATACCAATCCGCTATTAGAATCTGCTCCCGATCAAGCTGATTGGGGATGGGAGGTGGATCGGGTTTATGAAGATTTGGGCAAGCTAGAGTCTTTTGGACACACTGCGCGAACGCAATTACAAGAATTATTTACCGATTGCGAAACTGAACCAGCAGATTATCTTTTGATTCGGCGGTTGGAAGAATTAGGGGATACTGTGGAAGAAATTAGCGATCGCTTGCATGAACTCGAAGCTATGGGAGTAGCGATAATCGCCACTGAACAACCCTACACTTCCGAGAATTACCCTCTCGGTGCTGATTTGCTAAATTTGCTCAATGCAATTCAACGTCAACAACGCAGCCGTCGCATCCGTCAAGGACACGCCCGTAATCGGCTTGAGGTTGCACCGCCACCCGGCAAAGTTCCCTACGGCTATCGCAGAGGTAAGGGAAAATATACTATCGATCGCAGTACTTCACCAGTAGTCAAAGATTTTTTTGAACACTTTTTACTCTATGGTTCCCTGCGCGGTTCAGTTCGTTACTTGGCAAAAAAATACAGCAAAAAAATCTCTGTAACTACTGGAAGACGCTGGCTAACTAATCCAGTTTATCGCGGCAATACAGCTTACCAAAATGGTGAAATTATCTCTAATACCCACATTCCGATAATTTCTAAAGAAGAAGCAGCCCAAATTGACCGACTTTTACGCCGTAACAGCCGTTTACCATCCCGAACTGCTAGTGCTAGGCGTTCTTTAGCTGGGTTAGTTGTCTGTGCTGAGTGTCAGTCACATCTGACAGTTACTCGTGTCACCCAACGCAACCAAGATAAGGAGTATCTTTATTTACGTTCTACTAGCTGTCCTCAACGCCCTAAGTGTAAGGCTATTTCCTACCAAGAGGTGTTGGAACATACAATCGAAACTGTTTGCCGTGACTTACCCTTAGCTGTAGCGGGGATGAATTTTCCGCAATTGGATGCAGTCAAGAATAGTTTAGGACAAGCGATCGCTCGTCAGCAAGAAATACTCGCTCAGTTACCCCCTTTAATTGAAACTGGAATTTTAGATGTTGAAACAGCAAAGTTAAGGGCTTACAAACTCCGCACAGAAATTTCTGCACTCGAAGCAAAGTTGGCGACGCTTCCCCCAGTTAACTTGCGTTCTGTTGCTCAAGCTGTTTCTATACCACAATTTTGGTTAGATTTGTCGGAAACAGAGCGCCGATTTTACTTTCGAGAATTTATCAGAAAAATTGAGATTACTGTTGAGGATAAAGAATTAAAACTCCAAGTTATTTTTATTTTTTAAATTAAAGGGACGTTTATAAATCATTAGGACTAGCCCTTTCAAGGTGGGTAAAAATTTTGGTCAATAAATTCCTATTTCCGCTCTTTTCTCTGTGTTCTCTGCGACTCCGTGGTTAGATAAATTACTTTTCAACCGCAGAGACACAGAGGACGCAGAGAAAAAAAAGAGATTTTACAAGTCACCTTGAAAGGGCTAGTGCTAATCATATATAAATCGCCGTATCTACGAAGGACTGATTCTTGTAAAGACGGCGATTTATCGCGTCTCTTGCCTTACAGCTATTTTCAGGTAAATACACCACACGGTAGGGGCACAGCACTGCTGTGCCCTTACGAAAGATGTGGTTCAAATATATGAAAACTGCCTTAACCATTGAAGGTGGGTTTTGTCTAGGGGTTGACTATTTCTGAGATGGTTGATCCTTCGTATACGCAACAGGTTTTGGCCCTGCATTCCGCACATTGATAATTTTATTGAGGATATCAAACCAAAAAGGCGCACCCATAGCAATAGCAAAACCACTCACTATCCAACCGCAAATTAATTTAAAAACCTGTGAAATTCTGATGTAAACTCTATTCGATTTCGTAGTATCTAATAACTCAAACTGTTGATTAATATTTTGCCATCCAATGGGTATAGAAGCATTTCCTAATAGTTTATCAATGCCCTTTCTGGCTGTTTCATCATTGATATAATCGATTCGTTGACTTGCACTTTGAGCAATAGTGGAGCGGATAACCGAATCCTCTGATAGTCTTTTAACCAGATGGAATGTATCAGTATTGGTTAAGAAAGCAACTGATATTCCAATTAAAATAGCAACTCCTTTGGCATTGCGCTTATAAACACCGCTTGCTCGATCCATCGAGCGATCGAACCATGTTTCAACTTCATTTTTAAATTGATTCATTTCTTCTGTGAGATCGCTAATCTTTATCCTGCTACGTTCAGCAATCACAGCAAGGCTTTTGAGTAAAGTATCAGGGACTTCATCCGGTAACTCATTATTAACAAAATCTATAAATTTCTGGTCAATATCTCCATAAATTTCTTGAATTTTTGTGTAACTTGGACTCGTTGGATCGTTAATACCTTTTTTAAGTTCTCTATAAGATGCTAATATCATGTGCAAGTTGGTTTTTGCTTCTTCACTAGGATGTTTAACATGATTAATTAGCTGGGGAATTTTTAAGGTATCTAATAAAGTAATTGCAAATGTTTCAGAAGGAAGATAAGAAGGGCCGCTTTGTTTATAAAGTACTCGTTTATCAGGGTTTTTAGTAATTTCCCGGAGATGCTTTTCTAGTTTCCCCTTGGCTTGGTGATTTAATGTATTAATCAAAGGATCGTTATAAAGTTTCTGTACCAAGTCTATTGCATTAATAATATCCGATCTATCACTTTCACTACCACCTGATAAAAGTAATTCAATTGAAGTTCTTAAATGTTTAGCTCTCCATTGTAATAATGTGGCAAGCAATTCCTGTATTTCAGAAGCTAGCAAGCTCAAAATTAAGTAAATAAAAACTAAGCCAACTGCAATATCCACAACAACAGGTAAGTTCATTGATAGGCTCCAATCATTCTTTAGTGATTTTTGTAAAAATTCCTTTTACAAGATTGTATAACACAGATGTTTTAATTGAATAATTGCTTAATTAAATTTAAAATGCCAAAACTTTTAGTAGTGTCCAGATTCCCGACTTCTTAAAGAAGTCGGGAATCTGATTATTTACGAATAATTTAGGATAGAAATAAACACTTCCAAAAGTTATGTTTAAAATTTTTAAGTGTTGAGTGTGACATTGAAAAAACACAGCAATTAATTTGTTATTTTTTGAGTTATTTAACTGATAGCTAAGTGGATAAAAATTAAATTCAGCATCCGAATAAAATAAAGTACAAGTTAATCTACGGATTAAGTAGCAGGTAATAAATAATTTCTTGATTGTATTATTTTTATCATTTATTGACTTATATGTTCTTTAAATAGCTAAGATAAATTTTTCAAAAAATAGGGCTAATTAGATAAAGTTGAGTTAATCTTGGAAATTAGCAATTGTTAATAATATACGTTGCTACTGGATGGCAACATTGGAGATTCGCTCCGGTCTCTATGTAATCAAACCAGCAAGTAAAATGATTACCATAGAATATGCAAGAAGGAAGCTTTGTTTGGAGTCATCTAGAAAAACAAAATCGCACGGTTGGCAGATGGATTGATTGGGTATGGCTAATAGTATTGCTGTTGGCAGCAGTGTTACTGTTTAGCATCAATCTGGGAGGATTGCCCCTGCGAGATTGGGATGAAGGGACTGTAGCACAGGTTGCTCGTGAAATTTGGCACGCTCCGGCAGGTTCAATGCGTTGGCTTTTCCCAACGCTAGGAGGTGAACCATATCATAACAAGCCACCTTTGATGCATTTGCTCATTGCTTGGGCTTATTCTCTAGGAGGCGAAAATGAGTTGACAACGCGCCTACCTGGAGCAATTTTAACAGCGACATCTGTCCCTTTACTGTATTGCATTGCTAGAGAGATATTTCGCCAACGTTGGGCTGCTATTTATAGCGCCTTGATTTATCTAACAATGCTACCTGTGGTGCGTCATGGGCGGCTGGCAATGTTGGATGGAGCAATGGTAAGCTTTTTGATGGTGATGATGTTGTGCGTGCTGCGATCGCGCCGAGATTTACGTTATTGTCTTGGTGTTGGTGTCAGTTTTGGGTTGATTTGTCTAACTCAAGGACTACTCGGCGCATTGCTAGGTGCGATCGCGATCGTATTTCTCTTTTGGGATACACCACGATTGCTCAGTTGTTACTATCTGTGGTTAGCAATCTTCATTGGCATTCTGCCTGTAGCTGCTTGGTATAGCGCCCAACTAATTCACTATGGTTACACTTTCGCCCAAGTTGGGCTTGTAAACCCATCACTAGGTCGAATTGGCTCATTTGTAGAGGGTAATCCTGAACCACCTTGGTACTATGTTGTTGAACTTCTCAAGTACACATGGCCGTGGTTATTATTCTTACCACAAACTGTCCGCTTAACCTGGGAAAATCGTAATCTTAGCTGGGCAAAACTAGTAATGGCGTGGAGTGGTGTTTACCTCTTGGTAATTTCTTTCATGATTGCCAAAGTGCCTTGGTATCTATTCCCGATTTACCCTAGTTTAGCTTTAGCTTTTGGTATCCAATTATCAGATACAGAAAATTCGCCTTTACTCTCATCCTATCCCCGCGCTTGGGTTGCTGGTTTAGCAATACTTGCAGTAGTCGCTTCTGCTGGTAGCATTTATTTCAGTTGGGGTACAACATCACAAACAGACTTACAACTGATTTTTGCCGCAGTCGCTTTAACTATGACCTTAGCAGCTATTTTGGCAGAAAGAGGCGACGGGCAATTTCTGAAGATTTTATTTTGGGGAAGTTATCTTTCGCTGCTGCTGTTAATGAAATCTAACTACTGGGTTTGGGAATTATCTGAAGCCTATCCAGTGAAACCAGTCGCCGCTATGATTGCGCGGGCAAATCCAGCTACGAGGAAGATTTACACATCTTTTCCTTACCATCGTCCCTCGTTGGATTATTATAGCGATCGCACCATCATTCCCGCTTCTGTTGGCGAACTGGAGTATTATTGGCACTACAACGGGCAACCCTACTTTCTGCTTCATGCATCTGCTTTCAAGAATCTCCAACTAGATTCAATGAAGTTAATTGACCAAGCTGAAGGCTGGAAGTTAGTTACAAAAGAAACTAATAGATTATAAATCTGGGGCATTGGGCATGGTTATTTTCCTTGTCCCCTTGTCCCATTGTGAGAAAAAATCAGATCGTTGCCCAAAATGTAATGATAATCCTGTGGCGATCGCCTTTTTCCAAAAAGTGTAAAAAACCTGCGATTTAGTTTGAAGAAATAATGAAATAGGTAATTTCGGAGTTTTGCTGGCGAGATAAGTTTCTCTATGCTGGGCAAGCTGTTCAGAAACTTTTACCGTTTGACTTATGCAAAATCTCTTTGAAACTCTTAGGGAGTTCCAATGTTATAATTTTGTCATAATGCTGTAAATCTTAACATGAAATAATAAAGCTTAATTACAAAACCCCAGGACGAATTCCGAAAGCAATTGCAAACTGCTTAAACCACAAACATTTCGGCTTTTCTTAGTTCTATTCGCTACTGGAACAATAACAAATCCTCCTGTGTTTATTGTTTCAAGCACTGCATAGCTTTAACTGAACTTTATTCATTTGTATTTTATTTATGCTAGATAAAATAACCCCACTAATTTTAACCTACAATGAAGCACCTAATATTAAGCGAACACTAGACAAACTAACTTGGCCAAATCAGATTGTTATTATTGACAGCTATAGTTCTGATGAAACTCTAGAAATCATCAAATCCTATCCTCAAGTTAAATTATTTCAAAGAAAATTTGATACTCATGCTACACAGTGGAATTACGGTTTATCTCTGATTAACTCTGAGTGGGTACTATCTCTAGACGCAGATTATATTGTTTCAGAGAAACTGACTGAAGAGATAAATGAACTAACTCAAGATTCAACGATAGATGGTTATTTTGCTAGGTTCAAATATTGTGTTTTTGGTAAACCTCTGAAAGGTACTATACTCCCTCCTCGACAGATTCTCTTTAAAAGAAATAAATCTATTTATATTGATGATGGTCATACCGAACTCTTAGAAGTTAAAGGTAAATCAGCAATGTTATCTGGCTATATTTATCACGACGATCGCAAACCTTTTAGCCGTTGGCTATGGGCACAGGAGCGCTACATGGTGCTTGAAGTCAAGAAGTTATTAAATACTCCGATGAGCGAACTAAGCTGGGGCGATCGCATCCGCAAACAAAAACTTCTTGCTCCTTTGATTATCCTTTTCTACTGCCTGATTCTCAAAGGTGGAATTCTCGATGGCTGGTATGGTTGGTACTATGCATTTCAGCGTGTATTAGCAGAAATTCTTCTTGCAAATTGCTTGATTGAAGCCGAACAATTAAAAGAAAAAGCATGATTCTGCAAAAAATTAAGGAATCATTGCTACCTTAATTACCTGTCGTGCCTTCATTTCAGCAAACACCTGTTCTAAATCTTTTAATGGCCGCTGTTCACTAATAAGTAACTCAAAGGGAATTTTGCGACTAGCGATCAGTGCCAATGCCTCCCGCACATACTCAGGTGTATTATGAAACACGCCTTTAATGGTCAGTTCGCTGTAGTGTAGCTGTTCTGTATTGAGAGTAATACTGGTATGCCGTGGACATCCACCGAATAAGTTAACTGTTGCACCAGGACGGGCGCAGGCGATCGCAGTTTCCCAAACACTTGGTACACCTGTCGCTTCAATAACTATATCTGCGCCCCATCCTTGAGTGAGTTCTTTCACCATACTAGGAATATCCGAGATTTGATGATAATTAAAGGTCTGGGCTGCACCCAATTTCTGACCAATTTCTAGCCGATGGTGATTACCTCCCCACAGCAACACCTCAGCTTTCTCACTCAACGCCGCCACAAACATTAGCCCGATCGCCCCATCTCCTAAGACGACTACTCGATCTTTGGGCTTAATATTAGAACGGGCTATACCATGCAACACACAAGCTAAGGGTTCCGTCATGGCCGCTAATTCCCACGGCAACTCATCGGGTATATGCAATAAATTATGTTGTACTATCGGTGCGGGAATTTTCAGATATTCCGCAAAAGTCCCATTATTCCAGGTCAGATTTGGACATAATGAATACTCTTGACGTTGACAAAAAAAGCACTTCATGCATGGGGCGGAATTATTAGCGACGATGCGATCGCCCACTTGCCAATTTGTAACCCCTGCACCCAAGGCAACAATTCGCCCAGCACCTTCATGACCAAACAGCGTTGGTGGTATCAGCATTTTGGCATGACCACCACGCCGCCAGACTTTCAAATCTGTACCGCAAGTTGTTGCCGCCCCTACTTGAATTACAACTTCACCAGCTGCCGGAGTGGGGTCAGCAACTTTTTCTAAGCGTAAATCTTCTTGCCCATAAAGTAACGCTGCTAACAAAATTTAAAACCTATCAATTAGCTCCATCCGATTTTACCAGTTTGAGCTAATTGATAGCTATCAACAAATCAGTCTTGATTTTTAGTCAAATTTTATTAATCTAGGTAACTTGGTAGAAATAAACCAAATTACATTACGAAACGGAAACAGGCTTAAAGCCCTTACTAATGACCAATGACCAATGACAAATGACAGCCCTTGCGAACTTACTTAAACAAATTGCAAAAACTAGGTATTTACCACTGGCTGGGGAAGCACTACGGTGTTCCGGGTATCCACATTAGGCAAGCGAGTAGCAGTTAACAGTGGCACTTCTTGTCGGCACGACAGGCAAAACCAATATAGTTCACCATGACGGGCATGACGCAGGAGGGAACCACCGCAACATGGGCAAGTGTTGGCTCTCGTACTCATACCAATGTCCTCCTTAAAAAAATTTGTTGTTTTAAATTCAGCAAAAAAATCAGTTGATTAAAAATTGATTTTGGTAGCATGAATGCGACCATTCGATTCTATGCGGTCTTGAATAATTTGTCTGTAAACAGCTTCATATCCGTTAACCATTTGGCTAACGCTAAAGTTGTTTTCTACATATTTTCGACAGGTTTGACGATCGAGTTCCAAAGCGAGTGGAATCATTGTCGCCATTTCTGCATAGCTTTTACAGATAAAACCTGTTTTACCGTGGGCAATCACTTCTGGTACTGAGCCAAAATTCATGGCAATAACTGGTGTACCAGTTGCCATTGATTCAATCATTACTAACCCAAAAGGTTCTTGCCAATTAATGGGGAAAAGAGTTATGGCTGCATTCCCCAGAAGTTCAGCTTTTTCGGCGTGGTTAATTTCACCTAGATGTTCAATCTGCTGACCATCAATGTGGGGGGCAATCTCTTGTTCAAAAAACTCAGAGTCTCCCACATCAACCTTTCCTGCCATCTTCAAACGCCAACCACTCTGCTTGGCAATAGCGATCGCATGGTGTGGCCCTTTCTCTGGTGAAAAACGACCTAAATATGCCAAATATCCAGGTTCTGACGGTTTGGCTACGAATGCATAATCTGCTAGCTCAATTCCGTTATAAACCGTGCCAACATAATTTAGATCGATTTCACGCTGCGAGTTACTAATGCTGACGTAAGGTTGCTTTTGGTAGTAGCTAAATGCGTGACGGGTATCGTTTGTAAAATTATTGTGCAGAGTATGCACTGTAGAAGTTGCTGTTATGAAACTCGCTAAAGTTAGTGCCGAAATTCCTACATGAGAATGGATGAGATCGAATTCTTTAGCACGCTGGTAAACTTGGCTCAGTTCTAGCATTTCGTACACGGCATACTCTTTAACATTTGGGTCTAAGCGTAATGCACGCGGATAAACTGCTTCTAAATGAGCTAAAGTTTGAGAATCGCCAGAGGCAAATAATGTCACCTCATGACCACGACGAACAAGTTCATCAGTCAAGCGACTCACTACCAGTTCTATTCCTCCATAAGTAGGAGGTGGAACTCTTTCCCATAAGGGGGCAACTTGAGCGATTTTCATAAGTTTTTTTGGTTCAGTCTATGAAATTGTCCTCAAGATAAAGAGGTGCATCATTATTCTATGAGAACAAAGCATTTCTACTTGCTCTTTTGACATTTAAATTAACCTAAAAGGCTACTAAAAGCTAAAGAAAGGTTAACCATCCCGCAAATTTTCTACCGACAAATCTAAACAGCTATCGGCAAATGTCAACTCAGAGCTAGACTTCTAACCTATAGCAAATCAATTACTTGTTGCATCTGTCTTGGGGATCATAATGAAGTAAAATGTTTTGTATCGGAACTTACAAAATTGAATATTTTGTAGCTGATAATACTAAAATATTCAATGGGATCAAATGATTAGAGGTTTGTTTAAAGGTAATTGCCAAATGTAAAGGAAATTATAAATATTAAGCAATTCTACAATAATTACATAATTTGTAATTATTAATTTACAAAAAATTCTGATAACTAATGAAAATCGCTACTTGGAACGTCAACTCAATTCGCACTCGTCTCGAACAGGTTACTGATTGGTTAACCCTGAATCCTGTTGATGTTCTCTGCTTGCAAGAAACCAAGGTTGCGGATGCCGAGTTTCCGCGATCGCCTTTTGAGCAGTTGGGCTATAACCTTTATATATCAGGACAAAAATCTTATAACGGCGTAGCCCTGATTAGCCGCCAGCCACTTTTAAACGTAAATAGTGGTTTTAGGGCGATTTTGCCAGATTTACACCACGAATGGGACGAGCAAAAGCGGCTGATTACAGGTGTAATTGATGGTATTAGGATTGTTAACTTATATGTTCCCAATGGTGCAGCAGTAGGAACTGAAAAATATGAATACAAACTACGCTGGTTAGCAGCGCTACATGAGTATTTGCGATTGCTCGTGCTGTCAGAACCTGCAATTTGTGTGTGCGGTGACTTCAACATCGCCCTAGAAGATAAAGATATTCACGAGCAAGTGAGTACAGAAAATCACATTATGGCAACAGAAACCGAGCGCCAAGCCTTACGCGAGATTCTGGAACTAGGATTTGCCGATGCCTTCCGCAAATTCACCACAGAAGGCGGAAATTATAGCTGGTGGGATTATCGCGCCGCCGCCTTCCGTCGCAACTTAGGTTGGCGCATTGACCATCACTATCTCACATCCGTGCTGTATGAGCGTGCTACAAGTTGCGTCATTGATGCCGCACCCAGAAAATTAACCCAACCGAGCGACCATACGCCGGTAATTGTGGAATTTTAAATTTGGGCATGGGGCATGGGGCATTGGGCATTGGGCAGAGGGGAAAAACTTGTTGCAACTTCTCCTCTGTTCACTAATCTCCTAATCCCATTCGTAAAAGATTAGACATCTCCGAAAATTAATCCGACCCGTCTCCAAACCTCTCCCCGTTGGCGTTAGCCTGTCGTCAGACAAGGGTCAAGAGGCTTTAATTCCCCCTTCCCTTGAAGGGAAGGGGGGTAGGGGGGTTAGGTCTGCGCGTGAATTTAAGGTTTCTAAATCTTTTTCGGAGATGTCTATTAAAATGGAGTCATTTTTGTTAATTAGTAATACTACTGAAAAATATCTAAAATAGTGGATATTAAATTAACCTTAATGCTGAATTTTTAAGTAAGAATGTACATTAAACCTCTTAACGATGCCCCATGCCCCATGCCCAATTCCCAATTCCCAATTCCCATCAATCAATAAATCAATTTAACGGCTTATATATATCCTCTGAACTCGGATTGAGATAAGGACGCTGTAAATCTATTAGATGTCGTTCAAAGTGTTGGTCAATAACTCTCATCCGTTCCTCCATTGCATTCTTGCCTTTTTGCCAAGCTTCCAACAAAGCATTAGCGACAATTTGGCAACGGTTCATCCCAAAACTTTCTTGTGCAGCAAACTTTTGGGTTGGTTCCTCGGCTAAACCTAAACCTGGGGCTAAAAATTTGGTAAATAAGGGAATTTCGGGCTGGAAATGGGATTGATTTTCTATATAAACAGACTGAAGGATTGTGCGAATTGCTGGATAGTCGGGGAGTTCAAAGTAGAGTAGCCCCGAATCATAGCGTCCGTATGCACAGGGATTGTGAAGAACTTGAAAGCTAAAGGGAATTGACGCAGCGTTCAATTGCAGAGTCAGACTTTCCATGAGAGCGATCGCACCAGATGGCGTAAAGTTAAAGTAAATTCGCCCTGCTCCTAAATTAGCATCAGGATTACTCTGCTGTTCCTGTCCAACATTACTAACTGCCAAGTAACAGCCATTTTGCAATCGATTTTTGGGCATCCAGATTGCCACCATATCACCCACTTTGGTAGATTTCTTGCTGGATTTTAGATGGCAATCTGGCTCAACATAAAGTGTTAAACCGCCTTTAGTCACCGCCATAGTACCATCAGGTTCTTTACGCAGAACCTCCCATCGAGGGTCAAAGTAACCTATGCCGTGATTACTGGCGTGTAGATGCTCGTAAAAGTTCCAATCAATTTCTAAGATGGAATTATCTGCTAAATTCTGCTTTGGCGGGTAATTATTACTATCACTATTGACTACTAAAGTACTTTGTAGAGAGCCATTGTAATAAATCCCATAAAGAAAGTTTCGCAGCAATAAGCTGAGATATTTCTGTTGTAAGTCTACAGAATTTTGCTGAAATCTATCTGCTACTTTTGTTGGTAGAGCAAAGGGTTGATAATTGGGATGATAAATACAAAAATTTGACTCAATCTGAATATTTTTAGCAATGTCAAATAGAGAAGTTAGTGGTTGATTGATAGAGTAATTTAGCATTAATCCATTTAGAATTCAAACTTTAAAAAACAGAATTCAGGAGTCAGAATTCAGAATTGTTCTACTCCCTGCTATTAACAACCCCGAAGCCGGGTTTTTTCGTAATATAGACGAAGTAGCTGTGGCTCCTTTACAGGCTGAGGAAGTTTATGAACTTTTCCTACAGGGTTAAGGATTTCTGACTCTGATATCCCGAAAATAGTCAGTACGCCTTGCTGCGGTATAGTGAGTAAACTTTTAGCCACTTGCAGCATACAAATATCAGCATTATTAAAGGATTTTCGGCAAGTAATCATCTCCTGAATTTGATGAATGAGTGCTAGCCCTGCAAATTGAATAACGCGCACAATAAAGTCACTACGGTATTCTAAAATCATGGGAAAAGCATTTAGATAAGCTCTAATTAGAGCAATAATTGAAGGTTGTAAACTCTCCAACGGTGTCAACGCCAGATGTAGAGATTCTTGTAACTCAATGGTGGGATCTACTACAAGGCTATTGAGCCAAATCCCTAAATAGCTTGCTAGTAAAGTACCTAAATCAAAAGCTGGATCTCCCCAAGAACAAGCTTCCCAATTAATTAGTTTTACTAGGCAATTGTCTAGTTTATCCCACCTGGAATGAACTAAAATGTTGTTCAATTTCAGGTCGTTGTGAGTCAAGCAGCAAGGATTCCAGGCATAAGCCAAATCTGCGATCGCAGATTCCAAACTCTCCGATTGCTGGTAGAGTAGATAGAATTTCAGCGCATCCGTGGGAACCGTCCCAAAAATCTCCGGCCCAATTGACTCTACCCCTTGCGCCGGATTGTAAAAGCCATAGCGAAACTCTCCTTGGGGAGCAGTTGCCATGAAATCCTTATATTCTCGGCGGTTGTAGGTTGCGCGATGAAGTCCCGCTAAAGTAGTGCCGATGGCTGTGGCAATTTCTTGTGGACAAATCTCATTGTTGTGGTAGAATGTCGCAAGTTCCCGATATTCACTTAAGTAGTTGCGGACGAGGATAGAATTTTCTTCGTCAAAATGGACTACCGATGGTGCGATCGCGGAAATATTGCCAAGAACAGGAAACTGCTGGAGCAACTGATGAAATAGCCACTCCTGAAACAATTCATGAGGAGCGCCGTCATTGCTTTTAACGTTACGTTCTTGTTTAACGAGCAGTTTTCGATTATCTGCTAGAGTCACGAGTAAATCGGAATTGTTCTTACTACTTCCTGGCAACTCAGATTTATCTGATGCGTCATCTTCTGAGCTACACAGCCCCGCTTCTTGCAGATACTGGATAACGTTATGAGAAGACAGTGATAATACCATGTATTACTTCCTACTTCATTAAATTACTTAAACTTATCTGTGTCGGTATTTGGTTGTACTTAGCAGTTTTCGGTAGATAGTGAATAACAATAAAGATTTGTACAATCTACTAATATCCCATCTTTCCGATAAAAACCTGCCAAAATGGTACAAATTCCTTTACAATTGCTTTAAAATTCACTCCTAAATACGGTGACATCTTTACACTTTATCAGCATAGTTACTTAGATACATCTAGAGCAAGTTTTGTGGTAGAGCCTTTTGATGTAGCAGAATCTCAAGCAAAAAACTGATTGGCGGCAGATGTTATTTGATGTTCAGTAGTCATCCTGAAGGCAGCGAAGAATTTCAGTAATCCTTCGCAGAGGGAAGCATGACATTCAACGCTATTATTTTTATTTATCATCCCAAAGCTAAAAAAACCGGAATTTTTAGGCAAATAGTAATTATTTTTTTCTTTAATTTTCAGAATTGATGTCTGAAAGCCTTGTTATTACCTCATTTTTGTTACTTACGTATTGTAGATGGCTAGAGGCGATCGCACATAACGGTTACATGAGTGCATCTTATGGAAATGTACTTTTGTCAAGTATGTTGAAGGGGTTGTAAATAAAAACCTCTCCCTGGTTTTACGATGTAAAACCGTCCCTCTCCGAGTCGGAGAGGGAAAGAGTTAAGACCTGGTTTCGATATCGTATAACTGGCAGAGGGTGAGGAGTTTTTGTTTGAGGCGATCGCGCACATTCTCTGGTAGTATCACTACACAATCTGGCGCATACTGCATGACTTCGCGGCTAAACCAAAATGTACTAGATACTCGCCTGACAACTCGCCGGACTCGCGCTTTATCTGGTATCCACTCATTAATATTGTCTTCTTGTTTAGCTTGATAGGCAAAAGCCAAGCCAGCAAATAGATGCATTTCCACTTCTATCTCAGCCAAACTTCGCCATTCACCAGAAATTGGCATGACAGCAGCTTCAGTAATCCTGTCTAATCGTAAACTCCAGTTGTGAACCAGTTCTGGTACATCAAAGTTTCCTTCTGTCTCTTCGCACCAGCAATCAAGATATTGCCGCTTTTCGTGGGGTGTAACTTTGGCGTAGCGAACGGTAAAATTAAGTACTTGTTGTATCGCATCTTGATAAGAAAGCTGAAAGGGCTGTTCGCGTAAGATATAGCGGTCTATTTCTAATCGCCAAGCTGGGGGCAAATTCTCTAAGAAACGTTCGATTTCGCCTCGCAACGGTAATGATAGTTCGCTGCGTTCGAGAAGTAAGTTTGCAATGATTTGGGCTTGTTCAATTTGCCCGATGTCTGTCAAAGCATTGATACAGCGATGTAATGCCCTGATGCGTGGTTCTTTCCAATCGTTATTGTTACCGATGAGTAACTGACGTTGAGCGATCGCTTTAATTAACTTCGAGATGTTAGGATCTTCTCCCCACATCATACCGAATTCACGAGCGATCGCTTCTAGCTCGGCTTTATCACGTTCTGATATCGACAGTGTAATAGATTGACCTTTTCGACTCATTAAAATTGTCCGTATACTTTGTACATAACTTCTCTTGTCAACTTCTATTTTGCGTGCCAATATAGTTTTTAACAACCAGTTACGGACACTATTTAAGTGTATGTCCGAAAATTACAGAATTACTCTCAAGCCTGTTTACTCCCAAACCGTCCCCACACCTGACGGGGTGAAACTACCTAAAGATTGGTTGCTTTCTTGGCATCAAGCCGCAACTTTAGAAGCGTTACGCGATCCAAATATTGATGTTGTGTTCAACACTGCGATGACAGGTGATGGTAAAAGTCTAGCGGCTTACCTAGAAGTTCTTCAGGGTGAATTTTCTGCGATCGGACTTTACCCAACCAACGAACTCGCCCGCGACCAAGAAACGCAGATTAGAGGATATGTTGAGCAATTCCAGCCAGAGAATCAGCCGCGTGTAGTGCGACTCAGTGGGGCTGATTTAGAGATTTATGCTGAAAATGAAGGGTTGAAAAAAGGAGCCGCGATCGCAACTCTCACTAACCAGAGAGAAGCATTATTAACAAACCCTGATATTTTTCATTACCTGCATAGAGGTGCTTACATAATTCGCGGCGATAGTCCCGATAAACTATGGGGCAGAATTGATAAAGATTTTGACTTATTTGTTTTTGATGAATTTCACGTTTTTGCTGCTCCTCAAATTGCTAGTGTGATTAACACAATGTTGTTAATTCGCTGTACAAACCGCTGTAAGAAATTTCTATTTCTCTCAGCTACACCAGATACAAACTTAATTGGGCGATTAGAAAAAGCAGGATTTCGTTGTAAAGAAATTGATCCTCTAAAACACAAAAAATATCAATTTCCCGATACACCAGAACAAGGACAGCAACTGCAAACACAGGGATGGCGGCAGGTAGCGCGGACAATTACATTGAATTTTATTCCTTTGGAACCGTCATTTAAAGCTTCCGAAACTTGGCTAAAAGAAAATAGTGGTTTGATTTTGGCTCAGTTTCAGCAGTATCCGGGAAGTAAAGGCGCAATCATCCTTAACTCAATTGCAGCAGTCAAACGCCTAACTCAATTTTTTCGGGAAATATTACAGCCTTACGGATTGAAAGTTGGAGAAAATACAGGGCTATCGGGAAAAGGAGAAAAGGAGCGAAGTCTTTCTGCTGACTTGGTTATTGGTACTAGCACTATTGATGTAGGGGTTGATTTCAAAATTAATTTCCTAATTTTTGAATCATCCGATGCAGGTAACTTTATCCAACGTTTTGGACGCTTAGGAAGACATGATGGATATGAAAAAGATGGTCAAGAAATAAAGTTTGATAATTTTACAGCTTTTGCTCTAGTTCCTAACTTCTTAGTTGAGCGTTTATTTAAGGTAGATGTTCCATCTTTAGAGGTAAATAGTATTTGCGATCGCCCCTCTTTTCACAATACAATTACCGAGAATTATCGACAAATCAACGATTTTAGTGGTTATTATCGTCGTTGGGGGGCTGTGCAATCATTTTGGCTGTTTTATCAGTTGAGCGATCGCACAATTAAACAACAGTATGCCCAAAGCCGAGACAAGTTTCAACAAGCCTGTGAACAATTATTTGAAACAAGTCTGAAGTCACAAGCTGGGCGTATTCAAGGATGGGCGAAAGATTGGCAAGCGGTTTCTGGTAAATCAGGAAATCCCATTGCTGAGGATGCTGCTAGTTTTCGAGGTTCAAGTCCTTTGCAATGTGGTTTATACGACTTAACGGAAGAAAACGAGGCAGATAGGTTTAAAACCTACGATTTACCGGGTATTTTGGGAAATTTAGAAATTGAAATGTGGACGGAAGCGGGATTTATACGGACACTCAAAGAAACCGCAGAACGCACGGGACAACCCATCGCCAAAGGTAGATTTGCTCATTGTCTAGCATTTATGAAGTTGCGTTCCTACCGAGAGGAACGGCTGAACTGGAAGTTTACCTATTCTGCTAACTTGCAGCCAATTGCAGACGCTTGGAAAGTTCAGGTTTTGACTGGTGTGGAAATTTGGCAACCTGACAACTATTGGGTTGGGGAAATTAACAAACGCCTAAAAAAAGAGGGTTTGGTTTGTTACGTGATTCGCCGTCCTCTTGCTGAAGTGCGGATGCGGCTAAGGCTACCGATGAATTTTCAGATTTATGGCATCAGCGATCAGTATAGCTTTCATGATGCTACTGCGCCCTATGCGATCGCTTTTGGTCACTCTGCACTGCTGCTGGATACGCTTGCATACACGTTTAAAAGCAAAGGAGATGAGATATGGATTGCTTGAGGTTTCAATCCCTAATAGGGATTTTAGTGATTCAAAGTCTGAAGGCAGAGGAACGAACAGTAGTACGTTCACAGGGTATTGTTTCAATCCCTAATAGGGATTTTGAGTGTTTCAGTGCCTTAGACTTATACTGTAGTGTACAGGTTTTATGCAGGGTAAAGGAGTTTCCCTGGTTAATACACTGTAAACTCTATATACTGATCGTTATTCTATGCAAAAGCAATGCAAAACCAGAATGCCGACCCCCACCTGACCAACCTTATACTGAATGCCGATTTCGACCATCTCAACCAAGCACTGACTCTACGCCTATTTGGTGAAGTCCGTGAACATCGTCGTCGTATTGATGCCTTAGAGGAAAAATTAGACTTATTAAATGAATATATATTGCAAATACTTGACAGTCAGAATGAGCAGATTGAGGAGTCTAAGGGTTTAATACTAAATTGTATTAGACACAAGGATAGTGAAATTGAAAACCTACAGGGTCTAGTAAATATTTACTGCCCACTAGATTAAGATGCTGTTTGCAGTGTACACCCGACTTGTAATCGGAAGGTCATCAGTTCAAATGCCTGCCCACCAGATTTAGACTGCTCTGCCGTTTGCACTGTACACACCATACATAAAGCAATTTACTGTTACTACGCAGATAAACCATGAACGAGCAACAACTTTTGGAAAGAATCACAGTCAACCCCCAAATCTTTGGCGGTAAACCAATTATTCGAGGTCGCCGCCTAGCTGTTGAACATATTTTAGGGATGCTTGCAGCAGGAGATACTATCGAAACCTTGCTAGAAGCTTATCCCTGGTTAGAACGGGAAGATGTGCAAGCCTGTTTAATCTACGCGCGCAGGCTAGTTGGCCATGAGCGAATTGAACCATTATTGATAGAGTAAGCAATGTGAAAATACTGCTAGATACTTGTGTGTGGTTTGGGGTGCGTACCAATTTACTTGCTGCTGGCTATGACGTAGTTTGGACTGGAGATTGGTCAGAAGATCAAGGCGATAAGGAGATTTTAGCAACTGCTTATCGTGAAAGTCGAATTTTAATAACCCTTGATAAAGACTTTGGAGAGTTGGCGATTGTACGGGGAAACCCTCACTGTGGCATTTTGCGCTTGGTTAATCTCATTACTACAGAGCAATCAGTTGTCTGTCTGCGAGTACTTCAGCTTTATGGTGATGAATTAGTGTCTGGTGCAATTGTAACCGCCGAATTAGGTAGGGTGAGAATTCGACCAGCCGCAAGCGATAACTGAAAAATTCACAAATTTCAAAAAGCAATAGCATCAATTTCCGCTATGAGTAACCCCATTTCAGAGGATTACAGACATTTACTAATGGAAATAAAACAGCGTATTCGTTCAGCCCAGTACGAAGCACTAAAAGCAGTTAATCGGGAAATGATTAACCTCTACTGGGACATTGGACAGATAATTGTTACTCAACAGCAGGGCGCTAGTTGGGGAAAATCCGTAGTAGAACAGTTAGCAAAAGACTTACAAGCAGAGTTTCCAGGAATTAGTGGATTTTCTGCTGCTAACCTCTGGCGAATGAGGCTTTTTTATGAATCTTATGTCAACAATGAAAAACTCGCACCAATGGTGCGAGAAATTGGATGGAGTCACAATCTAGTCATTGTAGAGAAGTGCAAAGATGAACTAGAACGAGAGTTTTATATCAGAATGACTCGCAAATTTGGCTGGACAAAGAATGTTTTGATTCACCAAATTGAAAATCAAACCTATGAAAAAACTCTGTTAAATCAGACTAACTTTGATAAAACTGTTCCAGCAGAGATTCGTAACCAATTAAAACTAGCTGTCAAAGATGAATATACTTTTGATTTCTTGGAACTAGCAGATGAACACAGTGAACGACAGCTAGAACAGGCAATTTTGGTAAGAGTTGAACCATTCTTGCAAGAAATGGGTGGGCGGTTTACTTTTGTTGGCAGTCAGTATCGCTTAGAAGTTGGCGATAAAGAATTTTTTATTGACCTGTTGCTGTATCACCGCCAATTAAAATGTCTAGTTGCGATTGAGTTAAAAACTGGAGAGTTCCTACCTGAGTATGTGGGAAAAATGCAATTTTATCTGGCGGCTTTAGATGATTTATCTCGATTCCCAGACGAAAATCTCTCAATCGGAATTATTCTTTGCAAATCTAAAGATAAAACTATTGTTGAGTATGCACTGAGAGAATCGAATAAACCTATTGGTATAGCAACTTATAAACTGTTTTCTACCTTGCCTCAAGAATTAAAAAATCAGCTTCCGGCTCCAGAGCAAGTTGCCAAGTTGCTAGAAGGCGTGGAATAAAAAATTGGAGTTTGAAAATGTCTAATGATGATTGGTTATCAGGTGATTTTGGTTTTGATGGTGATTCTTCAGACCGCACTATTGAAAGCGAAGGCGAATTATTAACACTTAAACTATTGCGTGAAGCTATTCAATCTCAAAATCCAGATGATAGGGTAATGGCAGACTTTGCCGAGTATGTCTTACCAAATCTGTTGCGGATAGCTATTGGTGTAACCGCGAAAGGCGGTAAGTTTTTTGATGAAATTGACCAACAGCGAGAAGCTGAAGGAAAAACTAAGGTCAGACGAGATAACGCTGCTGACCAATCACTGAATACTCACTTACTCAATGGTTTATTCCCAGCTAATTTAATTGAGAAACGTTTAGAAAAACTTAATACCACAGTGCAGCGAGTGGTGAAAGAGCGAGAAAGGCGTTTAGTAATTGCTGGATTTATTTTACATGATTTTGAAAAGTTTCCTGATGTACCTGAAAATTGCCGCAAGCTACCGTTAACAGAACATCGTGAAATTATTGATAAAAAAGTTCATCAGTTAGGACTAAATAACTTTATAAATCCAGAAAATCCTGAAGCTTATCGAGAGTATCTAGATGATTTGTTGTGCATGGCTTATAATGCTCAACGTCGCTGGGATACTAACTGGAATTTTTCTGAATTCGGGCTAAATCCTGTTCTCAAAGACCGTACCCTTCGCAGTTTATCTGATTTAACTTGTTTAGCTGATTCTCTCGCCTCAATTGTTAAACATCCCCAGGACGCAGAACATCCTAGACTCAAAGAAATCATCCACAGTTTAAGTGATGGACAATTAAAATTTACCTATCACAGTATTGCTGAAAACCGTGGTGTTTTAACTAATGTGGTGAATAATGCTTTAGTTGACGCTCATATCAGTCTGAATACTGATGAAGATATCTACTACGAACCTTTGTTATATCTGCCAACAGGTGTGATTTACTTAGCTTCGCGCAATGCTCCAGCTATCTCGCCGGAAGATTTACCAAACCGTGTAGTTAATAGTATTAAATCGCTTTGTGCCGGACAATTACGCCTCAGACAAACAGGATTTGGTAGAGATGGCAAAGGCATGAAATATGCCGAATATTACAACTTATTTTTTGATGACATAGGCTTAATGAAAGTAGCCTTAGATGCCACATTACGCATCTTAAACCCTAACAAAGGGTCTGTCGCTAAAAGTCGCAGCGAAAATCTGAATAAGTTTCAGCAACAAAATGTTTTATCTGCTGATTATGACTTCAAATTTGAAGACGATATCCGTATTGACCAAATAGCAGAATTTGGTGATTTAGTTAGCCGGAAGATTTGGGAAGAGACAGTTAATCGTGTTGATTCTGCTCGTAAAAAAGATAAAAAGCTGCCAGTAGTTCCCGATTTTGATTTAACTCACAAGGTTGCAGAATTTTGGAATTTAGCAGAATGTTTACCCCAAATTAGAGAAATTCAACGCATTAATGAAAGTCTGAAAGAAAATAAGTTAAAGGGTAATACTGGAGGAGTACCTTATGAATGGTATTATTTGGCGGCTAAATATTTAGAACATCATCCAGGAATTGAAGATGTACGCGAAACTTGTCAGAAAGTCATTGATTACTTGACAACCTTAATTTCTCCGATAATTTCTCAATATGAATTACCTGATGGTTGGGATGATTTAAGGCTCTGGGTAAAACGAGTTGTGATGTTACCAGGCACTAATCAAGAGCCATCTGTTAAAACTCAAGTTGAAACATTCCTAGATGAGTTAGGCAATTACAATGCTGCGAAAAAAGCAGGGCGAGGGAAACAATTAATCTGCTCAATTTCTCATTCTGCTTACACGGTGACTGAGCAAATGGAATCAGCAGTTTTATTTACGCCACAAGTTTATACAAATAAGCAAATGTTAGGAGGTTCTAACGCCAAACGCAATATCTCCAGTATTGCAGGTGTGGAGATGATGCTGAGGCAAATCTTGATGAATCAAACTCAAGCTGTAGGTAAGCGGTTTGAAGATGGAAAATATCGCTATCTCTACTTTTATCCTACTTATTACTTTACTCCAGAGACTAACAAATTTTTGCAGAAAGCATACAATGGTATTGCTCAAACTCGCTTTGATACCAGCATTCGCAATCATTTTATCAGTAAGGATTTACAGGCGGATTTGGGGCGCGATCGCTATCAAAGTGTAGATAGTTTCTTAATCGATGAAAACCTCCAGCGTGACAAGGATCGCACCTTTAAGCTTTCCTATCCTGAAGACCAGCCTTTAACATTTTACTTCATGGCACTCCCGCCAGGAAGAGACAGCACCGATACCGAATCATGGGTAATGCCAACTTGGTTAGCGTTTGCTTTCCCAATGATTTTAGATGTTAAAACTGTGGTTTCAGAGTCGCCAATTCCACCTTTTAATGATGGGGCTGAGTTTGAGGAAAGCGTTTTCCTTGATAGTGCGCCTCATGCTTTCCGGGCTTTAGTAAGGCGCGATCGCTTCCGTCTTGACTACATTCTCGAAGGCTGGAATGAAAACGGTATTCAATACCCAGCACCTTTAAATGTGCTGACCGCCGCTTACGCCATTCATTTAGATGTGAATGCGCGACAGGGTAAGTCTGGTTACGATGCCAATTGGGGGAGATTTACAGAACTGGCTAAAGATTTTGAAACCAGTCCCCTGTACGTCTTTTCTTATCTCAATCGCTGGGTGCGTAACCAAGGATCGGAAACAGCGCGAATTGAAAAAATCAGGCTTTATGCCTATCATTTTTATCCTTGTTTTGACCCTTATGTGAAATATGACACGAATATGGAGCAATTAATTGTGGGAGAAGCATCAAGTTTGAATCACCCTAAGAAATTAACAGATTTATACCGCATATTTTACCGAGCGAATAAGCGTTATAATCCCAAGTCTAATGCTGTATTAAAACCGATTGATATTGCGGCTGAAACTATACTCAAAGCAGAGTCAAGTGTGTTTCAGGGAGAAACATTAGTTGCGGCTGTTGCAGCAGAAGTTTTTAAACTCATGGATCGTGTTCATTCATCTACTGCTGAAGGACGCTGGATTATGAGCAAACGAGAACAAGAACGGCAAGCTGTTCTAGATTTTGCCAAGTATTTTGTAGTGGAGGTATTTGATAAATCATTTGCAGGCGATCGCGCTCGTTTAGCAGGTCGTCAACTCAACTTAATTCGAGATACCTGTGAATTTCTTTATCGTCTTGAAGATGACAAAGAAAATGCAGGAAGAAATGAAAAGTCTGTGGAAATAGATAACGAGCTGATGCAAGAATTTATTGATAATCTATGAAGTCTAGGTAAAAATGAAAAGTCTGTGGAAATAGATAACGAGAATGATTAGGGATTTACCCTTAGCATTTTTGCTGGAAACGTAAACAAGTAGTGAATAATTATTTGGAGAAAATCATGGCAATTTTAAAAACTGTTGAATCCAAATTCTTTCAAACTGAGATTCCTTACAAACCAATGGGGAAATATGTTCATTTCTTGACCATTCGCATTACTGAATCTTATCCTCTATTTCAGACAGATGCAGAACTGAATAAAGCACGGGTAAGAGCAGGAGTTAAAGACAAAACTACAATTAGCCGTTTGTCAATGTTCAAGCGAAAACAGTCTACTCCAGAGCGTTTAGTTGGTCGAGAATTACTGCGTAACTATGGCTTGATGACGGCTGAAGAATGCGAATACAACGTGAATTTTGCAATGGATAACCCTGATTGCATCATTTACGGATTTGCTATTGGTGACTCTGGCTCTGAAAAATCGAAAGTTGTAGTAGATACGGCATTTTCAATTACAGCTTTTGATGAATCACACGAAACATTCACCCTCAACGCTCCTTATGAAAATGGGACGATGGCTTCCAAAGGGGAAAATGGTTCTAAACCAGGTGAAGTTACCAGTCGAATTAATCAACAAGACCATATTAGACCGCAAGTTTTCTTTCCTAGTATTGTCACCTTGAAAGACCCCACTGAAGCTAGCTTCCTTTACGTTTTTAATAACATTTTGCGAACTCGCCACTATGGAGCGCAAACCACCCGTACAGGTCGTGTTAGAAATGAGTTAATTGGTGTTGTATTTGCGGATGGAGAAATTACAAGTAACCTGCGTTGGACTCAGGCAATATATGACCAAATGAAATCCAATAATACTATAAATCCTCCCGATCCACTAGATGAAGATGATGTAATTACTGCTGCTAAGAATGCAATTGAAACGTTAATGGCTGATGAGTTTATTGTTCATACAGATTTAATTGGTGATGCTTTTGTATCCCTAATTAATGAAGTCAAAACTTTAACAGGAAGCGAGAAAGGAATTCAGTCAATTTTGCAAAAAGCTGATGCAGAAGCTAAAGATTATGCCAAGAAGCATATTAGTAAGAAGAAAACAGCTGCTAAAGCAGGGAAAGAGTAATGGCAATTATTTACCGTTGTCAAATAGAACTTCATGACAGCCTATATTTTGCAACTCGTGAAATCGGGAGATTGTATGAAACAGAGGCAATAATTCACAATTATGCTCTTTGTTATGCACTGGGTTTAGTTGATAGCCAAATCTACTCTACTACCGTTGCAGAAGAACATTCCTATCGCTATTTTTGCCCCGAACAAGTGCCAAAATATGAGGAGCATTTAACGCCACTTAATCAACAGCAAATTTACGTCACTCCAGCGCGATCGCTCAATCATTCGTCCATCCTCAACACCTGGAAGTATGCTAACAACAACTACCACGTTGAAATGGAGAAAACACAGAAAAATATTCCTAGTTTTGGGAGAGCAAAAGAAATAGCAGCAGAAAGTAAATTTGAGTTTTTTGTCATCTCCCAAAAAGAACTCAAACTACCAAAGTGGATTCGCTTGGGTAAATGGATGAGTAAGGCTGAAGTCACGGTTGAACCATTACCGAAGCCTAAAATTTCTGAAGGTATATTCACTTGTACACATCCATTAAATCCTTTAGATGTGATGTTCACCAATCAAGTGATGAGCTATGACGTAGTAAATATGCCTCCAGTTAGCTTAATTCAGAATGTGCAAATTAGAGGTCAACACTATCAATTTGATAGCATTCAAAGCTTAAAAATCCCAGTTCGGATGGAATATCGTTTTCGGAGTTAACTAACTTCCAAACCCTTTACCATGTTTTTTAGCTTTTCGAGGTTCTATTGTCATTAACTCTGCTTTAAAACCTCTGGAGTCTTGCAACATTAACTTACGTATTCGCTGGCGTTGGTAAGTCTGTACCTCAGCAGCTAGAGGATGATTAGGGTCAATTTTGAGGTGAGTAATAGAAGAAACATATTGTTCTTTACTTTCGGGATTATTTGGCTCTTTTAGTCCGCACATAATCCCACCTTCATCTCCTGAATAGCCAACGAAATCAATTTCAAATTCTCTGTCTGGATCGGCGTTTACTCCTTTTTGCTTTAATGTCTTCAAAAACTCCTTTCCAGCCCGTGTTTTAATTGGTAAGTTCTCTTTTAGTTTTTCAGTAAGTGCCTTTGCTGCATTGTAATCATCAATTCTCATCGCTTTAGCTCTTTATTTCAGTTCAAAAGGATTTTACAATAGTCTTTAACCTTTTCCCCAGCAACAAATTACGCTACAATCTTTAACCCTGTTAGTTCTGTACGCTCCCCACATCCACTGTGAAACACTATCAACAACAATCCAACGCCTTCCCCAGCGATTACCTAAACAACTTGTGGGGAGAAATCCAAGCTTGTCCTTACTTTGCTATCAACAACCTCAACCGCGATTTTGTCGCCACGAAAGGATTTTCTGTAGTATTTCAGCGTTCTGGATTAGCAAAAGTAGAACAGCAGTTTCCCTACTTTAAGCCTTACCTCGATTTGGCTCTCCAGCCGAATTGTAATGCTTTTTACCTCAATCCTTTACAGCTAAAAGAAGGCTCCCGCGTCGATCCGCACATCGATCGCTCTTTGCGTTCCTACTGCAAAACCATTGAACCACCTGCGGTTGTCAGTGTGCTGTATGTGCGAGTCCCTGCGGATATGGAAGGGGGAGAACTGGTATTGCGATCGCACAAACGCCAACTTGGGCAAATTAAGCCCCAATTCAATACTTTAGTTTATTTTCAAGGTGATTTAACCCATTCGGTTAACGCTGTCAAAACCCCAGGAAATCGCCTCAGTCTCGTTTGTGAACAGTATAGTTTGAGTGATGCTGAACTCCAGGAAATTCCTGAGTACACTGTAGAGTCAAGAAGCACTCAGTCTACAAAAAAGCAAAAAAAGTATGCCTCATAGCTTAGTATTAAATTTGCTTCCCCAGTCTCCTATACCTTCCCAGTATCTTACTGGCAGACATCTTCATGCTTTATTTTTAACACTCGTTAGTTCCGTAGATAGAACATTAGGCGATCGCCTCCACGATTCCACCGCAGACAAAGCTTTCACCCTCTCCCCCCTACAAATTGACAGTTATTCCAAGGGGGGTAAAAGAGGATCTCAATTGCAATACTCTCATCAAGAACCCATTCCCGTCGGAACTCCTTGTTGGTGGCGCATCTCTTTATTAGACGACACTCTCTTTAGCCAACTTACACAACTCTGGCTAAATCTTAATCCCAATCGCCCTTGGCATCTTGGCCCGGCTGACTTATATATTACCAGCATTCAAGGTACACCCCAATCTATTCAACCTTGGGCAAATGCCACTACTTACGCTCAATTATACGAACAAGCTAGCGATGCCTACGGCGGCAAGCTACGCAATTCTTCCATAAACCTTAGCTTCTCCACACCCACCGCCTTCCGTCAAGGACAGTATGACAGTACTCTTCCTACCAGAGAATCTGTCTTTAATTCCCTACTTTCGCGGTGGAATAAATACAGTGGCATAGAATTTACTCAGATTGCGATCGAGTCAATATTTCCTTCTTTTGTCAACATTCACACAGAAATATTAGCAGACTCTCGTAGTAAATTCATTGGCATTCTTGGCGAAGTTAACTACAAGATTTTGGGAGCAATTGAACCGATTCAAATTAAGCAAATTAACGCTTTAGCTGACTTTGCTTTGTATGCAGGAATTGGTCGTAAAACAACAATGGGCATGGGAATGACGCGGCGGCTATATTCTCCCTAATTTCAACAATCATTTAAAAACCACCTAAGTTATGAAACAAACCGAATATATTTCTATTGCGGCATTGAATCAATATGCCTATTGTCCGCATCGCTGTTGGCGAATGTTTTGTGCAGGGGAGTTTACCGATAATCAATACACAATTGAAGGCACAACTTTACACGATCGCGTCCACACGACAAGCGATGTACAACGAGGAGAAACTTGGCAGATTCGGGCGATTTGGCTGAAGTCTGAGCAATACAAACTCATCGGAAAATCTGATTTAATTGAAGAACAATCAGGTGAAATTTATCCAGTCGAATACAAACGGGGACGCAAAGGCGAATGGGATAATGATGAATTGCAAGTTTGCGCCCAAGCCTTATGTTTGGAGGAGATGACAGGACAACCAGTTAACACTGGATATATCTATTATGCCCACTCCCATCAACGGCAATTAGTAGAGATTAATGCAGAGTTACGACAAAGTGCGATCGCTACTATTCAATCTGTCACAAATCTCTTAGAAACAGGAGCAATGCCAAAACCAGTTTACAGCAAACGTTGCCAAGGATGCAGTCTTTATTCGCAATGTTTACCCAAGGCAACTGATAAGGTCAAAAGTTATCAAGAAGTAAATTAAATCACAATACAGTTCAGATAAGACCAAAACACTTGTAGAGACGGCGATTTATCGCGTCTTGAAAGACAAATTATCTATACCAACAAGCCGTATCGAATTATCCCCAATAAATCTATTTACTCAAACACCAATTATTACTAGGAAGAATCAAAAATGGGAACAGTTTACGTAACACAACCTGACGCTTTTATCGGCAAAGTTGACGAACGTCTCACCGTCAAAGCTGAACAAAAAACAATCTTGGATATCCCTTTAATTAAAATAGAGGGAATTGTAGTACTAGGACGGGCTACCGTTTCTCCCGCCGTCGTTAGCGATCTTTTAGAACGTCACATTTGTTTAACATTTCTCACACAAAACGGACGATATTTAGGACGTTTAGAACCAGAAGTTACCAAAAATATCTTTGTTCGGAAAGCCCAATGGCAAGCTATAGGAGAATCACAATCAGCAATACATTTAGTCAGAGGATTTGTGCGGGGGAAATTGAAAAATTACCGCCATAGCTTACTTCGCATTCAGCGAGAACATCCTGATACTGACCTGAATAATAACATCACGCGATTAGAAAACGCGATCGCACCAATCGAAAAAACTAGCAGTATTGATTCACTCAGAGGCTTAGAAGGTGCGGGTAGTGCAGCCTATTTCGGTTGTTTTCAACACCTAATCAAAACCCCAGAATTTAAATTTGAAGCCAGAAACCGCCGCCCACCAACCGATCCAGTTAATGCCTTACTGAGTTTTGGGTATTCATTACTACGTCATGATGTGCAAAGTGCTTTAAATATTGTCGGCTTCGATCCTTATCTAGGATACTTACACGTCGAACGTTATGGTAGACCTTCCTTAGCCTTAGATTTGATGGAAGAATTTCGTCCCTTAATAGTGGATGCTGTAGTGTTGTCGCTAATTAACAAGCGATCGCTAACCTTAGCTGATTTTACCACCGAACCGCTCAGTGGTGCTGTGAATTTAACCAAAGAAGGACTGCATACATTTCTCCGCGCCTACGAACAAAAGAAACAATCGGAATTCAAACATCCAGTCATGGGAACTAAATGCACCTACCAAAAATCCTTTGAAATTCAGGCGAGGTTGTTGAGTAAATACCTCATGAACGAAATCGAGAAATATCCCCCCTTAGTTCTCAAGTAACTTATCATTTTTCCCCATTCCCAATTCCCATTCCCTTCATGTATATTGTTGTCAGCTACGACATTCCAGAAGATAAGCGTCGGACTAAAATTCATTCCATTCTCAAGTCTTACGGACAGTGGATGCAACTGAGTGTATTTGAGTGCGATGTTACTCCCACTCAGTATGCTAAACTGCGATCGCGTTTAGCCAAATTGATAAAACCCGACACCGATAGCGTACGCTTTTATTTTCTCTGTGCCTGTTGTCAGGGAAAAATCGAACGTATTGGCGGAGAACAGCCACGAGACGAAACAATTTTCTTTGCTGAGTCACCTTCTGGCTAGGTTCTTGCATCTCAAATGCGCGGAGGGGTAGGTGTACAAATTCCACAGCCTCAAAAAAGTGCTTCTATCCCAAGTACAGTAAGGCTTTCAACCCATTAGTTACCTAATCCTCATCCGCGCAATCTCTGAAATGCTTATCAAAAGACGATTTCAGTCTTTAAATTTTCCTGGCGCTCTTTCCAAACGAATTCTCTAATGCTATGATTGCCATTGAGTCGCGCAACTGCACCTTGAAAACTAAATACAGCTTGGGTTTCAGCCTCCTGCGATTGCAATTCATTAAAATCCCTATTAGGGATTGAAACAATTACCGTGCCGATCTACTACCACCATTGGCAAATTGCAATTCATTAAAATCCCTATTAGGGATTGAAACCCCTTCTCCTAACATCAACAGTACAAATATACATTGCAATTCATTAAAATCCCTATTAGGGATTGAAACGAAACAATAACGCCAGTAGCAGTAGCTACAGCGCCAACATATTGCAATTCATTAAAATCCCTATTAGGGATTGAAACATCTTTGGGGGATCTTTTGGCGGTACAGATTCATATTGCAATTCATTAAAATCCCTATTAGGGATTGAAACCCAAACTCCTTGAATACTTCAAAAAACTTTTCTTATTGCAATTCATTAAAATCCCTATTAGGGATTGAAACAAGCTTCCGAGAATTCTGGTTAGGGTGGTAATTCATTGCAATTCATTAAAATCCCTATTAGGGATTGAAACGAATAAACAACTTACTTACATGCAAATGAGTAAGTAAAATTGCAATTCATTAAAATCCCTATTAGGGATTGAAACAGCCCCGCCCGGAGTAAAAAGTGATGGTATTTCTTTTATTGCAATTCATTAAAATCCCTATTAGGGATTGAAACGATAATAACTTTAGGGTCAACGGTTGCGTTGCCATAAGAGATTGCAATTCATTAAAATCCCTATTAGGGATTGAAACGCATTCAATCGCCCACAACGGAACGCCACCAATTATTGCAATTCATTAAAATCCCTATTAGGGATTGAAACGTGTAGATTACCGTGTAAGGCTTTACCCATGCATATTGCAATTCATTAAAATCCCTATTAGGGATTGAAACCATACTCAGTACCCAGTTCCAATAACCTTCTTAAATTGCAATTCATTAAAATCCCTATTAGGGATTGAAACCTTAACAAAATAACCAGTAGCCAAATCATCTAAAATTGCAATTCATTAAAATCCCTATTAGGGATTGAAACTAGTGGTAGCAAGCAACAAGAAAAGATTGCTGGCATTGCAATTCATTAAAATCCCTATTAGGGATTGAAACATTTATTTTGACAGCGAAAGTGACACTTTTATTTTATTGCAATTCATTAAAATCCCTATTAGGGATTGAAACACTCGTGATGAGGATTTTGGTGAAAGGCTTCATGAGATTGCAATTCATTAAAATCCCTATTAGGGATTGAAACTTAACTGCCATTCCCAGCAATTAAATGTGAGATAAAATTGCAATTCATTAAAATCCCTATTAGGGATTGAAACTTAGCACTATAGATATCTATCCAGATGCATTACTTGAATTGCAATTCATTAAAATCCCTATTAGGGATTGAAACACACTAGAGAACTTTTGCAAGTCGCCAGCGTAAGGATTGCAATTCATTAAAATCCCTATTAGGGATTGAAACTTCTGCTAATACCTCCTATTTTTCATAAATATATAAACCAGGTACCTTACCTGCTTTATATATTTAAGCGGTATGCTTCACTTCTTAGCCTGTACCACTTGCAAACTACCACCTACATATAAAGTTTGTTCACTCACATCAAACCCAGTCTCAGTTAACAAACCAGCCAAATCAGTTTTCAACAATTGCCAAGCTGTTTCCGTCTCAAACAATAACAAAAATAGTGATATCCCAGTCCAAAATATCGGATTTGTAGGAGCGTGAAAATCCACCAGCGTAAACACCCCTCCAGGCTTCAGCACCCGATAAACTTCATTGATAATTTTTCGTAATTGCTGAGGCTGCATCTCATGTAACGCAACACTGACATGCACCACATCAAACAGATTATCTGCAAAAGGCATCTCCTCGGCAAAAGCTTCGACATAAGAAGCTTCAGGGACATTTAGCCGTGCGCGTTGCAAAGACTTAGGTGAGGCATCCAATCCTGTTACATTTTGTGAAAGTCTTACTAAAAATTGCGTCGTTTGACCACTACCGCAACATAAATCTAAAACCTGAGTATCTGAGTGAATTGTTAAGCCTTGCAAAGCAAGTTGCCGAAAACGCGCTTCACCACCTACACTTAAGGCTGTTAAACGAGAGATACCATCATATAACCACTGATAGCGGTAACTCCAATCCCTTAAAATTGTTGCCATTGCATATTTCCTTGCTATTAAGCTTTATTATTTAATAAAGATATATTGTTAACATTAGTAAAAAATCTGAAAAGATTGGGGGAAAGTAACAGCTATGGGTCGTGTAGGCGTATTATTACTCAATCTCGGTGGCCCAGATAAGCTAGAAGATGTCGGGCCGTTTTTGTATAACCTATTTTCAGATCCAGAAATTATTCGCCTACCGTTTCGCTGGTTGCAAAAGCCCTTAGCCTGGTTTATTGCCTCGCGGCGAACCAGAACATCTCAAGAGAATTATAAGCAAATCGGTGGTGGTTCTCCACTGCGACGGATCACAGAAGCGCAAGGCGAAGCTTTAAAAGAACAGTTGCGTCATTTAGGGCAAGAAGCTAATATCTACGTAGGAATGCGTTATTGGCATCCTTATACAGAAGAAGCGATCGCACAGATCACCCAAGATAATATAGAACACCTGGTAATATTACCACTATATCCCCAGTTTTCTATCAGTACTAGTGGTTCCAGCTTCCGGCTTTTAGATAAGCTTTGGCAAGAAGACCCAAAACTTCAGCCCATTGAATACACTGTTATTCCTTCTTGGTACAAAGAACCAGGCTACCTCCAAGCAATGGCGGAACTCATAGCCCAAGAACTTGAGCAATATCCTAACCCAAACGAGGTTCATATATTCTTCAGCGCTCACGGTGTTCCTAAAAGCTATGTTGAAGAAGCTGGCGACCCTTACCAGCAAGAAATTGAAGAATGTACTGCTCTAATTATGCAGACTCTGAATCGTTCCAATGCTCACACTTTAGCTTATCAAAGTCGTGTCGGCCCGGTCGAATGGCTCCAACCCTATACTGAAGATGCGCTCAAAGAACTAGGCGCACAAGGCGTTAAAGATTTGGTTGTCGTGCCTATTAGTTTTGTTTCAGAGCATATCGAGACACTGCAAGAAATAGATATAGAGTATCGGGAAGTAGCAGAAGAATCAGGAATTCACAACTTCCGCCGCGTTCCTGCTCCTAATACCCATCCAGTATTTATTAATGCACTTGCAGACTTAGTAATTGATGCGCTGAAAAACCCCAGCTTCAAGCTTTCGCAAGCTGCCCAAATGAAAAAAATGGTGAAAATGTATCCCCAAGAGCGTTGGGAATGGGGTCTAACGACTAGCGCTGAAGTCTGGAATGGTCGGATTGCTATGCTGGGCTTCATTGCTTTAATCATCGAGATAATTACCGGTCACGGCTTCTTACACATGATTGGGCTTTTGCAGTAAAGAGCATTGGGAATTGGGAATTGGGCATTGGGAATTGGATTGCTTTTCCCCATGCCCCATGCCCTGTACCCCATGCCCTATACCCCATCCCCCTTGCCCTTATTGTGATACCAGTCATACCACTGCTTGGCGCTACGAACTGCAAACCAGAGCAGTATCAAAGCAATTAATCCTCCTTGCCAGGGAGCATCAAAGGCAAAAAGTACTAGAGCAATACACAACGTATCTTGAAGAAAGACTGCCCACAAGGGTAAGCCACGTAACCGATAGAACCAACCAACTTGAACTAGCTGGAGTACTAAAGCTAAGGAACCCCCAATACAGGCAATCAGCCAATCTGGTGTTGCTGTTGCATTAGCTACTGCTAACCCCATAATTGCCCCCACGATAGGAGACATGAATAACTGAACCAGTTGTAGTAATCTTTGTCCCCATAGTTTTTTTGAGGCGAATAACTCAAATAAAGACCAAAAGGTGAGGCAGCCTAATAATATTGGTGGAGAAATGTGAGATAAAACTGGAACTTGTGACCATAAGTCACTACCTTGCAATAATCCAATAATTAGCAAAGGTATGCCTATTCTCATTCCTGCTGCGGCAGATGCAGAAAGTGTGGCTAGGATTTCAATCATTAAAGCACTCGTAGCACTAATAAATAAGTAAGTATTTGTTATGTATACTACCCAGTGCTAAGAATAATTCCAGCATCAAACATCCAGTCTTCAGCAATGCAATACTAAATGTTTTTGGTATTTTTATATTCTTTACTACACGCAGTAGGGGCAATTCATGAATTGCCCCTACTGCACAAGCCAATTAATCCTAAATTCCCAGTCGTTGGTAAATTTCTTCTAAATGCTGGAGATGCTGCTGGGGATCGAAACAGACTTCTAGTTCTGTTGGGGACAACTTTTCGGTAACGCGAGGATCTTTGCTAATTAAGTCCTGGAAATTCCCTCCTGGTTTGTTCCAAGCGACGTGAGCGCTTTCTTGAACGATCGCATAAGCTTCTTCTCGGTTGCTTCCTTTGTCTATTAATGCAAGTAGCACTTTTTGGCTGAAGACAACGCCGCCGTAACAGTTGAGATTTCGTTCCATGTTCTCAGGATAGACTAACAGGTTTTTCACCAAGTCGGTTATTTCTGATAACATAAAATGCGTCAAAGTGCAAGCATCTGGCAAAATTACCCGTTCTACAGAACTGTGGGAAATATCCCTTTCATGCCAAAGAGCAACGTTTTCCAAGGCTGCACCGGCATGGCTTCTAACCAGTCGCGCCATTCCTGTCAGCCGTTCCGAACGAATGGGGTTGCGCTTGTGTGGCATGGCTGAGGAGCCTTTTTGACCTTTGGCGAAGAATTCTTCAACTTCCAAAACGTCTGTTTTTTGCAGATTGCGAATCTCTACAGCAAAACGTTCGATGGATGCCGCTACTAAAGCTAATTGTTGCACATAGTCGGCGTGGCGATCGCGGGAAATAACTTGTGTTGAAGCCGTATCGGGTTGGAGTCCGAGTTTTTGGCAAGCGATCGCTTCTATACGGGGTTCAACATTGGCATAAGTTCCCACTGCACCAGAAATCTTACCCACGGCAATGGTTTGACGGAGAATTCTCAAGCGTTCTTGGTGTCGCAACACTTCTGCTAACCACCCAGCTAGCTTGAAACCAAAAGTAATTGGTTCAGCGTGAATACCATGCGATCGGCCAGCCATCACAGTATGACGATGTTCCCGTGCTTTTTGGCGAATTACCTCAATCAAATCTTCCAGACGTTGCAATAATAGATCCAGGCTGGCAACCAATTGCAGTGCTAAAGCCGTATCCAAAACATCCGAACTAGTTAAACCCAGGTGAATGTAGCGTCCAGCATCACCTACATATTCATTGACATTTGTCAAGAAAGCAATGACATCATGGCGGACTACAGCCTCAATTTCCAACACTCGCTTGGGGTCAAAATCTGCCTTAGCCTTGATTTCCTCAACTGCCTGAGATGGAATGTAACCCAATTCAGCTTGAGCCTCACAAACAGCAATCTCGACTTGCAGCCAAGTTTTTAGTTTATAGGCTTCACTCCATAGATTAGCCATTTCGGGCAAAGTATAGCGCTCAATCACAATTTGGCACAGAATACAACCGTCATATTTTACAGTCTAATTAATGTAGATCAATTTTTAATGCTGTTTTTGCCTCAGGGACAGAATTCGTTTTTGAGTCAGAGGTGATGATGCTAATCCTACCGTCAGCCTCCATATATGCAAACTTCACATCGGCTAAAAATTCCACACCTTGCTGACGTAACTTGCTCATCAACTCATCGTCTGTAATTAACTCTCGTTGCAAATGACGCTGAATCATCCGACCATTTTTTACCAGTAGTAGCGGTGGCTGATTCAAAAAACGTTGGAACTGGGGTATTTTGTAGCCTAACCAGTTCAACAAATAACTCCAAAAAATCACAGTTCCTACCAGGATACCGCCTTCAGTAATCGATGTATAATTACTCGCCATAGCATTTTGGGCAGCTTCAGCAAATAATACAACTACGAGTAAATCAGTAATTCCTAATGTTCCTAGTTGGCGGCTAGGAAGGAAACGTAACACTGTGAACAGCGCTAAGTATACTAACGAACCACGGATAATCAACTCAAAGACGCTGATGCGAGGAACAAAGATTGCTTGCCAATCGATAAAAAACCATTTTTCCATTAGCACTGATTTTCTTCCTTTTTCAAGATATTTCTGGAGAAATCCAGTATAAAACCCGAAGAACCCCACCCCGCCAAAGCTAGGCTTTGTCTCCCTGCCCCTAATCCCCAGAGGGGGTACTGAGTTCCCCGCAGGCGAGGAGGGGATTGAAATATGGGAATGATAAATAATTACCTGGACTCAATATTAAATATCTTCAATAGCTATCAGCTTTACAAATATAAATCTCCAGCAATCAAGGATTAAAATCGCGGATTTTTTCTTCTCTGTTTTAATCGTTTGGGCTTCTTGAAAGACTGAAATAAGCGATTAATTAAGTTAGAAGATGACTTTTTATTAGTGGATGATTGCCTCGTTGGAGCCTTGCCATTATATTCTGTGTTATCAGATAAAGGAATGGCATGTTTAGTTGGGGTTATGCCGCTTCCATACCTTCTCGCATAAACTTGGGTAAATTCAGCACCGAAGAAAAGAATCTGTGCGGCATAGTTAACCCAAGCTAAAATTACTACCAGTGAACCAGCAGCACCATAAGCTGATCCAAAACTACCATTACCTAAATATTGTCCTAATAAAAATCTCCCAATAGAGAACAAAAATGAGGTGAGACTAGCTCCGATTAAAACATCACTCCAAGCAATTTTGACATCTGGCAGGACTTTAAAAATGAGTCCAAACAGAAATGTAGTGATGGCGAAAGAGATGATGAAATTGACAATCTGCCAGAGAAAATCTACACCTGGTAGCAAGTTACTAAAGAATGTTACTAATGCTGCTAACGCTGTACTAATTACTAGAGAAACTAACAGTAAAAAACCAATACCTATGACCATTGCAAAGGACAAAACACGTAGGCGAATGATGTTAGTTACGCCACGTCCAGGTTTGGGTTTAACTTCCCAAATCGTATTCAGGGAATCTTGCAACTCGGTAAATAATCCAGTAGCACCCACTAGTAAAACTACAACACTAATAATCGAAGCGATCGCTCCTGTTTTTGGTTTGTTAGCATTCTGAATAGCTGTTTGGATAAATTCTGCCCCATCTGGGCCGACTAAACCTTGAATTTGTCCAACGATTTGACCCCTTGCGGCCTCTTCTCCAAATACTGCGCCCGCGATCGCAATTACAATAATTAACAATGGTGCAATAGAAAAAATCGTGTAATAAGCTAACGCCGCCGCCAACCGTGACGCTTTATCCTCACTCCATTCTTTGAATGTCTCTTGGAACAACTTCCAAATCGCCTGCAAATTCATCCAACCAGTCTCCTTGTAATGAGGATATCGCTTACTTCCTGATATATTTGATACTTATTCTCTAGTTAGCGACATCCTCCCAAGGGAGTTTGTAAAGCGTCCTTGAGGAGGAATTTAATATTTTTACCAAATTCCCGAAGTCCAAATCCCTATTGCAAAACTTAATTACAAAACTCATTACTCATTACTCTTCATTGCATCCTATCAATTGTGCGATATTGAATCGCTTCCGCCACATGATTAGTTTTTAGCTCATCATCTCCCGCTAAATCTGCAATAGTTCGTGCTACTTTGAGAATGCGATCGCTAGCTCTGGCTGATAAACCTAATTTTCTAATGGCTATTTCTAATAAATTGCGACTAGCATCATCTAGCTTGCACCATTTCTGGAGATGACGACTTTGCATTTGAGCATTGCAACGCAGATTTGCCTCACCTTGGAAGCGGGTAATGGCGCGATCGCTTGCTTGTTGAACTCGTTGTAGGACTGAGATTGATGTTTCTCCAGTCGGTTGTTGGGTAATCTCTTCTGGTTTCAAGCGATTCACCGCAACTTGTAAATCAATTCGATCCATTAACGGCCCAGAAAGTTTTGCCCAATATTGCTCGCGTTGGCGGGGAGAACAAGTACATTGTTGGATGGTATCGCCATAGTAACCGCAAGGGCAGGGATTGGTACTCGCTACCAAAGTAAACTGTGCGGGAAACGTTACCGATAGTTTAGTACGAGAAATTGTAACATAGCCATCTTCTAAAGGCTGACGCAGAAATTCCAGCACATCACGTTTAAATTCTGTTAATTCATCTAAGAATAATATGCCATTGTGAGATAATGAGATTTCGCCAGGACGAGGGAAACTACCACCACCAACGAGAGAAGGCCCGGATGCCGAGTGGTGGGGACTGCGAAAAGGGCGATCGCGTACCAACGAACCGCGATTTTTTAATAAACCAGCCACCGAATGGATGCGAGTCACTTCCAAAGATTCAGCAAAACTCAGAGGCGGTAAAATTCCTGGTAAGCGCCTTGCTAACATGGTTTTTCCACTACCAGGTGGCCCGACAAAGATTAAATTATGTCCACCAGCAGCAGCAATTTCTAAAGCCCGACGCGCATGGGCTTGTCCTTTCACATCATGCAAATCTGGACTAGGGTAAGATACTGTTGTTCTGTCTACTGTAGTATCCATCTGCACAGGTTTGTAACGCCCTGGATTATTTAAAAGATCCACCACCTCAGACAAATGTTTGCAGCCATAAACAGCCAAACCTTGAACCACTGCGGCTTCTTGGGCATTATCAGCAGGGATAACTAAACCTGCGATTCCCATTTTTTGGGCTGCGGCTGCGATCGGTAAAACACCAGCCACCGGACGCAAGCTGCCATCTAAAGAGACTTCGCCTAAGAATAGATAATCCCCCAACAAATTAGCGCTAACTTGCTCAGAAGCAGCCAAAATCCCCACGCTAATAGGCAAATCGAAACAGGGGCCTTCTTTGCGTAAATCTGCCGGAGTTAAATTGATCACAATTTTCCGCATGGGAAAAGCGAAACCTGCATTTTTCAGCGTTGCTTTGACTCTTTCTCTTGATTCTTGAATCGCTGAATCTGGTAGTCCCAAGACAACAATTCCCGGTAATCCCCCCGACACATCGACTTCTACGCCTACTTTGACGGCATCGATGCCCACAATTGATGCACTCCAGACTCTAGCAAGCATTGATTATATAAGAGTAAACCTTTCAAATCTCTAGCAGATGTCTGGGTAGATTGGCATTAGTGAAATTACAGGGAGGATTTTCCGCTCAAAATCTTTTTTGCAACCGTTTGGGAGAATCAGCTAACCGGCTGTAACAACAGCACGATCGTTTACTAGCTTGCCATCTTCCATATAGACGATGCGATCGGCAATATCTAGAATGCGATTGTCATGAGTTACCAAGAGAATGGTGCAATCCTGTTCTTTAGCTAGTTTTTGCATAAGGTTAACCACATCTCGTCCAGATTTACTATCAAGGGCGGCAGTGGGTTCATCCGCTAAGACAATTTTAGGACGACCGACCAACGCACGAGCGATCGCAACTCTTTGTTTTTGTCCCCCAGACAGATCATCAGGATAATAATTCAGCCGATGCCCTAATCCTACTTCCTCTAACATTTGGGCTGAACGGCTTTTCATCTCTGCCGTCGAAATATTATTATGTACTTCCAAGCCCATTCTGACGTTCTGGAGTACTGTTAAGCTACCGTGCAAGTTGTGCGCTTGGAAAATATAACCGTTATTACGTCGCGCTTGGGTAAGTTGTCCTGTACTAGCGCCACAAAGTTCTTGTCCTAATATCTGTAAACTTCCAGATTGAGCAGAACGCAAGCCGCCTGCTAAGGTAAGAAGTGTAGTTTTACCAGAACCAGAAGGCCCAGTCATAATAATAATTTCGCCAGCGTTAATATCCAGGTTGATATCAAAGAGAACTTGCTTGCGAAGTTGACCAGAACCAAAGTAATGGTCGAGATTTTTAACAGAGATAACAGGAGGCATAGTAATTTTAGATTTTAAATTTTAGATTTTAGATTTTAGATTGGGAATGATTAATTATCCCCATCCTCCTCATGAATGCTGAGTTAAGAGTAGAAAGTAGGTATGTGTAATTGGGAAGAATTCAGTTTCAATGCCCCATGCCCCATGCCCAATGCCCCATGCCCAATTCCCATTTTTAAAACATATCTGCGGGGTCAGCAGACTGTAATTTCCGAGTAGCGATCGCACCAGAAATAATACACATGGCCATGGTGAGCATTAGCACTGTGGTGGCTCGTGCTACAGTCATGTAAAGTGGTAAATTAGTCGCATTCCGAGTTAAATGGTAAAGTCCTAAAGGTGCGATCGCTCCGGGAATAAAGCCCAAGATTGCCAAAATTATCGCCTCTTCAAACACCACACCCAATAAGTAGAGATTGTTATACCCCATTGCTTTGAAGGTGGCGTATTCTTTGATATGAGAATTCACATCTGTAGAAAGAACCTGATAGACAATAATCACGCCCACCATAAATCCCATTCCTACACCCAAGCTAAAGATAAAGCCGATGGCTGTATTTTTTTTCCAATAATCTGTTTCAAATTCGATAAATTCGGCTTTGGTTAAAACTTTAACATCATTATCTAAATGAGATTCTAAAGCTGCTTTCACCTGTTTGACATCATAGCCTGGTTGTAGTTGAACCAAACCTAAACTGACGCTACTTGCTTCTCGCTTAGGAAATAGCCGCAAGAAATTCTGATCGCTGGTAATGAGGTTTCCATCAGCCGCAAAGGAAGCCCCGATTGAAAATAAGCCGCTAATGGTAATTGTGCGGCGATCAATTTCAGTGGTTACAGCTTTTCCTTGATCAACTTGAGCGATCGCTTCTTGATAATCTCCTCTAGAGGCGCGATCGAACAAAAGGGTATCTGGTAGCTTCACCCGATCTATCTGGCTGTTCACATCTGGTAAGTTAAAGGCTAGCTTTTCAGGATTAATCCCAATAACTAGCACAGATGTCTTTTGGCGTGTTTTCGGATTTTTCCAATCGACAATGTTGACATACATCGGTTCTGCTGACTTCACCCCCTGTATATCCATTGCTTGATACAGTCGCCGCCGCGCAAAGGTGGACGCATTTAAGACGTTACGGGCTTGAGGACTAACTAAGAAAATGTCAGCTTGGATACTTTTGTGTAACTTAGTATTACTTTCAAACAAGGCAGTCTGAAATCCTAGCTGCATAAACATGAGAACATCAGCGAAGGCAATGCCTCCCAATGCCACCAGCAGACGGCTTTTTTCATGACTCAGTTGCAACCATCCTAGAGGGGTTCGCTGGCGCAGTTGTTGAATAAATCCAATCATAGTTCTATTACCGCCTTTATTTGCAGATTGGTAAACTTGGCAGCTTTGGCGCTAGATGCTTTATCTAGTCGCACATGAACTTCCACTACTCTGGCATCAATATTGCTAGAGGGATCGCTGTTGACGAGATTTTGTCGCTGTACCTGCATCCCCATCCAATCAACGGTTCCCTGTAATTCTCCAGGAAGGGAATCGCTAATTACCTTTACCTGTTGCCCCGATCGCACTTTGTTAATATCACTTTGGTAAACTTCTGCCACTGCATACATCTGATCGGTTCGACCTAGTTCTACAATCCCATCATTAGAAACAGTTTCTCCGGCTCGTGTATTAATCTTCAAAATTTGTCCGGCTTCGGGTGCGCGGACATAAGCTTGATCGAGTTGCGCTCTAATTTTTGCCACAGTAGCTTGAGCGCTATCTACCTCTGCTTGGGCGTTGGCAATATCTGTCGGACGGACTTCTGCCGTTTGGTTCAAGTTGGCTTTGGCTTCGTTAATTTGCTGTTGCAAGCTAGCGAGGGTTTGATTACGGTTAGCTTTGGCTTCTTTAATCTGCTGTTCTAAAGTAGCGACAGTTCTTGTCTTATTGGCTTGGTTTTCGATTACCTGTTGAGTCGAAGTTTCTGCACTCAAGCGTTTTTGATCGGCTTCTTGACTAGAAATTGCCCCTGCTTTGTATAAAGCGTCATAGCGTTGCACATCTACTTGAGCGTTCCGCTTTTCGGCTGCTACCCGATCTACTGTTGCTTGTAAGCTTTGTCTTTGTCCTTGCAAGTCTGCTTCTAGGCGATCGATTGTAGCTTGCTGAGTTTTGATATTTCCCTCTAGTTCCACTTGCAGACGGCTAACAGCAGCTTGTTTTGCTCCAATTTCTCCCTGTTTTGCTCCCGCTTTTACCTTGTCAACGTTAGATTTGGCAACTTGGACTTGTTTCTGCGCCTCAACTAAACTTGCTTGCAAGCGATCGCGACTGTCCATAATTGCAATTACCTGTCCACCCTTGACGCGATCGCCTTCTTTCACCAATAGTTTCTGAAGCAGACTTCCCTCAGTAGAAGTTGTTGCAGACAGTTTGATGATTTCTCCATTTGGTTCTAAACGTCCTAATGCTGTGACTGTTTTTACAATTGGTTGAAGAGCTACGGGTGCTACTGGCTTCTCATTCGCTGTAGCCTGGAACTTTAGCACCGTATAAACACTAGCTCCACCAATTAGCAATGATGTAATTATCGCTAGTGTAAGCGGCGATCGCAAAAGATTTTGGTAAGACTTTAAATCTTCTAATTTCCAGTTCTGCACCATACTATCCACCTTTTATCACTAGCAACTTATACTAAACTGTTCAGTTCAATCTATGCTAAACTAAACGGAGTAGTTTAGTCAAGAGCAGAAAGCTGAAATTGTCAATTTACAGCAGATTGCAACAGGCGTGAGGTACAGATCATCGTAGGGGCACAACATGTTGTGCCCCTATCCGTATACTTCATTTAGGGACTTCCAAATAAAAAAATACCCAAAAAACTCTCTTCTCCTCATTCCTCTGTGTTGCGCCAGGTGCTACAAACTCCTCCACCCCCGCAACGCACTGGCTTCTCTGTGTCTCTGTGGTTCGTTTCATTTGGGTAATTTATTTCTTGGAAGTCCCTTACCTGCAATACGCTGTAATAACTTTGCCTTCAGTTATGCACCAGAATGCTTGTCACAACTGAGATTAATGGCGTAGGGTAAATCGCCGCATCTATTAAAATTGTTTATAAGAGAGGATGATTAATAAATGGTACGCATTAAAACTGACGAAGTAGATCGAGATCATTCCGTTGACAAAGTAGAGCAAATCCTGCAAGGGGCAATGCGGGAATTCCTGCAAAATGGCTATGCTGGCACAAGTATGGATCGGGTAGCAGTAGCGGCAAGTGTTTCTAAAGCGACAGTCTACAGCCACTTTCAAGATAAAGAGGGACTTTTTAAAGTCCTGATAGAGTCCTTGGCAAATCAGAAGTTTAACTCTCTCTTTGGTACGGAACCTATGGAGGGAGAACCAAAAATCGTACTGCGCCAATTAGGAACCAAATTATTGGAACAGATGAATAACGATCAGGAACACTGTGCATTTATGCGAGTGCTAATTGGGGAATCTGGTCGTTTTCCTGAATTAACTCAGATTTGTGTTCGGGCGATGATTAAACCAATGTTGGTAACGCTCAATCAATACTTTGCTGCTCACCCTGAACTGAGTATCACTGACCCAGAGGCAACAGCGAGGATTTTTTTAGGTACATTAGTTAACTTTCATGTTACTCAAGATGTGATGCATGGGAGGGACATTATACCAATGGAAAGCGATCGCCTGATTGATGCGTTAACACACCTAATTACTAAATGCGCCGATTGATTGGCTATGTCCCATTGTTAGCTTATTGAGTGCTGTTGCCTGCCTATCCTTTGGCTTTTTTCATTTCCTAGCTTTGAGTTAAAATCCCACGGCTTGAGGTGAAAACTAGCAATAGCAGAATTTTCACAACCGTGGGAGTATCAAAAGCTGGCACAAATACATCCTCCAGCGATCGGCAGATTAACTAGGCAGGAATGACTTGAACAATTAATGAGCGTTTATCCAGTGACTGGACTTTACCTACTTGACTGAGATCATTTGCAATTCGGTCTAGCAGTTCTCCTGCTTTGTCACGATATTGATGTTCTCGGCCTCGTAAACGGATGGCAAATTTAACTGAATCGCCTTTACTCAACCACTGGCCTGCTTGTTCGATACGTAAATTGTAATCAGCCGCGCCCACGTTTAGACCAAATCGAACTTCTTTTACCGTGGGTCTAGCGCTCTGGCTCTGACGTTTTTTCTTTTGATACTGAAGCTTGCCATAGTTGAGAATCTTAGCTATGGGGGCTTCTTTGCCTTGAGAGACTACAACTAAATCAAGCTCTAAACTTTCGGCTAGCTGTAGCGCCTCATTCGTGTCTATCAGACCACGATTATTATTCTCATGGTCAATCAAGAAGACACTAGGTGACTTGATTTGTGAATTAATCAGTTGCTTTTGGATTGCGATAACGAATTTCTCCTAATTGTTCAACACTTTATATTCCAACGTAATGCTAATTTAACACAACACTGAATCAGAGCAACTGTAACCACACAATAGACTACAATCTGTTAAGATATGGAATTGCGGCACTCGCCCTTCAGTCTTTGCGCTATTGCCCATCCAGCTTTTCAACGCTTTTTTATCCGTCCGCCTAAGACTGACACCGCCATTGGTGACAGGCCGATGTTATTTTTGGAGTTTTATGGATTTTTCTACTCTCGGCTTGTCCAATGAAATTATCCGTGCGGTTACAGAGCGAGGGTACACAGAACCTACGCCAATTCAGATACAAGCGATTCCTGCCGTCTTGTCGGGTAGCGATTTGCTAGCTGGGGCCCAAACTGGCACTGGAAAGACCGCTAGTTTTACCCTGCCGCTTCTACATCGGTTATCGTCTGAGAAGAACGCCAAAGTTACATCTAATGGATACCGACCCATTCGGGCGCTAATTCTGACTCCGACTCGTGAACTCGCTGCCCAAGTGGAAGAAAGCGTGCGCGAGTACGGCAAATACTTACAGCTAAACTCAATGGTGATGTTTGGCGGAGTCGGTATTCATCTGCAAAAACAGCGTTTGAAGAACCGAGTTGATATCTTGGTCGCTACTCCAGGGCGACTGCTAGACCACGTACAGCAAGGCACGCTGAACCTGTCGCATATTGAAGTTTTGGTGCTAGATGAAGCAGACCGGATGCTGGACATGGGCTTTATTCATGATATCCGCCGCGTCCTGGCACTTTTGCCCAAACAGCGACAAAATTTGCTATTCTTCGCCACCTTCTCAGACAAAATTAAAACACTAGCGGCCGGACTGCTCAATAACCCGAAGATGATTGAGGTAGCACGCCGCAACGTTACCGCCGAGACGATCGCACAGAAAGTTTACCAAGTAGACCGTGACAAAAAACGCCAATTGCTTGCTCATCTGATTCGGCGAGATAATTGGTATCAAGTGCTAGTGTTTACTCGCACCAAGTATGGCGCTGACCGTTTAGTTAAGCAGTTGGGCGAAGACCGCATTCAAGCGCTGGCAATCCACGGGAATAAAAGCCAGCCAGTGCGTACTAATGCGCTGGCAAAATTCAAGAATGGCAGCTTACAAGTATTGGTGGCAACAGATATTGCTGCTAGGGGTCTTGACATCAGCGAACTGCCCCATGTAGTAAACTTCGATCTGCCCAATGTACCAGAAGATTATGTTCATCGCATTGGGCGCACAGGTCGGGCTGGCGCGTCAGGTGAAGCCGTATCGCTGGTGTCCGTTGATGAATACCCTTTATTAACAGATATCGAAAAACTGATTCAGCAGCGTTTGCCAAGGGAAGTAGTGGCTGGCTTTGGCCCCAACCCTGATGTTCAGCCTGAAGCAATCCCTAACGAACGGCAACGGCAACACAGACCCAAGCCAGAACGCGATCAGCGTCCGGCTCGGACTCCTAAACCGTTACCACGGACATCAGCTAAACGTAAAGCAGCACCACCCGCAACCAATGGCGATCGCCCTGATGCCCGTTCGTCCACATCGCGCCGTTTTGATAAACGCGATCGCTAATCTTCGTTAGCATGGGCATACAGTTGTCATTGGTGTCAACTCAAGAAGATTTTGCCCAAATTTGTTGGGTGTAAGCGTCAACCTCTCGATGACGTTTACGCCTCTTTTTTACTTTAATTAATTTTCAAGATTATCAATAAAAAATATTTTATAAAAAATGATTTTTTGCCAAATCATTAAACTCAGAATACTACCCCTAAAAGATGTTTGTATTCAATTAATAATATTGACTTTACCAGTGTCAATATCATAACAAGCGCCAACAATTTTGAGTTTACCTTCACTGAGCGATTTAGCTAAAATCGTTGAGTTCTCCTGCAATTTTTCAGTCTGATATTGAATATTAGCTATAACTGCATCTTGAATATTATCACCCGTTCTTAACTTGACCCTTTCAATAGATGGTTTTATGCCCTCAATAATCAAACCAATTCTACCAGGAAGTGGTTCGTTTTTAATTGCTTCTGCGACTGCACCGCATCTTTTATGACCCAAAACCACAATCAGCTGCGAACCCAATACTGTTGTAGAGTATTCCAAACTACCGATAACGGTATCACTCACAACATTACCAGCAACTCGCACAACAAATAAATCTCCGAGTCCTTGATCGAAAACGATTTCCGCAGGGACTCTAGAATCTGCACAGCCTAATATGGCAGCAAAGGGATACTGAGCTTTAGCAACTAATCGTAGATGTTCTAATGATTGATCGGGATATTTACGTTTTTGTTCAATAAATCTTTGATTACCATCCAATAAGCGGATGATAGCTTCATTAGGACTAACTGAATTAGGCTTACTTGGATGAATATCAGCAATAGCAGTTTGCTCTGGATTCCAAAAGTTATCACCAAAAGCAGTAGCAGCAATACCTATAACACTGGCAAACTTTAAAAAATCACGTCGCCCTACAAATCCATTAATTCGACTCATTAATCTAGCTGATAATAACAAATCTGTTCCAGCAAAATATCAGATTAAAGCAAGATACAAGAGTACCCTTTAACACGATTTAAGAGTTATTTAATCTTCAAATAGCATCAGAATTTATTTACGCTGATTACTTGTTGTATGTATTGACTGTCTTTTTTTGGGAATACTTAACACAGTACTGACTGCATTTATATGACTTTTTTAAACAAAATAAACTGGAATTTTTTGCGTAAAAATTCTCCAAATAGCTCTGGGATAACCCCGTCTGCCTCCAGCCAACAATCTGCAAACCCTAAAAACCTAGCTAAATTAGAGCATGAAATGGAGTTAGAAAGGCAGGCGCTCAAAATATCCTCTCAGCAACTGCATCGCAAAGCCAAGTGGGGTATAGGTAGTAAACTTATTTGGATGGCAATACTTATTGGCATTCCCAGTGGTGTAATTTGGGTTGCGAACCAGCCTTACCCGGTGGTTCGCCGTCCGGTGATGCTCCATGCGCCTTTTTTGTTGCTACCCAGCTATATGAGTATGGATAATCACTATCGACAGGCGTTAGTATCAGTTGAGCAAGCTGAACAATTAATTGAAAAAGCTACCAGTGCAGCAGATTTGGCTTTGGGAGAAGAGAAGCTACAAGAAGCACAAAAACATCTAGATAAGTTACCAACTTCCTTTGTTAATGATTGGTCTGAATATAGATATTGGTGGTATGACTCGCGCTTTAGCATTTATGGTTTTAATGCATTTCGGAGTAAAGTTGGGCAGCTAGAAGCTAAGGTTTTTCAAGAAAAAAATGCTCAGTCCTTGCTAACTGACAATATGCAGGCTTTCTTAAATGCAAAACAGCAATATGAACGGGCTACAACAATAACTGATAAACAGACTGCGACAACTGCTTGGCAAACGGCACTGAATCAATTTGAGCAGATTCCTGGTCAAACCCTGGCTGGAAAAACTGTCCAAAATCAACTAGATAATTATAAGCGTGAATTTCAGGAAGTTGTTGGGTTGGCAGCGGGGAACGATCGCATCAGTGCCTTAATTACCGCAGCACGGCAATTTTCTTGGCAAGCTGCTAAAGCTGGTCAAAATCCGCCGCATACTGTCACTGAATGGCGACAGATAGAAAATTTGTGGATAGAGGCAATTGAGCGGCTCAAAGAAATTCCCTCAAAAGACGTGGCCGGTTATACCGAAGCACAAAAGTTATTAGCAATATATGAGGCTAACTTGGGTCAGGTTAAAGTCAGACGACAAGCTGAGACAGATACTGTGGAGGCTTTGGAGACAGCACAACGAGAAATCGAAAGCTTGTTGGCTTCAATTCCTGTTGATGTCCATGATGTGAGGCACAATAAGGTGTTGAGCCAATTGCAGAGTATTATTAATCAATTAGAAAAAGTGCAAAATGGCACAACAGCCTATCTGAAAGCTCAAGAGTTACTACTATCGGCAAAAAATAAACTTAGACAGCTACAGGCTCAATAAATGAGTAATGAGTAATGAGTAATGAGTAAATATAAGATCAAAGCTCACCCTCAATCCCTTTCCGATACTTTGGAGAGGGAAGCCAGACGCAGGGGTGAGATTTGATATTTAATTTGACCCACTTACTTCTCAGTGCATTTGTACTATGTGTTTTCTGTTTGATTTCTAGCCAGTTGTAGTGAAGCGGTGACGCTGTACTTTTTACTGTATTCCACCATTTCAGGTAGTTTACAGTACAGAGCGTGAGCGTCAACAACTGGCCATTGGGTGGGATTTTTGAGACGGGAATAAATTCCCTTGTAGAAGTTTCTCAATGTCCCAGTAACCCTGCTGATATATCAATTAAAACTGGAAGAGAAATATTTTGGATGCCAAATTGCCAAAAGCACTCAATCAATTTTGATTAGGGTAAACAGAGGTGTTTTTATACCATTAAAAAATGCCCCAGATTCTCTCTGGATCAGCTTTGCAGGATTTGTTATGACTCAGGAGTATATCAAAAAGTGATGCGGAGCTTTATATATACGAAGTTTAGTACGCCTTCTTCTTCAATTGGGATTCTGGCAAATCCAGTTAATTTAGATTTTTATAATTTTTTCATGAATGAATGTCCTGTTTTACCTTTTTACTCGCTGTAGATGTGATTAGAAACGCAAGGATTATTGGGGAGAATTCTTTGAGCATCGAAAACGACGGTCGCGGCAGTGGCAGGAATCGTTATAATTTTTTGTATTAGTTTATAGATAGCGTAGGCGCAACCCGCCTTCGACATCGCTATCGGCTCGTGAAGTTTCCTTATTTAAAGTGGTGTTATGTTGAATAGGGGCAAGGGTAATTAAAGAAATTAATGTCTTTTACCTGCTCCTAGATATAGTTCACCCACTTTAGGATCGTTCAACAGTTCTTGACCAAGGCCAGAGATAGCATCGCGTCCCGACTCAAGTACATAGCCGCGATTAGCCATCTCTAAGGCTTTACGGGCATTTTGTTCTACTAATACGATCGCAGTTCCCGCTTGATTAATTTGTTTAATCTGCTCAAATACTTGTGTCACCAAGATCGGGGATAAAGCAGCAGATGGTTCATCCAAAATCAGCAAACTAGGTTCCAACATCAAAGCTTTGCCCATCGCTAGCATCTGGCGTTCTCCTCCAGAGAGAGTACCCGCTCGTTGACGACGGCGATCGCTTAATCTTGGAAACATGGTAAATATTTTATCTTTAATTGGCTTTAGAGGAACGTTAAGCACAAAAGCACCCATCTCCAAGTTCTCTTCAACACTCAGAGAAGGGAAAACATTGGCGATTTGTGGTACATAGCACATTCCTCTTTGGACAATTTGATTGGACTTTAGCCCCACAATATTTTCACCTTTAAAGGTAATTGTGCCTGTGTGGGGGATTAAAAGCCCAAAAATTGCTTTTGCTAAAGTAGATTTACCCGCACCATTGGGGCCAATCACTGTCACTAATTCCCCTGGCGCAACCTGAAAATTCACTCCTTGCAGGATATCTACATCTTTGATGTATCCAGCATGGACATTTTGAACATCTAGTAAATAGTCATTTGTCATTTGTCATTGGGCATTGGGCATTGGGCATTGGGCATTGGGCATTGGGCATTGGGCATTGGGCATTGGGCATTGGGTATTGGGGAAGAAACTTGTTAAATAATTCCTCCTTGTCCCCCTCATCCTCCCTATTCCCCACTCCCCACTCCCCACTCCCCACTCATGAGATGAGAAGCAACAGTCAAGTCAAAAATAACTATTGACTGTTGACTATGGACTATTACGGGGTTTTTTGCAACTCCGGTCGTTCTTCTGGCAGAATCGCCCCTTCTACTGGGCAAACTTGGAGACATATACCACAGTCGATGCAAGTGGCAAAGTCGATCCAGTACCAATCTGTTCCCTTGGCATTTTTGCCTGGGCCATCATGAATACAAGCTACTGGGCAGGCTTCTACGCAGTCAGCTACGCCTTCACAGACTTCTGTAACAATTGTGTGCGGCATGTTCTCGATTCCCTCTTTTCTGTATCGGCTATTTCTAGCCTAGCAGGGGAGTAGGGAGTAGGGAGTAGGGAGTAGGGAGTAGGGAGAAAATAACCAATGCCCCATGCCCCATGCCCCATGCCCCATGCCCAATTCCCAATTCCCTTAACGTAATGATTCAATTTTTGGTGAACCATCAGCTTTGATCCAAGCAATTTGAGCTATGCTGCGATCGCGTGCATATTGGCGAATAGCGTCTGCATCCCTTCCCCCTAAATCAATTTCTACCCGCACCAGATGGGTGGAATCTCGCAATTTTTGGGCGTAGGCAAAGGCAGGGGCGTTAGCGCTGGCCGTCTCTGGTACTACTAACCAGTTACTCGCTGGGGTTACTTGCGGTAATTGCTGAGTAGACAACAAAACTTGGTATAAATCTTCGATATTGAGTCCAAAACCAATGCCGGGAATATTTTCTCCTTGAGGATGATATAAACCCAAAAGCTGGTCATAGCGACCACCACGCCCTAAAACTCTGGCTTGAGATTCGGTATCATTGACGACTTCAAAGACAATACCAGTATAGTAATCTATGGTCTGGATGAGGCTGAGGTCGAGGATTAAGGGAAATTTTTTCTCTGATTCTAGTAACTCTACTAGGGATTTGAGGTTATTCACTGCCTCTCGCTGTTCTTCGTCTAGATCCAAACTACTAACTTTTTGTAATACATCTGCACTGTTACCGCGCAAATCCAGCATCATTCTGGCGCGATCGCGGAGTTTGTCACTCAAGGGTAAAGTATCTATAGCAATGCAGTCGAGATGAGCGATCGCACTGCGAACTTTATCCTGTAAATTAGCAGGAAATGCACTCAGGAGCGATCGCGTAATTCCCGCTTCACCTAAAATTAAGTGCCATTGCTGCAAACCCAATGCTGCTAGACAATCTGCGACTAATAACAGTACTTCCGCATTCGCCAACAATCCGCCAGCGCCTAACAACTCCACTCCAGCTTGATAAAACTCTTGCTGGCGATTGTGTCTACTTTCCCAAGTGCGGCGAAACACATTAGCGTTGTAGTACAACCGTTGCGGATAAGTTGTATTTGCCATCCGAGTGACAACGGTACGAGCGATAGATGCTGTTAATTCTGGACGTAGCCCTAATTCATCATCTTCACCTTGTAGTTGAATCACCATCTGGCGCTGAATTGCTTCCCCTGCCATCAGAGTATCCATGCGCTCTAAAGTTGAGGTGATAATTCTGTGATATCCCCAACGATGAAACACCTGCTGTAACCGATCTTCAATCCAGCTTTTTTTCTCCACATCCAAGGGCAATAAATCCCTGGCTCCCAATGCTGGCTGATACACCATTATTTTTTCTTCCCACCAAACAAACCACCGAACAAACCACCACTACCAGATTTTTCTGGTTGCTTATCTCCATTATTGGCGGATGAAGTCACCTTATGATCGTTAGATTGTTGTCCTAGAGCTTTATCTATTTTAGGTTTCCATTGCAGAGCCGTTTCGTCATTGGGGTCTAATTTGAGAGCATTGTCGAAGTGGATTTTTGCCATTTTTAGCTGATTTTGCTTCAAATACACCATTGCAATTAAGCTATGGCAGCGACTATTTTTAGGTTCTAGCTTTAGGGCTTCTTGCAACTCTACCTTGGCTGGAGCAAATTGGTTTTTGTTAATTAAAGATTGAGCGCGACGAACATACTGTTCTACAACTGCATCTTCTTTTGGTGGTGCTGGTTCTGGGGGTGTATTTTGTTGTGGTGTATTTGGCTGAGGCGTAGCTGATTGGACTTTGGGTTGAGCAGGTGGCGGCGCTGCGGATGGTTTGTTGGAACTCCGCATTAAATAGACTAAATTCAACTCACTAACTTGGGCAATGACTTGCTGCACTTGCTCTAAACAATCATATTGGCTTTGGGCAAGTTTAGCGATCGCACTTCTATAGAATGGATCGAGATTAGGTGTCTGGGCTAACTGTTTACCCAAGTCGGTGTTGAGAGTTACCGAAGTAGACTCTTGTACTAGCCGCTTGCCAATTTGGGACAAAATTATAATATATTCCGTGCGAGTGCGATCGCCAACGAGTTTTTCGTAAGCTGGGTTAACCCACTTGGATAACAATTCGTTTCCTAGCTGTTTTTGTTCATCACTTTCAGTAAAACTAATATCCGGGTGTAAGCGGCGGGCAATTTGGAGATAGCGTTTCCGAATTTCTTTGACATCCGCATCAACTGGAACGCATAATACTGCGTGATGATCTATGAAATCATATTTAAATAGTCCCCGATCTATTTTTAAAGACATATACACTTTTTGCACCAAAGGAGGGGTTAGATTGCTTTTAGTTTACCCAAAGTCAGGGTAAAAGCTCCCACCTACTATACCCATGCTGACAGTGGCGGAACTTGTAAAAGTTCGCTACTGAGAGAGTCGTGAATATAACCATTTGTGGCCAGAATTCTACCTGACTCAATTTTGACGGGAGTGCCATCGTACGCGGTAATTTTGCCCCCAGCCTCTTGTAACAAAATTATCCCGGCGGCAATATCCCAAGGAGAAAGCCCTCGTTCCCAATAACCATCGACACGTCCACAGGCAACATACGCCAAATCTAGCGATGCGGAACCGCTACGTCTAACTCCCTGGGTAAGATGGGTAAGGTGACTAAATTCTGCGTAGTTGTTATCAGAGGTTTCACGGCGATCGTAAGCAAATCCTGTTACTAGTAGGCTTTTACTCAGTTCAGAGGTTGTTGAAACATTGATCGGACGACGATTTCGCGTTGCTCCTAAACCAGTAGCTGCACTGAATAATTCATTGTGAAAGGGGTCATAAATTACACCAACTTCTGGAACGCCATTAATTAACAGCCCAATAGAAACGGCAAAAAATGGGTATTGATGGGCGTAGTTAGTTGTGCCATCTAAAGGATCGATTGCCCAGAGATATTGATTTTCTTGATTACCTAATTTCCCTGATTCTTCAGCGAGGATAGAGTGCTGGGGAAAGTGGCGACGCAAAATTTCTAAAATCAACTCTTCTGAGGCTTTATCAGCAGCCGTGACTAAATCACCAGGGCGACCTTTTTCAATAATTGCGTCTTCTAACTTACCCAAGTAACCTTGCAAAATAGCACCAGCAGCCAAGGCCGCTTCTGTGGCAATATCTAGAAAAATTTGTATATTTGTCATTTGTTATAGGGAGTGGGGAGTAGGGAGTAGGGAGTAGGGAGTAGGGAGTAGGGAGTAGGGAGTAGGGAGTAGGGAGTAGGGAGTAGGGAGTAGGGAGTAGGGAGTGGGGAGTAGGGAGTAGGGAATTGAGGACGGATTTATTCTCCTTGTCTCCCTCATCTCCCTCATCTCCCTCATCATTCCCATGCCCCATGCCCCATGCCCCATGCCCTATGCCCCATGCCCCATGCCCAATTCTTCAAAGATTTTGGCGGCGAAACTCGGCGGGAGTGAGGCGCATGGGTTTTTCTGAGTTCCAGATGCCTTGGCCCATGAGTCTAGCCCATTGTTGGGCACGTTCTAAACGCTGGTCATATTTGTGATTAGGCGATCGCCCGACAAACATTGCATTCCCTTGTTTCACTAATTCTTCATTCAACAACACCTTATTTTTCCATACATAAGCTAGAGTTCGTCCGATTTTGTCTTTTGTTTCTAAATCAAACTCTAGGGTTACTAATTCTTCTGCACCACCAATTAGATTCTCTAACTGTTCTTTTGCCGCTTCTCCCCAAGGGCGCTGTCGCAAATCTGGTGCATCAACGCCAACTAACCGCACTTGGGAAATCAAATTCGGTTGTTCAGCCATTCCCAACACTTCCAAACTTTGCCCACTAACTACCCGCGCTACTTTCACCTGAGCCTCATTGTTTGGCAGCTGGTTTTTACTTTGGCAACTCACTAAGAGCAATAAGCAAAGCAAAATGGCTGTTTTTCGCAGCCAGTTACTAAGACTCACAACCATCACAAATTCTCCTATGATCGCTGAGAACCTCTTGCGCCTTCCTCCGTGCCCCTTGCCTCTTACCCCCTGCCTTCTCCAATTGTTTATTCCTCATCTAACGGTAAACCCGCTTTAATTTTCCCTCTAGCAAAATAACGTCCAAACTGGAGTTCGTAGACTTCATCTTCGTCTTGTGTCTCTACTTCTAAATCAGAGCGGGGATAACTCACACACAATAAGGCATAACCTTGCCGACGTAAATCTGGCGACAATCCGATCGCCTCTGGCTGGTAAATTTCTCCCGACAATACCCTGACAGCGCAAGCGGTACAAGCCCCGTTGCGGCAGGAAAATGGTAGTTCTACGCCTTGTTTTTCGGCAGTGTGCAGGATGTAGCGGTCTTCTGGCACTTGTAGAGTATATGTTTCGCCAGTGGCGCGATCGCGAACTTTAATTGTGTATGTACGAGACATCTGGATTTGCGTTGTGGAATTAGGACTTTCAGATTTAATCTAAGAATATCTTTCTTTATCTTTGCATTTTCTGGGATTATATAGTACAATCGTAACTTGTGGCACCTGGAGAGGTGGCCGAGTGGTTTAAGGCGCAGACCTGGAAAGTCTGTAACAGGGTAACTTGTTCCTGAGTTCAAATCTCAGTCTCTCCGTTAATCCTTACTGTACAACGTTTTCATCTCACACGGTTGTGGAAAATACCGTTTTGTGAGATGAAAAGTGGTTGAAGAAAATGGTACAAGTGGTATAAGTTATAATTAATAAGTAAAACTTTTAGGGTACAGCTATGGCCGCTACAAATTACTTATCATTTATTCACCCATAAGAAAACACCCTGCTTTTTACAGTAAGGTGTAGTTTTTGCTTATGTGTCGTAAATTATGCAGGAAGTGTGTTAATAATCGTCGGCAAGCTGTTTAGCATCCCTTATAACATGCGTGTAGAACCATGCTCTTTTATTAGTGCCACAATTTCTACACCAGTAGCTATCTGTTGAACTATACTTACTAGTTACTCGCCATATCTGGTTGTTGAGCATAAATTTTGTACCTATCATCCTTACCTCCCTGCTAATTTACGCTTAGTATCAAATATCATCACAAACTCATCATTCTTGCTCACTGTTACACTTGAGAATTTTTGCAGTTCCCCTGGGTAAGGTTGATACCAAATGTTTGGCTTCTCACCTGGGACTACCAAAAGCACTTCATTCCCATCTATCGACCATACTCTGTAGTTAACACCCCAATAGTGAACGTATAAACCTACCATCCACTCATTTTGTTTTACTTTTCTTGCCATTGTTGTCTACTTTCGTTTTTCCCATAAGGCTATTTTTGGTAGTGGTATGTGTGTTTCTGAGAGTGTCACTTTTAGTGTCAGTTTTTATGACAAAAAAAATGTCAAAAAATATGACACTTTTATAGAGAGGGTATATCCCTACTTCTTTAGTGGGTTTGAGAAATACTTATTATCACCACAATCACCTAAGATTTCACTACACATAAGTGAGTGCTTTACTACATCAGGATGCGCTACTACAAAGGCTTTTGCTATTGATACCTTCTCTGATGTGACACGCTGCAATTCAGCTTTTGTGGTATTGATACGTGCTTGTAGTTGTTGGATATCGACTTCTAAATCTATTGCCCTTTTCGTGAGTGCATCAAGTTTTGATGTATCAATGAGGTTTAATGATGTGGGTTGTTTGGTAGTAGCTGTGGGAGTGTTGTAAGTGCCTGTTTTGCGAATAGATGGTAATACCTCATCTACTACCCAATCCTGAAACTCAAGGGCTTTTGCTTTCTTACTTGCAAAGATTAGTCTGTATAGTCCTGACTCATTTACTATGACAAGTTCTTGGATTCCACCAAGGGTCTGAATTTTCTTATACCCTTTTTGTTTATCGCTTAAACTGCCAAAGTGTGCCGATGGATTTGTCAGTCCTAGAGCCTTGCAAATATCAGTTGCTACAAACCAAGGGGCATCAGTAGTACCTACAAACCGAATTTCATGTGACTCAAAATTAAAAACAGATAAGTTAGACATTGTGTTTATCCTATATATAGTGTGTGTCAGCAGTTTAACGACGTGCTGAGGTCGTGTAATGAAATGTTGCCGTGTGATGTGATTTGAGCAATTGTCGGGAATCCTATGCACTGTTTAGCAGAGGAGAAAACAGTATGGGTGCAATGCCTGACTTAACGCTTAACCAAATAAGTGCAAAATGCACAAATAAAGAAGTAGCCAAATATATTGCTTCTATGCCACCTCTTCCAGAGGGTATTGGTGTTTGTAAGTTTTTAGCAATCTTGTTATATTCTGCCAGGAAAGCAATATTGCAGTCTTGGGATATTTTTTTGGTGATATGGGGTGTGTTTTTAAAAGTGTCACTTTCGATGACACTTTTTTTGTCATTTAAAATGACACTATTTTTGACACTTTAAAAAAGAGGGTATAGCCGAATGGCACTAAGATACTTGCAAAAATAGATTTCCCTAGTCATAGCATAGGTTTAAGCCTATATTCTTATTTATCTGTTATAAATAGTTGACGCGCTTTTATTTATCTGTTACAAATAAGAAGCAGCATAAGCAGCAAGGGACTCAGAGATTCACCGATTCCACAGCGCTGTTAATGCCCAGTACACACAAGAGGAGACTATGACACCTAGAGGTATGCCAAAGGAAGGCACACGCAAGCCAGGAGGCGGTAGGAAAAAGAAGTACGCCGGAGAAGTAATGCAAAAATATGTTCCAACTTCTATCTCTGACAAATTAGATGATATCTATCAACTCTTAATTGACCTAGAGAAAGAGGTTAGTGCATGGGAAAAAATCTGTGAAGAGAAAAGCACTTCACCACGTTATGAACAGGCACGAAAGCTAGTTTCAACACTTAGATTGCTTCTGAACAGACTAGGGATTGATGCTAGCAGTATTTATGCACAAGACAGTGAAAACAACAAACAGGAGGATGAAACAAAAGTCAGTCAATAGGGGCAGTTCATCAGTTTCAATGACAATAAAATGCGTCACCGAATGAGGTTGTAACTCAGACGATGACGACTTCTCACTCACGTAACATTACTACGCTAGGAGCTAGATTATTATGACCGTTAATCTGAATTCCGTCCATCCATCTACTGTCTCAATTCCCGCTCCACTTTTCAATTTAGGACAGTTGGTTACTTGGAATTGTGAAACTTCCACATCACCTGTATACGATAGTTTTGAAGGTGTAGTAGTCCAACAAAGTTATCGTAATAACTGGAAGGGCGGTTCATGGGGATACACAATGGCTATTACCGTTGCTAAAAGACACGGAATAATAGTCGATTTATACGTTGGTGATTTTGCCTTTGATATTCAGGAAAATGACTTGACTAACGATGATAGGGTAGACCCTTACTAGGCATTAGTACAGTGAGGGGTCATGAGCAAATTGTGACCCTTAGTAATAACAGGTTTTAACATCACTTCAATACATCGTCACACTCGACAAAGCCGAATATTCTCGCAAAACAGTACATAAGGTATAAATTATGTTGAATAAAGCTAAACGTGCATTAATTCAAATCGCTGGGATTGAAATAGAGGTATTTCAGTTACCCGATGGCACATACGTTATGAGCCAAAGTCAGGCATCTAGAGCTATCGGATTGTCGGAGATTAGGTTTCGACGCTTTTTGAGTGAAAAATCATCAGAAGTATCACCAGAAGAGGATTTGAGCTTCGACAAATTTTCAATATCCGGTACAGGTAGACAGATAAAAGCTATCCCTGCTAAAAAGTGGATTATATGCCAAGTTCCAATAGCAGTAGGCGTGTACTGTGGTGTATTCAAAAGCATTGATGAGGGGATACAGGCTTTTGCGTCTCACTTTGAATATCTGAAAGGTAGCAAGAGCAGTGGTGTAGGAAGTGCATTGAGTATCGTACTCACAAAGCTTATAAAGGAAGACTTACCTAAACAAGGTGAAAGTAATAGAAGCAATAGGTATGCTTCTGATGCATCAAAACGTATCGACCTCGAAATAGGTCAGGATGAGCTTATAAAACAAATAACTGTACGCTTAGGTTTTGCTATTGGGCGTAGAGATATGGATGAGGTGATAACACTCATGTCAAACTTCGGTTATTCCTATGAACGTGTAGGTACAGCAATGGGATTTGTAAAACAAAAAACACTCAAAAAAGAGTAGTTGGTAGGGTACTTTTCAAAGTGTCATTTTAAATGTCAGTTTTTATGCCATTTATTTTGACACTAATTATGACACTTTCAGGAATAAGGGTATGTACAAGGTAGAAGTCAAAGTGTGGGATGAGTGGTTTCCCGTAAAAAAGTCACGAAGATATAACTGTTACAAGCTTTATAAGGATGGATTTTGTGTAGGGCATTGTCCTGGCAAACTAATAAAAGATGTGAGAGTAGTAAGCAATGAAAACTAGCCAACAATACAGCAAAGTAAAGCGAGTGTACTATGACATTCACACAAGCTTAAGAAGTGAGATACGCCAAACAAGAGAACAAACGTGTTTTGACTCAACATCAGAATTTAACTGCTATAGAATGATATCGAGTTACTTTACAGCGCCGTTGTTTGATATCGACATTCATAGCACTTTAGACTTTGGTGATGTCAAATGGAAGGTAGACTTTCAGGTAACAGCAAGACGTAATCAACCTGTAGCAAGTGCAGTACTAGCAGAGATTGTTAACACTTTTCATGACACAACACACACATCATTAGCGCAAGTTTTCATAGAGTACAAAGGTGTACAAGACAACAACTTCATTAGCAAGATGTCACAACTTTCTTGCATTACCCCAATGTTCGCAAAAACGATAATACTTGTGAGTGACCACAATGCAGCATTCGGTTGCTACGACACTAACCGCAAGCGTTTCTACACTCACCCGATAGTATCTGTCAACTTGCTAGAGAGTGCATTAAGACAAATCGTACAAGGATAAAATAATGAATGAAGTAACTCAATATCCACATATCGGACAATTTCATTGGAAGTATTTCCAAAAAGAAAATGGTAAACGTAACGTAGCAGTAAGTAGTACAGTACCACGTGTTGAGATGATGCTAGAAAGTGGGCTTGTGAAAGAGTTTACTGATAAAAAAAGATGTCACAATTACTCTGTACTTTTCGATAGCGAATACGTGTTTGACTACCTGTATCAGAAGATAGTTGTCAACATGGGGTGGAGCATGGGGGATAAACTTGATAGCAATGTACTGCGGTGTTTCCTTGACGACTTTCTATTGCATTGTGAAGAAGTACACAGACAAAAAGACGTACCAGATATCAAAGCACAAGCGCAGTATTTAGCAACGCAATTTCCACACAAAACAGTACAAGAATGGGAAAGGGAACTATTAGGCAATAAGGCGAGTAGTGAAAGTGACGAGATGACGTTTGAGCCTCCTTTCCCGTATGGACAGAACGACGATATTGACTTTGATGGCACTAAAGTAAAACCAAAGGATGACTGCGACTCTGATGTAGAAAAGAACTGTAATATGCCTGATGACGATATAAGCGCCAAGTCGATACGTAATCTAAAAAACTTGGCTTCAAAGATGAAAATTAAAGGGTATGGATCAATGAGTAAGGATACACTTATCGCAGCGATAACGTGTAACAGATAAAAACAACGCAATATCAATACTTTCACCTACACCATGAGTTTTACTTGTGGTGTTTTTTTAGCATGTGTATACCTTCTCAGGAAAATGTCACTTTAAGTGTCATTTATTCTGTCACTTTAAATGTCATAAATTGTGTCACTTTTAAAAATAGGTATACCACCATCAATTTATCTTTGTTTCTACTCTTGCAACACGCTCGGAAAGTGTGTCAAGTCTATCATCTACTCTGTCTAGCACGGCTGCGATTTTATCGGTTGTACTTTTTAGTGAGGCAACGTCGTGTGATATTGCCTCATCACGGCGTAGTTGTTTTTCTGCGATATCTCTACGATGCTTCCTACTACCAATAATTTCTTGTATCTGTAGCATCATTAGTGGTACGCCTATTGTCAGTGCCCAAGTCATAAGTGTCTCTGTGTTTTTGTCCATTATCATTTCCTTTTTAAAATCATTCACCCTGCTAAAGACAGAAAAATACCCACCAACAACGCAATGGGGTACGCTATTGATGGGTGTAAAGATGAAAATGCTGAGTTCTAAGTTAAGGTAACTACTGTCTCCGTAAAAGCTTATTTACCGATGTTTGTAATGCTGCTGTGCGTTGTAGTTGCTGTTTCTCTGACGCTGCCAAACTATCAAGAGTCGCCCCTTGATTTGTACCTACATACTCCCATATTTGTATTTTTACATCAGGGAAATACCACATAGGAGAAAACGATATCACATACTTGTTGCCCTCAAGAGAGGGGAAAGTCGTGAATCTGTGAATTGTATACCTATTAAGTACTAATCTTAGTGATTCCCCTTGCGCCGCGCCAGCAACACCGAACGGCACGGTGAAAGCTTGGTACAAATCCCCTGCTCTATACCAAGTTTCTTTCCCGCTAGGACAAACAACGTAAATTCCTATAGTGGAGTGAGTAAAAACTACGTCTGGTTCTATTGGGTCAATAGCTTTGGTAATCTTACCATCGGCAAAGGTCGCGTTATTCGTTCTGTTTACCCTTAGTAGCCACTCAGCCCCAATAGAGTACATATAGTTTATTCCTCCTTATTGTCGCCGCCAGCAGCCTGAAGTGCAGCGAGAATAGCAGCGTTACCTTCACCAGAACCTACTGCGTTGCTATTTGCCAAGGCTTCCGCCGCGGTACTAATGGGGTATGTGCCGCCACCTTTGAGAGTGAAATTACCATAAATCTCAGTAGCCCCAGGAGAAGCACTTATCTTGCCTGCGGGAATCAATCCACCCAATGCATCCGCAATAACTCCGGTAGTTGCCCACGATTGGAAGGCGAATGATAGCGTATGGTAACTTGCGGTAGGACTTGTGTCTGTCACTGGACGGATAAGCTTGCCAGTTTTAATGACGACGCTTCGGCTGCCAACTTTTTTACGGATTTGTACCCTGTTACCGCCTGCGTTCTTGCCGTCCGCATTTTTCTTACTTTTCCTAAGAGTCGTACCATCCGCTAGACTGAGACTTCTTACGATACTATCTTCTTTCGCCTTTCCGTAAATAGGCGAAGTATATTGCTTCTTGTCGATATCTAAAAATCGAGCGACATTCAAGCGACACGAGAACCAGCCGAATGGGTCATCAAGCACTCTATTAGCATCACCACTTGTTTTACGAGCGCAAGCATACCACGCTCTTCCTAACGGTTTGTCAGCCATTTTTCCCCTTTTATTTATATCGGTGAATTAGAAGATTGGCATAGGCACTATTTCAGTATCTATGCCATGAAAATTATGCGTAAGAAGGCACAGTTGTGTCTAAGTTAGCAGAGGAAACAACATTCAGTTGGTAGGTTGAAGCGAATGTTTGAATACCACTTGCTACATCTACTTGCACTGTTCCAGTTGTTGGCGCTGGGTAAGAATTCAATAGCTCACCAGTGGTAGCAGTTGTATTAGCAGCATTCTTCGCAACTTGCGCTCTGTATGCAGCAAGCATTATTTTGCCAAGAAACTCTGAAAATGCCACACCAGTAGGTAATGGATCCATTCCAGAGATATATGTCGCAACTGCGGTATCAGTAACTTTTGCAGAAACTTCAGTGAGAGTTAAATCAGCGGTAGCGGTCATATTTTTTGTTTCCCATGTGGGTGTACGAATGCCAACTTAGCGCCTTGTAAAAAGCGTGTCAATACCCCAAAAAAAGATATTTTGACATTTTTAAGGTGTCGGTACTAGACAAAGTTTTTCTCACCGCTTAACCTGTAGGAATATTTTTCTACGGTGTATAGCATTGTATGGCACTTGATACTTTTAAAATAAAATCTAAAGTATGCATCACTCTTGATGCCGATAGCGGTAGTAGCGTACACCCTATTTTCGAGTACGCACCATACACCAAAGCAGGGTATAGGGTGATGAATGAGTACTTTGAAATTTCAAACCTCAAAGCAGTAGCATTTATTTATTCTGTAGGGGTTGTCCCTTTTCCAGTATTCGAGCTAGAAGATACAGAAAGTAAACAACTTCTTACGGCGATAAATCTTGAGTGGAAAAGTGAGCGGATACAGATGGATATCGTTGTAACGGTTAACGACGGGGCGACTTGGCAACGTATTGCAGCCTATAGTTTGCTCAATCCATCACCATATCCATATAGGGAATACTCACTCGGCAATCATAGTTTGGGTGATAATGCGATGCTTGGCATACAGATGAGAAGCGTAGGCTTTGGCTTACTACAGAACGGCAACCTTGGTAGCGATAGAGTTACAGTTTTTGCCGATTTAGGGCGTGTTGTGACAATAGAAAAAGTATCCGACAGTGGCATCAAAATTGCAAATAATATCACAACAACGCCTAGCACAATAATGAATGCCAATATCAACAGAACGACAGCAGTATTCAGCAATACAAGCGATAAAGATGTCTACATTGATGTTGTCAGCACTGTCAGTCCAACATCGCACCTTATAAAGTTAGAGCCTACAGACTACTACGAATCACCCGCACCAGTGTATACAGGGCAGTATTGGGCGGTAACAGCGAGTGGTAGCACTGCGATAGATGTCAGGGAGTTTGTGTAATGTTTGCAGATAAACCTAATCCATTGATAAGCGAAATTGCCAAAGGTGTAAAACGGATAAGTAACGGGCTGGAAAGGTTTAGAGAATCTTCTCTTGCATTTCTTCCTACAGAATTCATCAATCCCTTTGTTGTAGATATCGACCAGTGCAACATCAGGGTAGGGTACGATCCACCCAATGAAGCTAGCTTGTTCAATAGGTTTGTAAATTTACCAAGCTTCTATTACGAATACAGAAACAAGCGTTGTGCAGTTTATGAAATGCAACTGCCAAGGATAGTACCTGCTGATAGTTTTCACATTATTCCCAATGGATGCAATCAATTAGTAGGCTTTGCTTTTATTGAGAGTGAAGGTAAATTAATAGGTGGCGCTGACAAATTCAGCTATTTCATCAATGGTGGTATAGGCACTTTTCCTGAAGGTACTACAACAAATGGTGATGGTAGTAATATTTATCGACCAAATTCTAATGTTTTTAAGTACGATGTAAACTTATCAGGTGTGCCGTCAATACGACAACGATACATAGGCTTGGACGGAGTAGGATATACGTTACTTTCTGCTGCAATTGAGTACACCGACGAATATTTGGTATTTGTCAATGGCATTGTCAAGCCGCCCTTCCCTTTGTACAACTTTGGTGGGGAATATGTCACAGCTCCCTGGGAAATAGTAAATATTACTACGGGAACGTGTGTACCTCACCGAATTATTTTGCCACCACCACCGAAAGACAAAAAAAAAGAGGAGTGTAAATGTATGTGTTGCCCAGGACAAGAGAATAACGACGCTTTACTTAAACTTGTACTCAAGCGTATTGGTAGCTTACCTGCGAGTGTACCTGACAATTTTGCGAAACAAAATCCTACTTTTGTGAACATTGAAAGTTTGGCAGAGCTAATGTTTTGGCAAATGCAACAACTTGATGCATTACTGGGTAGTTTTCCTATCGATATAACGATTGAAGACATAGACAGCACAAAGGAAGGGAACCAAACAGAGAAGCTTTCATTGCCGAACGTAGCAGAGGGAATAGCGGAACTGCTAGGACTTCTTATCACGACAAAGCGTGATACACAAGCGACTCTTATTACTGCCATAAAAGCAATGGGAGAGGCAGGCATGGCAAAGCAGTTGGGTATAAAAACACTTGACGTTTCTCTCGCTAATGCCGAATTCCTAGGTTATAAGCTTGAGCAAAAAGAGAAAGAGATACCATCGCTTTTCACGCCGGGCGGTGCCAACCTTGCTGAAACATTGAAAGAGAAGAACGTGAAAATTATCACTTATGAGAACAATGACAAAACCGATTTACAAGATGACTTGAAAATTCTCAAAACAATGGCTGCGAGATGGAACGCACAAAATTGGAGAGGTCTAACAGGTGACATTGTGGAAGACTTGCGGCAAAAACTTTTGGGTAATCCTGAAGCTATAAGCGAGAACCACAAAGAAAACGAACAAGGAAGTTTTAATGATTTCACAGAACAAGCCGAACGTGGATTTATAGAAGTATCCGGTATTACTGATACAGTTAATCCTTGGGGTAGACCTTTTACTGAGCGTCCGAAAATACGAGAGATTGGTACAGAGAAGGGAAACTACGACAAAGACGGGGAAGAGAAAGTGAAGTAGTAGGGGTATTTTCAGAAGTGTCATTTTAAATGTCATTTATTTTGTCATTATTTATGTCACTTTATTTTACAAGGGTATATATGGCTATTAAATTTGAATTATCAAAACTCACAAGTAGAGTCGTAAGAAGCGAGATAGGTACACGAATAATAAAGGGTATAGAGCAGGGGATAACAAAACAAGGAAGTACAGGTAATGCAGCTTTAGACTTTTTAGGATACGTTTTTAATGCAGCTTGGAGTCTTACAGGATTCCTATTCGGTAAAGTATCACAATATTTTAAGTTCAGTTGGACGGGCTTTTGGTCGTGGTTTACGGCAACCCGGCAATTTATTTGGAATTTCAATTGGAATCAAACGGATGAGCAGCTTAATGCATCAATACAAGCACAATGGAGGGCTGTTATCACACAGTTAGGGGGAACGTTAGGGAATGCTTTCGGATATCTCGTATGTGGCATTTTACCGGGTGCGATAATTACAGTTTTTAATGAGCCACTTGGAGCGGTGGTACTTGCAAAAGTAGGGGAAGAAGCACTAGAAGAATTGTTGCAAAACTTAAGTTCACTATTTAACAGTGCATTGAGATTAGGTACTCAAATTCTCATTACTGAGACATTCAAAAATGTTCGCAAAATAATAAAATCAAATAGCAGCTTGGTAAAAAAATTACTTGGTACAAAAGCAGAAGCAGCTATAAAAGCATGGGGTGAGAAAGACTCTAAACCGTGGAGCTTTGCGAGTGCCAATGAAGAGTTTCTCGACAAAACTTTTGGTGAAGATACTATATGGCGTGATGCGGCAGAAGAGTTCCAAGAAGAGTTTGACGAAGCGTGCGTGGAAGCGGGCTACGTTGTTGCGAATGCCGTTGACACTTTCCTGAGTGCATCGATGATTCAACAAGAGAGAACACCTTTGTTAGGGCATGAGAGATATGTAGAAATAACTCCTAACAGGAATAATCCTGATGAAAAAATAGTGCTTGGCGGCAGTGAAGAATTACTGAAGCCTCAAATTATTCAGTATCTATCAACGTATGAGTCTTTCAATGGTAGGGATTTAGGTACTATTTACGGTACAGCGCCGATAGAAATTGCAGAGCGGCGATACAGACCTGAAGTAGTTTTGAAATTCTACCGCAAGCAAAATAGCGATAAGGAGAAAGGTGAGATTGTGGAAGCAATGAGTATGCAAATAGCTTTTAGACTCATGAACAAAACTACAGCAGATTTTGAAACAGATACATACCTTAAAAGCCTAGCAGCACTCATACACTCAAAATTCGCTACACCGCCTTTTAAAATTACCAAGGGATTAGAAACATATACCTATGCTGACCATCAAAAAGGATATCAATTTAAGCTTGACGTGAACAATCAACAGGAAGCAAGGCGCGTTGTAGAACAGGTACTAGACTTACAACAACACGCTGTCAATGACGACCTACTGCGACGTGGTAGCAGGAGACTAACGCCTGAAAAGCCTAATGGAGAGAAAGTAACAATATTGGGTGCAATCCAGACATTGCCAACTCATCAAAACAAAGGCATAGTAAGCTTTCAGTACGCTTATCTAAATGTAGGCGTTAGCGTACCGCCTATAATCTTAGTAGACACAACAGGGAGAAAGAAGAATGCTATTTTCAGACCCAATAAACTTTCTGGATGAGTATGAAGAAATAGAGATAACAATAGGGCAATATATCAAATTTGATGATGATAATGATGGTGAATGTGTAGGGCAAGTGTTAAATGTCAATCAAGAGATGGATGTAGTGCAAGTCACGCGCGGGACTATCATCATTACGACACATTGGATTACAGCAGAGCTAATAATAGAAGCATAAGGAGCAAGGCAATGCCACTTTTCAGAAAAGTTTCAAAGAATACTACAACAGTAAACAACTACACAACTATTGATGGTGTACAAATACCAGCAACTATCAAAACAGCGTCAGAGCCTGGGGACTATTTTATTGGTATTGATACCAATGGTGGATTATACAAAATTACTAAAGCTGACTTATTGGCAGGTTTGTCAAGCGACGGAGGTAGTGGTACTGTTAGTGGCAATAAAACATTGCTACTACTGCATGGTGAAACAATTGCAGATAGCAGCACTTACCTTAAGTCGCTAACAAACACAGACGTTTCTAGTGTTGCCGATTACAGTAAGTTTGGCGGTAAAAGCCTTTATTTTAATGGTGCTTCTAGACTTAGTGTATCTTCTGAAAGTTTTGCGAGTGGTAGTAATGATTTTTGCTTTGAAATGTTCATACGATGGGCACAAACATCATTCTCAGGTGAGCCAGGGATATTTCAGTTAAGTAGTGCGGGAGATGGATTGCAAGCAGGGTATAGCAATTCGCTAGGAATAGCAGTGGTACCTATTAGCGGTAATCCGAAGTATTTTATGATTGCAAATGGTAATGCTTACAATGGCACTATCGAAGTAATGCCTAACAGTTTCGACTATATAGCATTGAAGCGAGAGACAAGAGTTGTATCAGGTATAGAGAAGAGAATTACTTCACTATGGGTCAATGGCTATGAATCTGTAAGTGTAGAAGATAACACCGCTTACAGTTGCTCCAAGCTTGCGCTCGGTGGATATTACTCTACTGGCTATTTAGGCAGATTTTACTTAGATGACTTTAGAGTTAGCAGTGAAGCCAAGAATACAAGCACAGTGCCGACTGTGATGCTTACTTGATAACAATATTAACAAGTGAATACCCAGCAACAATTTGGTGTCGTTGGGTATTTTTTGTGTGGTAGTGTATGTATCCGTAGAAGTGACACTTTTTATGTCATTTTAAATGTCATTTATTTTGTCATTATTTATGTCACTTTATTTTACAGGTATCTTCTACTTGATAATTGATGGTAGTGAGATACGCTCGATATCCATTTTAAGGTAGTGTTCACGTATCACCTCCTCACTGTTACCAACAAGTAATGAGAGTTTGTGTAACGGGAAGTCATTATTGGCGTGATATGAAATCATCGTGTGTCGTAACTGATATGGCACTCTATACCTTATATTCATCACATCTAATAGAGTACGCCATACACCGTTAAGTGCTTGTTGGCTTATAGCGTTACCTTTGCGGTTCAAGAATACATAATCTCTAGGTTTTCTGCTACCGGGTAGTGAGTCAAATAATATCTTAAGTTCTTCGTTAATGGGGAATTGACGTGAATTTACAGTTTTTGTTTTTGCCTGCTTGATAATTTTACCGCTGGCATTTACTTGCCCTTCCTTGAAAAATATCTTCTTACCTTCTATATCTACATTCCCCCACTTGAGTGCTACCGCTTCACTTGGTCTACAACCTGTAAGCCATAAGAACGCTACATAGCGCCAGTATTGCTGATGTGCCCCACGTTTGCAGTACTCACCACTGCGTAACGCTTCAATTATTTGGTATACTTCTGCAACTTTGAAGATGTCAATGTTACCATCCTCATCTACATTGTCTGCTATGTGTCCCTTGATAGTAATACTGTTCAGTAAATCACGATACCCTATGCCCCAACGACGTGGGATAATACCCTGCTTACTACACCAATCTATTGCACTTACGATAGTTTTAAAACGTTCTTTGGAAGTCTTCACTGTTCTGTTTTTATCACCGAATAGGTAACTTACAATCTCTTGCTTTTGTTCAAGGCGTTGATAGGGACAATTCTCTACGATGCTTGTCACTGTTGCGTTACGCGTAAGAATTGTTGTCTCACTCCATGTACCTATCTTAGTGTTGAAATCGACATATTTATCCCACAATACCCGTAAGTCATCTTTTTCTACTACCTTGATAATTCCTTGCTTTTGTTGCTTCATCATTGCAAGTCTGTCTGTTGCAATGAGTTTCAGTGCGTCAAGCTCCACTGTGTCGCCTGCTGAGATTTGCCGTGTCACCTCAGCATCAATGTCGTAAGCGATGTCAAGTGCTACTCGTTGGTCTTTGCCGCAGCCTATCGTTTTACGACCCAGCTTTGCACTCAGTCTTACTTGGTAGTAAATACCGTACTGAGTTTTCATCTCCATTAAGTGTACATTTTTGAAGTCGCTTTTAAGTGCTACCATTTTCTACTGCCATGAGTGGTATAAGTTTCAGACCTACTCTATCACAATGGTAGAAATAAATGGTTGAATGATTTTGAAATACTTATTACTTATCTCTTGAAAGTACCGCTGTGTAGCGATTGTGGTATATTCTCAAGCAGACCTGGAAAGTCTGTTATGCAGAAATGTATACGAGAGTTCGAATCTCTCCCTCTCCGTTAAATGTAATCAGGGTAAGAGTTTTCGGTCTTACCCTTTACTATTTTATGTTGAAAAAGATTCTTAAACAACTGAACAAACCAATGGTATTTGGCTTAAGGGACTGACAAATAAAAAATATCCCAAGTTTTCTTGTGGAATGGGCATCTTGCCCGTCCCCAATATTAGGACGGGCAAGATGCCCATCCCACAAAATGAATAATTTATTTCCTGGAAAGCTCTAATAGCTGGCAGGTATGATTACTTGCAAATGGAACAAGATTACAGTTCCGTACTTACAGAGTAAAAGATTGCCAAAAAAACACTAAAGTATACAGCGATCGCACAGATTTATACGATAGACTGATGCCATTGTGTGAGGAGTGAACGATGGCAAATCTCAGCTTGGGGAGAGTGCTTTCATTTAGTTTTATCAGTGTTTATTTATATGTGGGTATTAGTATAGGAATTATTATCCGGCTTGGGCAATCACAAAAATTAAACGCTGCTACTACACCCACTGAACCTGTATCATTACCGCTTGCTATTCCTGAACCTACACGACTAACAACAAAACAGCAAACTTTTTCAGATACTATTACTATCAAAGCTGTTGGAGATATTATTCCCGGCACTAATTTTCCTAACTATAGATTACCCCGGTTTCGAGATCAACTATTACCAAAGTCAGTCAGAACTAACTTGCAAGGATCTGATATCTTATTTGGTAATTTTGAAAGTAGCTTAACTAATTATCCTTACACTACCAAAGATACTAATCGAGGACAAGTCTTTGCTTTTCGCTCCCCACCAGAATATGCTCGGCTATTTGCTGAGGCTGGTTTTAATGTGTTTAATATGGCAAATAATCATGCAATGGATTTCGGCCCGGTAGGGTTCAAAGATACAAAGAAAAATCTTGAAGCTGTGGGCATTGCAACATTAGGTCATAAAAATCAAATTCTCTACTTGGAAGCTAACAATATCCCCGTGGCAATGGTGGGTTTTTCTCCTTATGAAATGTATAATTCTATTCATAACTTAGCAGCAGCCCAAGCACTGATAGCAAAAGCTAAAAATAAAGCAAAGATTGTAATAGTATCGATGCACGCTGGAGCCGAAGGGACGGGGGCACTACATATTAAGAATCAGACAGAGTTCTTTTATGGAGAAAATCGAGGTAATTCTATCAAGTTTGCTCGCAAGATGATTGATGCAGGAGCAGATTTAGTACTAGGACATGGGCCTCATGTTCCGAGAGCGATGGAAATTTATAAGGGAAAAATTATTGCTTATTCTTTAGGAAATTTTTTAGGATATCGAACTTTATCTACAAATGCCGAGACTGGTGACTCGATGATTTTAGAAGTTAAACTCAACTCTGTAGGAGATTTAGTATCCAGTAAAATTATCCCTTTGCGGATGAATCGGCAAGGAATCCCTCAAATTGATCGGTATTTTCGGACTGTGAAACTTATGCGTTCTTTGAATAATCAAGCTTTTCCCAAAAATCCGGTGAAGATTAATAAAAAGGGTGAAGTTGTTGTACAGAAAAGGGAAATAAATTAGGACTTACGCATTGACAGGAAAGAATAAGTATAGATGATTGAAAAAACCAGATACATCGTAGGGGCAATTCATCAATTGCCCCTATAATGTAGGTCTATTTACCATCAATAAATGATTATTGAATAAGAATTCCAAATCATCAATCAGTCGGGGATTCAGACCCGCCACTGTCGCTTCGCTTCAATTAAAAATTAATAATTAAAAATTAATTTCCAGTTTTTAATTTTACATTTTTAATTTTTAATTCCCGAAGGGTGGGGGTCTTAAACCCAGTTATTCATCCGCCACTCGTACAGAATTCATTCTGTTAGCGGATAGCTATGGTTTAGCCCATTCTGACTCCTGACTCCTGTTTGATAAAAACCTAAAATAACGTATTTACGTTAATTCACAACATGAAGGAGAGGGGTTAGGCGTGAGGCTTTAAGATGTACTTAAATAGATCGGGAAGCGCTATATAAAATGTCTTAAGCACCAATTTTTGCATGATCTAAAGTTAAGATAGCTCATGCACTTCAACATAAGATTTTGCTGAGATAATACCTAAATTAGGTTCTGGCTTGGAATTACCATGAATAGCTGAGAAAATGCTGAGAATTAGCTAAATTTTCTCAATGGATAAATTTATGAAAATCATGGCTTAGTTTCAATAAGCTCTCAGTCCTTATAGGGATACTTTGGATATTCGGGATAAATCAAACATCAGTAGCAAAAGTCTGATGAATTCCTGTATAAAAAGGCATCTTTTTGAACTCAAGAGCCTTTATGAATCTGCTTGTATCTTAATTTCCTCTGAATCAATCAATACAAATAAAACTATCCAAAGGACGAAAGAAGACTATGAACTGGAAAATAATTTGTTTAATTGCTGGTTTAAGCTTAACTGCAAGTCTCACTGCTTGCTCTAGCAGTCCTGCAAGCAACAATCAAATTGCTCCTGAAGCCTCTCCTGCGATGAGTAAAGATAAAGCTGGCGATGCTATGGGCAAAGATGCGATGGGTAAAGACAAAGCCGGTGACGCGATGAGTAAAGATAAGGCTGGCGGCGCTATGGGCAAAGATGCGATGGGTAAAGACAAAGCCGGTGATGCGATGAGTAAAGATAAGGCTGGCGGCGCTATGGGCAAAGATGCGATGGGTAAAGACAAAGCCGGTGATACGATGAGCAAAGATAAGACTGGCGATGCTATGAAACAACCTCCAGCTTCTACCAAGCCCTAGCCATTACTAGCGTTGTATCTCATTTTTCTTGTACTAAGTATAGGGGCTGCTTACTAGGAAAGTCTCGATCGCATCCCTATACTTTGGCGCTTTTACCTCAACAGGAGAAATTCTGATGAATCACAACCTGCTGCGCCGCCGTCAGTTACTTTTTTATCTTGGATTAGGGGTTGTCGGAATCGGTGCAGCGACAACATTTTCCAATTTTAGTAAAGTAAATACTCCTTCTATCTCTCCGGCAAAAAGTAATAATCCGCAAGACTCAGAAACTATTGCAGTTAAAACTCCGACAGGTAAGAGTTTACCAGAGTTTCAGGGTATCAGTCAGTGGCTTAATTCTAGCCCTTTAGCGATCGCTGATCTCAAAGGCAGTGTTGTCTTGATCCAGTTTTGGACTTTTGCTTGTATTAACTGTCAGCGTACCCTGCCTTACATTACTAAATGGCATCGGCAGTATGAGGCGCAGGGACTCAAGGTGATTGGCATCCACACACCAGAGTTTGCTTTTGAGCGAGATCCGAACAATATAAAAAAGGCATTACAAAAACACCAAATTACTTATCCGGTTCCAGTGGATAACGAATATAAAACTTGGAACGCCTACGAAAATCAGTATTGGCCCCATCTATTTCTAGCCGATCGCCAGGGTTTACTACAATATGACCATATTGGTGAAGGGGCATACGAAAAAACAGAGCAAACTATCCGCCAGCTATTGGGGTAGAAGGAATTATGACGACTTCTACTTTGTCAATTAGTCTGGCTTTGTTCGGGGGAGTTTTGAGTGTCCTTTCGCCCTGTGTTTTACCGATTTTGCCTGTGCTATTAGGCCGATCGCTCCAATCGCATACTTACGGGCCAGTAGCACTTGTGGGGGGATTAATCGCTGGTTTTGCCCTGGCAGGTAGTTTACTCGGTGTAACAGCAAGCTGGTTTACGGGTTTGGCTAACTTATTACGGAACGGCGCGATCGCATTCCTTTTATTTTTAGGATTATTGGCAATTTTCCCCACCTGGAGTTACCGAATATTTACTTATATTCCCGTTGCTAATTGGGCTAAGAAACCCCCACGAATCGGACTTATGGGAGAATTCTGGTTAGGGACTCAGTTGGGGCTTTTATGGACTCCCTGTGCCGGGCCAGTTTTGGGAGGAATTTTAGTCTTAGCGGCAGTTAATCATCAAATCGCAGGTGCATTTTTGCTACTGGTTGTTTATGGAATCGGAGCCGGTTTGCCTTTATTAGCGATCGCCTACGGTGGGCGAGTACTTAGCAAACGTATCCTCAATGTCCGTCGCCATAGTGCAGTGTTGCAGCGCGTGGGTGGTGTTGCGATCGCAGCAACAGCAATTGCTATTCTTCTCGGTTGGGATGTCCAGATACAACTTTGGCTAGCTCCGTTTTTTCCTACTCAATCGATGTAATTCGTAATTCGTAATTGGAGAACAGGGCAACTAATTTTAGTTATAGAAAATAAAAAATGCGTATTATCTTTATTTCAGATAAAACTGACTTATCTATGCACTTTTAACTACGAATTACGAATTATCATGGTTTCATCTAAACGTAAAGCCCGTTCAACACCAAGTCAGACTTTACTTTCAAAGACCTTTCACTGGACTAACATTATCAGCCTCATGTTGATGATCGCTAGCGGATTGCAAATATATAATGCTAATCCAGTATTTGGCGGGCGTGAAGGTTGGCATTTTCCCGATTTTCTGTTGCTGGGAGGTTGGCTAGGGGGTGGCAGAAACTGGCATTTCACTGCTATGTGGCTATTTTCACTAAATTTACTTTGGTATGGAATCTATATCTTTATAACCCGTCGTTGGCAGCGTCGCTTTGCCGATCGCAGCGACTTAAAAGCATTGCAAGTCAGCCAGAACCAAAAACGCAAAAATTACGCATGGCATCGGCTAGCTTATACTGCTATCATTCCCGTGCTACTGCTGGCAATCTTGAGTGGTTTGGCAATGTACAAACCTGCCCAACTGCATTGGCTTTCGGGGCTATTTGGTAGTTGGCAAACTCTCCGCACTGTTCACTTTATCACTGTTCCCACAGTCATACTGTTTACAATTGCTCATTCCTTACTTGCCCTGAAGGTAGGAAGCATCCGTCTAGTTAAGTCTATGTTTGTGTAGAGGTAATATGAGTCTGATTCTTCCCAAACGCACCTTATCCCGTCGCCAATTATTGCAACTATCTGGACTTTCAGGGGTAGGTTTTCTTTTAGGTGGTTGTGGGACAAATTTGTTCTCAGATAATGTGCGGCAAATATCTGAGCCGCTAAACCAACGTCTGGAAGCACTATTGTTAAGTCAAAAACCAGTTCCAGAATTTCCTGTCAGTGCCATAGAAGCAGATAAATTGCTGATTAATACCTTTGACTTCACGCCGCAAATCGATCCGGCGCAGTTTCGCCTAAAAATTGATGGCGAGGTTAGTAACCCAATGCAATTGAGTATGGCAGATATTCAAAAATTTCCCTTGACTTCAATGGTAATTCGCCATATCTGTGTTGAAGGCTGGGCTGCGATCGTTCAATGGGGAGGTGTGCCATTGCGAGACTTGGTAGCGCTGGTACAGCCGAAGTCAAATGTCCGCTATGTCTATTTTAAATCTGCTGATGGCTATTATGAAAGCTGGGATCTCGCCTCTGCTGTCCATCCGCAAACCCTCATGGCTTATCAAAAGAATGGACAACCGTTATCAGTTGATAATGGTGCGCCTATGCGTTTAGCATCCCCAATTAAATTGGGCTACAAACAAAGCAAGTGGGTGACTCAAATTACATTCGTCAGCAATTTGTTACCTCTTAAAGGCTATTGGGAGGATCAGGGCTATGAGTGGTTTGCAGGGTTATAGTCAGCGAAATAAATATTGGTGAATAAAGAACTGGGAAGGGTTTGAGATTGCCACGGTGCGATCGCAATTGATTTGTGTTTAACGGCAGATGATATGATTGCGATCGCTCTACTTGCATAAAAAAGCATTCACGAGTATCAAAGGCTCGTTGACGGAGATAAAATACTCGTTAACGGAGATAAAAGCCTCGTGAACGGAGCTAAAATACTCGTGAACGGAGCTAAAATACTCGTCAACGGAGATAAAAGCCTCGTTGACGGAGCTAAAATACTCGTTGACGGAGATAAAATACTCGTTGACGGAGATAAAATACTCATTGACGGAGATAAAATACTCGTTGACGGAGCTAAAAGACTCGTTGACGGAGATAAAATACTCGTTGACGGAGTTCAGAGGCTCATTAAGTAGATAAACAAAAATATTAACAGTTATTGCGATCGCACCATTCGCAGAAAATAGCCTAGAGAAGTAGTTATAGGCGTTGCGATCGCATTATTTTGCTTCACTGCATTTGCAATGACATTGTGTAATTAATTATCTTGCCTACTTATTAGAGTGAGATTTGAATCCCAGGCGGGTAATGCAGCCGGTGCAGATTACCTAAATTACTGAAACCAACGGGAGACAAAAGCAACCATTCTCCTGAATAAAGGCTGACGATTCCGCCGCAAGTTTTCTAGATTTTCACGAATGGTTATTGTATTGGGATGATTTGCTCCCAACCTTTGTTCAGCGATCGCCAAAGCTTCGATGTACAAAGGTTCGGCATCGCTGTACCTTCCCTGTGAATCGTAGAGTCCTGCCAAATTGTTCAGGCTAGTTGCCACATCTGGGTGTTCATCCCCCAGCAGGCATTTTCTCATGGACAAAGCTTCGATGTACAAAGATTCGGCATCGCTGTACCTTCCCTGTGAATAGTAGAGTCCTGCCAAATTGTTCAGGCTAGTTGCCACATCTGGGTGTTCATCCCCCAACAGGCGTTTTCTCATCGCCAAAGCTTCGATGTACAAAGGTTCGGCATCGCTGTACCTTCCCTGTGATTTGTAGAGTCCTGCCAAATTGTTCAGGCTAGTTGCCACATCTGGGTGTTCATCCCCCAGCAGGCATTTTCTCATGGACAAAGCTTCGATGTACAAAG
>NZ_JBALDM010000048.1:0-64085 GCF_036917435.1 Nostoc sp.
GTGTCAACTTAAGCTAAAAGCTCTGTCCCACAGGCGTTTTACCCCCCTTAATCCCCCCTTATAAAGGGGGGAAATGATATTTCCGGTTCCCTCCCCTTTATAAGAATCCGCCCCAAATGCGCGATCCTCTTCAAATCCCGGGGAAATGATATTTCCGGTTCCCTCCCCTTTATAAGGGGAGGGTTAGGGTGGGGTAACGCGGATAGTGATGGGAAGTGAATGAACTCAATATCCAGTTTTTACAAGGGTTTCACGTTAAGTTGACACCAATGGGCACTGCCGTGCCCTTGCACTTCGTGATTAATCTTGTACTGCTATATCTTATTTACCTTGAGGTAATTTTTATCAACCCCTCTTAAGAAGTTTAAGCAACTACGGTGTATTATTCAGAGAATTTAACGATATACAACGCGGATACCCTAGACGTTTGCTCATGTTTACAAGTAAAATACGGTAAGTACATCGTTTTATCGGCTTTTATATGTAAAACCGCAAAAAACCAGTTATATCATGTCCGCTTGATTACTTGTTAAACCCGAAGAACCCCACCCCGCCAAAGCTGCGCTTTGTCTCCCCAGGTGGAGCATCTGGCGTGTGGGGTGCAATAACCGTGGGAATCATAACTAATTAACCGGACATGATATTAGAAGTTGAGTTTAGCAAAGCAACTGACCCATAAGCAGTTATCAAAGTATGTTTCAGCTAAATGCGTCGTACTTCCAAAAACTTCCAGACAGGTTTTAAGTTATCCAATAATCCTCTGTCCTAACTTTTAGCTGCATAAACTTTTTTTTGTGTCACTCATGCCTTGAGAAACACAATAACTTGTTATGACTAGCTCTGTCTAAAACTGGGCTGTACTTCGGCTGAGTTGTTGTTCTCTAGTAGTGAAACTCTAGCTGACTTTCTCAAACCCCCAAAAAGTATGCACTATTTATTACTACCATTCTTAAGCTTCTTTGTTGGCATCATAGTTGGTTTGACGGGAATTGGTGGAGCCTCTCTTATTACCCCAATGTTGATTTTTGTTTTTCAGGTTCCGCCTTCCATCGCTGTCAGTTCTGATGTTGTGGCAGCCACATTGATGAAAATTGTTGGTAGCGTCAAGCATTGGGAACAGAAAACTCTAGACACAGAAGTTGTCAAATGGCTGGCATTGGGGAGTGTTCCAGGCTCATTGTTTGGGGTGGGGATTTTGCACTTTCTGAAACGTACAGGTGAGTATAACTTGGATAACATCTTGCTGCGTTTGCTTGGCATGATGATTTTGCTAGTCACAGTCTTAGCACTAGTGCAATTGTTGCTATTGACTTTTTTCCCCGAATTTAATTTACCCGAACTACCAAAGTTAGACTTAGAAACTAACTTGGGCCGCTTCCTAACAATCACTTTGGGAGCAATTTTAGGCTGTTTCGTTGGTTTAACTAGCGTCTCATCGGGTTCAATGTTTGCCCTAGTGCTGATTGGGTTTTTCCGCCTTGATGCCCGAAAGTTAGTTGGAACTGATATTTCACACGCAGCAATTTTACTGCTGTTTACAGCCCTTGGTCATCTTAGCCTGGGAACTGTAGATTGGAGTTTGGTATTACCTATCTGGTTAGGCTCAGTGCCAGGAGTTCTACTAGGTGCTAAAATTTGCCAAGTCGCTCCCCAGCGCCCGCTACGGTTTATTATTTACGCCATTTTGATGATGGTGAGTTGGAAATTAGTTCATCAAGTGTGATGTGACAAATTTTAGATGCCAAATCCAGCATTCAACATCTAGCATTGATTAACTTTTTACCCAAGGCAGTAGAGTAAATGTACCTCGCTCATACATAATGAATAAACCCAAGCTAATTAACACAAAAGGTACGACAGCTTGGCCGTAGCGATTTAGAATATTAGCAATGGTAGGTTGAAGGCTTAAAAAATAAGCGATCGCACACCAAATCCCTACCATGATAAAAAATATACTTAGAATTACTCCCAAGCTGGCAAGGTCATGACCAGCGAATAAGGGAATATATATACTAATATTGTCACCACCATTTGCGATCGTTACTGCTGCCACTTTATAGGTTTGGGGGTGCAAAACACTCAAAATAAAAGCTAATACAGGGTTAGTCGGTGTGGATTGACTAAAATCACTACTGACTGTTTGAACTGTTGCGGTTTCTTCTTTTCTAGATAGTAATTGCTGAACACCAATTACTATTGGTAGCAGTCCTAGCAATCCTATCCATTCTCGCTGTATGATGAATCCACCAAAAAATCCTGGTAAACTAGCGATGATAATGGCTGCAAAACCCAGATATTGACCGAGTAAGATATGCCGTGGCCGAAAATTAACATCTACCTGAGAAAAAAATATTAACAAGATAATAATGTCATCTATGTTAGTGGCGATGAAGGCAATTATTGCTTCACTGGAGGTCGTCCCTAGCTGACTCATGCTGGATTTTTATAACCTACGATTTATAACCATACCAAATTAACTAATTCGTAATTTGTAATTATAAATGAAACACTCGCGCTTAATTCTCAACTGGGCAGGATTCAATTAATTCGGTATCCATACCACAATTATGTTAAATAGTCATCGTACCTATACTAGACAAACAAGCCATAGTAATCCCAATACTGTTCGGTTAAGGCAAGAGACGCGATAAATCGCCGTCTCTACGAAGCACTGATTATTGTAAAGACGGCGATTTATCGCGTCTTGGGGATCTATTTTTTCATAAAATAACCTTAACCGAACCGTATTGATAGTAATCCGGTTTGATTTCTCAAAATATTCGTAGGATATGTTATGAACCTGGATTAAATAAAATGCAAAACTTCATCCTGTCTCACGATCCCTCTCCTTTATAAGGAGAGGGATTGAGGGTGAGGTAAGCCAGAGACATAAACTGTATGTTATTTAATTCTTGTTCCTTAGCGACAATGGAAATTATTTTAAACTTCTGACACAATTAAGCTTTAAAATTGTCCATATTTATCTTAAAATATGAACGAATTACTTACTGCAATTACTACAGGGGCAATTGCGTTCGTTGCCACTAATATTGATGATATTGCCATTTTATTGTTGTTTTTTTCTCAAACAAATGCTAATTTTCGTCCCCAGCATATAATTGCTGGTCAGTTTATAGGTTTTACAGTTCTGTTAATCCTTAGTCTGCCTGGTTTATTTGGTGGGTTAGTTTTATCCAAAAACTGGATTGGATTACTAGGTTTATTACCAATGTCCATAGGTATCAGTAGCTTGGTGAATCAGCAAGAAGATTCATCACAAGAAGTTGTCGCCACAACAGAAGAAATTGAAGCATCAACAATTACGAGTTTTTTTTCTTCACAAACTTATAGTGTGGCAGCCGTTACTATTGCTAATGGTAGTGATAATATTGGTGTCTATGTACCTTTATTTGCTAGCAGCAACTTAGAAAGTTTTGTGGTAATTATCGGGTTATTTTTTTTATTATTAGGAATTTGGTGTTACACGGCATATAAATTAACTAACTATAGAGTAATAGCTGATTTTTTGACTCGCTATGTTAATAATGCTGTGCCTTTTGTTCTTATAGGATTAGGCGCTTTTATTGTATTAGAAAGTGAAGCTTTGAATTTAATAAAGCTAGCTGCTAGTTGTTTTTGTTTGGTAATTTTGGTTAAAAACGATAAAACTGGCGAAAATTCTAGTAGATAATCAAACAGATTTGAGATTTTGATTTAGAGGATGTCTAAAAGTTGTTTGTAAGATTTTACCCCACCCTAGCCCTCCCCGTATGTATTGGGGAGGGAATTAGATTTTCTGTTTCCCCCGTTTCTAAGGGGATTAAGGGGGGTAAATCCGACTTGTGTATATAGGCAACGGACTTGGAGAGGGACAGTTTTGAACAAAAGTTCAAAGCAGCAAGAGGTTTGTCGAACTCGCGTAAATTTAAAGTGAAATGACTCTCTACTTAAACATCCACCTATGCAGCAATTGTCTCTACCTGCTGAGAACTTTTCTGCAACATGGGGGCAATTATATCAGCAGGCACAGGACGACTGAAGTAGTAACCCTGACCTTCATCACATCCACGCATTTGCAGGTATTCAAGCTGCTCTTGGGTTTCTACACCTTCTGCTGTGATTTTCAACCGCAGGCTCTTTGCTAGGGCAATAATCGCATTGGTGACGGCAGCGCTATCAGGGTTAGACATGACATCCTGCACAAATGACTGATCGATCTTGAGCATATTCACAGGAAAGCGTTTCAAATAATTCAGGGAGGAATAACCAGTACCAAAATCGTCTAGAGCCAAGCAGATACCCAGTTCTCGTAATTGTTTTAAGATTTTAACTGAACGATCAATATTAGCCATCAAGAAGCTTTCTGTCACTTCTAGTTCCAATAAAGATGCTTCAAGTCCAGTTTCTTCAAGAATTTGGTTGACGATCTCAACCAGATACGGTTGTTCAAACTGTCGAGATGACAAATTTACAGATATCCGAATTGGGGTATATCCAGCAAGCTGCCAAGCACGGGTTTGGGCGCAAGCAGTTCGCAAAACCCACTCACCAATTGGTACGATGGCACCATTGGCTTCTGCAATGGGAATAAACTTTGCTGGAGAAATCAAACCTAATGTAGGATGCTGCCAGCGAATCAATGCTTCCATCGCTGTAATTTGTCTGCTATTTAAATCAATCAGAGGTTGATAATAAACCAGCATTTCCCCACGTTCAAGCGCTCCATGTAATTCATTTTCTAAAGTCAGTCGCTCCTGCAACTGAGCATTAATTTCTGGTGAATAGAATTGGTATTGACTACGCCCTTGCTGCTTGGCTTGGTACAGCGCTATATGAGCCTGTTGCAAGAGTTGATCTACGCTATTAGGATCAGTTAGGTTATTAATTGTAATACCAATGCTGACGGTAATATGAATCAAGTTACCCTCTAAAGAAAAGGGTTTGTTCAGGGTACTCAATAGTATCTGAGATAGCTTAATTACACTTTCCAAAGAATTAATATCAATTCGGGACAAGGCAAATTCATCTCCACTCAAATGGGCGATAATATCTGTTTGTGCGGTGCAGGTTGATAATCTTTGGGCAACTGCTCTTAACAATAAATTTGTTGTCTGATGATCCAACCCATGACTTATACCAGTGAAATCATCAATACTGAGCAAAAAGACAGCTATAAGACGCTGGTTGTTTTCAGATTGGGATAAAATCTGATGAAGGCGATCGCGGAACAAATCACGATTGGGTAATCCTGTCAGTTCATCGTAATTAGTGATGTGGTGAATTAACTCATCTAATTTATGAAGGGTTTGTGAGGTATCTGCCATTAACGTACCCGCTTCATCAGCAAATTCTGTGGGCAATTCAGGTAGTGTTTTGGTGTTGAGATAATTTTGTAATGCCGCAGATGTCAAAATGACGGGTTTGAGGAGATGGTTTAGCGCATAGAGGGTGACAGCTGTACCCGCTAATGTAGCTAATAGAGCAATAATCATAACTCGCGCCGCCATCTCGAAGGAATAGGAGTTTGAAATGACGAAACTCAAAAGTAAGGACAGAAGTGGTACATGAGTACCCAAAAAAGCCACCAACATGATTTTAGCGGTGTAACTTTTTTTGAGCCATCTGAAATTAGCTAGAAACGAGTACAGGTAGAGCTTGTGATTTAGCGTCATAAATTCTGTTTGATAGTTGGCAAATTAGTTCCGAGCTATTCTGGCAAAAGAGGATTTTTGAATTCAAAGTAAAAAGAATTAGCTCTTATGGAACCCAACCCAAATTAGGTTATATATTATGTTTCCCAATATTTTTCTACTTGATAGACATAACAATAAAGTTTCTATAAAACTTTTTGCACAAGCAATTGTATAGTCAAAATCCAAATTGTATTTATTATTACACTGACAGTAATTATTCTTTTTTTAATGCAATCTCAAAACAAATATAATTACGATAAATACAAGTATTTTGTATACTTCTATTTCAAAAATTTTGACTTCTCTCAAAAGGCATATTCTTAGAGATGCACAGATGTGCGCCTCTAAAAATTATCTGTATTTGCAGAAATTGCAAACTTTTATATAGGAATCCGGTTTGATTTCTGAAAAGATACGTAGGGTGTGTTAGCGACAGCGTAACGCACCAGACCTGGATAATGGTGCGTTACGAACTTCGTTCTAACACACCCTACAATACCTAATTTTGTTCAAAAATCAAATAGGAGTCTTATATTATTAATTCTGCAACAAATTATTCCAGCCTATTCCCAGAAAAGAGCAGATTTGTAACTTGCTCTAACACCTTTAATGCTGTTAATGAACCTCGAATCAGCCGAGTAGCTGCAAGGGGTTGTCGAAGCATTGTCATCGCTAAAGGAAAAGGGTTTAGGGAACCATCAGAGTTAATTGCTGGTGTGAGATCGGGGATATCGTGCTGACAATTGTCACTGACTACTCGCAACATTGCCACAGATACCTTGGCGGCATTGAAAAACTCTAAAGCAGTAAATCCTTCCATATCAACAACATCAGCCGCCAACGTCTTACCCAAATGGCGTTTTTCGGCGGCAGACCAAATCACGCGATCGCTAGTTAATGATTTGACTAGTGATACTTTATCTGATATGTAAGAGTGTAATTTTGTTGTGAAAGTGCGATCGCATTCTTGCCGCTTCCCTTGATAAACACAATCTTGATACAGCACAATATCACCAACTTTGTAGCGATCGCTCAAGCTGCCACATACACCCATAATCAGCACCCTGGATTTGGGAGCTAAAAATTGTGCATTTCCTGAAGATTTTTGCAGATATTTGAGCAAAGGTTTCATTCCCACAGGTATGGCTACTACCGTTGGTATGGAACCAGTTACGCCACTTAATCCGCGACACACAGCTTTATATTCTGCTCCTTGGGGTACTAAAATTGTATTGATGGGCAAAAAATTAGGCACTAGCTCTTCCAAAAACTCTGACAGAATAATTGCTTATCAAAACCAAGTTTCATATTTAAAAATTTTGCCACATCTGAGTGACAATAAAGAATGTTGCCCTTTTCTGGTCATAAACCCCAGGTGATTGCTGTAGCATGACTAAATAATTGTGCCACCCACGATAATTTTCCAAGATGGTAAAGCCCGATCGCTCAAAATCCGCACGAGAACTCTTCAATATTTCCAAATTAGCGATTCAATTTTCGTGGCTGACGGTGAGTTTTTGGATTGCCGTAACTGTAGCTGGTGTTCTGGCTTTCAGTTCTCTCAAATATGCTTTGTTTCCAGATATTACCTTTCCAGTGGTGGTTGTGAATGCTACAGCCCCCCTGACAACTGCCCTGGATACAGAGGCGAAGCTCACCCAACCTCTGGAAGAACGCCTTCGTTCCCTAGAAGGACTGGAGAATATCCGCTCATCTACCTATCCTAGTCAAACAGCCGTTAGCCTTTCTTTTGCCGTTGGTACAAATTTAGAAACATCAACCAAAAAAGTTGAAACTGCCCTCAAGCAGCTGACTTTGCCTCAAGGAGCGACTTCTAAAATTATTCCTCTGAATCTGAACGAGTCAGCTGCCATTAGTTATGCTATTGAAAGTTCCAAACGGAATCTCACAGATTTGACAAAGTTGGCGCAAGACGAGATTGTAAAGGCGATCGCTAAACTACCAGGAGTCCTAAAAGTCTCCCTGTTGGGCGGTGCTACTGCAACTCTTCCCCTAAATCCATCGAATGTGAGTGCAGCAGCCATCCCCCAAGCAGGGGCAACATTAGTTAGGTTTAACGGCCAAGATGCACTCGCATTTCAGGTAATCAAACGCGGTAACGCTAACACCTTAGAAGTGGTAAGTTTAGTTGAAAAAGAAGTTCAAAGACTACGCTCTACCCTCAAAGATGTCAAACTAACCTTAGCTGCTACCCAAGCAAAATATATCCGCCAAGCCACCCAGTCAACAATCGATGCTTTGTTGGAAGCAGTCTTGTTGTCAATAGTGGTAATTTTTCCTTTTCTGTGGAATTGGCGAGCCACCCTAATTTCTGCCTTGGCAATTCCTACATCTTTGTTGGCGACATTTATCGTCATGGCAATTTTTGGTTTCAACTTAGAAACGATTACACTGTTAGCTTTAGCTTTAGTAATTGGGAGTATCGTTGATGATGCGATCGTGGATGTGGAAAACATCATGCGACACATTGAAGATGGGGAAACTCCTCGCCAAGCAGCGCTTTTAGCAACTAATGAGATTGGATTAACAGTCACCGCCGCCACCTTAACAGCAGTAGCAGTTTTTCTGCCCATAGGTTTGATGGGTGGGGTAATTGGGCAGTTTTTCAAGCCCTTCGGTATAACTGTTTCAGCAGCAATGCTTGCTTCTATGCTAGTTGCTCGGACTTTATCTCCAGTTCTGGCTATTTACTGGCTAAAACCTAAATCCTCTCTCTCTCCGCGTCAGGAAGCAAGGAGTTGGGTAGCTTTTGCTCAATCTTACAGAAACTTGCTGAGTTGGTCTTTAAATCACCGAAAGATAGTTGTCGGATTAGCTGTCCTCAGTTTCATCGCAGGTATAGCGCTGATTCCACTAATTCCCAAAGGTTTTATTCCCAAACTCGATCGCGGCGAATTCAATATTGCTTATACTGCTCCTTTGCCGATTATCCCAGATTTGAGCAATATTCCCAATCCCCAATCCCCAATTCCCAATTCCCAATTCCCAATTCCCAACCCATTAAACGATTCTCTTGAGGTTGCTAAAAAACTGGAAGATGTAGTCAGAAAATCACCAGCAGTTGAAACGGTATTTACTACTGTTGGTTCTCGTGAGGGTGAGCCGAACAAAGGCACACTATATATAAAGTTAAAGGAAGATCGCGCGATCGCAACTGCGGAACTACAAGACCAATTCCGCTCATCTTTACCCATCCTTACTGGGGTAACTACCAGTGTTGAAGATATTCAATTTGTCGATTCTGGCGGTCAAAAACCTCTCCAAATCGCTTTAAGTGGTGACGATCTCCAAGCCTTAAGTAAAGCAGTCAAGGCGATTAAAGAGAGAATTCAAAGGCTGCCGGGATTTGCTGATGTCACAGTTACAGGTGAAACGAATTCACAGGGTAAGGTTTTTCAAATCGAACGGCTGAATAATCAGCGAGTGGCTTATGTCAGTGCTAATCTTGGCAAGGATTTATCTTTAGGTGATGCTACTGATAAAGTAGTGGCTGAAGCTAAGGCGGTGTTACCATCTAATGTTTCCTTAAATTTAGGAGGAGACTCTGCTAGCCAAGGTGAGGTTTTTAGCAGTTTCGGCAGTACTTTAGCTTTATCTGCCCTGTGTATTGTTGTGGTACTATTTTTGCTATTCAAAACCTGGGTAGATCCTCTGGTGATTGGTGTCTCTTTGCCTTTAGCGTTGGTGGGGGCAATGTTGGCATTACTGATCACCAAGAGCGATTTTGGTATGATCTCACTAATCGGTTTCGTCTTCTTGCTGGGGCTGGCCAATAAAAATGCCATCTTGCTTGTGGATTACATCAACCAATTACGCAATGCTGGCACAGAACGCACCGAGGCAATCCTGAACACTGGAATAGTCCGCCTCAGACCAATTATGATGACCACTGCTTCAACTATTTTAGGAATGTTACCGATCGCATTAGGTTTTGGTGCTGGTTCGGAATTGCGATCGCCTATGGCTGTAGCGATCGCTGGTGGACTCGTAACTTCAACCATCCTCAGCTTGATTGTCGTGCCGGTAGTTTACACCATTTTAGATGATTGGTTTCCCCGATTTAAGAAGAGAGGGACAGCTTAATGCAAGTTTTTGTCACAGGGGGTACGGGTTTTATTGGTGCCCACCTGGTACGGTTGTTACTGAAAGAGGGTTACACAGTCAAAGCTTTGGTACGCTCAAGTAGCAATTTAGAGAATCTTCGCGGTTTGGACGTGGAAATTGTCAAAGGCGATTTGAACGATCCAAATCTCTGGCAACAGATGAAAGGTTGTCAATACTTATTTCACGTTGCAGCCCATTATTCCCTGTGGCAAACAGATCGAGAGTTACTTCACCATAATAATGTTCTCGGCACGCGCAATGTCTTAGCAGCAGCTAATCAAGCTGGCATCGAGCGCACCGTTTACACCAGTTCAGTGGCGGCAATTGGGGTAGGATCATCAGGTCAAGTGGTCGATGAAACACATCAGAGTCCCCTAGAAAAGTTGGTGGGTAACTACAAAAAGTCTAAATTTCTGGCTGAACAAGAAGCCATGCAAGCCGTTGCTAGAGGTCAAGAGGTCGTTATAGTCAATCCCAGCAGCCCCATCGGATCGTTGGATATCAAACCTACCCCCACAGGTGATATAATCTTACGGTTTTTACGACGGCAAATGCCCTTTTATTTAGATACTGGTCTGAATTTTATTGATGTGCGGGATGTGGCGTGGGGGCATTTACTGGCTTTGCAACGGGGTAAGTCAGGCGATCGCTATATCTTAGGTCATCAAAATCTCAGTTTCAAAGAACTACTCGAACAACTTGCCGAGATCACCGGTTTGATAGCACCTCAACGAACAGTACCCCCTTGGTTGCCTCTTAGTGTTGCCTGGGTTGATGAAAAGATTCTCGCACCCTTGGGAAAATCGCCCTCAGTGCCATTGGATGGCGTTCGGATGGCAAAACAACCTATGTATTACAATGCTGGAAAGGCCGTACAAGAGTTGGGTCTACCTCAATCTTCGTTGAAAGCAGCACTCGAAGATGCTGTGGATTGGTTTGTTGCTCAGGGCTATGTGAAATGAAAAATATAGCAGACTAGCACAGATGTGCGGCCATAGTGTGGTGTTTTTAGATATATAAAGAGGAGCGATCGCAACAATGGCAGTTAATCTACAACAGGCTATGGATATCGGGAAGTATCTGGTTACTCAACGTTTGAAAGGACGTAAACGCTTCCCCTTAGTATTGATGTTGGAACCTCTTTTTCGCTGTAATCTAGCTTGTACTGGTTGTGGTAAAATCCAACATCCCAAGGAAATATTAAAGCAAAATCTCACCCCAGAACAGTGCTTTACCGCAGTGGAAGAGTGCGGCGCACCGGTTGTATCAATTCCTGGTGGAGAACCTCTGCTACATCCTCAGATTGATCAGATTGTTCAAGGATTAATTGAGCGCAAGAAATATATTTACTTGTGTACCAATGGTTTGTTATTAGAAAAAAACCTAGATAAGTTTCAACCTTCCCCTTACCTAACTTTTAGTGTGCATTTAGATGGAATGCGCGAGTTACACGATCATTGTGTCGATCGTAAAGGTGTTTTTGATATTGCTGTCAAAGCCATCCGCGCCGCTAAAGCTAAAGGCTTTCGTGTCACCACTAACACAACTATCTTTGAGGGGACTGAACCTAAAGATATGCAAGAGTTCTTTGACTTTATAGAAACCCTAAATACTGACGGGATGATGATTTCTCCCGGCTACAGTTACGAGTGGGCACCAGATCAAGATCATTTTCTCCACCGCGAACAAACCCGCACCCTCTTCCGGCAAATTCTGGCTCCCTATAAAGCTGGCGAAAACAATTGGAACTTTAATCACAATCCACTATTCTTAGATTTTCTCACTGGTGAGAAGGACTACGAATGCACTCCTTGGGGTAGCCCTAGTTATAGCGTTCTTGGTTGGCAAAAACCTTGCTATCTATTGAACGAGGGTTATTACTCTACCTTTAAAGAATTACTGGCACAAACTGATTGGAGTCAATACGGCCAGAAGAGTGGTAATCCCAAGTGTGCCGATTGTATGGTTCACTGTGGCTACGAACCCACCGCCGCAATGGATGCAATGCAACCGCAAAATATGGCGCGTGCCCTTGGCAGTGTGTTTGGCAGAAACTAACAAACAGTATTGACCTCTCCCTGGTTTTACTATGCAAAACCTTCCCTCTCCGACTCGGAGAGGGACAGACTTGAACTAAAGTTCAAGGCAGAGAGAGAGATTCGTCGGACTCACGTTAAAGTAGTTGAAAGAACACCCACAGAGGGAAGCAATGTAGTCTTCTCCCTGTAGGTTAGTTCTGAATGCGATCGCTATTAGGTAAATTTTGCTGATTACTTGGTTCTTTACGCGATTGAAATTGAGTATATATATAAGCCACCAATCCTAATGCCAGCGCAACGGCAAAAACCACTCCCAGGATTCGCAAAAAATTGGGAGAGAATTTTGTAGCTATCTGCTCACTTAGCTTTAGTTGATAAATAGTATCATCCGTTGGTACTTGTTTTGGTCTGCCTTGATTGGATGCAGGTCGTGGTTGATACAATGTCACATCTGGTCTGCCTTGATTAGATGCAGGTCGCGGTTGATACAAGGTCTTATCTGGTGGTACTTGTGGTCTGCTTTGATTAGAGCCAGGTCGCGGTTGAAACAATGTTTTATCTGGCGGTACTTGTTGTCCACCTTGATTAGAGCCAGGTCGCGGTTGAAACAACGTTTTATCTGGTGGCACTTGTTGCCCGCCTTGATTAGATGCAGGTCGTGGTTGAAACAACGTTTTATCTGGTGGCACTTGTTGCCCGCCTGGATTAGATGCAGATCGCGGTTGATACAAGGTTACATCCGGTTTGCTGACGTTGGGATTATTTACAGGACTCTGTTGATTTTGTTCAACTGGATTAAACTGCCTTGGAACGGTTTCGTTATTTGAACCTTGGTTGTATCTAGGTTGAGGGGGAGGAACTGTTTCCTCAGATTGGTTTTGCTGAATCGGGTTAAACGGTCTGGGAACAGTTTCGTGATTTGAACCCTGATTATATCCAGATGGGGGACTTAGAACGGTGTCGTCGTTCGATTGTCTGGGAACAGTTTCGTTATTTGAACCTTGATTATATCCAGATGGAGGACGTAGAACGGTATCGTCGTTCGATTGTCTGGAAATAGTTTCGTGATTTGAACCTTGATTGTAGGAAGGTTGCGATCGCTCGCTAGCCTGTCCGGTTACACTAATAGGGCCTGTGACAGATTTTGCAGCAGCTTGCAAAGCAAGATTGAGTTCTTCTACCGTTGCAAATCGGTTAGCTGGGTTTTTGTGGAGGCATTTCATCACCACAGATTCCAATTGTACAGAAAAATGCTCACAACCTGGCTGCGATCGCAGTGGTTTCGGTGGCTCATAAGCATGAGCTAATACCCAAGAAGCCTCGCTGACATGACTACCCTTAATGCTGATTCCAAAAGGGTCAGCAGCACTCAGCATTTCATAAAGGATAATTCCTAAGCTGTAAATGTCACCCCTTGCATCCAAGTTTTTATCACTTTGGATTTGCTCAGGAGGTGCATAACGAAACGTACCAATAAATGTACTTGTGATATTTGTAATATTGGCATTTTCTGAAGATTCACTGCGAATTTTGGCAACACCAAAATCCAAAACCTTCACCCACTCACCTAAATCTGTAGGTACTAAAAATATATTATCTGGTTTCAGGTCACGATGAACTACCTGAATATGCTCAGTGCTTTTTGTGCCATCCCGTTGGAGAGTCACTCCTTGATGGGCAAGCTGTAGACCTTTGCAAACTTGCGCCATAATTTTTACCGCCCGCTCAACAGAGAGCCGCTTTTCGCGTAGCAGTAATTGTCTGAGCGTTTGCCCACGCAAATATTCCATTACATAAAATGGAAAGCCTTCTGGGGTGAATCCACAATCACTAATCTTAACGATATGGTCACTTTGCAAAGCAGCACAAACTGCTACCTCACGCTCAAAACGCTTTCTCATTTCTTGTGATGCCACCAGCGTATCTTTGAGCAACTTTAACGCTACCTGCTGACCTACACGGGTATCCGTTGCCAGGAAGACATCTCCCATGCCACCCCCGCCTAACCGTTTATCTAAACGGTATCGCTCGTTATCACCTACGAAGCGACCAATCCAAGAATTTGAAGGAGGTGGGGATTTCATCTGGGGCAACCCATCCTAGTTATTTTAAAATGTTAACTTTAGTCAGATATATTACTAGTATTGCTATTTTGCTTACTTCGTAACCTCGAACAATATTTAGTAATATATATTACTTACCATTTATCTGATTATACTCAGTTTAACATATTACTAACTCAAAATAATGTTAGCAATTTGATAAAATGTTTAAAGTTAAGACTTATAGCAGTTGAAATTTGCTACTAATGTAAAGTTAAGGTAAATTATACAAATTCTTTAGCTTCAGTAGTACTGATACATTGTATGCCGTGGGGATAATCTCTGTTACAGAATATTTAAAGTTTTGCAAAATATATTCTGTCATTGTACTCTGGCGTGCATGATTAATATGTGCTATTGCCAGGAAAGAGGATGAGTAATGTACTCTCTATAGCCGCCGTGACAGCAGTACTAAAAGTCTTGCTGGAAAATGGCTTAGTCAGCGATCCGATCGCTGCTAGTGTTGGTGATGTGATTGTAACTGCCCTACCGCCCGATCGAATTTCAGTCGAAGCTGATGAACGCGCTCAAATCAACCTCTTTCTCTATCAAGTAACGCAGAATCGGAATGTCGATTGGGTATCACAGGAATTTCGCAGCAGGCATTCGCGTATTAATGGAAACATGCACTCTCAAAGTCCACCACTAGCTCTTGATCTCCATTACTTGCTAACAGCCTACGGGGCCAAGGATTTTCAGGCGGAGCTTTTATTGGGCTATGCAATGCATTTATTACACAAAACACCAGCGATCGCATCAGATATTATTGAAAGTACTCTGATAAATGCATCTACAACTAATACCTCAAGTGCTTTTTCACAAGCTGTCGCAAGTGTGTCTGTATCCGATTTAGCTGAACAAATTGGGCAGATTAAACTGACTCCAGAGTTTTTCAACATGGAAGAAACTTCTAAATTATGGTCTGCTTTACAAACACACTATCGACCTTCAGCTACCTATCTGGCATCAATGGTGTTGATTGAGAGTAGCAAACTTGAAAATTCTGAAGGTTTCTACACAATGCCCTTGTCTCAACCGAGTATAGAGCAAGTCATGACTCCGGCGAAGACCGATAAAATGATTGTTCCGGGCACAACATTAGTAATTCGTGGTAAACGGTTACGCGGTGAGATTACCCGAATCCGCTTGAGTAATACGGAAACTTTGATAGTACCTCATGATGTTAAAGAAACACAAATCAGCTTCTTAGTCCCATCAGATTTGTCTGCAAGTGTGCAAGGTATCCAAGTTGTCCATCTCACAATGGGCAATGGAGGACAAACAGATTATGTCGTTGAATCAAACGTTGTGGCTTTTGTCCTCCATCCAACAATTACCGCATTTGTCGCCCAAGTGGAAAATAGTGGCGACAATTTACGCACAGCAGAAATTACCGTGAAATTCCAGCCTAAAGTTTGTAAATCACAACGAGTAGTTTTGCTACTCAATGAGACATCAGGTAAGAGTCCGGCAGCTTACTCTTTCTTGGTTGCAGCCCGCACCGAAGACACCGATGTAATTACTGTTCCTGTCAAAAACATCAAGCCAGGAAATTATATTGTCCGAGTGCAGGTAGATGGGGCAGAAAGTCCACTGCACAAAAATCAGTCTGGGGCTTATGATTCGCCAGAGGTGACTATTCTATGAATGTCACAAAAAATCACAATTGGGATGAGGCAAATTATCGCTATCTATCGGCAGCCCTCGCCGTGGTGCGTGGTATTTTAGAAAATCACACGGCAAAAGAACAAAATCAATCTGTAGATAAAAATCAAGAGCATTTACAGCAAGTGTTACAGGAAGCTGCGGCTGCAATGCCTGCGCCATCGGCATTAGAAAGAATATGCAAAATATTTAGCCTCTCATCCTTTGAGAGCGATTTGTTGCTGTTGTGTGCAGGTATGGAATTAAATGGAGATTTTGCTAAATTGTGTGCTATGATGCACGGGGATTTACAACGATCTTACCCAACTTTAAGTTTAGCTCTGGCAGCCTTACCTAATGTCCACTGGGATGCGATCGCTCCAAATTCTTCTTTACGTCATTGGCGGTTAATTCAGATTGGCGATGGTCATTCCTTGACACTCAGCCCGGTAAGAATTGACGAACGAATTTTACATTATCTCACGGGCATTCAATATCTTGACGAACGATTAGCTGGCATCATTGAACCACTACAAGAGGTTAGCGATTTAGTCCCCTCGCACCAAGATTTAGCCGAGCGAATAGCAGCAGTTTGGTCGCAAGCTTACAAGGTTAATAGCTTGCCAATTGTCCAATTATGTGGTAGCGAAACTATTAGCAAACGTTCCATTGCCGCGATAATTTGTCAGCTTCAGGGTTTAAACCTGTGGGTAATGCCTGCACAAATGATTCCGTTAGCGCCTAGCGAGTTGGATAATCTCATCCGTCTGTGGACTCGTGAGACGATTTTAAGTAAGTGTGCGTTACTTATAGATTGTAACGAGCTGGATACTAATGATCCAGCGCGGTTAAATGCGATCGCACGTTTCATCGAACGCACCAAGGGTTTTTTAATAGTTACAAGTCGGGAACGCATTGGACTAGGACAGCGCTTGGTAGTTAATTTTGACGTACATCAACCAACTAGCACAGAACAGGGTACAGTTTGGCAAGATGCATTAGGTTCAATTGCACCGCAAATGAACGGGCAAGTTAAAACCCTAGTGGATCAGTTTAACCTCAGTGCCGCAACCATCCGGGCTGCTTGTGCAGAAGCCGCAGGACAGTTAGCCCAAACACCAGAAAATGATATCACTAGCATTTTATGGGATGCCTGCCGTGTGCAAGCACGTCCACGCTTGGATGAACTTGCCCAACGGATTGAGCCATCAGGTGATTGGGAAGATTTGGTATTACCAGAGGCACAGAAACAAGTTCTCCGAGAAATTGCGGCTCATGTACGTCAACGGAGTACTGTATATAACAATTGGGGCTTTGCTGCCAAGAGTGCTAGAGGATTGGGAATCAGCGCCTTATTTGCAGGTGGTAGCGGCACTGGTAAAACCTTGGGGGCAGAAGTACTGGCTCAGAAATTGCGCCTCGATCTCTATCGCATTGACTTATCATCGGTAGTTAGCAAATATATTGGTGAAACCGAGAAGAATTTGCGCCGGGTGTTTGATGCTGCTGAACAAGGCGGGGTGATTTTGTTATTTGATGAAGCTGATGCTTTATTTGGTAAACGCAGTGAAGTTAAAGATGCGCGCGATCGCTATGCCAATATTGAAGTTAGCTATCTATTGCAACGGATGGAAAGCTACCCAGGTTTAGCAGTACTAACTACGAACCTGAAAAGTGCAATCGATACAGCCTTTCTCCGCCGGATTCGGTTCGTAGTGCAATTCCCCTTCCCTGATACAACACAACGAGCCGAAATTTGGCGGCGTGTTTTTCCTGCCGACACCCCAACCGCAGACTTAGATGCTCTGCAACTAGCTCGACTAAATGTCGCTGGGGGTAATATCCGTAACATCGCCTTAAATGCAGCTTTCCTCGCTGCCGATGCCGGGGAAGCAGTGCAGATGAAACACGTATTACGGGCTGCTCAGACGGAATATAGCAAGTTAGAGAAACCTTTAACTGATGCGGAAGTTGGAGGGTGGATGTGATTTTAAATTAACTTATTAGACATCTTCAAAATATTACTATTTTGCAGATATCTAATAAGCTCAAATCATGAAAGCATTACTAACTAAGTAGGTAGGGGTAATTAAATATAAGATCAAACCTCACCCTCAATCCCTCTCCTTAGTAAGGAGAAGGAAGCCGGAGGCAGGGTGAGGTTTGATATTTAATTTGACCCACTTAGTTACAACTTTTGATCAATAAATAAAATTGTTGATGTTGTTTGCAGACAAGATAGTTTACTAAGTAGGTTAATTCAGGCAAATCTAGAAATTCAGGGTGTACTTTTTGATCGAGCTTCAGTAATTGAGGAAGTATCTAGGACTTACGCACTTTACAAAAGAATCATGTTGTGAATCAACGTAAATACGCCATCTCAGGTTTTTATTAATCATTCATTGATGGTAAATAGATCCGCTTCGTAGGGGCAATTGATGAATTGCCCCTACGACGTATCTGGTTTTCCAATCATCTATACTTGGTCTTTTCTGTCAATGCGTAAGTCCTAGTATTTTATGAAAAAGAGGAATGTTACATTATCCAAAGAATAGGGAATCCTAGATTTAAGAGTCAAACAAATCTATTAGTCAGTTAGATAGGATGAACTTTCAACAGCAAGGCATTCAATCGGGTAATGATTTTTCTGCAAGTCAAGTACGAAAAGTTGATGAAGTCAGTAGAAATAGTCAAGAGATTGGGCATCAATTAGCAGAACAAGATTTGAAACAGTTGCAAGATAAATTTTTATTACTTATAGAACGTAATCCTTTGCCTCTAATTGAGTGGAATACGGCATTTCAAGTAATACAATGGAATCCGGCTGCTGAAAAACTATTTGGATACAGCAAAAGTGAAGTACTCGGTTGTCAGCTAGCACAAATAATTGTGTCAGAAAGTGAAAGAGTACAGGTCATCAAAACAATGGAGTTATTAGTTGAAGAAAAAGTGGGAGGTAATAATCTAAGTAAAAACCTGACAAAACATGGAACAGTAATTATTTGTGATTGGTGTCACATTCCTATAACTAACGTTGATGGCGAGGTAATTACTATTATCTCAACAGTACAGGATATTACAAAAGTAAAATCTTTTGAAAGCACTCTGCGCGAAAACGAAAAAACCTATCAGCAAATTCTTGATGCAATTACAGATATGGTGCTGGTTAAAGGTGCTAGATCTCAAATTATTTGGGCAAATAAGGCATTCCGTGATTATTACGGCATGAGTGAGTCACAGCTTCAAAATATGATTGATGCACCATTCAGTGAACCAGATCATACCCTACAATACATCAAAGATGATGCTTACGTATTTGAAACTGGACAGACTCTAGAAATTCCCCAAGAGCCAGTAACTCGGTACGATGGTGAAGTACGCCTATTCCATACAATTAAATCTGCCATCTGTAACGAACTAGGTCAAGTGATCATGACTGTTGGTGTAGCTCGTGATATTAGTGAGTATAAACAAGCCCAAAAAGAACAGGCGAAGTTGTTAGCAATTCTAGAAGCAGCACCAGACTTTATCAGCACTTCTGACTTAACTGGGCGAGTTCTTTACTTTAATAAAGCAGCTCGTAAAATGTTAGAGTTAGGGGAAGAAGAATCACTTCTGGAGAGACATTTTTCCCAAAATTATCCGAAATGGGCAAATGAAATTATCCAGAATCAAGGATTACCAGAATCAGTTCGAGTCGGTGATTGGGTCGGAGAAACGGCTCTTTTAAAAGCAGATGGACAAGAAATTCCTATATCCCAACTGATTATTGCCCACAAATCACCTGGTGGAGAAATTGAATATTTCTCAACGATCGCCAGGGATATCAGCGAACTCAAAGCTGTGGAAGAAACTTTACAGCAAAAAGCGCAAGATTTAGAGCATACTCTTAAAGAACTCCAAAGCACCCAAGCTCATTTACTCCAAAGCGAAAAAATGTCCTCTATCGGTCAATTGGTTGCTGGAGTTGCTCACGAAATCAATAATCCTACGAGCTTTATCTACAGTAATATTGAGCCTGCTAACGAATATATTAAGGATTTGCTCCGTTTGATTCAGCTTTACCAAGAACATTATCCTAATCCCGTAAGGGTGATTCAAGAACAGATAGAAGCCATTGACATAGAATTTTTAATGACGGATTTGCCCAAGTTACTCTCATCAATAAAAATGGGGGCAGATCGGATTAAAAAAATCGTTCTTTCATTACGAAATTTCTCTCGTATGGATGAAGCAGAATGCAAATCTGTGGATATTCACTTAGGTATTGATAGCACTTTAGTAATTCTAGAACATCGCCTCAAGGCACAACATAACCGTCCAGCAATTGAAATCATCAAGGAATATGGCAACCTACCTTTAGTAGAATGCTATGCAGGGCATCTCAACCAAGTTTTTATGAACATTCTGGTTAATGCTTTAGACGCACTAGAACAAAGGGATGCAAAGCGGTCGATTGAGCAGATGCAAGAAGCACCTAGTATTATACGTATTTGTACTCAGGTATCTCCAAAAGGAAAGGTCGTAATTCGGTTTGTTGATAATGGAGTTGGAATTCCAGAGAATGTGCTAAAAAGATTGTTTGATCCCTTCTTTACAACTAAGCCAGTAGGGATAGGTACAGGGTTAGGGTTATCAATTAGCTATCAGATTATAGTAGAGAAGCATAAAGGAAAACTTACATGTTTATCAATACCAGAACAAGGGGCTGAGTTTAAAATTGAGATTCCTATTAGCTTGGCTTCAGGAGACTGATAAGTATCTTATTCTCTCCAAAAAGATGACATTGTAAAATAGACCTGTTAAGAAATAATAGAGAGATAATATAGCGGTTCTCAGTTGAGTAGGTACTGAACCCCACCCCCAACCCTCTCATCGCTTGCGGGGAGGGGCTATGATGTATCTCATGTGATTAGAAAACGCTATATGACAATATATACATCGATGTAGTAGCGGTTAGACTAAATTCATCCTGGGGCATTCAAAGTAATCAGCAGCATCCAAAAATGGCAAAGAATAATCAGACTGTTCTGACACTAACTTTACTAATTACAGCAAGTCTTATCGGTATATTTGCTGTTTTAGGTTGGATTGGATATTCATTAACGCGGTCTAAGTCTGAGAACAAAAGTCCAGAAAACAATGCTTTAGTCAATACAACTGCTAATTCTAGCTCATTGAAACAAGTAGAAATTACTACTGCCCGCAGTGTCGATTACAGCCAGTTGCAGAAATATTTACAAAGCAAAGATTGGCAACAATCTGATCGAGAAACTTACCTAAGAATGCTAGATGTTGCTGGGGCTAAGGCACAAGCAGAGGGTGCTATTGGCAAAGATGAAATGAATGCACTTTCGTGTGTTGATTTGAAAACCATTGACAAGCTTTGGAGTACAGCCAGTGATGGAAAGTTGGGCTTTAGCGCTCAAGAAAAGATTTTGAAGGAACAAAAAAACGACTATCGCAAGATGTATGACGCGGTTGGATGGCAAACCTTAACTGGTGAGTGGCTGATTCAGTGGAACTATAATCAGCAAACTAAAAGATACGAGTATAAACCTGGCAAGGAACCAAACTTTAAAACCTTCCCTCCTGGACATCTGCCAACTGTGGAGAGAGGATATAACTTTGGTGTTTCTTTGGATGTGGCACTCACGAGGTGCGGGATTTAAGTTAGCACAACTTGAAGCGTTTTTTGCCAATCTAAATGTAACTGTAAGTGAGCATTGCCGCTATTAATGGCAATTTCTACCCAGCCGTGACTGCCAACTAAAGCTACTGCCTCTCCCAGGTTGACATCACCGTAAGTTTTACAACCTGGTATACTTAACCCAGCAGCTTGCACATACCAAGTTTTGCCTTGTACGTAACTCGCTGGAATGTTGCTCACTAGGTTGCCAAAGTTGTCAATATATTGAATGCAACCCACTACAACATTGCTTGTCTGCTTGCACTCGGCTATATCTAGTCTGACTAAACTTGCTGGATCAATTTCTTGTCCTAGCTGTTTGAGGGGGACACCACTAGCAAGATTAGCTGCCACTGGTGCAAAGATATCTCTACCGTGAAAAGTTTTGCTTGGTTGAGGAGTTCGCCAATAGTTAAGATTTGTAAGTTCAACGGCTGCGTAGGCGTAGCCCGTCGTAGACATCGCAGGGCTTTGACTAAGTACTCCGCTAAAGATACCATTATCTGGGCCTACTAGAAACCCTTGAGCAAATTCTACTGCGATCGCTCGCCGCTTACTTCCCACACCCGGATCTACTACTGCCAGATGCACTGTCCCAACGGGGAAATAGGGATAAGCATTCATCAAGCAAAACCTGGCTGCGGCGATATCTTGCGGCGGAATTTGGTGTGTTAAGTCTATTACTGTCAGTTTAGGATTGATTTGGGCTATGACTCCCTTCATTATGCCTACATAGATATCGCGATCGCCAAAATCGCTTAAAAAAGTCATGAGTCGTTGTTCACCCATCTTCTTTTCAGACATATTTTTGTTAAAAAATACATTAAGTCATAATATTCTGTAGCAACAGCTACAGAATATGTGTTATGTTAACAATAACAGACATAAAGTGAAATAATTAACAGGGTAATCATTATGAATCAAGGTAGACTACAAAGTGCGAGAAAAGCACGAGAAGCTCACAGAGAGAATATTCAAAAAAGCCTAGAGCATCGCTTGCAAGTAGCCAAAATAAAGGGCGACGAGCAACTGATTCGTCAACTGGAAGCTGAAATGAGGTATTCCAGCTAAATCAAGTTTTCATTGTTCTTAGTTTGTTGTGTAACCCGCTACGGCGGGTTTTTTTTATTCCTCTTCATCCTACCAATAGATTTTCTACACCTACTGTTGTCGTCGTAGTTGCCACCTGGATAATCCTACTGTATTGCAACCGCCACTGTAATGCATTAGAAATTGTCAGGTAGCCAATTTCTGGCGGTTGCTGCAAAATTCTTTCTGCAAGTATTTCACGCCCAATTTCATCTAATGGGAAGTTGCGTTCCTCTAAAAATGCTATTACATCTTCTTTGTTACCATTACGGCGTAAGATTTCTATTAACCCGTAGGTTGTTTGATAATCTCCAGTTCTTTCTCTTGACACAAAGACTATATTCTGGAATTTTAAATTGGCTGTGCGGGAGCTATGCTCATCAATCTTTTCATAAGCCAATATCAGCAGATTATATCCTAATCCATAGACTTTTTGACTGGCATTCCGAAAGGGACAAGAAGATTGGGGCTGACGAATTGATGTCACTTTTAAATCAACTTCTAATCCGGGAAAATCAATTCCTAAAGCGGCGCTACCAAGGGTGTATTCATACTTTGTAGACAAATATTGATTAAAATTCAACTCAACATACGTTCCTACTGCTTTGCCATCTGTAACGCCATACAAATTAGGAATCGGTGTTGCGCTAAGTACAACACAAAAATCTCGTGCAGCAATTTTGAGGGAGGATAAGGTTAGCACTTCCATTTTTTAAATAGCCAAAGTTAATTGTTGCCAACCAGATTTACTCAATTCAAAGTTTTTTTGACCGATTCTTTTGCACACCCACTCTACACAAGCTGGTACGATAGCATTTCCAAATAATGCGTATTGATCGTAAATTCTGGCAACTTGACACCAATCATCAGGAAAACCCATAAGTCTGGCATATTCAATATTAGTTAAACGTCGAAATTTATCACCTACTTGGTAGCGTTCATAATGCCTTGATGTTGAAGCAGTCAATGTTGATGCAATGCCATTAGTTCCAAATATAGTATAACCAAGTCTCGCGCCTCCATCTTGGTTGTACAAAATTTCAACTCCATTACAATAACGATTTACAGGCTTACTTTGCTTAATTCGCTCCAGCGTGTCGGCAGTAAAATCAAACTGAGTATCCACTATTGACTCATCCTGAAGAATATTCTGAAGCTTCTTTCTCGGCTTTATTTCAGGCAATAACGAAATATTTTGAGTGAACATTTGATTTTTATAGGCAATTCCCCAATTATCATTTTTACTTTTCTTTGTCATGATTGGCAACATGTATTTTACCAATGGAGCTTTAATATTTGGTAATAAAATATTGTCTTCTTTGGTCAAAAAAACTGATAGCTTTTCTAGAGTATTAGGCGTTATATCAACTGAGTCTAATTTTGTACCAAAGATAAAAATCCTATCTCTATTTTGAGGGATACCAAAGCTCAATGGGCTTATTATTCGCCATTCAATAAAATAATCTAATTCAGAAAGTGCATTTAAAATTACTCTAAAATGATAGCCATTTTCCATTGTCAAAAGTCTTTTGACATTTTCCAAAAAAAAATATTTTGGCTGCTTCTGATCTAAGATTTCTATAATGCGCTCAAATAGTGTTCCCCTAACTATATCTCTTACGCCAAGTTTTTTACCAGCAGGACTAAACGGTTGACAAGGGAAGCCAGCAGTTAAAATATCATGATTGGGAATGTCTAATATGGAAATTTTGTTGATATCGCCTAAAACAATAGAGTCTTTGCCAAAATTACTTTCATAAACTTTACAACAAAGTTCGTTAATATCATTCGCCCATACTGTTTGAATATTAGCATTTGCCATACCCAGGTGAAACCCACCGATACCAGCAAAAAGCTCTAAGGCTTTGAGTTTGTTTGTTGTCATGCTACTACTGCAACGGTAAAACGTAATGGTAAAACTCTTCATTTTTAATATAATCTCGCGCTTCATAGAGTTTTTGCGCGGTTATGTTAGAAATTTGAGTAGATAGAATTACTCGAATTGCTCCACTTTCTTTTGCGTATTCTTCTGCAAAACTCATCAATAATTTTGCAATTCCCCTCTGGCGATACGACTCTTCTACATACAAATCGTTCAATATCCATACTCGTTTCATTGACACTGAAGAAAAGCTGGGATAAAGCTGAGTAAATCCAACTAATTCCCCATTGTCATTAGCTGCAAACACTAGCGAGTCATTATTATTAAAACGTTCTTTGAGAAACTGTTTAGCAGCTTCAATATTTGATAGCTGATTGTAAAAAATACGATACCGATCAAATAGTACTGAAACACTTTCAAGATGATTAATATTAGCTAAGAAAACTTCCATTGCATTTGAGACTGGGGATTCGACACTGATTGTACTAGGAAGATTTGAATGGGGATTGGTACCCCAACCAAATCTTACTTAGACAATTTATTAGTTCACTAAGACTTTGGTTTATAAGTCGAAGCAACGTGCAATTCTTTCAACTGTTTTGCATCTACACTTGAAGGTGCATCTGTTAACAAACAACGCGCTTGTTGTGTCTTCGGAAAAGCAATGACATCTCGAATTGATTCTTCTCCAGCTAGCAACATCACTAAACGATCTAAACCGTAGGCAATGCCACCATGCGGTGGTGTACCATATTCAAATGCTTCTAAAAGAAAGCCAAATTTACTTTGTGCTTCTTCAGGAGATAAACCAATCGCTTCAAATACCTGCTGTTGAATTTCTCGCTGATATATCCGCAGACTTCCGCCGCCAACTTCTACGCCGTTAAGTATCAAGTCGTAAGCTTGGGCGCGTGCAGTCTTTAAATCGCTCAAATCGTCAGGGTGCGGTGCTGTGAATGGGTGGTGTAATGCTTCTAAGCGCTTCTCATCAGCATTCCACTCGAACATGGGGAAGTCTGTAATCCACAACAAGTTGATTTTTTCTGGATCGATTAAGTTAAACTCTTTAGCGATCGCTTGCCGTAATCTATCTAATGTTTTATTAACTGTAGCAGCTTCCCCTGCCCCAAATAAGAGCAAATGTCCAGCTTTTGCACCTGTACGCCGTAAAATTTCTTCTTTTTGTTCAGCGCTGAGGTTGTCTTTTATCGCCCCAATGGTGTCAATTTCGCCATCATCCCTGACACGGATAAAAGCTAAACCCCTAGCGCCAGCTTCGCTGGCTTCTCTAAATAAGTCACCGCCTGGTTTAATGCGGACGTTAGAAATTACATCGTTACCGTTAGGAATCGGCAGGATTTTGACAACACCACCATTAGTAACAGTGTCTCGAAAGACTTTGAAACCAGAGTCTTTGACAATATCTGAGACATCGGCTAATTCTAAACCATAGCGGGTATCTGGTTTATCACTCCCGTAGCGTTCCATCCCCTCGGCGTAAGTTAGACGAGGGAAAGGGCGCTGTAACTCAATGCCTTTAACGGTTTTGAAAATATGACAAACTAAGTTCTCGTTTAGTTCGATAATTTCTTCTTGAGACATGAAGCTCATTTCCATGTCCAACTGGGTGAATTCTGGCTGTCTGTCGGCACGTAAATCTTCATCACGAAAGCAACGGGCAATCTGATAATATCTGTCTAAGCCGGATACCATCAGCAATTGTTTAAATAGCTGGGGTGATTGCGGCAAAGCATACCACTCACCAGGATTGACGCGACTGGGTAGAACATAATCCCGCGCACCTTCTGGGGTAGAACGGGTAAGTATTGGGGTTTCAACTTCAATAAAACCTTCCAAATCTTCCAGATAACGACGCATGGCTTTAACAATTTGATGACGCAGTTGCAAATTTTGCGCCATGCGTTCGCGTCGCAAATCCAAATAACGATATTTTAGCCGCAAGTCTTCCCGTACTGTCTCGGTATCAGCTACAGAAACTTGGAAAGGTAACTGTTTGCGGACAGCATTGAGGAGTTGAATTTTATCGGCGTAGATTTCTACCTCGCCTGTTGGGATGCGGGGATTGAGGGATTCTTCGGGACGTTGCGTTACCCTACCTGTGATTTCGACAACATATTCATTTCGCAGGGCGTTAGCATCTTCATAAGAGTCTGGGGTGCGTTGCGGATCGCTGACGATTTGAACTATTCCAGTGCGATCGCGTAAATCTAAAAATATCACACCACCGTGATCGCGGCGACGGTCTACCCATCCGTAAAAGGTAACAGTTTCTCCAATATGTTCTTTTCGGAGTTCGCCGCAATAGTGAGTTCGCATAAGTCTTAGTTATTGTTTCCGGGCTAGATTGGGAAGAAAATGTCAAAGCCTTCCCATTATCTAGCATCAATAGTAATTGTAGTAGTTCTGGTGCAATAAAAAATTGAATAATCTCACACTATATATAGAGAAGTCCATGAGACAGGAAGGGTAAGTTTTACCTATTTTTACAATAGTTCCCGGAATTCACCACGGCTAATCTCACAGTCACGGAGTATCTGCGCTAACAAACCAGAACCAATTGTTTCACCAGAATGCACTGGAACAACGCTTCGACGACCATCACTGTGTATTACAAAATGGTGACTTCCTCGGATTCTTGCTACCTCAAAACCTGCTTTTTTTAACGCTGTAATTACTTCTCGCCCAGTCAAACTCGGTAGTTTACTCATACTTGAACAGAAACCCTTTGCACACCGATAAACTCTAATGCTTCGGTGTTTTCTTGTTCAACCTCTAAACAAAGTTCAATAGCTTCTTTAATCCGCTCTATCAGTTCGTCTAGAGATTTGGCTTGGGTATGACATCCAGCTAGACTAGGCACGGATGCAACAAAATAACCCTCAGAGTCGCGTTCTATAATGACATTAAATTCTCTGGTCATCTGGAGGTTCTTGTTTGGTGGTGTAATCTAATTTTAGAGTAGTTGAGTAGCTGCGATCGCCAAAAGAAAAATTTATGCTAATCAAGTTACTTTAGCTGATATGGGCAGAAAGCAACAGGAAGGTGAAAAGCCATAACACACACAGAAGCGATTACCAGCTTAAAAGATGCCCATACCCGATTTGGTGTAGTCCGCATTGAAGACGAGCAGTTTTTCCCAGAGTGGTATGAGGGATTACCTCAAATTACTGAAGCTGAAAAAACCTTACTAGATGTACTGCGGCGCAGATATCTATATCATCGGGCTGAAGGTGATTTGTTAGAGGGGACAGTGATGTTGTTAGTGGTATCTCCATTATTAGCGATCGCAGGATTTTACGATCCTCCTTTTAAAATTGCTGCCGAGTCATCAGTAGAGTTAGTGCTAAATGATGGAGAAGAAATACTGCGTGGACGGATTGAGGTTTTAGTGCTGCAAAATCAGTTGTGGGTGATGGTATTAGAGTCTAAAAAAACTACGCTTTCGGTTTGGTCAGCTTTGCCACAAGCATTAGCTTATTTAATGGCTAACCCTCAACCTGATAAACCTGTGTTTGGGATGTTGACTAACGGAGACAATATTTTATTTATTAAATTGAGGCAAACACCTACTCCTCAATACGAACTATCGCGGGTCTTTGCTCTGTTTACCTCTGCTAGAGAGGTCTATGATATATTGCAAATTCTTAAAAGTATTGGTCAAGCAATGACTACGACGGGTTCCTTCTAACCACCTTGATAAAAAAGAGGTTGAAATTATGGATGTAATTAATGTTAATGGTTAATGGTTCTTCAGTACCTTGATGCTGTCATTAATGAAAGTGCAAAATCTCACACACCAGTAATAATTAGTGGTCATCCAAATCAAGCGGTACTTGTTGCTCTTGAAGACTGGAACGCAATTCAAGAAACGTTGCACATACTGCAAGTTCCTGGAATGCGAGAGGATATTTTTGAAGGAATACGTACTCCTGTTGAACAATCTGTTACCAAAGAAGAACTTGATTCGTAGTGTGGGAATTACGTTTTACTAAGCGGGTACACGGGTAGGGGCACAACATGTTGTGCCCCTACGATTATCTGTACCTCACCAAGTTGTAATCTGCTGTATTGATGAAAATTTCCCAAAATCGGGAATATTGCACAGCAAAGTTGTATAAAATCTCAGTAATACCAATTATTTAAAATTTGTCACCAGATTCAAGCAAACCCAGATTTAATCTGAGTTTCTTAACTACGAATTACGAATTACAAATTACGAATTAGTGATTATGCCGCCAGACTACTCCGGTCAAAATCTTCAAGGTCGCTCTTTTAAAGGTCAAAATTTGACTGGGGCAAACTTTAGCAAGGCAGATATTAGAGGGGCAAATTTTACCAACGCGATTCTTAAAGATGCTGATTTTACAGGAGCTAAAGCCGGATTACAAGATTATTGGGTAATTAGTTGGATAGTAGGTTTGTTTCTTGTTGCATTTCTATCATTGTTTATTTGTGCTACAACCAATGGATTGACTTGGTGGCGTTTGGGTAAGGGAGCATTTCAACAAAATGCTTTTCTTCTCGGTCTAGTTATGATTGGAATGCTATCAGTCTTTATTTTCATCACTATTTGGAAAGGTCTGACATCATCTTTAGTAACTATCATCTTGACTTTGATAGTTTTGGTATTTCCGGCTGCAATTAGCGCCATCCTAAATCTAAATAAATATCAAGTTTTTGGTCGCTGGATACAAGCTATAATTTCATCTATACTTGTTGCAATAGTTATATCTGGAATAGTAGCACTAAGCTTAGTATTATCTAAAACTTTTGCAAAAAAATTGACTGAGATTGTTGTATTAGGCTTCTTGTCTGGTGGAATAACTGGGTCTATAACCAGGGTTTTAATTCGACATGGATGGAAGTATTTATCTTCTGAGCCAATATGGTCTTGGAATTGGGCTTGGGTAGATTTAATTTGGGCTTGCTCTTGGACTTTAATTTTAGTAATTTTAGGTAGCTATATAGGATGCCGGGCTTTAGCTAAAAATGAAAAGCCTAATTTAATTTTCTCAGTTGCGATCGCTTTTGCTGCTACAGGTGGTACAAGTTTTCGTAATGCTGATTTAACTGATGCTGATTTGACTGGTGCAATTCTAATAAATACAGATTTTAGAAAGGTCAACCTAACACGCACTCGTTTTTATGCAGCTAAAAAATTGGACTTTGCTAGAGTAGACCACTCAATATTAGCTAACCGAGGTGTTTTCAATTTGCTAATAACTGGCAATGGTAGAGGAAAATTTTATGCTGGTACTAACTTAAAAGGTGCTAACCTCATAGGTGCAGATTTAAAAGAGGCAAATCTAAAAAATGCTGATATTAGTGAAGCTACTTTTCAAGGAGCTTGTTTAGAGCGTGCAAACCTAACTCTAGCTCAAGCTGTAGGTACTAACTTCACTAGCGCCCAAATGACTGGTGCTTGTGTGGAAGCGTGGAATATTGAAAGTACAACCAAATTAGATAATGTCGATTGTCGCTTTATCTATCTTCTCGAAAACCCTAAACCTAGAACTAATGACCGCGAACGCTGACCCAGTAGTGGCTACTTTCAACCAGGAGAATTTACTAAGCTGTTTGAAGAGGTTTTAAATACTGTTGATTTAATTTTCCGTAATGGCATTGATTGGAAGGCTTTTGTTAATGCTTTTGAAAATGTAAAAAATCAAAATAAAGACACAGAGTTAGCCCTACAGAGTATTGAAAATAAAGGCGATGGCGTTGTTGTCGTTAAGGTTGGTGTACCTGATGGTGCTGATAAAGAAAAGATTCATAGTGATTTTACACAAAATTATCAACTGGCATTGCAAGCTGTAGAAGAAAAATATAAAGCACAACTACAGGCTAAAGATGAGCAGATAGTCGTTTATCGCCAACAAAGTGGAGAGATGACAGAGATTGTAAGATTATTAGCTAATAAACCTATTAATATTCAAGTTGACAATAAAGTAGAGAATAAAAATATGACTAACAGCAATGATGCCAGCCGCAAAATTGAAATTGGCAGTGTTGGCAGAGATTTTAATGCCAGTGGGCAAGCTTTAAATTTAGGTGATATTGTAACAAATACCATCAACGAGTTACCAGCGTCTCCCGAACCAGATAAACCAGGAATTAAGGAATTGTTGACGCAATTGCAAGCAGCTATTGAGGCTGATACAAACTTACCGCAAGAAGATAAAGCTGAGGCATTAGAACAGGTGAAAGCTTTAGCAGAAGCCGGGAAAAGTCCTCAACAAGGGGCAATGCAAAAGGCGGCGAAAACGGCGATAAAGATTTTAAAAGGGACAATTTCTAGTTTACCCAGTGCTACAAAGTTGGTTGAACAATGCAGCAATCTGTTGCCGTTGATTTCCAATTTTCTGGGTTTAGGGTAGCGTGTCAAATGGTGTATACACAAGTCTGAAACAGTCTACTCACTTGCATTTAGGCGTAAATTTACCCCACCCTAACCCTCCCCTTGTAAAGGGGAGGGAACCAGATTTTCCGGTTTCCCCCCTTTATAAGGGGGGATTAAGGGGGGTAATTCAATGACTTGTGTACACCAGCACCCTTCGACCCCATTCAACTTAGAGAGTAAGGTAAAATTATAAGTAAAAGTATTAAGAAATTTAAAGAAACTAATCAATGTCCAGCATACCTCTTGACAAAAGTAACTCTCGTGTTGTCGTTATTGGTGCCGGCATAGGTGGACTGACTGCTGGAGCATTATTAGCTCATAGAGGTTACAGCGTTTTAATATTGGATCAAGCCCTCGTACCGGGAGGCTGTGCTTCCACGTTTAAACGCCAGGGATTTACCTTTGATGTGGGCGCAACTCAGGTGGCGGGGTTGGAACCAGGGGGAATTCACCACCGCATTTTCTCAGAATTGTCAATAGATTTACCAGCAGCAACGCCTTGTGACCCTGCTTGTGCGGTCTATTTACCTGGGGAAAGCACACCGATTAACGTTTGGCGCAACCAAAAGAAATGGCAAGAGGAACGACAAAAACAGTTTCCTGGTAGCGAACCGTTTTGGCAATTGATGGCAACTTTGTTTAATGCCAGTTGGGAATTTCAAGGACGCGATCCGGTGCTACCACCACGTAATTTATGGGATTTGTGGCAGCTAATGCAAGCGGTACGTCCTAGTACATTAATTACCGTACCCTTCACTTTGTTTACGGTAGGAGATGCTTTACGGTTATGTGGGCTGGGAAATGACCAGCGATTGAGGACTTTTTTAGATTTGCAATTAAAGCTATACTCCCAGGTAGATGCAGATAATACAGCATTACTTTACGCCGCCACAGCATTGAGTGTATCCCAACTGCCCCAAGGATTGTTTCATCTCCAGGGAAGTATGCAAGTATTGAGCGATCGCTTGGTACAATCTTTAGAAAGAGATGGCGGCAAATTATTGATGCGCCACACTGTAGAACAAATCAAAGTAGAAAACGGTAAAGCTACTGCTGTAGTCATTAAAAATCAGAAAACTGGCGAAGTCTGGACAGAAGCAGCCGAACACATAGTTAGCAACGTCACCGTGCAAAACTTGGTGCAATTATTAGGAGAACAAGCGCCATCTGGATATAAAAACCGGGTGGAAAAACTACCCCAAGCATCGGGTGCATTTGTGGTGTATTTGGGTGTAGATGCTAGCGCTATTCCAGTTGGGTGTCCTCCCCACCTGCAATTTTTGTATGATGCTGATGGCCCCATTGGCGAGAATAATTCCCTATTTGTTTCCGTCAGTCATCCTGGAGATGGCCGCGCACCGTTGGGGAAAGCGACAATTATTGCTTCTTCATTTGTCGATCCTGCACAGTGGTGGCAGACTGAAGATTATGAAGGACTAAAAGAAAAGTTTACCCAAGAAGCGATCGCTCGTCTTGCCCAATACTTCTATCTCAAACCAGAAACGATTATTTATCAAGAAGCCGCAACACCTCGCACCTTTGCCCATTTCACAGGCCGCGATCGCGGTATAGTTGGCGGTATCGGTCAAAGAATTCCTACTTTTGGCCCCTTTGGATTCGCCAATCGTACACCCATCCAGAATTTGTGGTTAGTTGGTGACTCCACCCATCCCGGCGAAGGTACTGCTGGGGTGAGTTATTCGGCGCTAACGGTAGTTAGACAAATTGAATCCCAAACGTAGTAATTTGTCAAGTTTTTTAATAGTTTGTAGTATAGGTTTTCCTACCTAATCAAATAAGGTAAATCATAGCCCCCTCCTCGCTTGCGGGGAGGGGGTTGGGGGTGGGGTTCTTCTACCTCATTCAACTGAGAACCGCTATAAGCACTTTAGTGCCTAGAAAATAAGGACTAAAGTCCTAACTACGAACTTGCAGAAATTTCATGAAATGGTATAAATCATACTTGTAACCGATGGCAAACAGGACGCAAAACTGATGAAATAAGGTTAGTATTGCGAATCTGGAGTAATGACAGATAACGTTTTAATTCTTGGTGGACGAGGGCGGATTGGTAGCAGTGTTGCTCAGGATCTAGCTACTCATACGCAGGCTCAAATTACAATTACTGGACGTTCTGCGGAGTTTGGCAAGGCTGTTAGCTTGTCTTCAGGCGGACAAGTACAGTTTTTGGTATTGGACTTGGCAGAACTTGACAAGTTGCAAGATGCGATCGCAAACTCTAACTTAGTCATCCATTGTGCTGGGCCATTTCATTATCGAGATACTAATGTTCTTGAAACCTGTATTGCTCAAGGCGTTAATTATGTAGATGTCAGCGATCATCGTTCTTATACCAGCAAAGCTCTCAATTATCATGAACAAGCTGCTGCTGCTGGGGTGACAGCAATTATTAATACTGGCATTTTTCCTGGTATTTCTAATAGCATGGTACGTCAAGGTGTTGAACAATTTGATAAACCAGAAAAAATCCATTTAAGTTATTTAGTTTCCGGTTCTGGTGGTGCTGGCATTACAGTGATGCGGACAACTTTTTTGGGGTTGCAGTATCCTTTTGAGGCTTGGATAGATGGAAAATGGGAGATAATCAAGCCTTATAGTGAAAGAGAAACAGTTGAGTTTCCACCTCCATATCAACGTAGCGGAGTTTACTGGTTTGATATGCCAGAAACTTTTACACTACCCAAAGCTTTCCCATCAGTAAAAACTGTAATTACTAAATTTGGATCTATTCCCGATTTTTACAATCACCTAACTTGGATTGCAGCACATATTTTTCCCAAGTGGTTAATGCAGCGCCGTTACATGATTGAATTCCTATCTCATGTCAGTCATTCGATGACAGATGTCACTAATAATTTTAGTGGAATTGGGGTAGCAGTTCGTTCAGAAGTTACAGGGCAAAAAAATGGTGTAACAGCCGTTTATTGTTCAACCCTTGTGCATGAAAATACAGCAATGGCTTCTGGTTGTGGCACAGGTAGTATTGCCCAATTATTGCTAGAAGGTAAACTCAATAAACCAGGTGTTTTTGCTGTGGAAGAAGCACTGCCAACAAATTTGTTTGAAGAGGTAATGCAAAGCCGAGGAATTAAAATTAATCATAGTTGGTTACAAGATATTTCCAACAAATAAATTACCTAATATTGTAGGGTGGTTATCTTGTCCACCTTTATCTGTCAGTAGGCAAGACTTAATTATTACACTAAATCCTAAAACGTTAAGATAGCATTAACTGAACTATAGGTAAAAATTAATATACCTTGCGATAGAAGGAAAAACTGTACTTAAACATTTAGGATGCCTGTGAGCCTTAAAGATTGAATATATTTATAGATAATCAAGGCTTACAACATAACAAAACTTAGGAGAAGTTTTCCATGCAAAAAATTCTATTAACTTTCAAACAAGTATTACGTTCAAGCTTTTTAGTTGTTTGCTTGATGCTTTGTATTAGCTTATCAAGTTCATTTATTTTTGTTCAGCAAGCTAGTTATGCAACTACTCTTGAAGAATTAAAGCTAATTCCCCCAGAGTATAAACCAAATTATGAAGAAAAAATTAACCGCGCTAACGAATTTGACCCAGGTGTTGGCGTTCAAGAAGAAGAACGACAAGAAGCTTATGAGCAAGCGATAAAAGATTCAAAAAACCTTAATACTATAGAGAAAACTTACGAAAGAAATTTGAAGGCTGAAAAATCACAAAATCCCCCAGAAACTTTTGGCGAAAAAGCAAAAGAAGTTCTTGAAAAGGTGACAGGTAAATAGGGAATATAGACCAATACGGTTCAGTTAAGGCTAAAACTTTTTGTCAACGTTATTTTTTTTAACGTTCGCGGAGTGTGCCGGAGGCATCACCGCAAAGGACGCAAAGGACGCGAAGGAAGAGAAGGAAAAAATGCTTAACTGAACTGTATTGGAATATAGACTGTAAGATTCAAAGTCTCTCCAGTTTCACTAGTACAGCACGGCGTAAATAAGCCGCCCATTTAAAATCGCCATAAATCTTACAAAATCAGCGTTCTTTCTTTTTACTTTTGCCTTTTTACTTTTGCCTTGTTGTACACTAGTACTCTGCCAAGAAATAATTGACGAATAAATCTTCTGTAGAGACGGCGATTTATCGCGTCTGTCAAACCGTCAAAAAGGGTTTGACAGACCACTAAGCTGTCGTGCATTTAATTTGCACAGCTAGGGCGGGCAAGATGCCCACCCCACAAGAGATTCATTTTTTTGAGGATGCAAATTAATTAAAGTATTTTCAGCTTAATACTCTGTTGGACGAAGTTTGAAGGATAAAAAAACAAACCGCAAAGGGCGCATTCGCGCAGCGTCTCGTCAGAGAAGAAGGGAAAAAGAAATCAAAAGTGTGTTTACCAAGCAAAGTTGGCTTGAAAGAGTACTAGTACTCGCAGGGTAGGGGCGAGGGGCGAACCTCAAACCTTACCCGATTATCATTTAAAACAAATCCAAATCTGTCACAGCCCCAAGACTGCTAGAAGATACCAATTTGGCATATTTCGCCAACACGCCTTTGGTATAACGTGGTGCGGGGGGTTGCCAGTTTGCACGGCGGCGAGCTAATTCTTCTTCAGATATGTTCAACTGCAATAAACGAGCAGGTGCATCAATGGTAATACTATCGCCTTCTTCTACAAGAGCGATCGCACCACCAACTGCTGCTTCTGGTGCAACATGACCAACCACCATACCATAAGTCCCGCCAGAAAAGCGTCCGTCGGTAATTAACCCCACAGCATCACCCAAACCAGCACCGATAATTGCTGAGGTGGGAGCCAACATTTCCCGCATCCCAGGGCCACCTTTAGGCCCTTCGTAGCGGATGATGAGAATATCACCAGCTTGAATTTTACCCGCCAAAATTGCATCTAAAGAGGCTTCTTCTGATTCAAACACCCGTGCAGGCCCAGTAATTACTGGTTTTTTCACTCCGGTAATTTTGGCGACAGCCCCTTCCGTTGCTAAATTACCTCTGAGGATAGCTAAGTGTCCTTGGGCATACATTGGGTTATTCCAAGTCCGAATCACATCTTGGGTGGCAGATGGTTCTTCTGGGATGTCTGCTAATATCTCTGCAATGGTTTGACCACTGATTGTTAGGCTATCACCATGCAATAAGTTATGCACCAGTAACATCTTCATGACTTGGGGAATGCCACCCGCTTTGTGTAAATCTGTAGCGACATATTTACCACTTGGTTTTAAATCGCACAAAACTGGAACACGGGCGCGGATTGTTTCAAAGTCATCCAGAGTTAACTCTACATTAGCAGCACGAGCGATCGCTAAAAAATGCAATACGGCATTGGTCGAACCACCCACCGCCATAATCACAGAGATAGCATTCTCTATAGATTTGCGGGTGATAATTTGGCTGGGTAAGATTTGTTTGCGAATGGCTTCGACTAACACAAAGGCTGATTTTTCCGCGCTATCAGCTTTTTCGGCATCTTCGGCTGCCATTGTGGAAGAATAGGGCAAACTCATTCCCATTGCTTCAAATGCTGAAGACATGGTGTTAGCTGTGAACATTCCTCCACAGGAACCAGCACCAGGACAAGCGCGACTTTCAACTTCTAATAGTTCCTTTTCGTCAATTTTCCCTGCACTATATTGACCAACGGCTTCAAAAGAACTGACAACAGTTAAATCACGTCCGTTGTAATGACCGGGTTTAATTGTGCCACCGTAAACGAATATTGCAGGGATATTCATCCGCGCGATCGCTAGCATTGCCCCCGGCATATTTTTATCACAGCCACCAATGGCTAGCACACCATCCATACTTTGTCCAGTACAGGCGGTTTCAATGGAATCAGCGATAACTTCGCGCGACACTAGGGAATATTTCATCCCTTCAGTTCCCATCGAAATCCCATCGCTAATGGTAATCGTGCCAAACATTTGGGGCATCGCCCCGGCGGTTTTAACGGCAGTTTCTGCCCTTAGTGCCAGTTGATTTATTCCCATATTACAGGGAGTGATCGTACTGTAACCGTTGGCAATACCGACAATGGCTTTATTAAAATCTTCATCTTTAAAACCAACTGCACGTAGCATAGCTCGATTTGGCGATCGCTGCACGCCTTGCGTTACAACTTGGCTTCTTAAATTTTCCGACATCGTTACATCATCCTCTGACTTTCATGTATGAGTATCATAGATAGCAATTTTTTAGATGTCCAATATATATTTATGAATAATTGAGACTTATAAAATGTCAAAACTATGGAACTGCGACACCTGCGCTACTTCATGGCTGTAGCTGAGGAACTGCACTTTAGTAGAGCCGCAGAGCGACTTCACATCGCTCAACCTCCCTTAAGCCAGCAAATTCAGCAGCTAGAAGCAGAATTAGGGGTAGAACTTTTTCAACGCAAAACTAAACGACAGGTGCAGCTAACGGAAGCTGGACAAGTATTATTGCAAGAAGCTTATCAATTGTTCGCCCAACTAGAGAAGGCAATTTATCTGACTCAACGGACAGGTAGGGGTGAGAAAGGACAACTGCGAGTAGGTTTCACAAGCTTGGTAACTTACGATTTGCTGCCTGTGATTTTGCGGCAGTTTCGAGAACAGTTTCCAGAGGTAGAGTTAGTATTGCAAGAATTAACGACAACTCAGCAAGAACAAGCGCTATTCAATCACCGCATCCATGTAGGTTTTGCCCATCCACCTTTAGAAGACAACACTTTCAATCAAGAATGCATTCAGCAAGAAGGACTAATTGTAGCAATGCTCGTAACTCATTTCTTAGCTAGACAAGAAAATATTTCAGTGCGATCGCTCTTGAACGAAAATTTTATTATCTTCCCCCGCCATTTTGGCCCCGGACTTTACGATCAAATCCTAAGTCTTTGCCAGCAAGGGAATTTTAACCCAAAAGTGACGACAGAAGCAATCCAAATGCAGACAATTATCGGGCTAGTGTCAGCAGGAATGGGGATTGCGATCGTACCGTCTTCTTTGCAAAATCTTCAAAGGGCTGGTGTAGTTTACCGCGCTTTAGAAGAAAAAACACCATTAGTAGAAACGGCTGTAGTGTGGCGACAAGAAGATATGACACCTGTTTTACGGGAATTTCTACAAATTGTCAGAAGTGTCTGTGGTTAATTAATCAGTAGCACAAGAAAATAGTCATGTTGATTTTTTTATCATCCGCAATGGAATCAGGATGGAAAAATACTTCACATAATCTACGTCTCATTATCCAAGTTACTGTCTGGGTGCAAATTCGATTTGTAAAAAATAGCTATTCAAAATTGGTAATGGTGATATAGTTACTCCAATCGGTTCTGATGTAGAGCAGCCAATGGCTAACGCCACGCTGCGCTGTCGGACGCAAGGGGGAAAGTCCGGTGTAAATCCGGCGCTGTCCCGCAACTGTGAGCCAAAATTAGGTGAGTCAGGATGCCCGCCGATGGGAACCAATATATTTCGATAAATCTGCGAGGTACAGATTATGAAAAGAAAAAAACAGGCGTTAGTCAGTCTAACCCTGATGGCAGTTATCAGTTTTTACTTAGTAGTTGGTTTACCCAAACCCGCTTATGCCATGCACATTATGGAAGGTTTTTTACCAGTGCAGTGGGCGATTTTTTGGTGGGTTGTGGCATTACCATTTTTTTTATTAGGATTGCGTAGTCTAACTCGCATTACCCAAGCTAACCCGGAATTAAAACTACTATTGGGCTTGGCTGGTGCTTTCACCTTTGTGCTGTCAGCGTTGAAGATTCCTTCTGTCACAGGTAGTTGTTCTCATCCGACAGGGACAGGGTTAGGTGCGGTGCTGTTTGGCCCTCTTACCATGACGGTTTTAGGTAGCTTGGTGTTGTTATTTCAAGCTTTGTTACTGGCACATGGCGGCTTGACGACGTTGGGGGCAAATGCTTTTTCGATGGCGATCGCAGGGCCATTTGCAGCTTATTGGATATATAATCTGACAATGAAGTTGGGTGGTAAACAAAAAATCGCCATATTTCTCGCAGCTGCGATCGCAGATTTACTCACCTACGTTATCACATCTATTCAACTCGCTCTAGCTTTTCCTGCCCCCGTTGGTGGATTTATTGCTTCATTTACCAAGTTCGCCGGAATTTTTGCTATAACTCAAGTTCCCTTGGCAATTAGTGAAGGATTACTAACTGTATTGGTGTGGAACTGGCTGCAATCTTATAATCCTCAAGAATTGGAACTGTTGCAATTAATTAAGCGAGGAAATGGTAATGAGTCAATCTAAAAAAGGGTTGAGTAACTGGCTGTTGGTAGTAGCTGTCTTAGCTTTAGCAGTTGCACCATTAATATTTGTGCGTGGTGGGGAATTTGCCGGTTCTGATGACAAAGCTGAAAAAGCAATTACTGAAATACAACCTGGATATAAACCCTGGTTTAAATCATTTTTTGAACCAGCTAGTGGGGAAATAGAAAGCTTATTATTTTCTTCGCAAGCGGCTTTAGGTGCGGGAGTCGTCGGTTATGCAATTGGGTTGTATAAAGGACGTTCCCAACAACAAAAACGTGAAGAATGAGTCTGCAACTAGACACTTTAGCTTACACAAATCGACTGCGAAGATTACCACCAGAACATAAAATAATTTTTGCATTTACTACTCTTGCAATTTCCCTTGTTACCCATCCGCTAGTGCAAATTTTGATAGCGCTTTGGCTGGGCATTTGGACAGTTATTTATGCAAGAATTCCGGTTGGTGTTTATTTTCGGTTGTTAATGTTCACCATAGTTTTTTGTTTGACAAGTTTACCAGCTTTGATGGTAAATGGAGTTGCAATTACTGATTTGCCCAAGGTGCAATTAGACTCGTGGTATGGATTAACTCTCGGACACTTCTATATTTATATCAGTCATAGTGGCAGTATCCAAGCATTGGGAATTTTAACTAGAGCATTAGCTTCTGTTTCTTGTTTATATTTTCTCATGTTAACCGTCCCTTTCCCGGAGATATTACAAACTCTGCGTTACTTACGATTTCCTGTGCTTTTGAGCGATTTGTTATTACTAATGTATCGGTTTATTTTCATCCTACTAAACACAGCTACTGAATTGTTAACAGCACAAAATTCACGTGGTGGCTACCGTACTTGGCGTAGTGGGATGAAAAGTTTAGCACTACTAATCGGACAACTATTACAGCGAACCTTACAACGATATAGTCAGTTCTCTCTCGGACTGGAATCACGGGGTTTTGTGAGTGAATTTCGGGTTTGGCATCCCCGCCGTTATCATCCTCAAAGAAGATATATCATCGAAGCTATTTTAGGCTGTGTAGTATTAATAGCATTGGACTTTTGGCGGAATGCAGGAATATTTACTCGAATTTGAGCAGGTATATTACACCTATCCCGGCGCACAGCAATCAGCTTTGAATGGTCTAACAATGAAGATTCCATCTGGCAAAAGGTGTGCATTGATTGGTCAAAATGGTTGTGGTAAAACTACACTATTTTTATTAGCTAATGGGTTATATCAACCTAATTCTGGTATTGTCCGTTGGCGTGGTGAACCGTTAAGTTATAACCGAAATTATCTTAGTAAGTTACGGCAGAAGGTTGGGTTAGTATTTCAAGATCCAGAACAACAATTAGTAGCTTCTACTGTTGAAGAAGATATATCTTACGGTTTGTGTAATTTGGATTTACCAGAATCGGAAATTAAAGATCGGGTAGAACAAGCATTAATTGAATTTGGGCTAACTGCTTTAGCAGAAAGACCAGTACATCATCTGAGTTTAGGGCAAAAGAAGCGAGTTTCTATAGCAGATGTGATGGTGTTGCGGCCAGAACTTTTGGTGCTGGATGAACCAACAGCTTATTTAGATATCAAACATACTAGAAACTTGATAGCAACGATGAAAAAAATTCATCAAGATGGAACTACTTTATTGATGGCAACCCATGATTTAGATTTAGTCTATCGGTGGGCAGATTGGGTTTTTGTTATGGATAAAGGGCGACTGATGCTTGAAGGAAAACCACAAGATATATTTAGCCAGCATCAACTTTTATCGGAGTTAGAATTGGGTGTACCATTCATATATGAAATGTTATTTGATGGGCTATCTGCTGAGGAAGAAATAGTTATAGAACGAGTGCGACAGCGAATATTAGAGCAATTTCGGAATATCCTGTGAAGATTAACGATGATGAAATTCCACCTCTTTCTCCAGAATCTTGATATCATAACCACCAAAGAAATCGTGGCCCAGTAAGCCGATGCTGGCTTTAGGTGCGATCGCAACCTGAAGATTATTAGCTGTAACTCCACCTGCTGCAACAGATTTTACCTTACCTGTTGGAAATTCTACCTCGCTACCATCGGCAATTTGAGCTTGCATTGTACCTGTAGCCTGGAGTTCAAGTGTATTCGCCATACTTTGAGTGATAATGGTTCCACTAGCACCTGTATCTACAATCATTTCAAAGGTTTTTTTGTTGTTAAAGGTAACGTCAATTACAGGAGTTCCACCAAAGCGGCGTTTGATTGAAACTCGAAAAACTCTGTCGTCTGAAGGTGCTGCTATATTGCCACAAAGCCTTTCTAATCCAACGGTTTTACCGGAGGAAGTTACCATATAACATGTTCCTGGATCGTCAGCTATTGCCTGATGAGATAATGATAAAAATATCACCGTCGGTATTAGTGTAAGCGCAGTCAAACTCATGGTTTTAATCCCATGCCTAAAAATGTTATTCATATTATCTGATTCTCCAATTTTTTCGATATTTATTACAGCTATTTTCAGATAAATAGACGATGAGGCAAGGGCACAGCATTGCTGTGCCCCTACGACAGATATATTTCAAATACATGAAATCTGCTATAATTTCTAAATTAATTTTAATATTAACAAAAAATATTACTGGCATCCTTGCAAACGTGTGTATTTTAGGGTTAATTATTGAAGTTTTGTACTTTTATTTATATATTTAACTAATATAAAATTACCTATTGCTCAATATATATTAGCTATAATTACTGATTGAAAAATTAAAGATTAGGTAAAGGGATGATAAAACTACTGAAAGTTGATTTATCAAGTAAATATTAATTAGCTGGCTCAAAGGTTGCGGCTGTATGTACAGCAGTTGCGATCGCATTTTTCACGGCAATATCTTTCTGCTCTAAGATGATATTTTCACTCACAGTCCGCCCAGCGACTACACCGCAAATAGCAGCAGCAGCAAAATTATACACACCTGCCATTTTAAAAAGCGTGCCGCATTCCATCTCATAATTCAAGATATTCAAGCGCCGATATTCTTCTGTAATACCATGCAGCGATCGCATTAAATTTGGATTTGCTGAATCAGTGCGTTCTTGTCCTTCATAAAAAGTATCAACTGATGCCGTAATTCCTATGTAATGTTCAACCTTTAATTCTCGCGCGGCTTTAACTAAGGCGACTGTCAAAAACGGATCGGCTGCGGCTGGATATTCCACAGGTGCAATGTCATAAGCTGCACCTTGGCGACATAATGCGGCACTACTAATAACGACGCTACCGACTCGTATATAAGGTTGAATCGATCCGCAAGTTCCAATACGAATAATTTGCCGGATTCCTACTTGGATTAACTCATTCACAACAATACTTAATGAAGGCGCACCCATACCACTAGTAGCTGATAAGATGCTGCGACCATTTGGTAAGTATCCCACATAGCTGTTGAGACCGCGATTTTCGGACAATAGGCGGACATCTTGGAAATAAGTTTGGGCAATTAGACGCGATCGCTCTGGATCGCCAGATAATAGGGCAATGCTGGGAGGTGATGAACCTAAATCATCTTGCCCAAAGCCAATGTGATAGAAATGTTTATTTGCCATTCGATTTTAGATTTTGGATTATATTAGGAATAAGAATTAAATAACATCCAGTTTATACCTCTGGCTTACCTCACCCTCAATCCCTCTCCTTGTAAAGGAGAGGGAAGCTAGAGACAGGATAAAGTTTTACATTTTATTTAATCCACGTTCCTTACTTATTTGAACCATATCTGTCATAGGGGCACAGCAATGCTGTGCCCTTACCGCGTGGTCTATTTACCTAAAATCTCCTCCTTCCCATATCTGAAGTTGTCTTTCAGCCACAACTATGCAATTGATAAACGGTTTTTCTGTATTATGAGCCTTGTCTTTTCTTTATACTACATATATAATACAAAATATATCACCACATAAGTGGTGGCTGTTTGTCCCTTGAACAAAAGGAAATTTTATGATTCCCCGAACACGAATCCGAAATATTGGTATCTCTGCCCACATCGACTCTGGTAAAACTACACTATCAGAGCGAATTCTCTTCTACACGGGCAGAATCCACGCTATTGAGGAAGTGCGGGGAGGCGGCAAAGGTGCAACGATGGACTTTATGCCGGAGGAAAAACTACATGGCATTACCATTACCTCTGCTGCTACTACCTGCGAATGGCACGATACCCAAATTAATCTGATTGATACACCAGGACACGTAGATTTCACCATTGAAGTGGAACGCGCCCTGCGGGTATTAGATGGGGCGGTGATGGTGCTGTGTGCTGTAGCAGGTGTGCAATCTCAGTCCATTACAGTAGATCGGCAAATGAAGCGCTACCGTGTGCCGCGTTTGGCGTTCATCAACAAAATGGATCGAACGGGGGCAGATCCATTTCGTGTAGTACAGGGAATACGCGATCGCTTGCAACTCAATGCAATGTTGATCCAGTATCCTATCGGCAGTGAAGACCAATTCCAGGGAGTAATTGACCTGGTAGAAATGACTGCTGACTATTTTGAGGGTGAAAACGGGGAAAACCACGTCAAAAAGTCAATTCCCGAACCTCTTAGAGATGAGGCAGAACAGGCACGTGACAAGCTGCTAGATGCTTTATCGCTATTCTCAGAACCGATGACTGAGATGTTACTGGCAGGTGAGGAGATTCCCAAAGCATTAATTTGGGAAACCATCCGAGAGGCAACCTTGAGTCTAGAATTCACACCTGTATTACTGGGTTCAGCATTCAAAAATAAAGGAGTACAAAACTTATTGGATGCAGTTGTACTCTATCTACCATCTCCCGTGGATAGGGAAGTTGTCAAAACCGTAGAGTCGGTAAGTGTCTACCCTAACCCCGATGCTTCTTTGGTGGCATTGGCATTTAAACTCACCGTTGAGTCCTTTGGGCAGTTGACCTATACCCGGATTTACTCTGGGACGCTGAAACCAGGCGATACCGTCTACAATTCGCGGACTGAACAACGGGTGCAAATCGGTCGTTTGGTGAGAATGCACGCCAATAAGCGAGAAGAGGTCAAAGTTGCGGTAGCAGGAGATATTGTAGCTCTGTTGGGTGTAGATTGTGCTTCTGGTGATACATTCTGCTCCGGGGAACCACTGGTATTCCTAGAGAAGATGTTTGTGCCGGAACCAGTGATTACGCTGGCAATTACGCCTAAGAAACAGGAAGACAGCGATCGCCTTTCTAAGGCACTCAATCGCTTTCAAAGGGAAGATCCCACTTTCCGGTTAAGTATCGATCCTGAATCAGGCGCAACTCTAATTTCTGGGATGGGCGAACTCCACTTAGAAATCTATCTCGAACGCATCCAACGGGAATATAATGCCGAGGTTTATGTTGGTAATCCCGCCGTAGCCTACCGAGAAACCATTGCACAACAAGCTACCTTTGACTACCGATTCAAGAAACAGTCAGGCGGCCCGGGTCAATACGCCCATATTACTGGGTGGATTGAACCCACAGATGAGCCGTTTATCTTTGAAAATCGCGTGGTTGGGGGTGCAATTCCTAAAGAATATATCTCTGCGTGCGAAAAGGGTTTCCGTGAGGCGATGGAATCAGGAAAGCTGGAAGGTTATCTGGTAACTGGGGTGAAAGTCGTTTTGGATGGTGGTTCTTATCACCCAATTGACTCTTCAGAATTGGCTTTCCGGTCAGCGTCCCATCAAGCAATTGAAGGTGCGATCGCTAAAGCCAAACCCTACATCCTTGAACCCATCATGCTTGTTGAGGTGGAAACACCCAACGAGTTAATAGGAAGAGTTCAGGGTGACTTATCCTCCCGTCGCGGTTTGCTGTTGGGTTCCGAGACAATGCAGGGATACACGGTGATTCGGGCAGAAGTTGCACTGGCGCGAATGTTTGGGTATTCTACAGAATTGAGATCGCTTACTTCTGGTATGGCAACTTTTTCAATGGAGTTTGCCTGCTATCGCCAGTCTTGAACCTATTTGTGAAAATTTGCGGTGTTTAGATCCCCGACTTCTTTAAGAAGTCGGGGATCTAACTTTTCACCAGTAGATATTTAATTCCTCAAAAGTTTGCTCTTTTGTGAATAGTCTGTATAGCCTTGAATATTTTCTGGTTCAAATTCACGGAGTACGCGCGTAGCTTCGCGTGTTAAATCTTGATTCCCAGTAACTACAATTAAATATTTACCAGCATTCAAACGGTTACGATAGGGTAAAGCATCACCACTGCCAACTGTTATACTGGTTCCTCCACCGATTAAACTAGCGCCCAAACCACCGGCTATACCTCCTAATATCCCAGCAAGAAACTCATTGCCAAATCGAGGAAACTGGGGAAATATTTCAACTTCTGTAAGATAATTGAAAACATAACCTACAAAAAATCCAAAAGGTACAAGCCACCAAAAGAGCCGAGTTGATTGTTTGCGGGCTTGCTTGTCGGGATCAATCATTCCAAATTCATCAGCACTTAAATAACCATCGCCCAAAATATTGACTTGTGAAGTTGGCAAGCCTGCTTTTTCGAGAGCAGAGTAGGCGGCTTCTACTTGTATTCGATCTGGTAAAACTGCAACAAGGTAATTCATAAGACCAAACTTCCTTCTTAACAAAGATTTTTTGTGCAGCATCAATAAAACTGTTAAATGCAATCTGAGCTATTGTGATTAGGATTTACGCAAAACTACACGCGGTAGGGGCAATTCATGAATTGCCCCTACCGGAAACTCAAGGTTTGGGTTATTTTTTGCGTAAGTCCTGCTGATTTTTTATGCCCGTGTCTATCGCTGCCTTTTTCATAATCCCGCTTTACTGCACTCCAAGCAACACGAAAAGCACTTTCTTCTTCGCCATATTCTTCTTGAGCATTATTAAATACAGCCCAAAAAATTTCTTGAGCGTGCTTAGGTAAGTTATCTTTGACTGAATCAGGTAAGTGTGCAATTTGTTTGTAATGTCATTTTGCTTGCGGAAAACACTAAAATGATAAAGTTGAATGGCATTTTGAGAAAGCATTTAAATATTTTGAGCAAGTAAACAGGCTTTTTGATAAAGCAATTAGGCTTTTTGATAAAGTAATCAGTTTACGACAATCCAGACCGGAATTATTACTAGTTGGATTGTATAAGATACTTATGATAATTTAAGCATTAACCACAATTAGAGGTTGAAAATGGCGAGTACATCCAACGTCCAGATTACCATCGCCCTGCGAGAGGCTAGTTTAGATGACGATGAACTACAAGCTGAAACGCAGAGACTATTGCAACAGATGTTGGAACTGGACGAAGTGGAAGATGCTAGTCTTTTCCGGGAAGCAGAAGCACCGGCAGGGAGCAAGTCATTTACAGGGCTGGCTGTGGGTTGGCTAACAGCGCAGATAAATGCCAAGAATATTAAAGCATTAATGGGATTTTTAAGCGATCACCTTGGCAGCAAAACTATTGAACTAGAAATTGAGGCTAATGGCAAGAAACTGAAAGTCAAAGCCAGCAGCCGGCAAGAGTTAGAAGCAGCAATAGAGGCAGCACAGAAATTCGTAGCAGGGTAAATTATTTCAAATGGCGAAATTAGCATTGCTGATTGGGGTGAGTGAATATGAGCCTGGGTTAAACCCGCTACCTGCTGCTGTGAAAGATGTTGAAGCAATGCAGCAAGTGCTGTTACACCCAGAAATGGGCGGCTTTACTGAGACAGATATTATGGTGCTAAAAAATCCCCAGCGCCAAGATATGGAGGAAGCTATCGAAAATCTATTTGCCCATCGTCAAAAAGATGATTTGTTAGTTCTCTTTTTCTCCGGTCATGGCATTAAAGATGACACGGGCAGACTTTTCTTAGCAACCCGCACCACACGCAAAACTCCCAGAGGAGATTTAATTCGCTCATCAGCAGTAGCAGCCAGTGTTGTCCATGAAAGCATGAGCCGCAGCCGTTCTAAGCGGCAAGTTATCATTTTGGATAGTTGTTTTAGTGGCGCTTTTGCTGAGGGTTTATCAGCAAAGGATGACGGTACTATAAATATTCGTGAGCAATTAGGCGGTGAGGGGCGGGCTGTTCTCACTTCATCTAGTTCAACTCAATATTCCTTTGAGCAGCAGGGGTCAGACCTCTCAATTTATACTCGTTATTTGATAGAAGGAATTACAACAGGCGCAGCCGATTTAGATGAAGATGGCGTTGTCTCCATTGACGAGTTGCATGAGTATGCCAGCCGGAAGGTTAGAGAAATGCAGCCGACGATGAAGCCAGAAATCTACACAAGTAGAGAAGGCTTTAAGATTCGACTTACAAAAGTTCCTCAAGGCGATCCTAAGCAGAAGTATCGTAAAGAGGTAGCGCGATACAATAACCGTGGAGAAATTCCTTTTGTAGGTCGCAAGATTTTAGATGCACAGAGAAATCGTTTGGGACTATCTGAGGTAGAAGCAACTGCAATTGAAGATGAAATGTTGGCAACTTCTCGTCAAGAATTTAGAGGAAAATTACAGCGATATGAAAGAGACTTCACTGAGGCACTCCAGCAGACAATAGCCGTCAGCGCAGATGATCTTAATTCATTAAGACAGAATCTTCAGCAAATATTGGGGCTGAGGAATGAGGATACAATGCAAATTGAGGCGCGAGTTACTGCACAAATTGCAGCCTATAAACAGCATCTACGAGAGTATGAGCAGGCATTATCTGAGGCAATGCGACAACAGTATCCTCTTAGTCAAGCCACTCGCCAGAGCTTCCAGCAGATGCAGCAGGAATGGCAACTCACTAATAAAGATATAGCTTCACTTGAAAGCCTTGTTACTGCTGAGATAGAGGCATATCGGCAAAAATTGCAGCAGTATGAACAAGCATTTATCACAGCAACGCAACAGGAATATCCTCTGAGGGAAGCAAAGCAAAATGAACTACGAAAACAGCAGCAAATTTTAGGTTTGAAAGACGAAGATATTGCCCCTATAGTAGAGCGAATTACTGCTGAGATTCAAGCCTACCAGCAAAGATTGCAGCAGTATGAGCAAGTTTTAACTCAAGAAATTCAGCATGGATACCCGTTTAGTGAGGAGATTCGTAAGGAATTAAAGCGATATCAGCAGGTTTTGGAACTCAGGGATGAAGAAGTAGCACGAATTGAAGAAAAAGTTATTCGACAAAGAGATGTAAATACACCCCTAATCCAGGTAAAAGGTGAAGCTTCTAAAGAAATTATTGTGAACTCACCTAACAAATTGTGCCTATTTGTTGGCGGGAGTATTTTTGCTGTGTTTGCTCTAGTTATAATATTCTATTCCATACCAAAAACACCACAGTTATCACAAAATACCGAATCTCAACCTAGTGCCAGTCTATCCATCTCTTCTATAAATTCTCAGATGAATGCTGAGAATTTCTTTAATAGAGGAAATGATAAGAGAGAGAAAAAAGACTATCAGGGAGCGATAGAGGATTATAGCCAAACTATCAAAATTAATCCCAACTATGTTGATGCCTACAACTACCGGGGTGTTGCCCGCTCTGCTCTTGGAGACAACAAGGGTGCGATAGAGGATTACAACCAAGCTATCAAAATTAATCCCAATTATTATAAAGCCTACAACAACCGGGGTATTGCCCGCTCTGCTCTTGGAGATAAAAATGGCGCGATAGAGGATTACAACCAAGCTATCAAAATTAATCCTAACCTTGATAAGGCCTACAACAACCGGGGTCTTGACCGCTCTGCTCTTGGAGATAAAAATGGCGCGATAGAGGATTACAGCCAAGCTATCAAAATTAATCCTAATTATGCTGATGCCTACTACAACCGGGGTAATGCCCGCTCTGCTCTTGGAGATAAAAATGGCGCGATAGAGGATTACAGCCAAGCTATCAAAATTAATCCTAATTATGCTGATGCCTATTACAACCGCGGTAATGCCCGCTCTGCTCTTGGAGATAAAAAGAGCGCCATAGAGGATTTTCAGAAAGCGGCAGACCTTTATAAGACCCAAGGAAAGACGGCATATTACACTGATGCAATAAACAGACTCAATAAGCTTCAGTAATAGCTAAATTATTACAAGATTTCAGAATAGAATATTTCTTCATTAATCACTGTTCATTGTTTCAAGACTAACCGATAAATTAAAAGTAAATATAACTATAATAACATCACCTTTTACAAATCCTGCCATGTTGCATTTTCCTCTGGTCTTAACCAATCTTTTTGTAGTGATAATTCACTCATAATGGTGATTTATAACGTTTTATTTTTTGGTACTTGGCTTATAATATATAAGCAATATAAGCAAAATCTAAAATTGTCTTGTTTTGTGCTTTAGGAATATCTAAAATAATACTTATCATATCGGTTTTTGAATAAAAATATAAAATCAAATAAATTCTGCAACTGTGAAAATTTGTATCATACTCAGCACCGATCGCACCTGACAGTTGTTATTATATTTGCGCTCCTAGATCCCCGACTTCTTCAAGAAGTCGGGGATCTGAGCCTCTCGGTGGAGAGTAAATCAAATAGGATTTATATTTGCGATCGCAACTCCTGATTGCCTTAAAATTAAATTTGTACCCTCTGAATGACCCTCTTCAACCCATAGCAGGAGTATCATTTTCCATTAAGCGCCTACTATGAACGACTAGGAAATCAAATTCCAGTATATCTGCCTTTGAAATTATGGACTGGAAGTACAGGTGGAAAAATGGCTATAAACCAAGCCGAGATGAAAAAGTCTTTGCAACAAGTTGGCTGTAGGGAGATACATTTTTACGCCCCTACAGCAGGAATTTTTGTAAAATAATATAACGCTTGGGCATTTTCTGCCTACGTATGCTCCACACCATTATAAAAAGTTCGACAAAATGCAGATTTCTCAAATTTTCAATCGATTGAACAATAGCAAATTCACTAAATTGCTCAGTCAAACACTAGCTTTAGGCGTAGGTGCTATTGTTCTTCTCTCAAGTACTAATGCGAATGCTGCCGAGCAAGTTGTTTTAAAGTATGGTACTTTTCAGGGAAAAATCTCTGTTCAAGAATTAAGTCAGTTTACAGAAACTGGCAAGACTACCCCGACATTACAAGCTTATTTAGAGGCAGCTAAACAAGACCCAGAAGTAGCCCGTAAAGCCTTGAAAGCCCCAATAAAAGCCGATCCTGCCTTTTTAAATAATTTGCTGTCTAGCTGGGCAGGGCCAATTTTAGTTAACCAAATTGGTGAGGTAGTTCACCCTTCCACTGGACAACTAGATCAGCAGGCGCTGCGAAGTGCTTTAAGTGCATCTATTCAACAAAATGGTGAAGTTACACTCCTTGGAGCCATTCAAAATTATCCTAATACTTCTGTTGAACTTGAAGGCGATCGCCTCATCTCCGTTTATGAACGCCTAAGCAGTCTTGCAAAACTCTTATGAGGGGTAGCTACTGCTGAAATTTAATACCCATGAGTCTATCTTAGGGTTCTATACTGTGACTGAAAAATTATCTAATCTAATTGTAGAGTTAGAGAAAGTTTATATGACTACCAACATTTCTAGAGATATTAACAAGGATCTTAATGGGTCACTCATAAGTGGTGTTCTCCTAAGTATTTTGGGGGTGATTGCGATCGCAGCGCCTAATTTCACCACCCTATTCACCGAAACTTGGATTGCGGCAATTTTGATTTTCGCCGGATTTACAAAACTAGTGTACGCCACTCAAACCCGCGATCGCGGAGGTTTTATTTGGAAACTTCTATTGAGCGGACTCTATATTGCAACGGGTATAATGCTGTTTGTTTATCCTTTAACAGGTATTCTCACACTGACTCTGTTGCTTGGAACCTTTTTGCTAACTGAAGGTACATTCGAGTTAATTCTGGCATTCCAGTTACGTCCACAACAAAACTGGACGTGGGTACTAGGTAATGGCATTATTACGCTAGTCTTAGGCGCAATGATTTGGTTCGAGTGGCCTTTCAATGCACCCTGGCTTCTCGGCACACTAGTTGGTATCAGCATTATTTTCAGTGGCATTTCCCGCGTGATGTTATCGTTAAACGCGCGTTCAACCTCAAATCCTACTTAGTAAATAGGGAATGGGGAATGGGGAATAGGAAAGAGCAATTATCAATGCCCAATGCCCAATGCCCAATGCCCAATTCCCAATTCCCAATTCCCAAACAAAGTTTACAAGACATTGCAGCAGCGATCGCCAAGAAAATTGTTAAATTAACTAAGGAAATCAAAATCAAGGCCAGCTAGCTGCAATCAACAATGGTATCTATTGCTACTTCCTTCTCGGATATTCAAAACCATTGGGCACGCTTATTTATTACAGCCTTAGCCCAACGTGGTATTCTCAGTGGGTCGCCTAATGGCACATATCGCCCCGATAACTCCCTCACCCGCGCTGAATTTGCCGCCATCGTCGCCAACGCATTTGGCACAATTACCAAGAAGCGGCAATATATCCCCTTTGTTGATGTACCTACGAATTATTGGGCAGCAGCTGCCATTCAAACAGCTTACGAAAAAGCATTTGTTAGCGGTTTTCTTGATAAAAGTTTCCGCCCCGCCGAACGAATTACTAGGGCGGAAGTTTTAATTTCCTTGGTAGCGGGCTTAGAAATTGCCACTAAGGTTAAACCCGATCTCCTCTCAGCACTGCCACAAATTTATCAAGATTCTATTCAGATTCCTGCCTATGGTAGAAATCAAATAGCTATTGCTACAAGCGCTGGATTAGTGGTTAGTCACCCAAATATCAAATTACTCAACCCCAATCTTGCAGCCACCCGTGCAGATGTAGCAGTAATTATTTATCAAGCTTTGGTGTATTTAGGTAAAGCAGAAAAAATTGCCTCTATTTACTTAGTTCAGCCGCCAACACCAACGCCAACACCAATACCAACGCCAATACCAATACCAACGCCAACACCAATACCAACGCCAACGCCAACGCCAATACCAACACCCGCACCTGTTGGTAGCGTTAAGGTTAATCATAGTCGGGAATTTCGGGGGGCCTGGGTAGTATCTGTGTGGAATGGTGATTGGCCTTCCAAAGCAGGACTTCCTGTTGCTCAACAGAAAGCTGAACTCACTGAGATTATTACTAAATTACAAGAGCTAAACTTCAATGCCCTGATCTTTCAGGTGCGACCGGAGGGAGACGCTTTATATGAATCGCAATTAGAACCTTGGAGTGCTTGGATTACAGGAACTCAGGGGAAAGCACCAGAACCATTTTACGATCCTTTAGCGTTTGCGATCGCAGAATGTCACAAGCGCAATATTGAACTTCATGCTTGGTTCAACCCTTACCGAGCCAGCACTTCCACCGATCCAGCTAAAACAGTGCGTCCCCACATCGCAGCTACCAATCCAGAAAGCGTTTATTTGTGGAAAACTCAACGCTGGATGGATCCAGGACTGAAAATAGTTCAAGATAGAGCTTACAACGTAATTATCGATGTAGTGAAGCGCTACGACGTTGATGGCATTCACTTAGATGATTATTTCTATCCATATCCCATCGACGGACAACCTTTCCCTGATGAAAAAACCTACGCTGCACATAAAGCAGTCGGTGGTACACTCAGCCTTGGCGACTGGCGACGCGACAATGTTAACAGAATGGTACAGCGCCTCTGGCAGGGAATTAAAACAACCAAATCGGACGTGAAATTTGGTATTAGTCCCTTTGGGATTTATCGCCCCGGACAACCCACTGGTATTACTGGGTTAGATGCTTACAATGTGCTATATGCCGACTCAAAAAAATGGTTAGAAGAAGGTTGGATTGATTATATTGCGCCTCAACTTTACTGGCGCACAGACCAAACACAACAAAGTTATTCGGCATTGCTACAGTGGTGGACACAGGTAAACACAAAGCAAAGACACGTTTACGCTGGTAACAATTTGACAGAACCAAGCAACAAGAGTCGAGAGAGTGATGAGATTGAAAAGCAGGTGAAAATTAGTCGTAGCCAAGCTGGACGGTTGTCACTGGGGAATATCTTCTTTAATCTCGCTGTTTTGACGCAAAATAGTCAGGGCATAGCTGATAAATTCCAAAGTCTGCTTTATAACAAACCTGCGCTACCGCCAACTTTGCCTTGGCAAGATACAACACCACCCCCTCCACCCATTGGATTACAAGTCAATAACCGCAAACTGAGTTGGCAGCCTGGAGATAATCAACCAGTTCGTTCTTGGACACTTTATCGGCAAGCTGGCGATACTTGGACAATTCAACGAATTTTGTCTGCTGGTACAACCTTTGCTACTGTGCAACAAGCAGGCACTTATGCCGTATGTGCGGTAGATAGATTGGCCAATGAGAGTGCGGGAACAGTGATTACAGTAAGTTAAGCAATTAGCGTGATTTGAACCATTGAGTGACCAAAACTAGCTTATGCAAGACTCTAGACAAGAAATAAATGCCAGAGCTTCTATGAATTTGGAACAGCGAAGGAATTGGTATTCTCCCGTTGCTGATGTTTATTACAAAGCCAGACCACAATATCCAAAGGAACTAATCGATCGGTCTGTCATTTTAGCTCAACTTGACTCAGATGCAGCGATTCTTGAGGTCGGTTGTGGCCCAGGAAATGCGACGGTAGCTTTTGCTCAATTTGGTTTTTCAATGAGGTGTATTGAGCCAAACCAAGATTTTTGTCATTTGGCACAACGCAACTGTGCAACCTATCCAAACGTTGCAATCCACAACACCTCATTTGAGGAGTGGGAACTGGAAGCAAAACAGTTCAATGCCGTTATATCTGCTAATGCCTTTCATTGGATACCGTCAGAGATTCGGTATGCCAAGGCAGCGACGGCATTACATGACAACGGGTGTCTCATCCTGCTATGGAATCTAACCCCTGAACTAAAATACGAAGTTTACCAAGCAATCTTTGAAGTGTATCAAGCCTATGCTCCCTCACTTGTCCGGTATGAAGGTGCGAAAACTCAAGCGGAAATTTTGAGAGGGTTTGAACAAGACATTCTAGACTCCGGTTATTTTAAGGAGTTGGTGACTGAGCAAATCGCGTGTGAGATTACGTACAGCATTGATGACTACCTTAAGCTATTAAGTACGATGAGGAGACTGGAGCCAAAGGTGAAGGAGTTGCTATTTGCAGGATTGCGGGAAAAGCTAAGGAACTTTGGAGACAGTGTACAACTCTCGTTTCTTTCTGCTGTTCACGTTGCCCGAAAAGATGGATAAGCTGTATCAAGCAACCCGCGATCCTACCCTACGTAACTGTTGGTAAAGCTTTTGTTGACTTGCCAGAAGCAGAGTTTAGCCGTTAATTCTTTAATCGTAAGCCTGACAATAAAGACTTTTAAGGGATTGAGCTATGGTCAACTAGCCGTATTATTAACTCACATATTGACTGACTCAGCGAAATAACTGACTTTCTACGGTGGGATTATGGGTATGCTAGCACCACCAAAGCTTGTCTATAATAACTGGATGGAAAATTAGGGATTCACCTTTGGGTAGATTTAGACAGAATCATCAAAACTGTATATTTGGATGGGGTAACACATAATTTGTCACAAAACCTCATGCTAAATCAGTAATTTCAATATCAACAGATGAAATTTTGATGTAATTGTAGTTAATTTATCCCTTAAGTTCCTCATAAGCCATGACATCCCCTGAGCCTCAAACTGATCGTGGAGACGAAACTCCACAAACCTCATTTGAGCCACCTTCTGGAAAACGGCGGTGGCTTTGGTTATTTTTACCTGCACTATTATTGTTAGGGGGCGGAACAGCCCTAGTTTGGCGTTTGCTCACTCCGCAAAATTCAACGCCTGCAACCGCTAACGTTCAACCTCAAGGGGTAAGGGTCAAAATATCCACAGTACAAAGCGGCATAATAGAGGAAAGTTCAGATTTTATTGCTAGCCTAAAATCTCAGCGCTCAGTCACAATCGGGCCGAGAATTCAGGGCCAAGTTACCCAAATATTTGTCAAACCGGGAGATCCAGTTGTCGAAGGAGCGCCAATTATCCAAGTAGATCGTACAGCACAATCTGCGATCGCTCCTAACAATGCTCCACCTCAAGCATTTTTATTGCAACTAGAAAATGCCCGTACTATACTCAAATCTCTGGAAGCCCAACGATCATCTTATGTTGCGAATGTGCAATTGTATCAGCAAACCTACGAAAAGTATTCTATCCTAGCTGAACAAGGAGCCATCTCTCGACAGACTCGCAATCAATTTGCCGATCGGCTTGCCAATGCTAAAACTAGTCTTAATGCAATTGATTCCAGGATTCAAGCACAAACAGCCAACATTAGGCAAGCTGAAAAAACCTTGCCGCAAGCTAATGTAAATACTCAAACACAACAAATCCAGTCTGACAAAATTACTGCTCCCTTTAATGGCACTGTCGGTAACATGGCTGTGAAAGTAGGTGATTTAGTTAATACTTCTACACAATTAGTTAATATCACCCAAAATCGACCTTTAGAATTGAACATCTCTGTGCCATTACAGCAAGGGCTGCAATTGCGTAAGGGAATGCCAGTGGAAGTAATGAATACACAAGGTCAAAAACTGGGTAGAAGTAGGGTATTTTTCATTGCGCCTACTGCTAATAATGAAACACCAGGGATACTTGTTAAAGCACTTTTTGACAACCCTAACGGTCAATTACGTGCAGATCAATTGGTAAGGGCTAGATTATTTTGGAATCAGCGCCCCGGAATTTTAATCCCCACAACAGCAATGACTCGTGTCGGTGGCGATACTTTTGTGTATGTAGTTGAAACCGAAATATCTCCCCAAGGTTTATCTCAACAAGTAGCTCGACAAAGGCGCGTGAAGCTAGGCGAAATCAAAGATAATAATTACCAAGTGATTGAAGGATTACAGCCAGAAGATAAAGTTATTATCTCAGGGTTGCTCAATCTTAGAGATGGTGTTGCGATCGTTCCAGAATCTTAAATTAACTACCCAGACCTGAACGAATTAGGTCTGGGTTTTTGCCTCCAGACTAGTAAATATCGCTAAATTTAACCTTGCTATTGTACTTTAACAGCAGATAATCACCTTGGCAAACCAAAAAAACTAGATTAATTTATGTCATCTTTAACAGGGAAAGTTGCAATTATTACTGGTGCATCGCGGGGAATTGGACGTGCCATCGCACTAAAATTAGCTGGTAACGGCGCATCTATTGTCGTCAACTATGCAGGTAATGTAGTCAAAGCGCAGGAAGTTGTTGCAGAAATTGAAAAGTTGGGAGTAGAAGCGATCGCTATTCAAGCCGATATTAGCAAAGTACCCGACATCCAACGGCTGTTTGAGCAAACACTTCAACGCTTTGGCAAAGTTGATATTTTGGTAAACAATGCCGGAATCGCCTTCTATAAAGCGATTACTGAGGTGACAGAAGAAGATTTCGATGCGATTTTTGCTATTAACGTCAAAGGTACTTATTTTGCTTGCCAACAAGCCGCGCAACATTTATCAGAAGGCGGACGGATTATCAACTTTTCTTCATCAACTACAGTGATGATGCTGCCAACTTATAGTGCTTATGTCGGAACCAAAGGCGCTGTTGAACAAATCACGCGGGTACTAGCTAAAGAATTGGGTGCAAAAGCGATCGCAGTTAATGTTATTTCTCCTGGCCCCACCGATACAGAACTGTTTCGAGAAGGCAAAACCCAAGAACAGATAGATCGCTTGGCTCAAATGGCTGCTTTTGGCAAACTGGGAGATGTGCAAGAAATTGCCGATGTAGTAGCATTTCTCGCTAGCGATGAAGCCAGATGGATTACTGGGCAAAACATTCGTGTAAACGGTGGAATCGCGTGAGGCGATCTCAGCTTTTCTCACACGTGTTTTATGCGGCGACGGATTTTGCCGTTATGATGTTTTTTGTGTTTAGGTATTGCACTTGTAGGTAATTCATCATTAGCTTAGGAAGTCAGAGTCTTCTCAATGCGACGGTCAGGGATAAGCCAAATAATTGCAACTAAAACGTATAATGCACAGGCAAACCATGAGTTCAAAAAGGCAAGTGCAATTGCTACAGCATAGAACACCACCGATATTTTTCCTTTGAAATCTTCACCAACTGCGATCGCTAATGTTGAATCTCTACCGTGATGAGAAATCAGGGCGCGGGTAAGAATGTAGTATGCGATCGCATTCAACAACAACACCGTACCATAGAGTGCAACTGGCGTAGCGGCAAAGTGATTTTCGCCCATCCAGCCTGTGACGAAGGGAATTAGCGACAACCAAAACAGCAAATGCAGATTAGCCCAAAGGATACGTCCATTAACCTGTCGGACTGCTTGTAGTAGGTGATGGTGATTGTTCCAGTAGATGCCGATATAAATAAAACTCAGCACATAACTCAGAAATACTGGGATAAGCGGACGCAGCGCGGCTAAATCGAACCCATGCGGCACTTTGATTTCTAGCACCATAATGGTGATGATGATGGCAATCACTCCATCACTAAAAGCTTCTAACCTCCCTTTGCCCATATCCGCATTCCTTTTGTATTTACTTGAGGTTAAGTTATGACACTCTGTACTTTATCTTACTAAAAGTGACCACATCAAACCACTCGATTAAAATACTAAACTATTCCTCCAACTTGATTCTACAGTGGGTATTCTTATTGACCTGATAAACTTTTAGTCAGGTTATCAGTAATGTCTGCGATCGCAGAGCGTAATAACTTTTCGTAAATTTCTCAGTAAATAATGTGAAGAATATGCAAAGTTGTCTCTTGAAGCAAAGATATCTAAGTAAAAAGGTAAAATTCCTGAATTGATCGTAGATAAAGCATATAAAAAAGATTTTCTACCATTTTTATGTTGATTATTACCAAAGTACTGTCAGGCAGCAAAAAGCTTTCTTACTTTACCTAACATAACTTTAGTAATCAATTGCTGCGACTAAAAAATACAGCAGCGACAATAATTAAACCTAAAAGCGCGAGAGGAACCCAGAGATTAGAGATATCTGACAAACTCATATTTAATTACGAATTACGAATTACGTTCGCGGAGCGTGCCGGAGGCTCTATTACGAATTATCTTAAACCTATACCTCCTTTAGCAAATTCTTCAACAGTTTTCTGTGAAAATTCATGAGTTGCGATCGCCTGCAACATTGCCAATGGTAAAGTCAAATGATGCGCCCCGGCTTGCAGTGAAGCAGCTGCTTCTTCGGGAGATTTGATACTAGCTGCCAAAATTTCCGTATCACTACCTTTGAGGACGCTAGCCATATCCCGCACTAAGGCAATACCATCACCTAACAACCTCGTAGCCCGATTTACATAAGCTATGGCAATTTTCGCTCCTGCCTCCCGTGCAACTGCTGCTTGGGCTGCACTGTAAATTGCTGTCACCGAACAGGTAATTTCTGGTGATAGACTCGCCACTACTTCAAATCCTAGCGGTGTTGCGGGAATCTTCAAAATTGTTTGTGAACCAATAATCTCGAAAGCTTTTCTACCTTCAGCTAGCATCCCAGCTTTATCGGATGACACAAGTTGATAGTATAACGGGCCATTTGTCAAGGCGACCAATTTTTTGAGCGTGGTTTCTGGTGGGGTATCGCTTTGAGACAACAGCGTGGGATTAGTTGTAATGCCTTGCACCCATCCCCAAAGTTTTACCACTTCAGCTTCAGATGCGATCGCTGAGTCTAGATAAATTGCCATAGTTCATCCCCGCTCAATTTTCAGATATTAATCCATAACAGCCGCACAAAGATATTTTGACATTCTTTCAGAGGATAATTTCTTTGATAGCGGTTATTGTTTCGATGTAATACTCGGTAAATTAGCATATTTGTGTGCTTTTACTGTATTCCACCGAATTGAAAACAGTTATACAGCAGCTTACACGGAGAAATTAAGATGACATCTCCAGAAACGATTATATGGCTACAAGAACGCACTTCTTTAGGAATTCTCTCGCCTGAAGTGTTAAATGCGATCGCACAAGTAATTGAAGAACAGGTTGTAAGTGCCGAAACTGACTTAGTTAGCGAAGGCACTCCTCCAGAAGCCCTTTATATTCTTGTAGAAGGTCAACTCGAAAGCAATACCACCAATGAAACCAACCCAGCCTTAGCTTGTGGATTCCTTCCCGGATCGGTGATTGAACTCAAAGAATTGCTATTGGATGAATTAACTCCATTCACAATTACTACAGTAACTGAATGTCACTTCTGGGTTGTGGCTGGTGCTAAATTTCGGGAACTAGTCACCCAATACCCCGAAATCGCTAAGGCTTTTTCCCGCCAATTGGCTCAAGAATTAGCTCAAGCTACATCTGCACTTAGCTATGAACAAGAACGTTCTGTAGCTTTGCGACCATATTTAGTTACCAAAGCCCAACGGGGAATTGTCGGTACGAGTCGCTATGCTGTGCGGTTGCGAGAACAAATTCGAGAAGCAGCTGCTGATCGCAAATCAGTGGATATTTTCGGCGAACCAGGGTTAGAAAAAGACAACATAGCAGCCCTGATCCATTTTGGTTCTCCAAAACGGCGAGAACCAATAATTAAAGTCAATTGCGGTATTCTGCAAACAAGCGGCGCAGACTTATTTGGTCGTGCTGGCGGTAAACCAGGACTGTTGGAATGGTTGGGAGAGGGTACTTTAGTTCTCAACAACATCCAAGAATTGCCCGATGAATTATTACCTCCCGTGACACAGTTGCTCAAAACTGGCACATATACCCCTGTAAGCCGTTCGGGAGAATCAACACCTGAACCCCGCCCCAGTAAAGCCAGAATTCTGATTGTTTCAGAAAAAACTCAGCCGACAGTTGAACGTTCTGTTGGTCACATTATTAAAGTCCCACCGTTACGGGTGCGGAAAGCTGATATTCAGGTACAGGTCGAATATTATACTAGTCTCTACACTCGATCTAGAGGCGTTTCTAAACCGCATATCACCCCAGAAGCTTTACGTCGCCTCCAGTCTTATGATTTTCCTGGAAACCTCAAGGAACTCAAAAATCTGGTAGAAAGAGCGATCGTGCAAGCGGAGGGTGCTAATGAATTAACAGAAGAAATTTTCTGGCCAGCCGAAACCAAGAAAAAACGGTTTCGGGTGAATTTATTAAATGTTTATCCTGATTTACGGAAGTTTTTACGGAGTCCTTGGTGGCCCGATCGCATTAATTATGGTTTTACGGCAACGGCCTTTGCAATCATCATTGCAGTGTTGTTTATTGGGCCACAAACCCGCGATCGCAATTTCGTATTAAATTTCTTTTGGGCTTGGTGGTGGCCGTTCTTCTTATTTCTCTTTCCCTTTTTGGGACGTATCTGGTGTTCTGTTTGTCCCTTCATGATTTACGGGGAAATTACCCAAAAGTTATCTCTCTGGCTGTGGCCGCGACAACTCAAACGCTGGCCGAGACAGCAAGCTGAGAAATGGGGCGGATGGTTCATGTTTGGTTTATTCACCCTAATTTTCTTATGGGAGGAACTCTGGCATTTAGAAAATACTGCTTACCTCAGCGCTTGTTTGCTGCTGTTAATTACAGCTGGGGCGATGATTTTCTCCGCCATTTTTGAGCGGCGGTTTTGGTGTCGATATCTTTGCCCCATCGGTGGGATGAATGGTTTATTTGCCAAACTCTCAATGACAGAACTCCGCGCCCAGCAAGGGATATGTTCTGCCAGTTGCACCACCTATCAATGTTATAAAGGTGGGCCACAAAAGGGCGAAGGGCTGGAAACTAATGGATGTCCTTTATACTCGCACCCCGCGCAGTTAGAAGATAACAGAGATTGCGTACTGTGTATGACTTGCCTAAAAGCCTGTCCCCATCGTTCCGTCGAGTTCAACTTGCGTCCCCCTGGAATTGAACTGTGGACAACTCATGTACCCCGCACTTATGAAGTAGCATTATTGTTTTTGCTGTTGGGTGGGATATATCTGCATAGATTGCCAGAATTGCAATCTTGGTTGGGGTTACAACTGGATTTAACTCAGTTTTGGCAGCACTTCGGATTATCGCTGCTAGTGTTAATTATCCCAGCGATATTTACCTTTGGGGCTTATGGTTTGCTGAAACTGTTGAATTTTAACCGGAAGCCAAAATCATTTGTAGAACTTGCTTATGGCTACCTACCATTGGTTTTGGGTGGGAACTTAGCTCACTATCTGCGTTTGGGTTTAGGCGAAGGCGGGCGGATTTTACCTGTTACCTTTGCTACTTTTGGTTTGAGTGGAGAACAATTGCCAATATTGGTTGCTCACCCGGCTGTGATTGCCTTTTTGCAAGGTACAACGATAATTTTCTCAGTGTTGATGACTATGTTGTTAACGCAAAAAATTGCACGGCAATCAGTGCGATCGCTCCTTGGGCAACACCTAGCAGCGATCGCTTTGGCAGCTAGTATGTGGGCAATTATCGTGTTGTAAAAACATTCCCTTTTCAGAAGAAAGACATTGCTACTCTAATGTAGTAAACCAGGATTCTAAATCCGCGTTCGGCTTTGCCGTTCCCCCTTGGGGAATCGCTTGAAAATCCAACAATGCTTCACCAAGATTTTCTAATTGTTCTAAAGAGAGAGTTTCAATCTGCGATCGCACCTCTTGGGGTAATTCTCCCACCCGTCGAGTCAGTTGACGGAGAATGAGCAATTGCCCTTCCGCTTTTCGTCCGCGTTGTTCTCCACGTTGTTCGCCTTCAGCGAGAATTTCTTGATAAATTACTGACTCGCGCATCATACCCTCCCGAAATAATTGTCGAATCAAATCCTTGCTACTCTAATGTAGTAAACCAGGATTCTAAATCCGCGATCGCTTGAAAATCCAACAATGCTTCACCAAGATTTTCTAATTGTTCTAAGGAGAGATTTTCAATCTGCGATCGCACCTCTTGGGGTAATTCTCCCACCCGTCGAGTCAGTTGACGGAGAATGAGCAATTGCCCTTCTGCTTCCCGTCCACGTTGTTCTCCACGTTGTTCGCCTCGTTGTTCGCCTTCAGCAAGAATTTCTTGATAAATTACTGATTCGCGCATCATACCCTCCCGAAATAATTGTCGAATCAAATCCTGATTGTATTTTAACCCCGCTAAGATTTGGGTGTAGGCGGAAATTTCTGGTCGTTGTCTTAGCTCAAGTTGATTGACTTTTTCCACAACTTGTTGTAGTAAGCCTTGAGGTTGCGTGGTTGCTGCCAGTGGTGCTAATGGTAATAAAGCTGGGTCATTGAGGAATGATTCAGGATTTTCTGACCACATTTGAATCACGCGATATTCATGACGAGTAGTTTCGACTGAAAAGACAGTTTCAATTACCGTTCCTGGTGCAGGGGGAAGCAATAATACGACAACTTGGGTTATGGGTAGACGATATAAACGATACAAGCGTACCCAATAATCTAGCATCCGCAAGGGTAGTGGCGGTGTAGATTCTAGTTTGGTTTGAAATTCCAGGTGGAGAATACGTCCTTCTAACTGTAAGAACGTAACGTAATCAGCGCGAATCGGTTCAATACTCAATTCGGTTTTGAGAACTTTGACGGAAGTTTGCTCTGTACCCAAAACCCAACTAGCAAAACGTTCGGGATGTTTTTCGGACAGTAGTTTGCAGAGGTTATCAAAAGACATTGACGATCGCCAACTATTGAATGAGACATTGCTATTATCTCGTGTAGCAGCATTTAGCTGCGATCGCTCTGAGAGCTAGTATGCAGACGATGATCTCTCTCCAAAAAGGCTAATCACTTAGGCTAGGTGCAAAAAGTGAGTTAAAAACATTCTTCTTCCCTACGAACGTGATAGAAAATACTTATATAACTTATGATTTTTGACTCATAGTGTAAGGATTACAGATAATGCATGTTCTCAAAAGATCCATCAAACCAGCACCTTATATATCATTCCTGCACATCTACCAAACGACTTGGGGGACTGCTGGTGATATTTGTTTAATCCGTGAAGCTGTGGCGGAAGAAAGTACAGCCAAGTTTGTTGGGCATAAAATCCAGCTAGCAGTGCCAAAAGGGTTGGAGCGCGATCGCATCGCCAATTGTCCCATAATCAAAGTTGCAGGTAATGTCGGCGATGGACATCCGAAAGAGCATCCCTTGGAATGGGAGGCTTATGAAGGTGTAAATACAGAACTAGCGGAAGCGGCTCTCAAACCTTGGGGCTTCAAGTTAATTGAACTTTAATGTAGGTGGCGAGTTGATTCAGTTCAACTCGCCGGGACGTAGCGCATTACCCATTGGCTTCAACCATGTCTAAGCATCTACTTAAAAAGCGATCGCCTTTTTTCCTTTTCCCCTTTACCCTGCTGTTGACTCTCCTCCTCTTCCTGCCTTGGGTAAGCGCGAAAGAAGCGCCTAAGCCGACACCGGAAGCGTGGCAGATTAACGGTATCGTTGCTGCCCTTGATGATGGATATGACGGAGTAAAGAAACTCGCTTTTGATAAATTTAATGAATATGATCTAAAAAATTTAAAATCGGTAGTTCACAAACCAGAGAATATTGCTCAAAAAGCTGCGAAAATCCTGAAGGATAAAACCGTTGACAATGGTGTTCGTTCCAATGCAGCAGAGGCATTGGGAAATCTGGGGGACGCTGCCAAACCCTACGTCAAAGACATCCTTGGGGAAGTCGAGGATAAAACCGTTGATCCCTCTGTTCGTTACTATGCAACACAGGCATTGGGAAATCTGAGGGAATCTGCCAAACCCCACGTCCCCCACGTCAAAGACATCGCTGACGTCCTGAAGGATAAAACCTTAGACCCCTCTGTTCGTTCCAATGCAGTATATACATTGGGATATCTGGGGGAGGCTGCCAAACCCTACGTCAAAGACATCCTCGACTTACTCAAGGATAAAACCATTGACCCCTCTGTTCGTTCCAATGCAGCAGAAGCATTGGGAAATCTGGGGGAGGAAGCTGTCAAACCCTACGTCAAAGACATCCTCGACTTACTCAAGGATAAAACTGTTGACTCTACTGTTCGTTACCGTGCAGCAGTGGCATTGGGAAATCTGGGGGAGGAAGCTGTCAAACCCTACGTCAAAGACATCCTCGACTTACTCAAGGATAAAACTGTTGACTCTACTGTTCGTTA